>NZ_KE387211.1:93006-228779 GCF_000430725.1 Azohydromonas australica DSM 1124
GGCGGCCAGGCCGACGTGCAGGGCGTGGCCGGCACCTGGAAGGACCTCACCGAGAGCGTGAACTCCATGGCCGCCAACCTCACGGTGCAACTGCGCGACGTGTCGAAGGTGTCGGCGGCCATCGCCGGCGGCGACCTGACGCAGAAGATCACCGTGGACGTGCGCGGCGAGATCCTGCAGATCAAGAACGTGATCAACACCATGGTCGACCAGCTCTCGTCCTTCGCGGCCGAGGTCACGCGCGTGGCGCGCGAAGTCGGCACCGAAGGGCGGCTGGGCGGCCAGGCGCAGGTCAAGGGCGTGTCGGGCGTGTGGAAGGACCTCACCGACAACGTCAACTCCATGGCCGGCAACCTGACCTCGCAGGTGCGCGGCATCGCCAAGGTGGTGACGGCCGTGGCCGACGGCGACCTGCAGCGCAAGCTGACCGTGGAGGCCAAGGGAGAAATTGCGGCGCTGGCCGACACCATCAACTCCATGACCGACACCCTGGCCACCTTCGCCGACCAGGTGACCACCGTGGCGCGCGAGGTGGGCGTGGAAGGCAAGCTGGGCAACCAGGCCAAGGTGCCGGGCGCGGCGGGCACCTGGAAGGGCCTGACGGAGAACGTGAACCAGCTCGCGGCCAACCTCACGACGCAGGTGCGCGCCATCGCGGAGGTGGCGACGGCGGTGACCAAGGGCGACCTCACGCGCTCCATCACGGTGGAGGCGCAGGGCGAGGTGGCGGCGCTCAAAGACACCATCAACGAGATGATCCGCAACCTCAAGGACACCACGCAGAAGAACACCGAGCAGGACTGGCTCAAGACCAACCTGGCGAAGTTCTCGCGCATGCTCCAGGGCCAGCGCGACCTGGAGACGGTGGGCCGGATGATCCTGTCGGAGCTGGCCTCGGTGGTGGGCGCGCAGCAGGCCGAGTTCTACGTGCTCAGCGGCGGCGCGGAGGCGCCGCGCCTGAAGCTGCTGGCCAGCTACGCCTCCAGCGGCCAGGGCATGCACGGCAAGCAGATCGAGCTGGGCCAGGGCATGGTGGGCCAGTGCGCGCTGGACAAGAAGAAGGTGCTGCTCACCAACGTGCCCTCGGCCTCCTTCCGCATCGCCACCGGGCTGTCGGAGACCACGGCGATGGACGTGCTGGTGCTGCCCGTCATCTTCGAGGAGCGCGTGCGCGGCGTGATCGAGATGGCCTCGCTGCAGCGCTTCAACCCGGTGCACGAGGGCTTCCTGGAGCAGCTCACCGAGTCCATCGGCATTGTGATCAACACCATCGAGGCCAACACCCGCACCGAGGACCTGCTCAAGCAGTCGCAGTCGCTGGCGCACGAGCTGCAGCAGACCAACCAGGAGCTGCAGGAGAAGGCGCGGCTGCTGGCGCACCAGAACCAGGAGGTGGAGCGCAAGAACCGCGAGGTGGAGCAGGCGCGCCAGGCGCTGGAGGAGAAGGCCGAGCAGCTGGCGCTGACCTCCAAGTACAAGTCGGAGTTCCTGGCCAACATGTCGCACGAGCTGCGCACGCCGCTGAACTCGCTGCTGATCCTGTCGGACCAGCTGTGCAAGAACGCCGAGGGCAACCTCACCACGCGCCAGGTCGAGTACGCCAAGACCATCCACTCCTCGGGCAACGACCTGCTGATGCTGATCAACGACATCCTGGACCTGTCCAAGATCGAGTCGGGCACAGTGGCGGTGGACCTGTCGGAGCTGCGGCTGGAGGACCTGCAGCGCTCGGTGGAGCGCAGCTTCCGCCACTTCGCGGACTCCAAGCACCTGGGCTTCGGCATCGAGATCGCCGACGGCGCGCCCCCGTCCATGCTCACGGACGTGAAGCGGCTGCAGCAGATCATCAAGAACCTGCTGTCCAACGCCTTCAAGTTCACGCACCGCGGCCACGTGCACCTGCGCATCGGCACAGCGCCCGAGGGCTGGCTGCCGGAGAGCGAGGAGCTGCGCCGCGCCGGGCCGGTGATCAGCTTCGCGGTGTCGGACACGGGCATCGGCATCCCGGCGGAGAAGCAGCAGATCATCTTCGAGGCCTTCCAGCAGGCCGACGGCTCCACCTCGCGCAAGTACGGCGGCACCGGCCTGGGCCTGGCCATCAGCCGCGAGCTTTCCAAGCTGCTGGGCGGCGAGCTGCGGCTGGTGAGCACGCCGGGCGAGGGCTCGACCTTCACGCTGGTGCTGCCGCAGACGCTGAGCCTGCCGCGCAGCCAGCGCGCCATGCACCGTGACCGCGCCCCGGAGGCACCGCTGCAGCAACAGGTGCCGGCGCCGCGCCAGGCGCAGCAGCAACAGCAGGCCGCGGCCTGGGGCGCCGGGGCGCTGCTGGGCACGCTGCCCGCCGCGGTCGCGCCGGCGGACGGCTCCCGCCTGCTGCCGGCACCGGTGCCGGAGCCCGATCCCGACACCTTCGAGAACGTGGCCGACGACGACCGCCACCACCTCATGGCCGGTGACAACGTGCTGCTGATCGTGGAGAACGACCTGGGCTTCGCGCGCGTGATGCTCGACTCGGCGCGCCAGGCCGGCTTCAAGGGCCTGGTATGCACCACGGGCGCCAGCGCGCTGGGCCTGGCCTGCGAGTACCGGCCCTCGCTGCTGACGCTGGACATCCACCTGCCCGACATGCCGGGCTGGCGCATCCTGGAGCGGCTGCAGGCCGACGCGCGCACGCGTCACCTGCCGGTGTGCGTGATCTCCACCGACGACGCGCGCGAGCAGGCGCTGCAGGCCGGCGCGCTGAGCTTCATCGGCAAGCCGCTGCACTCCCGCGACGAGCTCGACGACGCCTTCGGCAAGCTGCACCGGTACGCGCAGCAGCCGGTGCGGCGGCTGCTGGTGGCGCTGCCCGACGGCGAGGCGCGGCGCACGCTGGCCGAGACGCTGCAGCAGGACGAAGGCGTGGAGCTGGCCTTCGCCGAGGACGCGGCTGCCGTGCGGGCGCAGCTGCGCGAGGCCGATGCGCTGGTGATCGACGCGGCGATGCAAGGCTTTGGGCCCGAGGACGTGCGCGAGGCCATGGAGTCGCACCCGCTGGGGCTGCAGCTGCCGGTGCTGCTGTGGAGCCCGGACGGCACCGACGCCGGCGTGTGGGAGCGCCAGCACGGCGGCTTCAGCCTGCGCCGCGCAGCCACGCCGCAGGAGCTGCTGGGCTACGCCTCGCTGGCGCTGCACCGCGCCGCGGCCGAGATGCCGGAGGCCGAGGCGCGCGCGGCGGAGGCCGTCACCGGCGGGCGCTGCTCGCTGCGCGGGCGCAAGGCGCTGATCGTGGACGATGACATGCGCAACATCTTCGCGCTGGCCACGGTGCTGGACGACCACGGCATGGAAATCGTCTCGGCCGACAACGGGCGCGAGGCCATCCGCATGGTGGAGAGCGACCCCTCCATCGAGATCGTGCTGATGGACATCATGATGCCGGAGATGGATGGGCTGACCACCATGCAGCACATCCGCCAGCTCCCGCGCGGGCGCGAGCTGCCCATGGTGGCCGTGACGGCCAAGGCCATGAAGGGCGACCGGCAGAAGTGCATCGAGGCCGGCGCCTGGGACTACCTGTCCAAGCCCGTGGACCCGGCGCACCTGCTGGGTGTGCTCAAGGGGTGGCTATGCCGCTGACGCCCAAGCCGCCGGGGGCACCGATGCCGCCCGCACCGCCCCCGGCCCGCTCCACCACGCCGACCATCACCACGCTGCCGGACGAGGACGAGGCCGTCACCAGCAGCATCCTCATCGTCGACGACCTGCCGGAGAAGCACCTGGTGTTCCGCGCGCTGCTGGAGGACCTGGGGCAGGAGCTGGTCTCCGCGTACTCCGGCGCCGAGGCGCTGCGCGAGGTGCTGCGGCGCGAGCTCGCGGTGATCCTGCTGGACGTGAACATGCCCGACATGGACGGGCTGGAGACGGCGCGGCTGATCCGCCAGTACAAGCGCGCGGCGCACACGCCCATCATCTTCATCACCGCCTACGCCGACGAGATGCAGACGCACCGCGGCTACGAGCTGGGCGCGGTGGACTACATCATGTCGCCGGTGGTGCCGCAGGTGCTGCGCTCCAAGGTGCAGGTGTTCGTGGACCTGCACGTGATGCAGCGCCGCGTGCGCCGCCAGGCCGAGCAGCGCGTGGCGCTGGTGGAGGCCGAGGCCGCGCGCCGCGCCGCGGAGCGCGCCACGTGGCGCTCCAACTTCCTGTCGCAGGTCAGCGGCGTGCTCAGCGCCTCGCTGGACGCCGAGGTCGCCATGCGCGGGCTGCTGGAGCTGGTGGTGCCGGCACTGAGCCCCTGCGCCGCGCTGCAGGTGTGCACTGCCACCACCGAGGCCACGCCGCAGCGGCTGCTGGTGGCGCGCGGCGACAGCGCGGGCCGGCCCGTGGCCTTTGCCGAGCACGCGCTGCACGAGATGGCGCCGCCCGTGCGCGAGGCCTTCATCCGTACGCTGTCCGAGCGGCAGCCCCAGGCGCTCGCGGAAGACCCGTGCGAGGCGCTGGACGAAGCCGAGGGCCACGCCGGCGCCACGCCCGCGCACCGGCTGCCGCACGGCGTGGTCATGCCGCTGCCGCACGGCACGCGCGTGCTGGGCGCGCTGTTCGTGGCGGCGCAGCCGGACCAGGAGCTGCTGCAGTCGCTGTGCGAGCGCGCGGCGCTGGCCCTGGAGAACGCGCGGCTGTACCGCACGCTGCAAGCCGAGATCGAGGAGCGGCGCCATGCGCAGGAGCAGCTCACGGCGCTGAACCGGCGCAAGGACGAGTTCCTGGCCATGCTTTCGCACGAGCTGCGCAACCCGCTGGCGCCGATCCGCAACGCGGTGGAGGTGATCCGCCGCATCGCGCCGGCGGGGCAGCCGCGGCTGTCCTGGGCCACGGACGTGATGGACCGCCAGGTGCGGCACATGACGGAGCTGGTGGAGGAGCTGCTGGACGTGGCCCGCATCAGCCAGGGCAAGATCAGCCTGCAGATGAAGCCCATCGACCTGCTGACGGTGGTGGCGCATGGCACCGAGACGGCGCGTCCGCTGCTGGACGGGCGCCGCCACCATCTGACGGTGCAGCTGCCCGCGGCGCCGGTGTGGCTGCGCGGCGACTTCGCGCGGCTGTCGCAGGTGGTGTCGAACCTGCTCAACAACGCCGCGAAGTACACGCACGAGGGCGGGCGCATCGAGCTGTCGCTGCAGGTGGCGCAGGGCCAGGCGGTGGTGAGCGTGCGCGACAACGGCATTGGCATCGAGGCCGCACTGCTGTCCACCGTGTTCGAGCTGTTCGAGCAGGGCCAGCGCTCGCTGGACCGCAGCCAGGGCGGGCTGGGCGTGGGCCTGACGCTGGTGCAGCGCCTGGTGCAGCTGCACCACGGCGACGTGGAGGCCCGCAGCGCCGGGCCGGGCCAGGGCTCGGAGTTCATCGTGCGGCTGCCCTGCCTGGCGGAAGTGGAGGCGCCCGCGCCGGCGCCGTCCGCGGATCCCGTGCAGGCCGCGGAGACCCGCGGCTGCCGGGTGCTGGCGGTGGACGACAACGTTGACGCGGCCGACACGGTGGCGATGTTCCTGCGCATGGAAGGCCACAGCGTGGAGACCGCGCACAGCGGGCCGGAGGCGGTGGAGCGGGCCAAGGCCTTCCAGCCCGAGGTGGTGCTGCTGGACATCGGGCTGCCGGGCATGGACGGCTTCGAGGTGGTGCGCCACCTGCGCGCCCTGCCCGCCACGCAGCACGCGCTGGTGATCGCGCTCACCGGCTACGGCCAGAAGTCGGACCAGGCGCAGGCGCGGCAGGCGGGCTTCGACCACCACCTGGTGAAGCCGGCGGACATCGCGGCGCTGGCGGCGCTGATCGCGCAGTGGCGCGCGCAGCAGGGCGCGGGCATCGAGGGGAGTGCCGGCGCCGGTGGCCGCGGCGCCCAGGGCGCGACGTGAGCGCCGGGGTGGCGGCCGCCCGCCGGCGCGTCGGCGGGCGCGCGGCGGGCCTGGCGGAGGCGCTGGCTTGAGCCCAGACGACGCGCTGCCGGACGACCTGCGGCGCTTCATCCTCACCAGCGTTCCGTCGGTGCCCTTCCTGGAGGCGCTGCTGCTGCTGCGCGGCCGGCCCGACTACGCGTGGCCGGTGGCCGAGGTGGCGCGTGCGCTGTACGTGCCGGAGGCCACGGCGGAAGGCGTGGCGCAGGCGCTGCGCGAGGTGGGCCTGGTGGAGCCCGAGGCCGCCGAGGCGCAGCGGCTGCATTACCGGCCCCGCGACGCGGCGCTGGCGGCGATGGTGGACCGCCTGGCCGAGGCCTACCGCGTGGACCTGATCGGCGTGACCAAGCTGATCCACGACCGCGTGCAGAAGAACGCCACGCGCTTCGCCGACGCTTTCTGCCTGCGAAAGGGAAACTGAATGGCCCAAGCCATCTATTCGCTGTGCGCGCTCACCGCGCTGCTGTGCGCGGGGTTGCTGCTGCGCGCCTATGCGCGCACGCGCTTCAGGCTGCTGCTGTGGAGCGGGCTGTGCTTCGTGGGCCTGACGGCCAACAACCTGCTGCTGGTGCTGGACCGGCTGGTGTTCCGCGACCTGGACCTGAGCCTGGCGCGGCTGCTGGTGGCGCTGGGCTCGGTGCTGCTGCTGGTGGTGGGCATGCTGCTGGAGCACGACACGTGAGCGCCCCCGCACGGCCGTTCCGAAGGGGGCGATCCGTCCCGCTTGGCGGGACCGCGCGCAGCGCGAGGGTGCACCCATGAACACCGAGCCGCTGGCGCCGATGCTGCTGGGCGCGATCGCCTGCGCGTCCTTCATCGCCGCGCTGCTGTTCTGGCGCTACTGGCGCAGCAGCGGCGACCGCTTCTTCCTGCTGCTGGGCGCGTCGTTCCTGGTGGAGGCGCTCAACCGCGTGCACATGGCCCTGCGCCCGGCCAACGACGAGAGCGAGCCCATCACGTACCTGGTGCGGCTGCTGGCCTACGGGCTGATCCTGGTGGCGATCTGGGACAAGAACCGGCAGGGGCGGCGCTGAGGTGCCAACGCCCGCCGCGCCGGGCCCGGCTCAGGGCTCCGCCGCCCACACCACCCCCTGGTCCACCGCGTACAGCCTGCAGCCCTGGTGCGCCTTGTTGCACTGCTCCAGGGCATGGGCCAGCGGATCGGGGCCCAGCGCGGCGGCGTTCCAGGCGCCGTCCGGCGCGATGACGAAGGCCTTGGGGCGGCGCAGCTCCAGGTACTTCAGCCAGCCCTGGCGGCCGGACTCGTTGACGAAGGGAATGGCGGGCGCCTCTTCCGGCACCGCGGGCCGCAGCGCCGGCGGCGCGGGCGTGGGACGCACCCAGGACACGTGGTCGTCCACCGCGTAGACCTGGCAGTGGCGCGAGCGCGCCCGGCACTCCTTCAGGCCGCGGCCCACCGGGTCGAAGCCGCCGTAGAAGGCGGCCGCGTAGGTCGGCGACACGATGTAGGCCCGGGGCATGGGCCGCTCCAGGAAGCGGCGATAGTGCTCGTGCCCCTTGTCGCTCAGGTAGGGCACGGCCTCCACGTCGTCGAGGGCGGCGTGGCCCGAAGGGGGCGGGAAGTCCTGCGGCAGGTACTGCGGATGCGCGATGGCCGCGGGCAGGCCGAGCTGGCGCAGGAAGGCGTCCGTCTTGGGCGCCCAGATCGGCAGGCCCTCGGGATAGACCAGCAGGTGGTGCGCATCCTTCATGAAGGGCCCGAAGGCCTCCATCTGCGCCTTCGCGCCCATGGCGGTGTAGCGCGAGAGCATGGCCTGCCACACCGGCGGGCCGAAGTAGCTGTCGTTCTCGCCGTAGAACCAGATCGAGGGCACGCGGGTGGAGGCGCCAAAGCGCTCGGCCCCGCGCGCCAGCGCGGCGGCGGAGGACGGGCAATTGGAGATGTTCATGCCGCCGGCGAAGTTGACCAGGCCCTTGACCCGCGGATCGCCCAGCGTGCCGTAGGCCAGCGTGTTCCAGCCGCCGATGCTCTGGCCGGCCATGACGGTGCGGCTGGCGTCGATGCCGGGCTGCGTGGCCAGGAAGTCCAGCACGGCCTGGATGTCGCGCGCGTTGTCCAGGCCGACGCGCTCCTGGTTGCAGCCGAAGGGCCTCATCTCGCCTTCCGAGCCGGCGTAGCCGCGCAGCATGGGCAGCGCCACGGCGTAGCCGCGCGAGAGAAAGTAATAGGCGGCGAAGGTGTGGACGTAGCGCGGCACCTGCGCGCGCGGCGTCTTGCCCGCGGCGCCGTGGTTCACCACCGCCAGCGGAAAGGGCCCCGGCCCGTCGGGCTGCAGCAGCGTCACCACCAGGCGCACGCTGCGCTGCAGGTCCACGGGGACCATCAGCACGCGCTCGTTCATCGAGGCTTCGGGCGCGGCGGTGCTGGGGACAGTGGTGCTGGAAGCGGCGGCGGCGTCAGGCTCGGCAGCGGGGCTCGCCGGGGACAGGCCGGCCAGGGCGGCTGCCCACAGCGCGCCGGCCAGGAGGCGGCGGAAGTTTCTTTTCATGTCGCGCCGATTCTTCGCGCGCGGCGCGGGCGGGACGGCGGCGGCCGTTCACGCAGGCCTGGAGACTGCCTGCTTTTTCACGCATTTCCGATTTCCGCGGCCCGCACGCCGGCTCAGCCGGGACCTGGGCGCTTCAGCGCGCTCGCAGGAAAGCGAATGGCCCGCGCACGCTGGCCTGGAACCCGGGCGATTTGCCCGGCATCGTGCCGGCAAATTCCCTTCGCATGCATTCCTGGAATTTCGGCCAGCCTGCCCGTATTACCCTGAGCCACCGGTTGCAATCGGGCTCCCTACAGATGATCGAGCCTCGACGGCAACGATAACCTTGAGTACGTTGCCTTGGGGCAAAAATCACGATGACGGGCCACCATCCAACAAACACCTGTCCGGCATTCAAATGCGGAACTTGGCAGATCGCCGCCCTGGCACTGCTGATGGCCCTGGCATCCTGGTGCCCGCTATCTTGGGCAGGCATCCTGGATAAATCGGAAATCGAGCGGCGCTTCAGCCATCCTTACCGGGTGGAGGAAAAGCTGTCGAACGTCCCTGTCTGGCCTGTCACCAGCCCGCTCGAACAAAACCTCGGACCGGCACTCTACGTTTTCGAATCCATCGACATCGCGCCATTGCCGGGTTTCGAGGGCAACCCCATGAATTTTCTCATTGCCATCGACCGCAAGGGAAACTTCGTGGACGTGGAGCTCCTGCAGCAGCGCGAGCCTGTTTTCACCTTCCGCGATCTTGGCGGTCAGAAGGATCGTCCGCTGAAGGAATTCATTGCGCAATATCCCGGCCACAGCATTTCGGACCAATACCTGATCGCCCAGGACGCCGCGCGCAACAAGAACGGCGGCCCCGCCCGCAGCCACGCCGGCCAGACGACCCTCGACGGTGTCGCCAAGGCCACCACCTCCATCCGCATCATCAACCAGACCGTGCTCACCGCCGCGCTGGAGGTCGCGCGGGCGCGCCTGGGCTTTGCCAACCACCAGCAGGCGGGCCCGCCCGCCCAGGTCAGGAGCGATGCATTTGAAGCAGCCAGCTTCGACGCGCTGGTGCGAAACGGCTCCATCGGCCATTTGCGCCTGACCCATGCCGAAGCGGAAAAGCTGTTTGCCGGCACCGAGGGCGAGGGATCGGATACCTACGGAATTTCGCATCCCGAAGAAACCTTCGTCGAGCTCTACGTGGCGTACCTCAACGTCCCCACCATCGGGCACGCCGTGCTGGGCCGGGAACAATATGAGCAGGTCATGGCGCGCAATTTCGATCACCAGCATCTCTGGTGGGTCGGAACCCGCGGGCGCTTTGTCCTGGCCGATGAAGACTTCCTGCCCGGGGCCCAATCGTCCCGCCTGGCCATGGCGCAGGACGGGATGTTCCTGGAGTTTCGCGACCAGGGACTGGAACCCCGCCAGGCCGGCGGCCTGAAAGATCTGAATTCCTCGCGGCTGTTCGGCGTGAACGCCGATGCCCATCTGGACCCGGCGCGGCCTGCCGAATTCCGGCTCACGTTCAGCCGGTCCAGAGGCACGGTCCTGTCCGCCATCACCCACCAGAGCGCGACGCTCGCCCATTCACCGCCGGCGCGGTATTTCAGCTACCCGCCCAAACCCTGGCCCGAATGGTTGCTCGCCTGGCAGGCGCGCGCGGTCGATATAGGCGTGCTGCTGGCGGCATTTAGCCTGCTGAGCCTGGTGCTGGCCCGACCCCGCTGGTGGTCCGTTTCGGCACGGCGGCTGGCGCTGTTCCGCAGGGGCTTCCTGGCCTTCACCCTGATCTATGTCGGGTGGCATGCGCAAGGGCAGTTGTCGGTCGTGCAGATCACGGGGCTGATCAAGGCCCTGATGGGCGGCCATGGGCTGTCGAACTTCCTGTACGACCCGATCAGCCTGGTGCTGATGGCCTTCACCGGCATCACGTTCTTCCTGTGGGGACGGGGCGCCTTCTGCGGCTGGCTGTGCCCGTTCGGCGCCTTGCAGGAATTCGTGGGCCTGCTGGCGCAGCGGCTGCGCATCCCGCAACTGGACCTGCCGCCGCGGCTGGCTCGCCGCCTGGGGTGGAGCCGCTACGCCGTCCTGGCCACATTGGTCGTGGCGGCCTTCCTGTTCCCGACGCTGGGCGAGACGCTCAACGAGGTCGAGCCCTTCAAGACCACCATCACGCTCGGATTCGACCGGCCCTGGCCCTTTGTCGCCTATGCCGTGGCACTGCTGCTGCTGGCGGCGGCCTACTACAAGTTCTTCTGCCGCGTGCTGTGCCCGCTGGGTGGGGCCATGTCCCTGGGCGGCAAGCTCAGGCGGCTGAACTGGCTGCCGCGCCGCGCCGAGTGCGGCAAGCCCTGCCAGCGCTGCAAGACGGCCTGCCGCTACGACGCCATCGAGCCCTCCGGCGCGGTGCGCTGGGACGACTGCTTCCAGTGCCTGGACTGCGTGGGCATCTACCACGACGCGCAGCGCTGCGTGCCCGTCATCGTCCACCACCGCACCGGCAGGCACCTGGCCGGACAGGCCGCGGCGACGCGGGCGGCCGGGCCCTCGCCGCACGCCAACGCCTCTGAGCAACCGACCCCGACCTGCTGAACCCCTGGCCGAGCACACACCATGCAACGACGAACGCTCCTGTTAGCACCGCTGGGCTGCCTGCCCCTGACCACCGCCCGCTCCGCGCCATCGCCACTGCAGCGGCCATGGCACAGCCGCCACCTGCAGGGCCTGGGCACCCAGCTGCACCTGCAGGTGGCGCACGCCGACCCGGCCCGGGCGGAGAAGGCGCTGTCGGCGGCCCAGGCGGTGCTGCGCAAGGTCGAGGACGCCATGAGCCTGTTCAATGCTGATAGCGAGCTGCAGCGGCTCAACCGCACCGGGCGGTTGTCCAGGCCGAGCGGCCACCTGCTGGCCGTGCTGCGCGAAGCCCAGTGGGTGGCCGAGCGCAGCCGGGGTGCCTTCGACGTCACGGTGCAGCCGCTGTGGCAGCTGTCCGACGCCGCCCGCCAGGCCGGCCGCCTGCCCACCGCTGCCGAACGCACGCAGGCCCTGGGCCTGGTGGGCTGGCGGGGCCTGAAGGTCAGCGAGCGGGCCATCGAGCTCGCCCGCCCCGGCATGGCTGTCACGTTGAACGGCATCGCGCAGGGCTACGCGGCCGATGCCGTGCGCGCCACGCTGCGCTCGCACGGCATCGAGCACGCACTCATCGATACCGGCGAATTCGGCAGCCTGGGACGCAGCCCGCGCGGCGGGGCCTGGACCCTGGGCGTGGAAGACCCTCACCACACGGGCCGGCTGATCGCCGCGCTGGCGCTGGACGGCAGAAGCCTGGCCACCTCGGCCGACAACCGCAGCGCCTTCACGCCGGACCACCGCCATCACCACATCCTCGATCCGTCCACGGGCGACTCCCCCACCGCCCTGAGCAGCGTCAGCGTGGCCGCGCCCAGCGCCATGCGGGCCGACGCACTCACCAAGGTCATGTTCATGGCCCGGCCGGCGCTCATCGCGCAG
Organism: Azohydromonas australica DSM 1124; assembly: GCF_000430725.1. Lineage (GTDB taxonomy): Bacteria > Pseudomonadota > Gammaproteobacteria > Burkholderiales > Burkholderiaceae_C > Azohydromonas > Azohydromonas australica. Next base: position 104,956 of record NZ_KE387211.1, read on the forward strand.
CTGGCCCGGCACTGGCAGGTCGGCGTGCTGTGGGTCGACAAGCAGGGCCGGTGGGGCGCCACGCCGGATCTCCGGCTGGCCTGAGCGGCGGGCGGCGCCCGCCGCGGCCACCAGCGCTTCATTTCAATGTCCCAAGGCAATCGGGGGGCGGTATGGCCTCGGGACATCAGCACCGCCGCCCCTCCATAAAACCCAGAAAGGCACCTGCCCATGTTCACCAAGCAAGCCATCACCAAGAAGCTCGACACCTCCACCGCCAAGGCCTGGCACGCCATCCGCGGCATCGAAGGCCTGGACCGCTGGTTCCCGATCATCGGGAGCTGCCGCGTCGAGGGCAGCGGCGTCGGCGCCCAGCGCCACATGACGCTGGAGGGCGGGCAGATCACGGACCTCATCGAGGCCGTCGACGACGAGCGCAAGCGCTTCGTCTACCTGCGCACGACTTCGCCGTTCCCGGTGACCCACTACCGCGGGACCGTGGAGATCTTCGACTCCTACGACGGCCAGGCGGTTCTGAGCTGGACCATCGACTTCGAATCCCGGCCCGAGGACAGCGAGGCCGTCGCCGCGCTGGTCAAGGGCGCCATCTCCGACGGCATCGACGGCATGGAGCGGGAGCTGCGGGAAGCGACGGTCAGCGCCTGATTGCAGTTCTCGACAGCGACTCAAGAATCCCGTCACACCCACGAAGGCGCAGTGCTGTCCGGGGAAGTTGGTGGCATCCCGTCAGCCAAGCCGTATCGCACCCTGCTTCGTCATCCCGGCGCAGGCCGGGATCCACGAACGCCGCAGCGTCTCCCAGAGCCGCATTTCCACGTGCCGGCGCCTGCCACGCCACTGCCTTGGTGCGCGTGGATCCCGGCCTGCGCCGGGATGACGGGCCAGGGTGCGTACCACAGCAGCTCGCGGGATACGCCTGTTCCTGTTTCCCCGGACAGCACTGGACGAAAGCCGGGATGACGACTTCCTGGGCTGGCGGCCTGCGTCGCAGCCGGCAAGGCAAATCGGTTTCCGACTTCCCCGGACAGCAATGCGCCTTCGCGGGCATGACGGAATCACGTCACTGGCAATGGCAAATTGGAATGAGAGCGCGCCCCGCGCCTACGCCGTCCACCCGTTCTGCCAGGCCAGGCGCGCCAGCTCGAAGTCGCTGCTGGTGCCGAGCTTGGCCTTCACCTGGTAGTGCAGGTTGTGGACGGTCTTGACGCTCAGCGCCAGCGCTTGCGCGATCTCCTGCGGGCTGCGGCCCGTCACCAGCGCGCGCATGACCTCGAACTCGCGCGGCGACAGCCCGTGCGCGGCCGGCGGCTGGGGCTGCAGCAGCAGCGCCGCTACCTCGCCGGCGATGTCGGCACTGATCAGCCGCCGGCCCTGGCTCACCTGGCGCACGCCCTGGACGAGCTCCTGCGGCGGGCTGCTCTTGGTCACGTAGCCCAGGGCGCCCGCGCGCAGCGCCTGCGCGGCCCACACCGGGTCGCGGTGCATGCTGAAGGCCAGCACGCGGCAGGCGGCGTCGCGCTGGCGCAGGCGCTGGATCAGCTCCAGCCCGCCCAGCCCGGGCAGCGCCAGGTCCACCACCAGCACGTCCACCGGCTGCTCGCGCCAGGCCTGCAGCGCCTGCGTGCCGTCCCCGGCCTCGGCCACCACCTGCATGTCGCCCTGCAGCTCCAGCAGGCGGCGGTAGCCCTCGCGCACCACGGCATGGTCGTCCACCAGCATCACGCGGATCACGGCATCTCCTCCTCTTGCGGCGCCGCAACCGCGGCGCCCTCTTCCAGGTCTTCCCGCAGCGGCAGCCACGCCCGCAGGCCCAGGCCGCCGGCGGCGCAGCGCTCCCACTCCAGCCGCCCGCCCAGCGCCAGCACGCGCTCGTGCAGGCCCAGCAGGCCGTGGCCCGATGCCGGCGGCAGCGCCGAGGCGGCGCCGGGGCCGTCGTCGGCCACGCTCACGTGCAAGGCGCCCGGCTCGCGCCGCAGTGCCACCACGGCGTGCTGCGCGCCGCTGTGGCGCTGCGCGTTGGTCAGCGCCTCCTGCACGATGCGGTAGACGTGGATGTCGTGGTCCGGCGGCAGCGGCACCCAGGGCTGCGGCAGCTCCAGCCGCACGTGCAGCTCACTGCCGTCGGCGCGCCGGCGCGGCAGGCTCGCCAGCGACTGCAGCGCCACCGCCAGGCCGAAGCGGTCCAGCGCCTGCGGGCGCAGGTCGGCCAGCACGCGCTGCAGGCCGTCCAGCAGCTGCGCGGTGGTGCGCGCCATGGCCTGCGCGCTGGCGGCGGCCTGCGGCAGCGCCTGCGTCATCAGGCTCATCGCCGCGGCCTCGGCCTGCAGCGCGGTCAGGCTCTGCCCCATTTCGTCGTGCAGCTCGCGCGCCAGGCGGCGGCGCTCGGCCTCGCGCGCCTGCAGCAGGTGCAGGCTGAGCTGCTGCTGCCGGCGGCGCAGCTCGGTCAGATGCTCGGCCAGGTCGTTGAAGCCCTGGCCGATGTGCTCCAGCTCGCGCAGCCGCATGGGCGGCAGGCGCACCTGCAGGTCATCGGCGGCCAGCCGCGCAAGCGCGCCCAACACCTGGTTGGCCGGCGCCAGCGAGCGCGCCACCAGGCGCGAGGCCAGCCACAGCATGGACATCAGCCCCGCCGCCGCCGCGGCCAGCAGCGCCCAGCGCTGCCAGAGCCGGCGCCCTTCCAGCGCCCAGTGCGGCTGCACCTCCACCGTGGCGACCTTCACGCCCTCCGACAGCGTCAGCGTGAGCGTCGTTTGCCACGCGCCGGGCGGGCCGCCGGCCAGCACGCGCGCCAGCCGTGCCGACGTCGCGTCGGGGTCATCGACCCTTGGCAGGCAGCCGGCATCGAGCACGCGGCCGTAGATGTCCACCACCTCGGCGCAGAAGGGCGCGAGCTGCGCCAGTGTCTCCAGCGGCTGCAGCGTGACGCTGCGGCCGCTGCGGTCGAAGGCGCTGGCGTGCCGCGCCAGGTCGTCGGCCAGCAGCTGGGTCGCCAGCATCGCGGTGCTGGGCAGCGCCTGGGCATTGCGCTGGCGCCACTCCCGCCAGTCGCCCCAGGCCAGCACCGCCACTACCGCCAGCGCCACGGCCCCCAGGCGCCAGCGCAGGGCACGGCCGAGGAGGAGCAGCGGGGGACGGGAGGGCATGGGGGGCGGCAGCGCTTCGGATGCGGCGGACTGGGCGGCGTGATGCATGGGGGGCGGCATCTTGCACCAGCGCCACGGCGGCACCGCCGGCCTCACTCCGGCACGTACACCATCGACCCATCCTCCAGCCGGTACGCCACGCCGGCCTTGACGCCGCCGCTGCCGCCGCCCGCCGTCCCCTCGGCCGCCTTGAAGCGCTCCACGCGCTGGCCGTCCTTGATCACCACCTGCATGTCGGGCCGGCCGGCGTTGCGGATCACGGTCACCTTGTCGGCGGTGAAGGGGTTCAGCGGATGGCTCGCCATGGCCAGCAGCAGCGCGGCGATCAGCACCAGGAACACGTCGATGAGGTTGACCAGCGACAGCACCGGGTCCTCGTCCTCCTCGGCCAGCAGGCGCTCGCGGATCACGGCCGCGCCTCCGGGGCAGCCAGCGCCTGCAGCTCGCCGGCGTACCAGCGCCGGCGCACCTGGGCGATGGTGTAGGTGATGGCCGCGGCGATGAGCGCCAGGATCACGGCCGAGAAAGCCATGGTCAGGCCCCGCGCCACGGCGTCGAGCTGGCCGCCGGCCAGGGCCTGCAGCGCCGGGCCCATGGGGATCATGGTCGCCACCAGGCCCAGCATCGGCGCCACGCGGGTGCTCACGCGCACCAGCTCCAGCCGCCGCAGCGCCAGCAGCTCCAGCGCCGCGGCGTCGAGCTCGGGCCGCAACGCGCGGGCCTGGTGCAGCTCGAAGGCCGCGGGCACGCCGCGGCGGCGCTGCAACGCCTGCAGCACGCAGGCGCCCAGCGCGAAGAAGGCATAGGCGAAGAGCGCCGCGATGCCCAGCAGCACCGGCAGCAGGAACAGCTGGCTCAGGCCGTACATCGCCCCGTCCACGGTGGTGTGCATGGCTCAGGCCCCCTTCGCGGCCAAGGCGTTGGGCACGCGGACGGCGCCGGCCTCCACCTGGCTGCGCCGGCCCCGGCGGCGCTGGTGCCAGGCGCCCGCGCCGGCCAGGGCCAGCACGCCCAGCCCTAGCCCGGCGGCCTCGCCGGGCAGCCCGGGCAGCGCCTCGGCCGCCTGCTTCACCAGGCGCTGCGCCGTGGCCTGGGCGGCGGCGACGGCGCCCGGCACCGGGCCCACGCCCTCGCCGCGCTGGTTGCGCGAGCCGGTGTGGTGGCCGGTGCGCAGGAAGGTCTTAGCGTCCTCGCTGCCCAGCGCGGCGGAGCGCTCGAACCACTTGCGCGCCTCGGCCTCGTTGCGCTCCACGCCGTTGCCCTCGTACAGCGCCGTGGCGTAGTGCAGGCTGCCCAGGGCGGCGTAGCCCTCGTCGCCGGCGCTCTCGGCCGCCTGCTTGTAGAGGGCGGCAGCGGCGGCCGGGTCGCGCGGCACGCCGGAGCCGTCCTCCAGCAGCAGGCCCTTCCAGATCATGGCGCCGCCGTAGCCCTTAGCGATGCACTTGTCGAAGATCCGGTGCGCCGACGCGAAGTCGCCGCACTTGGCGGCGAAGTAGCCGTAGCTGCAGGTGACCATGCCCGCGGGCTGCTCCACCCAGTACTCCAGCGACAGGGTGCTGACCTCGCGGGCGAGCGGGTCGCTGGCGCCGGGGTCGGCGGGCGAAGGGCCGCCGCAGTGGCCGGCAGCCTGGGCGGCGGCGCCCAGCAAAGCCAGAACAAGCGCCGCGGCGGCGCGATGCAGGTGGTCGAAAGGCATGGAACGCGGGCCGCGGTCGGCCGTGTGAGGCAATGCGGCCACTGTGCGCGTCGCCCCAGGCCGTGGGACAGAGCAGCTTGCTCAGCCGTACCCGGGCAAATTGCCCGCCGTCGCAGGCGTCCCATTTGCTCAAGCGCCTCGGCCATGAGCCGAGAGACCCCCATCACCACCGTCTGGCCCGGGCGGCCGTATCCCCTGGGCGCAACCTGGGACGGCGAGGGCGTGAACTTCGTGCTGTTCTCCGAGCACGCCCAGGAAGTGCACCTGGCGATCTTCGACCCCAGCGGGCGGCGCGAGCGCCAGCGCATCCGGCTGCGGGAACGCACCGACGACCTCTGGCACTGCTACCTGCCCGAGGCCCGTCCCGGGCTGGCCTACGGCTACTACGTGCGCGGCCCCCACAAGCCCGAGGAAGGGCACCGCTTCAACCACCACAAGCTGCTGCTCGACCCCTACGCCAAGGACTTCATCGGCCGCCTGCGCTGGAACGACTCGCTCTGGGGCTACTCCCTGGGCCACCGCAAGGGCGACCTCTCCCTCGACCGCCGCGACAGCGCCAGCTTCATGCCCAAGTGCCGCGTGCTGGAGCCCGCCTTCACCTGGGACAGCGACCGGCGCCCCGACATTCCCTGGACCGACATGGTCATCTACGAGATGCACGTGCGCGGCTTCACCATGCGCCACCCCGAGGTGCCCGACGCGCTGCGCGGCACCTACGCCGCCCTGGCCACCGCGCCCGTCATCACCTACCTCAAGCGGCTGGGCGTCACCACGCTGGAGCTGCTGCCCGTGCACACCAACGTCAACGACCACTACCTGGCGCAGCGCGGACTGCAGAACTACTGGGGCTACAACACCCTGGGCTTCTTCGCGCCGGAGATGCGCTACAGCGCCTCGGAAAAGGTCAAGGAGTTCAAGACCATGGTGCGCACGCTGCACGCGGCGGGCATCGAGGTGATCCTGGACGTGGTCTACAACCACACCTGCGAGGGCAACCAGATGGGGCCCACGCTGTCCATGCGCGGCATCGACAACGCCGCCTACTACATGCTCGGCGCCGAGCGCCGCTACTACGCCGACTACACCGGCTGCGGCAACACCCTCAACCTCGAACACCCGCGCGTGCTGCAGCTGGTCATGGACTCGCTGCGCTACTGGGTCGACGAAATGCACGTGGACGGTTTCCGCTTCGACCTGGCCTCCGCGCTGGCGCGCGAGGGCGGCGTGGTGCAGCACCTGGGCGGCTTCTTCGACGTCATCCGCCAGGACCCGGTGCTCAACAAGGTGAAGCTGATCGCCGAGCCCTGGGACCTGGGCGCCGGCGGCTACCAGGTGGGCAACTTCCCGCCCGGCTGGGCCGAGTGGAACGACCGCTACCGCGACGGCATGCGCGCCTACTGGAAGGGCGACGGCGGGCTCATCGGCGAGTTCGCGCGCCGCCTCACCGGCTCCTCCGACCTCTACGGCCGCTCGGGCAAGAAGCCGCACGCCAGCATCAACTTCATCACTGCCCACGACGGCTTCACGCTGCACGACCTCGTGGCCTACAACGCCAAGCACAACGAGGCCAACGGCGAGGACAACCGCGACGGCAGCGACAACAACCGCTCCTGGAACTGCGGCGCCGAGGGGCCCACGGACGACGCGGCCGTCGTGGCGCTGCGCGAGCGCCAGCAGCGCAACTTCCTGGCCACGCTGTTCCTGTCGCAGGGCGTGCCCATGCTGCTGGCCGGCGACGAGATCGGCCGCACCCAGGGGGGCAACAACAACGCCTACTGCCAGGACAACGAGACCAGCTGGCTGCACTGGGACCTCACGCCCGCGCAGGAGGCGCAGCTGCGCTTCACGCAGCTGCTCATCGGCCTGCGCCGCGGCCACCCCACCTTCCGCCGGCGCGACTTCTTCGACGGCCGCCCGCTCTTCGGCGGCCAGCTCAAGGACGTGCTCTGGCTCAAACCCGACGGGCGCGAGATGACGCCCCAGGAGTGGGAGCACGAGCATGCGCGCTGCCTGGGCATGTACCTCGCCGGCGCGGCCATCAACGACGTGGGCCGGCGCGGGCGGCCGATCTACGACGACGACTTCCTCATCGCCTTCAACGCCGACGCCGAGGAAGTGCCCTTCACCATCCCGGACATCCCCGGGGAGGACTGGCGCGTGCTCATCGACACCTTCGAGCCCGAGGGCCTGGGCGACGGTCTGCTGCGTGCCGGCCAGCGCTACGCCCTGCGGGGCCGCTCGCTGGTGGTGCTCACGCGGCCCATGGTGACGGTGTGACGCCTTTCTTCGCGCAGCCGCCGCGCGCGGCTGTTTTGCCTATCGACCCTCCTGGACCGGAACCTCATGCACACCATGCCTTTCGGCGCCACGCTGCTGGATGACGGCGGCGGCGTGCGCTTTCGCCTGTGGGCGCCCGACGCGCCGACGCTGCGGCTGCGCTTCGAACAAGCCGGCGTGCAGCGCACGCTGCCCATGAACGCGCTGGACGAGGGCTGGCACGAAGCCGTCGTCCCCGAGGCCCACGCCGGCACGCGCTACCAATTCGTGCTGCCTGACGGCCTGGCCGTGCCCGACCCGGCCTCGCGCTTCAACCCCGACGACGTGCACGGCGCCAGCGAGGTCATCGACCCCGACGGCTACCGCTGGAACGACAGCGGCTGGCGCGGCCGGCCCTGGCACGAGGCGGTGGTGTACGAGCTGCACGTGGGCACCTTCACGCCCGAAGGCACCTACGCCGCGGCCCAGCAGCGCCTGGCCGAGCTGGCGGAGCTGGGCATCACGGCCGTGGAGCTGATGCCGCTGGCGGACTTCCCCGGCCGCCGCGGCTGGGGCTACGACGGCGTGCTGCATTTCGCGCCCGACGCCAGCTACGGCCGGCCGGAAGACCTGAAACGCTTCGTGGACGAGGCGCACCGGCTGGGGCTGATGGTGCTGATCGACGTGGTCTACAACCACTTCGGCCCCGACGGCAATTACCTGCACGCCTACTGCAAGCGCTTCTTCAACCCGGCGCACCAGACGCCGTGGGGCGCGGCCATCAACTTCGACGGCGAGCACAGCCGCACCGTGCGCCAGTTCTTCGTCGCCAACGCGCTGTACTGGGTGGACGAGTACCACTTCGACGGGCTGCGCATGGACGCGGTGCACGCCATCGCCGACGACTCGCCCACGCACATCGCGGTGGAGGTCGCCCGCGCGCTGCGCGCCGGCCCCGGGCGCTTCCGCCACGTGCACGTGGCGCTGGAGAACGACGACAACGCCGCGCGGCTGCTGGCGCGCGACGACGACAACCTGCCCACCGGCGCCGACGCGCAGTGGAACGACGACCTGCACCACGCCGCCCACGTGCTGGCCACCGGCCAGCGCGACGGCTACTACGCCGACTACGCCGACGACCCCGTGGCGCGCCTGGGCCGCTGCCTGGCGGAAGGTTTCGCGTACCAGGGCGACCCGTCCGCCTTCCGCGAGGGCAAGGCGCGCGGCGAGCCCAGCGCGGAGTTGCCGTCCACGGCTTTCGTCTCCTTCCTGCAGAACCACGACCAGATCGGCAACCGCGCCTTCGGCGAGCGCATCAGCGACCTCGCGCCGGTGCCGCGGCTGGATGCGCTCTACGCCTGCCTGCTGCTCTCGCCGCACGTGCCGATGCTGTTCATGGGCGAGGAGTTCGCCGCGTCGGCGCCCTTCCTCTACTTCTGCGACTTCGGGCCCGAGCTGGCCGCGGCGGTGTCCAAGGGCCGGCGCGAGGAGTTCGGCCGCTTCGAGGCCTTCAGCAGCGAGGAGGCGCGCGCCGCCATCCCGGACCCCAACGCCGAGGCCAGCTTCACCGTCAGCCGCCCGGACTGGGACCAGCGCGAGCTGGAGCCGCACGCGCGGCGCCTGGCGCTGGTGCGGCAGCTGCTGGCGCTGCGCCGGCAGTGGCTGATGCCGCGCCTGGCGGGCCTGGCCGGCGGCGGCAAGCACCGCGTGGAGGACGGGGTGCTGCAGGTGGTGTGGCGGCTGGGCGACGGCGCCACGCTGCGGCTGGCGGCGAATTTCGGGGAGGCGGCCCAGCTGCGCCCGCCACTGGCGGGCCAGGTGGTGTTCGAGCAACGGGCCGACGACGGGCAGCTGCAGCCCGATGGCGTGATCGTGACGGTGGAGAACGTGGATGGCTGAAGACTTGCTGCGCCGCTGGTGCGAGCGCTTGAAGGTGGGCACCGAGTGGCACGACGTCTGGGGCCAGCGCCACGAGGTGCCGGACGTGGGGCTGAAGGCGATCCTCGCCGAGCTGGGCGTGAAGTCCCTGGACGCGGAGGCGCTGGACGCCGCCGAGGCCGCTGACTGGCACCAGCCGCTGCCGCCGGTGCTGGCCGTGAAGGCCGACGAGGAGCGCTTCGACCTGCCGCTGAAGCTGCCGCGCGAGGTGCGGCTGCTGCGCTGGACCATCCACGAGGAGGAAGGCGCCGTCCACAGCTGGGACGCCGACGCGGATGCCCTGCCCCAGCAGGCACAGGCCGTGGTGCACGGCCGCGCCATGCGCGCGCTGCGGCTGTCCATCGGCACCCGGCTGCCCGCGGGCTACCACCGGCTGGTGCTGGAGACCGAGGGCATCGCGCTGGGCGAGTGCCTGCTCATCGCCGCGCCGGCGCGCTGCTGGCGCCCGCCGGCGCTGCAGGAGGACGGGCGCGTCTGGGGCCCGGCGCTGCAGCTCTACGCGCTGCGCTCGCAGCGCAACTGGGGCATCGGCGACTTCACGGACCTGGCCGAGCTGGTGGCGGAGTTCGGCGAGCGCGGCGCGGGCATCGTGGGCCTGAACCCGCTGCACGCGCTGTTCAGCCACAACCCGTACCACATCAGCCCCTACAGCCCCTCCTCGCGCTCGCAGCTCAACACCATTTACCTGGACGTGGAGGCGGTGGAGGACTTCCGCGAGTGCGACAGCGCCCAGGCGCTGGTGCGCTCCGCGGGCTTCCAGAACCGGCTGCAGCAGCTGCGCGACGCGCCGCAGGTGGACTACCCCGGCGTGGCCGCCGCCAAGGCCGAGGTGCTGCGCCGCCTGTACGCGCACTTCCGCGAGCGGCACCTGGACACGGCCAGTGCGCGCGGACGCGCCTTCCGCGCCTTCCAGTCCGACCGCGGCGAGGCGCTGCGGCTGTTCGCCACCTTCGAGGCGCTGCAGGCGCGCTTCCACGCCCAGGACGGCAACGTGTGGGGCTGGCCGGTGTGGCCGGACGCCTTCCGCGACCCGCGCGGCGAGGCGGTGCGCCGCTTCCAGCGCGAGCAGCGCGAGGCGGTCGAGCTCCACGAGTACCTGCAGTGGCAGGCGGACCTGCAGCTCGCGCGCGTGTCGCACCGCTGCCGCTCGCGCGGGCTGGCGGTGGGGCTGTACCTGGACCTGGCGGTCTCGGTGGACCGCGCCGGCGCCGACGCCTGGGGCCACGCCGCGCTCTACGCCGCCGGCGCCACGGTGGGTGCGCCGCCGGACGAGATCAACGTCCAGGGCCAGGACTGGGGCCTGCCGCCGCTGCACCCGCAGCGCTTGCTCAACAGCAAGCTGCGCTTCTTCATCGAGACGCTGCGCGCCAACATGCGCCACGCCGGGGCGCTGCGCATCGACCACGTGATGGGGCTGATGCGGCTGTACTGGATCCCGCCCGAAGGCGGCGCGACCCGTGGCGCCTACGTGCACTACCCGCTCAAGGAGCTGATGGCGGTGGTGGCGGTGGAGAGCCAGCGCAACCAGTGCATGGTCATCGGCGAGGACCTGGGCACCGTGGCCGACGAGGTGCGCGCGGCGCTGGCCGAGGCCGAGGTGCTGTCGTACCGGCTGCTGTACTTCGAGCGCGGCGAGGGCGGCGCCTTCAAGGCGCCCGAGGAGTATCCGCGCGCGGCGCTGGTGGCCATCAGCACGCACGACCTGCCCACGCTGGCGGGCTGGTGGACCGGGCACGACCTGCAGGTGCGCAAGGGCCTGGGCCTGTATCTGGACGACGCGGTGTACGAGGAGCAGCTCGTGGGCCGCGCGCAGGAGAAGTACCGGCTGCTGCTGGCGCTGCGGCACGCGGAGCTGCTGCCGCCGGACGTGAGCATCGACCTGGGGCACCCGCCGCCGCTGACGCAGCCGCTGGTGGAGGCGGTGCACGCCTACATGGCGCGCACGCCCTCGTGGGTGCTGATGGTGCAGCTGGAGGACGCGCTGGGCGTGCTGGACCAGCCCAACCTGCCCGGCACCGTCAACGAGCATCCCAACTGGCGCCAGAAGCTGCCGCTGCCGCTGGACGCGCTGGTGGCGGACGAGCGCGTGCTGTCGCTGTCGCGGGTGCTGGCGCAGCTGCGTCCGCACGCGCCGCTGCAGGCGCTGCAGCGCCCGCGCGCGCAGGCGGTGGTGCCGCGCGCCACCTACCGGCTGCAGTTCCACAAGGACTTCAACTTCGAGGCGGCGACCGCCGTGCTGCCCTACCTGCAGCGGCTGGGCATCAGCCACGTCTACTGCTCGCCGCTGATGCGGGCGCGCCCCGGCAGCATGCACGGCTACGACGTGGTGGCGCACGACGAGTTCAACCCGGAGCTGGGCGGGCGCGAGGGCTTCGAGCGCTTCGCCGCGGCGGCCAAGGAGCACGGGCTGGGGATCATCCTGGACCTGGTGCCCAACCACATGGGCGTGCTGGGCGGGCACAACGCCTGGTGGTCCGACGTGCTGGAGCACGGCGAGGCCTCGGCCTACGCGCGCTATTTCGACATCGACTGGCAGCCGGTCGATCCGGCGCTGCACGGCAAGGTGCTGCTGCCGGTGCTGGGCCAGCACTTCGGCCAGGTGCTGGAGGCGGGCGAGCTGAAGCTGGTGTTCGAGCCGGAGCGCGGCGCCTTCGCGCTGCAGTACTGGGAGCACCGCTTCCCGCTGGACCCGCGCACCGCGGCGCCGCTGCTGGAGCGCGCGGCCACGTTCCTGGAGGGCGCCTCCTCGCTGGCGCTGCAGAGCCTGGCCACCGCCTGCCGGCACCTGCCCGCGCGCGAGGACGCGGCGCCGCAGGCGCGCTTCGAGCGCCAGCGCGACCAGGCGCTGCTCAAGGAGCGGCTGATGGCGCTGCTGCGCGAGGACGGCCGGGTGCAGGGCGCGATCGAGGCCGCACTGGCCGACCAGCAGACGCCCGATGCCCTGGACGCGCTGCACGCGGCGCAGGCCTGGCGCCTGGCCTTCTGGCGCGTGGCCTCGGAGGAGATCAACTACCGGCGCTTCTTCGACGTGAACGAGCTGGCCGCACTGCGCATGGAGGAGCCGGCGGTGTTCGAGGCCACGCACGGCCTGGCGCTGGAGCTGTGCGCCGCGGGCGTGGTGGACGGGCTGCGCATCGACCACCCCGACGGGCTGCACGACCCGGCGCAGTACTTCAACTGGCTGCAGCAGGGCTACGCGCGCCGCGTGGGGCTGCTGCTGCCGCAGAAGGAGGACGGCGGCCGGCCCGCGCGCCCGCTGTACGTGGTGGCCGAGAAGATCACGGCCGGGCACGAGGACGTGCCGGAGCACTGGGCGCTGCACGGCACCACCGGCTACCGCGCGATGAACGTGCTCAACGGCGTGCTGATCGACTGCAACGCGCGCGAGCGCCTGGACCGCATCTGGCAGGCCGTCAGCGGCGAGGACGAGCCCTTCGAGGAAGTGGGCTACCAGGGCAAGCAGCTGATCATGCGGGTGTCGCTGAGCTCGGAGCTGACGGTGCTGGCGACGGAGCTGCTGCGCATCGCGCGCTCGCACCGGCGCACGCGCGACCACGGCCTGAACAACCTGCGCCGCGCGCTGGCCGAGGTGGCGGCGTGCATGCCGGTGTACCGGACCTACATCGTCGACAAGCCGTCGGCGCAGGACCGGCGCTTCATCGACTGGGCGGTGGCGCAGGCGCGCCGGCGCAGCCGCGCGGCCGACACCACCGTGTTCGACTTCGTGCGCAGCACGCTGCTGGCGGAAGCCGTGGAAGGCGCGGACGAGGCGCTGCGCGAGCGGGTGCGGCGCTTCGCGATGCGCTTCCAGCAGTTCACGGCGCCGGTGACGGCCAAGGGCGTGGAGGACACGGCCTTCTACCGCTTCAACCGCTTCCTGCCGCTGAACGAGGTGGGCGGCGAGCCGGGCACCTTCGGCATGACGTTGCGGGCCTTCCACGGCGCCAACGGCGACCGCGCCGCGCGCTGGCCGCACACGATGCTGGCGACCTCCACGCACGACAACAAGCGCAGCGAGGACGTGCGCTGCCGGCTGGACGTGCTGAGCGAGTTCCCGGCCGCGTGGCGGCTGTCGCTGCGGCGCTTCTACAAGGCGCCGCAGCTGCAGCGCGCGCGGGTGGCGGCGCAGGAAGGCCACCAGATGCCCGCACGCGCCGACGAGTACCTGCTGCTGCAGACGCTGCTGGGCACGCTGCCGGCGCAGGGGCTGACGGAGGAGGCGCTGCCCGAGTACCGCGAGCGCATCGAGCGCTACGCGCTCAAGGCGGTGCGCGAGGCCAAGCGCCACAGCAGCTGGGTGAACCCGGACGCCGAATATGAAGAAGCGCTGCTGACGTTCATCCGCAGCGCGCTGCCGCGGGTGAAGCCGAACCCGCTGCTGACGGAGATCCAGGCGCAGGCGGAGGTGCTGGCGTGGTTCGGCGCGCTGAACTCGCTGACGCTGGTGCTGCTGAAATACACGCTGCCCGGCGTGCCGGACCTGTACCAGGGCAACGAGCTGCCGGACTTCAGCCTGGTGGACCCGGACAACCGCCGTCCGGTGGACTACGGCCGGCGCAGCCGGCTGCTGGAGCAGTTCGAGACACTGTCGGCGAGCCCCGACGGGCTGGTGAACGTGCAGGAGCTGACGCCCTCGCTGCACGACGGCCGGCTGAAGCTGTGGCTGACGTGGCGGCTGCTGCAGTGGCGCGCGGAGAGCCCCGGGCTGTTCCGCGACGGCAACTACCAGCCGCTGAGCGCTGCCGGCGCGCGCGCCGACCACGTGATCGCCTTCGCGCGCGAGACGGCGGACGGGCAGCGGCTGATCAGCGTGGGCGGGCGCTTCTTCGCGCGGCTGCTGGGCCTGCAGATGGGCTGGCCGTTGGGCGAGGAGGCCTGGGGCGACACCACCGTCGAGATGCCGGCCTGGGCGGAAGGGCTCACGCTGCGCAACGTGCTCACCGGGGAAAAGCACGCGGTGCGGGACGGGAAGCTGCGGGTGGCGGAGGTGTTCGGGACGCTGCCGGCGGGGGGGCTGGTGGTGGAGGGGTGAGTCCGGCGTTTTCACGCCTTGGCAGCCTTTCCGCAACGACACCACGCCCCTGACAACGCCACTGCCCCCTGTCGCGACTTTTTCACGCCCCGTTACCACCTGCCCGCCAATTCGGCCGGGCAGACTAACGGGCTGTTACAGAACAAGACGTACCAGGGAGCGTATGGCCATCGGAAGAAGAGCCAAGGGCAAGGGAAGAAGCAAGGGCAAGGGCGACAAGTCGGCCCGCAGGGAGATCAAGGCCGCGCAGGCCTACGTCAAGCGTTGCTTCAGGCAGTTCTCGCTGTTCACGCGGGCGGAGCTGGACCTCGGCGCGGCGCAGGTGGCGGACCGCTACCAGGCCAACCAGGCCGACCGCACGCTGGCCGCCAAGCTCCTGCTCATTACCACGGCACGGAGCGATTGCCCGGAAGATTTCAAGCCCTCCGCCATCAAGCGCTATTTCTTCCTGCCTGGCACGACCGAGCACTGCGTCAACCACTTCCTGGCCGACCGGTTCTCGCTGTCCAGGCACGTGAGCGACGAGCGGATGCTTGGCCTGATCGAGAGCGGCGGCAGCGGGCGATAGATCACCCGGCGCGCTGTCGGGCCAGGTCACGAACGTTGTTTGTAACCCCTGGTAGCCTGCGCTTTTCGCCCAGGGACCCGTCGCTTCATCGTGTCCGACCACCTCCCCGCTGCCCTTCCCCGTCCGCACTGGCGCAAGCGCCTGCTGCTGCCGCTGGTGGGCGTGCTGCTGCTGACGCTGGCGGGCGTGGCGATGGTGCTGCGCGAGGAGCGCCGGACCGAGTCGGTGCGGCTGCAGGCCCTGGCCGACGCCAAGGCGCAGCAGGTGGCGGAGTGGGTGCGCGAGCGCCACGGCAACCTGCGCCTGCTGGGCAGCAGCGGCTTCCTGGGCGATCTCTACCGGCGCTGGCGCGAAAGCGGTGACGCCCAGGCCGGCAGGCTGCTGGGCATGCGGCTGACGGAGTGGCGCCGCGCCACGGGGGTGGACTCGCTGTTCGTGCTCGACAAGCAAGGCGGCGTGGCATGGAGTTCGCAGCCGGGGCCGGCCACCGATCCGGAGGCCGGGCCGCTGCACGACCTGCCGCCCGTGGGCGAGATGCGCGGCCCCCGCCGCGCGGAGGGCGCGGTGGTGGTGGACTTCCTCGTGCCGCTGTCGGACCTGCAGGGGCGGCCGGGGCCGGTGGTGCTGATGCGGGTGCGCGCCGACAGCTACCTGGTGCGCGTGCTGGCGAGCTGGCCCTCGGTTTCCGCCACAGGGGAGGCCCGCATCGCCTGGCGCGAGCGCGACGGCGCCGTGACCGTGCTGCGCGCCGTGCGCGAGGGCAGCCAGACCAATGCCGGGCTGCTGGTGGCCACGCCGCGGTCGGCGGCCACGCGCGCGGTCCAGGGCGACGTGGCCCAGGGCCGGCCTTTCGACGGCGTCGACACGCAGGGCCGCAGCTACCTGCTGGTCGGCCGCCCGGTGGAGGGCACGCCGTGGCTGCTGCTCACCGGCGTGTCGCAGGGCGAGATCGCGCGCAACGCCATCCTGCCGGCCGCGCTGGTGTCGCTGGCCGGCATGCTGGCGCTGCTGACCGTGGCCAGCGTGACGCGGCTGGGCTTCAAGGAGCGCGAGATCGTGGCGCTGGAGCGCATGCACCGCTCCGAGGCGGCGCAGCACCTGAGCGAGCAGCGCCTGTCGCTGGCCGTCGAAGGCGCCGGGTTGGGGCTGTGGGACTGGGACCTGCGCAAGGGCTCGCTGCAGTTCAACGAGCGCTGGCCGCGCATGCTCGGTTTCCAGCCCTGGGAGCTGGAGCCGCGCTACGAC
This sequence comes from Azohydromonas australica DSM 1124, assembly GCF_000430725.1. Classification (GTDB taxonomy): domain Bacteria; phylum Pseudomonadota; class Gammaproteobacteria; order Burkholderiales; family Burkholderiaceae_C; genus Azohydromonas; species Azohydromonas australica. Next base: position 120,834 of record NZ_KE387211.1, read on the forward strand.
ACCTGGGAGCGCCTGGTGCATCCGGACGACCTGCTGCGGGCCAGCGCGGCGCTGCGCCGCCACCTGCGCGGGCAGGCGCCCTTCTTCTCCGTGGAGTACCGGCAGCGCCACCGCGAGGGGCACTGGGTGTGGCTGCTGACGATGGGCCGCGTGGTCGAGCGCGAGGGCGACGGGCGCGCGCGGCGCGCGGTGGGCGTGTTCCTGGACATCGACGAGCGCCGCCGCAACGAGGAGGAGCTGGCGCAGTACCGCCAGCACCTGGAGGCGATGGTGGAGCAGCGCACCGCGCAGCTGGCCGAGGCGCGCGAGCGCGCCGAGGCCGCCAACGAGGCCAAGAGCCGCTTCCTGGCCAACATGAGCCACGAGATCCGCACCCCGCTCAACGCCGTCATCGGGCTGAGCCAGCTGCTGGCGAAGATGAGCCTGCCCGAGAGGGCGCAGGGCTTCGTCGGCCACATCGGCCTGGCCGGCGAGCAGCTGCTGGCGCTGACCAACGACGTGCTGGACCTCTCGCGCATCGAGGCCGGCGAGCTGCAGCTGGAGCGCGTGCCCTTCGCGCTGAGCACGCTGCTGGAGACGGTGCGCGCCATCGTCCAGGCCCAGGCCGCCGCCAAGGGCCTGGCGCTGTGCTTCGAGATCGCGCCAGGGCTGCCCGAGGAGCTGCTGGGCGACCCGCTGCGCATCCGGCAGGTGCTGATCAACCTGCTGGGCAATGCCGTGAAGTTCACGGCCCGCGGCAGCGTGACGCTGCGCGTGGCGGCGCAGCACCCGCAGGCCGGACGCTGCCGGCTGTGCTTCGAGGTCGTGGACACCGGCATCGGCATCGACCCGGCGATGCACTCGCGCATCTTCGAAGCCTTCACCCAGGGCGACGGCTCCATCACGCGGCGCTACGGCGGCACGGGCCTGGGCCTGTCCATCGTGCGCCGGCTCGTGACGCTGATGGACGGCGAGCTGGCGCTGCAAAGCGCCCCGGGCCAGGGCAGCACCTTCAGCGTGAGCCTGAACCTGTACATGCCCGCGACGCCGGCCACGGCGCCGGGGCCGGCGCGTTCGTAGCGTCCCGCTTCCCCCTCAGCGCAGCGGCAGTCCCACCCGCACCAGCAGCCCGCCCAGCGCCGACGCCTCCAGCGCCAGCGTGCCGCCATGCAGCCGCGCAAGCTCGTCGGCGATGGCCAGGCCCAGGCCGCTGCCGGGCTGGCGCTCGTCCAGGCGCTGCCCGCGCTGCAGCGCCGCCTCGCGCTGCCCGGCCGCGATGCCCGGGCCGTCGTCGTGGATCTCGATCACCGCCAGGGCCGCCGCGCCGGGCGCGCCCTCCACGCGCACGCTCACCCGCACCCGGCCGCGCGCCCATTTGCAGGCGTTGTCCAGCAGGTTGCCCAGCAGGTCATGCAGCGTGTCCGAGGCCATCGCCACCCGGGGCGATGCCGGCGGCAGGTCCCGCTCGAAGCGCAGCTGCCGCGCCGCGTACAGCCGCTCCAGGACGCGCAGCAGGTCCTGCAGCACCGGCGACACGGGCGTGCCGGCGGCCGCGCCGGGCGTGGTGTCCAGCGCCCGCGCCGCGGCCCGCGCGCGCACCAGGTGCAGCTCCACCAGTCGCTGCAGCAACGCCAGCTGGGCCCGCACCAGCGCGCCGTCCTCGCCCGGCCAGTGCGTGGCGGCGTTGCCGATGACGGCCAGCGGCGTCTTCAGGCCGTGCGCCAGGTTGCCGGACTGCTCGCGCGCCTGCCGCACCAGCCGCTCGTTGTCGTCCAGCACGGCGTTGAGGTCGGCCACCAGCGGCTGCACCTCGGCCGGGTAGCGGCCCTCGATGCGCTGCGACTGGCCGCCGCGCAGGCGCTGCAGCGCCGACTGCAGCCGCCCCAGCGGCGCCAGCCCGGAGCGCACCTGCAGCCAGGCCGCCCCCCACAGCACCAGCGCCAGCACGCCCAGCGCCGCGGCGACCGTCAGCGCGTAGCTGCGCGCCAGGCTGCGCAGCCGCGTGGCGTCGGCGCCCACGGCCACCACCACCGGCACGTCCAGCCCGGCCAGCTCCACGCGCCGCGCCCACAGCAGCAGCGGCTGATCGCCCGGGCCGGTGGCGCTGAAACGCCCGGTGGCGCCAGGGTCCATGGCGGACCACCGCGCGGCCAGCGCCGGATCGTGCGGCGCGTCCCACCACGAGCGCGAGCGCAGCAAGGTGCCGTCGCCCTGCACCAGCCAGTACAGCCCGCCCAGCGGCTGGCGAAAGGCGGGATCGGGCGGCTCGCGCTGCAGCCGCAGGCGCGGCGAGGGCGCGGCGCCGTCCGCGCCGAGGGCCGGGACGACCTCCACCGCCAGGCCGGCGGTCAGCGCATCGAGCTGGACCCGCGCCCGCTCGGCCAGCTCCTGCTCCACGTGGTGGCTGAACAGCAACACCAGCAGCACGCCCACCGCGGCCAAGCCCAGCGCGATCCACAGCGCCGCCGCCAGCAGCAGGCGGCGGCGCAGCGAGCCTGCGCCGGTCACGCCGCGGCCTCGCCGACGCGCCAGCCCAGGCCGCGCACGGTGGCGATGAAGCCCGGGGGCAGCTTGCGGCGCAGCCGCGCGATGAACACGTCCAGCGTGTTGCTGTCGCGGTCGGCGTCCTGCGCGTACAGGTGCTCGGACAGCTCGGCCCGCGCCACCACGCGCCCGCGCTGATGCATGAGGTAGGCCAGCACGCGGTACTCGTGCGCGGTCAGCGCCACGGCCCGGTCCTCGACTTCCAGCGTGCAGCCGCGCGTGTCCAGCCGCACGGCGCCCAGTGTGAGCACCGGGCTGGCCAGGCCGCTGCTGCGCCGCACCAGCGCCCGCAGCCGCGCCACGAGCTCTTCCATCTGGAAGGGTTTGCTCAGGTAGTCGTCGGCGCCGGCGTCGATGCCCAGCACCTTCTCCTGCCAGCTGCCGCGCGCGGTGAGCACCAGCACCGGCACGGCCGAGCCGGCGGCGCGCCAGGCCCGCAGCACGGACAGGCCGTCCTGGCCCGGCAGGCCCAGGTCCAGCACCACGGCGTCGAAGGGCAGCTCACGGCCCAGGTGCTCGGCGTCGATGCCGTCGCCCGCCACGTCCACCGCGAAGCCGGCCGCCCGCAGCGCCTGCTGGAGCTGCCGCGCCAGCGCCGGCTCGTCTTCCGCCACCAGCACCCTCATCGCTTGTCTCCCGGTAGGGCGGCGGCCGGTGCCGGCGTGCGGCGGAACGCGGTTTCCAGCCGTGGCCCTTGCAGCGACAGCCAAGTGCCGTCGCGGGCGTCGAGCTCGATCTCCAGGCGCCGGCCATCGGGCAGCAGCCACTTCAGCTCGTATTCCAGGCGGCCGTCGTCGTCGTCCAGCTCGGCCTCCAGCAGCCGTCCGGGCAGCAGCGCCGACACCTGCCGCACCAGCTGCTCCAGCGCCAGGATGCGCCCGCGGCCCCGCTCGATGGCCGCGCGGTCCTGGCTGTCGCCCCAGGCCGGCACCCCGCCGAGGCCCAGCGCCAGCGCCGCCGCCAGCGCCAGGCCGGGCAACGCGAGTTGGCGCCGGCGCGCGCGGGCATGGGGTGCGCGGGACGAAGGCCCGGGCGGGCGGCGACGGTGAAAGCGGAGAGCTGGCAGCGGCATGGGCCGGGCAAGCGTAGCGCCGGCCGCATGAACGCCCGGTGAACGCGCGGTTCATGGGCCGTTCATGCGGCGGGGCGCAGCATCCGGGCCCTGTCCAACTCGAACCCCACCGTGGAGCAAGACATGACGACCCCGAGCAAGCACCGCCTCCTGGGCGCCGCCCTCCTCGCCGCGGCCGCCGCCATCGGCGTCCAGGCCCAGACCGTGACGCCCGCGCCGGCGGCGACTCCCGCCACGGCGGCGCCCACCTTGACCATGCAGCAGGTCATCGAGCGCCTGGCCGCGCGCGGCTACCGGGACATCAGCGAGATCGAGCTGGAGCGCGACGGCAGCTACGAGGTCGAGGCCCGCGACGGCCAGGGGCGCAAGGTCGAGCTGAAGGTGGACGGCCGCACCGGCGAGCTGCTGGCGCAGGACATCAAGGTCCGGCACTGAAAGGGGACGGCGGCATGAAACCCATCCTCTGGTTGACGAGCCTGGTGCTGGCGCTGGCCTGGACCGCGGGCGCCTGGGGCCTGAGCGAGGCGGTGCAATGGGCCGTGGCGCTGCCGGCCTCGGGCGCGGCCCCGGCGCTGGCGCAGTCGGTGGCCACCTGGACGGCGCCCGCCTGGCTGGAACTGTGGCTGGAGATCGATCCGCAGGAGCTGCAGGCGCTGCGGGATTTCGCGCTGTGGGCCCTCGGGCAGCTGCAGCACCCGGCCGCGGCGCTGCAGGCGGCGCTGCCCTTCCTGGTGCCGCTGGTCTGGCTCGCCTGGGCGCTGGGCCTGGCGCTGCTGGTGGCACTGACGCTGGCCATGCAATGGGCGCTGGGCCGCCTGGTGCGGCTCGTGCGGCGGGCGGCGTCCGCCCGGCCGCAACGGCTGCAGCCCCGGCATCGCCCTGAAGAGGGAAGCGTGCAGGCGTCCTGAACCCGGGCCCGCGGCGGGGCAACGGAAGGGGCGTCCGGGGACCGCGGGCCGCAGCGTGCACATGTCACGGCGGCCGGCGGGCCGGTGCGAACTGGCGGGCGATCGCCCGCCAATTGCGCCCTTGGTGCCGCGCGCGGCGCGCCACCATGCCGCCCTGAACCATGTCGAGTGCAGGAAAACCGATGCTGACCCTCAAAGATGCGGCCCATCCCCAACTGCCGCTGGCCGATGCCGCGGAGGAGGCCGCGCTGCTGGAGCGATGCCGGCAGGAGTCCCTCAAGCTGCTCAAGCGCAACTGCACCACCGGCGGCGTGCTGGCGGCCACGCCGGGGGCGATGGCCGAATCGCGCAGCTACACCCGGGTGTTCGGGCGCGACGCGGCCATCTGCGTGCTGGCGATGGCCGGCAGCGGCGACCCCGTGCTGGAAGCCGGCGCGGTGGCCAGCCTGGACGCGCTGGCGCGCGGCCAGGCCGGCAACGGGCAGATCCCGAAATACGTCGATCCGGCCGGCACCGAGGCCGACTTCTGGTACCTGGGCTGCATCGACGCCACGCTGTGGTGGCTGATCGCGGTGGACCACGTGCGCCGCCACTCGGCCGATCCGGCGATGAAGACGCGCTGGCAGGCCGAGGTGGACCAGGCGATCCGGTGGCTGCAGGCGCAGGAGCACCAGCGCTTCTTCCTGCTGCAGCAGAACGAGGCCAGCGACTGGGCGGACATCATGCCGCGCTCGGGCTACGTGCTCTACACGAACGCGCTGTGGTTCCGCGTCAAGTCGCTGTACGAGCTGCCGCAGTGGGAGGAGACGCGCTACCACTTCAACCACCTGTTCCACCCCTTCCACCGCGACCTGCCGGAGTACCGGCGCAGCCGGCTGATGGGCCATTACGCGCGCCGGGGCAAGGCGAGCCCGGGGCTGTACCTGAGCTTCGTGAACCTGTCCTTCGCGGGCGACGAGGGGGACGTGTTCGGCAACGTGCTGGCGGTGCTGTATGGGCTGGCGGGCGACTCGATGGCGCAGCAGGTGCTCAAGACGCTGCAGGCCGGCGGCGCGGGCACGCCCTACCCCGGGCGCTCGGTGCTGCAGCCGATCCACGAGGAGCACGAGCTGTGGCGCCAGTACATGGCGCGGCACCAGCAGAACCACCCGCACCAGTACCACAACGGCGGCATCTGGCCCTTCATCGGCGGCTTCTACGTGATGGCGCTGGCGCTGATGGGCCGGCGCGAGCTGGCACGCGCGGAGCTGGTCAAGCTGGCGCAAGCCAACGCCGCGGCTGACTGGCGCTTCACGGAGTGGTTCCACGGCCGCTCGCTGCAGCCCTGCGGCATGGCCGGGCAGAGCTGGAACGCGGCGGCGTTCTTGACGGCGCTGCAGGCGGTGGAGGGCGGGCGGTTCAGCATGTGACGTACGGCGCTGGCGCCCGGAAGCCGCCGGGAGGGGCGGTCATTGACGGCAACGATCCCTGAAGGCCCCCGCGTGGGGCCTTTTTCCATGGGCTGGACCGGCCTGCCTCCAGGGATGCCGCAACCCTCGCTCGCCTAACATGCTTCTGGCGCTGCGCAGGCATGAGGAAGAAGCTCATGGCGCTGCGACAGGCACGGGTGGGCAGAAGAAGCTCCGTGCCCAGGCCACGGCCGGCGATATCGGCGCGGGGCCGAGCCCGAAACCTCAGCCGATCACCTCGTAAGCCCGTCCGCTGGCCGTGCGCCGCGTGACCGACTCGCGCTCCAGCCGGGCCAGGAACTGGCGCGCCTCCTCGGCCGGCGAGCCCTCGGCACGCTGGATGGCGCGCGCATTGGGCTTGACCGAGCCGCTGCGCACGGCCGCCAGCACCCGCTGGTAGCGCGCCTCGGCATCGCCCTCGGCAATGTCGTCTTCCCCGTCGTCCTCGGCAACGGCGGCCGCGGTGCGCTGAGGCCGCGCGACAGCCGCCGGCGGGGCCGGCAGCGGCTCCAGCCACGGCGCCCGTTCGGCCGTGCGCGCCACGCGGAACAGCACACCGGAGGCCGACATCATCGTCAGGCCCACGAGCGCGATCAGCGCCGAGCGCACCACCGCGAACAGCACGGTGCGGTCGTCGCCCAGCAGCGTGGTGAGCGTGGGCCGCTTGGCGCTCTGAAGCTCCGCCAGCTCGACCGCCATGGGGGCGATGCGCCCCTCGATCTCCATGGCCTCGCGCAGCGCCTGCCCGCCGCGCTCGCGCGAGGAGGCCAGCACGGAACGCGACTGCGCCGCGGCGTTGTCGCGCAACCCGGCCGCCGTCGCCCGGTGGCTGGCGATGGCCGCCTGCAGCTCCTCGATGCGCGCCTCGTTGGCGCTGGCCTGCACGTCCGAGGACTGCACCAGCGCCAGCTGCGTCACGCTCATCGTGGCCACCTCGAATCCGAACAGCACGATGCCCAGCCCCACCAACGCCCAGCGCAGCCGCCGCAGCAACCGCTCCGGCAGCAACGCGGCCGTGCCGAAAGCCAGGAGCTGGCACAGCGTCAGCAGCACGCCAGCCAGGATCAGTGCCTGGCGGGCCATCTCGTCGCGCTCCGTCTGCTGCAGGCCCAAGGTGAAGAACCAGGCGCCAAGCGCACTGGCAGCCAGTCCGATGAAGGCGGCCAGCGTTCCCAGCACACGGTAGGTTCTGGGAGTGAGGTGGGTGTTGTCAGTCATTGGGAGGGGAAAAACGGAACAGCGACCCGTCTCAACGGCCGCTCCGGATGTTGAACAGGCAGACAAACTTGTCGATTTTCGTTGCATTCATGTCCGTGGATTGGCAAGTAGTTGGCGCCAAGACCATTTTTGTGCACGACCGCATCGGGTCGAGCCATCGCGCCGCCCACTCTGCCCCCGCGTTGTGCACACCGCTTGCCCCGGGAGCGACAGGCGCTTCCGGTCCACCGGGAGCTGATGCCTTGCGTGTCCAGGCTGCGGCCCCGGCTCTCGACGGGCTCCACGCAGCCGCCGGAGGAGACTCATGAACAAGCTCGTGTCCCTGCTCCTGTGGCCCGCCGTGGCGCTGCTGGGCGCCTTTTCCTTCGCCGCGCTGGCGCTGCACCGCGGCGAGTCGGTCAACGCGGTGTGGCTGGTCACGGCAGGGCTGTGCGTCTACTTCATCGCCTACCGCTTCTATTCGAAGTTCATCGCTGACAAGGCGCTGCGCCTGGACGACGCGCGCCCCACGCCGGCCATGCGCCACAACGACGGGATGGACTACGTACCCACCAACAAGTGGGTGCTCTACGGCCACCACTTCGCCGCCATCGCCGGCGCCGGGCCGCTGGTGGGGCCGGTGCTGGCGGCGCAGATGGGCTACCTGCCCGGCACGCTGTGGCTGCTCTCCGGCGTGGTGGTCGCCGGCGCGGTGCAGGACTTCATCGTGCTCTTCGCCTCGGTGCGCCGCGACGGCAAGTCGCTGGGCGAGATGATCAAGATGGAGCTCGGCCCCGTGGCCGGCACCCTGGCCTCCGTCGGCGTGCTGGCGATCATGATCATCATCCTGGCGGTGCTGGCGCTGGTGGTGGTCAAGGCGCTCACGGGCAGTCCCTGGGGCCTGTTCACCATCGCCGCCACCATCCCCATCGCGCTGCTCATGGGGCTGTACATGCGCATCATTCGCCCCGGGCGCGTGGGCGAGGCCTCGGCCTTCGGCGTGGTGCTGCTGCTGGCGTCCATCTTCGCCGGCCGCCTCGTCGCCGAGAGCTCGACCTTGGCGCCGCTGTTCACGCTCACCGGCACGCAGCTGGCCTGGGCGCTGATCATCTACGGCGCCGTCGCCGCGAGCCTGCCGGTGTGGCTGATGCTGGCACCGCGCGACTACCTCAGCACCTTCCTCAAGATCGGCACCATCGTCGCGCTGGCACTGGGCATCTACTTCGTGGCGCCGCTGCTGTCCATGCCCAGTACCACGCGCTTCATCGACGGCAGCGGGCCGGTGTTCAGCGGCAAGCTCTTCCCCTTCCTGTTCATCACCATCGCCTGCGGCGCCGTCTCCGGCTTCCACTCGCTCATCTCCTCGGGCACCACGCCCAAGATGATCGAGAAGGAGTCGCACATGCGGCTCATCGGCTTCGGCGGCATGCTCACCGAGAGCTTCGTGGCGCTGATGGCGCTCACCGCCGCCTGCGTGCTGGACCCGGGCATCTACTTCGCGATGAACGCGCCGGCGGCCGTCATCGGCACCACGGCCGAGAACGCCGCGCGCGTGATCTCCGAATGGGGCTTCGTCATCACGCCCGACGTGCTGACGCAGACGGCCAAGGACATCGGCGAGAGCACCATCCTCTCGCGCGCCGGCGGTGCGCCCACGCTGGCGGTGGGCATGGCGCAGATCCTGGGCCAGGCCTTCGGCGGCAAGGCGATGGAGGCCTTCTGGTACCACTTCGCCATCCTGTTCGAGGCGCTGTTCATCCTCACCGCGGTGGACGCCGGCACGCGGGTGGGCCGCTTCATGATCCAGGACATGCTGGGCCACGTGTACAAGCCCTTCGGCAACACCGAGAACCTGCCGGCCAACCTCGTGGCCACCGCCGCCTGCGTGGCGCTGTGGGGCTACTTCCTGTACCAGGGCGTGGTCGATCCGCTGGGCGGCATCAACACGCTGTGGCAGCTCTTCGGCGTGGGCAACCAGATGCTCGCCGGCATCGCGCTGCTGCTGTGCACCTGCGTGCTGGTGAAGATGAAGCGCGAGCGTTACGTGTGGATCACGCTGGTGCCCACGGCATGGCTGCTCGTCACCACGCTCACGGCCGGGGTGCAGAAGATCTTCCACCCCTCGCCGAGCATCGGCTTCCTGGCCCTGGCCGACAAGTTCAGCGCCGCGGCGGCGCAGGGCACGGTGCTGGCGCCGGCCAAGACCATCGCGGAGATGCAGCGCGTGGCCTTCAACAACTACCTCGACGCGGCCGTGTGCGGCTTCTTCGTGCTGCTGGTGGTGGCGATGTGCTTCTTCGCGCTGCGCATCTGCGCCAAGGCGCTCAAGCAGGCCCGGCCCACCGCGCACGAGATCCCGCCGGCGGCCACGCGCCAGGCGCCGGTATGAGCACGCGGCCCGACATGGAGAAGGACGCGCCGCCGGTGCCCGAGGACACGGCACAGGCCGGCGGCAGCGGCTGGGCCGCGCGCTGGCGCAGCGTCTGCGGCGGCTGCCGTCAGATCTTCGGCATCCCGGACTACGAGCGCTACCTGGCGCACGCCGCCGCGCGCCACCCCGGCGCGCCGGTGCTCTCGCGCGAGGAGTTCAGCAAGCGCGCCATCGACCGGCGCTACGGCGGCGGAGGCGGGATGCGCTGCTGCTGAGGCGTCCGGCGGCACCTCAGGGCGCCTCGCCCAGTGCCGCCGCGATCGCCCCGCGCCACCAGGCCGCATCCACCCGTTCCGGCCAGTCGTTGTGGCCGGCCCCTTCGAGCACCAGCAGCCGCTTGCGCCCGTCCAGCGCGTCGTACAGCGCCTGGCCCAGGCGCGCCGGCACGATGCCGTCATGCTCGGCCACGACCACGACCACCGGGCGGTCGAAGCCGGCGAGGTAGGCCATGCTGTCGTAGTCGTCGCGCAGCAGCCAGCGCACCGGCAGCCACGGATAGTGGATCGCGCCCACGTGCGCCAGCCGGTCCCAAGGCGTGATGAGCAGCAAGCCGCTGACGCGCTCGCGCTGCCCCGCCGCCGCGCCGGCGGCCACGGCTGCGCCCATCGATTCGCCCACCACCAGCAGCGGTCCCGGCCAAGCCTGGTATGCCAGCGCCAGCGCCAGCGTCTTGCGGGCATCGTCCACCAGGCTGGCTTCGCCCAGCGCGCCACCACGCGGCCCGTAGCCCGGATGCTCGGCCAGCAGCACGCGCCAGCCCTGCGGCGCCAACGCCTGCGCGTAGAACGCCCGGTGGCCGGCATGCCCGGCGTTGCCGTGGAACACCACCACCGTGCCCCGGGCCGTGCCGGACGGCTCCGCCACGAGGCCCCGGAAGTCCTGTGCCGAGGGCCAGGCCCGCAGCCTGCCGCCCGCCAGCTGCTCCACCGGTGCGCGGTCCGGGAAGTACAGCAGCCGGTCCTGCCAGCGCCAGACGGCCGCCAGGAACAGCAGCGCGACGATGGCCAGCAGCAGCAGCGTGGTCACGAGCTTCCTCACGAACATGCCCGGCTCAGCGACGCCGCCGCGGCTTGATGGTGCGGTCCCAGTACTCGGGCGGCTTGTTCGCCACCCAGCCCACGAAATCGGCGATTTCCGGATGCGCGCGCAGCGCCGCCCAGGTGTGGAAGCGCCGCGCCAGCTCCTTCTCGCTGAAGGTCGCGTGGATCTTGCGGTGGCAGATGCGGTGCACCAGCTGCGTGTCCTTGCCGCCGTGGCTGCGTGGCACCAAGTGGTGCTCGTCGGCCGAGGGCCCGGGCACGATAGGCCGCCCGCACAGCGGGCAAGGCGGCGGCGGGACGTCCGCCGCCGCGGCGAAGGGTTCTCCAGTGCGCAGGTGTCTCTTGCCGACCATGCCGCGTTTGTAACGTGCCGTGCCAAGCCCGCGTCGGCGCGGGATCTTCCATAGTCCGCCCGTCACGGCCACCACGGCGTCTTGACGCTGGCAAGCGGTCCATGCTGCAATGCAGCAATCAGGTAAGTCGTTGTAACGCAAGCAGCGCTCTGCCGTTGAGGCTAGGCGTGCTCCTGCGCTTCAAAACCGGCCGTCCCCCTGGCCGCTGATTCCCCTGGAGGCAACCATGCTCGATCCCCTGGCCGCGCCGCCGGCCGCTCCGCTGCCCAGCTTCAACGCCGACCTGAGCCAGAGCTCGGTGTCCGGGCTGTCGTCCGGCGCCTTCATGACGGTGCAGCTGCACGTGGCGCACTCGTCGATGTTCGTGGGCGCGGGCGTGGTGGCCGGCGGGCCGTACCGCTGTGTCGAGACCTTCCGCGGCTCCTCGCTGATCGCCGAGGACGCCTACGTGCAGAACGCGCTGTTCATCTGCATGAACCCGCTGATCCCCGAGGTCGGCCCCAATCCCGAGCGCCTGGTGAAGCTGGCCCGGGAGACCGAGGCGCAGGGCCTGATCGACCCGCTCAAGCACCTGGCCGGGCAGAAGCTCTACATCTTCACCGGCAGCGAGGACAAGGTCGTGGACTCCTCGGTGGTGCGCACCACGCGCCAGTTCTACGAGCTGCTGGGCGTGGCGCCCAAGGACATCCAGTACGTGGACGACGTGCCCGCGGGCCATGCGCTGCTGACCAGCAACGACGAGGACAACCCGCTGGGCGTCAACGCCCCGCCCTACATCAGCAACTGGGGACGGATGCAGAGCTGGGACATCCTGCGCCACATCTACGGCCCACTGAAGCCGCCGTCGGAGCGGCTGAGCGGGCGCATCCTGCGCTTCGACCAGCGCGAGTTCTTCGGCGGCGAGGCGCGCGCCAGCATGGCGCCCTACGGCTACGCCTACGTGCCCAAGGCGGTCGAGGACGGCGCACCCTGCCGCATCCACGTCGCGCTGCACGGCTGCACCCAGGGCTACAGCTACGTCACGCGCACTTCGGGCAAGGCCGATACCGCCACCGAGCCGCCCTACGGCAACCGCTACTACACGACCACCGGCTACAACGAGATCGCCGACAGCAACAACATCGTGGTGCTGTACCCGCAGGCCCAGGGCATGGACGACGCCCAGGTCCAGAACCCCGACGGCTGCTGGGACTGGTTCGGCTACAGCTGCCCCGACGCGCAGGCGCCGGACTACTACTCGCAGAACGCCATCCAGATCCGCGCCATCCACGCGATGCTGGTGCGCCTGGGCGGCAAGGCCCCGGCCGCAAAGGCGGGCCGCTCCAAGACCACGGCCGTGACGGCCTGAGGCCGGCGCTTCCCGGAACCCCCTAGCGAGATCCAGCGATGCCGATTTCCCAATCCCTGATGATGAAAGCCACGGGCTCGCGCCCCGACGACTGGCTCAAGGCGCAAGTGCAGCTGGCCAAGGCCGCGCTGCCCGATGCCGACAACCCCAGGCAGGTGCCGCTGCCGCTGGTGCCGCTGGCACGGCTGCAGTCGCTGCAGGCGCTGCTGACCCACACCGCCAGCAGCGCCACGACCCAGGCCACGCAGGCCGCGGCTGCGCTGCCCGCGCTGGCCGCCGACCCGAATGCACTGCAGGAAGCCTGGGCCCTGGCCGGCGCCGCGTTGCAGCAATGGTGGTCGTTGCAGGCGCAATGGCTGGAGCAGTGGACCGCGCTGGGCCAAGAGATGGGCCAGGTGCGCAAGGTCAACACCGTCTCCAAGTACGTGGGCCAGGAGATGGACCTGGTCAAGCAGGCCCAGACCCTGGTCAGCGACCAGACCTCCAGCGCGGTGCAGCTCTACGAGAACATCGTGGTCAACACCTCGTACTGGCTGAGCCAGAAGGCGCGGGGCTGAGGCCAGGCCGAGGCGGGACGGCGCTCAAGGCGCCGCCTCCAGCACCAAGTCCACGACCACGCCCGCGTGGTCCGAGGGCCACAGCCCGCCGGACGTGCGGTCGCCCAGCCGGCCGCCCACCACGGCCGCGGCGCGGGCCTGCACCGCGCCGCGCAGCCACACCAGGTCCGTGCGGCGCGAGAGCTGCGTCTCCTCGTTGTCCATCGACGGCGCCTGGCAGCAGGTGGCGCCGGGCTGGCCCGGCACCGCCTGCGCCCAGGCGTCACGGTAGCCCGCCGCCAGGAAATCCACGTAGCGGTCGTCCGGCGGCGCCGGCACGGCGTGCGCGTGCGCGGCCAGCGCCAGCACCACCGGCAGCGGGCTGGCGTCGGCCAGGGCGCGCAGCAGCTCGCCGTCCTGGCGACGTTCCTGCGGCATGAAGGGGTCCAGGTGCGCCGTCTGCGCGCCCATGAAGCGCAGCCAGCGGCCCTGCACCTGCGCATCCACCGCCACCCAGGCCCGCCCGCCCGGATAGACCCCCAGCTGCGCCACCCCGGCCGCCCCGGCGCGCGGCGTGTCACCCGGCGCATCGAGCCGGCCCGATTGCGGATGGGACCAGCTGAAACGGCCCGGCGGCAGGTCCGTGCGGGCCAGGATCACGTTGCGGTTGAGCACCTGCGCGCAGCGCCACCCGGCCGTGCCCAGGTCCGCCGGCAGCGGCGGCATGCCGAATTGCGCCACCTGCGCCGCCACGCGGTAGGACGTGCCCAGGCTGCGCAGCGCGCGTTGCAGCGCGGCGAGCATGTCGATCTCGACCTTCATCGGGCCGCAGCGCAGGCTGCGCCGCGCCAGCGGGCCGGTGGACCAGCGCGCCACGTCCTGCAGGCTCACCAGCGCCGGCGCGGCGCGGGCGATCTGCCAGGCCACCGCGCGCATGCGCTCGTGGGGCCGCGTGGCGCGCACCTCGCGCAGCACCTGGCCGGCGCCGGCGGCGAAGCCCGGGGCGTCGATGGCGAAGTACAGCGGCTGGTAGTCGGTCCCTTCGCCCAGGTCCCAGTTCATCACGCGCAGCGGGGCGTCGGTCTCGGTCTCGGTCTCAGGCGTCGGCTGGGCATGGGCGCGGGGCGCGGCCAGGACGGCCGCCAGGAGCGGCATGCAGACGGCCAGCCGGGCCGCCCGCCCGGCCCACGTCCGGAGGCTTGGGGGCATGGGAATTCCTTTCGCGTGCTTCGCCGCCGCGCAACCCGCGCACCGGCGCGGCGCGCCGGCATGGTGCCTGGACGCAGGCCCCCGCCACCTTGAGCAGCGTCAAGCGGGCAACCCGTGGCCGTGGCCCCGTCGCTGGCGCCGTCCCCTCATCACCGCCCCCAGCATCCCTACCCCCGCCAGCATCATCGCCACGGCCGGCGCCTCGGGCACCGGCGTGGCGATGAAGGCATGGCTGCGGCCGTCGGCCAAGTCACCGTGGCCCAGCAGCTGGCCGCGGTCGTTGATGCCCGTGAGGCCTTCCATCAGGTCCCAGCGCGCCTGCGCCCCGGGCGTGAGCAGGTTGCCGAGGTAGTCCTGCCGCCCGTCGTGGACCACCAGGGCGTAGAACACGTACTCGTGATAGTCCACTTCCGCGACGCCGTAGCCCGCGGCCCAGTCGCGCTCGTTGATGTCCACGGCGAAGCTGTCGTAGCCCAGGTCCGTGTAGCGCCCGCCCACGTACAGGCTCGACCCCAGCTCGCCCCAGTTGTAGTCCCAGTAGCGCACGATGGTGCTGCCCTTGTTGTTCACGGCCATGGCCTCGTACTGGCCGCCCCATTCCAGGTCGATGGGCTCGCCCATCTTCGCGTGCACGCCGTTGCGCACCACGAAGGCCCGCTCGTCGATGTCGTCGTTGGCGTACTCGGCCCGGCCCACGATCAGGCCGCGGTCGTTGATGTCCACCGCCGTGCTGTTGATCGCGTCCGGGATGTCGAGGTAGCGCGCCTGCCTACCGTCGTACAGGAACGCCCGGCCGTCCGCCTCGCCCACCACCTGGCCCTTTTCATTCACGGCGTAAGCCGTGCCGACGCTGGCGCCCAGCGGCTCGGCCAGGTTGGTGAAGCGGCCGCCGCGCCAAAGAAAAGGCAGGCGCTGGCCGTTGTCCATCAGCCGCGTGCCCACCACGTCGCCGCGCTCGTTGAGATCCAGCGTGCCGCCGCCCCAGGCGCCCAGGTCGTGCAGCCGGCCGCCGCGCCACAGGTAGCTGCGGTCGCTGTCCGAGTCCACCAGCGTGAAGTCGCCCCGGTTGTTGAGCGCCTGCACCGAGATGTGCTCCAGCCCGGTCAGGACGTTGAGGTCCTGCAACCGGTAGCGCAGCTCCGCCGCCAGCGCGCCGACACAGGTTCCAGCCGCCAGCGTGGCCGCCACCACGCCATGAAGAAGACGCTGCATGAAAGCCTCCTCGAAGCCGGGCCCCCACGGGCCCGCGAGAAGGCATTAGCGCAAGGCCGCCGCGCCGCGAGGATTGGCTGAACGTAGGCGCTGCAACCGGACGTACCGGCGGCGCCGGCCGAAAGTCACGGGCCGGGCCGCCGGGGCAGTGCTGCGCTCAGCCCAGCCTGACGATCCTCGCCTGCGAGGGCACCAGCCGCTTGGCGTCTGCCGGGGCCTGCGCGTTGCGCTGGAACACGAACAGCATGTAGTAGCCCGGCGGCATCTCGGTGGCGCTGGCCGGGGCGCTCACCGTCAGCGTCTGGCCGTTCTGCGTGAAGGCCAGCTCCTTGGCCCGCTGCTCGCTGGCGAAGGAGTGCGTGGACGAGCCCGTGCGCACCAGCATCACCCGCTCGATGGCCGTGGCGCTGCCCAGCGACACCTGCAGGCTGCCCGACCAGTTCACCACCTGCGACGACAGCCCGGTGATCACCGGCCGCGCCGCGGCGCTGCCGTCTGGATTGAACAGGTAGGGTGGGAAATACACCTCGCCGTTGAGGTGGCGCACCGGCCCCGGCGAGCCGCCGCCGCCGGTGAGCACCGCGCCGCTGGGCAGCAGCAGCGAGCTGTTGTGGTACAGGCGCGGTTTCTGGGCCGAGGCGGTCAGGCTCCACTGCCCGGTGGCCGGGTCCCACAGCTCGGAGCTGTACACCGCGTCGGCGTCCAGGTTGGCGTTGACCGAGCCGCCGTTGACCCACACCGTGCCGTCCGCCAGCACCGTGCCGAAACCCCACTTGCGCCACGCGCTCAGTGACGCGGTGCGCCCGATCACAGGCTGCGCGCCGTTGATGTCCACCAGCGACGCGATCTTGTCGTTGCGCAGCGACAGGATCTTGCCCGGCGCGTACATCACCGCCGGCAGGTTCCAGTTGGCGCCCGGCAGCTTGCCTTCGAGCTGCGTCAGCGTGCCGGTACCGGCGGTATCCAGCGTGTGGAAAAAGCCGTCGTGCGTGATGGTCAGAATTCGCCCGTCCGGCGCCAGCCAGGATTTGGGATACCACCAGTTGTTGCCGTTGATCACGCCAAAGGCTTCGCCGCTCTGCGCGGTGGAGAGCACGCGCCAGCCCGTGCCAGGCACGTAGATTTCAGGTGTCGTGGAATAACTGACGGTAGTGGCGGGCGCATTTTTCGTGCCGGCGAAATACAGGTCGTCGCGCCCGCCCAGCACCACCACCTCGCCCTTGTCCGTGGTCACCGCAGTACCGTACCAGCGCCTGTAGGCCATGGACGAGGAATCGCGGCGCAAGGAATTGTCGGCCGGGTTGAAGATATTCACGTCGGCGGTGGCGTAATTCCGCTTGCCATTGACGGTGCGGTCGCCGCCGGCCAGCAGCACTTGGCCCGAGGACGGCAGCACGAGCTGGGCGCTGCAGAAGAGGTCCGTGCCGGTGGTGTTGGACAGCAGCTGGAAGGGCGAGGTGTCCGCCCCCGGCAGCGTGGGGTTCCAGTTCGGGTCCCACACGGCGTAGTGGAACTGCGCACCCTGCACGCCCTTGTCGTCGCTGCCGTAGGCCAGCACCCGGCCGTCGGGCAGCAGCACCATGTGGATCGGCATCACCGGCCAGGAGAAGGTCGGGCCGAACACGCCGGCCGTGTAGGCCTGCGGCGTGACGCCCTGCGGCTTGTAGATCGTCATCAGCTCGCCGCCGGCGGCCAGCTCCTTGAGCACGTCGGTGAGGATGCCGGCCGAGGTCACGGGCCCGGCGCCGAAGTCCACCGGCGCGCTGGTGTCGTCCTCGCTGGTGTCCGGATCGCTGGGTGCCGGCACCGTGCCGCCGCTGTTGCCGGTGTCCGTGCTTGGCGCAGGCGCCGGGGCCGGCGCGGGGGATTCGGCCGGTGCAGGTGCAGGCGCCGGCGGCCGTGCGGCGGTGGAACCCGAAGATCCGCCGCCTCCACCGCCGCCGCCACAGGCGGTCAGCGCAAACAGAAACAATATCGAGACCGCGCGGCGGGGAAATGCGGATGCCGGCGAATCGTGAGGCTTGACATAAGTCATGAACTGCACAGGTAAATGGCGATGGACGATCAGCAGCCCGGTTTCAGGCTGCGCCGTACCGGCACCTTGCGCAGCATCCAAACTGGCCGATACCCCATGATCCGACGTGGATTGTGGCCACGTGTGAATCATGATTCCCCAAGTAAATCGGCTATTTAGTCAAGATCGCCCCTGAATATCCAGACCTCCGCCTTGATTTTCAGGATGCGAAAGCGCAGCCAAATCCGGACAGGATGCCATTCGTTACCCGGTACCATCCGCGCCCTGGTCCTCAATTCATCGACGAAGTTGCCATGCCGTCCACGCCACCGTCTTCCGCTGCGAGCTTGCCGAGCCAGGAGGCCCGTCCGGGCGCCGAGGGTTCCTGGAAGGTCGCCGTCATGGGCGCGGGCGCCGTGGGCTGCTACTACGGCGCGCTGCTGGCACGCGCCGGGCACGAGGTGGTGCTGATCGGCCGCCCGGCACACGTGCAGGCCGTGCAGCGCGAGGGCCTGCGGCTGCAGAAGCAGGCGCTGGACGAGCGGGTGCGCGTGGCGGCCAGCACCGAGGCCGCGGCGGCGAGCGGCGCGTCGCTGGTGCTGTTCTGCGTCAAGTCCACCGACACCGAAAGCGCCGCCGCGCAGCTGCGCCCGCACCTGGCGCCGGGCGCACTGCTGCTGTCGATGCAGAACGGCGTGGACAACGCCGAGCGGCTGCGCGCGGCGCTGCCAGGCCATGCGGTGGCCGCCACGGTGGTGTACGTCGCCACTGAGATGGCGGGCCCCGGCCACGTGCGCCACCACGGGCGCGGCGAGCTGGTGATGGAGCCCTGCGCCGGCGCCGAGGCCGTGGCCCGGCTGCTCACGGCGGCGGGCGCGCCCACTGAGATCTCCGGCAACGTGCGCGGCGCGCTGTGGGCCAAGCTGATCCTGAACTGCGCCTACAACGCCTTGTCGGCCATCACGCAGCTGCCTTACGGCCGGCTGGTGCAGGGCCCGGACGTGACGGACGTGATGGGCGACGTGGTGGCCGAGTGCCTGGCCGTGGCGCAGGCCGACGGGGTGCAGGTGGTCGGCGACGTGCCGGCCGCGGTGCGCCGCATCGCCGAGACCATGCCGGCGCAAACCTCCTCCACCGCGCAGGACCTCGCGCGCGGCAAGCGCAGCGAGATCGACCACCTCAACGGCTACGTGCTGCGCCGCGGCCAGGCGCTCGGCATCGCCACGCCGGCCAACCGCGTGCTGCACGCGCTGGTGCGGCTGCTGGAGGACAAGGCGGCGGGCTGAACGCGCCGCGGCTCAGGCCAGCGCCGCCGGGCGGTTCTCGTCCTCCCCGGCCGGCAGCGCGAACTCCACCCGGTTGCGCCCCTTCTCCTTGGCGCGGTAGAGCGCGCGGTCGGCGCAGCGCTGAAGCGAGCGCACGTCCTGCGCGTCCTCGGGGAACACCGCCACGCCCAGCGAGACCGTCACGCTGAAGGCCGCGCCGGCGTGCGTCGTCACCACCATCGCCTCCACGCTGCAGCGCCAGAACTCGGCGCGCGCGCGCAGCGCGGGCTCGTGCAGCCCGGGCAGCAGCAGCAGGAACTCCTCGCCGCCGTAGCGGCACGCAACGTCGCCCTCGCGGCAGAGGTGGCGCAGCAGCTGCCCCAGGTGCCGCAGCAGCTCGTCGCCGCCGGCATGGCCGTAGGTGTCGTTGATGCGCTTGAAGTGGTCCACGTCCAGCATCACCAGCGCCAGCGGATAGCCCCCACGCCGCGCCCGCGCCAGCTCGTGCTCCAGCGTCTCGTCCATGTAGCGGCGGTTGAACAGGCCCGTGAGCGGGTCGCGCAGCGCCTGCTCCTGCAGCCGCGACTGCAGCGCCTCGATCTCGCTTACCCGCACCTGCAGTGCCGCATGCGCCTCGCGCAGCGCCTGCCCGCGCTGGCTCAGGCGCAGGTTGAGCCGGCGCAGGTGCCCGGCGGTCAGCCCAAGCACCACCGTGGCCGCCACGAACAGCGCCAGCACCGCCACCAGCTGCGCGCGGTCCGGCGGTTCGTCGGGGTCGTAGAGGAAGCCGTCGAGCCGGGTGTCGTCGAGCATGCCCAGCTCCTGGTAGGTCTCGGCGATGTGGCGCCAGCGCCCGGCGTTCATGTGGCCGATCTCCACCAACTCCGGCTGCATCAGGCGCTGCATCTCCGCGGCCTCGAACAGCAGGTGCTCGCGGCTGTGGCGCCGGCCCCAGCGCTCTTGGATGGCGTCCGCCATCTCCTGCGGATGCGCCATGGCGTACTGCCAGCCCTGCAGGCTGGCCTCGCGGAAGGCCTTCACGCGCTGCGGGTGGCGGCGGATCTCCTCCTCGGTCGTGAAGAGGTTGTCACCGTAGAAGTCGATGCCGGCCGAGCGCGGCGTGAGCACGGTGTGCGGTGCGCCCGAGGCGCGTACCTCGAACAGCTCGTCGCTGGAGTAGGCGGAGATGGCGTCCACCCGCCCGGCCACCAGGTCCGCCGCGCTGAAGTTGTGCGGCAGCAGCTGCAGCTGCCGCGGGTGCACGTTCTCCTTGTGCAGGTAGGCGAAGAGCTCGTCGCCCTGCTGCTCCTGCATCACCCGCTTGCCCACCAGCCCGTGCACGTGGTCGATCTCGCCGCGCGCGATGTACACGTAGGGCGAGTGCTGCAGGATCACCGCCAGCACCACCACCGGCTGGCCCTGGCGGCGCAGCCGCAGCAGGTTGGAATGGCCCACGCCGTACTGCGCCCGGCCCTGCAGCACCTCCGCCACCGTGTCCTGGTCGGGCTCGGCCTCGACGATGCGCACCTCCAGCCCGGCGCGTCGGTAGTAGCCCTGCTCCAGCGCCGCGTAGTAGCCGGCGAACTGGAACTGGTGCCGCCACTTGAGCTGCAGCGTGACCTGCTCCAGCGCCCAGGCCTGCAGCGGCAGCACGCCGCCGCACAGCAGGCAGAGCCAGGCCAGCAGGCCGCGCGGCGTCATCGGCACCCGCCTTCCGCCCCGGCCCGGCCGCGGACCGAGGCCGGGACCACGCACGCGGCGGCCTGCCAAAGCCTCCGGCGAGCACCCGGCAGGGCACGCGTGGTCGGGCGTCGCGAAACACGGTCCATGGCGTCCAGCAGGCTACGACGGATACCTGGCTGGGGGCTTGACATATGCCAAGGGTACTAAGCAACCCCGGTACGCCGCCATCGGTGCGAACCACTGTGGCATGGCCGGGCCGGCGCGGACCGCTGGTTACAGTGCCCGCATGGACGCCCTCCCCGCCGACGCCGCCTCCGCCGCGCTGCCGCTGCTGCAACGCATCGCCACGCTCTACCCGGAGCTGCCCGTGCCGCCGCAGGCCGTTGCCGGCGAAGCGCCGTATGCGCTGCCGGCGCCGGTGACGGTGCCCGCCGGCGTGGTGCTGTTCGAGGAGTCCTCGCCCTGCGGCGGCTTTCCGCTGGTGCTGCAGGGCGCGGTGCGCGTGGCGCGCGGCACCCCGGGCGGGCGCTCGATCGAGCTCTACCGCGTGGTGCCGGGCGAGATCTGCGTGGTGTCGGCGGCCTCGCTGTTCGGGCAGGCGCCCATGCCCGCGCACGGCATGACGGCCACGCCCACGGAGCTGGTGCTGCTGTCGCCGCCAGTGTTCGAGGCCTGGACCGCGCACGCACCTTTCCGCCGCCACGTGTTCGGGCTGTTCGCCGGGCGGCTGGCCGACGTCATCAGCCTGGCCGAGGCGGTGGCCTTCCAGCGCCTGGACCAGCGCCTGGCCGCGGCGCTGCTGGGCCGCGGCGCGGTGCTGTGCACCACGCACCAGCAGCTCGCCGACGAGCTCGGCACCGTGCGCGAGATCGTCACGCGGCTGCTGCGCCGCTTCGAGCGCGCCGGCTGGCTGGCCCTGGGGCGCGAGCGCATCGAGGTGCTGGACGCCGCCGGACTGCGCCGCACCGCCCAGGGACCGGCGGACTGAGCCTCGGTGACCGCGGTCACAGACCGCGACCCTCCTGCGGCGCGACAGTGGCGACCGTCCGGCACGGGGCCGGGTCGCAGGAGTAAAGGCAATGAGGACGAATGAAGGTGGCGTGGACCGCGCGCTGCGCGCGGTGGCCGGCGTGGCCCTGCTGGGGCTGACCGCCACGGGCGTGATCGGCAGCTGGGGCTGGATCGGCGTGGTGCCGCTGGCGACGGCAGCCATCGGCTGGTGCCCGCTCTACACGATGCTGGGCATCAACACCTGCGGGCTCAAGCGCTGAGCACGACCGGCGCCGCCGCGGCGCCATCGCGGCGCGATTTCTTTGTGCGTCGCAGCAAAACGGGAACGTCGGTTGCCGCACCGGGGGCCATGCAAGCCTTCCGAGGAGAACCGCGATGAGCATCGGCCAGACCGACCCCACCCGATCCAGATTTCTGCCCGGCCTGGTGGCCGCCGCCGCCGTGCTCGGCGTCTCCGCCCTGGTGACGCGCGCCATGGCGCGCAAGGCCGAGCGCGAGAACCCGCCGCAGGGCCAGTTTGTCAGCGTGGACGGCGTGCGGCTGCACTACACGGTGCACGGCGCCGCCGAGAACCCGCCGCTGGTGCTGCTGCACGGCAACGGCGCCTCGGCCACCGAGATGGAGATCAGCGGCCTGGTGGAGCTGGCGGCGCGGCACTTCCGGGTCTACGCCTTCGACCGCCCGGGTTACGGCCACAGCGAGCGCCCCACGCAGGGGCACAGCTACACGCCGGAGGCGCAGGCGCGGCTGTTCCTGCATGCGCTGCGCGAGCTGCAAGTGGAGCGGCCGATCGTGCTGGGCCACTCCTGGGGCTCGATGGTGGCCTTCGCCATGGGCCTGGCCGAGCCCCAGGCACTGCGCGCGCTGGTGCTGGTGTCGGGCTACTTCACGCCCAGCCTGCGGCTGGACTCGCCGCTGATGGGCGTGCCCGCGCTGCCGGTGCTGGGCACGCTGATGCGCCACACCATCTCGCCGCTGCTGAGCCGGGCGCTGTGGCCGCTGATGACGCGGCGCATCTTCGCGCCCAAGCCGGTCACCGAGGCCTTCAAGCGCGACTATCCGACCTGGATGTCGCTGCGCCCGCACACGCTGCGGGCCAGCGCGGCGGAGTCGGGAATGATGATCTGGGAGGGCATCAAGCAGCGCCGCCGCGAGAGCGAGCTGGCGGTGCCCACCGTCATCGTCGCCGGCGAGGCGGACCTGCTGGTGATCACGCGCTGGCAGTCGCAGCGCCTGCACAACCGGCTGCCGCAGAGCCGGCTGCGCCTGGTGCCCGGCGAAGGGCACATGGTCCACCACACCGCGACGCCGGCCGTGATGGAGGCCATCGCCGAGGCCTGGCACATGTCCGAGCCGCTGGTGACGACCTCCTCCTCGCTGGCCGAGGCGGCGCTGGCGCCGGTGCAGCCGCTGCACGGCACGCAGGCACAGCGGGCGGCCTAAGGCGGGACGCCGCCCTCGCACCGTACGGGTGGCCCCAGCCGGGCCCGGCCCCAACCCGATACCGGCCCGGGTGCTCCGGGTAAATCCGCAGTGCCCGCCGGACCACCCGCCGCGGCGCGGCAGGCGCAGCCGGGGCAGCCCCGCTAGAGTCGGGGGGCTGATGGTCCTGCCGGCGCCACCTTGGCGCCGGCACCCCCTGCCCGGATGTTGCGCAGTTCTCTTCATCTCAGCAGCCGCTCCCGGCCCCGGCCGGCCGGGTCCACGCACCGGTGGGCCCGCACCGCCCGTTCAGGCCGTCCCGGACGCCGCCATGCCTGACGCCGCCACGCTGTTTGCCGGCGCCGGCCTGGCGCGCGCCGAGTGCCGCGCCATCGACTGGAGCCGCACCCCGCTGGGCCCGGTCGAGCACTGGCCCGCCGCGCTGCAGTCCCTCGTCAGCGTGGCCCTGGCCGCACCGCTGGGCATGGCCGTGCTGTGGGGCCCGTCGCTGGTGCGCATCCACAACGACCGCTACCGCGAGCTGCTGGGCGCCGCCCACGCCGGCGGGCAAGGGCAGCCCGTGCGCGACGGCCCGCCGCCTGCCTGGCACGGGCAGGTGCCGGACTGCGAGGCCGTGCTGCGCCGGGGCGAGGCCCTCCGTCTGGAGCACCAGCGGCCGGTGCCGCAGCAAGACGGCGAGGCGGCGCAACGGCTCCTGTCCTTCACCTGCAGCCCCATCCCCCTGGGCGACCCGCACGGCGCCGCGGTCGGCGGCGTGCTGGTGACGGTGGCCGAATCTCCCGGGCGGGACGCGCGCGCGGCGATGGCCCAGGCGCCGCGGGAGCCCGACGGCAGCGCGGCGGAGCCGCCTGACACCGACGTCACGGAGCAGGTGCAGCGGCGGCGCCAGGCCGAGGCCGCGCTGGACCGCAGCCCGGAGCGCTTCCAGCGGCTGGCGCAGGCGCTGGAGCGGCTGGCGGGCGCCGCCACGCGCGAGCAGCTGCTGCAGGTGCTGCTGGACTCCGCCCGCAGCCTCTCGGGCGCCGACGGCGTCGCGCTGGTGCTGCGCGACGGGCCGCAGTGCTGGTACGTGGGCGAGGACTCGCCGGCCGGAACGCTGTGGACCGGCAAGCGCTTTCCGATCGAGGCCTGCGTCTCGGGCTGGTCCATGTTGCACCGGCGGACCGTGGTCATCCCCGACGTGTACGCGGACCAGCACGTCCCGCACGCGCTGTACGCACCCACCTTCGTGCGAGGGCTGGCGATGGTGCCGGTCGGACAGGACGAGCCCGTCGCCGCGCTGGGCGCCTACTGGGCGACGGTGCACCCCGCCGGCTCCGAGGAGCTGGCCGTGCTGGAAGCGCTGGCCCGCGCCACCGGCGCGGCGCTGGCGCTGCGCGAGGCCGTGGAGCAGCGGCTGGACAGCGAGGCCCGGCTGCGCGTGGCGCTGGAAGCGGCGTGCATGGACGCCTTCGAGTACGCGCCGGCCGCCGGCCAGGTACGGCGCAGCGGCAGCCTGTACCCGCTGCTCGGCCTCGGCCCGCAGGGGACGGCCGGCGAGTTCTTCGCGCTGCTGCACCCGGAGGACCGCGCCGCGCTGCTGGCGCGCATCCAGGCGCTCACGCCCGCGCACCCGGCCTACGTCGCCGAGTACCGGTGCCGGGGCATCGACGGGCGCTGGCACTGGCTCGTGGACCACGCCCGCATGAGCTTCTCGCCCGACGGCCAGCCGCTGCGCCTCATCGGCGTGAACATGGACATCACCGAGCGCAAGCAAGCCGAGCAGGCGCTGCACGCCCTCAACGCCACGCTGGAGCAGCGCGTGCGCGAGCGCACCGCCGAGCTGTCCGCCGCGCGCGACGCGGCCGACGCCGCCAGCCGGGCCAAGAGCGCCTTCCTGGCCAACATGAGCCACGAGATCCGCACGCCCATGAACGCCATCCTGGGCTTGACGCACCTGCTCGCTTGCGACCAGCCCACGCCGCAGCAAGCCGAGCGGCTGGGCCACGTCGAGGGCGCAGCACGGCACCTGCTGGGCGTGATCAACGACATCCTTGACCTCTCCCGCATCGAGGCCGGCAAGCTGCAGCTGGAGGAACGCGACTTCGAGCTGCCCGCGCTGCTGGATCAGGTGCGCTCCATCGTCAACGACGCCGCCACGGCCAAGGGGCTGCGCGTGGAGACCGAGGCTGGTGCGGCGCCGGCGGCGCTGCGCGGCGACGAGACGCGCGTGCGCCAGGCGCTGCTGAACTACGCGGGCAACGCGGTGAAGTTCACCGCCGCCGGCCGCGTCGTGCTGCGCGCGCGGCTGCTGCACGAGCACGGTGACGAGCTGCTGCTGCGCTTCGAGGTGCAGGACAGCGGCGCAGGCATCGACCCGCAGCAGGTGGCGCGGCTGTTCGAGGCCTTCGAGCAGGCCGACAGCTCCACCACGCGCGAGCACGGCGGCACGGGGCTGGGACTGGCGATCACGCGGCGCCTGGCGGAGCTGATGGGCGGCAGCGCGGGGGCTGAAGTCCTGAGCGGCGGCAGCCTGTTCTGGTTCACGGCCCGGCTGCGGCGCGGCCAGCGCCCACCGCCGCCGGCCGTGCTGTCCGAGCGGGCCGACGCCGAGCTGCGCCGCCGCCACGCCGGGGCCCGGCTGCTGGTGGCGGAGGACAACGTCATCAACCGCGAGGTGGCGCTGGCGCTGCTGCGCGCGGTGGGACTGGAAGTGGACTTCGCCGAGGACGGGCACGCGGCCGTTGAGATGGCGCGGTGCCGGGACCATGCCCTGGTGCTGATGGACATGCACATGCCCGGCCTGGACGGCCTGCAGGCCACGCGGACGCTGCGCGCGCTGCCGGCACTGCGCACGTTGCCCATCCTGGCCATGACCGCCAACGCCTTCGACGAGGACCGTGCCGCCTGCCTGGCCGCGGGCATGGACGACTTCGTCTCCAAGCCCGTGGAGCCCCAGGCGCTGTACGCCACGCTGTTGAAGTGGCTGGACCACGGGGCGGGCGATCCCCAGTGAGCGCGGCCGGCGCCCGCCTTCTCCGGGCTGCGCCGGCCCCCTACCACGCCCTGACGCCCCAAAAGGCCCTCTTCGGGTTTTGGGTAACCAAGGGCATCCCGGCTCGGTTCAATCCCGCTTTCATATCCTGAAAATTACCCAGGCCTCGAGATATTCGAGACCCGGGAATACGCGTCGGTTACTTACCGGGAGAATCAAGCTTCACATGCGGCCACAAGGCCCCCTCGAATCGGGGGGTACTGGATAGTTTAATTACTACGCATGGTGCGCTCCGAGCACTACCTTGAAAAAGGCGGTCGGTATTTTTTTCCTATTTGGAGTTGCACCCTATGCTGGACGTCAAACCCTGCCCTAAACCCGTGGCCGAATTTCCACGCCATGCGCTGTCGATCATTTTCGCGTGCGCGCTGGCGGCGTGCGGTGGGGGCCAGGGCAACTCCGCGTCCGGCGGTGCCGGCCGCTCGGCCGTGGCGTCGCTGCCCACGTCCGCGGACGTGGAGATGGGCGAGGACGACCGCGAGGCGCCAGTGGACTTCGGCGCCGGCCCGGTGGGCGCGTCCGGCGCCGTCACCGAGACACTGAAGCAGCTCAGCGCCGACGGTGCGCTCGCCGGCGCGCTGGCGGACATCAACAAGCCCGTGCTGCCGGCGCCCGCGGCCTACACGGCCGGGGTGTTCGGCCCGGCCTTCGCCTGGCCGGTGATGCCGATCCACATGGTGCTGCTGCCCGATGGCCGGGTGCTGGGCTACGGCACCGACGACCTGGGCGTGCAGGGCGCCGCGCTGCACTACGCCGTGTGGGACCCGGGCTGGGACCCGGCCGTGCCGGGGGCGGACATCTCGCCGTTCCAGCTGCTGCCCAACGTCACCGGGACGGACATCTTCTGCGGCACGCAGCTGGTGCTGCCCTCGTCGGGCGAGGTGCTGCTCGCCGGCGGCGACCGCCCGGTCAACGGCAAGCGCAACTACGCCGTGGCGGACGTGAACATCTTCAACCCGGCCGACAACTCGATACGCCGCGACGCAGTGCCGATGAACTACCGCCGCTGGTATGGCACGGCCGTGACCACGGCGACGGGCGAGGTGGTGGTGATGGGCGGCCGGGACGACCGCGACTTTCCAGGCGTCGGCCTTATCCCGCCCACCGTCGCGACTTATTCCTCGACGCCTGAAATCTTCACGCCGGGCCTGGGCTGGCGCAGCCTGACCACGGCGCAAAGCGACGAGGCCTTCGGCGAGGTTCGCGGCAACTGGTGGTATCCGGAATCATGGCTGGCGCCGGACGGGCGCATTTGGACCATCACCAACGACGGCTTTATTTACGCCCTCGACCCGGCCGGTACCGGCACGCTGACCAAATTCGACGCCAAGGTCCAGGGCACGAACTGGAACACCCTTTCGCTGATGTACGCACCGGGGAAAATTCTCTCGGTGCGCGACACCACCTCGGTGGCGCTGGTGGATATTCAGAGCGGATTGCCGGCCGTCACGCCCGGGGCGCCGCTGAGCACGGCGCGCAAATGGGGTTTCGGCACGGTGCTGGCGGACGGCACGGTGTGGCTCAACGGCGGCTCGGTGGATGCCAACACCCTGGCGGACGCGGTGTACACGAGCGAGCTGTTCGACCCGGCCACCGGCCAGTGGACCCCGACGGCCTCGGCGACGAAGGCGCGCATGTACCACAGCAGCTCGCTGCTGCTGCCCAGCGGCGCGGTGCTCACGGGCGGCGGCGGCTCGCCGGGCCCGGTGCGCAACCTCAACGCGGAGCTGTACTACCCGCCCTACCTGTTCAACCCGGACGGCAGCGAGGCGGCGCGGCCGGTGATCGGCGACGTGGCGCCCGCGGCCTTCACCTGGTCCAGCGCCTTCACGGTGGCGCTGGCGAGCCCGTCAACCGTCGAGCGGGTGATGCTGGTGCGCACGGGCTCCGCGACGCACTCCTTCAACAACGAGCAGCGCGCCCTGGCGCTGCCCTTCACGCAAGTGGACGGCCAGACGCTGAGCGTCACCGCCCCGGCCAGCGCCACCGAGATGCCTCCGGGCTACTACATGCTGTTCGTGCTGCAGCGCAATGCGCTGGCGCCGGAGGGGCAGGTGAGGCTGGTGCCGTCGGTGGCGAAGGTGGTGAAGTTGGGGTGAGCGGCCCGGGGCTGGGAAGCCCCGCCCGCCGTGTTCAGCCCGGCGCTGGTGTGTCGCCGCCGCCTTGCAGCGGATAGCCCGCCTCGCGCCAGGCCTTGATGCCGCCGTCCAGCGCCACGGCGCGCATGAAGCCCATCTCGCGCAGCGTGGCCGCGGCCAGCGTGGAAATGCGGCCAAACTCGCAGCAGGTGATGATGCGACGGGTCGGGTCGGGCAGCTCCTCGTTGACGCGCAGCTCCAGCTGACCGCGCGGCAGGTGGCGCGCCCCGGCCACATGGCCGGCCATGAATGCCTCACGCTCGCGCACGTCCAGCACGATCAGGTCCGTGTCACCGCGCGTACTGCGTTCCAGCAGCTCGTCCAGCGACATGAACGGCACCCTGGCTGCCGCCTCCGCCAGCATCTGTGCCACCGTCTTGCCGCCAGAGAGATTGGTGCGCAGCGCCTCCGTCACATGCGTGGGCATGCTCAAGTTGAGGCCGTGCATCAGCGCCACGAAGTCCTCGCGCTCGCGGTGCTGCAGCCGAGGGTTG
Organism: Azohydromonas australica DSM 1124; assembly: GCF_000430725.1. Classification (GTDB taxonomy): domain Bacteria; phylum Pseudomonadota; class Gammaproteobacteria; order Burkholderiales; family Burkholderiaceae_C; genus Azohydromonas; species Azohydromonas australica. Next base: position 149,193 of record NZ_KE387211.1, read on the forward strand.
GAGGCAAGCTCCTCGCCGATGGTCGAGTGGTCGCGGCCCTTGTACTCGTGCGCCGGATGCACCTGCAACGCCGGGTCCAGCTTGAGCAGGCGCCCGAACAGACTGTCGTACAGGGCATGGGCATCGCCGGTGGGCAGGTCCGTTCTACCCGTGCCGCCGATGAGCAGCGTGTCGCCGGTGAAGACACGGTCCTCCACCACCAGGCACATCGAGTCCCGGGTGTGGCCGGGCGTGTGCAGCACGCGCATGCGCAGCTTGCCCACCACCAGCATCTCGCCGTCGTCCACCCGCATGTCCACGCCCGGGGCCGGGCTGGCACGGTGCATCACCGTGGGCACGCCCAGCGCGCGCGCGAGCTGGCGCGTGGCGGAGAAGTGGTCGGCGTGGGTATGGGTGTCGATCACGTACCGCACGCGCAGCCCGTCGCGCGCCGCCAGCGCCAGGTAGCGGTCCACCTGGCTCACTTCGGGGTCGATCAGCACCGCGGCGCAGGAGTCGCCACAGCCCACGAGATAGGACCGGCAGCCGCCGGTCGTGACTTGTTCGAAGATCACGGCATCACTTCGGTTGCGGAACCACGCGCAGGTAGGGCTTGGCCGCCTTCCAGCCGCCCGGGAACAGCGCCCTGGCGTCGTCGTCGCTGACCGAGGCGGCGATGATCACATCCTCCCCATGCTTCCAGTTCACCGGCGTGGCGACCTTGTGCTTGGCGGTCAGCTGGATCGAGTCCAGCACGCGCAGGATCTCGTCGAAGTTGCGGCCGCTGGTCATCGGGTAGGTCATCATCATCTTGATGCGCTTGTCCGGACCGATGATGAACACTGAGCGCACGGTGGCGTTGGTGGCTGCGGTGCGGCTCTCGGAAGTGCCGGGCTCTTCGGCCGGCAGCATGTTGTAGAGCTTGGCGACGTTGAGGTCGGTGTCGCCGATCATCGGGTACTTCGGGCGGTGACCCTGGGTCTGCTCGATGTCGTCGCACCAGCGCTCGTGGTGCTCCACAGGGTCGATGGACAGGCCGATGAGCTTCGCGCCGCGGCGGCTGAACTCCGGCTCGATCTTGGCCATGTAGCCCAGCTCCGTGGTGCATACCGGCGTGAAGTCCTTGGGGTGCGAGAACAAGACCGCCCAGTCGCTGCCGATCCACTCGTGGAAGCGGATCGGGCCCTGGGTGGTCTGGGCCGTGAAGTCTGGGGCGATGTCGTTGATGCGCAGGCTCACGAAGCTTCTCCTCTGGCGGTAAGCAGAGGCGGGCATTGTTCTCCCGTGCGCCATGCCTTGCCAAGCGCGTGCCGGTGAGCATCGGCAACGAGGCTCGGGCGCATGGGCAGCCCGGAGGCCGCCTTGGCGCAACAGACCCTGGACCCGCTGAACCCAACGGTTGAGGTCGTGGGTCGAGAGAAGCGCCTGGGCAGCACCAATGCAACGTGCAGCTTCGCAGGCCGTGACGGGGTGGTGGGCGACCGAGGCAACCGTCCACCCATTACCTTGTCAACGATTTCCGTGTCAGGCCGCGCTGCACGACGCGGCAGGTGCGCGTGGGCCACACACGCCCTGATGAAGCCAACGCCGCCGGCTCGGGCAACCGCACTTGGCGCCTCGATCCTCACTCTTCCCTGCTCCCGCTTCGCGGGCGAGGGGATGGAGGCCGCCGGGGTTCTCGGGAGCGTGCCGTTGACCTGCGCCGAAAGGCACTCCGCCGCGGGACGGGCTCAGTGGCTGTGCCCGGCCGTCGCCGCAAACGGCTCGAACCTCGCCTGCGCCGCCGGCTGCCCGGCCACCGTCGCCGACACGATCGCCTTCAGACCGGGCTGCGGCACGTAGGCGCCGCTGCCCTTGAGCAGGTTCTCGCCCGCGGGCTGCAGCGCGATGGTGGTCTTCTGGCCACCGGACAGCAGCGTGACGCTGCCGCTGGCGCCCTGCGTCGGCACCTTGGCACCGGCGTGGTCCGTGACGTACACGGCCACCGGCAGCGCGTCGCCCTTGGCGCCCAGCGCGGCCACGACCAGCTCGTAGTGGTGGATGCCCGCGGCGCGCAGCTGGCCGCCGTGGGGCGCCTTCACCGCGTCCAGCGTGGCGTCGTCGTGCGCCAGGGCAGCGCCGCCAACACTCAGCATCACGGCGGCGATCAGGGCATGGAGGGCTTTCATGGGATTCTCCTTTCAAGGTCGGGAACAAAAGGGTTGAGCTCAGAAGCTCTGGGTGGCCCGGGTTTCGAGCAGGCGCCGGGTCGGGCCTTCGCCCCAGCGCCGATACATCAGGGGAGTGAGCAGCGTGTCCAGCAGCGTGGAGCTCACCAGGCCGCCGAAGATCACGACGGCCACGGGGTGCAGCACCTCCTTGCCCGGCGCGTCGGCGGCCAGCAGCAAGGGGGTCAGGGCGAAGGCGGCCACCAGCGCCGTCATCAGCACGGGCGTCAGCCGCTCCAGTGAGCCGCGCACGACCATCGCGTCGCCGAAGCGCTCGCCCTCGAAGGCGCACAAGTTGACGTAGTGGCTGATCTTCAGGATGCCGTTGCGCGTGGCGATGCCCGTGAGCGTGATGAAGCCCACCAGCGCCGCCACCGACAGCGGCTGGCCCGAGATCCACAGCGCCACCACGCTGCCCACCAGCGCCAGCGGGATGTTGCCCATCACGATCAGCGCCAGCACCGCGGAGCGGTAGCGCGCGTAGAGCACGCCGAACACGAGCGCGAGCGAGACACCCGCCAGCAGCGCGATCAGCCGCGAGGCTTCCTCCTGCGCCTGGAACTGGCCCTCCAGCGCCGTGAAATAGCCCGCGGGCAAAGGCGTCGCGGCGACGGCCGCGCGGATGTCCGCCACCACCGCGGAGAGCTCGCGCCCGGCCGCGTTGGCCGAGACCACGATGCGCCGGCGCGCGTTCTCGCGCCCGATCTGGTTCGGGCCCTCGCCCTCCTCCACTTGCGCCAGCGCCGACAGCGGCACGTGCCCGCCGGGCGTCTCGATCAGCAGCGCGCGCAGCGCCTGCGGGCCGCGCATCTCGTCCGGCAGCCGCACCAGCAGGTCGATGCGCCGCGGCCCTTCCACCAGCTGCGTGATGCGCTCGCCCTCGATCAGCTGCTCCAGGCCACGCAGCACCGCGCCGGGCGCCACGCCGTGGCGCGCCGCGGCGTCGTAGTCCAGCCGGATCTTGAGCTGCGGAATCAGCACCTGCTTCTCGACCTGCAGGTCCGCCACACCGGGGATGGACGCCAGCCGGCCCTGCAAGCCCTCGGCCAGGCCGCGCAGCGTGTCCAGGTCGTCGCCGTAGACCTTGAGCGCGATCTGCGCCCGCACGCCGGAGAGCAGGTGGTCCAGCCGGTGCGAGATCGGCTGCCCGATGCTCACCGAGGCCGGCAGCACCCCCAGCCGTGCGCGCAGTTCCTGCACCACCGCCTCGCGCGGACGCTCGGAGGCGTGCAGGTCCACGTCCATCTCGGTGTAGTGCACCCCTTCCGCATGCTCGTCCAGCTCGGCGCGGCCGGTGCGCCGGCCCACGCGCACCACTTCCGGCACCTGCAGTGCCAGCTCCTCGGCCAGCGTGCCGATGCGGTTCGACGCCTCCAGCGAGGTGCCGGGATTGAGCAGCACGTTCACGGTCAGCGTGCCCTCGTTGAAGGGCGGCAGGAAGCTGCGCGGGAACTGCGTCGCCGCGAGCGCCGCCAGCCCCACCGCCAGCACCGCGCCGGCCAGCAGGGCCTGGTCGTGCCTGAAGGACCAGTGCAGCAGCCGCGCGTCCCAGGCTTTCAGCCGGCGCACCAGCGGGCTGTCGCCGTGCTCCAGCCGCTTCATGCGCGGCAGCAAGTAAAAACACAGCACCGGCGTGACGGTGGTGGCGACCAGCATCGAGGCCAGGATCGAGACGATGTAGGCCACGCCCAGCGGCGTGAACAGCCGGCCCTCGATGCCCGGCAGCGCGAACAGCGGGATGAACACCAGCACCACGATGGCCGTGGCATAGACCACGCCGGAGCGCACCTCCTTGGAGGCGTCCGCCACCACCTCCAGCACCGGCCGCGGCTGGGCCAGGGCGCGGTTCTCGCGCAGGCGGCGCAGCACGTTCTCCACGTCCACCACCGCGTCGTCGACCAGCTCGCCGATGGCGATGGCCAGGCCGCCGAGGGTCATGGTGTTGATGGACAAGCCGAACCAGCGGAACACCACCGCCGTGATCAGCAGCGACAGCGGGATGGCGGTGAGCGAGATCAGCGTCGTGCGCCCGTTGAGCAGGAAGGCGAACAGCACGATCGCCACCATCAGCGCGCCGTCGCGCAGCGCCTCGGCCACGTTGCCGATGGAGCGCTCGATGAAGTCCGCCTGCCGGAACAGGAATTCCGGCGCCGCCATGCCCGCCGGGCGGCTGCGGCCCAGCTCGTCCATGGCGGCCTCCACCGCGCGCGTGAGCCGCACGCTGTCGGCGTCGGGCTGCTTCTGCACGGACAGGATCACGGCCGGCTTCGCGCCGTAGCTGCCGTCGCCGCGCTTGACGGCCGGCGCCACCTGCACCGCGGCGAGCTGGCGCAGCAGCACGGGCTGGCCGTCCTTGACCGCGACGACGAGGTTGCGCAGCGCCTCCACGTCGGTGCTGCGGCCGATCTGGCGGATCAGCAGCTCGCGCCCCTGTGCCTCCAGGAAGCCGCCGCTGGTGTTGGCGCCGAAGTCGCGCAGCGCGCGGTCCAGGTCCTCGCGCGCCACGCCCAGCGCGCGCAGCTGCGCCGGGTCGGGCTCGACGCGGAACTGCCGCACCTGCCCGCCGATGCTCACCACCTGCGCCACGCCGGGCAGCGTCAGCAGGCGCGGACGCACCACGGTGTCGGCGTAGTCGCGCACCGCCATCGGGCTGACCTTGCCGGGGTCGGCCGGCAGCGCCAGCAGCAGCACCTCGCCCATGATCGAGGCGATGGGCCCCAGCTGCGGCACCACGCCCGGCGGCAGCTGCTCGCGCACCAGGTTCAGCCGCTCGTTGACCAGCTGGCGGTTGCGGTGGATGTCGCTGCCCCACTCGAACTCCACGTACACCACCGAGAGGCCAATGCCCGAGGTCGAGCGCACGCGCGTGACGCCCGGCATGCCGTTCATGCTGGCCTCGACGGGGAAGGTGACGAGCTGCTCCACCTCCTCCGGCGCCATGCCGCCAGCCTCGGTCATGAGCGTGACGGTGGGCTTGTCGAGCGCGGGGAACACGTCCACCGGCATGCGCTGCAGGCTCAGCAGCCCGTAGGCCACCAGCAGCAGCGCCGCGCCCAGCACGAACAGGCGCTGGCGCAGGCTGAAATGGATCAGGCGATCGAACATCGTCCGCGTCCTTTCAGCGCACCTGCGACAACAGCGCCGCGCCCGAGGTGACGACGCGCTCACCTGGCTTCAGGCCCTCGCGCACGGCCACGCTGTCCGCGCCCAGCGGTTCACCGCGCACGCGGCGCGGCTCGAAGCGCTCAGGATCGGCATGCACCCAGACGATGCTTTCGCCGGCCCCGTTGCGCGTGAGGGCGGCCGTGGGCAGCGCCGCGCCGGGCGCCTCGCCGCGCGTGCGCACCGTCACCTTCACCGGCTGGCCCACGGCCAGCGCGGCGGCGCCGTCCAGCACGCGAAAGCGCATCGGCAGCGCCTGCTCGCGCAGCAGCCGGCCGGCGCCGGCGGGCTGCAGCTTCAACACGCTGCCGCCGGCCTGGCCCTCGGCGGAAACCACCTTGGCGGGCAGCGCCAGGTCGTAGGCCGGGGCTTCCACCGCCAGCCGGGTGGGATCGACCACCTCGAACAGCAGCGCCTTGGCGTCCACCACCTCGCCGGCCACCACCTCGACGGCACTGAGCACGCCGTCCACCGGTGCGGCGAGCGGCTGCGGCGCGTCCAGGCTGGCGGCCAGCGCAGCCTGGCGCTGCTTCAGCGCCCGCACTTCGACACGCGCCGACTCCATCTCCTTGGCCGGGACGGAGCCTTCGAGCTGCTCCAGGCGGGCGATGCGGCGCTCGGCCAGCGCCACCTGGGCGCCCAGTTCGGCCTGCTGCGCCAGGCGGTCGCCGCGCTCCAGCGAGCTGGCGGCGGGCTTGAGCCAGGCGACGACCTCGCCCTTGCGCACCTTTTGGCCCAGCACCGGGAAGGCTTTACCCGCAGGCACGACGGTGCCCGGCTGCGTAGCCTGGATGCGCCCGCCGCTGCCGGGCTCGACCACGACGCGGCCGTTGAGCTCCACGCCCGCGCTCAGCGGCGCGATGGCCACGGGCTGTGTGCGCACGGCCAAGAGCCGCTGCACGTGCTTGGGCACGAACAGCGAGCCGTCGGGCAGCCGCGCGGAGGCTTCCAGGCTGGCGGCGCCGGCGGGCGCGGCGCTGTCGGGGCGGGCTGCGGCCGGGCCGGCGGCGGGGGCCGTGGGTTTGGATTGCTCGTGGGCGTGGTCCTCGCCGCCGTGGGCGTGGGCGAGGGGGAGCGCGGTGGCGAGGACCAGGAACAGGGTGATGAAGGGAAGCCGAGGCTGTGCAGGACGAAGCACGGCCGGCCGCCCTTCCATTCCGTCATTACCGCGAAGGCGGGAATCCAGGCGGCTCCACATCAGCCCGAAGCCTGGGTACTGCGAACCGAAAAGCAAGCCCCGGCGTTCACCCCGATCTGCTTGCGGCGGCTTGGGGGCCGCCTGGATTCCCGCCTTCGCGGGAATGACGAAGTAGTTGGCGGGACGACTCAGCTCTCGGCATGACGGAACAGTGCGTGCAGCACCTCGGCTGACGGGAACCGCGAGAACGCCATTGCCCCGGACAAAACGGGCCTCTTGTTGATTCATAGCCACCCCTCGCTCCTCACCGCCGCGCCGCCGAGGCACGCCGCCGCAGCGCCGACATCCCCGCCATCGCCACCGCCATCCCCGCGGCGCCAAGCGCCATCCAGCCCAGCGGCCCGCCCCACGCGGCACGCGGCGAGGTTTCACTCGCCACCGCGGCGGCGCCTTGGCCAGCGCCCTGGCCGGCGCCCTCCGCCCGCGCCACCACCAGCGGCGCCCCCAGCAGGTCCATGTCGCTGCCCGCCTGCACCGTGAAGGTCAGCGGATGCGAGCCCGCCGCCGGCACCTGGGCCAGCTTCAGCTCGTAGACGCCGGGCGAGACCTCGGCGGCCTTGCCGTTGGCGCCCGCGCCTTCCACCTCCACCACGGCGCCTTCCACCGGCGCGTTGGTGGGCGTGGCGTCGAGCCACAGCAGCAGCCGGCCGCCGGGCTCCAGCACGCCGACCAGCTCGAACAGCTCCGAATGCGCCGTGACGCGCGGCAGCAGCGGCCGGGCGTTGACCACCGCCGGCGGGCCGTGGTCCTCGCCGCCATGGGCGCGCACGGCCTCCGTGCACAGGCCCAGCAGCAGGGCCAGGGCGAAGATGAGGAATCGGTTCATGGCAGCACTCCAAGGGCTTGCTGCAGGCGCGAGACGGCCGCCTGGCGCGCCACCTCCAGCCGGCGCTGGTCCGCCTGCGCGTCGAAGGCGGCGGCGCGGGCGCGCAGCAGCGTGGGCAGGTCGCTCTCGCCCAAAGAAAAGGATTTGTTGATCAGCGCCAGCGTGTCGGCCGTGAGCGCGGCGCGCCGCGCGGCCAGGGCGGCCTTGGCGTCCACCGTGTCGCGCTCGCGCTGCGCGGCGTCGATCTCCAGCGCCAGCTGCGCCTGCAGCTGCGCCTCGCCGGCCTGGGCTTCGAGCAGGTCGGCGCGCACTTCGGCGCTGTCGCGCAGCCGCCGCGGCGCGGAGGCCAGCGGCAGCGTCAGTCGCAGGCCGACGGCGTTGGCGTAGGTTTCATTGGCATCGCTGCGCTCCCGCACCAGCCGCAGCGCGACCTCGGGCGTCTCGCGCGTGCTGCGCTCCACGAGCTGCAGCCGCGCCAACGCCAGCCGCACCGCGGCGGCGGCCGCGGCCAGGCGCGGGTGCGTGGCCGGGCGATCCTCCACGGCAACGGGCCCTTCGGCGCGCAGCGCGGCGGGGGCCGGCGCGCCGGTGAGCGCGCGCAGGCGGTCGGCGGCCAGGCGTTCAAGCAGCAGGGCGTCGGCCAGCGCGGCCTCGTTGCCCTGGGTCTCGGCGGCGGCGACGTTGGCGTCGGTGCGGGCCAGCTCGCCGGCGCGCTGGCGGCGCTCCACGTCGGCCTGCAGCGCGCGGGCGGAGTCCAGCCGGCTGCGCTGCAGCGCAACGTCCTCGCGCGCCAGCGCCAGCGCCCACCAGGCCTCGCGCAGCTCGCCGGCGAGCTGCAGCCGGCGCGCGAGGGTGTCGTCCTCCAGCCCCTGGAGCTGCGCCGAGGCCAGCGACTGCTGCACGCCGCGCTGACCGGGCAGCCACAGCGGCACGCCGATCTCGGCCTCCAGCTCGCGGCGCCCGGCGCGGCGGTTCAGGCGGTCATCCAGCGCGCTCAGGCCGATGCGCGGCGCGCCGGCGGACAGGTTGCGCGCCAGCGCCGCGGCGGCCTGCGCCTGCTCGGCGCGCGCCGGCAGCGCCTGGCCCGCGGGCGAGCGCGCCCAGGCCAGCGCCAGCGCGGCCTGCAGGCTGTCCGGCGCGCCGGCCGGCGCAAGGCTGCTGCCGGCGCCGGACCAGGGACTGCCGGCAGGTGCCGGTACGACTGGTGTGGCCGGCGTGGGCGCGTCGGCGGCGTGTGCGGCCAGGACGGCCGCGAGCCCTGCCGACACGATCAGATGCTTCATCAAGGCTTCCTCGACAACGATGCGGATGCATGGCGTATGCGGAAGAAGCGGCGGGCGCCGAGACCGCGCTGCCCTGTTCAGGCAGCGGCCTCGTCGAAGACCGGAATTCGGGTGGGAAGACCTGGCCGCCGCTTCAAGCGGCGAGGCCTATGGGCGGCCGTTGCAGCCGTTGCGGCGGCACCGAGCTGAAGCGCGCACCCTCGGCGGGGCTGAGCTGGCTGGGGAGTTTCAGTGCCGGCAGGCCGGTGTCGAAGCCCGCGGCCAGCGGCGGGGAATGCAGGCTCATGCAGGCGGCGGAGCCGCTGCACGGGTCCTGGCTGGCGCTCGCCGGGCCGCCATCGCCGGGACCGTGCCCGGCCGGCGGTGCGGCGTCGTGGTGGGCGTGATGCTCGTGCGCCGGCGCGTGCGCGTCGGCATGGCCGGCGTGGTGCCCGTCGTGGCCCGCCAGCGCCTCGTGGTGGCCGGCATGGGCCTCATGGGCCGCGGCCAGCGCCATCACGGCCGCCTTGTCCTGCAGGCTCACGTGCCCGCGGCACGGCATGGCCACCAGCGCCCACGCCGACTGGATCGGCAGCAGGAGCATCAGGACGATGGCGATGAAGCGGCGCACGGGAAAGCGAAAAACGATGGGCGGGGACAGTGGCGAGTTTAGGCGCTGTGGCGGCAAGGCCGGCCTGAGCAAGGGTCAAGCCGGCCGTGGCACCTGTCACGCCGGGTCGTAGCCCGCGTCGGCCAGCGCCCGGGCCAGGGCTTCGCGATCGGCCGCGCCCTCGACCTGCACCTTGTGGCTGGGCAGGTCGATCTGCACGCGCGCCTGCGGTGCCACGGCCTGCAGCGCCTGGGTGACGGCGCCGACGCAGTGGCCGCAGGTCATGGTGGGGAGGGTGAACTCGATCATGGTGGCTCCTCGTGGTGGGCAAGTGAAAGCAGTCTGGACCTTGCCACTGTGGGAAGGTCAAGCGCCTTGTCCCTGCCGGCGTTGACGGTGATCAATCCGCCGCCGTGGGCCGGTCCTAAGCTGCGGACAAGTCCTGCCCGACGTGGCTTTTCAGCCTCATGCCCTTCACGTCCCGCTCACGCCTGGTCCGCTGCATCACCCGGCTGATGTGCTGGGTGCTGTTGGCCGGGTGGTTTGTGGGGGCGGCCAATGCGTGCGTGCTGCTGGATCGCGCGGCCGAGCCACTGCGGCAGGCGGCGGCGCACCCGCACGAGGCCGCGGCCTCGGAGCACCACCATCCCCGTGAAGCCGCCCGCGTGAGCGACTGCCACGGAGACGGCCATGAAGGCGGCCCTGCGCAAGGCCGTGACACGGCTCCCGGGCTGCAGGCCTGCAAGCACCTGTGCGACGGCGAGCAGCAGGCGGTGGCCAAGGCCGGCGCCGGGGAGCTGCCCTGGCTGCACTGTGTTGCGTCGGCCACGGCGGCGTCCTGCCTGGTCGTGCCCGCTCCCGCCCCGGCCCCCGCGCCGCGACCCGATGCCGGCACCCTGCCGGCGCCTCCGCCCATTCCCATCGCGTTCCTGAGGCTCACGATCTAGAGCCCCCAGCCTGCCCGCCCGGCACGCCGCCAATGGCCCGTGCCGGACGGGCTGCGCGTCCTGGCCCGGCAGCGCCCTGGCTGCTGCCCGCCGCCTGCTTCCCCATCGCTACACATCCCAGAGGACTGCACCATGGCACTTCGCACCCTGGCCTTCACGGCCATCCTGGCCGCCTTTTCGCTCGGCGTTTACGCCCAGACCAATCCGGAAGACCACGCCGCACACCATCCCGAGGGCGCGTCCGCGCCCGCGGCAACCCCTGCACCGGTACCGACGCCGGCTCCCGCCGCAGCGGCCAGCGCCGCTCAGCCCGATGGCATGGGCTCGATGAATCAGATGGGCCGCATGGACCAGCACATGAAGGCCATGCAGGAGATGCACCAGAAGATGGCCCAGGCCCGCACGCCCAAGGAGCGCGAGGCCTTGATGGCCGAGCACATGAAGCTCATGCAGGAAGGCATGGCCATGATGAACGGCATGGGCGGCATGGGCGGCATGGGCGGCATGGCCACCGCGCCGGGCGCCGCGTCCTCGGCGGCAACGCCGGCCGCCCGCCTGCAGCGGCTGGAGCAGCGCATGGACATGATGCAGTCCATGATGCAGATGATGATGGACCGCATGCCGGCCGCGCCCGGCAAGCCGTGAACACGGCCGCCAGAGGTGCCGGGGCTTGACCTTCCCATGATGGCAAGCCCCAAGGTTCTATTGCAGCCGGCCCCCCGCCGGCGCTTGCGCAAAGGAGCTCGGCATGGACACGTCCCGTCATCCCGACACGCGCACCGGGCGGCATGACGCCGCCCCGCGGCGCAGTCCCTGGACCACGGTCCTCGTCATGCTGCTGCTCATCGGCGGCTTCTACTTGTTGCGCGAGCACTGGGGCCACGTGACGGGGCTGTGGCCCTACCTGCTGCTGGCCTGCCCGCTGATGCACCTGTTCCATGGGCATGGCCACCACGGCCACCACGGCCACCGCCATGGCGGGCCGCAGCGGCACGACGGCCCCGCGTCGGACAAGGACTGGTGAGGCCATGAGCATGCAGCCACACCACCACGCGCACGAGCACCATGCCCACGCGCAGGGCCCCGCCCACGCCCATGAGCCTCGCCACGAAGCGCCGCTGCCCGCGCCGGGCACCGTCTACACCTGCCCCATGCACCCGGAGATCCGGCAGGACCATCCCGGCAGCTGTCCCAAGTGCGGCATGGCGCTGGAGCCGCTGCTGCCCGAGGCCGAGGCCGGCGACGAGAACCCGGAGCTGGCGGACTTCAGCCGCCGCTTCTGGTGGACGCTGCCCCTGACCGTCGCCGTCACCGTGCTGGCCATGGCCGGGCACCGGCTGGGCTGGTTCGGCATGGGCACGCAGAGCTGGGTCGAGCTGCTGCTGTCGGCGCCGGTGGTGCTGTGGGCGGGCGCGCCCTTCTTCGTGCGCTGGGCGCAGTCGCTGACGCACCGCAGCCCCAACATGTGGACGCTCATCGGCACGGGCACCGGCGCGGCCTTCCTCTACAGCGTGGCGGCGACGCTGGCGCCGCGGGCCTTCCCGCCCTCCTTCTTCGACATGGGGCGCGTGCCGGTGTACTTCGAGGCCGCGGCGGTGATCGTCTCGCTCACCCTGCTGGGACAGATGCTGGAGCTGCGGGCGCGCTCGCAGACCTCGGCCGCCATCAAGTCGCTGCTGGGCCTGGCGCCCAAGACCGCGCGGCGCATCCGGCCCGACGGCGGCGAGGAGGACGTACCGCTCACGCACGTGCACGTGGGCGACCTGCTGCGCGTGCGCCCGGGCGAGAAGGTGCCCGTGGACGGCGTGGTGGTGGAAGGCGCCAGCGCGGTGGACGAGTCCATGCTCACCGGCGAGCCGCTGCCCGTGGGCAAGCGCGCGGGCGACAAGCTCATCGGCGCGACGCTCAACACCAGCGGCGCGCTGGTGTTGCGCTCCGAGCGCGTGGGGGCCCAGACCATGCTGTCGCAGATCGTGCAGATGGTGGCGCAGGCGCAGCGCTCGCGCGCGCCCATGCAGCGCATGGCCGACCAGGTCGCGGGCGCCTTCGTCGTCATGGTGGTCGGCATCGCGCTGCTGACCTTCCTCGGCTGGGGGCTGCTCGGCCCCGAGCCCTCGTGGGTGCATGGGCTGGTCAACGCCGTGGCCGTGCTGATCATCGCCTGCCCCTGCGCGCTGGGCCTGGCCACGCCCATGTCGATCATGGTCGCCACGGGCCGGGCCGCCACGCGCGGCGTGCTGTTCCGCGACGCCGCGGCCATCGAGCGGCTGCGCGAGGTGGACACGCTCATCGTGGACAAGACCGGCACGCTCACCGAGGGCAAGCCGGCCTTCCACGGCGCCGAGCCCGCGCCGGGCTGGCAAGCCGAGGAGGTGCTGCGCCTGGCCGCGAGCCTGGACCAGGGCAGCGAGCACCCGCTGGCCGACGCCATCGTGGGCGCCGCGCGCGAGCGGGGCCTGCGCCTGGACAAGCCGGAGGAGTTCGAGTCGGGCAGCGGCATCGGCGTGCGCGGCCGCGTGGCGGGGCGCCGGCTCGCGCTGGGCAACACCGCGTTGATGCGGCAACTGGGCGTGGCGGTGGACGCGCTCGTGCCGCAGGCCGAGGCGCTGCGCGCGCAAGGCGCCAGCGTCATGCACCTGGCGGTGGACGGCGAGCTCGCGGGCCTGCTGGCCGTGGCCGACCCGGTGAAGGGCAGCACGCCGGAGGCGCTGAAGGCGCTGCGCGAAGCCGGGTTGCGCGTGGTGATGGCCACCGGCGACGGCCTGACCACCGCCCGCGCCGTGGGCGCGCGGCTGGGCATCGACGAGGTGCACGGCGAGGTGAAGCCCGCCGACAAGCTGGCGCTGGTGGAGGCGCTGCAGCGCCAGGGCAAGGTGGTCGCGATGGCCGGCGACGGCATCAACGACGCACCGGCGCTGGCCCAGGCCGACGTGGGGCTGGCGATGGGCACCGGCACCGACGTGGCGATGAACAGCGCCGCCGTCACGCTGGTCAAGGGCGACCTGCGCGGCATCGCGCAGGCGCGCGCGATCTCGCAGGCCACCATCGCCAACATGAGGCAGAACTTGGGCTTCGCCTTCGTCTACAACGCGTTGGGCGTGCCGCTGGCGGCGGGGCTGCTGTACCCGTTCACCGGCTGGCTGCTCTCGCCCATGATCGCGGCGCTGGCGATGAGCCTGAGCTCGGTGTCGGTGGTGGGCAACGCGCTGAGGCTCAGGGCGCGCGCCTGACCATGGGCCCGCCTCAGCCCGCCAGCACGCGCGCGACGGTGGCGAGCAGTTCCTTGTAGTCGAAAGGCTTGGGCAGGTAGCCATCGCAACCCGCCGCCAGGATGCGCTCGCGGTCGCCCTTCATCGCCTGCGCCGTCAGCGCCACGATCTTGAGGCCGGCCGTGCGCGGATCGTCGCGCAGCAACCGGACGGCACCGAGCCCGTCCAGGCCCGGCATCTGCACGTCCATCAGCACCAGATCGGGCAGCTGCTCGCGGGCCAGGCGCACGCCCTGCTCGCCATCGCCGGCCTCCAGCACCTCGAAGCCGGCCTTGCTCAGCACCAACCGCGCCAGCTTGAGGTTCTGCGGGTTGTCTTCGACGATCAGGATCCGGTTCATGCGGCGGGCTCCGGGGCGGCACCGGGCCTCGGCAGCGTGAAGAAGAGGCGCGCGCCCTGGCCCGGTGCCGACTCGGCCCAGACCTTTCCGCCGTGCTTGCTCACCACCTGGTGCACCACCGACAGCCCCACGCCGCTGCCTTCGAAACCGCTGTCGTGGAAACGCTGGAACGGCTGGAACAGCCGTTGCGCCGCCGCGGCGGCATCGAAGCCCGTGCCGTTGTCGCCGATGCAGAACGTCGCCGTCTCGTCCACGCGGTGCAGGCCGATGACGGCCTCGGCCCGCTCCGCGCTGTACTTGAAGGCATTGGACAGCAGGTTGGACAGCGCCAGGCGCAGCAGCCGCTCGTCGCCGAGGGCGTGCAGCCCCGGCGCGATCTCCCAGCGCACGCGGCGCTGGGGCTGGCCCGCCGCCAAGGCCGTGGCCAGCTCGGTGGCCATGGCGGAGAGGTCCACGTCGCCGCGCTGCAGCTCGTGGTGCGACAGCTGCGCCAGCAACAGCATGTCGTCGATGATGGTGGTCATGCGCCGGCCCGCATCGAGCATGTGCCGCAGCCACTCGCGGCCCTGCTCGTCCAGCGCGGCGCCGTGGCGCTGCTGCAGGAGCTGGCCGAAGCCCAGCATGTGGCCCAGCGGCGTGCGCAGGTCGTGCGAGAGCGAGTAGCTGAAGCGCTCCAGGTCCTGGTGCGCCTGGTGCAGCTCGCTGAAAGCCTGCTCCATGGCGGCGGCCTGGGCCTGCGCCTGCTGGCGCAGGCGGTGCAGCGCGATGAAGACCTCCGCCTTGGCGCGCAGGATCTGCGGCACCACGGGCGAGAGGATGTAGTCCACCGCGCCGAGCTGGTAGCCCTTGAAGACGTCGGCATCGTGCGTGTAGACGGCCGACACGAAGAGGATGGGCGCATCCACCTGCAAGGCCGATTCGCGCAGCTGCCGCGCCAGGTCGAAGCCGCTGGTGCCGCCCAGGTGCACGTCCAGCAGGATCAGCGCGTAGTCGCGCTCGGCGCAGCGGGCCAGGGCCTCCTCGGCGCTGGCAGCCTGCACCAGCGTCGCCGCCGTGCTGCGCAGCACGACCTCGTACAGCCGCCGGTTGGCGGCGGTGTCATCGACGATCAGCACGGCGGGCAGGGAATCGTTCATGGCGTGGATGGCGTTGTGGTGGCCGCGGGCGCCTCGGTCCGCCACGGCAGCCAGACGGTGAAGGTCGAGCCCTGCTGCGGCCGGCTGTGGACCTGTATCCCGCCGCCGTGCAGCTCGGTCAGCCGCAGTACCAGCGACAGGCCCAGCCCGGTGCCGGCGTATTGCCGGTTCAGGGCCGACTCGATTTGCACGAAGGGCTGGAACAGCCGCTCCAGGTCCGGCGGCGCAATGCCGATGCCGCTGTCGCGCACCGAGATCTCCAGGAAGTCGGCAGGCCCGCCGTGGCAAGGGGGCACGACCCGGGTGTGCGCGTCCGGCTGCAGCCCAGCGCCCCGCGGCGCGGGCACCCGCGCCAGGCGCAGCTCGACCTGGCCGCCCGCAGGCGTGAACTTGACGGCGTTGGAAAGAAGGTTGAAGACGATCTGCCGCGCCTTGCGCGTGTCCGCGTACAGCAGGCCCAGCTCCGGCGCCACCTCGCAGCACAGGCGCACGCGCTGCTGCTGCGCGCGCTCGCGCAGCATCGACATCCCGCTGGCGGCCAGCTCCGCCGCGCTCAGGGGTTCGAGCTCCAGCGCCATCTGCCCGGCCTCCACCTTGGCCAGGTCCAGCACCTCGTTGATGAGCGACAGCAGGTGCTTGCCGCTGGCCGCGATCTCGTCCACGTACTCCGCCTGCTCGGGGTTGAGGTCGCCGACCAGCCCGTCGCGCATCACCTCCGCAAAGCCGATCACGGCATTGAGCGGCGTGCGCAGCTCGTGCGACATGTTGGCCAGGAACTCGCTCTTGCTGCGGCCGGCCTGCTCCAGCGCCGCGTTCTTGCGCTGCAGCTCCAGCCCCTGCTCGCTCAGCCGGTTGGCCAGCTCGTCGAGCTGGCGGTACTGCTCCAGGTTGTGCAGGGCGATGCCCAGTTGCGCGCACAACTGGCTCACGAAATCATTCTCGCGTGCGGACAGCCGCTCGACGGCGGCCAGCGCCAGCACGCCCAGCGTCTGCTCGTAGTAGGTCACCGGGCACAGCAGCACGTTGACCACGCGCTGCGACACGAGCCAGCCGGTGAGGACCGGCGAGACGGCGGCGTCGGTGGACCTCAGCAGCACGGGCTGGCGCGTGCGCGCCGCCTCCGCGGCCGCGCCCGTCCCGGGCAGCGGGACGGCGGCCACCTCGGCCGGCGCGCCACGAACGGCGACGGCACGCCATTCGTGCGCGTCGTCGGTGAGCCGGTACAGGCCCGCGGCCCTGAACAGCGGCTGCGCCGCCAGCAGCTCCAGCGTGCCTTCCAGCGCCGCCGGGGCACCCCGCGCACTGTTGTAGAGCGTCAGCATCCGCCCATGCAGGGCGGTGTAGGCGCGTTCCGTGGCGGCGTCGGCCTCGGCGCGCGCACGGGCACGGGTCTGGCGCAGCAACTGCCAGAACACCAGCGGCACCGTCAGCAGGATGGCCAGCACCATGCTCACGAAGATCCGCCGCGTGGCGTGCAGATGGTCCCGCTCCTGCGTCTCGCGCAGCTGCAGCAGCCGCTGTTCCTCCGCGGCCAAGGCCAGGAATGCCGGCTGAATGCGCGCCATCACCGCCAGCCCGGCCTTCAGCCGCTGTGCCGCGTCCAGGTTGCGCTCCATCTGCGCCAGCGCCTGGGTCTGGCCATAGAGGACGATGCGCTCCTGCAGCAGCACGCGCAGTTGGGCGATGCGCTGCTGCTGCCCGGCGTTGTCCGCCGTGAGGCGGGCCATGTCGTCCACATGCCGGCCGGCCACGGCCAGCGCGGCGTCGCGCTCGGCCAGGAAGTCGGCGCGCCGCGAGACGAGAAAGCCGCGCTGGGCCGATTCGGCACGCCAGAAGGCCGCCTCGGCAGCAGCCACGTTGGCCAGGACCTCGTGCGTATGGCTGACGAAGGCCCGCGCGCGGCCCGTGCGCTGCGTGAAGCTCCAACTGGTGACCGCCAGCGTCAGCACCACCAGCACCGCCACCATGTAACCCGCAATGGCGGAATCGAACCAGCGTGCCGGCGCGGCCGGCGCGGACCGGGACTCGGGCGGACTGAATCCGCCGTCCAAGGCGTGCTCCGAGGTCATGCCTGGCTCCAACCGTCGTGCAGCCCCACCGCGAGCAACCGCAATACCCGCACGCGCGCCAGACATCCCATCGCACCGATTCCCACCTGGTCGTGACCAGCGGCAGTCTCAGCCTGGCCAGCGGGCGGTGTCCAGACGCCGGGCCACGCAGACATTGACGCGTGTCAAGCGGCGACGGCGCTCCGGCCCTGCGGTGGGAAGCGCAGGCTCGGCACGGGCTGGTCGGGGTGGTCGCCGTCGTCGAAGGTGTTGCCGCCGCTCCAGACGTTGGTGGCGTTGAGCATGGAGATCAGGTCGTGCCCCGAGTCCCAGCGCCCACGCTTGCGGCTTGGGCACTGGTGCGGGCCCTGGCCACGCGCGGCATCGAAGGTGCGGCTGCACGGCCCGGCGCCTCGGCCGGCGGCAAGGAACGCAGCTCCACCTCGATGTGCCGCTCCCGCGCGTGGGCCACGAAGTCGTCGAGGGCTTCCCGGATGTCGCGGTCGATGAAGCGGCAGCGCGCGCCGTCGATGATCAGCGAATGCCCCGGCTGCACGCGCTCCAGGCAGCGGCGCAGCGTGGCCTTGCTGAAGAAGGACACGTCCTTGCTCAGCTGCAGCAAGTGCGCGTGCTCGCGCGAGGTGATGGACAGCGCGCCGCGCGTGTTGGCGTGGATCACGAACAGCATGCTGGTCGCCAACCCCATCAGGATGCCCATGAGCAGGTCCGTCGCCAGGATGGCCGCCAGCGTCACCGCGAAGGGCACGAACGCGGCCGGGCCCTGGCGCCATGCGGCCACCACGATGGCCGGCTTGGCCAGCTTGTAGCCGGTGTGTAGCAGCACCGCGGCTAGCGCGGCCAGCGGGATCCAGCGCAGCAGCTCCACCAGCAGCAGCACGCTGGCCAGTAGCAGCACGCCGTGCAGCATGGCCGACAGCCGCGTGCGCGCGCCGGCCTGGATGTTGGCCGAGGAGCGCACGATCACCGCCGTCAGCGGCAGGCCGCCCAGCAGGCCCGCGACGATGTTGCCCACGCCCTGCGCCTGCAGCTCGCGGTTGGGCGGCGCCACGCGCTTGAGCGGGTCCAGCCGGTCCGCCGCCTCCAGGCTCAGCAGCGTCTCCAGGCTCGCCACCACGGCCAGCGTCACCGCCACGGTGTAGACCTGCGGGTTGGACAGCACGCTCCAGTCAGGCGAGGCCAGTTGAGACAGCAACGAGCCCCAGCCGTCCACCGCCGGCAGCGACACGAGCTGATGTTCCACCAGCGCGTCGGCAGGCATGGCGCTGCGCAGGAAGGCCTGGCAGCCCACGCCCCACAGCACCGCCAGCAGCGCGCCGGGCAGGCGGCCGATGACGGGCAGGCGCTTCACGAAGGGCTGGTCCCACAGGAACAGGATCGCCAGCGCGCCCAGCGCCACGGCCACGGCGCCTTCGCTCACGGAGTCGAGCACCAGCGCCATGGCGTCCAGCGCCTGGGTGTCGTCGGGCACGCCCTGCAGCATCTGCGGCGTGGAGGCGAAGCCGAAAGCCACGGGCAGCTGCTTGATGATCAGCAGCACGCCGATGGCGCTGAGCATGCCCTTGATGACGGACGAGGGGAAACAGGCGCCGAGGTCGCCCGCGCGCAGGCGCCCGAACACCCATTGCAGCGCACCGGCCAGCACCACGGCCACCAGGAAAGCGTCGAAGCTGCCCAGCGTGGCGATGGCGTTGACGACGATGACCACCAGCCCGGCGGCCGGGCCGCTCACGCTCAGCTGCGAGCCGGAGAGCACCGCCACCACCAGCCCCCCCACCACGCCGGAGACGAGGCCGGCCAGCAGCGGCACGCCGCTGGCGAGCGCGATGCCCAGGCACAGCGGCAGGGCGACCAGGAAGACCACGACGCCCGCCGGCAGGTCATGGCGGAGGTGGCGGAAGCAATGCGGAATGGCGCCCGCGGACGGGCGCTCGGCAACACGAGTCTGCATAGGGAACAACGGTTCGAGGGAGGCGGATCGGGGAAGAAGCCCGGACGCGGGCCCGGTGCGCGGGGCGTCCGGTTTCAGGGGAGCGGGGCGCGAACGCGCCCGGGGGTCAGCCCGTCAGGCGGCGCGGCGCAGCGCCACGTCCGGCGCGTCCACGGCATGCACCTGGCGCAGCCGGCCGTTGCGCAGGCCGTAGACCCAGCCCAGCAGGCGCAGGTGCTGGCCCCGCTGCCAGGCGCGCTGCACCAGGTGCGTGGCGGCCAGCGTGCGCACCTGCTCGATGACGTTGAGCGTGACCAGGCGGTCCACCTGGGCCGCCAGCGCCGCGTCGGCAGGCAGGCCCGAAGCGCTGGAATCCACCTGGTGGCGGTGCTGCTGGTAGAGGCGGCGCAGCGGCCGGATGCGTTCGGCCAGGTAGTCCGAGCGGGCATGGCCGGCGGGGTTCGGCTCCGCCTCGGCCTCCGCGGGCGGCAGCAGCGCCGCGCGCACGCCACCGCAAGCGTCGTGGCCGCACACGATCACCGACTCCACGTTCAGCACGTCCAGCGCGTACTGCAGCGCGCTCATGACGCTGTTGTCGTCGGTCAGCGCCAGGTTGGCGATGCTGCGGTGGACGAAAAGCTCACCCGGCGCGGCATTGACGATGCGCTCGGCCGGCACGCGGCTGTCGGCACAGCCGATCCAGAACACGCCCGGCTGCTGCCCGGCACTCATGCGCTCGAAGAACGCGGGCGCGCGCGCATCCATCTCGTCGGCCCAGGCCTGGTTTTCCAGCAAGAAACGGGTCGGCAGATCCATCAGAACTCCTTGTTGGTTTTCGATTGCTGCAGCGCAACAAGGATCTAGCGTAAACCCCGAGATTTCTTACCGAGAAGTAAGTTTGCGCTTGCTTGCACGTGCGTCCGGTGGCAACGCGGAAGGAACTTCAGACCCGTTTGCGTGGGCATGGACCGCTGGCTGGGCCGTACCAAGACACCAACTTCCCGGACTTGGTCAGCAACGAAACCGTCGCAGCCCCGCCTTGGGCTGCCGCTCGCCATTGGGGACTGCGCATGCCTAGTGCACTGGCGCGGGGCGAACGAGCAGGCGCTTACTCCGGGTTTCCCCCAGGATCTGTGGATAAGCCTGGGGAAAAGCTGATGAGAAGGGCGCCAAGCGCCTGTCGGGCCTGGGGCTGGCTTAGCGTGCTCAATCGGTGGGCACATCGGGCCCAAAACGCACCGAGGCGGTGCCCAGGCCGACCTCTTCGGCGCCTTCGGGCCACCGGCGCAGAGCCGGCCCGAAGGCGCCGTGCGTCACTCCAGGCTGATGTTCTTGCGCCGCGTCAGCTCGCCGTAGATCTTCGACTTGGCTGCGGCCTGACGGCCGATCTCCTCGGCCGACCAGTTCAGCGTCTCGAAGGCGAAGGTGTTGAAGCGGGCCTGTACGTCGGGTTCGGCCACGGCCTTGGCCACGTCGGCGCCGATCTTGTCGCGCACGGCCGCGGGCAGCCCGCGCGGCGCCACCAGCACGACGAAGGAGTTCACGTCCATGGCCGGGCCGCCGGCCTCGGCCATGGTGGGCACGTCAGGCATCTGCGGGATGCGCTTGGGCGCCGCGATGGCGATGTAGCGCAGCTTGCCGGCCTTGTAGGGGCCCTGGCTCGACGGCAGGGTGCCGAAGCTCCACGACACGTCGCCCGAGCCCACGGAGGTGAAGAGCTGCGACACCTCGCGGTAGGGCACGTGCTGCATCTCGGTGCCGGTGCGCATCTGCAGCTCCTCGCCGCCCAGGTGGCCCGGGCTGCCCACGCCCCAGGAGCCGTAGCTCACCTTGCCCGGCTCGGCCTTGGCCGCGGCCACCACGTCGGCCACGGTCTTGAACTTCGAGTCGGCCGCCACGGCCAGCAGGAAGGGCGTGCGGAACAGGATCGCCGTGGGGTCGAAGGTCTTGAGCGTCTCGAAGTTGCGCGACTTGTACAGGTGCGGCAGCGCGGCCAGGTGCTCGGAGTCCAGCTGCAGCAGCGTGTAGCCGTCGGCCGGCTTGGTCTTCACGGCATCGATGGCGATGAAGCCGCCGCCGCCCGGGCGGTTCTCCACCAGCACGCGCTGGTTCCAGGTCTTGCTCAGCTTCTCGCTCACCAGGCGCAGCACCGCGTCCGGGCCGCTGCCCGGGGCGAAGGCGGTGAAGATGGTCACCGGCTTGCTCGGGTAGGCCTCGGGCTGCGCCTGCGCCGCGGTGGCCAGCAGCGCGCCGGCGGCGGCCAGCACCATGTGGCGGCGCTTGAGCGTGAGGAAGGTGGAATTCATGCGTGTCTCCGTCGGTGGAATGGTGGAGGCGGGATTACCCCGTTGCCCTGTTTATCCGCATGCCTATCATCAGCATGCTTATATTCAGCATAGTGGAAACTTTGACGTGGATCATTGCGGGTTTACGCCGATCGATGCCAGTGCCATGAAAACCGACCTTGCTCCCCCTCCCCTGCCCGCGCTGGACGACCTGCCGGGCCACTTCATCCGCCGCCTGCAGCAGATCGCGGTGGCGCTGTTCATGGACGAGCTCAAGGACTGGGGCCTGACGCCGGTGCAGTACGCGGCACTCAATGCCGCGGCGCGCATGCCCGACATCGAGCAGGGCGCGCTGGCGCGGGCCATCGGCTTCGACACCTCCACCACCGGCGGCGTGGTGGACCGGCTGGAGCGCCAGGGCCTGCTGGTGCGCAAGCCCTCGCCGGCGGACCGCCGCGTGCGGCTGCTCACCACCACCGAGGCCGGCCGCGCGCTGCTCGACGAGATCGGTCCGGCCGTGGAGACGGTGCAGCAGCGCATCCTGGCGCCGCTGCCGCCGGAGGAGCGGCCCCTGTTCCTGCGCATGCTGCGCACGCTGGTGGAGGCCAACAACGACCTCAGCCGCGCGCCGCGGGAGTTGCCCGAAGGGCGCTGAGGCCGGCGGGCTGGGCCGTCCCGCGCCGATGCCGGCGCCGTGACTGACGGCGAGCCGGCGGCGCGCTGACCTCCCCCGCAAGCCCCGCACGGGTTTACCCGGATTTGATCTGCCGCAATCGAACCTACACTAATCTTCAGTGTGCTGACTTTCAGCGTTCTTTGACAGGAAACGAGCATGGGCACGACGATGAGCACGGAACTTCCCATCCTGGTGGCCGGTGGCGGCATCGGGGGCCTGGCGGCGGCGCTGGCGCTGGTGCGCCGCGGCTTCAGGGTCAAGGTGATGGAGCAGGCGCCGGAGATCGGCGAGATCGGCGCCGGTATCCAGCTCGGCCCCAATGCCTTCCACGCCTTCGACGCGCTGGGGGTGGGCGAGAAGGCGCGCGGGCGTGCCGTCTACACCGACTACATGGTCATGCACGACGCGCTGGACGAGGTCCAGGTCGGCCGCATCCCCACCGGCGAGGCATTCCGCAAGCGTTTCGGCAACCCCTACGCCGTGATCCACCGCGTGGACGTGCACCTGTCGCTGCTGGAAGGCGCCCAGGAAACCGGCCGCGTGGAGCTCCTGACCTCCACCCGCATCGAGCGCATCGAGCAGGACGCGCAGGGCGTCACGGCTTACGACCAGAAGGGCAACGCCCACCGCGGCATCGCGCTGATCGGCGCTGACGGCGTGAAGTCGGTGGCGCGCCAGCAGTACGTGGGCGACGCGGCGCGCGTCACCGGCCATGTGGTGTACCGCGCGGTGGTGGACAAGAAGGACTTTCCGGAAGACCTGCAGTGGAACGCCGCGAGCATCTGGGTCGGCCCCAACTGCCACCTGGTGCACTACCCGCTGCGCGGGGGCGAGCAGTACAACGTGGTCGTGACCTTCCACAGCCGCGAGCAGGAGGAGTGGGGCGTGCGCGAGGGCAGCAAGGAGGAGGTGCAGAGCTACTTCCAGGGCATCTGCCCGAAGGCGCGCCAGCTCATCGACCTGCCCAAGAGCTGGAAGCGCTGGGCCACGGCCGACCGCGAGCCCATCGGCCAGTGGACCTACGGCCGCGTCACGCTGCTGGGCGACGCCGCGCACCCGACCACGCAGTACATGGCGCAGGGCGCGTGCATGGCGATGGAGGACGCGGTGACGCTGGGCGAGGCGCTGCGCGTGCACGGCAACGACATCGACAAGGCCTTCGACCTGTACCAGCGCTCCCGCGTGGCGCGCACGGCGCGCATCGTGCTGTCTTCGCGCGAGATGGGCCGCATCTACCACGCCAAGGGCGTGGAACGCCTGGTGCGCAACGATCTGTGGAAAGGCCGCACGCCGGAGCGCTTCTACGACGCCATGGAATGGCTCTACGGCTGGAACGTGGACAACTGCCTGGCGGCGCACTGATCCGCCGCCACCCCGATTTCCCGAGGAGACAACTGATGAACGAACTCGGTCGCCTGGAAGACCTGCCCGCGGAGTACCTGCAGGCGCTGAAGGCGCAGAACCTGGTGCCGCTGTGGCCCAGCCTGCGCGCCGTGCTGCCGCCGGGCAAGCCGCGCCCCAACACGCGGCCCACGCACTGGCCGTACCAGGCGCTGCGCCCGCTGCTGCTGCAGGCCGGGGAGCTCACGCCCATCGAGAAGGCCGAGCGCCGCGTGCTGGTGCTGGCCAACCCGGGCCACGGGCTGGAGAAGATGCAGGCCAGCGCCGCCATGTACCTGGGCATGCAGCTGCTGCTGCCCGGCGAGTGGGCGCCTTCGCACCGCCACACGCCCAACGCGGTGCGCATGGTGGTGGAGGGCAGCGGCGCCTGGACCACGGTGGACGGCGAGAAGTGCGTGATGAGCCGCGGCGACCTGATCCTCACGCCCACCGGGCTGTGGCACGAGCATGGCCATGACGGCAACGAGCCCGTGGTGTGGCTGGACGTGCTGGACCTGCCGCTGGTCTATTACATGGAGGCCAGCTACCACATCGACGGTGCGCGCCAGGCGGTGAAGCAGGGCACCGGCGAGCGCGCCTGGACGCGCAGCGGCGTGGTGCCCATGCCGGTGTTCGAGCGCTCCAGCAAGGCCTACCCGATGCTGCGCTACCCCTGGACCGAGACGCGCGCGGCGCTGCAGGCGCTGGCGGCCGACCAGCCGGAGCTCGAAGCCGTGCAGGTGGGCTACGTGAACCCGGAGACGGGCGCGCCGGCCGAGAACATCCTGGGCTTCTACGCGCTGATGCTGCGCCCGGGCCAGACGCTGCGGCTGCCGGTGCGCTCGCCCGCGTGCGTGTTCCACCTCATCGAAGGCGCCGCGCAGGCGCGCATCGAGGGCGAGAGCTTCACGCTGGCCGAGGCCGACACCTGCTGCGCGCCGGGCTACAGCGAGGTCAGCCTCGTGAACGGCTCGGCCAGCGAGCCCGCCTTCCTCTTCATCGCCGACGAGACGCCGCTGCACCGGAAGCTGGGCGTGTTCGAGAACCGCGGCTGATCCGCGCCCCCCATAACTACCATCCGCGGCCGCGCTGCGGCGGCCGCAGCTCCCCACCTCTGCAAGGAACCCCATGAGCACTGCTTACCTCTGGAACCCGCCCCCCGTCGCCTCGCTGCCCGTGCGCGGCGAGTCCGCCCGGCTGCCGGTGAACCGCCTGTTCTTCGTCGGCCGCAACTACCACGCGCATGCCGTCGAGATGGGCAAGCCGGTGGACAAGTCGGTCGAGCGCCCCTTCTACTTCACCAAGGCGCCCCAGACGCTGGTGGAGTCCGGCGCCACGGTGCCCTACCCGAGCGAGACCAAGAACTTCCACTTCGAGATGGAGCTGGTGCTGGTGGTCGGCAAGCCGGGCTTCCGCGTCAAGGCCGAGGACGCACACGAGCTGGTCTACGGCTATGCCTGCGGCCTGGACATGACGCGGCGCGACCTGCAGCTGGTGGCTCGCGACAAGGGCCGTCCCTGGGACCTGGGCAAGGACGTGGAGAACTCCTCCGTGTGCAGCGAGGTCGTGCCCATGCCGGGCGTAGTCATCGAGCGCGGCGAGATCGTGCTGGCGGTCAACGGCCAGACCAAGCAGCAGTCCAATGTGGACAAGCTGATCTGGAACATCCGCGAGATCATTGCGGACCTGTCCCTCTTCTATCACCTGCAGCCCGGCGACCTGATCTACACCGGCACGCCCGAGGGCGTGGGCGCGGTGGTGAGTGGCGACCGCATCAGCGGCCGCGTCGAGGGCGTGGGCGAAGTCGCGTTGAACATCGGCCCGGCCGAGTGAGGCTGCGGCACGCATGATGAAGCTCTACAACTTCTTCCGCAGCGGCACCTCGCACCGGCTGCGCATCGCGCTCAACCTCAAGGGGCTGGATGCGCTGTACGTGCCGGTGGACCTGCGCACCGAGGAGCACCTGAACGAAGCCTTCCTCGCGCTCAACCCGCAGGGGCTGGTGCCGGCGCTGGAGGTGGATGGTGAAGTCCTCATCCAGTCGCCGGCCATCATCGAGTGGCTGGAGGAGCGGCATCCCGAGCCGCCGCTGCTGCCGCGCGATGCGCAGGCGCGGGCCCGCGTGCGCGCGCTGGCGGCGATCGTGGGCTGCGACATCCACCCCATCAACAACCGCCGCATCCTGGAATACTTGCGCAAGCAGCTGGGCCAGGACGAGGCCGCGGTCAACGCCTGGTGCGGCACCTGGATCACGGCCGGCTTCGACGCGATCGAGGCGCTGCTGGCGGCCGACACGGCACGCGGCGACTTCTGCTTCGGCCACGCGCCCACGCTGGCCGACGTGTACCTGGTGCCGCAGGTGGAAAGCGCCCGGCGCTTCAAGGTGGACCTGTCTCCCTACCCGCTGATCCGCGCCGTGGACGCGGCCTGCGGCGAGCTGGACGCGTTCAGGCGCGCGGCGCCGGCGGTGCAGCCGGACGCGGGTTGAGCGGTACGCCGGCGGCGCCGGCCGGAACAGGCTGAAGGGCGGCCCTTCAGGGCTTCGCGTTCATCAGGTTCGCCGGCGCGAACTTGTCCGTCAGCACCCGCGTGCCCTCGGGCCAGCGGGTGTTGGTGTCGAACAGCGGCAGCAGCCATTCCGGCGTCACGCCGAAGCGGCGCAGCGGGCCGTCGAGCTCGCGGGCACGCGCCTGCACCTGCGCCATGGGCGGCAAGCCGCCCTTGCGCGCCAGGATCACGCGGTTGTGCCGCTTGGGGTTCACCAGGTTGAAGAAGGGGCCGAACACGCTGTGGTGCGTGGCCGACTCCGAGGCGTAGAGGCTGGACCAGGAGAAGGTGTTGGTGGCGATCACGCCCTGGGGTGCCAGCACGCCGTGCAGCTCGGTGAAGTACTCCCGGGTCACCATGTGCTCGGGGATGTAGGAGTGGTCGAACACGTCGTGCAGCACCAGGTCGTACTGCCGCCCCTGGCGCAGCGCGCGCTTGACGAAGACGCGGCCGTCCTCGGTGAAGACCTTGGTCTGCGGCCCGGGCACGAAGCTGAAATGGCTGCCGGCCACGCGCACCACCGCCGGGTCGATCTCCACGCAGTCGATCTGCGCCTGCGGCAGCAGCTTCTGCAGCACCGTCACCATCACGCCGCCGCCCAGGCCCATCACCAGCACGCGCTGCGGCGCTGGCCCCAAGTACAGCGCGCCCAGGAGCATGCGGTAGTAGTCGAAGCGCAGCTCGTCCGGGTTGGTGAGCGAGACGCAGGTCTGCGCCACCCGCGCGTCGCGCCCGAACTGCAGGCAGCGCCGGTCGTCGTCCTCGTACACGAGGATGTTGCGGTAGGCCGATTTCTCGGTGTGGATCACGCGCTCGGCCCAGGCCGCGCCGCTGCCCAGCAGCGCCGCCGCCAGCGCCAGTGTTTCAAGCCGCCGCCACATGGCCCTGCCCCCCGCGCGCCACCAGCAGCCCGCCCACGCCGACGGCGGCCGAAGTCGCCAGCAGCCCGGCCATGATCTGGTCCAGGTCGAAGATCAGCACCAAGTAGAAGGACGTCGCCAGCGTCCCCAGCGTGCTGCCCAGCGTGGAGACGAAGAACACCCCGCCCGCCACGCGGCCGGCGGAGCCCAGGCGGTCCACCAGCAGCCGCACCGCGTAGGGCGACACCGCGCCCGACACCGTGATGGGCAGGAAGAACAGTGCCACCGAGCCCGCCAGCGCGCCGTAGCGCGCGTCCTCCACGCGCACGGCCACCGCCTCCAGGATGGGCTCCTGCGCCAGCGCGCAGGGCAGCGCCGCGGCCATCGCCAGCAGCACCAGCGCGCTGAGCCGCGCCAGGCTGGGCGCGTGCGCCGAGAGGCTGCCGCCGATGAGGTAGCCCAGGGACAGCGAGAGCATGAACAGCGTGATCACGGCGCCCCAGACGTAGATGCCCGAGCCGAAGAAGGGGCCCAGCGCCCGCGCCCCCAGCAGCTCCAGCGCCATCACGAAACAGCCGGACCAGAAGGCCAGCAGGTACACGCACAACCTTTCAAGCTTCACTGCAGCTCCCATGACCTGAGCGGCGCCCGGGGGCCGCAAGTTCGCGACGCCGTGCCTGTCGATGGACGAGATCGTTGCCTGGTGGACAGTTTACGGCTGCCGCCGCTTGCACTCCCCTGGCAGGCGACCCGAGCCCCTTGCGGCACGAGCCATGCCGTGCCTGGGCCGCAGCGCGGCGGCACCGCCTGGAACCGGTCGCTCAGCTGATACCCGGCGGGTATCAGTTCCACAATGCATTGGCCGCGTCGGCGGGGGCGGCCTACGGTTGCACCCATGGCACCACACCTTTCCCACACCCCATCGCCCGCTGCGGCGCCGCAGGATCCCACCTACCTCCGCGGCCTGGCGGCCCTGCGGCAACTGGAGGGCACCGAGCGCCCGACCCTGCTGGACGGCCTGGCGGACCTCGCGCCGGATCTGGCGACGCTGGCCATCCGCTTCGTCTACGGCGAGATCTACCCGCGCCCGGGCCTGGACCTGCGCTCGCGCCAGCTGGTCACCGTGGCGGCCCTGGCCGCCCTGGGCCATGCCCGGCCGCAACTGAAGTTCCACATTGCCGGCGCACTCAATGCAGGTTGCAGCAGCAACGAAATCGTCGAAACGCTGCAGCACCTCGTGATCTATGCCGGCTTCCCCGTCGGCCTCAATGGCGTGTTCGCCGCACGGGAGGTCTTCCAGGAGCGCGGCTGCAACCATGAGCCGCTGGCTTGCGGCGCCGCGCAGGGCGACGACAGCCGGGCCCGCTTCCAGGCCGGCTTGCAGGCGCTGCAGGAGATCGATGGCCACGCCGGCGAGCAGGTCATCGCGGCGCTGGACGGGCTGGCGCCCGATCTGGCGCGCTTCATCATCGAGTTCGCCTTCGGCGACATCTACACCCGCCCGGGCCTGAGCCTGGTGCAGCGCGAGCTCGTGACGCTGGCGGCGCTGGCCGCCCTGGGCACCGCCGTGCCGCAGTTCAAGGTGCACGTGCACGGCCTGCTCAACGTCGGCGGCACGCGCCAGATGCTGGTGGAGTCGCTGATCCACCTGGCGGCCTATGCGGGCTTTCCGGCTGCGCTCAATGCGCTGCAGGCCGCGCGCGAGGTGCTGGACGAGCGAGCCGCCAAAGGCCAGTCCTGCTGAAGCGCCGCGTCCCCGGCAGCTTTCCGGCCGTGGCGGCAACACGGTGGTCGCCGCCCTGGGCCGCCGTGGCGGACTGGGGCGCCAACAGCGCCTCCCGGCTGCGCCTGCCGCCATCCTGACCCAGCCGTCAGGGAACCGACCGACTCCCTTGCTACCCTTGGCGCCAGTGACAAGCACCGAGGGTGGCCAGGGGGTCCATGGGAGTGCAGATCAAGCTGCAGCAGTGGCGCTATTTCGTGGCGGTGGCCGAGACGCTGAACTTCAGGCTGGCAGCCCAGCAGCTGTTCATCACGCAGCCGCCGCTGACGCGCCAGATCCAGGCGCTGGAAGCGGCCCTGGGCTTGACGCTGTTCGAGCGCAACCGCCAGGGCGTGCGCCTGACGGACGCCGGCCAGACGGTGCTGGAGCAGGCGCGTTCCCTGCTGCAGGCAGCCCAGGCCCTGCAGACCCTGGAAGCGTTGCCGCGGCCGGTGTCCGACGCCGGCGCCGCGGCCGGCCCGCCGCGGCTGCGCCTGGGTCTGACCAGCGTCGTGGACGCAGGCGGCCTGGCAGACCTGCAGGCTGCTTTCCAGAAGCGCTGGCCCGGCTGCGAAGTGCAAATGGTGCGCGACCGCTCCACCAGCCTGGTGCGTCGGGTGTCCCGGGGCGAGCTGGAGGCGGCACTGATCGGCTTGCCCGCCCGCACCGAGGGGCTTGAGCTGACGCCCCTGTGGGCGGACCCGCTGATGGCGTGCCTTCCGGCCACGCATCCCCTGGCACGCCAGCGCACGGTGGCGCTGACGGCCTTGCAGGACCGGCCGCTGTTCTGGTTCAAGCGCTCGCTCAACCCCAGCTTCTACGACTATTGCGAGCAGGTCTTCAACCGCCTGGGCTACCAGCCTCCCCGCCTGCCCGAGCCGGCGGAGCACCACGTGCTGCTGGCCCAGGTCGCCGCGGGCCAGGGCGTGGCGCTGGTTCCACGGTCCATGCGCGCGCTGCGCCGCCAGGGCGTGGTCTACCGGGTCCTGCGCGATGCCGGCGGCCTCAGCGTGCAGATCGGCCTGGTATGGCGCGCACGCAAGGCCGGGCCGCCTGCCGAGGCCGCGGCGGGTCCGGGGCTGCCGGACATGGCGGCGCTGGCGCAGTGCGCGCGCGAAGCCATGGGGGGCCGCTCCCCAGGCGCAGAGACCGGCACCCCGCAGACGGCTTCCGCGACCGGCCGCCTCGACGGCCCGGGACAAAGCCGGCCACCGGTGGCAAACGGCCCGGACCGCAATCACCGGACGCGGCCCGGACGCGAGACGTAGCCATGCGCATCCAGGGATGGCCGTCCTTTTCGGAAACGGGCCCGGCACCCGGGTCCCATCCGCCCACTCCCTCCCGGCCGTGGTGCCGCGACGCCGGCAAGCCCCAGGGTAAGCCACCGTGCGCAGACCGTGCCGGAAGGATTATTCTTAGCAAGCTATGTTTTTTGACGATCGTGGAGAAAACTCGATGAAGAGCATGAAGGCCTGCGCTGCGCTGCTGCTGGCAGCGAGCGCGACCGTGGCGGTGGCACAGGGCGACTGGCCCGCCAAGCCGGTGACGGTGGTGGTGCCCTCCTCGCCCGGCGGCGGTACCGACACCTACGGCCGGCTGCTGGCGCAGGCGCTGACGGAGCAGCTCAAGCAGAGCTTCGTGGTGGACAACAAGCCCGGCGCCAGCGGCGCCATCGGCGCGACCTACGTCGCCAAGGCGCCGCCCGACGGCTACACGCTGCTGGTGGCCTCGAACTCGTCGCTGGGCATCAACCCCGCGCTGTACAAGAGCCTGACCTACGACGTGTTCCGCGACTTCGCGCCGGTGACGCGCGGCGTGATCGCGCCCATGGTGATCGTCGCCAACCCGAGTGCCAACGTGAAGACGCTGCGCGAGCTGGTGGAGCGCGGCAAGCGCGAGCCCGGCACGCTGTTTTACGGCACGGCCGGCGTGGGCAGCCCGCTGTACATCGGCGTGCGCATGATCGAGGCGTCCACCGGCGCGCAGTTCAACCATGTCCCGTACAAGGGCGTGGGCCCGGCCTACCAGGACCTGCTGGGCGGCCGCGTGCAGTTCATGCTGACCGACCTCGCCAGCGTGCGGCAGTACGTGGACGCGGGCAAGGTGCAGGCGCTGGCCATTACCGACAAGAGCAAGCTGCTGCCCAGCGTGCCCACGCTGGCCGAGGCCGGCGTGCCGGGCATCAAGGCGTTCACCGCCTTCTCGGTGATGGTGCCGGCCAAGACGCCGCCGGCGCTGGTCAAGCGCATCGCCGGCGAGATCCAGAAGGCGATGAAGGACCCGGCCCTGGTGCAGAAGCTGGAGCAGCAGGCGCTGCTCCCCGTGGCGGACACGCCCGAGCAGTTCGCCGCCTCGCTCAAGGAGGAGCAGCAGAACTGGGGCGCCTTCATCAAGGCCCAGAACATCCAGCCGGAGTGAGCCGCATGAGCCTCAGTGCCCATCCCGATCTCGTCGCCGACCTGGTCGATGCCAACCACATCCTGTTCCACCAGGGCATCGTGGATGCCTTCGGCCACGTCAGCGTGCGCCACGACCAGGATCCCGGCCGCTTCCTGCTGGCGCGCAACATGGCGCCGGCGCAGGTGAGCGCGGCCGACATCGTGGAGTACGCGGTGGACAGCGGCGAGGCGCTGGACCCCGCCGCACCGCGCCCGTACCTGGAGCGTTTCATCCACAGCGAGATCTACAAGGCGCGCCCGGACGTGATGGCGGTGGTGCACAACCACTCGCCGGCCGTGCTGCCTTTCGGCATCGTCAAGGGCGCGCGGCTGCGCCCGGCCTGCCACATGTGCGGCTTCCTGGGCGAGGGGCCGCCGGTGTTCGAGATCCGCGACCACGCCGGCGCCGCCACCGACCTGCTCATCCGCAACCGCGAGCTCGGCACCGCGCTGGCACGCTCGCTGGGCCAGGAGCGCGTGGTGCTCATGCGAGGCCACGGCTGCACGGTGGTGGCGCAATCGCTGCGGCTGGCGGTGTACCGCGCGGTCTACACCGAGGTAAACGCCAAGCTGCTGCTGCAGGCACTGCCGCTGGGCGAGGTGCAGTACCTCACGCCGGAAGAAGCTGCGGCCGGGCACACCACCGAAGGCCAGGTGGACCGGCCCTGGAACCTCTGGAAGCAATTGGCGCGCTCAGGCCTGGGCGGCTCCTGAGTTCTCCAGCATGTCGCCAGGCGTGACGAGGAAGCCCTGGTTCTGCTCGCGGATCGTTGCCGCTGCATCGTCATAGAGGAAGGGCAGGTAGGTGTAGCGCCGGCCCCGGGTCACCGGCATGGCTGCATGGAGCAGCGAGCAGGAGAAGACGACCGCTCCGCCCGCGGGCGGGCTGTAGGTCTGGTGGCCGAACTCGGGGAAGTGCAGTTGCCCGCCCTCGAACTCGCCACTGTTGAGCACGACCGACACCGCGAAGCGCCGGTGCGCCGTACCCTTGGTGGTGTTGTCGCGGTGCGCGCGAAAGTGTCCGCCCGACTCGCCGTCATAGCAGGCCACGATATGGCGCTCGATGCGGCTGGCATGGAACTGGAACGCCTTGTGCACCTCGGGGACCACCCGATGGTGGATGCGCGACATGCAGATCGTGCGCAGCGCTTCGTCGGCGATGTGCTTGTCGCTGCGGCGCTTGTGGCCGTAGTCGTGCATGCCCACGGTCTTGCCGCCGACTTCACGCATGAAGCCGGACTCCTGGGCGCCTCCTTCGTCGTAGTAGTCGATCAGCCGGCGGCACAACTGCGGCTCGAACACCCTGGGGATGATCAGCACCGGCGCCGGGACTTGGGCGGCGAGCCCGGTTCCCAGGCGCGGCGCCGAAGAGAGCGTCTGCAGCACGGTGGCGACATGCGCCCGGGCATCGTCGCCAAAGGGAACCACGGCGTAGACGCGCAAGCGCTCGTCGAGGATGAAGGAAGCCCGGACGTAGTGGTGCCCATCCGTGCGGCCGTAGAGCCGGCTGACGTTGAGGTCATGGTCCCAGAAATGGCGGATGCCGGGCAGGCTTTGCTGCACCCGACGGCCTGCCTCGTCTTCCGGGTCGACGCTCACGCCGAAGAAGCACGCCTGCACGTCGTCGAAGGCCCGGCGCTCGTGCAGGAACCCGTCCAGAACGGCCCGGCTGAGCACATCCCTGGCCGTGGCGAAGAAGCACAGCACCACGTACCGGCCCGCCACGGTGTCGAAGTGGTAACGCTCGTTGGATGTGCACCGAGATACGAACCACGGCGCCGGCTCGCCCACAAGGGGCATGCGCATGCTGCGGTTTGCTGCTGGTTCGTTGCCCGACATCTCGATTCACTCCCGTGCATGTATTGGATGCCGGATTTTCGAGTGCGGCCGCGAACCGGGGCGGCCCGCCATCCGTGCCGCCGGCCACGGGTGTGCAGTGCGCCACGGTTGCGGACCAGGTTGTGTTTGACAAGGGTCTGACGGGTTCCTTGTTCCCTCGGAGCACGAGCCCTTTTGGGACCCTGTCAGACACGACCTGGGCGCCGCCACGCGCTCACCGCCTCGCCCTACTCGCCCAGCGCCGCGTCCCGCGCCAGGTTGTCCAGCATCGTCAGCAGCGCGCGGCGCACTGCCGCCACGTCATCCTGCTGCAGGCCCTGCAGCGCCATGGCGTTGACCTCCTCGGCCAGCGGCACCAGCGCCTTCTTGAGCTTGCGCCCCTTGGGCGTGAGGAAGACGTAGACGTTCTTGCGGTTGTCGGCCCGCTGCTCCAGCGAGACGTAGCCCAGCGACTCCATGGCGCGCAGCGCGATGAAGGTGGTGGGCTCGGCCACGCCGGCCTCGATGCTGAGCTCGCGCTTGGTCAGGCCGTCGCGCTCCCACAGGATGCGCAAATACACCCAGTGGCCCATCTGGACCTCGTGCCGCGCCAGGCGCACGCGTAGCGAGCGGTCGAAGGCGCGCATCGTGTCCTTGATCAGGTGCGCCATGCGGTCGTTGGGCACAGCCTCGTGCCAGTGGCGCAGCACGTGGCGGGCGATCTCTTTTTCACGGTCCTCGGCGGCTTTGGAAGCAGGCACGGCAGCGGGTGAAGTGGTGGGATGCATGGATTTTCGCAGCGGCGCCAGCAAGGGCCTGCACCACGTGATGTCCCGAGGCCGGCACTGCTGGATGAGCGCTCAACGCGGCTGCCGCCGGGCATGCGGTGAAAACCTCATGTTTACCCCTATTCCGAGCGGTTATCGCGCCTTGTGTTTTGTCATCTTACCGACCCGGCGCCGCCTCCCTAGAGTCGCGGCCTCGTGACGCAGATCAACCCACCAGCGACCCTGCCGTGCTGGCGCTGAAGCACTGACGCGCCAGGGCCCGCACCGGCCCTGCGTCACCCTCTTTCGGAGACGCCCCATGAAGACGACCCTTCCCCTGCTGGCCGGCACCGCGCTGGCCACGCTGTCCCTGTTCGGCGCCGGTGCAGCGCATGCGCAGGAGTTCCCGACCAAGCCCGTGCGCATCCTCACGCCCTTCCCGGCCGGCGCCGGTCCCGAGGCGGTGCTGCGCCTGGTGGCCGAGAGGCTGCAGAAGAAGTGGGGCAAGCCGGTGATCATCGAGAACAAGCCCGGCGCCAACGGCTTCATCGCCATCGACGCCTTCAAGCGCGGCGCCACCGACGGCCACGACCTGATCCAGCTCGACAACGTGCACCTGGCCGCCTACCCGCACCTCTTCAAGAAGCTGCCCTACGACGCGGCCAGGGACTTCGACGTCGCCGCGCCGCTGTTCCGCAACTACTTCTTCGTCGGCGTGGGCGCCAACAGCAAGTACAAGGCGGTGGGCGACATCGTGGCCGACGCGAAGGCGCGCCCGACGGCGCTGAACTACGGCTCCTGGTCGGTGGGCAACCCGGTGCACCTGGGGTCGGCGCTGCTGGAGTCGATGACCAACACCCAGATGCAGCACGTGGTCTACAAGGAGACCTCGCAGCTCTACGCCGCGGTGGCCTCGGGCGAACTGGACTGGTCGCTGGGCTCGCTGGCCACGGCCGGCCCGCTGCAGCGCGCGGGCAAGATCAAGTTCATCGCCGTCACGGCGCCGAGGCGCCTGGCCGCCTTTCCTGACGTGCCCACGGTGGCCGAGTCCGGCGGCCCGGCCGGCTACGAGGTCACGGGCTGGACCGCGATCGCCGCGCCCAAGGGCCTGCCCAAGCCCGTGGCCGACAAGATCCAGAAGGATGTCAACGAGGCGCTGGCCGACCCGGAGATCAAGCAGCGCTACGCCACCTTCGGCTACGAGCCCTTCCCCGCCACGCGCGAGCAGTTCAGCGCCTTCGTCGCGTCCGAGTCGGCCAAGTACGCCGACGTGATCAAGCGCGCGAAGGTGGCGCTGGACTGACGCTGCAGGCCATCTTGCCGGGGCCGGCGGAACGGATGCTTTCTGCCGGCCCTGGCGGCCTCAACCCATCACCTCCAGCCCGCCGAAGTGATGCGCCGCGCGGCTCAGGTGCGCGATGAAGTGCCGCACCGCCGGCACCAGCGCGCTCTCGGGCCGCGTCATGGCCGCCATCTCGGCCAGCAGCGGGCCTTCCTGCACCGGCACCAGCCGCATGTAGGCCGCGGCCGTCGGGTGCACGGCGATCTGCCGCGGCATCAGGCCCACGAAGTCGCCGCCCGAGATCAGCGCCACCAGGCCCAGCGTTGAGTTCACAACCGCACTGGCCTTGGGCACGGGCAGGCCGTTCTCGGCGAACAGGTGCTTCGCGTAGCCCGCGTCGGCCGAGGTGCCCGTGAAGACCCAGCGCGCATCCGCCAGCTCGGCCAGCGACGTCGCCTTGGCGTGCTGCGAGTACTTGCCCGCCACCACCACCATCTGGATCGGCATCAGCGGCTCGATCACCAGCTCGCCCGCGGGCAGCCCCACCGGCACCGGGCCCACGCACACGTCCACTTCCCCCGCGCGCAGCCGCGTGAGCTGCGCCATGTACAGCTCCTCGTCGATGCGCAGCCGGATGCCGGGATAGCTGGCGCTGAAGGTGCGCAGCGCCTCGGGCACCAGCAGCATCAGCGCCAGCGGCACCGCCGCGACGTGCAGGCTGCCCACCATCTCGCCGCTGAGCTGGCGGATCTGGTCCACTGCCGCGGCCAGCTCGCGCTCCACGGTCTTGGCCCGCTCCACCAGCACGCGGCCCTGCGCCGTCGTGGCCACGCCGGTGTTGGAGCGCAGCAGCAGCGGCGCGCCCAGCTCCAGCTCCAGCTCGCGGATGGCCTTGGTCAGCGCGGGCTGCGACACGCCCAGCTTGCGCGCCGCGTTGCGCAGGCTGCCCGTCTCCACGGCCGCCAGCAACGCGCGCAGTGACTGCAGCTTCATGTTTCCCCCTATTCCTGCTGGTTATCGCGCCTTGCCAATTGTCATCTTACGAAGCTGCCCTCGCGTCCCTAGAGTCGCGGCTTCGCGACGCAGGCCCGGCACCGAGCCCGCCCCGGCGCGTGGCCGGCAGCCAGCACAGCGCCCGCCCGCGCGGCCGGCGCCTCAAGGATTCAAAGAGGAGATTCCCATGGCAACCATCATTGGCGGCATCGCCGCATCGCACACGCCCACCATCGGCTTCGCCTTCGACCGCGACAAGCGCGACGACCCGGCGTGGCAGCCGGTGTTCGAGGCCTTCGACCCGGTGCGCCAGTGGATCAAGGACCAGCGCCCCGACGTGCTGCTGCTGACCTACAACGACCACATCACCTCGTTCTTCTTCGACCACTACTCGGCCTTTGCGCTGGGCATCGGCCAGGAGTGGCACGTGGCCGACGAGGGCGGCGGTGCACGCGACCTGCCGCCCATCGGCGGGCATCCGCAGTTCGCGGCGCACATCGCGCAGTCGCTGGTGTCCGAGGAGTTCGACCTCTCCTGCTTCCAGGGCAAGCCGCTGGACCACGGCTGCTTCTCGCCGCTGTCCATGCTGTGCGAGCACAAGCCCGACTGGCCCGCCAAGCTGGTGCCGCTGCAGATGGGCGTGCTGCAGTTCCCCATCCCGACGGCCCGCCGCTTCTACAAGCTCGGCCAGGCCCTGCGCCGCGCCATCGAGAGCTACCCCGAGGACCTGCGTGTGGCGGTGGTCGCCACCGGCGGCCTGTCGCACCAGGTGCACGGCGAGCGCGCGGGCTTCAACAACGTGGAGTGGGACCACCGCTTCCTGGACCTGTTCGAGAACGACCCCGAGCAGCTGGCCGACATGACGCACGCCGAGTACGCGGCGCTGGGCGGCATGGAAGGCGCGGAGGTGATCATGTGGCTGACCATGCGCGGTGCGCTGGGCGCGAAGGTGCAGTGCAAGCACCGCAGCTACTACCTGCCCTCGATGACGGGCATCGCCACCGCCATCTTCGAGTGCTCGGCCGGCCCGCTGCCCGAAGCCGTGCTGGCGCGCCACCGCGAAGCCATGGGCAAGCAGCTCAAGGGCGCAGAGGCACTGCAGGGCACCTACCCGTTCACGATCGAGCGCAGCGTCAAGGGCTACCGCCTGAACCGCTTCCTGCACGACCTCATCCTCCCGGCACAGCGCGCGCACTTCCTGCAGGACCCCGAAGGCGCGTTCGCCGACGCGGCGCTGAGCGACGAGGAGCGCGACATGGTGCGCCGCCGCGACTGGCGTGCGCTGATCCGCTACGGCGCCTCCTTCTTCGTGCTGGAGAAGCTGGGCGCGGTGGTGGGCGTGTCGAACCTGCACATCTACGCCGCCATGCGCGGCGAGACGCTGGAGCAGTTCCAAGCCACGCGCAACGCGCCGGGCGCGCTGTACTCGGTGGCGGGCAAGGACGCCGGCGCGCTGAACTGGGACAAGCAGGCCGAGAAGGCCTGAGCCCCGCCGTCCCGGCGGGTGGGCCGCTCACGCGGGCGTGAAGCGGATGCCGGGACGGCGCTGGCGCGCCATGTGCCATCGTCGTGCAGGACCCACCCGACACAGGAGACACCCGCCATGCCCGCGATCACCGGAACCACCCGCGTCTTCTACATCCTTGGCGACCCGGTGGCGCAGGCGCGCACCCCCGAGGTCTACAACCCGCTGTTCCAGCGCCACGGCATCGACGCCGTGGTCGTGCCGCTGAAGCTGCCGGCCGCGGCGCTGCCGGGTTTCCTGCAGCACGGCATGGCGGCGGAGAACGTCCGCGGCTTCTGGGCCACCATCCCGCACAAGTCCGCGCTGGCGGCGCTGCTCAAGCCCGAGGACCCTGTGGCCGCCGTCGCCGGCGCGGTCAACGCGGTGCGGCGCTGCGAGAACGGCCGCCTGGAGGCCGCGCTCTTCGACGGCATCGGCTTCGTCAAAGGGCTGGACCACTTCGGCATCGCCGTCCGCAACCGGCGCGTGCTGGTGGTGGGCGCCGGCGGCGGCGCGCACGCGGTGGCGGCCGCCCTGGCGCAGCGCGCGCCGGCGCGGCTGGCGGTGTTCAACCGTTCGGCCGAGCGCGCCCGGAGCCTGGTGCAGCGGCTGCAAACCCTGACGGGCACGGCCGCCGAGGTGGCCGGCAGCGCCGACCCGGCGGGCTTCGACCTGGTCGTCAACTGCACGCCACTGGGCCTGCAGCCCGACGACCCGCTGCCTTTCGATCCCGCGCGCGTGGACGCGGGCGCCGCGGTGGTGGACATCATCATGAGCCGCGAGCCCACGCCGCTGCTGCGCGCCTGCCGGGCCCGCGGCCTGCAGGCCGAGCCCGGCTACGAGATGCTGGTGCAGCAGGTGCCGGAGTTCCTGCGCTTCTTCGGATTCGAGGACGTGGCCCAGGCGCTGCAGGGCGACCTCAGCGAGCTGCGTGCGCTGCTTCAGCCCAAGTGACCGCCCCACGGAACGCTCTGCCATGAGCATCTTCGACGAAGCCAAGGTCGACACCCACTGCCACGTGTTCGACCCGGCCCGCTTCCCCTACGCGCCCGACGTGGCCTACCGGCCCGCCGGGCAGGAGCTGGGGCCGGTGGCGCAGTACCGGCAGGTGATGGACGCCTACGGCATCCGCCACGCGCTGCTGGTCGGTCCGAACTCGGGCTACAACCTCGACAACCGTTGCCTGCTCGACGCCATCGAGCATGGCGGCGGGCGCTTCAAGGGCATCGCCGTCGTGCCGCTGGACATCAGCCGCGATGACCTGGCGGTGCTGCGCTCGCGCGGCATCGTCGGCGTGGCCCTCAACGCCGCGATGCTGGGCACGGCGTACTGCCTGCAGGCCGGGCCGCTGCTGCGCCTGCTGGCCGAGCTGGACATGCTGCTGTCACTGCAGGTGGAGCACGACCAGCTTGTGGAGCTGCGCCCGCTGCTGGCGGCCCACGGCAGCGTGCGCGTGCTCATCGACCACTGCGGTCGCCCGGCCGCCGGCGGCGGCATCGCGCAGCCCGGCTTCCAGGCACTGCTGGAGCTGGCACGCAGCGGCTGCGTGGCCGTGAAGCTCTCGGGCCAACAGAAGTTCTCCGCGCTGCCGCCGCCTTTCGAGGACACCTTGCCCTTCGTGAAGGCGCTGATCGGCGCCTTCACGCTCGACGCCTGCTTCTGGGCCAGCGACTGGCCCTTCCTGCGCGCGCCGCACCGGCTGGACATGGGCCCGCTGCTGCGCCAGGTCGAACGCCTGCTGCCC
Organism: Azohydromonas australica DSM 1124; assembly: GCF_000430725.1. GTDB lineage: Bacteria > Pseudomonadota > Gammaproteobacteria > Burkholderiales > Burkholderiaceae_C > Azohydromonas > Azohydromonas australica. The sequence continues at coordinate 188,181 of NZ_KE387211.1, forward strand.
GACGCCGCGGACCGCCGCAAGCTGCTGTGGGACACGCCGCGGCGCTGGCTGGGCTTCGAGGGCAACGGCGCCTGACCGGCTTGCTGCAGCTGCCGCATCCGGCCTTCGCCGGCGGCGGCATCCTGGAGAGCGCAGCCTCCCGCCTGAAAGTTGTGCAAGCGACGCTGCGCCTCCTGCAGGCATGACATGGCTCTCTCGGCGGCTATCGCCAACCGACCTCAGCCCCCGAACAGCTCCAGCACGAGGTTTCGCAGCCACACGTTGGCCGGGTCCTTGTGCACGCGGGCGTGCCAGAACAGGTTGATCGGCACGCCCGGCACCTCCACCGGCGACGCCACCCAGCTCAGGCCGAAAGGCCCGGCGATGCGCTGCGCCAGCGGCTCCGGCACGGTGGCCAGCAGCTCCGTGGTCTGCACGATGTGGCCCACGGCCGTGAAGTGCGGCACCGTCAGCCGCACCCGGCGCTGCACGCCGGCGCGCTGCATCACCTCGTCCACCTGGCCGTGCCCCGTGCCCTGGGCCACCACCACCACGTGCTCGGCATCGCGGAACTCCTGCAGCGTGACGTGCCCCTTGTCCAGCGGGTGGCCTTGGCGCATCAGGCACACGTAGCGCGTGTGCAGCAGGCGGCGCTGGAAGAAGCCGGCCTTGAGCTGGGGCAGCAGCCCGATGGCCAGGTCCACCTTGGCCGCCTCCATCTCGTCCTTCAGGTTCACCGACGCGTTGCGCACGGTGCTGATGGACACGTTCGGCGCCGTGCGCACCAGCGCCTCGACCAGCCGAGGCAGGAACCAGATCTCGCCGATGTCGCTCATGCCCACCGTGAAGCCGCGCCGCGCCGTGGCCGGGTCGAAGCCGCCGCGCTGGTTGAGCGCGCCACGGATCAGCTCCAGCGCGGGCGTCAGCGACGCCGCCAGCTGCTCGGCATAGGGCGTGGGCGCCATGCCCTGCGGCGTGCGCGTGAACAGGTCGTCGCCCAGCAGCTTGCGCAGCCGCGCCAGCGCGTTGCTCACCGCCGGCTGCGTCAGCCCCAGGTTCTCCGCCACCTTCGACACCCGCTTCTCCGCCAGCAGCTGCCTGAAGACGACCAGCAGGTTCAGATCGATCTCTTCCAGCTCCACGCGGCTTTCCCCATCAATTGAAGTGATGGAGTCTATTCAGCCAAATCCATTGGCTGAATGTCATGAAACGCGGACGATGCGGTGCACCGCGCCGCCGTCCGCCCGGCAGGACGGCGTGACCATTCAAAGGAGACCAGCATGAGCCAGCCCGCATCCGCCGTTTTCCCCGTGGAGCCGAACTGGGAGCTCGGTGGCACGAGCCGCATTCCCTTCCTGAGCTACACCAGCGAGGAGCTCTACAAGCGCGAGCTGGAGCGCTTCTTTTACAAGGGCCACTGGTGCTACGTCGGCCTGGAGGCCGAGGTGCCCAACCGCGGCGACTTCAAGCGCACGGTGGTGGGCGAGCGCTCGGTGATCATGACCCGCGACGCCGACGGCCAGATCCATGTGGTGGAGAACGTGTGCGCGCACCGCGGCATGCGCTTCTGCCGCGAGCGCCACGGCAACAAGAAGGGCTTCACCTGCCCCTACCACCAGTGGAGCTACACGCTCAAGGGCGAGCTGCTGGGCGTGCCCTTCAAGCGCGGCGTGCGGCAGGCCGACGGCAGCTTCCAGGGCGGCATGCCGGCGGACTTCAAGCCGGCGGAGCACGGCCTCACGCGGCTGAAGGTCGCCACGCGCGGCGGGGTGGTGTTCGCCAGCTTCGACCACGGCGTCGAGCCGCTGGAGGACTACCTGGGCCCCGTCATCACGCGCTGGTTCGACCGGCTCTTCAACGGCCGCAAGCTCACGCTGCTGGGCTACAACCGCCAGCGCATCCCGGGCAACTGGAAGCTGATGCAGGAGAACATCAAGGACCCCTACCACCCGGGCCTGCTGCACACATGGTTCGTCACCTTCGGGCTCTGGCGCGCAGACAACCAGTCCGAGCTGGTGATGGACGCGAAGCACCGCCACGCGGCCATGATCTCCACCCGTGGCACCGGCGGCGAGGCCGGCCAGGTGACCAGCGTCTCCAGCTTCAAGCAGAGCATGCAGCTCAACGACCCGAGCTTCCTGGACATCGTGCCCGAGCCCTGGTGGGGCGGCCCGACGGCGGTGATGACCACCCTCTTCCCCAGCGTGATCCTGCAGCAGCAGGTCAACAGCGTCTCCACGCGCCACATCCAGCCCAACGGCCACGGCAGCTTCGACTTCGTGTGGACGCACTTCGGCTTCGAGGACGACACCGAGGAGATGACGCAGCGCCGCCTGCGCCAGGCCAACCTGTTCGGCCCGGCCGGCTTCGTCTCGGCCGACGACGGCGAGGTGATCGAGTTCTCGCAGCAGGCCTTCGAGAGCAAACCCTTCCACCGCGCGCTGGCCGAGCTGGGCGGGCGCGGCGTGGACGAGCACACGCCGCACATGGTCACGGAGACGCTGATCCGTGGCATGTACCGCTACTGGCGCGAGGTGATGGAGGCGCCCGACGCGCCGGCCGCCCCGTGTGCGGGCGCCGGCGACTGCGGCCACGGCGCGGCCTGACAGAACAACACAGGAGACGAACGGATGGACTTCCAGACCTACCACGAGCTCACGCAGCTCTACGCCGACTACGCCTCGGCGGTGGACTCCGGAAACTGGGACCTGTGGCCCGAGTTCTTCACCGACGACTGCTGCTACCGGCTGCAGCCGCGCGAGAACCACGAGCGGGGCTTTCCGCTGGCCACGCTGAGCTTCACCAGCAAGGGCATGCTGCGCGACCGCGTCTACGGCATCCGCGAGACGCTGTTCCACGACCCGTACTACCAGCGCCACGTGGTGGGCGTGCCGGTGGTCCGCAAGGACGAGGGCGAGCGCTTCGAGTGCGAGGCCAACTACGCGGTGTTCCGCACCAAGCTCTCGGAGCTGTCCACGGTGTTCAACGTCGGCCGCTACCTCGACACCGTGGTGCGCACGCCGGCCGGGCTGAAGTTCGCCTCGCGGCTGGTGGTCTACGACAGCGAGATGATCCCCAACTCCATCATCTATCCGCTCTGAGGCGCACCGCTACTTCAGCGCCAGCACCAGCGCCACGAAGGCCAGGAAGCCCAGCAGCACGCGGCGGAACCAGGTTTCGCCCAGGCGTCCGCGCAGCCGCTGGCCCAGCGCCAGGCCGGCCGCCATGGGCAGCAGCGCCAGCGTGGAGAGCCCCAGGTCCTGCACGCCCAGGCGCCCGTGCGCGGCCATGGCGGCGTACAGCGGCAGCGCGCTGCTGAGGTAGATGACGCTGATGCTGCCGATGAACACCTCGCGCGGCAGCCGCAGCGACACCAGGTAGCTGACGATCAGCGGCCCCGACAGCGAGGACACGCCGCCCATCGCGCCCGACAGCGCGCCCACGCCCGCGCTCCACCAGCGCTCGTGCCGTGGCGCCACCTTCAGCTGCAGCGGCAGGCTCAGCAGCACCAGCGCGAACAGCACCACCGCCGCCAGCACCTGGTTCAGCGCCTGCGGCGACAGCGCCAGCGTCATGGGCACCGTCAGCAGCGTGCCCACGAGCAGCGTGGCGATCAGCGGCAGGAAGCGCCGCACGCTGGCCCAGGACACGCCGGTGTCGAACACCTGCCAGGCGTTGGACACCAGCACCGGCATGGCCATCAGCGCGATGGCCTGCGGCGCCGGGATGAACAGCGATAGCAGCGGCACCGCCACCAGCGGCATGCCGATGCCCAGCGTGCCCTTCACCAGGCTGCCCAGCAGCACCACCGCGGCGCACGCGGCCACCACGCCTGGCGCCATGGCCAGGGCGGAAGCGCCGAGCAGGGTCGCCAGGCTCATTGGCAAGCAGTGCGCAGGGTGCGGGGCTTCAGATGCTGAAGCTTTCGTAGGTGGCGGGGTGGAACATCTCTTCCACCGCCACTTGCCGCGAGGACAGGCCTTGCGCGTGGTGGTGCCGCGCGAAGGTCTCCAGCGTGGCACGGTTGCCCGCCACGCCGTAGGACCAGAAGTCCTCGCCCAGCGTTTCGCGCGCGGCCTTGAGCTGCTCCTCGACGAAGGGCAACGTCACCTTGGTGGCGGAGGTGTCGGACAGCAGCTCCAGCGCCGCATCCTTGGACTGGCTGAAGGCCTTGAACACGGCCGCCGGCAGCCACGGGTGCTGTGCCGCCAGGCCGTTGCGGATGGCGACGACGTGCATGATTGGGAACACGCCCGTGCGGCGGTAGTAGTCCTTGGCCGCCGCGGTGGGGTCGTCGAACAGCCAGCCGATGTTCGGGTTGCGCCGCAGGATGTGCGCGCTGGGCGGGCGCGGGGCGATGAAGGCGTCGATCTCGCCGCTGTCCAGCAGCTCGGAGATGGTGCGGCCTTCGGGCGCATCCTCCAGCCGCACGTCGGGCGGCAGCTGCAGCTTGATCTTCTCCGGGCGCCCCGCCATGTCGATGCCGCCGCGCACCCAGGTCACGTCCTCGGGCCGCACGCCGAAGTCGTCCTGCAGGATCGAGCGGGCCCACACGATCGCCGTGAGCTGGTACTCGGGCACGCCCACGCGGCAGCCCTTGAGGTCTTCCGGGCGCTGGATGCGGTCCTTGCGCACGTAGATGGAGGTGTGGCGGAAGGCGCGCGAGAGGAACACCGGCACCGCGATGTACGGGCACTCGCCGCGGCTGTGCTTGACCAGGTAGCTGGAGAGCGACAGCTCGGTGATGTCGAAGTCCTGGCTGCGCATGGCGCGAAAGAAGGTCTCCTCCGGGCTGAGCGTCATGTAGACCGGGTCCACGCCGTCGATGAGCACGCGGCCGTCGATCAGCGCGCGGGTGCGGTCGTAGTCGCCCATGGCGACCGAGAGTTGGAGCTTGGACATGCGGCTTTGGTCTGAAGGGGTACGGTGTCCGCCTGCAGGCGGTATTTGCTTAGTGCTCTAAGTTTGCTGCAAGTCTAATGCAAGCAGGCGCGCCTTGCAGGCCTGTTGCTGGAGCCGGCGCGCAGTGGCGGACCCGGCGTGGCTCAGCGCGCGGGCTGGAGCACCGGCTCGCAGCGCACCTCGGTCAGCACCGAGTTGGCGATGAAGCACTCCTCGTGCGCCTCGTGGTGCAGGGCCTGGAATTCCTCGGAGCTGGGCAGCCGCTCGCCGGAGAAGCTCACTTGCGGCCGCAGCGTGACGGTGGAGACGAACAGCTTGCCGCGCGCGTTCTTCGCCATCACGCCCTCGGCGCGGTCGCTGTAGTGGTCCACGCGGAAGCCGCGCCCTGCGGCGAGGGAGAGAAACCACAGCATGTGGCAGCTCGACAGCGAGGCCACGAAGCCTTCTTCCGGATCGACCGCGGCCGGGTCGGACAGCGGCACCCGCACCACGTGCGGCGAGGACGAGCCCGGCAGCACCGCGCCGCCGTCGAACTCGATGAGGTGGCGGCGGCTGTAGCGGTTGTCCAGGAAGTCCTGATCGCCGCGGCTCCAGTGGACGTGGGCGGTGTAGATGTGCATGGCTCCTCTTTCCGTGGTCTCAATGCGCGGGCGCTGCCGGGCCTACCATGCCGGCCATCTTGGCCGGCGCCCGGCGTCCCGGATTCTGGCCGAGCCCCGCGCCGGGCCCTCCACACCGGCTCGCTGCGCGGCGGCGCGACATTTGCCGCCCCTTCAAAGCCCTCTCTTCGAAGTCTTTACGCCCCTCATGCCCTTGCCTGCCGCCCGGCCTTGCGCCGGCACGAATCCAGGAGCCGCCGCTCGTCGCGCGCCGCACTGCTGCCAGGGCCCGGCCAGGCCGGGCCTGGCGCCAATCACCGGAACCCCGCATCCCGGCCCCGGGCCGGCTCGCCGCCATGGAGCACTCCATCGGTACTGAGCCGGCCCCGGCGCCCGAGGCCTGGGGCGCCGGCGCCGACCACACCGGCCTGCCGCCGCTGGCCGAGCGGCTCAAGGCGCTGCGCGTGCTGCAGGCCGTGGTGCGCCACGGCAGCGCGGTGCGCGCAGCCGAGGCGATTCACCTGTCACAGCCGGCGGTGACGCGCGCGGTGCTGGAGCTGGAGCGCGCCTGCCAGACACCGCTGTTCGTGCGCGCCGCGCGCGGCATGGTGCCCACGCCGGCGGGCACGCGCGTGGCGCAGCGCGCGGGCACGGTGTTCCTGATGCTGGCCTACGGCGCCTCCGAAGCCCTGACGGCCGCCCCAGGCGAGGCGCAGCGGCCCGTGCAGCCCGAGCGCTTCGCCGCCGCCGTGTCCATCGGCAGCCTCAGGGCGCTGGCGGCGGTGGCGACGCAGGGCAGCGAGGCCCGCGCGGCACAGGCGCTGGGCGTGACACAGCCGGCGGTGCACACCGCGCTGCAGGCGCTGGAGCACCTGCTGGGGCTGCGGCTGTTCTACAAGTCGGCGCAGGGCACGCGGCTCACGCCCTCGGGCCAGGCGCTGCTGCGGCGGGTGAAGCTGGCGTTCTCGGAGATCCGCGCCATCGAGGGCGACATCGCCGCCTGGCGCGGCGAAATCCGCGGCCGCGTGGTGGTGGGCGTGCTGCCGCTGTCGGTGCCGCTGTTCCTGCCGCGCGCGGTGGAGGCGCTGCTGCAGGCGCATCCCAGCGTGGAGGTGCAGGTGGTGGACGGTACCTACGACAGCCTGCTGCAGCAGCTGCTGAGCGCCGACATCGACGTCATCGCCGGCGCGCTGCGCGCCGAGGCATCGCCGGCCGAGGTGCGGCAGCACTGCCTGTTCGAGGACGACCTGGCCGTGGTGGCGCAGCGCGGCCACCCTTGCCTGGCGCTGCCAGCGCCCACGCTGCGCGACCTGCTGCGCTGGGACTGGGTCATCCCGCTGCCCGGCTCGCCGGCCGCGGCGGCGCTGGCGCGGGTGTTCCGCGAGCAGGGCCTGCCGCCGCCGCGCGGCCGGCTGCAGGCCGGCAGCCCGACGCTGACGCAGGCCTTCACGCAGCAGACCGGCCGCCTGGCGCTGGCCTCGCGCGGACAGGCGCTGGCCGAGCGCGAAGGCCCGCTGTGCCTGGTGCCGGTGGCGCTGCCGGGCACCCGCCGGCGCATCGGCACGGTGGTGCGCGCCCTGAGCGAGCCCGCGCCGGAGCTGCAGCGCTTCCTGCAGGCCTGCGCGGCGGCGGTGCCGGCGTTCCTGCGCGGCGACGGGAGGACCGAGGAAACGGACGCCTCCGTGCCGGCCGGCGGGAGCCGGCAGGACTCCTAGACGGCCGGCCCCTTCAGGACACCGAGGCCCGCCTTACCCGGCATCCGCCGCGCCCAGCGCCGCCGGCTGCAGCGTCCGCAGCAGCGCCTGCAGCTGCGCGGGGTCCACGGGCTTCACCAGGTGCTCGTCGAAGCCGGCTTGCGCGGTCTGCGCCCGGTCCTTCTCCTGGCCCCAGCCGGTGATGGCAATGAGCGTCACCGCCGCGCCGCCGGGGCGGCGGCGGATCTCGCGCGCCACCTCCAGGCCACTCATGTCCGGCAGGCCCAGGTCCAGCAGCAGCACCCGGGGCTGGAGCTGGTCGAAGGCCCGCAGCGCGGCGGCACCGTCGTGCACGGCGCTGGCCGCGAAGCCGCCGCTGCGCAGCAGCATCGCCAGGCTGTCGGCGGCGTCCTGGTTGTCGTCCACGATCAGCACCGTCGGCATGCGTGGGAACAGGCTCACGACCTTGGCGTCCGGCAGCGGCTGCGCCTCTGCCGCGCCCGCCGCCAGCGGCAGCCGCACCGTGAAGCGGCTGCCCCGCTCCACCCCCTCGCTGAACACGCCGATGCGCCCGCCGTGCAGCTCCACCAGCTGCCGCACCACCGCCAGCCCGATGCCCAGCCCACCGCTGCCCTGCCCCGTGCGCTGCACCTGCGTGAACAGCTCGAAGACCTGCGCCTGGTCCGCCGCCGCGATGCCGATGCCGTTGTCGCTCACGCTCACCACCGCCTCGGCGCCCTCCTCGTCCAGGCGCACCGTGATCTCGCCACCCGGCCGCGTGTACTTGGCCGCGTTGTCCAGCAGGTTGCCCAGCACCTGCTGCAGCCGCGTGGCGTCGCCGTCCACCCACACCGGTTGCGGCGGCAGCGAGACCACCAGCCGGTGCCGCAGCGCCGCGCAGGCGGGGCGGGTGTTGTCCACGGCCTGCTCGATGACACCGCGCAGGTCCAGCCGCTCGCGCTGCAGCTCGATGGCGTTGCGCGTGATGCGGCTCATGTCCAGCAGGTCGTCCAGCAGCCGCGCCATGTGCGCGGCCTGGCGGCCGATGATGGAGCGCGCCTGCTCGCGCACGGCCGGCGCCACGTCCTCGCCCAGCATCGCCACGGCGTAGCGGATGGGCGCCATGGGGTTGCGCAGCTCGTGCGCCAGCGTGGCCAGGAAGGCGTCCTTGCGCTGGCTCTCGCGGCGCAGCTGCGCCTGCGCCTCGGCCAGTGCCGTCACGTCCACCGAGGCGCCGATGACGCGCGTGACGCGGCCCTCGGCGTCCCGGCCGGCCGCGCGCACCGAGCACAGCAGGTGGTAGGGCTGGTCCCTGAAGCGCCCATCGACCTGGAACTGCACCGGCTCGCCGTCGGCGTACACGCGCTCCAGCGCCCGCTTGTGCTCCTCGTTGGGAATGGTCTCGCCGATGCGCCGCCCCACCACGTCGGCTGGCTGCAAGCCGAAGCGGGTGTTGTAGATCCAGGTGTAGCGCCGCTCGGCGTCGCATTCCCAGGCCGTGACCTTGCCGCTGTCCAGCGCGAGGTGGAAACGCTCCTCGGCCGCCTGGCTGGCCTGCAGTGCGAGCTGCCGGTCTGTCACGTCGGCCGTGACGCCGGAGACGCGCACCGCGCGGCCGAGCGCGTCGCAGTGCACGTGGCCATGGGTCTCGACCCAGCGCAGCTCGCCGGTGTCGGCGCGGTGCATGCGGCCGAGGAAGGTGTAGTGCCGCCCCTGGCGCAGCGCGTCGTCCACGAGGGCGCGCACGCGCTGCACATCCTCCGGATGGGCCAGCGGCCAGGCCTCGTCCACGTGCGCCCAGGTCTTGCCGAAGACGGCCTCGGCGCCGCCGGAGAAGCTCATGGCACCAGTGCGCACGTCCCAGTCCCAGGCGGCCATGCGCCCGGCGCTCAGGGCCATGTTGAGCCGCTCGTGCGTCGTCTGCGCCTGCTGCAGCAGCCAGCGCGACCAGGCCGACACGCCCACCGCCAAGCCGCCTGCCAGCAGGAACAGGCCAAGGATGAGCAGCTCCGCCGGCCGGGTCGGCGGCCAGGGCTCGCCGGCCGGTGCGATCCAGAAGGCGCTCAGCGTCAGCGCAGCCGCCCCCAGCACGGCAAGGCCAGGCCCCGCGCCGGCCAGGTAGCCCGTCAGCACCAGCACGGGGAAATAGGGCAGCAACGGGGCACGGCCTTCGAGCAGCGGCTGCAGGAAGACGTTGAGGGCCGAGGCCGTGGCATACGCAAGCAGCGCCAGCAGCCAGCGCTTCCATGGCGTTTCGATGATCACGCGGTGCTCCCCGGCTGAGTCGTTCGCGGGCCGCGCTACGCTGCACTTCCCGTGCAGCGCCCGGCCCCTGGACCGGAGCATGCCTTGCCGGCACCGCCATCGGACAGTTTTGGAGAACTCCGCCATGACCACTGCCTGGTCCCCCGCCAGCTGGCGCCAGCGCCCGGCGCGCCAGCTGCCGGCTTATCCCGACGCCGCGGCGCTGGAAGTGGCCGAGCGCCAGCTCGCCGGCAGCCCGCCGCTGATCTTCGCCGGCGAGATCGCCGCGCTGCGCCAGCGCTTGGCCGCCGTGGCGCGCGGCGACGCCTTCCTGCTGCAGGGCGGCGACTGCGCCGAGAGCTTCGACGAGCTCAGCGAGGCCACGGTGCGCGACACCTTCCGCGTCATCCTGCAGATGGCCGTGGTGCTGACCTACGCCGCCAAGTGCCCGGTGGTGAAGGTCGGGCGCATCGCCGGGCAGTTCGCCAAGCCGCGCTCCTCCGACACCGAGACCCGCGACGGCCTGGCGCTGCCCTCATACCGCGGCGACATCATCAACGCCCCCGCCTTCGCAGAGGACGCACGCCGCCCCGACCCGCGGCGGCTGCTGGCGGCCTACGGGCACTCGGCGACCACGCTCAACCTGCTGCGCGCCCTCTCCCACGGCGGCTTCGCCGACCTGCACCAGGTGCACCGCTGGACCGCCGATTTCGTCAAGGCCAGCCCGCAGGGCGAGCGCTTCGAGGAACTGGCCGACCGCATCACCGACTCGCTGGCCTTCATGGAGGCCTGCGGCTTCGACGCCGCGCTCACGCCGCAGCTGCGCGAGGTGGAGTTCCACACCTCGCACGAGGCGCTGCACCTGCACTACGAGCAGGCGCTCGTGCGCCGCGGCGAGAACGGGCGCTGGTACGGCGGCTCCGCGCACATGCTGTGGCTGGGCGAGCGCACGCGCGACCCGGGCGGCGCGCACGTGGAGTTCCTGCGTGGGCTGGACAACGCGCTGGGCGTGAAGCTGGGCCCGACGGCGCAGCCGGACGACGTGCTGCGGCTGCTCGACGTGCTGGACCCCGACAACGAGCCCGGGCGCATGGTGCTCATCACCCGCATGGGCGCGGGCGCGGCGGCCGAGAGGCTGCCGCCGCTGCTGCGCGCCGTGCGCGACGCAGGCCGCGCCGTGGTGTGGTGCTGCGACCCGATGCACGGCAACACCGTCACCGCCTCCAACGGCTTCAAGACGCGCGACTTCACGCGCATCCTGCAGGAGGTGCGCGAGTTCTTCGCGGTGCACGCGCAGGAAGGGACGCACGCCGGGGGCGTGCATTTCGAGATGACGGGGCAGGACGTCACCGAGTGCCGCGGCGGTGCGCAGGCGCTCACCGACGAGGGGCTGGCAGCGCGCTACCTCACCTCCTGCGACCCGCGGCTCAACGGCTCGCAGAGCCTGGAGCTGGCCTTCCTGATCGCGCAGATGCTGCGCGCGCGGCGGGCGCCGCCGGCCTGATCCCGTTGCGGGGAAGAAGCGCTGCGTTCGCCCTGGCGCATCGGCGGCCGGGGCGAACGCAGCGCTTCAGGGCCTCCGGGTCAACGCACCCCGGCCGCCGCCACCGGGGCGAGCGCCACCGGATAGGCCAGCTCCACGCGGGCGTTGCGGTCGAGCACGTCGGCGTAGTCGTAGCGCACGTTCACTGCCAGCGTCCCGGTGCGCGGACCGTTTTCCTGCAGCGCCAGCTTGTAGCTGCAGCTCGCCGCCGACGGCAGCGGCTCGTCCGAGCAGCCGTCGTGCACCATCCGGAAGTGGAAGGGCAGCAGCATCGGCTGGAGGTTGGTGGCGGTCTCCACGCCCTCGTTGCGCAGCGTGAGGACGATCTGCCCGGGATTCTGGCCGCCGCTCTCCGTGTCGACCACCAGCGACAGGGCCTGGCCCGTACCGCGGGGCTCCTGGGCCTTCACCGCGGTATCGGCGCTGCCGCCGATACCTGCGCCCGCACAGGCTGCGAGCACGGCGCCCAGGCAGCAACCGAAGGCAATGGTGTGGAACAGACGCTGCATGAATTCCCTCCACAGGTATGAAGACCCACGCATACCAGTGAGCCGGTCCGCCGCGGCGGCCTGTCACCGGGGGTGCTTCAAGACTCCATGGTCTCCGTCTTTCGACTGTTGCGCCAGGGACATGTCAAGGGGTTGAAATAGGACTTTTGTCACGGCAGGCGCGGGACGGAAACCTCATGTGCAGCACGGCGGCCTCACCGGGACAGCGAGGCCACCACCGAGGACGCCTTGGGATAGACGAGGCTGCCGCCGGCGCTGCGGTTGGGCAGGTCGGCGTAGTCGTAGCCCACGGCCAGCGCCATGGTGGCGCCGTTGGGCAGGTCGCCTTCCAGGGCGACCGTGTAGGTGCAGCGGGACGCCGCGGGCAGCGGTTGGCCCGTGCAGCCGTCGCGCACCATGCGCACGCGCGTGGGCAGCGCCAGCTCCTGGAGGCGCGTGGCGGTCTCAGCGCCGTTGTTGCGCAGCGTCAGCGTGACGACGCTGGTGCTGCCGTTGCCCGGCTCCGGGGTGCTGGCGTGCAGGGACAGCCCGGGACCGGTGCCCCGCAGCATGCCGCTGGTGGTGCTGCTGCCAGCGGGGCTGGAGGCGGCTCCCATGCCGGTGCAGGCCTGGAGCAGCGCCATCAGGCAGGCGCCGAGGGTGATGGGGACAACGACGTTTCGCATGGGCATCCCTCCGCTGTCTTGGCATCCGGGCATCGCCGTCGGTGCCCGCCGCGCCCGCTTGGCGGCATGCGCCTCGGCCGGGCTGGCGCCATGGTCGGGGGCGGGTGCCGCCGGCACCAGGGAGGGTTCTCATGACGCCAGGGAGCGGTTTGTACCGGCCGGGCGGGAAAGGCGTCCTGGGCGGCCGTTCGCGCCCGTGGCCGCGGCCGGCTCGGCCCCTGCAAGGGATCGCCAGCGCCCGTAGGAAGCCAGCGGCGGCGGCGCGGGAGGCGCCGCCGCGGTGGAGGCCGTGCGCGCTCAGCGCTGCGACAAACGCCCGTACAGCTGCGCCATGCGCCGCAGCCGCGCGGCGGTGTCGGACGGCACCAGCAGCCAGTCGAAGCGCCAGGCCCAGTTGCCCTCGGCCGTGCCGGGACGGTTCATGCGGTGCTCGGTGGGCAGGCCCAGCGCGTCCTGCATCGGGAACAGCGCCAGGTCCGCGACGCTGGCCATGGCGGCGCGGATCAGGTCCCAGTGGATGGCGCGGCCGTCGGTGGCGAGGTATTCGCGCAGGTGGTGGCGCGGTTCGTCGCCGATGCTGGCCCACCAGCCCGGCGTGGTGTCGTTGTCGTGCGTCCCGGTGTAGACCACCGAGTCGGCGCTGTGCGCATGCGGCAGGAAGCGCGGCTCGCCGCCCGCCGCCGGCTCGCCCCAGGCGAACTGCAGCACGCGCATGCCCGGAAAGCCCAGCTGCCGCCGCAGCGCCTCCACGTCGGGCGTGATCACGCCCAAGTCCTCGGCGATCACGGGCAGCTCGCCCAGCGCGCGCGCCGCCGCCTCGAACAGCGCCGCCCCCGGGCCGGGACGCCAACGGCCCTTGAGCGCAGTCGGCTCATCGGCCGGGATCTCCCAGTAGCCGGCGAAGCCGCGGAAATGATCGATGCGCACGATGTCCACCAGCTCCAGCGTGCGGCGCAACCGCTCGGTCCACCAGGCGTAGCCGGTTTCCGCGTGCGCGCTCCAGCGGTAGAGCGGGTTGCCCCAGCGCTGGCCATCGGCGCTAAAGAAGTCCGGCGGCACGCCGGCCACCACGCTGGGGCGGCCCTGGGCGTCGAGCTCGAACAGCTCGGGATGCGTCCAAACGTCAGCGCTGTGCAGCGCGATGAAGATGGGCATGTCGCCCACGAGGCGCACGCCGCGCTCGCGCGCGTAGCGGTGCAGCTGCTCCCACTGGCGGCGGAAGCACCACTGCGCGAACTCCCAGAAAGCGATGCGCTCGCGCAGCGACTCGCGCGCCGCGCGCAGCGCTGCCTCCTCGCGCCAGGCCAGCGCGGCGGGCCAGCCGGTCCAGTCGCTGTCCGGGTGTGCCTCGGCCAGCGCCATGAACAGCGCGTAGTCCGGCAGCCAGTCGGCCTGCGCGGCGCGGAAGGCCGCCAGTTGCTCGCGCTCGGTGGGCGTAGCGTGCTCGGCGAAGCGCTGCGCCGCGCTCGCCAGCCGCGCCATGCGCCAGGGGATGACGCGCTCGTAATCCACGCGCCGGGCCTGGAAGTCCGCCGGCGCGGCGAGCTCCTCGGGCTCCAGCCAGCCGCGGCGCTGCAGCTCGTGCAGGTCGATGAGCAGCACGTTGCCGGCGAAGGCCGAGCTGCTCATGTAGGGCGAGTGGCCCAGCCCCACGTTGCCCAGGGGCAGCATCTGCCACAGCGTCTGCGCGCCGGCGGCCAGCCAGTCCACGAAGTGGTAGGCGCCGGCGCCGAAGTCACCCGAGCCGTGCGGGCCGGGCAGCGAGGTGGGATGCAGCACGACTCCGCTGCCGCGGGGGAAGCGTTGGGCGAGGGACATGGGAGCTTGTTGTTGGAGTTCGTTCGAGCCGGGCAAGCCAGGCCCCTCGCCTGCGCAGCGCGGAGGCGAGGGGAAAACCTGGGAAGTGGGTGGCGGAGGAGCCGCGGGGTCAGCCGCCGGCCTTGCCGATCGGCAACTTCACCGGCGTCGTGTGCCAGATCTCACGCGCGTACTCGGCGATGGTGCGGTCCGAGGAGAAGGGCCCCATGCCGGCGACGTTCATGATGGCCTTGCGGGTCCAGGCCTCCTGGTCGCGGTAGAGCGCGTCGACGCGGTCCTGCGTGTCCACGTAGCTGCGGTAGTCGGCCAGCAGCAGGTAGTGGTCGCCCCAGTTCACCAGCGTGTCGAAGACCTGGCGGTAGCGGCCGGGCTCCTCGGGGCTGAAGACGCCGTCGCGGATCGCGTCCAGCGCGCGCTTGAGCTCCGCGTCGCGCTCGTAATACTCGCGCGGCTGGTAGCCGTGGGCGCGCAGCGCCTGCACCTCGGCCGTCGTGTGGCCGAAGATGAAGATGTTGTCCTCGCCCACGTTCTGGCGGATCTCGATGTTGGCGCCATCGAGGGTGCCGATGGTCAGCGCGCCGTTGAGCGCGAACTTCATGTTGCCGGTGCCCGAGGCCTCGGTGCCGGCGGTGGAGATCTGCTCCGAGAGGTCGGCCGCGGGAATCACGATCTCGGCCAGGCTCACCGAGTAGTTGGGCAGGAACACCACCTTGAGCCGGCCGCGCGTGCGCGGGTCGGCATTGATGATGCGCGCCACGTCGTTGGCCAAGTGGATGATCTGCTTGGCCATGTGGTACGCACTGGCCGCCTTGCCGGCGAACACCACCACGCGCGGCACCCAGTCGCGCTCGGGCTCGTCCACCATGCGGTGGTAGCGCGTGACCACGCCCAGCAGGTTCAGCAGCTGGCGCTTGTACTCGTGGATGCGCTTGACCTGCACGTCGAACAGCGCGTCGGGGCTGAGCTCCAGCTTCGAGTGAGGCAGGTGAGTGCCGATCCACTGCGCCAGGCGCTCCTTGTTGTGGCGCTTGGCCTGCGCGAAGGCCTGCACGAAGGCGGGCTGGTCGGTCATCTTGCGCAGCACCGCGAGCTGGTCGAGCTCGCGCCGCCAGCCGCGGCCCAGGCGGCCGTCGAGCAGTGCAGCCAGCCGCGGGTTGGCCTGCGACAGCCAGCGCCGCGGCGTGATGCCGTTGGTCTTGTTGTTGAACCGTTGCGGCCACATCTTCGCGAGGTCGGCAAAGATGCTCTGCTGCATCAGGTCCGAGTGCAGCTGCGACACGCCGTTGATGCTGTGGCTGGCCACTACCGCCAGGTAGGCCATGCGCACGCGGCGCTCGCCGGACTCGTCGATCAGCGACACGCGGCGCAGCAGCTCCACGTCGTGGCCGTGCGTCTCCGTCACGCGCTTGAGGAACTCGGCGTTGATGTCGTAGATGATCTGCAGGTGCCGCGGCAGCACGCGCGCGAGCATGGCCACCGGCCAGGTCTCCAGCGCCTCGTGCATCAGCGTGTGGTTCGTGTAGCTGAAGATGCGCTGTGTCAGGTCCCAAGCCGCGGCCCACGGGATGCCGTGCTCGTCCACCAGCAGCCGCATCAGCTCCGGCACCGCCAGCACCGGGTGCGTGTCGTTGAGGTGAATGCTCACCTTGTCGGGCAGGCGGTTGAAGTCCTTGTGCGAGCGCAGGAAGCGATGCACCAGGTCCTGCAGGCTGGCGCTGCAGAAGAAGTACTCCTGGCGCAGGCGCAGCTCGCGGCCCGACGGCGTGCTGTCGTCGGGGTAGAGCACGCGCGAGACGTTCTCGCTGTTGTTCTTGCGCTCCACCGCCGCGAAGTAGTTGCCCTGGTTGAAGGCGGAGAGGTTCATCTCCTCCGTGGCCAGCGCGCGCCACAGCCGCAGCGTATTGGTGGCCTGCGTGCCGTAGCCGGGGATGATGGTGTCGTAGGCCATGGCCTCGACGTCCTCCGCCGGCACCCATCGCCGCTGCGTGCCCTGCCCTTCCACGTGGCCGCCGAAGCACACGCGATAGCGCACCTCGGGCCGCGGGAACTCCCACGGGTTGCCGTGCGAGAGCCAGTAATCGGGCACTTCCACCTGGCGACCATCGACGATGGTCTGGCGGAACATGCCGTACTCGTAGCGGATGCCGTAGCCGAAGCCCGGCACGCCCAGCGTGGCCATGCTGTCAAGGAAGCACGCGGCCAGCCGCCCCAGGCCGCCGTTGCCCAGCGCCGCATCGGGCTCCAGGTCGGCCAGCTGGTCGAAGTCCACCTCGAAGTCGGCAAGCGCCTGCTTCACCGGCGCCATGATCTCCAGCGCCAGCATGGCGTTGGTGAAGGTACGTCCGACGAGGAACTCGGCCGAGAGGTAGTAGGCGCGCTTGACGTCCTGTTGGTACTGCGCGCGCGTGGTGCGCATCCAGCGCTCCACGAGCTGGTCGCGCACGGCCAGCGCGACGGCGTGGAGCCAGTCTTCCTTGCGCGCGGCCACCGGGTCCTTGCCGACCGCGTAGATCAGCTTGTTGGCGATGGCTCGCTTGAAGAAGGCAACGTCCCGGTCGGGGTGGTCGTAGGTGAAATCGTCGAGGCTCATCGCCTGATCTCCCGGCTGATCCGTTCTGTGTGGTGCTGAAGAAGGGTCTAGGCGCCGAGCGATCGGTACAGGGCCAGATACTGCTCGGCCGCGTCGTCCCAGCCGAAGTGTTGCGCCATTGCGCGCCGCTGTACTGCTTTCCAATCGGTTTGGCGCGCAAATAACGCGAACGCGCGTCTAAGTGCACGCCTCATATCCCCCGTATCAAACGCATCGAAGACAAATCCGGTGGACTTTTCCTCAACGAGGTCTTCGAGCGTGCAATCCACCACGGTGTCGGCCAGGCCGCCGACGCGGCGCACCAGCGGCAGGCTGCCGTAGCGCAGGCCGTAGAGCTGGGTGAGGCCGCAAGGTTCGTATAGCGAGGGCACCAGCGTGACGTCGCTGCCGGCGAAGATGCGGTGCGCCAGCGCTTCGTCGTAGCCCACGCGGATCGCCACCGCCTCCGGATGCGCTGCCGCCGCCTCGCGCAGCGCGGCCTCGATGCCCGGGTCGCCCGAGCCCAGCGTGACCAGCTGCCCGCCGCGCGCCACCAGCTCGGGCAGCAGCGCCACCAGCAGCGGCAATCCTTTCTGCTCCGCCAGGCGGCTGACCATGCCGAACAGCGGCCCCGGGCGCTGCTCCAGGCCCATCTCCTTCTGCAGCGCGGTGCGGCAATGGGCCTTGCCAACGAGCTTGGCGGCATCGAAGCGCCGGGCGATGAGCGCATCCGCCGCCGGGTCCCACACGCGCTGGTCCACGCCGTTGAGGATGCCCGAGAGGCTGCCGCCGGCAGCGCGCCGGCGCAGCAGCCCGTGCAGCCCGCAGCCCTGCTGCGGCGTCTGGATCTCGTGCGCGTAGGTCGGGCTGACCGTGGTGACGTGGTCGGCGTAGAAGAGCCCCGCCTTCATGAACGAGAGCTGGCCGTGGAACTCCAGCCCCTCCACCGCGAAGGCCTGTCCCGGCAACCCCAGCTCGTGCAGGTGCCGCGCCCCGCACAGCCCCTGGTAGGCCAGGTTGTGCACCGTATAGACCGTGCGCACCGGCGGCCGGTGCGGGCTGAAGGCGAGGTAAGCGTTGACCAACGCGGCATGCCAGTCGTGGCTGTGCACCACGCCCGGCGTCCACCACGGGTCCAGCCCCTCGGCCAGCCGGGCCGCGGCGAAGCCCAGCAGCGCGAAGCGGCGGTGGTTGTCGGCGTAAGGATGGCCGCGCTCGTCCTGGTAGGGGTTGCCGGGCCGGTCGTAGAGCGCCGGCGCCTCCACCACGTAGGCCGGCAGTCCGTCCAGCGCCGCCAGGCGCCCGAACAGCAGCCGCGCCGGCTCGCCCCAGGGCGCGTGGAACTCGGCCACCGTGGCGGCATCGCTCAAGCCCTCGCGCAGCGCCGGGAAGCCCGGCAGCAGCACGCGGACCTCGGCACCGGCGCGCGCCAGGGCGCCGGGCAGCGCGCCGGCGACATCCGCCAGCCCGCCAGTCTTGAGCAGCGGAAAGATCTCGGCGCTGACTTGCAGGACCCGCATCACAGCCGCGCCAGCATTTCACGCGTGACCAGCACCACGCCGCCTTCGCTGCGCTCGAAGCGCTGCGCGTCCAGCTCCGGGTCCTCGCCGATGCTCATGCCCGCCGGGATGACGCAGCCGCGGTCGATCACCACGCGCTTGAGCACGCAGCTGCGCTCCACCGTCACGCCGGGCAGGATCACCGCCTCGTCCACGTGGCAGAAGGAGTGGATGCGCACGTTGGAGAACAGCACCGAGTTGCTCACGTGCGAGCCGCTGACGATGCAGCCGCCGGAGACGATGGTGTTGACCGCCAGGCCGTGCTGCCCCTTCTGGTCGGGAATGAACTTGGCCGGCGGGAGCTGGCGCTGGTAGGTCCAGATCGGCCAGTCGTCGTCGTAGATGTCGAGCTCGGGCGAGATGCTGGCCAGGTCAAGGTTGGCGGCGAAGAAGGCGTCGATCGTGCCCACGTCGCGCCAGTACGACTGGTTGCTGCCCCGGTTTCGCACGCAACTCATGGAGAAGGGATGCGCCAGCGCGCGCCCTTCCTCCACCGTGCGCGGGATGATGTCCTTGCCGAAGTCCAGGCTCGACTCGGGCCGGGCCATCTCCTCCTCCAGCAGCCGGTACAGGTAGTCGGCGTTGAAGATGTAGATGCCCATGCTCGCCAGCGACACGTCATCGTTGCCGGGCATGGGCGGCGGGTCCGCGGGCTTCTCGACGAAGCTGGTGACGCGCCGCTGGCCGTCCACCGCCATCACGCCGAAGGCGCTGGCCTCGCCGCGCGGCACCTCGATGCAGCCCACCGTGCAGCCCGCACCGCTGGCGACGTGGTCGCGCAGCATGATGGAGTAGTCCATCTTGTAGATGTGGTCCCCGGCCAGCACCACGATGTACTCGGGCTTGCCCGAGGCGATGATGTCCAGGTTCTGGTAGACGGCGTCCGCCGTGCCGCGGTACCAGTGCTCCTCGTCGATGCGCTGCTGCGCCGGCAGCAGGTCCAGCATCTCGCTCATCTCGCCGCGCAGGAAGCTCCAGCCGCGCTGAAGGTGCCGCAGCAGCGAGTGCGACTTGTACTGCGTGATCACGCCGATGCGGCGGATGCCGGAATTGATGCAGTTCGACAGCGCGAAATCAATGATGCGGAACTTGCCGCCGAAATAGACCGCGGGCTTGGCCCGGCGGTCCGTGAGCTGCTTCAGGCGCGAGCCTCGGCCGCCCGCCAGCACCAGCGCAATGGTCTTGCGCACGAGTTGGGCCGAATGCAGCGGCCGGTCCATGGAAGTTGTCACCTCGGTCCTCTTACTGCTGTTGTTACATCGGTTGGCCTGCCGCCATCGCGGCACGGGGCTGGGCTGGACCGACAAGAGGATGCGTTCGCAAGCTCCGTGCCTCGATCGGGCGCGCCTCGTCCCCGGTGGCCGGACCAGCATGCCTCATTCTGGGGCGCCCCTTGCACGCCCCGGTTGCTTCAGCCCAACACAGCTGCGATCCCGCCACGCTCGGCCACCCACAGGCTGTGCGCGGGCAGCATGGCGTCGTCGCCAAGCAAACTGCTCACGGGGTCCAGGTCGCTGCGCAGCACCAGGCGCCAGGCGCCTTCGCCCTCGGGCAGCGTGAAGCGGTGCGGCGTGGAGTCGGGGTTGAACATCAGCAGCAGCTCGCAGCCCGCGCCGCCGTCCGGCAGCCAGGCGGCGAAGGCGCGCTTGTCCACGCGCTCCCAATCGGGCGGCGCCAGCGGGTCGCCCTCGGGGTACAGCCAGTGAACCTCGCCGTCGTGCAGCCAGCGGTCCTGCCGCAGCCGCGCGTGGCGGCGGCGCAGCGCCAGGCAGCGCGCCACGTAGTCCGCCAAGCCGGCTTCGGCGCCGCTCCAGTCCAGCCAAGTCGTCTCGTTGTCCTGGCAGTAGGCGTTGTTGTTGCCGCGCTGGGTGTGGCCGATCTCGTCGCCGGCCAGCAGCATCGGCGTGCCCAGCGACAGCGCCAGCGTCGCCAGCAGCGCGCGGCGCAGCCGCAGGCGCAGCGCCAGCACCGCCGGGTCGTGGCTCTCGCCTTCAGCGCCGGCGTTGGTGCTCAGGTTGTGCGCATGCCCGTCGCGGTTGTGCTCGCCGTTGGCCAGGTTGTGGCGCTGGCGGTAGCTCACCAGGTCGCGCAGGTTGAAGCCGTCGTGCGCGGTGATCAGGTTCACTCCCGCCAGCGGCCCGCGCCCCGAGGGGCCGAACACCCCGTGCGAGCCCGCCAGCGCATGCACGAAGCCGCCGCGCGCCATGCCGCCGGTCAGCCACCAGGCGCGCACCGTGTCGCGGTAGCGGTCGTTCCACTCCTGCCACGGCGCCGGAAACTGGCCGAGCTGGTAGCCGTCCGGCCCGATGTCCCAGGGCTCCGCGACGAGCTTCACCGGCGCCAGCACCGGGTCCTGCGCCACGGCGGCAAAGAAGGCGGCCCGCTGCGAGAAGCCGTGCGCGTCGCGGCCCAGGATCGGCGCGAGGTCGAAGCGGAAGCCGTCCACGCCGATGTGCTGCACCCAGTACCGCAGTGCATCCATCACCAGGCGCAGGGCCAGCGGATCGGTGAGATCCAGGCAGTTGCCGCAGCCGCTCCAGTTCTCGTAATGGGCCGCGTCGCCGGGACGCAGGTGGTGGAAGCGCCGATTGGCGATGCCGCGCAGGCTCAGCGTGGGGCCGTGCTCGTCGAGCTCGGCGCTGTGGTTGAACACCACGTCCACCAGCACCTCGAAGCCGCGCGCGTGCAGCCCGTCGACCATCTCGCGGCACTCGGCCAGCGCGCTCGTGCCGGGCCGCGCGCTGGTGTAGCGCGCTTCGGGCGCGAACCAGGCAATGGGGCTGTAGCCCCAGTAGTTGGACAGGCCCAGCTTCAGCAGCCGCGCCTCGTCGGCGCGGTGCGCCAGCGGCATCAGGCTCAGCGTGGTCACGCCCAGGCGCTGCAGGTGGTCGAGCACGGCCGGCTGCACCAGGCCCAGGTAGCTGCCGCGCAGCTCGGCAGGTACCGCCGGATGGCGCATAGTTGCACCACGAAGGTGCACTTCGTACAGCACCGTGTCCTCGGCCGGCACGTGCACGTGCGCCTGGGGTGCCAGCGGTGGCGGCTCCGCCACCACGCGCGCCTTGAGCGCGACGGCGGCGTTGTCGTGCCCGTCCGGGCGCTGCGCCTGCGCCGGGTCGTGGCCGAGGAAGAGGTCGCTGCCGTCGTAGCGCCCCACCACCTCGCGCGCATAGGGGTCGAGCAGCACTTTCGCCGAGTTGAAGCGGTGCCCCTGCGCCGGGTTCCACGGCCCGTGCACGCGCCAGCCGTACACCTGGCCCACGCCGGCGCCGGGCAGGTGCCCGTGCCAGACGCCGTGCGTGCAGCCCGGCAGCGCCAGCCGCCGCAGCTCGGCGCGGCCCTCGGCGTCGAAGAGGCACAGCTCCACGCGCGTGGCATCGGGCGCGGCCAGGGCAAAGTTCAGGCCGCCATCGAGCACGCTGGCGCCCAGCGGCCAGGGGCGGCCGGGGCCCAGCGCGGCCGGATCGCTCACTCCCCGGGCGCCCACAGCAGCGTCGCCAGCGACGGGATGTCGATGAGGATGGACTGCGCGTGGCCGTCGCAGGGCACGGGCTCGGCGTGGCGCAGCCCGTTGGCCACGCCGCTACCGCCGTAGATGGCGAGGTCCGTGTTGATGATCTCGCGCCAGGCGCCGGGCCGCGGCACGCCGATGCGCCAGCCGTGCCGCACCACCGGCGTGAAGTTCGCCACCGCCACCACCACGGCGTCGTCGCCGCCGCGGCGCTGGAAGGCGAAGACGGAATGGTCCTTGTCGTCGTGGCGGATCCACTCGAAGCCGTCGGCGTGCACGTCGCGCCGGTGCAGCGCGCCGAAGTGGCGATACACCGCGTTGAGGTCGCGCACCAGCCGCTGCACGCCGCGGTGCCGCGCGGCGTTGGGGCCGTGCTCCATCACATGCCAGTCCAGGCTGGCGTCGAAGTTCCACTCACGCTCCTGCGCGAACTCGCCGCCCATGAACAGCAGCTTCTTGCCCGGGTGCGCCCACATCCAGCCGTAGCCCGCGCGCAGGTTGGCGAAGCGCTGCCAGTCGTCGCCCGGCATCCGGCCGATCAGGGAGCGCTTGCCGTGCACCACCTCGTCGTGCGAGAGCGGCAGCACGTAGTTCTCGTTCCAGGCGTACATGAAGCCGAAGCGCAGCTGGTCGTGGTGCCAGCGCCGGTGCACCGCCTCGCGCTCCAGGTAGCCCAGGGTGTCGTGCATCCAGCCCAGGTTCCACTTGTAGTGGAAGCCCAGGCCCTGCAGGCCGTCGCCGCCGGGCGGTCGGCTCACGCCGGGCCAGGCGGTGGACTCCTCGGCGATGGTGACGGCGCCCGGCCGCTCGGTGCCCACCACGAAGTTCATGCGGCGCAGGAAGTCGATGGCTTCCAGGTTCTCGCGCCCGCCGTGGCGGTTGGGCAGCCACTCGCCTTCGGCGCGGCTGTAGTCGCGGTAGAGCATGGAGGCCACGGCATCCACCCGCAGCCCGTCGACGCCGAAGTTCTCCAGCCAGTACAGCGCGTTGCCGATCAGGAAGTTGCGCACCTCCGCGCGGCCGAAGTTGTAGATGAGCGTGTTCCAGTCCGGGTGAAAGCCCTCGCGCGGGTCAGCGTGCTCGTACAGGTGCGTGCCGTCGAAGCGCGACAGCGCGAAGGCGTCGGTCGGGAAGTGGCCCGGCACCCAGTCCAGGATCACGCCCAGCCCGGCGGCGTGCGCGGCATCGACGAAAAAGGCGAAATCTTCCGGCGTGCCGAAGCGCGAAGTGGGCGCGTACAGCCCGGTGGGCTGGTAGCCCCAGGAGCCGTCGAAAGGATGCTCGTGCACCGGCAGCAGCTCCAGGTGCGTGAAGCCCAGGTCGCGCGCGTAGGGCACGAGCTGCGCCGCCAGCTCGCGGTAGGTGAGCCAACGCCCGCCGCCCCCGCGGCGCCAGGAGCCCAGGTGCACCTCGTAGATGCTCATGGGCGCGTCGAAGGCATTGGCCGCGGCGCGCTCGGGCGCCATGACCCGGCGCGGCGGCAGCGCCGCCACGCACGAGGCGGTGCCGGGGCGCAGCTCGGCGGCGAAGGCGCAGGGGTCGGCGCGCAGCGCCACCTCGCCCTGGGCGTCCAGCAACTCGAACTTGTAGAGCGCGCCGGGGCCCAGGCCAGGGACGAAGATCTCCCACACGCCGACCTCGCGCCGCAGCCGCATGGCATGGCGCCGGCCGTCCCACTGGTTGAAGTCGCCCACCACCGACACGCGCCGCGCGTTGGGCGCCCAGACGGCGAAGCGCACGCCGTCCACGC
The DNA here is from genome assembly GCF_000430725.1 of Azohydromonas australica DSM 1124. Lineage (GTDB taxonomy): Bacteria > Pseudomonadota > Gammaproteobacteria > Burkholderiales > Burkholderiaceae_C > Azohydromonas > Azohydromonas australica. The sequence goes on from NZ_KE387211.1 coordinate 211,523, forward strand.
CGTCCACTGCCAGCGGGTGCGCGCCCAGCACCTCGAAGGGGCGCTGGTGCGTGCCCTCGCCCAGCAGCCACAGGTCCAGCTCGCCCAGCAGCGGCGGAAAGCGGTAGGGGTCCTCCAGCTCGGACTGGGTGCGGCCCCAGTCCACGCGCCAGCGGTAGGCGAAGCGCTCGCGCGGGCCCGTGAGCGTGGCCTCGAACAGGTCGCTGCCCTCGATGCGCCGCAGCTCGGCGAGCTCGCGGCCATCCTCGGCCAGGGCCCACACCCGCTGCGCGCCGGGCAGCAGCGCGCGCAGGGTCCAGGCGCCATCGGTGGGGCCGTGCAGTCCCAGCACGGCAAAGGGGTCGCCATGTTCGGCGCGCATCAGCGACTGGACGGTGTCGTCGTGGAGCATCGGGACGGGTCTCTTCCTACTGCGGGTGCTGCGGCTACGGGCGGCCACGGAGGGCCGTTCAGGAGAATGTAACTTCCGCTCCCGGCCTGCCCGGTGCCGTGCGCCGCGCCGCCCCGTGCGGGGCGTCGCGCCTCAGCGGTAGAACAGGTACGCCACCGCGATGGCGCCCGCCAGCCCGACCGCGTCGGCGATGAGCCCGCAGGCCAGCGCGTGGCGGGTCTTCTTGATGTCCACGCTGCCGAAGTACACGGCCAGCACGTAGAAGGTGGTCTCGGTCGAGCCCTGGATGATCGAGGCCAGGCGGCCCTGGAACGAGTCCACGCCGTAGGTCTTGAGCACGTCCACCATCAGCCCGCGCGCGCCGCTGCCCGAGAGCGTCTTCATCAGGCCCACGGGCAGCGCCGGCACGAAGTCGGTGTCCAGGCCCAGCGCCGCGACGCCGCGGGCCACGAGGTTGACCAATGCATCCATCCCGCCGGTGCTGCGGAACACCGAGATCGCCACCAGGATGGCGATCAGGTACGGAATGATCCGCACCGCGACGTCGAAGCCCTCCTTCGCGCCCTCGACGAAGGCCTCGTAGACGTTCAGGCGCCGCCACGCGCCCGCGGCCACGAAGAGCACGATCACCGACACCACCGCCATGCTGCCCAGCAGCCCCACCAGTTCCGCCATGCGTGTCGGCGGGTACTGGCTCAGCCAGGCGTAGAGGCCGCCGGTCAGGCCGATGAAGCCGGCGAAGAACAGCAGCACCGGCGCGCACAGCAGGTTGATGCGCTGCCACGCCGCCACTGCCACCAGCCCCGCGGTGAAGGAGATGAAGGTGGCGATCAGGGTGGGCAGGAAGATGTCGGCGCCGTTGAAGCCGGTGAGCCCCTGCTCCGCGGCGATGGACTGGCGCAGCGCGATGACCGACGTGGGGATGAGCGTGATCCCGGCGGTGTTGAGCACCAGGAAGGTCACCATGGCGTTGCTGGCGGTGTCCTTGCGCGGGTTGAGCTCCTGCAGCTCGCGCATGGCCTTGAGGCCCAGCGGCGTGGCGGCGTTGTCCAGCCCCAGCATGTTGGCGCTGAGGTTCATGACGATGCTGCCGCCCGCCGGGTGGCCGCGCGGGATCTCGGGGAACAGCCGCGCGAAGAAGGGCGCCAGCGCGCGCGCGAAGAGCTGGATCACGCCGGCCTGCTCGCCGATGCGCATCACGCCCAGCCACAGGCTCATCACGCCCACCAGGCCCAGCGAGATGTCGAAGCCGGTCTTGGCCATGTCGAAGATGCCCGACATGACACGGCCGAACACGCCCAGGTCGCCCTGCGCCAGTTGCACCAGCGCCGAGGCGAAGCCCAGCAGGATGAAGGCTACCCAGACGTGGTTCAGGATCATCGAAAGCGGGCGCGGACGGCGGTTGGTCGAGGGCGGCGCAGCATAAGCGACGGCCCGCGCCCGGCCGCCGCGGCCCCGTGCGGGCTCAGCCCGCCGTGCGGTAGACGCTGACGGCGTCGGACAGGCGGCGCGCCCGGTGGTCCAGCGACTTGGCCGCCGCGGCGCTCTGCTCCACCAGCGCGGCGTTGTGCTGCGTGCTGTCGTCCAGCGCGGCAATGGCCTGGTGCACCTGCTCCACGCCCTGGCCCTGCTGCTGCGAGGCCTGCGAGATCTCGGACACCAGCGCCGTCACCTGGCGCACGCGGTCGATGATCTGCTGGATGGTCTGGCCCGCCTGCTCGACGTGGCGGTTGCCGGCATCGACGCGCTGCACCGACTCCTGGATCAGCGTCTTGATCTCGCGCGCCGCCGTGGCCGAGCGCTGCGCCAGCGCCCGCACCTCGCCCGCCACCACGGCGAAGCCGCGGCCGGCCTCGCCCGCGCGCGCGGCTTCCACTGCGGCGTTGAGCGCCAGGATGTTGGTCTGGAACGCGATGCCGTCGATGACGCCGATGATGTCGGCGATGCGCGTGCTGTGGTCCTGGATGTCGTTCATCTGCTCGCGCACCTGGTGCATCACCGAGCCGCCCAGGCTGGCCGCCTCGGACGCCTGCTCCGCCAGCGTGCGCGCCTGGCCCGAGGTGGCGGAGTTCTGCTGCACGGTCTGCGTGATCTGCTCCATGGAGGCGGCGGTCTGCTGCAGGCTGGCCGCGGTCTGCTCGGTACGGCCGCTGAGGTCGCTGCTGCCGGAGGCGATCTGGCGGCTGGCCACGGCCACGCCGCCGACCTGGTCGGCCACGTCGTCGACCAGCGCGCGCAGGTTCAGCCCGGCCTGGTTGATCGCGCGGTTGAGCAGCCCGATCTCGTCCACGCGGTTCATGGCCAGCGCGGGCGCGGCCTCGCCGCTGGCCACCTGGTTGGCATGGTGGAGCATGGTCTGCACCGGCTTCACCACCTGTGCGCCCAGGAACACGCTGCCCAGCGCCACGCCGCCCGCCCAGGCCGCCGCCGTGCCCATCAGCTGCAGCGGCGATGCGGCCGACAGCAGCGCCGGCAGGACCGCCACGGCGGCACATAAACCCATGCCCAGGGCCACGCGGGCGCGCAGCGGCATGAGCTGGAACAGCGACAGCGGCGCGCGCCAGCCCGACTGCACCACCAGCCCGCGATGGATGCGGCGCCCATTGGCGCGGCCCTCGCGCAGGTCGGCGTACAGCCGCTCGGCCTGCTGCGCTTGTTGCAGGCTGGCCGGCGTGCGCACTGACATGTAGCCCACCACTTGGCCGTTGCGGCGCATGGGCGTGGCATTGGCCAGCACCCAGTAGTGGTCGCCGTCGTTGCGGCGGTTCTTCACCACGGCGGTCCAGGACAGGCCGTCCTGCAGCGTCGTCCACATGTCGGCAAAGGCCTGCGGCGGCATGTCCGGGTGGCGCACCAGGTTGTGCGGCTGGCCCATCAGCTCCTTGTGGCCGAAGCCGCTGGCCTCCACAAAGGCGGCGTTGGCGTAGCGGATGCGGCCGTCCAGGTCGGTGGTGGACATCAGCGTCACGCCTGACGGGAGCGTGTATTCACGACCGGTGACTGGAAGATTGGTTTTCATGGCAGTTCCTGGCGGTCAATACAAAGACGGAAGACCTCAACCGGCAAATTCCTGACGGTCGGAAACGCGACAAAAACTGCAATGCATGGAACGGCGACTGGAGTGCCGGGCCGCCTTTGTCGCTTTTGTCGCGCCGCAACAGGACGTAGCAAGACCCGTGACAGGTCCAAGGGCGCGCGACGGCGCGGTGCGGGACGGTCAGCAGTGCGGCCAGGATCGGCCTTGGTCGGCCGAACACCAGCTCCAGGGCCACCACCGAAACGGCATCAGTGCCGGAACCACCAGATCGCGGTGCCGGCGCGGGCGGCGGTGCCCCGCTTACTTCGCCGAGGTCGGCCGGCGGTCCGGGCGCGCCTTGCGGCGGAAGGCTTTGGCGACGATGCGGTGTCCGGTCACGTTGCGCCTGATCTGGGCAGGGCCCGATTCGACGATGAGCAGCGCCTGCACCCCGTGCCGGGCGGCCACCATCTTCAGGGCATGCAGCGCCAGGCTGGCGTCGTCTTCATCGCGCGGTGCCGAGGACCTGAAGAGCGACAGCGGGCCGGGCGGCCGCAGTCCGTTCACCTGCTCCAGGACTTCGACCTCCGACTCGTCCTTGCCAAGGGCCTCGACGGTGCCGACGACCACATAGTCCGGCGGCGGCTCCTGATCGAGGATCCGGACTTCTGACACGGGCACGGAAGAGAAGGTCTCCGCCTCGAAGGATGAATACCGACCCTCAGAAATGTCCGCGCGGGTCGCGAACGCGAGCGTTGCGAGCGCCACGGCCAGCGCGGTATTCCGGGCGAACTTGCTGATCATGCGAAACGAGGAAGGGATGCAGGCCGGGGAGACTGCGCGTACCGGTGGTTTTGGGGAGTTCCTTCATCGGCAGAACGGCGCGGCAGTTGAGTCCCGGCCGGGAACGGACTTCGGGGGCAGGCCAAGTCAGTCACTGCTCATCCGCCGTGGCGCGGTGTCGCCGCCCGCGGGACTGCATGGTCGAATCCCGGGCATGTGGGAAGCCGACACGCTGATGAAAGTGGCACTGGCACTGCTGGTGCTGGTGGTCCTGCTGGGCATCGTCATCTGGTCCATCAAGCGCCACCGAGACCCGGAGCTGTCGCTCGATTGCAACCAGCCGCTGGACCGGGTGCTGCCCTCGGTGAGCGGCCTCACGCATGCCTCGCTGCTCCCGGGCAACGCGGTGGAGCTGCTGGAGAACGGTGCCTTCTTCGACGCGCTGTTCGAGGAGATCGCCGGCGCGCGCTGCTCGCTGCACTTCGAGACCTTCCTGTGGAAGGAAGGCCGCCTGGGCGCACGGCTGGCCGCGGCGCTGGCCGAGCGCGCCCGGGCCGGCGTGCAGGTGCGCGTGCTGCTGGATGCCCGGGGCTGCAACAAGATGGGCGAAGCCGCCTCGCGCCTGCTGACCGAGGCGGGCTGCCGGCTGGTGCGCTACCACGCGCCGCGGCTGCGCAACCTGGGCATGCTCAACCGGCGCGACCATCGCAAGGTGTGCGTGGCGGACGGGCGCGTGGCGCTGGTGGGAGGCCACTGCATCGTCGATCAATGGCTCTACGAGGGCATGAAGGGCCATCCGCCCTTCCACGACATCGGCGTGCGCCTGCGCGGCCCCGGGGTGCACGCGGTGCAATCGGCCTTCAGCGAGAACTGGGTGTCCGAGTGCGGCGAGCTGTTCGTGGGCGACGACGTGTTCCCGGCGCTGGAACCCGCGGGGGACATCACGTTGCACATCGCCCGCGCCAAGCCCGAGCGCGCGGCGCCGGCGGTGAAGATCCTGCACCACCTGGTGCTGTGCACGGCGCAGCGGCGGCTGTGGATCCAGAACCCCTATTTCCTGCCGCAGGACAAGGCCGTCAACGCGCTGGCCGCGGCGGTGCGGCGCGGTGTGGACGTGCGGGTGATGGTGCCGTCGGCCCAAGCGTCGGACATGCCCATCGTGCAGCACGCCGCCCACCACAACTTCTCGCGCCTGCTGGCCGCGGGCGTGCGGGTGTTCGAGTACCCGAGCACGCTGCTGCACCAGAAGGTGATGAGCATCGACGGCCTGTGGTGCGCCATCGGGTCAAGCAACTTCGACGACCGCTCCTTCGAGATCAACGACGAGATCACGCTGGGGGTGGCGGACACGGCGCTGGCGCAGCGGCTGGAAGCGATCTTCGAGCGCGACATGCGCGAGTGCACCGAGCTCGACCTGGCGTCCTGGAAACGGCGCAGCGCCTTGCACAAGCTGAAGGACCGAGCCTGCTACCTCTTGAAGGAACAGCTCTGAGCTGCGGAGGAGCTGTTTCCAAGTCACGGTTAACGGCACTAATCAAAGGCACAATTCAGAACATCAATTTGCCCCTTTCTCGTGCCGATGTCCGCTTCTCCTGACCCCACAAGCACTTACCAGCGCCGCTTGGGCCCGCACCATTTCGCGCATCTGCGCGCCGTGGCGGACGGGCTGTCGATCCAGGCCTCGGCGCAGCGCTACCTGGGCGTGGAGCACGGCAACGCGGCGATGGCGGCGCACCGGGGCGTCGTGCAGCGGCTGCGCTCCATCGCCCGGCGTGCGGGCGATCCGCGCTGGCGCCTGGTGGGACTGGTGATCCGCGGCATCGAGGGCGACGAGCGCCCTGCCCTGGCCGATTGGGCGGCAGCCAACGGGCTGGAGGGCTGGAGCGAGGCGGAACTGCAGGAGCTGTACCGCCAAGCCTTTCCCGCCGAGCGGCGCAGCGCGCGCAACCAGCGGCTGCGCCAGCGCCAGATTGAGGCACTGCGGGCGTTGGAGCAGCTGGCGGCGGAGGCGCCCAAGGCGTCCGACGCAATCGCAGCGTGGTTCGATCCGCGCCTGGCGCAGCGGCTGCAGTCCAACGGCCTGCTGCTGCTGCAGGACCTGCAGACCGTGGTGGCGCGCGGCGGCTGCTGGTGGCGGGACATCGGGGCCATCGGCGTCACCAAGGCGCGGCGCATCGAGAGCTATCTGCAGCAGTTGCTGCCCGGAGCTTCGGCTGGTTCCGACGCGCTTCCTTCCCTGGTATCGGCTGCAGGCGCGCTGCCGGCCATGGCCGGCGTGGACCGCCGCCCGCGTTTCGACTTGGTCCCGGCGCTGCCGCCCGGTCACAACCGCGCGGACTTTGCCGGTATCGCCATCACGGCCGGCAGCGACGAGCAGGCGATCGAGCAATGGGTAGCGGCGCGTGCCGGCAGCCAGGCCACCGCGCGGGCGTACCGGCGCGAGGCACAACGCCTGCGGCTGTGGGCGGCGGTGGAGCGGGGCCGCTCGCTGTCCGCGCTCTCGGTTGAGGACTGCCTGGCCTACATGACCTTCCTGGAGCACGTGCCTGAGCGCTGGATCTCACGCCGGCGCGCCGCGCCGCTGGGCGAAGGCTGGGCGCCGTTCGCCGGACAGCTCACCCTCGCGAGCCGGCGCCAGGCGGTGTCGATCGTGGCCAGCTTTTTCGCCTGGCTGGTCAAGGGCGGCTACCTCGTGCACAACCCTTGGGAACTCGTGAACCGCCGTACCGGCGACGACATGAGCGTGCACGCGCTGGATTCTCGCGCCTTCGAACCGGCGGTCTGGGCAGCGATGCTGGCTTGGATCGAATCACAACCGTCCTCACATTCGCGCGAGCGAATGCTGTTCCTGCTGCGTTTCACCGAGGCAACGGGGCTGCGGGCGAGCGAGCTGACCGCTGCGCGGCTGTCTGATCTGCGGCCCCTGGGCGGGCGGTGGGCGATGCAGGTGCAGGGCAAGGGCGCGAAGAAGCGCATTGCCGCGGTGCCTACGCAGGCGCTGCGCGCGCTGCAGGCTTACCTGGAGGCCCGCGGCCTGCCGCCGCTGGAGCGGGCCCCGGGTGACGCCCCGCTGGTAGCGAGCTTGACCGAGCCGGGGTCGAGCATCGGCTACCAGTCGTTGTACGAGACCGTTCGCGCGTGGCTGCGGCAGGCGATGCGGTGGGCGCCATTGACCGATGCGCAGCGTCAGACCGCGCGCAAGGCCTCGGTGCACTGGCTGCGCCACACCTGCGGCACGCGGGCACTGGAGCGCGGCGCGCCGCTGGAGGTGGTGCAGGCGCAGTTGGGCCACGCCGATCCACGCACCACCATGCGCTATGCCAAGGCGCAGCTGCAGCGGGTGCAGGACGGGATGGAGAAGGCCTTTGGGGATTGATGGCTGAACGTGCCGGCCAGTGAGCCGGCAATGCGAGCCCGTCGGTGCATTGGCCGCCATGGCAACCAGTGCGGCCTGGAAACCAAGTTTCCACGGCGATCCCATATGGCGCGGAGTTGATCTGGAAAGCCAACAGGCTTCCGGGAACGGCCAAACGAATCACAAACGTTCTCACAGTTTTACCTCCAGCTTCCCTGGTGGCTTCTCGCTGCACGGGCAGGCAGGGTCCATGGCAGGCTGGAAATGCTCCCGGCTCGCGCTGCCGCTCCCTTTTCCGTTTGCCTTCCCTTTCCTGCGTTCCGCCAGCACGAAGTTGCTGCTCAACCGATGGAGGCCTGGAAACCTGGTTTCCACGTCCCGCCATCGATTCCATGCCGGCCTGAGGTCAAGCGATACCTATCTATACAGGCATGAGAATAGGCAGCGGCGCCGGTGCGGTTCGTGCGCCGCTGGCCAGCGCGTGCCATGCCTGCCGGAGCCGCCCTGTATCGGAATTCAAGCCGGATCATCCATCTCACGGGAAGGAAGCTTGCACATCCGGCCGCAGCAGCTTGGTGTGCCGCGTTTCTCGTCCAGGTGGCTGGCGGCTCATGACTTCGCGCGTGCCGGATCGCCTTACCCCTGCGCTCATGAATGGCCGCAAACCTGGTTTCCAGGTCCGAGAGGACTACTGACAAGAAATTGCCTGCGAAAGGCCGTTTTCGAGTGGCCGCGGATGCCTGGGAATTTCACCGGTTGCGGCGTCAATTCAGCCACGGCGTTCAGCACATTCAGCCGTCATCCCGAGAGGGGGCTGGAAACCAGGTTTCCAGGCGCGGTGGCGGCGACTGGCTGAAACTGGCTGACTTCCGTCTTCGTGCGCCGCTGTCTGGGCAAATCTGCGACACCAAGACGCCTTGTATGCCGTGATGCCGGCCGGAGAGAAACGCTGTCATCGCGGCGGAAACCAGGATGACGGCTTGGTGGTCTGACGGCCTGCGTTGCAGAAGGCGGCGTGAACCAGTTACCGGCGTTTCCCGGACAGCACCGCGCGCAAGCAGGGATGACGAAGTCATCGTCGGACACGGTCCGCGTGACCACGGCTTCAGCCGGTTTTTCCCCGGGATAGCAGAGCGCTTTCACGGGAAGGACGATGCAGAAGCTCGACGCTTGGATCGCCGGGTCGTCGCCGCATGCCGAGCGTCCAGCCCGTGGAGCCGCAACGTGACGAGGAACCGGCTGTGGCCGGCAACGCGGCTCGCACCGAAGCCAGGGATGCCGCTGGAAACCAGGTTTCCAGTCCCGCCCCCACGCGCCGTTAGGCGCGTCTGCAGGGTCGGCCCGCATGCCATGCGAGCCGGCCCCGCCGTGGAAACTAGGTTTCCGACTTGCGCAGCAGCTTCTGCAGCGCCTCGGACAGCTGCGCCATGAAGGCCTCGTCGGCGACGTGCGACTCCAGCGTCAGCACGGCGCGGCCGCGGTTGTCGCGCTTCCACGCGCCGGCCAGGCGGCCACCGACATGGATCTTCTCGGGTGCGCTCTTCTCCACCACCCGGCCCGCGAGGTGAGCCACGATCTGCCCGGGACCCGGGCGGCGACTCATCTGGCGGATGCGCTCGGCGCGGCGCAGCACCGCCTTGCGGTCCAGCTCCAGCGCCTGCGTGATCTCCTCGGCGTGCCGCGGCTGGATGTCCAGCGGCGTGGCGAAGGTGTCCACGATGGCCGAGGGCAGCTGCGCCACCAGCGTCGCCTTGCGCACCCAGGTGTGGCTCACGCCAATGGCCTCGGCCAGCCGGCGCTGCGACGGGAACAGGCCTGCCTCCAGCGCCGCCAGGTACGTGATGCCCTGCTCGTAGGCGGAAGGGTCCTCGCGCTCGCGGTTCTCGCGGTCCATGGACAGGAACAGCTCGAGGTCCGGCATCTCGCCTTCCCACACCACCGCCAGCACCGGCAACCCGAGTTCCAGACAGGCGCGGTGGCGGCGATGGCCGAACACGATCTCGTAGCGCCCGGCGTCAGGCGCGCGGCGCACCAGGATCGGCTGCGTGTTGCCGCCGGCCAGCTCGATGCTCGACTTCAGCCGCGCGAAGGCAGCGGTGGTGAAGGCCGAGGCATGGCGGTTGGCCCAGCGCGTGGCGTCCACCAGCTTCGGATCGAGCTTGACCGTTGGCAGCGAGCCGTCGAAGGATTTCAACTTCTCGCGCAGGGCCTGCAGCTCGCCCTGCATGGCCAGCATCTCGCTGCGCGCGGCCAGCATCTGGCCCGGAGCCGTGCGCGGCAGTGGCGGCTTGGGCGTTTCGCTCTGGGTGGCACGGGCTTCGAGGGACGCGGCCAGATCCGCGGTGGTGGCGAGAAGGCGCTTGCCGATGCTGCTCATGTGGCGCTCCTGTGTTCGTGGTTCATGTCTCGGGGCTCAGGGGGTGGAAACCTGGTTTCCACGGCGTCACACGGCGGCGCCGGCACTCGCGCCGGTGGCTGTCGCCGCCCGGCTGCGCCAGGCCTCGATCACCGACTGCTCCACCAGCTCCACCACCCGGTCATAGGCCTCGGCGGCGCGCTTGTAGGTCTTGGCCGCGCCCTCGTACTTCTGCACGTCGTACACGGTGCCGAACTCGGCAGCCTTGGACGAGGTCACGGTGGTCTTGGGCACCTCCACCGGCAGCAGGTACTCGCCGTAGGTGGCCTGGATCCACTGCCGCACGGCGGGCGCGGCCACGTCCGACTGGTCCACCCGCGACAGCAGCACGTGCAGGAAGTCGAAGGTCTTGCCGCGCTTGGAAGCCATGTCCAGGTTGCTGCCCAGGTCGGCGAACAGGCTCCAGAACTGCGCGGAGGAAGCGAAGTCCAGCGCCGAGGGCGGCACGGGAACCAGGATGCCGTCGGCGGCCATGAAGGCGTTAATGGTGACGTAGGACAGCGAGGGCGGCGTGTCGATGATGATCACGTCGTACTCCTCGCGCACGCCTTCGAGGCTGGCGTTGAGCACGTCCCAGAAGCGCGCCGTCGGGTCCGTCATCTGCATCGCCGGCAGGCTGAACTCGGCCTGGAACAGCAGCGGCGCCGCGGGCACCAGGTCGATGCCCGGCCAGTAGGTCGGCTGGATGGCGTAGCGGATGTCGGTGGCCTCGCCGCGGCAGATCGGCACGATGGTCATGTCCTCTTCCACCTCTGTCTCCGGCAGGATGCCGAACAGCGTGGAGAAGGACCCCTGAGGATCCACGTCGATGGCGAGCACCCGGTGCCCGCGCATGCTCAGGCCCTGCGCCAGGATCATCGCGGTCGTGGTCTTGGACACGCCGCCCTTGAAGTTGCCCACCGCGATGGTCATCGCCTGCTGCCCGGCCGGGCGCATCGCCATGCGGCGGTACTCGCGCGTCCAGCGCCGCACCTCGTCCAGCGTGAACTCGCGCCGCCCGCCCGTGGGCGTGAGCTGCCCGGCTGGCAGGTCGCCCTTGCTGATGCGATAGGCCACGTGCGCTTTGTCCACGCCGCACAGCGCCGCCACCTGCGTGGCCGTGAAGTTGGGCGGCACCTTGCGCGCCTCGGGCGCCAGCAGCCGCCCCCGGATGCCCTCCACCATGTCCGAGGCCCGGGTGGCCAGGTTCGTGATGCGCGCCATGTCGATCGGCGGCCGGCTTACCGCCGCGGCCGCGGTGGAAACCTGGTTTCCAACCCCTGCCGTCTGTTCGTTCTTCATCTCTTTACTGAGTCAACGGAAATGCGGGCAGTTTATAGAAAACCGTTGACTCGCCAGCCTTTTTAGACCGGCTTTGACCTGCTTGTCCCTCTGTGGCAACAGCACGGTACCAGTGTGAGAGCCGTTGGGATTCGGCTCAAACCCGTTTGCGCGATGTGTGAGGGAGATTGTGATTCCCATGTCGGCCGTGGTGCTGCCAGACGTTCACTTTGAACTTTTCGCGGCTGTTCCAGCGCTGGAAAACCGGCCTTGAAGCCGCTTCGCGCACACCAAATCGAACGAAGCCCATGTCCACTCACAACGCAGACCAGAAAAGCTCACACCAAGGCCAGGGCAAACCCCATGTCCACTCACGATGGAGACCAAAAACTCTCACATCGAACCCCAAATCCACTCACAGTTCCTCGGAAAAAACTATTAGCGACAGGCACTTGGCGATGCCTCAATGTGTTTCAATGCCTCAATCCGGTTTTTCAATCAACTCAACAGGCCGTCGCGCCTGAAATGTGAGCCAAGGAACTCACAACTGTGAGAGCCGCTGCTCACAGTCGTGGCATGATCCGGCGATGAACAGCACGGATGCTCCGGACGGCGAAGACGCCGCTTCACCCGCCGGCCACAGCGGTGTGGCGCGCGAGCGACGTTCGCGCGTGCCCGCGCGCCGCGACGACGCCATGGTGCAGAAGGCCAACGAGTCGATCGCGATCCGGCCCAAGAAGGGGCGCCTGACGCTGCTGTCGCGCCGCATCTACAACGCGCTGCTCTATCACGCGCAGCTGCAGGGCGTGGAGGAGCGGCAGTACAGCATCCCGCTGGCCACGCTCATCGGCGACGCGCACTTCAACTCACGCAACGTCGCCCTGCTCAAGGAGCACATCCGCGAGATGCAGACCACGCTCATCGAGTGGAACTCGGTGGGCGCCGGCGAGCAGCGCTGGACCTCGTCGCAGCTGCTGGGCGCGGTGGAGATCGCCGAGCGCGGCCCGGGCTACCCGGTGATCATCAGCTGGAGCTACCCGGACCGCGTGCGCGAGCGGCTGCTCAAGCCCAGCCGCTACACGCGCATCCTGCTGGAGGTGGGCGCGCAGATGCGCTCCTACGCCGCGGCGGTGCTGTTCGAGCTGGGCATGCAGTACCTCACCTCGCCCTCGCGCCTGACCATGCGCGAGGACCTGCACTGGTGGGCCTCGGTGCTCACCGGCCGCAGCGACGTGGAGAAGGTGGACTACCGCTACTTCAAGCGCGACGTGCTGCGCCCGGCCCTGGCCGAGGTGGAGGCGCTGCAGCAGGACTTTGTGCTGGAGCTCATCGAGCACAAGGAAGGCCGCCGCGTGGCCGAGCTGCAGTTCCGCGTGCTGCGGCGCAGCCCGCCGCCGGTGGAGGTGGCCCAGGCGCGCAACACCTTCGACCTGGAGCTGGTGGAGCGCCTGCGCCAGCTTGGCCTCAAGGAAGAGGACGCCGACCTGCTCTACACCCGCACCGACGAAGCGCTGCTGCGCGCCACCGTCGAGCACGTGGAGCAGCGGCTGCGCAACAGCGCGCTGCCGCCGCTGACCTCGACCGCGGCCTACCTGCGCGACGCGCTCAAGAAGGGCTACGCCGGCGTGGTGCCGCCGCCACCGGCCGCGATGGCCGAGCCCGCGCCCTCGGCGGTGCAGGCCTCGGTGCAGGGCATCCGCGACGAGTGGGAGCGCGCCCAGGCGCGCGACTGCGAGGCCCGCTACGCGGCGCTGCCCGCCGAGGAGCAGGAGCGGCTGCGCCAAGCCTTCCAGGAAGAGGCCGTGCCTGGCCTCATGGCGCCCATCGCGCGCGCCTGGGAGCGCGACGGCCCGTCCAGCCGCATCGCCGGCCCGCTGTTCCTGCGCTGGCTGGTGCGGCGCTGGCTGCTGGCCGAGCCCACCGAGAAGGACCTGCTGGAGTTCGCCATCGCGCGCGGCATGCTGCAGCTCGGCTGAGCCGCCGCCGGCAAGGCGCTGGCCCGACCGGCAAGCGCCATGGAAACCAGGTTTCCAGCGCCGTCGACCGCTCAACGTCCAAGCCGGCCTCGCAGCCGGCTTTTTCATGCCTTGGCAACCTCCATTTGCACGGGTGTGAACGGTTCCCGCCTTCGCAAGTTTCCGTAACAGTCAAGGGGCTAACACGAGGGTAGGGGAACCCCATGTACAGGTTCGAATGGTTCGAGCAGGCCAAGCTCGGGCAGGCGGCGCGCGTGGACGCGGCCACCGCCGCGCGCGTGAGCCCGGTGGTGTGGGGACTGGGCTTCACCAGCCTGCTGACCGACGTCTCCGCCGAGATGGTCAACAGCACGCTGCCGGTGTACCTGGTGCTGCACCTGCACCTGAGCCCGGCGCAGTACGGGCTCATCGACGGCATCTACAACGGCTTTGCCATCGCGCTGCTGAGCCTGCTCGCGGGCTGGCTCGCCGACCGCCACGCGCGGCAGAAGGAGCTGGCGCTGGTGGGCTACGGCCTGTCCACGCTGTGCAAGCTGTTCCTGCTGGCCGCCAGCGGCTGGAGCGCGCTGCTGTGGATCGTCGGGCTGGACCGCGCCGGCAAGGGCCTGCGCAGCGCGCCGCGAGACGCGCTCATCTCGCTCAACACCCCCGCCAGCCAGTACGCCGGCGCCTTCGCCGTGCACCGTGCGCTGGACGCCTGCGGCTCGCTGCTGGGGCCGGTGGTGGCCTTCGTCCTGCTGGCGCAGCTGCCCGGCGCCTTTGACGCGGTCTGGGTCACGAGCTTCGTGTTCGGGCTGCTGGGCCTGGCGGTGCTGTGGTGCTTCGTGCCGCGGGCAGCGCCGGCAGCACCGGCCCGGGCGCCGCAGGCCGCCGCGCCGGCCGGGGGACGCTGGATCACGCGCCGCTTCCTGCTGCTCACCGGCTGCGGCGCGCTGCTGGCGGCGGCCACCATCAGCGACGGCTTCATCTACTTGCTGCTGCAGCAGCGCCACCCGGCGGCCACTGGCTACTTCCCGCTGTTCTATGTCGTCACGGCGGCGGCCTACATGCTGCTGTCCGTCCCGGCCGGCCGCGTTGCGGACCGCTTCGGGCGCGGACGCATCTTCCTGGGCGGCTATGCCGTGCTCATCGGCCTGTACGCCGTGCTGATGGGCTCGGACGGGCTGAGTGTCGCGGCCGTCATCGGCTGCCTGTGCCTGCTGGGCCTGTTCAACGCAGGCACCGAGGGCGTGCTGATGGCGCTGGCCAGCGCCGAGGTGCCGGCCGCGCGCCGCACCACCGGCCTGGCGCTCATCGCCACCGCCGTCGGCATCGCGAAGCTGCTGTCTTCGGTGCTCTTCGGGGCGCTGTGGCAGCACTGGGGCACGGCCACCGCCGTGTCGTTGTTCATCGCGGCGCTGGGGCTGGCGCTGCTGGCGGCCCACCAGGGGCTGCGGAGGATCGGGGCATGACCACCACCCACAAGCGCGTACTCGGCTTCTCCGCCCTCTGCGTTGCCGCCGTGGCGGCGCTGGGCGGCTATCTGTTCCATGCCAAGGAGCGCATGGCGGCCAGCAGCTCTGCGGCGCCGGCGCAGGCGGCGCCCGCCACCGCGCTGGCCACGACCGCCACCGGCCGGCTGTTCTTCCGCCACACCGGCGTCGATGCGCAGCACGGCAAGCTCGCCTGGCGCGAGGCGGCGGGGCAGGGCGCCGCGCACTTCGTGGAGCAGCTCTCCTGCGAGGTGGTGCATGCCTCGGGCGGACGCGGCCTGTGCCTCACGGCCAAGCGCGGCGTCGTCACCACCTACGGCGCCAAGGTCTTCGACGCCACCACCTTCGCCGTGCGCGCCGAGATCCCGCTGCAGGGCATCCCGAGCCGCACCCGGCTGTCGCGCGACGGGCGCCTGGGCGCCTTCACTGTCTTCACCGCCGGCCACGGCTACGCCAACCTCGACTTCTCCACCCAGACGCTGATCGTCGACACCGCCGACGGCCGCGTGCTGGCCGACCTGGAGCAGTTCGCCGTCACCCGCGACGGCCAGCCCTTCAAGGCCAAGGATTTCAATTTCTGGGGCGTGACCTTCACGCCCGATGCGCGCGGCTTCTACGCCACGCTCTCCAGTGCCGGCAAGCACTACTTGGTGCGCGGCGACATCGCCTCGCGCAGCGCCAGCGTGATCCACGACAACGTCGAGTGCCCCTCGCTGTCGCCCGATGCGCAGCGCGTGGCCTACAAGAAGCGCTACGTCGTGGACGGCCGCATCGTCTGGCAGTTCCACGTGCTGGACTTGCGCACCGGCGTCGAGACGCCGCTGGCCGAGAAGCGCAACGTGGACGACCAGATCGAGTGGCTGGATGACGCCCACGTCCTCTACGCGCTGCCCGCGCCCGACGGCAGCGCCGCCACCGAGGTCTGGGCCACGCCGGTGGACGGCCGCGGCGAGCCGGTGCTCTACCTGCGCAATGCGTACTCGCCGGCAGTGGAGCGGGGCGTGGAAACCGCGGCCATTTCCGTGCCCTCTGCCCGCGCCACGCCCTGACGATTGAACCGAACGGCAGCCAAGGCTGCCGTTTTGCACAGCGATTGCAGCGTTTCGCGGCATTTCTTGCGCTTCCGCCTGCCGCGGCCCCTGGCGAGACTCGTCCTACTCAATTGATGGGAGACAAGCCATGGCCGCCAGCAGCACCACCAGTACCAGTACCAGCATCCCCGGCACCGCGCTTCACACCGAGACGCTGTACGTCGGCGCGCGCGACCTGGTGCGCCTGGTGCAGCGCCTGGGCTTGCCGGCCTGCATTGCCGGCGTGGCCGAGCGCATCGGGCGCGACTTCCTGCGCTGGGAGGAGTTCGAGAAGACGCCGCGCGTGGCCAGCCACTCGCGCGACGGCGTGATCGAGCTGATGCCCGTGGCCGATGCCGCGCGCTTCGCCTTCAAGTACGTCAACGGCCACCCGAAGAACACCCGCGAGGGCCTGCCCACCGTGATGGCCTTCGGCGTGCTGGCCGACGTGGCCACCGGCGCGCCGCGGCTGCTGAGCGAACTCACGCTCACCACTGCCATCCGCACCGCCGCCACCTCGGCGCTGGCCGCCCGCGCGCTGGCGCGGCCCGACAGCCGGTGCATGGCGCTCATCGGCAACGGCGCGCAGGCCGAGTTCCAGGCGCTGGCCTTCCGCGACCTGCTGGGCATCCGCGAGCTGCGCCTGTTCGACGTGGACCCCGCCGCCACCGCCAAGCTGGTCGCCAACCTGGAAGGCGAGGGCTTCGACATCACCGTTTGCGCCGGCACGGCCGAGGCGGTGAAGGGTGCCGACGTCGTCACCACCGTCACCGCCGACAAGACCAACGCCACGATCCTCACGCCGGAGCTGATCGAGCCCGGCATGCACCTCAACGCCGTGGGCGGCGACTGCCCCGGCAAGACGGAGCTGCATTGCGGCGTGCTGGAGCGTGCCTCGGTGTTCGTGGAGTTCGAACCGCAGACGCGCGTCGAGGGTGAGATCCAGCAGATGCCGACCGGGTTCGCTGTCACCGAGCTGTGGCGGGTGCTGGCCGGCCACCACGGCGGGCGCCGCTCGGCCGACGAGGTCACGCTCTTCGACTCGGTCGGCTTCGCGCTGGAGGACTACTCGGCGTTGTGCTTCGTGCACGACACCGCGCTGGCCCAGGGCATCGGCCAGCGCATCGACCTGGTGCCGGCGCAGGAGGACCCGAAGGATTTGTTCGGGTTGCTGCGGTCGGAAAAGGTGAAGGCGGTCGTGGCCTGACAGCCACCCCTTTCAAGGTCAGTTCCTCAGTCAACTCGGCCACGGGCCAGAACACGCGCTGTCGCGACATGGCGAGAGGCTTCGCGGTGCGTGACGTAGTTTTTCTTGGCCGCAGGCTTGGCCGCGCGGCGATGGCGGCGCAACTGGGCGGGCTGGACATGCGCCGCAACGTCCAGCAGCGCCTGCGCCAGTGCCGCAGCATCAAGCTGCTCATAGGCGAGCCAGGCCTGCGGCTCTACAGCCACGAGCATGCCCGCGTAATGCGCACGGACCTCGCTGGCCAAGTAGTACAGCGAGACATCGTCCACGTC
>NZ_AUMO01000031.1 GCF_000430725.1 Azohydromonas australica DSM 1124
TGAAGGTCATGGTGGGCCAGGTCAGCCCGGCGGGCACCGTCTCCACGTTGCGGAACAGGCGCGGGAAGCGGCCGATCTCGCTGGCCTTGTCCTGCTCGCCACGCTCGACGATCAGGTCGTAGGTGTCCTGGCTGGCCAGGATCTGCTGCGGCTCGTAGGCCGAGGCACCCAGCACGCGCACGGCGTGGTAGTGCGTGAGCACGACGTACTTGATGGGCTTGTCCGTCACCTCGCGGATGCGGCGGATCACGTCAGCCGCCATCGCCGGCGTCGCCTGGGTGTCAGCGACCAGCACGGCGTCGTCGCCGATGATGATCCCGGTGTTCGGGTCGCCTTCGGCCGTGTAGGCCCAGGCATGCTCGGACAGCTGCGTGAAGCTGACTTTTTTCTCTTCCAGGTCGGCTTGGGAGGCGAAGGCTTTGCTCATGATCAATGTGGCGAACAGCTTCAATAATGTTTAACGACAGGATTGATCTTAGTCAGCTTGTTCGTTAATGTCTAATCCGTTTTGTTAGAAAAAACCCTGAGATCCACTGTGGACGACAGCATTTCCTCCGCGGCCGCGGAGCGCGGCTCGCGCGGCATTCAGAGCATCGAGGTCGGCGGCCAGCTGCTGCTGGCATTGGCGCACCACGGGCGGCCGATGGCACTCAAAGACCTCGCGCGCGAAGCCGGCATGGCGCCGGCCAAGGCGCATCCGTACCTGGTGAGCTTCGGCAAGCTGGGCCTGATCGAGCAGGACGCCGGCAGCGGCCGCTACGGGCTTGGGCCGCTGGCGATGCAGCTGGGCCTCATCAGCCTGCAGCAGTTCGACCCGGTGCGGCTGGCCACGCCGATGATCGAGGAGCTGGCGCTGTCCACCGGCCACACCATGTCCATCGCGGTGTGGGGCAACCGCGGCCCGACCATCGTGCGCGTGGCCGAGGCACCCAGCCCCGTGCACGTGGCCATGCGCCACGGCACGGTGATGAGCCTGCGCGGCACGGCCTCGGGCTGGCTCTTCGCCGCGCACCGCGCGCGCGAGGAGGTGCAGGCGGTGCTGGCGCAGGAAGCGGCCATAGGCGGCTTCGCCGGCACGCCGCTGGACGAGGCGGCCTTCGAGGAGAAGCTCGACGAGGTGCGCCGCCAGGGCATGGCACGCGTGGTGGACCAGGCCCTCCCCGGCGTGAGCGCGCTGGCCGCGCCGGTGTTCGACGGCAGCGGCGCGCTGCTGCTGAGCATCACCGGCATCGGCCCCAGCGCCACCTTCGACACGGCCTGGGACAGCCCGCTGGCCGGCGCGATCCGGCGCTGCGCGGCCTCGCTGTCGCGACGGCTCGGGGCAGCCTGAGGCGGCGATGGCCCGCGTGCCTGCCCGGCCTAGAAGGCAGCGGCGGGCGGTAGGATTTCACGGCGCTAGTTCTTCGGAACGATGCCTGGCGGGGCGGACTACTCCTTGAGCAACGTCAATATCCTCCTTCCCGCCACAGCGGCCTGACCGTTCGAAGAATGGGCGGCAAGGCCCTTGGCGCGGACAGTCACGGCTCATGAACCTGAGCCACTTCGACGTCCCCCGCTACCTCTCCGTGCTGCCGCTGTTCCAGAGCCGGTGTCCCGCCGAGCTGGACGAGTTGGCGCAAGCGTGCCAGGTGCGCCGCTACACGCGCGGCGAAGCCGTGTTCCGCAGCGGCGACAGCTGCGACGCGCTGCACGTCGTGGTCACGGGCCAGGTCAAGCTGCACGCGATCTCTACCGCGGGCCAGGAGAAGGTGATCGAGCTTGTCGGCCCGGGCTGCGGCTTCGGCGAGTCGCTGGTGTTCGGCGGGCGGCCCAGTTCCTTCAATGCCACCGCGCTGGCCGACACGCTGGTGCTGAGCCTGCCCAAGGACGCGCTGCTGGCCGAGGTCAGCCGCGATCCGACCTTCGCGCTGCGCATGCTCACCGACCTGTCGCACCGGGTGCAGAACCTGATGGACGACGTCGAGGCCTACTCCCTGCACAGCGGCACGCAGCGGGTGGTGAACTACCTGCTGCGCGGCCGGTCGCGCGACAGCGTGCGCGCCGCGGGCACGGTGTCGCTGCCGGTGAGCAAGGCCACCATCGCCTCGCGGCTGTCCATCACGCCAGAGTACTTCTCGCGCGTGCTGGGCGAGCTGGAAGCCGGGCAGATGATCCAGGTGGACAAGCGCCACATTCACATCCTTGACGCGCAGCGGCTGGAACGCCATCCGCTGCAGTGATCCTCTCTTCTCCTTCGCAGTACCCCATGCCTTTCACCACCGAAGCGCTCACCACGGACGCCCGCACGCTGCTGAGCGAAGACCTGCTGCGCAAGTTCGACACCCCGGGCCCGCGCTACACCTCGTACCCGACGGCCGACCGCTTCCACCACGGCTTCGGTCCGGCGCAGGCGCGCGCGGCCATCGAGCAGCTCGCACCGGGCAGCGCGGCGGCGCCGCTGTCGCTGTACGTGCACATCCCGTTCTGCGAGTCCATCTGCTACTACTGCGCCTGCAACAAGATCATCACCAAGCACCACGAGCGCGCCGCCGAGTACCTCGACGCGCTGGAGACGGAGCTGGCACTGGTGCTGGAGCCGCTGGGCGCGGGACGGCCGGTGTCGCAGCTGCACTTCGGCGGCGGCTCGCCCACCTTCCTCTCGGACGCCGAGCTCGCCCGCGTCATGGACAGGCTGGCGCAGAGCTTTCGCTTCACGCCGGACTCCGAGATTTCCATCGAGGTGGACCCGCGCACGGTCACGCCCGACCGGCTGGCACACCTGCGCGGCCTGGGCTTCAACCGGCTGAGCTTCGGCGTGCAGGATTTCGACCCCGACGTGCAACAGGCGGTGCACCGCGTGCAGTCCTTCGAGAGCGTGAAAGCGCTCATGGACAGCGCCCGGACGCTGGGCTTCACCTCGATCAACGCCGACTTCATCTACGGGCTGCCGCGGCAGACCCCCGAGAGCTTCGCGCGCACGGTGCAGCAGATCGGCGAGCTGCGGCCGGACCGCATCGCGCTCTACGCCTACGCGCACCTGCCCGAGCGCTTCAAGCCGCAGCGCCGCATCAACGCCGAGGAGCTGCCCAGCCCGGCGCAGCGCATCGCCATGCTGGGCGACGCCATCAATGGGCTGCTGGCGCGCGGCTTCGAGCACATCGGCATGGACCACTTCGCGCTGCCGGACGACCCGCTGGCTGTGGCGCGCCGGGAGGGAAAGCTGCACCGCAACTTCCAGGGCTACAGCACGCAGCCGGACTGCGACTTGGTGGCACTGGGCGTGTCGGCCATCGGGCGCATCGGCGGCAGCTTCTACCAGAACGCCAAGACGCTGCCCGAGTACCACCAAAGCCTGGCGCGGCGCGAGCTGCCCGTGGTGCGTGGGTATGCACTGGACGGCGACGACCTGCTGCGGCGCGACGTGATCATGGCGCTGATGTGCCAGGGCCGCCTGGAGTTCGACAACGTGGAGCGCGCCCACGGCATCCGCATGCGCGAGTACTTCGGCCGCGAGCTGGAAGCGCTGAAGCCGCTGGCGCAGTCGGGGCTGGTGCTACTTGAAGACAAGGCCGTCGACGTGACGCGCGCGGGCTGGTACCTGGTGCGTGCCATCGCGATGGTGTTCGACCGCCACCTGCAGGCCTCCGGAAACCGGCAGCGCTTCTCCAAGGTGGTGTAGCCGGGCGAGCTTGGGCGGCCTCTTTGAGGCCGCATGCCACATCACCACCCGCTCGGGACCTGTGACGGGGCTGCGTCCTATAACCCCTTCATTTCTGCCCGAACCTTGACTCGCTCATCCAAAAAATTCGGGTTAAGCGCGTCCTGATTACTCCTATTATCGTGCCGCTTCAATAAATGGGATATCTGGGGTGGGCGCGACAGAGAACGGTTCGAAAACGGCGCAAGTCCTTGACCCCGCGGCACCTGGGCGGCGCCGCGGACGGCCGCGTGGTGTACGCACGCGCGTGCTGCGCGAGGGCCAGGCACTGGGGCGGCACCACTTCGCCTTCCTGCGCAGCTGGCTGCAGGGCCTGGATCTGCGGCAGGCCTGGGAGCGCTACCTGGGCTTCGGTGAGCTGAGCGCGGACCGGCGCCACATCGAGAAGCAGCGGGCTGCCCTGCTGCAGCAGGTGCTGCGCGAAGGACACGCGCTGAACATGGGGCTGGGCGAGGAACAGCGCATCACGGTCGAGCTGCTGTTGCTGGCGCAGCCGCCGGCTGGACCGGGCACGGTCGCCCTGCCCGACCTGGACGAGTTCATCGACAGCCAGGGACTGGACCGCGAGGCGCACTCCGAGGCGGAGCTGCTGCGCGAGTACCGCGACTTCTACGGGCTGGACCACGTTCAGACCCTGGAGGCGGATGAACGGCCATCGGGCCTTGTCCGGGAAGCAGATCCCTTGCGTGCCCTGCGCCGCGTGGAGGCGCTGCTGGCACGGCGCCCTGCCCCTTCCGATCCACTGTCGCTGTGGCTGTCGCTGGCGCTGACGGAGCGCCTGAAGGCGGCCGGCATGGGAACGCTGGACGCGCTGGTCCGGACCGTCAATGCCCATGGCGCCAACTGGTGGCGCCGCGTGCAGGGCCTGGGACAGGCACGTGCCGCGTCGCTGACCGCCTGGCTGCTGCCGCTGAGCCGGGAGTGGGAAGAGCCCTTGCGCGAAGAAGCCATCGCGCCTCCTCAGCGCCATGCGGTTTGGCGTACCACAGTGCTGCGTTCGGTGGCGGTACCGCCGCGCTTCGCGCTCCTGCCGCTGGAACAGCTCGCAGTGCCGCCGCGGCTGGCCGGCGGCCCGGGAGCGCCGGGCCTGTTCGCAACACGCATGCCGAACCATCTGGGTGCCCAGGACGACCGCCAGGCGATCGAGGCCTGGCTGGAGCAGTACCGTGACAAGCCCGCAACGCTGCGGGCCTACCGCAAGGAGGTGGAACGCTTCTACCTCTGGTGCCTGCTGGAGCGGGACAAGCCGCTCTCCTCGATCGACAGCCGGGATGCGCAGGCCTACCGGGAGTTCATCCGCCAGCCGCCGCCGCAATGGTGCTGCGCCGCCGTGGTGGCACGCGATGACCCGGCTTGGCGTCCGTTCCGCGGGCCGCTGCAGTCCGGCTCCCAGCGGCAGGCGCTGGTGGTGGTGCAGGCGCTGTTTGACGGGCTGCGCGACGCCAACTACCTGGTGGGCAACCCACTGCGGGCGGTCAGCAAGAAGGCAGCACTGGCAGGGGCGCGCATCGACATCGAGCGCTCGTTCACGGAAACAGAGTGGCGTTTCATCCGGCACCGGCTCGACGCGGAGGAAACCTCGGCCCGCACGCGGAGCGGCGTGCCGGCCGGTGCCGAGCAGCGCCGCCTGCGCCTAGTGCTGGAGCTGTTGACGGGTACGGGATTGCGGCTGGCGGAACTCGCGGTAGCGACCATGGCCTCGGTGCGCCGCGTGCGGCTGGACGGCGAGGGCATCGACGCCACCGTCCTGCAGGTGCATGGCAAAGGCGGCAAGCCGCGCGAGGTGCCGCTGGCGGACGACCTGGCCGCGCTCGTGTCGGCGCATCACGCCGACGCCGAGGCGCTGGGGGAACTGCCCTCGCCCGCGCCGCTGGTGTGCACCCTGGCGGAGGCACCGCCGCGCTGGAGCGCTGCCGCCGACGGCAGCCTGTCCCTGCAACGCGCCACCCCGACGGGCCGCGCGCTGGGAGCCAGCGGCCTGTACCGCATGCTCAAGCGCTTCTTCCACCGCATCGCCGATAGCGCCCACGCGGTGGACGGCCTGGACGCCGCACGGCTGCGGGCCGCCTCCACGCACTGGTTGCGCCACACCTTTGCCCGCCAGGGCGCGGCAGCGCAAATCCCCGTAGAAGTGCTGCAGCAGGCGCTGGGGCACGCCAGCATCGCGACCACGACGATCTACCTGGGCACCGAGCGGGCGCGCATGGTGCGCGAGTTCGAGAAGCTGCAGCAGCGGCGCGGCAAGGGCTGAGCAAACTGCGGGGCTGCCGAGAGGTGGCCGGCAGTGGAGGTGTTCTACGGTAGAACATCCGGGACGGCCGTACTGCTTGAGGCGTGAGCGCTTGCCTCAAGCAACGCTCACCAAGCGTTTTCCCCCAGCTTGGATGCTTGATGCCGTTCATGCGGCGAGGCCTGCGCGGGGGGTGTTCTACCGTAGAACACCCTCTCCGCTCGGGAAGCCTGCCGGTCTTCCCGAGAGGCCTGACCAGGCTGTGCTGCCCTCACCCGCTGCGGGCCCTACATCCCCGGCCAAGGCACCCTTTGCCCGCTCCGTCGTGCTTGCGCAAGCCGGTCGGTGCGCGGTCGTTCTCACATGGCATCGTGCAAGCAGGCCCGCCTTGCACCCCGGTTCGCCGCCAAGGTGAAAGCCGGAAGCCACGATGATGCAGACGAGTCAGCACGCCTCCTGCTCCTTCCTGGATGCGCCGTTCATGCCACCGCTTCGACAGGATTGAGTTCGGGCCTGCGAAGACACGGGGCTGCCACGCTGGTTCGGATGGCCGCTCGCCCGGGAAGGATGGGGATCCCAGGAACTCTTCAGACACGCTGTGCCATTCCGGGCTGAGCCCGCGCACAAGCTTGGAAGAACATGGCGAACGTGCCAACGGCGACACCCAACGCCCACCCTTTGGCTGGCCCGGCGTGAATGGACAGGGGCTCGCCGGCTGATGGGTGGAGATCCGCACCGCCTGTCCTGCGCGCTTCGCGTGGCTCCCGGCACTGGAAACGACCCTCCGCCCTTGCTGCAAATCCAGGGTTCTACTTGCCGCCGGCGGCATGCCGTCGCTCTCCCGGCCACTACGGCGTCAGCCGCCCCTTGCCTGCGAAGCCAAAGAGATCGCTGTAGCACGCCGCGCTGCTGGTCGGCTCTCTTGGAACCGTCCGGCTGGCCGCCCTCTGGAGACGGTTTCTGGATAGGGACAGGGGTACGAGTCGAAGCACGCAAGCCAAGCCGTCCACGGCCAAGCGGTTGGTGGGCCACCGACCTTCGGGGTGGCTCCACCGGTGCACGAACCACCCTCAGCCCAGCCGCTCTCTCGCTGTCACGGGCGAGGGGACGGTTGCACCCATGCTTCGACTGCAGACCCTGGTTCATCCAGGTTCACACGACGCATTCCGCACTTCGGCGGCTGCTTGCAACGCAGGACCCTGTGCCACGGCAAGCCCATGAAGCCACCACCTGTCCAATGCGCTCGCCGCATGCCAACTTTGGGTGCCGGCCGTTCCGGCTGGTGTTCTACGGTAGAACACCCTGGCCCACGAACCAGCAAAGCGGTCCACAGCCAGCCGGCGCCCTGCCTCGACCGCAACCCGAGGTGTTCTACGGTAGAACACCTGCCTCAAACAAAAGGGGCCCGCAGGCCCCTCTTGGAAAACGACTGCGCCCGCCATGGGCGTGGCGCGTGCCTCAATCGAAGAACTTCGCCAGCAACTCCTGCAGCCGCTTCTCCTTGTCCGGCGTCAGCGCGCCGGCCTTGAAGCGCAGCGTCATGTTGCCTTGTGCGTCCTTGTCGCAAGAGCCCACCACCTTGCCGCCCTGCGTGTAGCGCATCTGCCGGGAGAGGCTGGCATTGCCATCCTGCGCCGTGAGCCGGGCCAGCACCTCTCGTGCCCCTGGCCGCGGTGACTGGGCGGCCAGCGTGCGAGCGCGTTCGATCACGCCCGCCTCGTCCCGCTCCAGCGCGGCCTTGAGCGGCGCGACGAAGCGGAACTGCAGATCCAGCGGCGACGCGAAGGCCTGCACCACCGCGTCCGGCAGCGCCGCGATCTGCAGCGCCGTGCTGACGTTGCCGGGCTGCATGCCGATGGACGCGGCCAGCTGCCGCAGCGACGGGAACAGCCCGGCGTCCAGCGCGCGCCGGTACATCATTCCTTGCTCCCAGGCCGAGAGGTCCTTGCGGCCGCGGTTCTCGCGCTCCATCTCCACGAACAGCGCACGGTCCTCGATGTTGTCCACCAGGCACAGCACCGGCAGGCCCAGCTGCCGGCAGGCTTCAAGCCGGCGGTGGCCGTACACCACCTCGAAGCTGCCCGCCGGCTCGGCCACCGGGCGCACCTTGATCGGCTGCACGTTGCTGCCCGCGTCCGCCACCTCGGCCTTGAGCTTGTCGAACAGCGGCGTATTGAAATTGAGCTCGTGCCGGTTGGCCCAGCGGCTGGGGCGGATCAGCGCTGGGTCGATCAGCCGCGAGGCCTTGGCGCCGTCCCACTGCCGCAACTCGTTGAGCGCCTCGTCCAGTCGGCCCTGCAGCGCCTCGGCCTGGCGGGCCTTGGCCTGCAGCACCTCGTTCTCACGCAACAGGTCGGAGCGCGCCTCGTTGGCGAACGCCATCATCGCGCCTGGCGCGGTCTTGGGCCGCGCGGGCACCTCAGCGTCCGAGGCCAGGCCGGGGAGGTTGCTGAAGTCGAGCTTGGCGGCCTTGTTCTTGAGACTCATGGTTCAGCCTTCCTCAGACGGCGAGCTGTTCGAGCTGCATGGCCCACACGGCCTGGATCTGCTGCTCCACCAGCTCGCACATGCGGTCGTAGGCGTCGCGCGCGCGGGCGAAGGTCTTGGCATTCATGGCACCGCGCGGCAGGTCGTACACGGTGCCGAACTCGGCCGACGCGGTGGCGGTGACGGCGGTCTTGGGAATCTCGATCGGCAGCACCTTGTCCGCGTAGCCCTCCAGCACCCACTGCCGCACCACCGTGCTGGCCGCGTCGTTGGACTCTACGCGCGACAGCAGCACGTCGATGAACTCGAAGGTCTTGTCCTGGCCGCGGCTGCGGATGAGCTGGTTGCACAGGTCGCTGAACAGGTCCCAGAACTGCGCCGAGCTGGCGAAGTCCAGCGCGGAAGGGGGCAGCGGCATGATCACGCCGTCGGCCGCCATCAGCGCGTTGATGGTCACGTAGCTCAGCGCCGGCGGCGTGTCGATGATGATCACGTCGTAGTCCACGCGCGCCTGGTCCAGGCCGCGGTCCAGCACGCGCCAGAACTCGAAGCCCGGATCGCGCGTCTGCCGCGCCGGCAGCGCGAACTCCGCGCCGAACAGCAGCGGCGCGGCGCACACCAGGTCGATGCCCGGCCAGTAGCTCTCGCGGATTGCGTAGCTCAGGTCCTCGTGGGCGCCCGAGAACAGCAGCATCGCCGTGTGCTCCTGCTCGACCTCGGCATCGGGCAGCACGCCGAACAGCGTGGTGGCCGAGCCCTGCGGGTCCAGGTCCACCACCAGCACCTTGTGGCCGCGCATGGACAGGCCCTGCGCCAGCGTCACCGCCGAGGTGGTCTTGGCCACGCCGCCCTTGAAGTTGGCTACCGTCAGCGTGGTGCCGGCCGCGCCTTCGGGACGCATGTGCGCCGCGCGGAACTCGCGGATCCACTGCCGTGCCTCGGACATGGGCCACTCGCGCCGGTTGCCCTGCATCTCGCCCGACGGCAGGTCGCCGCGGGTGAGCCGGTAGGCGATCTTGGACTTGTCCACATGGCACAGCTGGGCCAGCTGTGCGGCGCTGAGGGTGGGGGCCGCCTTCTTCGCTGCCGGCGGCAGCATCGCCGCGCGTATGTGTCCCATCATCGCCGCCACGCGGGCAGCCTGGTGTTCGATGTCGGCCAGGCTTTGCCGACGGATCGCCTGTCTGATGTCCATGATGATGCCGGTTTGTTACGTTTTTCCGAGTGCGGGCGATTATGCATGGCACATCGGAAAAATCGCATGAAACGCATTGCGGCGCACAAACGTTCAGCAGCCACAACATCCATCAAGCCTTCTTATATAGATCCTCCGAGAGATTAAGAAAGTTCAAGAAGACTTGAAGAGATTAAGACATGTGGATAACTAAATTTATCCTTTAAAATCAACAACTTATTGAGTATTGAAGTCACTTTCCGTCCGGTTCTTACCCGCTTCCGTCCATTCCTTACCCGTTCCCGTCCGGATTTCACCCGGCAGCGTCCAGCTTCTATCCGGGACACGGATGGACTTGTGCACAAGCTCGGTAAAGGTTGGACGTAACAAGAAGCACGGCTAGCCGTGGCATTAAGACGGCTGCCTGATCGGTCACGCAGCGTGGCGAAGCGGCCTGGGAGGCCATCCGTCCGGTTTTTACCCGGCCTCCATTGCACCGTGCGAAGACGGGGGTCCCCACAAGTGTCCGCTTTCTAACCGGGCGTGTCACCACTCCGCCGATCGACCTGCAAGCCAAGCGTCCAAGTTTTAACCGGCGGGTCAGGCGGCTTGGAACGGTGTTCGGGACGGCAACCGTCCGAGCTTTAACCGGGTGCGGTGGTGGCCTCTCTAGCCGTAAGCGCCTCGGATGTCCATCTTTTACCCGCCATTTATCGTAGCAAGAACGTCTGCAGTCGTTTGGACGCAGATACGCGCTTAGAACGGAAAATTGGCCGAAGCTCCGTGAACCGAACTGTCCAATGTGCATCGGACATATGATGTGTCCATGGATGAAAAGGAAGTGACCCGGGCAGCGGCTCCCAAGGAGGAGGGCACCGAGCTGCGCAAGCCCCACGAGATGATCGTGATGGTCCCGCGCTCGCGCCGCGTCACCCTCACCGGGCGGCGGCTCTACAACGCGCTGCTGCAAGTGTCGCAGTCTCGGCTCCAGGCGATGGAGACCATGCCGGCCGCGGACTACATGTTCGAAGCGCCCTTGCCGGCGCTGCTGCGTACCACCGGCTCCAGCGGCGAGGACCGCACGGCGGCCAAGCGCTACCTGCGGGAGATGCGCGGCCTGGAGGTGGACTGGGAGTCCACCGCCCCGGGCGACGGCTTGAAGTGGCGCGGCTTCAGCATGCTCAGCGAAGTCGCCATCGAGGTACGCAACGGGGAGAACTGGGTGTCCTGGTCCTACCCGCCCACGATCATGTCGGCGCTGCGCGAGCCCGCGCGCTGGGCGCGCATCGACCTGGACGTGCTGGCCAAGCTGGGTTCCTACGCGGCGGTGGCGCTGTACGAGATTTGTGCCCGCTACCGCGACAACCCCTCCGGCGTCACCAGCCGCAAGCCTGTGCAGTGGTGGGCCGACGCGCTCAATCCCGCCCCCGGCGGCGCGGAGCGGCGCGAATGGCGCAAGTTCAAGAACGAGCGCGTGAAGCCCGCCATCGAGGAGATCAACAGCGAGACTGACATCGAGATCGAGCTCATCGAGCACAAGCTCGGCCGCGCCGTGAGCGAGGTGCAGTTCGCCGTGCGCCGCAAGCGCGGCACGCCGCGCGCCCGCGCGCTGGCCGAGGGGCCGGTGGACGCCGGCCTGGTGCTGCGCGCGGAGTCGCTGGGCATCCGCGAGGCCAAGCTCGACGGCCTGATCAAGGAGTTCGGCGAGGAGCGGGTGCGCGAGCAACTGGATGTGCTGGAGCGGCGCGCGGTGAACCGCAAGCTGCGCGGCATCGAGCACGCCTACGCCTACCTGCGCTCGCTGCTGCGCAACGGCGAGGACGAGGCTCTGCTGGGCTTGCCGCCGGCACCGGCGCCGCTGGATGGCGCCACGGTGGTCGAGAGTAGGCCCGCGACCGAGGCCATGGCGCCGCCCTCGGTGCCCGTGGCGTCGGTGCCTTCTCCGGCGCCGCATGCGGTCGGGGCCACCGAGAACTGGCTCAACGAGCGCATCGCCGGGCTCAAGCGCGAGATCGCGGCGCTGGACCCGGTACAGCGCCGCGGCTGGGTCGATCGGGCGCTGCAGGAGCTGGCCGCGCGCGGCATGCTCAGCGCGGTGGTGTCGCGTCGCGCCGCCCAGGGCGACGTGCTGCACGGCGTGCTGGGCTCGGTGCTGGTGCGCGTGTACGCCGAGGCGGTGTACGGGCCGGGCTGGGACCGGGCGTCGGGCGCGGCGGCCTGATTCGCCTTGCCTATCCGGCCGCCACGGCCCGCAGCGCCAGCAGCGCGCTGCCGTAGGCCGCCTCCTCCTGGGACGCCAATTCCACCGGCATGCCTAGGCAACGCCGACGCAGTGACGTCCATGCCGCGTTGCGCGCGCCACCACCGACCGTGAGCACGCGCGACGGCGCGGGCGCGCCCAGCGCGGCCATGCGCTGGTAGCCCAGCGCCTCCACCGCCGCGATGCCTTCGAGCAGGCCCTGGAAGAACAGCGCGTCGTCGGCCGGGCGCGGCGAGTCCCGCGGCGCCAGCGCGGGGTCGCTGACGGGAAAGCGCTCGCCCGGCGCGGGCAGCGGGTAGTAATCCAGGCCGGTCGGCGTCTCGGGGCGCAGGCGCGGCGTGAGCTCGGCCATGCGCTCGGCGCTGAAATGCTTGAGCAGCGCTGCGCCGCCGCTGTTGGAGGCGCCGCCCACCAGCCACCGCGCGCCCAGCCGGTGGCTGTAGATGCCGAAAGCCGGTGCGATCACCGGCCGCGGCGACAGCAGCTTGAGCACCAGCGTGCTGCCCAGCGAGGTGACGGCCTCGCCTACGCGGCTCGCGCCGGTGGCCAGGAAGGCCGCCACGCCATCGGTGGTGCCGGCAACGACTTGCAGTTGCGGCGGCAGGCCGAAGGCGTGGGCGATGTCTGGCGCTACGAAGCCGATGCGCGTGCCCGGCGCCACCACTTCAGGCAGCAGCCCGGCGCGCACGCCCAGCGCCTGCAGCCACTCGGGCCAGCAGCGGCGCAGCGGGTCGTAGCCCAATTTCAGTGCGTTGTGCTCGTCCGACATGCCGAGGCGGCCAGTGAGCCGCGCAGTGATCCAGTCCGCCTGGTGCAACGCATGCGCCGCGCCGGGATGCCGGTCCTGCAGATACAGCAGCCGCGCCAGCGCGCAGGCCGGGCCGCGCGCGGCGGTGTCCGGCGGGGCCACGGTCGCGATGCGGGCAGCTTCCGCTATGCAAGCTGCGTCGCCGTACATCAGGGCCGGTGCGAGCGGCGTGCCTTCATGGTCGGTGAGCAGCAGCGTCCCGGAGGTACCGTCCACCGCCAGGCTCGCCAGCCGGGAGCGCTCCAGCGGCGCCAGCACCGCGGCCAGCACCCGCTGCACTGCTTGCCACCACAAAGCAGGGTCCTGGCTCATGCGCGGGCCCTCGCGCCGCGGCGGAGGCAGGGGCTCGCGGGCCGTGGACTGCACCGCGCCTTGGGCGTCGATCACCACGGCGCGGACGCCGGAGGTGCCGAGGTCCAGGCCCAGGTGCAGGCTGCCCGCGGCAGCCGGGCTGGTGGAGGTGGAGGAGGGCGGCATGGCCGGATTGTCGGCAGGCCGCCCGGTGATGGCGCCGGGTCAGGGATCGATGACCGCCGCGCAGGCGTCGGTGGGAACGGCGGCCGCGTGGCCGACCACGGGAACGATCTTCAGCACCGCCGAGGTGGCTCGGCAGGGGAAGGCGAGGGCGCCGCAGCCACCCAGCAGGGACGACAGCAGGACGGCGCAGCACAGGGAGACAACAGTACGCATCACTGCCCAACGGCAAGATGGGAACCCAGTTGACAGGCCAGGCATGTAACAACCGTGAATGCCGCCGGGCGCAGGCATCGGTCACGCCAGCGTCCGGCCCGGCCCGGCCCGGCCCGGCCCGGCCCGGGCTGGTCCGGGGCTAGGCGCTATCCTCTGCGCCCGCCGCCATCGCGGCCCTGTGACATTTTTGATTGCCCGCGCCTTGCGGGCTCTGGTACGGCGTGAACCTCAAGCAGCTCGAATATTTCGTCCAGGTCGCGGAGCTGGGCAGCTTCAGCAAGGCCGCCGTGGTGCTGGACATCGCCCAGCCCGCGCTCAGCCGCCAGGTGCGCGCGCTGGAGACCGAGCTGCGCGAGACGCTGCTGCTGCGCAACGGCCGCGGCGTGGTGCTGACCGAGGCCGGGCGGCGGCTGCTGGAGCACGGCAGCGGCATCCTGCAGGCGGTGGCGCAGGCGCGCGAGGACATGCGCTCCTCGCGCGACGAGGCGGTGGGACGTGTGGTGATCGGCGTGCCGCCGACCATGGGCCGCAAGCTCACCGTACCGCTGGTCGAGACCTTCAAGGCGCGGCTGCCGCGGGCGCAGCTGGCCATTGTCGAGGGGCTGTCCACGCACATCGTGGAATGGATCCTGAGCTCGCGCGTGGACGTGGGCCTGCTCTACAACCCCGAGGCCCAGCCCGGGCTGGAGGTGATGCCGCTGCTCAACGAGCCGCTGTGCCTGGTGGAGCGGCGCGACGCCCCTTCGGGCCGTGCCCAGGGGCGGGCGCTGGTGCCGCTGCGCGAGCTCGCGGCGCTGCCGCTGGTGCTGCCCGAGCGCGCGCACGTCATCCGGCGCCAACTGGAGACGCAGGCCGCGCTGGCCGGGCTGAAGCTGCAGATCGCCTGGGAAGTGTCCAGCGTGGCCGCAATCATCGACCTGGTGGCCGCGGGCCACGGCTGCGCGGTGCTCACCGCCAGCGCCGTGACGGCCTCGCCGCGGGTACAGGAGCTGCGTGCGCGCCCGCTCACCGATCCGGCCCTCACCAGCGTGCTGTGCCTGGCGCGCTCCTCCAGCCGGCGCCCGGGTCCGCTGATGCGGCAGGTGACGCAACTGCTCATCGACCTCAGCCTGGGCCTGCCCACCGGCGGTACGCCGGCCATCGTCGGAACCGATTGAGCCGTCCTGCCGGCGGTCCGGCAAAACCCGCTTTCGACTTGCGGGGCCAAAGGTAACTTTGCCAGTCCGCTTTGCGATGGCTTTGCGGCCGGAGCCATGCCGGATTGATATAGCAGCTATGGGCTGAACGGTCTTGGTTCGCGGCCCGCGCCTGCCCAGAATCGCGCCGCGACGGCAAGGTTGGCAAGGCACATCCCGGCATGCCATCTGCCCGCCCCGCGGTGCTGGGCCACAGAACAAACCGAACGGGCCGCGCGCTGGGAGCCGGCCTGAAGTTCCGACCAAAACCCTCTAGGAGATCCGGATGATCATCGACGTACACGGCCACTACACCACGGCTCCGGCGGCGCTGGGCGCCTGGCGCGACCTGCAGATCGCCTCGCTCAAGGACCCGAGCAAGAAGCCCGACCCGAAGGCGCTCAAGATCAGCGACGACGAGCTGCGCGAGTCCATCGAGACCAACCAGCTCAAGCTGATGAAGCAGCGCGGCTCGGACCTGACGGTCTTCAGCCCGCGTGCGAGCTTCATGGCGCACCACATCGGCGACTTCGAGACCTCCTCCACCTGGGCCGCCATCTGCAACGAGCTGTGCTACCGGGTGAGCCAGCTGTTCCCGGACCACTTCATCGGCGCGGCGATGCTGCCGCAGTCGCCTGGCGTTGACCCCGCAACCTGCATCCCCGAGCTGGAGAAGTGCGTCAAGGAGTACGGCTTCGTCGGCATCAACCTGAACCCCGATCCTTCGGGCGGCCACTGGACCAGCCCGCCGCTGTCCGACCGCCACTGGTACCCGATCTACGAGAAGATGGTCGAGCTGGACATCCCGGCGATGATCCACGTCTCCACCAGCTGCAACCCCTGCTTCCACACCACGGGCTCGCACTACCTGAACGCGGACACCACCGCCTTCATGCAGTGCCTCACCAGCGACCTGTTCAAGGACTTCCCGACACTGAAGTTCCTGATCCCGCACGGCGGCGGCGCGGTGCCCTACCACTGGGGCCGTTTCCGCGGCCTGGCGCAGGAGCTCAAGAAGCCGCTGCTGAGCGAGCACCTGCTCAACAACATCTTCTTCGACACCTGCGTCTATCACCAGCCCGGCATCGACCTGCTCACCAAGGTCATCCCGGTGAAGAACATCCTCTTCGCTTCCGAGATGATCGGCGCGGTGCGCGGCATCGACCCGGAGACCGGCCACTACTACGACGACACCAAGCGCTACGTCCAGGCCACCGCCAACCTGACGGAAGAGGAGCGCTACCAGGTCTTCGAAGGCAACGCCCGCCGCGTCTTCCCGCGCCTGGACGCCGCCCTGAAGGCCAAGGGCCTGTAAGCCCGCTGTCCGCACGCAGCTTTCGCTCACACAAAGGAATCACCATGTACGAACTCGGTGTCGTCTACCGCAACATCAACCGCGCCGACCGCGAGGCCACCGACCAGCTGGCCGCGCTGGGCTCGGCCACCGTGCACGAGGCCCAGGGCCGCGTCGGCCTGCTGCAGCCCTACATGCGGCCGATCTACCCCGGCACGCAGGTCTCGGGCACGGCCGTCACGGTGCTGCTGCAACCGGGCGACAACTGGATGATGCACGTCGCGGCCGAGCAGATTCAGCCCGGCGACATCGTGGTGGCCGCCGTCACGGCCCCGTGCACCGACGGCTACTTCGGCGACCTGCTGGCCACCAGCTTCCAGGCCCGCGGCGCGCGCGCGCTGATCATCGACGCCGGCGTGCGCGACGTGCGCGTGCTGCAGGAGATGGGCTTCCCGGTGTGGAGCAAGGCCATCTCGTCCAAGGGCACCATCAAGGCCACGCTGGGCTCGGTGAACATCCCCGTGGTGTGCGCCGGCATGCTGGTCACCCCGGGCGACGCCATCGTCGCCGACGACGACGGCATCTGCTGCGTGCCCGCCGCCAAGGTCAAGGAAGTGGCCGAGGCCGCCGCCAAGCGTGAGAGCTTCGAAGGCGAGAAGCGCGCCAAGCTGGCCTCGGGCATCCTGGGCCTGGACATGTACAACATGCGCGGCCCGCTGGAAAAGGCCGGCCTGAAGTACATCGACTGAACGCCCGCCGCGCCGCGATGAGCCTGCACACCACACCCGTTGCGCGCCGCGCGCTGCTGGGCCTCGGCCTGGCGGCGGTGGCGCTCTGGCCGGCCGCCGGCCCCTGGGCGCAGGCCACGGGCAAGCCTATCCGGCTGGTGGTGCCCTTCACGCCGGGCGGCAGCACCGACATCCTGGCGCGCGCCATCGCGCCGCGCCTGGGTGCGCCCGGGCAGACGGTGGTGGTGGACAACAAGCCCGGCGCCGGTGGCAGCATCGGCGCGGACCTCGTGGCCAAGGCCGAGCCTGATGGGCTCACGCTGCTGATGGGCCACATCGGCACGCTGGCGGTGAACCCCTCGCTCTATCCCAAGCTGCCCTACGACCCGCTCAAGAGCTTCGTGCCGGTGGCCTGGGTGGCGCGCGTGCCCAACGTGCTGGTGGTCAACGCCGCGTCCGACATCCGAACGCTGCGCGACCTGGTCGAGCGCGCCAAGGCCCGGCCCGGCAAGCTCGCCTATTCCTCCGGCGGCAACGGCAGCGCGGCGCACATCGCCTTCGAGGCGCTGAAGCTGCGCACCGGCATGTTCGTCGCGCACATCCCCTACCGCGGCACGGCGCCCTCGGTGACGGACCTGATCGCCGGCCAGGTGGATGCCACCTTCACCGGCTCGCCCGCGGTGCTGCCGCACATCCGCAGCGGCCGGCTGCGCGCGCTGGCGGTGTCCGGCAGCGCGCGGCTGCAGGCGCTGCCCAACGTGCCCACGGTGGCCGAGAGCGGCTATGCCGGCTTCGAGGCCGACCAGTGGTACGGCGTGGTCGCGCCCGCGGGCACGCCGGCCGAGGTGGTGGCGCGGCTCAATGCGGCCATCAACCAGGCGTTGCAGTCGCCCGAGGTGATGCAGCAGATGGCGGGGGAGGGCGCGACGCCGATGCCCGGCACGCCGCAGGCCTTCGGTGCGCTGATCGCGCGCGAGATCCCGCGCTGGCGCGAGGTCATCAAGGCCGGCAACGTGCACCCCGACTGAACCTGGGCACCGGCTTCGTACACGACCAAGGATGCGGCAGCAACGACGCTTCCCGCCACGACGCAACAAATCAACGACAGGAGATACCATGATCCGCCTCAAGACCCTTGCCGCGGCCGCCATCGGCACGCTGGCCCTGATCGCCGGCACCGCCCAGGCGCAGGAGTTCCCCACCAAGCCGGTGCGCATCACCACGCCGTTCCCAGCCGGTGCCGGTCCGGAGGCCGTGGTGCGGCTGGTGGCCGAGCGGCTGCAGAAGAAATGGGGCAAGCCGGTGGTGGTGGAGAACAAGCCCGGCGCCAACGGCTTCATCGCCATCGACCAGTTCAAGCGCGGCGCCCCCGACGGGCACGAGCTGATCCACCTGGACAACGTGCACTTGGTGGCCTACCCGCACCTGTTCAAGAAGCTGCCCTACGACCCGGTGAAGGACTTCGATCCGATCGCGCCGCTGTTCAAGACCTACTTTTTCGTCGGCGTGGGCGCGAACAGCAAGTACAAGAGCGTGGGCGAGATCGTGGCCGACGCCAAGGCGCGTCCGGGTGCGCTGAACTACGGCTCGTGGTCGGTGGGCAACCCGGTGCACCTGGGGTCGGCGCTGCTGGAGTCGATGACCAACACCCAGATGCAGCACATCATCTACAAGGAAACGTCGCAGCTCTACACCGGCGTGGCCACGGGTGAGCTCGACTTCGCCCTGGGCTCGCTGGCCACGGCCGGCCCGCTGCAGCGCTCGGGCAAGCTGAAGTTCATCGCCGTGACCGGGCCGAAGCGCCACCCGGCCTTCCCGGACGTGCCCACGGTGGCCGAGTCCGGCGGCCCGGCGGGCTACGAGGTCACGGGCTGGACCACCATCGCCGCGCCCAAGGGCCTGCCCAAGCCGGTGGCCGACAAGATCCAGAAGGACATCGAGGAAGCCCTGGCCGACCCGGAGATCAAGCAGCGCTACGCCACCTTCGGCTACGACGTGTTCCCGGTCACGCGCGATCAGTTCAACACCTTCATCGCGGCCGAGTCCAAGAAGTACGCCGAGGTCATCAAGCGCGCCAAGGTCTCGCTGGACTGAACCGAGGAGAACCCCCGCCATGGACGATCCCAAGCACTGGCACATCGGCCTCGTCGGCTACGGCGAGGTGGGCCGCATCCTGGCCGAGGACCTGCGCAAGCAAGGCCTGGCCGTTTCCGCCTACGACCTCAAGCTCGATGCGCCCGCGACGGCCGAGGCGCTGGTGGCGCATGCGCGCATCCATGGCGTGGGCTTGGCCACCTCGCACGCCGACCTGGCCTCGCGCGCCGACTTCATCGTCAGCGCCGTCACCGCCAGCCAGGCCGTGCCGGTGGCGCAGGCCTGCGTGGCGGGCATCCGGGCCGGCGCCTTCTTCCTGGACTTCAACTCCGCCTCGCCCGGCGCCAAGCAGCGCGCCGCGGAGCTGATCGGCGCCGCGGGCGGGCGCTACGTCGAAGGCGCGGTGATGACCTCCATCCCGCCCTACCGCATCCGCGTGCCGCTGCTGCTGGGCGGCCCGGACGCGTGCGCGCTGGAGCCGCTGGTCAACGCCCTGGGCTTCGACGCCAAGGTCAGCAGCGAGGAGCTGGGCGTGGCCTCCGCCACCAAGATGTGCCGTAGCGTGATGATCAAGGGCCTGGAGGCCATGATCATCGAGAGCTTCACCTCGGCCCGCCACTACGGTGTCGAGGACGCCGTGATCGCCTCGCTGCAGGAAACCTTCCCGGGCATTGATTGGGAGAAGCAGGCGGCCTACTTCTTCCAGCGCGTGATCGAGCACGGCCGCCGCCGCAGCGAGGAAGTGCGCGAGGTGGCCGAGACGGTGCGCGACGCCGGCCTCACGCCCTGGAGCGCTGCCGGCACCGCCGAGCGCCAGGCCTGGGTCGCCGACCTGGCCGACCAGGGCCTGTTCGGCCCCAAGGGCACCAAGGAATTCGCCCGCAGCCCCGATTGGCGCACCGAAGCCGATCGCATCCTGGCCCACGTCAAGAAGGACTGAATGATGAGCAAACCCACCACTGGTGACTTCACCAAGACCGCCGGCTGGCTCGACTGGTACGAGGGCCCGACCAAGCCCGCCTTCCAGGTGCCGCCCGGCAGCGTCGATGCGCACTGCCACGTGTTCGGCCCGGGCGAGAAGTTCCCCTTCGCGCCGGAGCGCAAGTACACGCCCTGCGACGCGTCCAAGGACCAGCTCTTCGCGCTGCGCGACCACCTCGGTTTCGCGCGCAACGTGATCGTGCAGGCCACCTGCCACGGCGCCGACAACCGTGCGCTGGTGGACGCGCTGCTGCACAGCGAGGGCAAGGCCCGCGGCGTGGCCACCGTCAAGCGCAGCGTCAGCGACGCGGAGCTGCAGGCGCTGCACGACGCCGGCGTGCGCGGCGTGCGCTTCAACTTCGTCAAGCGCCTGGTGGACTTCACGCCCAAGGACGAGCTGATGGAGATCGCGGGCCGCATCGCCAAGCTCGGCTGGCACGTCGTCATCTATTTCGAGGCGGTCGATCTCCCGGAGCTGTGGGACTTCTTCACCGCCTTGCCGACCACCGTGGTGGTGGACCACATGGGCCGCCCGGACGTGACGAAGCCCATCGACGGGCCGGAGTTCGAGCTGTTCCTGCGCTTCATGCGCGAGCACGGCAACGTCTGGAGCAAGGTGAGCTGCCCCGAGCGCCTGTCGGTGAGCGGCCCCCCGGCGCTGAACGGCGAGCGCAACGCCTACCGCGACGTGGTGCCCTTCGCGCGCCGCGTGGTGGAGGAGTTCCCGGACCGCGTGCTGTGGGGCACCGACTGGCCGCACCCAAACCTCAAGGGCCACATGCCCGACGACGGCCTGCTGGTGGATTTCATCCCGCACATCGCCCCCACCGCCGAGCTGCAGCGCAAGCTGCTGGTGGACAACCCGATGCGCTTGTACTGGCCCGAGGAAGTCAAGTGAATCTTTCGTTCGCCCTGAACTTGTCGAAGGGCTCTGCGCCGGCCGAGCGGCGGGGCTTCGACGGGCTCAGCCCGAACGGCCATTGCTGAAGGAGACACACATGGCACTCGACAAACCCTACAAGGACGTGCCCGGCACGACCATCTTTGACGCCGACCAATCCCGCAAGGGCTACTGGCTCAACCAGTTCTGCATGTCGCTGATGAAGGCCGAGAACCGCGAGAAGTTCAAGGCCGACGAGCGCGCCTACCTGGACCAGTGGGCGATGACGGAAGAGCAGAAGCAGGCCGTGCTGGCCCGCGACCTCAACCGCTGCATCGCCCTGGGCGGCAACATCTACTTCCTGGCCAAGATCGGCGCCACCGACGGCCGCAGCTTCCAGCAGATGGCCGGCAGCATGACCGGCATGACGGAAGAGGAGTACCGGCAGATGATGGCCGCCGGCGGCCGCTCCGCCGAAGGCAACCGCTTTGCCGGCGAGCATGGCGACGCGCAGCCCCACCGCCAGCCGCAGGGCGTGGCCGGGCAGAAAAAAGGCAACTGACATGGCCCGTATCACCGCATCCGTCTACACCTCGCACGTGCCGGCCATCGGCGCCAGCCTGGACCTGGGCAAGACCCAGGAGCCCTACTGGCAGCCGGTGTTCCAGGGCTATGACTTCGCCAAGCAGTGGGAGAAGGAGAACAAGCCTGACGTGGTCTTCCTGGTCTACAACGACCACGCCACGGCCTTCAGCCTGGACATGATCCCGACCTTTGCCATCGGCACGGGCGCGGAGTTCATGCCCGCCGACGAGGGCTGGGGCCCGCGCCCGGTGCCCAAGGTCATCGGCCATCCGGAGCTGGCCGCGCACATCGCGCAGTCCGTGATCCAGGACGACTTCGACCTGACCATCGTCAACAAGATGGACGTGGACCATGGCCTGACGGTCCCGTTGTCGCTGATGTTCGGCCAGCCCGAGGCCTGGCCCTGCCCGGTGATTCCCTTCGCGGTCAACGTGGTGCAGTACCCGGTGCCCAGCGGCCGGCGCTGCTTCAACATCGGCAAGGCCATCCGCAAGGCGGTGGAGAGCTATGACGAGCCGCTGAACGTGCAGATCTGGGGCACGGGCGGCATGAGCCACCAGCTGCAGGGGCCGCGCGCGGGGCTGATCAACCGCGAGTGGGACAACGCCTTCCTGGACAAGCTGATCGACGATCCGGAAGCCGCCGCCAGCATCCCGCACATCGACTACGTGCGCGAGGCCGGCAGCGAGGGCATCGAGCTGGTGATGTGGCTGATCGCGCGCGGCGCGATGAGCGATGTCAACGGCGGCCCGAAGCCGACGGTCAAGCAACGCTTCTATCACGTGCCCGCTTCGAACACGGCCGTGGGCCACCTCATCCTGGAGAACAACTGACATGAGCAACAAGACGATCAAGGTCGCGCTGGCCGGCGCCGGCGCCTTCGGCATCAAGCACCTGGACGGCATCAAGAACATCGACGGCGTCGAGGTGGTCTCGCTCATCAGCCGCGACCTGGAGAAGACGCGCGAGGTGGCCGAGAAGTACGGCATCAAGCACGTGAGCACCGATCTGGCCGACAGCCTGGCGCTGCCGGAAGTGGACGCCGTGATCCTGTGCACGCCCACGCAGATGCACGCCGCGCAGGCCATCGCCTGCCTCAAGGCCGGCAAGCACGTGCAGGTGGAGATTCCGCTGGCCGACAAGCTGGAGGACGCGCAGGAGGTGGTGCGGCTGCAGAAGGAGACGGGCCTGGTGGCGATGTGCGGCCACACCCGCCGCTTCAACCCCAGCCACCAGTGGATCCACAAGAAGATCGAGGCCGGCGAATTCAACATCCAGCAGATGGATGTGCAGACCTACTTCTTCCGTCGCACCAACATGAACGCCCTGGGCCAGGCGCGCAGCTGGACCGACCACCTGCTGTGGCACCACGCCGCGCACACGGTGGACCTGTTCGCCTACCAGGCCGGCAGCCCGATCGTGAAGGCCAACGCCGTGCAGGGCCCGATCCACCCGCAGCTGGGCATCGCCATGGACATGAGCATCCAGCTCAAGGCCGCCAACGGCGCGATCTGCACGCTGTCGCTGTCCTTCAACAACGACGGCCCGCTGGGCACCTTCTTCCGCTACATCGGCGACAGCGGCACCTACATCGCCCGCTACGACGACCTGGTCAGCGGCAAGGAGGAGAAGATCGACGTGTCCAAGGTGGACGTGTCGATGAACGGCATCGAGCTGCAGGACCGCGAGTTCTTCGCCGCCATCCGCGAAGGCCGCGAGCCCAACTCCAGCGTGTCGCAGGTGCTGGCCTGCTACGAGGTGCTGCACCAGCTGGAGCAGCAGCTCAACGAGGGCTGATCGCCATGCAGCAGCGTCGCATCGGTCCCTTCAGCGTCTCGGCCCTCGGCCTGGGCTGCATGAACCTCAGTCACGCCTACGGCGTGCCACCGCCGCCGGAAGAGGGAGAGCGGCTGCTGCTGCGCGCGCTCGACCTGGGCGTCACGCTCTTCGACACCGCGGCCCTCTACGGCTTCGGCGCCAACGAGACGCTGGTCGGGCGCGCATTGAAGCCCCACCGCGACCGCTTCACGCTCGCGAGCAAGGGCGGCATGGCCGGGGTCAAGGGCGAGGACGGCGTGACGCGCCGCGTCATCGACGGCCGCCCCGAGACCCTGCGCCGCAACTGCGAGGACAGCCTGCAGCGCCTGGGCGTGGAGGTGATCGACCTCTACTACCTGCACCGCCTGGACATGCAGGTGCCCATCGAGGAGTCGGTGGGCGCCATGGCGGACCTCGTGCGCGAGGGCAAGGTGCGCACGCTGGGCCTGTCGGAGGTGTCGGCCGCGACGCTCAAGCGCGCCCACGCCGTGCACCCCATCGCCGCGCTGCAGACCGAGTACTCGCTGTGGACGCGCAACCCGGAGATCGCGGTGCTGCAGGCCTGCCGCGAGCTGGGCGTGGCCTTTGTCGCCTTCAGCCCGGTGGGCCGCGGCTTTCTGGCCGGCGGGCTGACGGATGTTTCCACGCTGGACGCCAAGGACATCCGCCGCGCCATGCCGCGTTTCTCGCCCGAGCACTACGCGCGCAACCTGGCGCTGTTCGAAGGCCTGCGGCACATCGCCGAGGCTCGCGGCTGCACCCCGGCGCAGCTGTCGCTGGCCTGGCTGCTGGCGCAAGGCGAGGACATCGTCCCCATTCCCGGCACCACCAGCATCGCCCACCTGGAAGAGGACCTGGCCGCGGCGGACCTGCAACTGGACGCGGCCACGCTGGCCGAGCTGGATGCGCTGATCAACCAGCGCACCGTGGCCGGCGCCCGCTACAACGCCGCCACGCAGCAGGAAATCGACACCGAGGAGTTCTGAGATGTCTACGCGCCGCCGCCGCCTGGTCGCTGCCGCGACGCTGCTGCCGCTGGCCGGCACGGTGCGCGCGCAGCCGAAGTTCCCATCGAAGCCGATCACGCTGATCGTGCCCTTCGCGCCCGGCGGCGTGGCGGACCTCACGGCCCGCGCCGTGGCCGAGCCCATGTCCAAGAGCCTGGGCCAGACCATCGTGGTGGACAACCGGCCCAGCGCCGGCAGCATCGTCGCCTCGCAGGCGGTGGCGCGCGCCGCGCCGGACGGGCACACGCTGCTCCTGATGAGCAACAGCAACGCGCTGAGCGTGTCGCTGTTCAAGAAGCTGCCCTACGACACGCTGCGCGACTTCGCGCCCGTGGGGCTGCTGGGCGTGTTCGACATCGGCCTGTTCGTGCCCGCGGGCTCGCGCTTCAGCCGGCTCCAGGACCTGATCGCCCATGCCAAGGCGAACCCGGGCAAGCTGACCATCGCCACCATCTCCGCCGGCAGTACCCAGCACCTGGCGGCCGAGATGTTCAAGCGCGAAGCGGGCATCGACGCGCTGGTGGTCCCGTACAAG
The DNA here is from genome assembly GCF_000430725.1 of Azohydromonas australica DSM 1124. Taxonomy (GTDB): domain Bacteria; phylum Pseudomonadota; class Gammaproteobacteria; order Burkholderiales; family Burkholderiaceae_C; genus Azohydromonas; species Azohydromonas australica. Next base: position 24,444 of record NZ_AUMO01000031.1, read on the forward strand.
GGCTCGCCGGCGGTGGTGAGCGCGCTGCGCGGCGGCGAGGCCGACGTGGCGTTCGAGATCCTGGCGCCGGTACTGGGGCAGGTGAGCGGCGGCGTGCTGCGGGCGCTGGCCGTGTCCTCCGACAAGCGCAATCCTGCGCTGCCGCAGGTGCCGACCGTGCAGGAGTCCGGGGTGCTGCGCTACGCGGTGGCCTCGTGGAACGCGCTGGCGGCGCCCGCGGGCACGCCGGCGGCGGTGATCGAACGCCTGAACCAGGCCACGCGCGAGGCGGTGGCTGATCCTTCGGTCCAGAAGCGCCTGGGCGCCCTGGGCGTGCGCCTGGCTTCCGGCACGCCGGCGCAGCTGGGCGAGCTGCTCAAGAGCGAGATCGCGCACTGGGGCACGGTGATCCGGGCGGCCGGCATCCAGCCGGAGTAGGGCGCCGGGGCCGGCTGCGGATTCCGGTTCGCCCGGCGCCGTGGGAGACGGCGACACCGGCACGTCGGCTGCTCGCGAACCCGCGCGAGACCCCGGGCGGCCCGCCAGGCGCGCCTGCAGCGGCCACCGGCCCCGGTCCTTTCACCCTGTCGGCTGGAGGAATCGCCATGGAGCAGACGAAGCAGGCAAGCCGTACCCGGCTGCTGCTGGGCATCGGCGTCGGGGCCTGGCTGGTCTACGCATGGGGCCGAAAACGTGCAGAAGGAGCTGCCATGGACCACCCGAATTTCCGACCGGCGCACCGCGAACGCCTGTACGACACGGACGGGCAGCGCGTCGCGGGCACTGCGCAAGGGACGCCTTCCCGCGCTGGCGAACAGGGGCGGCAGCAGGACCGTGAAGCGCCCGCCCACGGCACGGCGCCGGGCGACTTCAGGCATGGCGGCCTGAGCGTGCGGGGCCACGTGGCCGAGGCGCCGCACCTGGCCGCGTCCGAGCCGTCAGGCCAGGGCCGACCGGCGGCCGATGCGGGCCGGTACCAGGGCGGTGACTTCGGCGGCGGCTTCCAGTCGTGGGGGCACGTACCCGAGGCACCGCAGGGCCACCGTTCTGCCGAGGCGCGGGAGGACGTGGACTTCGACCCCGACTACCTCCAGTGGCGCGAGGAGCAGCTGCGCCAGCTCGACGAGGACTACCGCGCGTGGCGGCGGCACAAGTTCGCGGAGGATTTCAAGCAGTGGCGCACGCGGTCGTCCGGCGGGGCGGGTTGAGCATCGAGCTGCGTTTCCGGATCAACCTTCGCGCCACAGCGCCGTCATCGCCGCGCTGAAGCGCTGCGCGATGGCCTCGGCCGCCGGGTGGCGGCCCTCGCGGACCACCCAGCGCCCGGCCACCAGCACGTCGCGCCAGGGCCGCGTGGGTCCGGCGAACAGCAGCGCATCCAGCAGCCGCCCGGGCGGCACGCCCAGCAGGCCGTCCGCGCCGGCATCCGCCACCAGTGCATCGGCCCGCGCGCCTTCCACCAGGCCCCAGCCAGGCTCGCCGGCCGCGCGGGCGCCCGCGTGCACCGCCACGTCCAGCAGGCGCGCCGCGGTCGAAGGCTGGCCCGTGCCTGGCGCCGCGGCCAGATTGCGCCGGCGCAGGTGCAGGCGCTGGCCGTACTCCAGCCAGCGCAGCTCCTCCACCGCGTCGCGCGAGACCTGGCTGTCCGAGCCGATGGACACGCACACGCCGGCCGCGAGCCAGCCGGGCAGGTCCGCCAGGCCGTCGCCCAGGTTGGCCTCGGTGGAGGGGCACAGCACCACGCCGGCCTCGCTGGCGTCCACGGCCGCGATCTCCTTGCGCGTGGCGTGGGTCGCGTGCACCAGGTGCCAGCGCGGGTCCAGCAGCCCCTGCCCGTACAGCCACTGGATGGGCCGTTCGCCGGTGGCGCCCAGGCACTGCTCGACCTCGGCGGTCTGCTCGGCGACATGGATGTGGATCGGCCCCTCGAAATCCTCCGACAGGTCGCGCAGCGCCAGGATGGACGCCGGCGCCGCCGCGCGCAGCGAGTGGATCGCCAGCCCGGCGCTGAGCAGCGGCCGGCCGGCGTCCTGGACCTGCCGCGCCGCCTCCCACACGCCGCGCGCGTCCAGCGCGAAGCGGCGCTGCTGCTCGCTCAGGGCGGGCAGCGTGAAGCCGGCGCGCTCGTACAGCACCGGCAGCAGCGTGAGCCCGATGCCGGCCTCGGCCGCCGCGTCCGCCAGGGCCCAGCCTAGCGTGAGCGGATCGGCGTAGGGACTGCCCTCGGGGTCGCGCTGCAGGTAGTGGAACTCGCACACCTGCGTGTAGCCGCCGCGCAGCAGCTCCACGTAGAGCTGCGCCGCCACGGCGCGCAGCTGCTCGGCCGTGATGCGCGAGGCCACGCCGTACATGCGTTCGCGCCAGGACCAGAAGTCGTCTTCCGTTGCGCCCTCACGCGTCTCCGCCAGCCCGGCGAACGCGCGCTGGAAGGCATGGCTGTGCGCATCCACCAGCGCGGGCAGCAGCGGGCCGGCGGCGATCTCCGCGCCCGGCGGCGCGTCCATGTCCGGCGTGATGGCCAGCCAACGCCCGTCGCGGCCCACTTCCAGCAGCACCCGCTCGCGCCAGCCACCGGGCAGCCAGGCGCGGGGCACCCAAAGTTGAGACAGCATCGAAGTCTCCAGGGCTGTGCAGTGAGGCAGCCAGGGTACGCCGCCAGGCGCTTTTTCCACGCTCGCGTCGCATGTTTTCTTGCTCCCGGCGTGTCGCTAGCATCCGCTGCAGTGCGCCGGCGGCGGTTCCCTCATGAACCGACGCCGTGCCGGCTTGTCTTTCCCACCGCGTAGGAGTTCTCATGAACCACACGCTCGATCGACACAGCCTCCACCGTCCGCATTCCTCGGCCGCACCCGGCGTGCGAGCCATCGCGACGGACCGCCCTCTGCACTGGCTGCGCCAGGGCATGCAAGACGTGCTGCGCACGCCCGCGCCCAGCCTGGGCATGGGCGTGCTCATCGCCGCGGTCGGCATGCTGCTGAGCACTGCAGCCTGGAAAGCCACTTACATCGCGCCGGCGCTGCTGGGCGGCTTCCTGCTGGTGGGGCCCTTCCTGGCCATCGCGCTGTACGGGCTCGCGAGCCAGATGGAGGAGGGCGAGGCGCCGCACCTGCGCGACTCGCTGTTGGCCATCCGCGCCAATGCCGGCTCCATTGCGCTGTTCGGGCTGATGCTGGCGCTGACCTACATCTTCTGGGAGCGCATGGCTGCGATCCTGTTCGCCTTCTATTACAGCGGCGAGGCCATCCACTTCTCGCAGCTCATGGCTGAAGTGCTCTCCGGCCAGTACCTTGGGCTGATGCTGGTCTTCCTGGGCGCCGGCGCGCTGCTGGCCGGCGCGGTGTTCGCGCTCGGCGTGGTCAGTGCGCCGATGCTGGTGGACCGCCCGGTGGACGTGATCACCGCCGCGCTCACGAGCCTGCGCTGCTGCCTGCGCAACCCGCTGCCCATGCTGCTGTGGGCCGCGCTCATCGCGGGCCTGACGCTGCTGGGCTTCGCGACGCTGATGCTGGGCATGATCTTCGTCTTCCCGCTGCTGGCGCATGCGAGCTGGCACGCCTACAGGGACATGGTCGAGGACTGACTCGCGCCTGCCGTGGCAAGGGGGTTGATGCCGCCGCCGGGATCAGTCCCGGCGGCCAACGCGCGGCCTACAGTTGCTGGCCCATGCAGCGCGCGTAGCTGGCCGGGCAGGCGGTTTCCAGGCCGCCCGAGGCGTTCGCCGGAAAATCCGGCGAACGAAACATGGCGAGCACCTTTTCCCACGGCCGATACGTCGTCTTCAGCACGCGTTGCCAAAGGATGTAATTGCTGTGCAGGCGGTTGCGCGCCAGGTCGTAGAGCTCGCGCGCTGGCGGTGGATCCCACGGGCCGCCCAGGGATCTCGCGTAATAGCAATCCGCCTCCACCTGCATGCCCACCGGTACCCGGCCTCGGGCCTGCTCGATGAGCGGGTACACACGTGTGTCATGGTCCCTGTCGTCGAGAAATACATCCGGTCCGCCAATGCCGACGCCCTTGTCCAGCAGGTTCTGCGTCACTGCCGGCGTATACGTATAGGGAAAATTCACGTACTGGATCACCACGGTCCGGGGAAAAGCCTGGCGTGCCGCAGCATCCACCCGCATCAGGTTGTCGTAAAACCCGGCCCGCTGGGCCTCGGGCATGGGAATCACCGGTTGGCCGAAAGCTGTCTCGTTGATGATCAGCATTTCGAACCACGGATTTCCATCGTAGCGCGCGGCCAGTACCTTGATGAGCTTGACCAGCCGGTAATAGGTATTGTTGTCCCACAGCGTGATGTTGTCGCCGATCATGCCCTTGAATTTGGCCACCAGGAATACGCCACCGTCAAACCATGGCGTTCGCAGGTAATCCGGTGCCGCCACCCCGGCGCGGAAATTCTTGGTGGTCAGCAGCAAGCCGAAGCGCTTTTTATGGGCTGCGGCCTGCTCCAGATAGCGGTCGATGCGGCTGAAGTCATACACATCTTTCTGCGGTTCCAGTTGGCGCCAGAAAACGCGCAGCACAGCGCCTTTGACAACCGGCACGTCCTGTATTTCGTCCAGGCCCGCGTGGAATTCGCTGTCCTCCACGTCGGCGGCAAATCCCAGGTAATGGCCGGGGTTCCACTTGACGGTGCCCGTGGCGGCCTCGGGCTGGGTGCTTGGTAACAGCATGCTGGGGGTTTCGAGCCGGTTTTCGGTGCCGGCATCGCCGCCACCGCCACAGCCGGCCAGCAGCAGGACCTGCAAGGCGAGCAAAAGCCCCAGGACCATAACGGATGGTTCCATGAAATGCTCCCATTGTTATGAAAATGACTGCGGTACGCCACGGGAACCCCAGCTGATAAAAAGTAGTGTGGTACCGGGTCGGCAGCAAGTTTCCAAGCTGCTGTTTCGTGATCAATATCAAATTTTCCAGAACTCCGTGTTGGGTCTGAAATTAGTATGGACTTACTGCGCTCACGGCGCCCGGCTGCCGCGGCATGCGTCATGGGTGTGCTTGAACGACCCGAATTCTCGTCTCCAGGCGACAGCCAAGCGGGTGCAGGAGGGCCGTGCGGCGGCGTTGGGGCGAGGGAGCCTACGGCACCCCGTCCACCGGCACTTGCGCGTGGGGTAGCGTGCGCAGCGCCTGGCGCAGCGGACCACCGACGATGCCTGCCAGGCCGTCCCGAATATTCAAACCTTGGAGTTTCAACGGCTGTCGTCCAAAGCGAAGCGGCCTGAATTTCAGCGAGCGCCTAACTGCCTTTTCGACGCAGGGTTTACGGCCTGTCGCGAACTGGAGTATTTTGCTGAAAAGGTGTCTCGGGTTCTTTGAGTTTGAGGGGGGCTCCGCCCAGCGCGCCATGAGCATTTTCAGTCGTCGCCTGATGTCAGGCCTGGTAATGGTCGTGGTCTTGTGGCTGGGGGGCTGTGGCGGCGGTGGAAATTCGGCCGGGTTGACGGCCGCGACCACGACGTCCATGGAATCCGGCCAAGCACAGAGCGGTGGGGAAACGCTTTTGACGGGTAAAGGGCCCGAGGCCTTTTCGCAGGTGCCGCTTCAAGCCTCGCCGCAAGCGCGCCAGCCCGTAGCGGAAACGGCGCAAGGCGTGGGAGCATCCGTGCCGGAACTCAGCCTTGCGCCGGGTGTCATGAAATGGAATCCCGGCCACTACGTGGTACTGGATTCCGAGACGAGGGAAGCCACCTTCGATACCACCTTGAACGAGATCCGTCCCTTGCCCGTGGTGAAAGGCATCGTGCTGCGCGCCTACTGGTCACAGTTGGAGTTGGAAAAAGGGGTGTACCGCTTTGGGCGTATCGACCGGTACCTGGCCAAGGCGGCAGCGCAGCACAAGCGCTTTTTCGTGCTGCTGAGCATTCGCGGATTCAGCGAGGGCAAGGTGGCGCCGGCATACCTGCGCACGCCTTACTACGGCGGCGGTGTCTACAAGTTCAAGAACCAGCGGGATACTTTCGGGGAAAACCTCGCGCTCTGGAACGAGCATGCGCGCAATCGCCTGATCGCACTGGTCCGCGAGCTGGCCCGGCACTACAACGCCAACCCGAATTTCGAAGGCGTGATCCTGGCGGAAACGGCCTTCGGGCAACCCGTGGACCCCATCACCGAGGAGCAGAAGGCCGGGTATTACGCGGGCCTGGCGCAGGTTGACACGGCAGCGCGCAAGGCATTCTTGAATACCGTGGTGATCCAGTTCGTGAATTATCCCATCGGTTACACACCGGGTATCGTCGAGAACCTGCTGGACAAGGGCATAGGCTTGGGTTCACCGGATGTCTACCTGGACGACCCCCAGCACGAGAAATTCATCTACCCGTTCAACGACCAGGCGCAGGGCCGGGTGCCCATCGGCATGCAGGTGGAGCACCACTCCTACCGTTCGACCTACGTGGGCGGCCCCTTCGATCCACCGCCGGTTCACGATATCTACGTGTTTGCCAGGGACCGCCTGCACAGCAATTACGTCTTCTGGCAGCGTGACCTGCGCGAACCTTATTTCGCCTGGACCAAGGTACTGCGGATGTTCCGTTCCGCCGATTTTCCCGACTCGTCCTCGGGCGGGCTGAGCGCCCGGTGCCCCGCGAAATACGTGCGCTGCGTGAGGCAGGGGTCCTGAACCGGCGCTGGCCGCTCCAGCGCCGCCACCGCTTGGCGCCGCAGTGGCGCGCTCAGGCCCAGGAACGGGAGCTGGTCGCGCATGCAGGCGCGCATCTGCCACGCGGCCTGCGCGTCGGCCAGCGATTCCAAGGCCTGGCGGACCTGGGCGACGTGGTAGTCGGCTGACTGGAGCTGGGTGGTGGCACCGCTCATGCCGAGCGCCACGCCTGCACTGCTTCCGGGATTTCTTCCAGCGCCGCCACCCGCAGCACGCCCTCCAGGGCGCGGCGGCCCAGCGCGGGCGCGGCGCCGCCCACCCACAGCGCCACGCCGGCCGGCAGCAGCGTGCGCAGCTGCGCCAGGCTCGCCAGCACCAGGTTGCGCTTCTGGCAGCCAGTGACGCTCAGCGCCACCACCTCGGCGTCCCAGGACGCGGTGGCGGCCACGATGTCGTCCAGCGGCACCTGCGTGCCCAGCGACATGCAGGCGCAGCCTTCCAGGCTCAGGACCGTCTGCGCCATCAGCAGCCCCAGGCCGTGCGGCTCGCCAGGCAGCGTGGCCAGCAGCACGCGCGGCCGGCCCGCATGCGCGGGCAGATTCCCCAGCGCCGCGTGCAGCGTGGCCTGAACGCATTCAGTGAACAGGTGCTCCTCGAAGATGCGCAGTTCGCCGTGCAGCCAAGCCTCGCCCACGCGCCGCGCCATCGGCGCCACCACCTCGATCACGAAGCCGCGCAGCCCATGGCGCGCCTGCGCCACCGCCAGCGCTTGGCGCAGTGCGGCGGCATCGTGGCTGCGCAGCAGCGCGATCAGCCCCTGGACCTCGTCGCTACCCTCCGCGGCCGGACCCGAAGGCGCTGCCGCCGTGGCCCCCGGCGCGCGCTGCGCCGGGCCCCCCGCGCCCAGCAACGTGCGCAGCTCGTCCATCGGGCAGGGCACCAGCCGCCCCGGCCGGTGGCCGGCGTCCATCAGGCGCCGGATCAGCCGCAGCTTCTCCACCTGCTCCGGCGCGTAGCTGCGCTCGCCCAGCGCGTCGCGCCGCGGCTGCGGAAAGCCGTAGCGGCGTTCCCACATGCGCAGCGTGTCCTTGCTCAGGCCGGTGTCGCGCTCCACGTCGGCGATGGACAAAACGGTACTCATACCCCTGATTGTCCTGGACAAATCTTGATGCGCACCCCGGACATCGCCTAAGATGCCCAGCAAACGATGTTTGTCTTAGACAAAACATCGTTTGTCCAAGCAGATGCAACCTTGCCTCTCTACACCGACCAGGAGATCGACATGAACAAACTGTTGTCCGCTGCCATCCTGACGCTGGGCCTGGCTTCCGCCGTCCAGGCGGCCGACATCGTGGACACCGCCGTGTCCGCAGGCACCTTCAACACGCTGGTGACGGCCGTGAAGCAGGCAGACCTGGTGGCCACGCTCAAGGGCAAGGGCCCCTTCACGGTGTTCGCGCCCAGCGACGAGGCCTTTGCCAAGGTGCCCAAGGAGCAGCTGGAGGCGCTGCTCAAGGACAAGGCCAAGCTCACCCAGGTGCTGACCTACCACGTGGTGCCGGGCAAGGTGATGGCCAGCGACGTGAAGGCGGGCAAGGTGCCCACGGTGCAGGGCGGGGCGCTGACGGTGTCCACGCAAGGTGGCGTCTCGGTGGACCAGGCCAAGGTGGTCAAGACCGACATCGTGGCCGACAACGGCGTGATCCACGTCATCGACCGGGTGCTGATGCCCCAGTGAGCCTGCAACCGGCCCAGCGGGCCGGATTTCCTTCAGGCATGACGAAACCCGTGGCGCGACCCGCCACGGGTTTTTGCTTTTGAATTTCCGGATATTCATTTTGCCAGCACCGCGTGTCCGATTGAGATGAATCAAGCGCCCCCCGCGTTGACGGTTTGGTCACAATTCTGCTGTCATATCTTGGCCTAATTTAGGCCGTTGTACTTGCCCATGGCTCAAGATACTACCGAAGCCATGCCGGCCATCGCGAATCACCAAGCAGGTCGGCAGTGGATGGATACTGCCGATGGTGGATAAATTTGCCGGTCGATAATATCGTGCGGGTCTGAATACATGCGGCGCAGGCAGGCCTGCTCCAGGATTTCCGCGAATTTCACCAGCTCCGGCTGCCGGAGCGCCTGCCTGGAACACAAGCTCATGAGCGACAAGCCTGAAGAAACGTTGCCACCGCTGGACCGGCACGCGGACCTTGAGCGAGACGTGCTGCCCGATGCGGAGCCCAGCCACAGGCAACTTTTCGAAGCCTCCAGGGACGCCTGCATCGTGCTTGACGCCGGGCAGGGCCGCCTCATCCGGGCCAATCCGGCCGCGCTGCAACTGCTGGGTCTGGCATCGCTGGGCGGACGCACGCTGTTCGATGTTTCTCCCGGGTTCCAGCCGGGCGGGCAGCCTTCCCGCGAGCTGGGCATGAATTTGTTCGAGAGAATCCTGGCCCAGGGTGTCGGAGTGTCCGGATGGAGATTCGCGCAGCCGAATGGCCGTCATTTCGATGCCGAGATATGGTGGAGTTGTTTCGTGCCGGGAACCCAAATGCTTCTGCAGGCCACGGTACGCGAGCTCACGCCGCGCCAGGCAGGTGCGGCCCTATCCCTGAAATTCGCCAAGGCATTTGAGCCGAATTCCCTGGCTGCGGCGCCGGTCGATCCGCTGGCAATTCAGGCAGAGGCGGCCGGCGCGCGGCCTAGGGCTGCGCGGCATGAGTTCCATCCCGCGCTGGAGGCGGCTGCGGCGCTGCGCGCCCGGCATGCCGGCACCCGTGCGCTGGTGGTCGAGGACAACCGCGTCAACCGCGAGCTGGCGGTGGCGATGCTGGCCAGCGCGGGGCTGGCCGTGGACACGGCCGCCGATGGCTTGGAGGCGCTGGACAAGGCCCGCGCCGGCTGCTACGGGCTGGTGCTGATGGACGTGGCGATGCCGCGCATGGACGGCCTGGACGCGACCCGGGCGATCCGCGCGCTGCCGGGCTGGGGCGGCGTCCCGGTGCTGGCGCTGACGGCCAACGCCTTCAATGAAGAGCGCATGGCCTGCCTGGCCGCGGGCATGAACGCCGTGCTGTCCAAGCCGGCCGACCTCGGGCTGCTGTACCGGACGCTGCTGCAGTGGCTGGAAGGCCCTGCGCCGGCCGCGGCGGGGTGCTGAGTCGCGGCCGGCGTGGGGCTCCGAAGTGACGGCCCGTCTCAGTTGAAGGTGTGCTCCCTCAGCTTCAGCCGGTTGCCGCTGCGTTCGAAAACGTGGGTGGCGAAGCCGCCCACTTTCTTCACCGTACCGTCGGTGCCCTTGGCCTCGGCGCTCCAGCGCGCGGAAGCCCAGACGAGCTGGCCGCTGCTGCCGCTGTCCAGCAACTCCAGGCGGTGGTTGGAGACGCCACTGCCGATGACGCCGGCAAAGAACTTCTCGATTTCCGCCGGCCCGGTGGCGGCCTCGTGCGTGGGTGGCAGCAAGCGAGCGTTGGCGACGTAGGCCGTGGACAAGGCCTTGGCGTCATGCTGGTTGAAGGCGGCGTCCCATGCCGCATAGGCAGCCCTCACATCGGCCTGCGGGCCGCCCTTGGTGTCCGCAGCCAGTGCCGCGACCGGCACGAGAAGGGCCAGCGACAGTCCCACCAGGGTTGAACGAACCGGATGCATGGAAGCCTCCATGTCGTTGACAGGGACCAGAATTTTTCGCCGCCCGGTGAGCCGAGGCAACCGTGGGACCCTTGCGCCTTCATGCCGCGTGCGGGTTTTCAGGGCGGGCAGTGCAGCACCCCGCCCGGCGCGGTGCAGAAGCCGCGCGGGCCGATCAGGTTCGGGCCGGCGCGCGGCAGCCGCGTGCCGTCGCTGGCCCAGCAGCCCAGCGCGTCGCAGGTGGTGATGGACACCGGCGGCGCGGCGCGAGGCAGCGGCACGGGAATGCCCGCGGGCGGGAGCGGCAGCGGGGCGGTCTGCGGCGTGACCGCCAGCGGCGGCACGCTCAGCGGCGGCGTTGCCAGCCGCCCGGGGTGGGCGGGCTGGTCGGCGCGGCCCTGCAGGCAGGCGCGGGCAGCCAGGTCGCGCGCGGCATTCAGGCGGGCCAGGGCGGCATGGTGCGCGGCCTCGTCGGCTTCCGGTTCCCTGGCGGGTGTGGTTGCAGCCGCCGCTGCCTCCTGCGCCTGCAAGGCCGCCAGGGCGCCGCGGCAGGGATCCGAGCGCAGGGCGTCCTCGTCCTGGGCCGGGGCGGCCTGGACGGCAAGCAGCAGGCACAAGCCCGGTAATGCACGGCGCATGCGGCTTGGAGACGGCGCATGCGCTCCGAGTTCGCCCGGGATTTCTCAGGGGCCGCCGGGCTCTGGGTGCAGGCGGCCCCGGCGTGCGTCGCGGCCGCGCGCGCGAACCCGGGGCCGCGCCGGCTCAGCGATTGCCTGTCCGCGCTGGTCCACAAGCCTCTGCGCCGCGGGCCCGGGCCGGCCGCCCGGTGTTCCGGCGGGCGAGGGCCTATCCCGACAGCCGATCAGACACCCATGCCCCGACGCCGCTTTCCCCTCGCTTCTTCTTTCCTCGCCCTTGCGGCCTGGGCCGCCTCGTCCGGGCTGGCTGCCGCCGCGGCGCCGGCTCAGCCGCCAGCCTCCGCGCCGGTGGCGGCGGGCGAACCCGCCGCCGTTGAGGCGCTGCTCGCCCGCTACAACGCCCCGGCTGCCGACCCGCCGTCCCTGAAGCCCGGCGACCGCGGCCCGGCCGTGGTGCGGGCCCAGGTGATGCTCGACCGGGCCTGGTTTCCGGTCGGCGAGATCGACGGCTTCTACGGCACCAACATGCGCCGCGCCGTGGCGGCGTTTCAGCTCGCGCGCGGCCTGAAGCCGGTGGACGGCCTGCTCGGCCCGCTGACCTGGCAGGCGCTGCGGACGGACGCGGCGCCCGTGCTGGGCCTCGTCACCCTGGCGCCGCAGGACGTGGCCGGCCCCTTCGAGCGCATCCCGCGGGACATGATGGAGCGCACCAAGCTGGAGCGGCTGGGCTACGAGTCGCCGCAGGAAGCTCTCTCCGAGAAGTACCACATGAGCCCGAAGCTGCTGCGCCAGCTCAACCCGCACGCGCGCTTCGCCGCCGGCGAGCGCCTCGTGGTCACGGACGTGGGCACCGGCGCGGCCCCGGCGCCGCAGGTGACCTCGCTGCGGCTGGACAAGTCCGACCACGTGCTCTACGCGCTGCGCGAGGACGGTTCTGTTGCGGCGGCCTTCCCGGTCAGCCTGGGCGGCAACCTCGACCCGCTGGAATCAGGCCGCTTCACGATCGCCAACGAAGTCACCAACCCCACCTTCTATTACGACCCGGCGCGCATCCGCGAATCGAAGCCGCACCACGTCAAGGCCGAGATCCCGCCCGGGCCCAACAACCCGGTGGGCGTGGTGTGGATGGGGCTGTCCAAGCCGCACTGGGGCATCCACGGCACGGCGGAGCCGGCGCTGCTGGGCCGCCGCGTCACCAACGGCTGCGTGAACCTGACCAACTGGGACGCGCAGCGGCTGTCGGCGCTCGTGAAGACGGGCTTCCCCGTCGACGTGCAGGAGTAGCGCCATGCCGCCGCGCCGGGGTTTCCAGGTGGCGCGCGCGCTGCGCTCGGCCGCGCTGGGCCTGGTGCTGGGCGGTGGGCTGGGCTTGGCGGTGGTGCTGCTGCCCGCCGGACCGCGCCCGGCGCCGCGCCTGGCCGTCGCCGCGGCCGCGCAGGGCACCGAGGCCGCGCAGGAGGCCGAGGCGCAGGCGATGCAGGCGGATCTCGCCGTGCTCGCCGAGCGCCGGCTGCTGATGCCGGTGCAGGGCGTGGCGCCCGCCGAGCTGCGCGACACCTTCGGCGACGGCCGCGACGCCGGCGCGCGCCCGCACGAGGCGCTGGACGTCATGGCGCCGCGCGGCACGCCGGTGCTCGCGGTGGACGAGGGCCGGCTGGTGAAGCTGTTCACCAGCGTGCCCGGCGGGCTGACGATCTACCAGTTCGACCCGAGCGGACGCTACGCCTACTACTACGCGCACCTGGACCGCTACGCGGACGGCCTGCGCGAGGGCATGACGCTCCAGCGCGGCCAGCTCGTCGGCTACGTCGGCAGCACCGGCAACGCCAATCCCGATGCGCCGCACCTGCACTTCGCCATCTTCAGGCTCGGCCCCGAGCGGCAGTGGTGGAAGGGGACGGCGGTGAATCCGTATCCGCTGCTGGCGAAGGCGCAGCGGCCCTGAGCGGCTCCAGCGGCATCGGTCCCGCGCTGCCGGCCAGCACCGCCGGCACCAGCGCCTCCACCTCCTGCCGCAGCCACGCGTGCATCGGCTCCGCCTGGTGCTTCAAGTGCCAGACCAGGTACATCGGCATGGCCGGGCAGTCCAGCGGCGGCGGCGCCAGCGCCAGCCCGCGCAGCTGGTGCACGCGCAGCAGCGAGGGCAGCGTCGCCAGCAGCGCGCTGCCCTGCACGAAGGCCGACACCGCCGCGAAACTGGACACGCTGGCCACGATGCGCCGTGGCGCGCAGGCCTGCTCGGCGAACCAGCGGTCGAAGTCCAGCGCCCGGCGCGGCTCGTACACCACCGTCACGTGCTCGGCCGCCAGATACTCCTCCAGGCCGGCCGGCGCCGTGCGCACACGCGGGTCGTAGAACACGGCGTAGCGGTCCTCGAACAGCCGCTTCTGCACCACGTCCGCCGCATCCGGCGGGCGCGGTGTGATCACCAGCTGGCACTGTCCCTCGCGCAGCATCTCCGCCGTGGGCACGCCGGAGTTGATGACTCGCAGCTTCAGCTTCGGCGCCTGTGCCCGCAGCCGGTGCAGCAGCGCGGGCAGCAGCAGGTCGCGCTGCAGGTCGTTGGCGGCGATGGTCACCGTCAGGTCCAGCCGCGCCGGGTCGAAGCCGCCGACGGTGGTGAAGCCTTGCAAGTCCTCCAGCAGCAGCCGGGCCCGGCCCGCCAGCGCCTCCGCGCGCGCGGTGGGCACGATGCCGCGGCCGCTGCGCACGAACAGCGGGTCGCCCACGATGCCGCGCAGCTTGTCCAGCAGGTGGCTCACGGCCGACTGCGTCACGCCCAGCCGCGCGGCGGCGCGCGTGACGGAGCCCTCCTCGTAGACGGCCAGCAGCAGCGCCAGCAGGTGACCGTCCAGGTCCAAATGATCGAAACGGCTCATGAGTTCAATGAGTCAGCCAGCCTTTTTCCGAATGATGGCTGAGACCACACTGCCGTCCAGGGCAAGCGCGAGGACAGCGCTTGATCTGCAGCAAGTCCGTCGGCTTTTCGGAGACAAGGCCCATGAGAGAACCGAAGAAACCCATTCCCGGCACCGTCATCTTCGACGGCGAGCAGGCGATGAAGGGCTACGCCCTCAACACGATGTGCTACTCGTTCAACGACGAGGCCAACCGCCAGGCCTTCGTCGCCGACGAGGACGCCTACTGCGCGAGATACGGTCTGACGCCTGTGCAGCGCGAGGCCATCCGCAGCCGCAACGTGCTGCAGCTCATTGCCGCGGGCGGCAACGCCTACTACCTGGCCAAGTTCGCCGGCATCCTGGGCCTGGACATGCAGGACATCGGCGCGCAGCAGACCGGCATGACCCGCGCGCAGTTCCAGCAGAAGCTGCTGGACGCCGCCCGCTGAACCGCCACCGATTCCGGAGACCTCACATGGCAAAGATCATCGGTGGCATCACCACCTCGCACGTCCCGGCCATCGGCCGCGCCATCGCCAAGGGCCTGCAGCAGGACCCGTACTGGAAGCCCTTCTTCGACGGCTTCAGGCCCATCCACCAGTGGCTGGCCGAGGCCCGGCCCGACGTCGTGGTGCTGATCTACAACGACCACGGCCTGAACTTCTTCCTGGACAAGATGCCGACCTTCTCGGTCGGCGCCGCGTCCGAGTACCGCAACGCTGACGAGGGCTGGGGCATCCCGACGCTGCCCGCCTTCCAGGGTGACGCGGCGCTGTCGTGGCAGCTGATCGAGTCGCTGGTGGAGCAGGAGTTCGACCTCACCACCTGCCAGGAGATGAAGGTGGACCACGCTTTCACGCTGCCCATGGCGCTGCTGTGGCCCGACCAGAAGTGGCCGGTGCGCGTGATCCCGGTGTGCATCAACACCGTGCAGGACCCGCTGCCCAGCGCCAAGCGCTGCTGGAAGCTGGGCGAGGCCATCGGTCGTGCCGTGGCGCAGTGGGACATTGACGACCGCGTGCTGGTCCTGGGCACCGGCGGCTTGTCGCACCAGCTCGACGGCGAGCGCGCGGGCTTCATCAACAAGGAATGCGACCTGCGCTTCATGGACAGCATGGTCGACGACCCGCAGTGGGCCACGCAGTTCACGACGCGCGAGCTGGTCGAGCACACCGGCACGCAAGGCGTGGAGCTGCTGATGTGGCTGGCCACGCGCGCCGCGCTGGGCGAGAAGGTGCAGGCGCTGCACCGCAACTACCACATCCCCATCTCCAACACCGCCTCGGGCCTGATGCTGCTGGAGCCGGTGGCCTGACAGTGCCACCGGGCGGACGGCGCGGGGTGAAGCCCCGTGGCGCCGTCTGCCCTGAAAAACAAATCGCGCCCGCAGAGCCTGGCTCCGCGGGCGCGATGCATCTGTACGGACGATTGGGCGGCTCAGGCCGCGGCGGGCTTGCGGGAGCGCCCGCGGCGCAGGGCCATGTAGCCCAGCCCCAGGCCCAGCACCGCCAGCGACGGCGGCTCTGGCACGGGTATCGGCTCGCCGCCAGCGCCGCCAGCAGCGCCGCCCAGCTCCCCGGCGTCCAGCAGGGCCTCGTCGTAGTTGTAGGTGATGGCCGCGGCGCAGGCACCCGTGGTGCTCTGCTTGAACCAGCCGTTGCCGCCCATCTCCACGAAGGTGCTGGTTTCCGTGATGCAGTTCAGGCCGAACTCGCCGCCGCCAGCCACCGAGAAGGCCGACAGCAGGCTGCTGGCGTCGATCAGACCCATGCTGCCCTCGGTGATCGGACCGAAGCTCACCGACGAGTACGGGCCGACGCGCAGGTTGCCCGAGTCGATGCCCCAGGACACCCAGGGCTCCTCGGCCTGGGCTTCCACGAGGAGGTCATTCAGCGGCTGCAACGAGCTGTTGAAGTACATGGTGTAGCTCGTCTTGACCCGCGTGTTGCGCATCGTGCCCTTGCCGGCGTTGCCGATGCTCATTTCCGAGGTGAACTCTCCATAGACCTCCAGCAGCACGCTCGTGAGCGTGCCCAGGGTGCTGTCAAACAGCCCCAGCCGGCCGTCGAAGTTGAAGTCCGTGTCGGCCTGATCGGAGGTGAAGTCGTAGCTGATCGTCGCAGCCTGTGTGCCCGCGCTCAGCGCCGCTCCCAACATCAATAACCCCAACTTCTTCATGCCAGCCTAACTTCAACTGCTACGTTCCTCCTGAGTTGTCAACCCGGGAATGTGGTAAGACTGTAGCAAGTGTCAGGACATGGTTACAGCGACATTACCTGCTATTACAAAGATCGCGGGGCTTGTTTCAAGTCAAGCCAGGTTGATTCCCGGGGGGTACGGGTAAGCGCCGCAGCAGTGCCATCAGTCCGGTGGTCTCTGGCGTGGGCAGCGATATTTGTAACGTTCTTCCAAAGCTGGCCGCGGCGGCCTCGGCCGCCAGGGCGCCGGAGCGCGCGGCGCTTTCCATCGAGCTCGGCAGCGCGGTGCGGGTCCAGTCCCCTGCCAGCCACAGCCCGGCAAAGGGCGTGGCGGCCGGAAGCCGGGCGCGCTCGGTGCCCGGCGCGGGGCAGGGCACGGCCATGGGGATGCGGTGCACCCGCGCATGCAGCACGCGGGCCTGCGCCGCCAGGGGGGCGAAGTCCGCCACCTCCTGCAGCGTGCGCTGCACGATTTCCTCGTCGCTCCAGTCCCAGGCCAGGCGCACGTGGATGGAATTGCACGCCAGCAGCGTGCCGTGCGTCTGGCGGCGGAAGTTGGAGAGCACGTAGAAGTCGGTGTGCAGGTCGCGCGTGGCCCAGGCGCGGGCCCAGAAGCGCTCGCGCGTGATCGGCCGGTCCAGCCACAGGTACACGCTGACGTAGGGTGCGGGGTCGAAGCGGTGCGCCGCATGCGACAGCGCGGGCCAGGGCACGTTCAGCAGATCCTGGCGGTAGGCTTGCGGCGGCAACGCCAGCACGGCCGCTGGCGCGCGCAGCAGGCTGCCGTCTTCCAGCTCGAGGGCGCGGAAACGCCCCGACTCCACGTGCACGCGCGCCACCGGCGTTCGCAGCAGCACGCGCCCGCCCGCGGCTTCGATGCGCGCGCGGCAGCCCGGCACGTACAGCGAGGCCAGCGGCACGCGCGGGAAGCCGAAGCAGTAGCCGCTGCGTCCCTGGATCACCCGGTACACCCGCATCAGCGCTGCGGCCGAGCACTGCTGCAGCGGCACGTTGAGCAGCGCCATGGCGGCGGAGGTCCAGAACCACTCGATGCTGCGTTCGCTGGCGCCGAGCTGGCGCAGGTGCCGCATGGCGTCGATGCCGTCCAGTGCCAGCGTGGCGTCCTCGTCCAGCCGCGCCGCGTGCCAGACCACGGGCAGGTTGGAGAGCATGTCGCGCAGGCTGATGCAGCGCAGCGCCCGGGGCAGCGCCGGCAGCCCGTGCAGCGGCGGCGGCAGCCTGGAGGTGGGGATGGCGATGCGCCGCCCGGCGTCGAGCAGCGTGATCAGCGGCTGGCGCTGCCAGTACACGTCACCCTCGGTGCCCAGGCGGCGCAGCAGCGCGCGGAAGTTGCGGTGCTCGCTGGTCAGCACGTGCGGGCCGATGTCCACCACGTCGCCGGTCACGAGGTCGGGCCAGCTCGCCGCGCGCCCGCCGGGCAGGGCGTCGCGCTCCAGCACCCAGACCTTCAGCCCGGCCTCGGCCAGCGCCGCGCCGCAGGACAGGCCCGCCACGCCGGCGCCGGCGATCAGCACGTCGGCGTCGTGGGCGGTGTCCAAGTGCAGGCTTCCAGCGGGAATTTCTTGTTCGGCCGGGACGTGCCGGTGGCGGTGGCCGGTACCGGCCTGCGCGGGAACGATGGAAGTCTTGGCATTGGGCAGGAGGAATAGGGAGCGCCGGCCTCCCGGTGAAGGCCGCCGCGCTGCGTTGCGGTGGCAACCGGTGTTCCCAGGCCCGGCACGGCGGCTGCTCACGCCGCCACCATGGCTTTCCTCGACAGCGTGGCCCGCCATCCCAGCGCGGCGCTGGGCGGGCAGCCCGTGCCGTTGCGCCTGGCGTCGCTGGCCGCCATGGCGGCCGTGTTCAGCGCCGATGCCGACGTCGCCCGCGCGCTGCTGCCCGCGGCCTCGGCGGCGCTGCTGCAGCCGCTCGTCTGGCGCCCCGGGCGGTGCCTGCTGGGCGTGGTGGCGGTGCGCTATGCCGAAGGCGACCTGGGCGCCTACGACGAGCTGGCGCTGGTGCTGCCGGTGGGCCGCGGCCCGCTGCCCCGGCTGCGGGCGCTGCGCGCGCTGCTTTGCGCGCGCTTCGAGGCCTTCATCTGGCAGATGCCCGTGACCACCGAGCGCGCGCGAGAGGGCGGGGTGCGGCTGGCGGGTTTTCCGAAATGGGTGGCCGAGCTGCGCTGCGGCGAGCACGCCGGCTGGCTGCGCTGCGCGCTGCACGAGGGCGATGCCGAGCCGGCGCTGGCCCTGTCCTGCCGCGCCGCCGCGGGCCACGGGCCGCCGCGCGAGCTGTCGCTCATGGCGCACACGCTGCTGGACGGGGTGCCGGTGGTCAGCGAGCTGCGCCTGCGCCAGGAGCGCTGGCACGAGTTGCCGGGCCCCGGCGGCGCGCTGCTGAGCGTGGGGCAGGGCGCGCTGGCCGACGCGCTACGGGCGCTGCGCCTGGGGCCGCGTCCGCTGTGGACCCAGGTGGTGCCGCGGGCGCAGGCACTGCTGTTTGCGCCGCGGCCCGTGCACGCGAGCTGAGATCTGACCACGCGCCCAACCTGTTCACCTCGCAAAAGGCAGCAGAGGAGGTTGCACGCACGCAGCACTGCGACGGCGCCTCGGATGATCGGAAATCCTGGGTCATGGCGGCCGAGCCTTCCGGCGTGCTCCATTCGGCGCAGGCGTTCACCCGCTATGCCGGCAGCGCGCCCTTCGCGGCGTTGACGGCCGGCGCCGCGCTGCCGCGTCGGCGCTAGCGCGGTCCGCCGTCGTCCATGGTCTGCTGCGCCGGGCGCGGCAGCTCCAGCAGCCTGAAGGGCGGCTGCTGCGGGTAGGCGTGGCGCAGCAGCGGCATCGCGACGTTGAACACCGGCGTGCCGTTGACGGTGCGCCCTTCGGGCGTGCCGCGGTGGGCATGGCCGTGGAACACGGCGCTCACGGGGTAGCGGATCAGCGGCTCCTCCAGCCGCGTCGTGCCCAGGAACGGGAAGATCTCCAGCGGCTCGCCCTGCACCGTGGCGGCGATGGGCGCGTAGTGCAGCAGCGCAATCTTCTCGGGCGTGCGCAGCTTGGCCAGCGCCGACTCCAGCTTCAGCGCCTCGTGCAGCGCCTCGTTGACGAAGGCCTTGATGGCCTGCTCGCCCCAGGGGCCCAGCGCGCCACGGCCGAAGCCGCCCGCGAAGCCCTTGGCGCCGGCGATGCCCACGCCCAGCACCTCCACGGCCTCGCCGTCGAGCATGCGCACGCCCGCGTCCTTGAGGATGTGAGCCACCACCTCGGGCTGGCCGCTCTCGAAGTCGTGGTTGCCCAGCACCGCCACCACCGGCTTGGCCATCGCCACCTGCGCCAGCTCGGCGGCCAGCACCTTGGCCTCCTCGGTGGTGCCGTAGTCGGTGAGGTCACCGCACAGCAGCAGCGCGTCCGCGGCCTCGGCGGCCTGGTGGAAGAACGAGCGGAAGCGCCCGGCCGAGTCCTTGGTGCAATGCAGGTCGCCCACGGCGGCAAAGCGCAGCACGCCCGCCGCGGCCGGCTGGGGATGCTGCTGCTCCTGGGGCTGCAAGGGCGAGGTGGTGGCTTGTAGCTGCTCGGTGGGCATGGTCATCCCGGTCCTCCTTCGACCAATCGATGAAATGAGTGACGCGGGGCCGCGCCTCGGACGGCGCCCCCGGTGCCGCCCTGGAGCAAGGCATGGGCCTTGCCCGGGAGCGGCATGACATCCACCGCCAAGACGCCGCTGCCGCCGGCCGCCAGTGCGAGCGCTCTCGACCCGCAGGCCGAACCCTTCTACCTGCAGGTGCTGCAGGCGCTGGACGATGCGGACGTGCCGTTCCTGGTGGGGGGTGCCTTCGCGCTGGCGGGGCTCACCGGCGTGGAGCGGCCGACCAAGGACCTGGACCTGTTCATCCGCCGCGAGGACTTCCTGCGGCTGGACCAGGTGCTTGCGGGCACCGGGCTGTGCAGCGAGCTGACATTCCCGCACTGGCTGGGCAAGGTCTACCAGGGACCCTTCTTCATCGACTTCATCTTCGCCTCGGCCAACGGGCTCAACGCGGTGGACGAGGGCTGGTTCGAGCGCGCGGGCAGCGACACGGTCCTGGGCCGCACGGTGCGCACCATGTCGGCCGAGGACATGATCTGGTCCAAGTCCTTCATCATGGAGCGCGAGCGCTACGACGGCGCCGACGTGGCGCACGTGCTGCGCGGCTGCGCCGCCACGCTGGACTGGCCGCACCTGATGGAGCGCGCCGGAGAGCACTGGCGCGTGCTGCTGAGCCACCTGGTGCTGTTCGGCTACATCTATCCCGACGAGCGCGACCGCGTCCCGGCGTGGGTGATGCACGGGCTGCTGCACAAGCTGCAGGACGAGATGCTGGCGCCGCCGCCGGCCAACGGTCGTTGCCAGGGCACCTTCCTGTCGCGCGAGCAGTACCTGCCCGATCTCGAACACGGCGCCGGGGATGCCCGGCTGCGCCCAGCCGGTACGATGAGCGAGGAGGAGATCGCGGCCTGGACGGCCGCCATCGACAAGCCTCCGGACAAGTAGATCCAGATCAAGACATCCCCCAAGGAAGGAGCAAGTTTCATGAGCAACCGCATTCCCGCCACCCTGATCGCCGGGGACGGCATCGGCCCCGAGATCGTCGAATCCGCCGTGGCCGTGCTGGACGCGCTGGGCTCGCCCTTCGAATGGGATCCGCAGGTGGCCGGCGCGGCCGGCATGAAGGCCGCGGGCGACCCGCTGCCCCAGGCCACGCTGGACAGCATCCGCCGCACGCGGCTGGCGCTCAAGGGGCCGCTGGAGACGCCTTCGGGCAGCGGCTGGCGCTCCTCCAACGTGCGGCTGCGCGAGGAGTTCCGGCTCTTCGCCAACGTGCGCCCGGCGCGCACCATCATCCCCGGCGGCCGTTTCGACAACATCGACCTGCTGCTCGTGCGCGAGAACCTGGAAGGCCTCTACATCGGCCATGAGCACTACGTGCAGATCGACGACGACCCGCACGCCGTGGCCATGGCCACGGGCATCAACACGCGCCAGGGCTGCCGCCACATCCTGGAGTACGCCTTCGAGCACGCCATCGCACTGGGCCGCAAGAAGGTCACCGTCGTGCACAAGGCCAACATCATGAAGGCGCTCACCGGCATCTTCCTGGAGACGGCGCAGCAGATGCACGCCGAGCGCTACGCCGGGCGCATCGAGATGGACAGCATCATCGTGGACGCCTGCGCCATGAAGCTGGTGCTCAATCCCTGGCAGTTCGACGTGCTGGTGACCACGAACCTCTTCGGCGACATCCTGTCGGACCTCACGGCCGGGCTGGTGGGCGGCCTGGGCATGGCGCCGGGCGCCAACATCGGTGCGGATGCAGCCATCTTCGAGGCCGTGCACGGCTCGGCCCCCGACATCGCCGGCAAGGGCCTGGCCAACCCCACGGCGCTGCTGCTGGCCGCGGCGCAGATGCTCGACCACGTCAGGCTCGGCGACAAGGCCACGCGGCTGCGCGAGGCGATCGACGACACGCTCAACCTGGACCAGGTGCGCACCGGCGACCTCGGCGGCAAGGCCAGCACGAAGGAGTACACCCAGGCGCTGGTGGCGCGCATCGCCAACGGCTGAGCCGCCGCTGCCGGCGCGGGGGGCGCTGCGGCGGTGGCCCCGCGCCGCACCGGGCATGGGCGCTGCGTTCAAATCGCCGCGTTGCCTGCAGTCCTGGTGAACCAACCATGCCTTCCCTCCCTCCCAAAGAGAGCAGCGGCGCCGCCGCCGCTTCCCTGTCCACCCTGGACCGCCTGCTGGCCGAGCAGGCCTGCCGCGATCTCGTGGTGCGCGCCGCGCACTGCACCGACAGCCACCGCCACGAGGCGTTCGCGGCGCTGTTCGCCACCGACGCGGTGCTCACCCGTCCCGGCGGCGAGCCGCTGCGCGGGCGCGAGGCCATCCTCGCCTCCTACCGCACGCGGCCGACCGACCGCATCACGCGCCACCTCGTCACCGGCAGCGTCATCGAGCTGGACTCGGCCACGCGGGCGCGCGGCCTGAGCTACGTCCTGCTGTGGGGCGGCGAGACCGGCGACGCCGAGGGCGCCTCCGGCCGCCCGGCACGGCGGCAGGTGATGGGCGAGTTCGACGACGTGTTCACGCTCACCGCCAAGGGCTGGCGCATCGCGCGGCGCGACGCGCGCTTCGTGCTGTACGCGCCCTGATGAGGCCGCGTTGCATGGAGCCGGACGCCCTGCGTGGCGCCGGCAGGCCGCCGCCTCAGGGTTTTGACGCTCCCTTCGATGCGGTGGTGGCGCTCATTGCGGTGGGCGCGGCGGGGGTGCCGTTCCGCTTCAAGGCGGGGGAGGTGCCCTTTTTGACGGCTTGTGCGTTGCCCGGACGGGGCATCAGTCTGATGTGGCGAGCCCCGTCACGGCTCGACGCCGAGGTGCCATGAACCAGCATCCCGAATCCGATCGCAACGATCGTCCTCCCGAAGTCCCGGAGGGCTTGCGTGCCGTGTACACGCTCTACGCCGCGCGGCTGTGCGCCCCGGGCGTGCGGCTGCGCCACTATGCCGGCCGCTGGCTGGCGCTGCGCCGCCAGCGGGCGCTGGACGCGCGCGTGCTGCCCGTGGCCGACGAGGAGCCCTCGGGCCACCCGCTCACCGGCTTCAAGCGCTTCCAGCGCGAGGCGCTGGCGCAGGTGGAGCCGGGCACCGAGCTGGTGTTCGTCGCGCTGGAGCACGGCACCTGGCGCCCACGCGGGCCCGATGCGCCGCTGCTGCAGATGCTGGCGATCCGGCTGGAGGTCTCGGGCCACGGCGTGGGCTTGGCCGGACACGTGGACCTGGACGGCAACGGCCGCCCGCTGCGCATCGCGCCGGCCTTCGCGCTGATCGTGGACCTTCGGCTGCTCTGAGAGGCCCCGGGAGCGTCCCCGCCGCGGTGCCGGCCCGGACGCGCCTTCAGCCGCGCGGCAGCGTGCCGGCTGCGCTCACGCGGCTGGTACCCGGGACGCGGGCCTGCAGCGTCCGCGGCAGCGTGGGCCGCGCCGCGGCCATCACCTGGATGCGTCCGTCGGCCAGGAAGCGCGAGCCGGCCAGCACACCGATGCCATAGGTGCCGCGGCCCAGCAGGTGCACCGGCAGGTCCACGCGGAAGTCCCCGCTGGCGGCCACGTCCGAGCGCACGTCGATCAGCGACACCTGCTTGTTCGCCTCGTCCACCACCACCACGCGCAGTGCCATGCCCGCCAGTTGAGGGTAGTGGGCCGACAGCGCCAGCTGCCCGCGGGCCGCGCCCATGCCCGGCGCGCTGCACACGACGTCGGCGCAGTGCAGCACGCGCACCTGGGCCGCGTCGCCGCGCGGCGCCTTGCCTTGCGCCAGCGCCGGACCCGCACCGCAAAACGCCCAGGCCGCGAGAGCCAGGACCGCGAAGATCGGAGAACGCTTGTTCACCATGGGCACTTCTCCTCCAGCCGTTCAAAGATGAGTCACGGCGGACGCCGGGTGCCGAAGCACCTGGTACTGCCCCGGTCCGCCTTGGCGACCGATGGAAGAAGCTTCGACCCCCCTGAACGGGGGGGATATTCTCGTAAACCCGGACAAATCGGAGTGGAAGTTGAAGTCCGTCACGGAAAGCCACGGTTTGTGGTGACGAACCGCTGGCTCGACGGCAGCGTCAAGTTCGCCATGCTTTCCGACCGCCATCACGCCGGACGACCATCCGCTGCGCAGCGAGTTTGGCCTTGCGGCGTAGCCCAGCTCAGCGCCCTGCCAGGTAGCCGGCCAGCTCCGGCGAGACGCCGCGCCACGCCGGCCCCTCGCCGGACGGCGTCGCGGACGCGGCGCCCGGCGCCGCTTCGTCCGCCAGCCGCAGCGCCTCCCGGGCGCCCGCGGTGACGCTGTCGATCAGCGGCACCGGCACCTCGTGCTGGATGCGCGCGGCCAGGCCTGCCAGCCCGGCACCGCCCAGGATCACGCAGTCCACGTCCAGCGCGCGGGCCGCGTCGCGGCAGGCCCGCGCCAGCAGCGGCAGCGCCGAGTCCGGGTCGGCCGCGAGCTGCGCGCCGCTGGGCGCGACGGTGTGCACGCCGGCCATCGCGTCGGCGAATCCCAGGCCCTGCGCCAGGCGCACCAGCATCGGGCCCCAGGCCGCGCCGCCGGTGACGACGCCGAAGCGTCCGCGCGCCGACGACCGCGCTGCCTGCAGGAAGGCCGCTTCCGCCAGCCCGGTGACGGGGCAGTCGCACAGCTCGCGCAGCGCGAACAGCCCCGGGTCGCCGAAGCAGGCCAGCAGCACGACATCGGGCCGCGTGCCCTGCGCGCGGTACGCGGCCCAGGCGTCCAGCGCCGCGTGGCCGGCGATGGCACTGGCGGCCTCGCTGGCGATGTAGGCCGCGCCCAGCCGCGCGGTGGCGGCGTCCACGGTGGCGCCCGCGCCCAGCTCGGCCCGGACGTGCGTGGCGACCAGCTCGGTCACGGAAACCGAGGTGTTGGGGTTGAGCACCAGCAGGCGCCGCGGGGTGGACGGCGCGCTCATGCCGTGGTGGCTCCGAAGATCTGCGCCAGGTCCGGCACCTGCGCGGCCGGCGGCTCGATGCGCAGCTGCTGCTCGATCTCCAGCAGGTGCTGTGTCATCAGCGCCGCGGCGGCCTTCTCGTCGCGCAGCCGGATGGCCGCCAGCAGCGTGCGGTGGTCGGCGCAGCCGCAGCCCGTGGGCGCCTCGCCGTTGCCGTAGGTCATGATCACCAGCGAGGTGCGCGACACCAGCTCGCGCAGCACGCGTCCCAGCGTGCGGTGCGCCGCGCCGTCGGCAATGCGCAGGTGGAACTCGCCGGAGAGGCGGATGGCGCGCCGGCGCTCGCCCGCGGCGCGCGCGGCCTCCTCCTGCGCCAGGCAGCTCGCCAGCGCGCCCAGGTGCCCGGCCGAGGCGTGCTGCATGAAGCGTTGCACCAGCAACGGCTCCACCATGCGGCGCACCTCGAACACCTCGCGCGCCTCGTCCACGTCGGGCGTTGCCACCGAGGCGCCGCGGTGCGGCGCGAGCGTGACGATCTGCTCCTGCGCCAGGCGGATGAGCACCTGGCGGATGCGGGTGCGCGAGACGCCGAAGGCCTGGCCCAGCTTGTCCTCCGCGAGCCGGGTGCCGGGCAGGAGCTGGTGGTCGAGGATGGCGTCCACGATGCGGTCGTGGATCTGCGCGTCGGAGAGGTTCGTGGCGGCGGGGGTGGCGTCGTCGGTCATGTCGAGATCATCAGCCATGGCGGCGTCAGGCAGCGGCGCGCCGCCGGCCCAGCAGCCAGGACACGGCCAGCGCCAGCGCTATCACGGCCAGCGACAGCAGCGTGGTGAGCGTGCCCAGCGCGTAGATGGCAGGCGTGGTGACGGTGGTGGTC
This sequence comes from Azohydromonas australica DSM 1124, assembly GCF_000430725.1. GTDB lineage: Bacteria > Pseudomonadota > Gammaproteobacteria > Burkholderiales > Burkholderiaceae_C > Azohydromonas > Azohydromonas australica. The sequence goes on from NZ_AUMO01000031.1 coordinate 49,756, forward strand.
AGGCCCTGCAGCTCCAGCGGCAGCGTGTTGACGTCGCCGATGGCCTGCGAGGTGCGAGCGATCTCGTCCCAGCTCAGCGTGAAGCCGAACAGGCCCACGCCCACCACCGACGGGCCGATCAGCGGCAGCAGCACGTGCTTGAAGCTTTGCCAGGGGGTGGCGCCCAGGTCGCGCGCCGCTTCCTCGTAGGCCGGGTTGAAGCGGTTGAACACCGCGAACATGATCAACAGGCCGAAGGGCAGCGTCCAAGTCAGGTGCGCGCCCAGCGCCGAGGTGTAGAGGCCCATCAGCGTGGTGTAGCTCTCCAGCACGCCGTCCAGGCCCCAGGCCGCGAGCAGCGCGCGCACGCCGTCGTCCAGCAGCCGGAACTGCAGCCCGATGCCCAGCGACACGACGATGGAGGGCATGATCAGGCTGGCCACGGTCACGAAGAAGAGCGCGGAGCCGCCGCGCAGCTGCTTGCGGAAGGCCAGGCCCGCGAGCACCGACAGCAGCACGGTCAGGCCCATCACCACCGCGCCCAGCGCCAGCGAGCGGCGCAGCGCGGCCCACACGTCCACCGTGCCCAGGCCTTCGGCCAGCTGCGCGAACCAGTGCAGCGACCAGCCGCGCATCGGGAAGGTGAGCCCGCCCTGCGGGCCCTGGAAGCTCAGCACGAAGATGGTGAAGGTCGGCCCGTAGAGGAAGAGCACGAACAGCGCGAACAGCGTGGCCAGCGGCCAGAAGCCGGGCGGGCGGCGGTCGTCGCGGCGCGCAGGGCGGGCGGATTTGAAGGCGGCCATGTTCACAGCTCCCGGCGGATGTCCACCACCCGCGTCAGGCCCCAGACGATCATCAGCACCGTCGCCAGCAGGATGACGGCGTTGGCCGCGGCCAGCGGGAACTGCAGGTAGGAGGTCTGCACCTGGATCACCTTGCCCACCGAGGCGATCTGCTGCCCGCCCATCACGCCCACGGTCACGAAGTCGCCCATGACGATGGTCACCACGAAGATGGAGCCGATCACGATGCCGCTCTTGCACAGCGGCACGATGACGTTCCACAGCGTCTGCCAGGCGCCGGCGCCACAGTCGCGCGAGGCCTCCAGCAGCGAGCGGTCGATGCGCATCATGGAGTTGAAGATCGGCACCAGCATGAACATCGTGTAGAGGTGCACGAAGGCCAGCACCACGGAGAAGTCGGAGAAGAGCAACCACTCCAGCGGCTGCTGGATCAACCCCGTCGCCATCAGCGTGTCGTTGACCAGCCCGTGGCGCCCGAGCAGCGGCACCCAGGAAACCATGCGGATGACGTTGGAGGTCCAGAACGGGATCGTGCACAGCAGGAACAGCAGCGTCTGCACGCCCGTGCCGCGCACGTGGAAGGCCAGGAAGTAGGCCACGGCGAAACCCAGCACCAGCGTGATGGCCCAGGTCAGCAGGCAGAACTTCAGCGTCGAAAGGTACGTCGCGAAGGTGACGCAGAGCTGGCCGTCGGGGTTGACGGGGCAGCCTTCGAACACCTTCAGGTAGTTGTCGAAGGTGAAGCCGGGCAGCAATTCATACTCGTTGAAGTTCCAGAAGCTCACCATCGCCACCAGCGCCAGCGGGGCGATGAAGAACAGCAGGAACACGAGCGAGAAGGGCGTGGCCTGCAGCCAGGCGGGCGGGCCGGCGCGCAGGGTGCGGGGCTTGCGCGGGCCGCGCGCCCCGGCCTGCACGCCAGGGGAGGAAACGCCCCGCTTCGTCATGCCCGCGGAGGCGGGCATCCGCGCAGGCCGGGCGGCTTCGCGTGGCTCGTGGATGCCCGCCTCCGCGGGCATGACGGGTTGGTTGGACATGCGGGCGTCTCCAGGCGGTCAGCTCAACCGGCTCAAGCCGCCACGAACTCGTTCCACTTCTGGACCATGTAGGTGTTCTCGTCCATCACGGCGTTCCAGCAGGCGATGGCGCCCATGCGGGATTCGTAGCTTCCGCCGTCGCGCACGCTGCCGGCCTTGGCCAGCAGCTCGCCGCCCGGGGCCTTGATGTCCTGCGCGGCGGGCTTGCCTTCCATCCAGTAGGCCCACTCGTAGGGCTGCATCTGGGCCTTGGCGGTCTCCAGCACGGCGCTGTAGTAGCCCTGGCGGTTGAGGTAGGCGCCGGCCCAGCCGTCGAGGAACCAGTTGATGAACTCGTAGGCGGCGTCGAGCTTGCGGCCCGAGAGCGTGGAGGGCAGCCCGAAGCCGGCGGCCCAGGCACGGTAGCCTTCCTTGAGCGGCTGGAAGTTGCAGGCGATGCCCTTGGTGCGCACCGCGGTGACGGCCGGGCTCCACATGGACTGGATCACCACCTCGCCCGAGGCCATCAGGTTCACGCTCTCGTTGAAGTCCTTCCACAGCGAGCGGAACTGGCCGGCGCGCTTGGCCTCGATCAGCGTCTTGATGGTCAGGTCGATCTCGGCGCGGGTCATGTTGCCCTTGTCGGGATACTTGTGAAGGCCCATGGCCTCCACCACCATCGCCGCGTCCATGATGCCGATGGAGGGAATGTTCAGGATCGCGGCCTTGCCCTTGAACTCCGGATTGAGCAGCTCGGCCCAGGAGCTGATCGGGCGCTTGATCAGGTCGGGCCGGATGCCCAGCGTGTCGGCGTTGTAGACGGTGGGGATCAGCGTCATGAACTGCGTGGGCGAGTCCGCGAAGGCCTTGGCCTTCTCGCCGGGCAGGTACATCACCTTCTTGGGCGCGGTGCCCTGGTCGCCCACCTTCTTGCCCGCGACCTCGCCCCGGGTGAACAGCGGCGTGATCTTGTCGGCATTCTTGATGCGCCTGGCATCGATCCCCTTGAGGTTGCCGGTGGGGATGATCTTCTTGAGCGAAAAGTACTCGGTGTCGATCAGGTCGAAGGAGCTGGGCGCGGTGACGGCGCGCTTGGTGACGTCGTCGGTGGTCACGGCCACGTACTGGATGTCGATGCCCGTGTCGGCCTTGAACTTCTCGGCGATCTTCTTGTCCTGGTTCACCGCGGTGCCCAGGTAGCGCAGGACGACCTTCTCCTGCGCGAACACGGCCGGCGCCATGCCGGTGGCCAGGATGCCGGCCATGCCCTGCAGCAGGCTGCGGCGGCCCAGCGCGGTGTCTTGCGCCACGGGGTTCTTGATCTTGCTGTCGGACATGCGAGCTCCTTGACGGGAACGGTGTGTTGTTGGCGGGGGAGAAAAGCGAAAGGAGACGAGGGCGCCGCGGCTCAGGCTTGCAGCGCGTGCGCGTGCGCCGGCAGCCACGACACGGTGGCAGCCTCGCCCGGTGCCCACGGCGCGACGTCGAAGGCGCCCTCGGGCAGCATGGCGGCGACCTCGCCGGCGTTCGAGGCCAGCGTCACGAGCACGTAGGTGCCCTGGTACTCGACGTTCTGCACGGTGGCGGCCAAGCCCTCGCCAGCGCTCGCGGCGCCGCGCGTCAGCAGCGTGCGGTCGCTGCGCACGGCCACCTTGGCGCTGCCGGCGGGCAGCACGTTGTGGCCGCCCATGAAGCGCGCCACGAACTCGGTGCGCGGCGCGTTGAAGATCTGGTGCGGCGTACCCTGCTGCTCGATGCGCCCGGCGTTCATCACCACCACCTGGTCCGCCAGCGCCATCGCCTCCTCCTGCGAGTGCGTGACGTGCACGAAGCTGAAGCCCAGGTCCTTCTGCCAGCGCTTGAGCTCGGCGCGCATCTTCACGCGCAGGAAGGGGTCCAGCGCCGAGAGCGGCTCGTCGAGCAGCAGCACCTTGGGGTTGGTGATCAGCGCCCGTGCCAGCGCCACGCGCTGCTGCTGGCCGCCGGAGAGCTCGCCGGGCTTGCGCTGGGCGTAGGCGCCCATGGCCACCAGGTCCAGCAGCTCCGCGGCGCGCGCGCGCCGCGTGGCGGCATCGACGCCGCGCATCTTCAGGCCGAAGGCCACGTTGTCCAGCGCGTTGAGGTGCGGGAACAGCGCGTAGCTCTGGAACATCATCGCCGTGCCGCGCTGCGTGGCGTCAAGGTCGGTGATGTTGCGCGCGCCCAGCAGGATGTCGCCTTCGGTAGCCACCTCGTGGCCGGCGATCATGCGCAGCGTGGTCGTCTTGCCGCAGCCCGAGGGGCCCAGCAGGCAGCAGTAGCTGCCGGCGCGAACCTGCAGGTCGATGGCGTCCACGGCCGGCGTGCCGGGCCCGTAGCGCTTGCTCAGGGCCACCAGTTCGAGATGCGCGAGATCGGTGCTCATGCAACGCTGGTACGCAATGCCCGTGCCAGCTTGTATCCCGTCGAAGGCGCAGATTGCATACGATCTGATGCCTCCAAAGTGTGCAATCAGGGCACCGCTTCGGGGCGACGCGCCCTGTCCCAAGGCACAGGCGCCCGGCGCGCCGGCACTGCCTCTGACACTATTTGTAAGATTTGGTCACAACCGCTCAGGTCTGACGAGACGCCGACGAAATCCGTGCAACAACCAGGGCCATGTCAAGCAGGCGGCACAGACCGCCGCTGCGTGGTTCTCACCAGAGGGATCTCGGGGGCCAGGGGGGAAATCCGTGGGGTTGTGGCGTCAGCGGGGCGGTGGCTGGTCGTGGCGCTGCTGCTCGGAATGGCGTCGGCGTTCGCGCAGCAGGTCGGCGTGTACGGCGGCGGCAGCATCGAGCAGGGGTCGTCGCGCCTGCCCACCGCCTACGTGCCGCTGGTGGATCTGGCGAAGGGGTTCATGGGCTGAGGGCCGGGGCCGAGCCCTGCGGTATGGTGATTGCCGTCGTCATGCCTGAACCGGGCGTGGCGCCCGGTTTTCAGCTTCCAGGGAGACACCCATGGCAACCGACTTCGCACAAGGAGCCTCGGAGAGCACCGAGGCACACCAGGCCGCCATCGCGGCCATGCCGCTGCACCTGCTGAACTACTCCACCGGCGTCACGGCGACGGAGGCGGCGGCGCTGAAGGAGGAGGCGCGCAGGCAGCTGGGGCTGCTGACGTCCCAGCCCTGGCGCGTGGAAGACGACCACGCCGTGATGGGCGACGCGCTGCGCAGGGCCGCGCGCATCCTGTCCATCGACCCGAGCGGCCTGGAACTGCGCCGCGACCGGCCCAGGCACGCATCCGAGCCAGCCGTGGACAAGCGGACCCGGCCCCGCACCATCTGCCTCAACGACGCGCACTGGGAAAAGCTCAAGGCCCTCGGTACGGCCTGGCTGGAACGCCAGCTGGATGCGGAGCGCGACGCTTGAAGCCGCGGACTTGATTCAAGCGATGGGGCGGCGGCCTGCGGCCGTTTCCCGCAGCCACCCCATCAGCTCCTCCGCCCCTGCAGCGTGATCAGCCCCACCGGCGGCAGCTCGATAGCCACCTCCACCGGCAGCACCCGCGCCAGCCCCTGCGCGTCGTAGTGCGCCGCTCCCGAGCGCGCCCAGGGGGCTGGAGCCGGCCATCGAGAAGCGCCTGCGCGAGGCCTTCAAGGCCACCGCGGCCAGCCCCGAGTTCACCGCCGCCTGCGACAAGATCAACGCCCCGCTGATGTACCTCGACGGCCCCGACTACGCGCAGTACGTGGCCGCCACCTACCGCCGCGACGCCCAGCGCATCGAGCGGCTGAAGCTCAAGGAGCCGATCGCCAAGGGCTGATCCCGTGCCCCGTGCCCCGCGCCACCCGCTCCCCGTTCTCCGCAGCCCGACCACCAGCCATGACCGCCTCTTCGAACCTCTCGCCGCTGATCCGGCTGCATCCCAACGACAACGTGCTGGTGGCGCGCGCGCCCATCGCGCTGGGCCAAGCGCTGGCCGAGCTCGGACTGCGCACCCGGGCGCCTACGTGCACGGCGCCGTGCACGATGCCTTCGTCGAGAAGCTGGCCGCGTGCGTGGGCGCGCTGCGGGGGGGCCCCGCCGGCGATCCGGCCTCGCAGATCGGCCCGATGATCAACGCCCGCGCCGTGGACAAGATCGAGCGCCACGTGCGCGACGCCCTGGAGCAGGGCGCAAGCATGGTGGTGGGCGGCCGCCGCGTGCGCAGCGAGGCGGCCAGCGGCCCCAATCACTACGCGCCCACGGTGCTGGCGAACGTGCGGCCCGGCATGGAAGGCACCCGCGAGGAGACCTTCGGGCCGGTGGTGCCGGTGCTGCGCTTCGAGAGCGAGGAGGAGGTGGCGGCGCAGGCCAACGACACGCCCTTCGGCCTCGCGGCCTGCTTCTACAGCCGTGACGTGGCGCGCCTCTGGCGCGTGGCCGACGCGCTGGAGACGGGCATCGTGGGCATCAACGAACGAGGGCGCGCTGGCGGTCGAGGCCGCGCCCTTCGGTGGCGTGAAGGCCTCAGGCTACGGCCGCGAGGGCTCCACCCACGGGCTGGACGACTACCTGCACGTCAAATACCTGTGCCAGGGCGGGCTGGGCTGAGCCGCGGGGCGGCTCAGGTCGCCACGCTCGGGATGTCCGGCTGTGCCGACACCGGCGGCGCGGCCTCCTCCTCGCGCTGGTCGGCCCGTACCGACTCCAGCGCCTGCGCCGCGATCCAGCCGGCGTCCGCCGCGTGGCGGGCCACCGCCAGGCTGTCCGGCACCAGCAGCATCGGCACGCGGGCGCGGCGCACGCCCTCGGCCAGCTGCGCGACGGTGGCGTGGCGGGCGGGGTCGGGATCGACGCTGCGGATGTACACCGCCAGCACCCGCTCAGGGTGCGCGCGCACCACTTCGGCGTAGATCTCCGGGTCGTGCTCGCCGCTGTCGCCGATGAGCACGAAGCGCAGTCCGGGGTAGGTGCCGAAGATCTGCTCGATGCAGCGCAGCTTGTGCTGCGCATGGTCCAGCGGCTCGAACAGCATGTGGTCGCCGAAGTCCTTGAGCATCAGCGGCCCCTCGGGCAGGCCCTGCAGGCGCAGGAAGTCCGTCAGCGGCGTGTACAGGTTCCACGGGCTGCTGGAGACGTAGAACACCGGGTTGCCCTCGGCCCCGGCGGCGCCGCGGTGCAGCGCCCGGTACAGCGCCGAGACGCCTTCGAAGGGCTTGCGCGTGTAGGCGTTGGAGCGCAGCAGCAGCGCCAGCATGCGCAGCCGGTTGCGCGCGTCGGACCACAGCACCGTGTCGTCCAGGTCGCTGATCACGCCGAAGCGCGCCGAGGCCGGCGGCACCAGCACGCGGGCACAGGCCGTCGCCGGCGCCGCGCCGGGGGCCAAGGGCGCCAGCAGCTCCAGCGCGATGGCGTGCCAGCCCGCCTCCAGCGGCCCGCCGGGCTCGATGGCAAGCTGGAAATGCCCCTCGGCGTCAGCCCGCGTCTCCACCGTGAGCCCCTCCAGCGCGGCCCGCACCCGGGCGTGCGCCACCTCGTCGGAGGCCATGCGCCGGTAGACGGCGACCAGGTTGCGCCAGGCCGGGTCGTCCGCCTGCGGCGCGCGGTGCTCCACCAGCCGCAGCACCCGCCCGCCCAGCTGCAGCCGCCGGGACGTCCCGAAGCCGAGGTACGGGACGATCTCCAGCGGATGCCGGGGCCGCACGTGGTGCAGCCGGGTGCGGCGCCAGTCGTTGAGCCGGTCGGCGCGCGCCACCCAGCGGCCGATTGCAGGTCGCAGCTTCATGGCCGCGGCGAGGCAAGGTTCGTGCCCCGCGCGTGCCCGAAAGAAAAAAACCCGCCGCCGCGAACCGGTCGCGGCGGCGGGCTCGAACCCGGGCGGGTGGTGTCGATCGGTGCCCGGGGAGGAGGGAAGCGGTGTCAGCCGACCTGCACCTCGATGCGCCGCGGCTGCGCGTGCGCCTGCTTCGGGATGCGCAGGTTCAGCACGCCGTCGCGCAGCTGCGCCTGGATGGCGCCGGTGTCGAGCTCGCGGCTGAGCGTGAAGGCGCGGCGGTAGCGCGGCAGCCGCACCTCGGCGTACAGCGGCTCCAGCTGCTCGGGCGTGGGCGCGGCGACGGTGCCTTCGATCAGCAGCGTGTCGCCTTCCACCTTGAGCTCCAGCTGCTCGCGCGGCACGCCGGGCAGGTCGGCCAGCAGCGTGATGCCGGACTCGTCCTCCAGCACGTCCACGCGCGGCACCATGGCGCGGTCGTCCTGGGCCGCCACGCGGCGGGCGCTCTGTTGTTGCGGTTGTTGTTGCACGTTGCTCTCGTTGCGGCTCTGGGTCTGGATGTCGCGGGTGTCACTCATGGCGATGTCTCCCGTGAACTGGTTGCGTTGGTTGCGTTCGTCACTGAACCTGGATGCGCTGCGGCTGGGCCTCGGCGCGGCGCGCGACGCTCACGTTGAGCACGCCGTCGCGGTAGCGGGCCTGCACCTTGGACGGGTCGATGTCGTCAGGCAGGCTGATGGCGCGCATGAAGCGGCCGTTCGGGCGCTCGCGGCCGTACACGCGCTGCTGCTTGCCGCCTTCCTCGCCCTGCGGCAGCGACGACGCGCGCTCGCCGGAGATGGTCAGCACGCCGCGGTCGAGATTGACCTCGATCTTGGCCGGGTCCAAGCCCGGGGCGAAGGCGTAGACCTCCACGCTGTTGGGCGTGCGGCCGACGTTGATGGCCGGATAGGTGCCGGGCGCAACCGACCGGATGCTCGACGGCTGGCCCACGGGGCCGAACACGTCGTCAAGCTCGCGGCGCAGGCGCTCGAAGTCGCCGAACAGGCCACCGGGGAAGCTCAAAAGGGATCCATACATTGCTGTGTCCTCCTGCGTCAGGCGGCCCCGTGGCGTCCTTGCGTTGGTGCCTTGCGGGCCGGGATGAGCACCAGATAGGGCAGCCCCGCGCGGCTTCAAGAGGCTTTTTTTCTAGGCCGGCAGAACTTGCTGAGGGTTGAAGCGTCCAAGAGGGGTTATTTGCTGCCACGCGGAGGTATGCGATGGCGCGGCTCACCACCAGAGGATCGCCCGGGCAAGTTCAGCTGCTGACGGTGCTGAGGCAGGAATGCCCGGCGTGCGGTGAGTCGCTGCACTGGCGCTACGAGAACCGCCGCACGGTGGTGACGCTGGGCGGCATGCTGGGGTTGCGCATGAGGATCTCGCGCTGCGAGAACCCAGCGTGCGAGCACTACCACCGCCCCTACCGCCCCGAAGCCGAAGGCGCGCTGGTACTGCCCCAGCACGAGTTCGGGTTGGATGTGCTGGCGCTGGTGGGCGCGCTGCGCTACCAGGAGCACCGTAGCGTGCCGGAGATCCATGCGGCGCTGGTGGCGCGGGGCGTGGGCATTTGCGAGCGCAGCGTCACGAACTTGGTGGACCGCTACGACGAGTTGCTGGCCACGGCGCTGGGCGACAGCGCGCGGCTGCGCCAGGAACTCGCCGCCCAAGGCCGCGTGGTACTGGCGCTCGACGGGCTGCAGCCCGACGTGGGGCATGAGGTGCTGTGGGTGCTGCGCGACTGCCTCTCCAGCCAGGTGTTGCTCGCGCGCAGCCTGCTCTCCAGTACCAGCGCGGATCTGGCGCAACTGCTGCACCAGGCGCTGCAGCCGCTGGGCAAGATACCGGTGGTGGGCGTCATCAGCGACGGGCAGGACACGATCCGGCGGGCGGTGGCGCAGGAGCTGCCCGGGGTGCCCCACCAGCTGTGCCAGTTCCACTTCCTGCGCGAGGCGGCGCTGCCGGTGTTCGAGGCCGACCGCCACGCCAAGAAGCTGCTGAAGGCCCAGGTCAGGGGCGTGCGCCCTATCGAGCGCTCGGTCGAAGGGCGCGACGACACCGAGGCCCAGGTCGTGCGCGGTTACTGCTCGGCGGTGCGCAGCGCGCTCACCGACGACGGTCACCCGCCGCTAGATGCCGACGGGCTGCGCCTGAAGCAGCGGCTCGAAGCCGTTAGCCAGAGCCTGCAGCGGGTGGGGCAAAGGGGGGGCCGCGGTGCCCGGCACCGCTGACCAAGCTGCAGGGGCTGCTGGAGCGCGCGCTGCAACGCACCGCCGCGCTGTGGCCCGACGTGATCCACGCCTGGCACTGGGTGCACAAGGCCGCTCACATCCTGAGCAATGAAGACGGCTCCAGTGCCCGCGTGGTACAGCGGCGCTTCGATGGACTGCTCGGGGCCATGAGCCGCCACGGGCATCACGCGGGCACGCTGGCCCCGGCACTGGAGCGCTTCGCGCACGTGGCGCGCCGCTGGCACGCGGGACTGTTCCACTGCTACGACAACGACGAGTTGCCACGCACCAACAACGATCTCGAACAGCTGTTCGGCTCGTACCGCCATCACGAGCGGCGCACCACGGGTCGCAAGGCCGCCAGCCCTGCCACGGTGCTGCGCGGTGCGGTGCGACTGCTGGCGGCAACGGCTACGCGGGGGTGCTTGGTCACGGCACGCGAGCTCGCAAGTGCCAACCGACAACGCTGGCAGGAGTTACGACAACAACTGGAGCGGCGGCGCTGTGCGCGCGTGCAGCGCACGCGCTTCCGCCGCAATCCCGAGCACTACCTTGCTGGCCTGGAGCAGCTGGCCGATCAGTTGACTTTGCCGCCCTAGTTTTTTTCAAGCGCATCGCACCGGCTTTGCGGCACGTCAGACGCCCGGCTCCGCCGTCTGAAGCCGGGCGCCATATGGCGGTATTGTTGTCACAACTTGTGACATGCCCGCCCTATGCTGGCGCCGTTGTGAATGCAGTTGCCTGGGAGTACGGAATGAAAGCCGCCCTGATCGCTCTTGTCCTGGCTGGTGCCTCGGGGTGGCCGGCGCACGCGAACCTCTTGCCCGAGCTTGACGAGGAAGTGCCGGTGCCGGCGCCGGCCTCGGTGCTGACATTGCTGCCGGACGGGCTGGCCGAGTGGGTGGAGGGCCTGCAGCGGGCTGGGGCCTGGGAGGTGGCGGGGCTGCACGGCCTGCTGCAGGACGCGGTGCTGCCGGCGGCGCTCTCGGCGTCCGGCCTGCAGGCACTGGCGTTCGGGACGGTGGTGGTCGGGGACGAGCAGGGCCGAGATTGGGCGCTGTCGCTGGACCCGTCGGCCGGCAACGCCGACGACTACGGGCTCTACTTCACCCTGGGTGTCGCGATGCTGGGGATGTGCGGCCGGCGCCCGGCCTCCGGCGACGCGCGCCGGCCCAGCCTTTGGGCTCGCCTGGGCGAGCTCATCCTGCGTCCATGGACCACCACGCCGGGAGAAGGGCGCGCACGTCCGGGCGGCTGAATCGGTCGTCGAGCAGGTGCAGCACGCCACGGTCTTCGGGGCCGCGGATCACGCGGCCCGCGGCTTGCACCACCTTCTGGAGCCCCGGATACAGGTACGCGTGCTCGAAGCCCGCACCGAAGCGCCGCTGCAGCAGCGCCCGGAACTGCTCGTTGACCGGGTTGACCTGCGGCAACCCCAGCGTGGCGATGAAGGCGCCGATGAGCCGCTCGCCCGGCAGGTCGATGCCCTCGCCGAAGGCGCCGCCCAGCACCGCGAAGCCGATGCCGCGCCCGCCCGGCACGAAGCGCGCGATGAATGCGGCCTGTTCCTCCTCGCTCATGCCGCGTGACTGGCGCCAGGCCGGGATGTCCGGCCGCTCCGCCTCGAAGCGCTGCGCCACCTGCTGCAAGTAGCCGTAGCTGCTGAAGAAGGCCAGGTAGTGACCCGGCCGGTCGTCGTACTGCGCGGCCATGCGCCGCACGATCTGCTCCACCGAGGCCTCGCGGTGCTGCCAGCGCGTGGACAGCCGCCGCGCCACGTGCACGCGCAGCTGCTCCGCGGCGAAGGGCGCCGCCACTTCGAGCCGCGCCGTGTCCTCGGGCAGCCCCAGCAGCTGCAGGTGGTGGTGCGGCGGCTGCAGCGTGGCCGAGAACAGCGTGGCACTGTGCGCCGCCGCCAGCCGCGGCTGCAGGTGCGGCGCGGGCACCACGTTGCGCAGGCACAGCCGCTCGTGGCGGCCCTCGGTGTGCAGGTCCAGCAGGGCATGCGGCCCGAAATCCGCCGCCAGCCGGGCGAAGTGCAGGGCGTCGAAGGCGAAGTCCAGCAGCGCCGGGTCGGGCTTGCCGGGGTCGTCGGCCAAGTGCTCCAGCACTGCCGAGGCCGCCAGCTGCAGCGCTTCTACAAAGGGGGCCGGCATCTCCTCCAGCACGCGGTAAGGCGGCGCGGGTAGGCGCGGCGTCCGGGGCCGGGCGGCGGGCGCGGCGGCCAGGGCGGGCAATGCCGCGGCTTCGACCTCGCCGCCATCCCCGGCCAGCGCCAGCGCGGCCTGGGCCGGCGCCGCCTGCGGCAGCGGCGTGTCGCCGGCGCCGGTTTCAGTGTCGTCGGCTGCCGGCAGCCGCACTGCCTCGCGCCAGCGGCGCTGCAGGCGCTGCAGCGCGCGCTTGAGTTCGCCGCTGGTGCCGCGCTGCAGGGTGCGCCAGGTGGCCGGGTCCAGCTCGGCGGAGTACATGCGCCGTGCGCGCTCGACCAGGTTGTGCGCCTCGTCCACCAGCAGCGCGGTCTTCCAGCCCTGGGCGGTGCTCAGCCCGTGCAGCAGCGCGGTGGTGTCGAACCAGTGGTTGTAGTCGCCGACGAACACGTCGGCCCAGGGCGCGAGTTCCAGGCCCAGGTAGTACGGGCACAGGCCGTGGCGGGCGGCCAGCGCGCGCAGCGGCTCGCGCTCCCACGACGGCAGCGCCGGCGCCTCCAGCCGCGCCGCGGGCAGCCGGTCGAAGAAGCCCGCTGCCAGCGGACAGGAGCCGCCGTGGCAGGCCTTGTCCGGGTGCTCGCAGCTCTTCTCGCGCGCCACCAGCTCCAGCACGCGCAGCGGGAACACCGGGGCGGATGCCGGCGGTGGCGACGCTGCGCGCAGCGTCCTGAGCGCCTCCAGCGCCAGGGCACGGCCCGAGGTCTTGGCGGTGAGGAAGCACACGCGGTCGATGCCCTGCGCCGGCAGCGCCTTGAGCAGCGGGAACAGCGTGCCCACCGTCTTGCCGATGCCCGTGGGCGCCTGCGCCAGCAGGCAGCGGGCGTCGCGCGCGGCGCGGTACACGGCCTCGGCGAGCTGGCGCTGTCCGGGGCGGAAGCCGGCATGTGGGAAAGGTAGCGCCCGCAGGGCCGCGTCGCGCGCGGCGCGGTGGGTCGCTTCCTGCCGTGCCCAGTGCTCGAAGGCGGCGCAGGCCGAGCGCAGCTCGGCTTCCAGCGCCTCGGCGGTGCAGCGGCGGGTGAAGACGGTTTCCTGCCGGCTGCCCAGCTCCAGGTAGACCAGCGCCAGCTCCACGTCGGCGCAGCCCTGTTCGCGGCACAGCAGCGCGCCGTAGATCATGAGCTGCGCCCAGTGCAGCGCGCGCACGCCGGGCGGCTGGCGCTCCAGCCGGCCGCGGTAGGTCTTGACTTCCTCCAGCCGGTGCAGCGCGGGGTCGTAGCCGTCGGCACGGCCGCGCACGCGCAGATCGCCCACGTCGGCCTGCAGCGGCAGCTCGCGCCGGTAGCCCGGGCCGCGGCGCGAAGCTACCAGCGCGTGGCCCTCGATGCCCTCCTGCGCCGTGGGGCCGCCGCTCAGGCGCTGGTCCAGATCGCCGCGGCGCAGCCCGAACTCGCACAGCGCGCGCACGGCGACGGTGTAGAGCGGCTGATCGGCGGACTGTGCGGACATACAGGCTGGATTGTCGCGCGGGGGTGGGAAGGCGCTGGCCCGTGGGGCCGGCCCGCTGGGGTGTCCGACCAATAAGCCCCCTGCCGTCCTCTGCAGAACCACGAAGCACAATCCCCCTCCGCGCCGAGCCCCGGGCTCCCCCTTCCGCCCACCGCTGCCGCCCCGCGCCATGGACCTCCACCGCCCGCTCCTGCACGAACCCCAGGCCTCGCTTCGCCGCTACACCGGCGAGTACCCGGCGCACGCGCACGAGCATGCGCAGGTGCTGGTGGGGCTGCAGGGCTGCCTGCAGCTGGAGCTGGACGGGCATGCCGCCTTCGTCGACGCGGCCAGCGCGCTGATCGTCCCGGCCGGCGTCTCGCACGCCTTCCTGGCCGAGCTGCCGGCGCGCATGCTGGTGCTCGACGCCCCGCCCGGCATCGGCGCGCTGCAGCGCATCCGCCGCTTCACGCCACCGCCGGCCTGGAAAGCCCAGCCGGCCGAGGCGCTGGACGCCCCCGCGCTGCTGGCCGCCCTGGGCGACACCCCCACGCTGCTGGCGCGCCGTCGCCTGGACCTGGCGGCGCTGGAAGCCGCGGTCGCCGCGGCCCCGGCCGCCGACTGGTCCACGCCGAGGCTGGCCGCCCTGTGCTGCCTGAGCCCGCAGCGCTTCCACGCCCGCTTCGCCGAGCTCACCGGCCAGCCGCCTGCGGCCTGGGTGCGCGCGCGCCGGCTGGACGCCGCCGAGCGGCTGCTGCGCGCCGGGCTGTCGCTGGAGGCCGCGGCACTGCAGGTAGGCTACGCGACGGCCAGCGCCCTGGCCTTCGCACTGCGGCGCGAGCGCGGCACCGGCGCCCGGGCGCTGCGCAGGCCCGGCCGCTGAGCGGCGCGGGTTCAGGCGCAGGACGCGAGTTTCTCGACAGTTGCCCGTGCCGCCGCGCCGCATCCTGCGCGGCATGAACACCGATCCCAAAACCGGCGTCGCCCTGGTGCTGGCGGCTGCCACCCTCTGGGGCACCACGGGCACCGCGCAGTCCTTCGCCACCGGGGCGCTGAGCCCGCTGTGGTTCGGCGCGCTGCGGCTGCTGGTGGCCGCCGCCTTCTTTGCCGCTGTTTTCAGCTGGCAGCGCCGCCAGGCCCGGCCGGACCAAGTCTCTGCCGATGGCGCCGCGATGCCCTGGCTCGCGCTGCTGGGCGCGGGGCTGAGCATGGCGGCCTACAACCTCGCGTTCTTCGCCGGCGTGCGCGGCGCCGGGGTGGCGGTGGGCACGGCCATCGCGTTGGGCAGCGGGCCGGTGTGGGCGGGCATCCTGCAGTCGCTGCTGGCGCGCCGGGTGCCGGCCGCGGCCTGGTGGCTGGGCACCGCGCTGGCCGTGGGCGGCGGGACGCTGATGACGCTGGCCGGCGGCGGCGCGTCGGCCGGCATCGCGGCGGGCGGCATCGCGCTTTGCCTGCTCGCCGGGCTGTCCTACGCTGTCTACACGCTGCTGAGCCAGCGGCTGCTGCGCGTGATGGCACCTTCGGCCGTGACGCTGCACGCCTTCGCCGTGGCCGCGGCGCTGGCGCTGCCTGCCGCATGGTGGGAGTCCGGCGCGCCCTCGGCGCGCGGCACCGACGTGCTGGCCGTTCTCTACGTGGGCGTGGCCACGGCCGGCGTGGCCTACCTGCTGTTCAGCCACGGGCTGCGCCACGTGTCCGCGGCGTCCGCGGTGACGCTGGCGCTGGGCGAGCCGGTGGTGGCCTTCGTCCTGGCCGTCACCGTGGTGGGTGAGCGGCCCTCGGCCTGGGCCTTCCTGGGCCTGCTGCTGGTGGTGGCCGGGGTGCTGGCCGTGGTGCGCGGCGAGCTGGCCGGCGCGTCACGCCAGCCCGGCCCGGAAAAGGGCGGCGCCGCTGGGGCAAGCTCCGGGTCCCTGACCACCGCCGGCCAGTGACCCCCGGGCGTCGCGCGGCCGGCCCCACCTGGAGCATCGCCATGGACGACCCCTTCGACCTCCAGCGCTTCGTTGCCGCGCAGGATCCGGTTCTGCCGCAGGTGCGCGCCGAGCTGGCCGCCGGCGACAAGCGCAGCCACTGGATGTGGTTCGTGTTCCCGCAGCTCAAGGCGCTGGGCCGCAGCAGCACCGCGCTGCACTACGGCCTGGCCTCGCGCGAGGAGGCGCTGGCCTACTGGCGCCACCCGCAGCTCGGCCCGCGCCTGCGCGAGTGCACGGCGCTGGTGCTGGGCGTGCCCGCATCGCGCAGCGCGCACGACGTCTTCCACTCGCCCGACGACCTGAAATTCCGCTCCTGCATGACGCTGTTCGCACAGGTGGCGCCCGAGGAGGCACTGTTCGGCCAGGCGCTGCAGCGCTTCTTCGGCGGACCCGACCCGCGCACGCTGGAACTGCTGCGCTGA
The DNA here is from genome assembly GCF_000430725.1 of Azohydromonas australica DSM 1124. Classification (GTDB taxonomy): domain Bacteria; phylum Pseudomonadota; class Gammaproteobacteria; order Burkholderiales; family Burkholderiaceae_C; genus Azohydromonas; species Azohydromonas australica. The sequence goes on from NZ_AUMO01000031.1 coordinate 65,569, forward strand.
CGCACCGCCGCTTCTCGCTGCCCCGAGAGGCCGGCCGACATTCCGATTGACCGGAATCCGGCGCTGCGGTCACATTTGGGCACAATCCTAAGCTGCGAGAAAGGGCATCCGTCCGAAATCCCGCCGGACCTGCGCGTCGGTCCGGGGGCGGCAATGCGCCGAAAGCAGTGCATCAACCACAACGAAGCCGTGACGCATGGTCGCCCCTGAAAGCGCGATGAGGAGCCTGAAAGCCGGGGTCGGCCTGCTGACCGGTTTCATGCTGCTCGCTTTCTGGTTGCCGGCCGAGCATATTTTCGACGTGCCGCACCATTATCTGGCGCTGCACACGGTATTGGAATTTTCCGCCATGGCGATGGCGGTAATGGTATTTGCGCTGACCTGGACGCTGCACCGCCGCAGCGACCAGCGCATGCTGGCCCTGGGTTTGGGATTCTTGCTGGTGGCCACGATCGATTTTGCCCACACCTTCTCGTTTGACGGCATGCCGGCATTCGTCACGCCCAGCGGACCGGAAAAAGCCATCAATTTCTGGCTGGCGGCACGGCTGTTTTCCGCCGCCGCGCTGCTGCTGTTTGCCTTCTTGCCGCAGCAGCCGGCGTCGCGCCCGGCCACCGTGCTGGGCCTGCTGGGCACCGTGGCCCTGGTGGGGCTGAGCTACTGGGTCGGCCTGTGGCACGCCGAGCGGCTGCCGCGCACCTTCATCCCGGGCGAGGGCCTCAGCGACTTCAAGATCGGCGTCGAGTACACGCTGGTGGCGCTGTTCGTGGCAGCGGCCTTCAGGCTGGCCTGGCAGGCCTGGGCTTCGCACTCGTTCAGCACCGCGCTCATGGCCGCCGCGGCCTGGACCATGGGTTTGTCCGAGCTGTTCTTCACGCTGTACGGCCAGGTCACGGACATCATGAACCTGTCCGGCCACCTTTATAAGACCGTGGCCTACGGCATGATTTTCTATGCCATTTTCGTGCAGGGTGTGCGCATGCCGCAGGCGGCGCTGCAGGAAATGAGCGCGCGTTACCGCAACATCATTGCCGCGACGAACGTCGGCACCTGGGAGTGGAATATCAAGTCCGGCGCGGTCGTGTTCAACGAGCGCTGGTGTTTGATGCTGGGATATTCGCCCGATGAAATCCTTCCCGACATCAGCAGCTGGGCCGAGCTGGTGCACCCGGACGACTGGCCGGGGATCCGCGCCGCGCTCGATCCTCACCTGACGGGCCGCACGCCGTTCTACGAATGCGAGCACCGGCTGCAGCACAAGGCGGGGCACTACGTGTGGATCCTCGATTGCGGCCAGGTGGTGGAGCGCGCCGGCAACGGCTCGGCCCTGCGCGCCGCGGGCGTGCACATGGACATCACCGACCGCAAGGCGATGCAGCAGCGCACCGAGGAGCTGCTGGCGCGGCTGCAGAAGATCTCGGCCAAGGTGCCGGGCATGGTGTTCCAGTTCCAGCGCTGGCCCGACGGGCGCGCCGCGTTCCCGTATGCCAGCGAAGGCATGCGCGAGATCTTCGGCATCGCGCCCGAAGGCGTGGTGCGGGACGCGGCGCCGGTGTTCCAGGTGGTGCATCCGGACGACATGGAGCGCGTGCGCGCCGCGATACGCGTGTCGGCCAGCCGGCTGCGCACGTGGCACGACGAGTTCCGCGCCGTGCTGCCCGACGGGCGCACGCTGTGGCTGGAGTGCGAGGCCGAGCCCGAGACCGTGGCCGACGGCAGCGGCAGCGTGCTGTGGCACGGCTACGTGCGCGACGTCACCGACCGCAAGCGCATGGGCGAGGAGCTGGCGCGCTACCGGCACCACCTGGAGGAGCTGGTCGAGACCCGCACGGCCGAGCTGGCCGCGGCCAAGGTGGCGGCCGAGGCGGCGAACCTGGCCAAGAGCGCCTTCCTGGCCCACATGAGCCACGAGATCCGCACGCCGCTCAACGCGATCTTGGGCATGGCGCAGATCGCGCTGCGCGACCCGAAGGCGGCCTCGGGGCCCGACTACGTGCGGCAGATCCACGATTCCGGCCGCCTGCTGCTGGAGCTGGTCAACGACATCCTGGACCTGGCCAAGATCGAGGCCGGCAAGCTGAGCCTGGAGCAGCGGCCGGTGGACCTGCTGCACCTGGTCCAGCGCGCCATGCGGCTGACCGCGCCGCGGGCGCTGACGCAGCGGCTGGAGTTCAGCGCCGACTGCGCGCCGGACCTGCCGCGGGGCATCCTGTGCGACGAGACCCGGCTGCTGCAGGTGCTGGTCAACCTGCTGGGCAACGCCATCAAGTTCACCGACCAGGGCAGCGTGAGGCTGCGGGTGACGAAGGCCGTGGACGGCGAGCACTGCTGGCTGGAGATGGCAGTGGAGGACACCGGCATCGGCATGAGCGCCGCGCAGGTGCAGCAGCTGTTCCGCCCCTTCACCCAGGCCGACAGCTCCACCACGCGGCGCTTTGGCGGCACCGGGCTGGGGCTGTCCATCACCAAGCACATCGTGGAGCTGATGCAGGGGAGCATCGAGGTGCGCAGCGAGCCGGGACGAGGCACCTGCTTCCTGGTGCGGCTGCCGGTGGTCGAGGCGCGGCTGCCCGAAGCCGTGCCCGCGCTGCCGGCGGCGCAGCCCGGGCAGCGGCTGCGCGGGCTGCACGTGCTGGCGGCCGAGGACGACGGCGTGAACCGCTGGGTGCTGCAGGACCTGCTGGAGCAGGAGGGCGCGCGCTGCACCGTCGCCAGCAACGGCTTGGAGGCGCTGGAGCTGCTGCAGCAGGGCGCCGACGGCGTGGACGTGCTCGTCACCGACGTGCAGATGCCCGGCCTCAACGGCTACGACACCACGCGGCGCTGCCGGGCGCTGTATCCGCGGCTGCCGGTGATCGGGCTGACGGCCTACGCGCTGGCCGAGGAGCGCCGGCACTGCCTGGAGGCCGGAATGTTCGACCACGTCACCAAGCCGGTGGACGTGGACGAGCTCTGCACGGTGATCTTGCGGGCCGTGGGGCGGCTGCGCGCCCCGGACGCACAAGCGCTGCCGCCTCAGGGCCAGGCGCCGGGCCAGGCTGAAGGCGACGGCGGCGCGGCGGAGCCGGCCATCGACTGGCCGGCGCTGTGGGCGCGGCTGCGGCGGCCCGAGGCCGTGCAGCAGATCCTGCAGACGCTGGTGGCGCACCACGGCGAGTCGGCCGCGCTGCTGCGCGAGCTGCTGGCGCGGGGCGAGGCCGAGGAGATCGCCGGGCTGGCGCACCGGCTTCGCGGCGTGGGCGGCACGGTGTTCGCGCCGCGGCTGCGCCAGGCGGCCTTGGCGGTGGAAGCGCAGGTGCACAGCCCCGACGCCGCCGAGGCAGCGGTGGCGGGGCTGGCGGACGAGGTGGAGGCGCTGCTGGAGGCGGCCCGCACGGGGCTGGCGGACCTGGAGTGCACGCGGGTTTGAGGACCCCGGGGTGCGGTCCAGCCCCGTCTCAGCCCGCCTGCGTGTCCTCTTCCGCGATGCGCCGCAGCGCCTGCTCGAAGGCCTCGGGCGGCTGCGCGCCCTGGATCAGGTAGCGGTCGTTGACGATCACCGAGGGCACGGACTGGATGCCCATCTCCTGCCAGTGGCGCTCCTGCGCGCGCACCTCTTCGGCGTAGCGCCCTTGCTCCAGCACCTGCCGCGCCGTGTCCGCGTCCAGGCCCGCCTCGCGCGCCGCGTCCAGCAGCACCGCGGGGTCGGAGGGGTTCCGGTCGTCGGCCTGGTAGGCCTTGAGCAGCGCGCGCTTGAGCTCGACCTGGCGTCCCTGCTCGCCGGCCCAGTGCAGCAGGCGGTGGGCGTCGAAGGTGTTCCAGATGCGGGTGCGCGGGCCGAAGCTGAAGCCGACCTCCGCGCCGCGCTGGCGCAGGTGGGCGCGCGACTCCTCCAGCTGCGCCGGCGTGCGGCCGTACTTGCGCGCGAGGTGCTCGGTGCTGTCCTCGCCCTCCGGGCCCATCGCGGGGTTGAGCTCGAAGGGCTGCAGGCGCAGCTCCACGGCCTGGTCGGGCAGGCGGCGCAGTGCCTCCTGCAGCGAGTACAGGCCGACGGCGCACCAGGGGCAGGCGACGTCGGAGACGAAGTCGATCTTCAGCATGCGGATTCCTGTGGGGTGTTCGTGGCCGCCGTGGCGGCCGGGGCGGGGAGGTCTTGCGCGGGGCGGCGCCGGTGCACGGCCACGGCGGTCTCGCCGCCCAGGGCGCGGGCGCGGAGCTGGCCGCAGCCGCCGTCCACGTCCTGCCCGGCGGAGTTGCGCAGCCGGGTGAGGATGCCGCGGCGGTTGAGCCAGCGCGCCATCTCGGCGGCGCGCTCGCCGTCCGGGCGCCGGTACGGCAGCTCGGCCACGCTGTTGTAGGGGATGAGATTCATCATCGCGTACTTGCCCTTGAGCAGCCGCTCGATGCCGGCCAGCTCCGCGTCGCTGTCGTTGACGCCCTCGATCAGCGTCCACTGGAACTGCACCGGGTAGCCGGTGAGGCGCGCGTAGCGCTCGGCGGCTTCCACCAGCGCATCGGGCGCGATGCGCGGGGCGCGCGGCAGCAGCCGCTCGCGCAGCTCGGCGTCGGTGGTGTGCAGCGACAGCGCCAGCGCCGGCTTCACGTCCAGGGTGGGCAGCCGCTCGAAGGCGCGCTCGTCGCCCACCGTCGAAAACACCAGCTCCTTGTGGCCGATGCCGCCGGCCGTGCCCAGCAGCTGGATCGCTTCGAGCACGTTGTCCAGGTTGTGCGACGGCTCGCCCATGCCCATGAACACCACGCGCTTGACGTCGCGCTGCGCGCGCGCCAGGGCCACCTGGGCCACGATTTCCGCGCTGCCGACCTGGCGCAGCAACCCGGAGCGGCCGGTCATGCAGAACACGCAGCCCACGGCGCAGCCGACCTGGGTGCTCACGCACACGCCGCCGCGCGGCAGCAGCACGCTCTCCACGGCCTGGCCGTCGTTGAGGTCCACCAGCAGCCGCACGGAGCCGTCGGCGCCCGGGTGCGCGGAGCGCAGCCGCGCCAGCGCGGCGATCTCGGCCTGCAGCCCGGGCAGGGCGGCGCGGACCTCGGCCGGCAGCCAGTGCTCCGGGCGGCGCACGGTGGTGGTGTCCAGCGGCAGCGCGCGCGTCCACAGGCGCAGCAGGTGCTGCTCGTGCACGGGCCGCGCGCCCAGGGCGCGCAGGCGCTGGCGGAGGGTTTCGACTTGCATGGGGTGAACTGCGGAAGGCAACCGGGAAGCCCGGCGGCGGGCCGGGGAGGCGGGAGTGTAGGCAGATCACGTGACACGGGCGGCGACCGCGGCTTCGCCGAGCCTGGATTGCATACGAACCGTTAACTTTTTGAGAACTCTGAGGTCGTCAGATGACTTCACCGCCATGCCCTGCGCTAGCCTGCGCCCCGGCAGTTGCTTCGCTTGCTTAACTTTTTCCGAGCCTCTCTTGCGTCAGATCTTCTACATCAGCCGCAGCCTGATCGAGCCGGCGGACATTCGCACGCTGTACGAGCACTCGCGGCGCCACAACGGGCAGGCCGACATCACCGGGGTGCTGATGTTCACCGGCGGCTGCTTCGCGCAGCTGATCGAAGGCCCGGCGCCGGCGCTGCAGGCGCTGATGGAGCGCATCCAGGCCGATCCCCGCCACGGCCAGGTGCGGCGGTTGCTGGACCGCGACGTGACCGCGCGCCGCTTTGCGGACTGGCACATGGAACTGTTCGAAATGCCCGGCGCCGACGACCTGGTCGACGATCTGCTGCAAACCACCTCGGTGTCGCCGCAGCGCGCGCAGCGCGTGCTGGAGCTGATGCTGGCGGAGCTGCCGCTGCGCTGCTGAGTCCGCCGCCGCGCGCTCAGGCCTGCTGCAGCCGGGCCCGGAACTCGTAGCCCACCCGCGCCACCGCCTGCAGCGGCGACAGCAGCCTGCCGTTCTTCTCGATGCGCTTGCGCAGCCGGTACACGGTGGCGTGCAGCGCGTTGTCCATGCCCGCGCCGTCGGGCCCCCACAGCCGCTGCAGCAGCAGCTCGCGCGGTACGCGCTGGTCGGGCGCGTCGGCGAAGGCCTGCAGGATCACCGCGTCGCTGTCGGTCAGCGCGATCTCGGTGCCGTCCGGGGCCACCAGCTTCAGCTGCTGCCGGTCCAGCGTCCAGTGGCCGGTGGCCGCCTGCGCCTGACCGCGGCGCCGCTCGACCGCTGCCAGCGCCGCCGCCACGTGCTCCAGCGGAGCATCCAGGCCCAGCACCATGTCGGCTCCGGACTGCAGCCCGGGCACGAAGTCCTGCAGGGGCTCGGCGCTGAGCAGCAGCACCGCGGCATCGCTGCGCCGGCGCACCAGCCGCAGCAGGTCGAGCCCCGACACGCCGCGCTGGCGCGACTCCACCACGTAAGCGCCAAACCGGTGGGCAAGACCCGAGAGCAGGAAGTCGTCGCTGTCCTCGAAGTGCCGCACCGGCCACTCGCCTACCCGCACAGCCGTGCCGTGCAGGCCGACCCAGGCCAGGGCGCTCTCCGGTGCTGGGGTATTGGGGTTGTCCACGGCGCTGAATGTTACGCGCCTCCGGGCGGCGTAAGTCCAACGTCACCATGAATCTGAAATGACGAGGTTTTCACAAACATGTCACGTTCAAAAGGAAACTTTCGTCAGAACTGACACTACATTGAGACAAATCAGACAACTTCATGCAGTTCGGTGGAGGGGGTTGCAACACCACCAGCTGCTTTAACGAGAGGGGCTACCCGATGAAGCTGCAGGACATGACAGTCAAATCGAAGCTGGCGGCGGGCTTCTCGCTGCTGGCCTTGCTGGTCATTGCCGTGTGCGTGCTGTCGTTGCGCGTGCTCAGCCAGGAGCACGAGAGCTTCGAGCGCTACACCGGCGAGGTGGCGGCGCGCCTGGCGCTGGCGAGGCAGGCGCAGGCGGCCGCGGACGCGCGGGCCATCAGCGCGCGCAACTTGGTGCTGGTGACGACGCCGGCCGACCGCGACGCCGAGAAGGCGGCCGTCATGAAAGCGCACGAGCGGGTGGACGCCGCGATGAGCCGGCTGCGCGGGATGCTGTCCGCGGCCTCCGAGCAGGAGCGCAGCCTGTTCCGGGAGATCGAGAGCGTCGAAACGCGCTACGGGCCGCTGGCGCTGAACATCGTGGGCCTGGCGCTCGAAGGGCAGCGCGAGCAGGCCATCGAGAAGATGAACGCCGAGTGCCGGCCGCTGCTGGCCGCGCTGGTCAAGAGCGTCACTGCCTACATCGACCACGGCAACGCGCTGGCCGCCGAGTCGGTGCGCGAGGCCGCCGCCACCTACGCGCTCAGCCGCAACCTGATGCTGGGCGCCTGCCTTGTGGCGGTGGTGCTGGCCGGTGGCCTGGCGCTGACGATCACGCCCTCCATCACCCGGCAGCTCGGCGGCGAGCCTGGCGAGGCCGCCCGCGTGGCGCGCGAGATCGCCCAGGGCAACCTGGCCGTGGACCTGAACTGCCGCCCCGGCGACGACCGCAGCCTGATGGCCGCGATGAAGACCATGCGCGACAACCTGGAGCGCACGGTGGGCGAGGTGCGGCGCAACGCCGAAGGCGTGGCCACGGCCAGCGCGCAGATCGCGCAGGGCAACCAGGACCTGAGCCAACGCACCGAGCAGCAGGCCTCGGCGCTGCAGGAAACCGCCGCCTCGATGGACGAGCTCGGCAGCACGGTGCGCCACAACGCCGACAACGCCGGCCAGGCCGACCAGCTCGCGCAGGGCGCCTCGGCCGTGGCGGTCAAGGGCGGCGAGGTGGTGGCGCAGGTGGTGCAGACCATGCGCGGCATCGAGGACAGCTCCAAGAAGATCGCCGACATCATCGGCGTGATCGACAGCATCGCGTTCCAGACCAACATCCTGGCGCTCAATGCCGCGGTCGAGGCCGCGCGCGCCGGCGAGCAGGGCCGCGGCTTCGCCGTGGTGGCCGGCGAGGTGCGCACGCTGGCGCAGCGCAGCGCCGAGGCGGCCAAGGAGATCAAGGCGCTCATCACCGACAGCGTGCAGCGCGTGGGCGACGGCTCGGTGCTGGCCGACCAGGCCGGCCGGACCATGGCCGAGGTGGTGACGTCCATCCAGCGTGTCACGGACCTCATGGGCGAGATCAACAGCGCCAGCAGCGAGCAGAGCAAGGGTGTGGCGCAGGTGGGCGAGGCCGTGGCGCAGATGGACCAGGCCACGCAGCAGAACGCGGCGCTGGTGGAGGAAAGCGCGGCCGCGGCGGAAAGCCTGCGGCAGCAGGCGCAGCGCCTTGTGGAGGCGGTGTCGGTGTTCCGGCTGGCGACCTCGGGCTTCAGCCATTCGGCGATGGCCGAGGTGGCTGCTCCGGCCTTGGCTGAGACGTTGGCACCGGCGCGCGTGGCGGCAGCCAGACCGCAAGCGCTGCGCCGTGGCACCGAGGTCAAGCCGCGGGAGCCCAAGCGCGCGGCCGCCGTTCGGGCCGGGCGCCCGATGGCGCTGCAGGCCCAGGCGCCGTCGGGGTCGGACGACTGGACGAGCTTCTGACCTGCGTCCCTACATCAGCGCCACGCCCTTGATCTGTGCGAACACCTCGTCGCCTGGCTTCAGCGCGAGGCTTTCGCAGCTGCGGCGCGTGATGCGCGCCAGCAGCCGCGTGCCGCCCAGGCCGCCGACGGCCAGCTGCAGCAGCGCGGTGCCACGGTCGGCCTGCACCTGCTCCACCAGGGCGGGCAGCACGTTGACGATGGTGCTTTCCTGCGGCGGCACGCGCGCCAGGCTCACGTCGCGTGCCAGCACGTGCGCGCGCACGCGCTGCCCAAGGGCCATGCCCGGCGCCTCGCCCACCCACAGCGCGCCGCTGCTGAAGCCGATGCGCACCAGCCCGTAAGCCTCGTCGCGCTCCAGCACCTGCGCCTCGATCACCACGCCGGCCTCGTCCGGCGCGCCCGGGACGCCGCGGCGCACCAGCGCCGGCAAATCAGTGCGCGCCATCAGCTCGGCCAGCGGACCGGCCGCCTGCACACGGCCGCCCTGCAGCAGCACGAGGTGGTCGGCCAGGCGTGCCACCTCGTCCAGCGAGTGCGTGACGTAAAGGATGGGCAGCGCCATCTCGCGCTGCAGCCGCTCCAGGTAGGGGAGGATCTCCGCCTTGCGCGCCGCGTCCAGCGCCGCCAGCGGCTCGTCCATCAGCAGCGCCTCGGGCGCCGTGGCCAGCGCCCGCGCGATGGCCACGCGCTGGCGCTCGCCGCCGGAGAGGGTGCCCACGCGGCGGCGCATCAGCGCGCCGATGCCCAGCAGCTCGATCACCGGCTCCAGCGCCAGGCGCTGCGCCGCGTCGCCGGCGCGCTTGCGTCCGTAGGCGAGGTTCCCTTGCACGTCCAGGTGGGCGAACAGCGCCGACTCCTGGATCACGTAGCCCAGCGGGCGCCGGTGCGTGGGCACGAACACGCCGCGCGCGTCGTCCTGCCAAAGCGCCTCGCCCATCGCCACGCGCCCCTGCGCGCGCTCCAGCCCGGCAATGGCGCGCAGCAGCGTGGTCTTGCCGCAGCCCGAGGGGCCGAACAGCGCCGTGACGCCGCGCGCGGGCAGCTCCAGCGCCACCTCCAGCGAGAAGTCGCGGCGCTGCAGCTGCAGCTTGGCCTCGATCACGGGCGGCCCCCGTCGCGCGGCGCGCGGTTGAGCAGGTACAGCGCCACCAGCACCGTGAGCGCGAAGGCCACCATGCCGGCGGCCAGGCGGTGCGCGTCGGCGATCTCGCCGGCCTCCACGTGGTCGTACACGGCCATGGACAGCACCCGCGTCTGCCCGGGGATGTTGCCGCCGATCATCAGCACCACGCCGAACTCGCCCACCGTGTGCGCGAAGCCCAGCACGCTGGCCGTGAGCAGCCCCGGGCGCGCCAGCGGCAGCGCCACGGTGAAGAAGCGGTCCAGCGGCCCGGCGCGCAGCGTGGAGGCCGCCTCCAGCGTGCGCTCGGGAATGGCCTCGAAGGCCTGCTGCAGCGGCTGCACCACGAAGGGCATGGAGTAGATGACCGAGGCCACCACCAGCCCGCCGAAGCTGAAGGGCAGCCGCTGCCAGCCCAGCGCGTCCATCAGCTGCCCCAGCGGCCCGTTCGGGCCCATGAAGATCAGCAGGTAGAAACCCAGCACCGTGGGCGGCAGCACCAGCGGCATCGCCACCAGCGCCGCCGCGACGGGCTTCAGGCGCGAGCGCGTGCGCGCCAGCGCCCAGGCCAGCGGGGTACCCACCAGCAGCAGCAGCACCGTGCTCGTGGCCGCCAACGCCGCCGTCAGGCGCACGGCGCTCCAGTCGGCCTCGGTCACGGCTTGCCCGGCTTCGCCGGCGCCGCGGCCTCGCCGGGAACGCGGTAGCCCCAGGCGCGGATCTCCGCCTTGGCCGGCTCGGTCTTCAGGTAGGCGAGCAGGGCGATGGCGGCCGGGCGGTTCTGGCCGGGCTTGAGCAGCACGGCGTCCTGGCGGATCTCCTCGTGCAGGCTCGCGGGCACGCGCCACCAGGAGCCCGTGGGCGCCTGCCCCGGCACGGAGAGCTGCGACCAGGCGAGGAAGCCCAGCTCGGCGTTGCCCGAGGCCGTGAACTGTTGTGCCTGGGCGATGGACTCGGCCGTGACCAGCCGCGGCGCTGCCGCCGCTTCGAGCCCGCGCGCGCGCAGCACCTCCAGCGCCGCGCGGCCGTAGGGCGCGGTCTTGGGATTGGCGATGGCCAGGTGCTTCCAGCGGTCGGAGCCCAGCACGGCGCCCTGGGCGTCCACCAGGCCCGGTTGCGCGCTCCACAGCACCAGTTCGCCGATGGCGTAGGTGAAGCGGCTGCCGGGCACGGCGCGGCCCTCGGCCTCCAGCTTCGCGGGGGTCTCGTCGTCGGCCGAGAGCAGCAGCTCGAAGGGCGCGCCGGCGGCGATCTGCGCGTAGAGCTTGCCGGTGCTGGCCGCCGCCGCCTTGAGCTTGTGGCCGGTGCGGGCCTCGAAGCCCTGCGCGATGCGCGCCAGCGGCGCATTGAAGTTGGCCGCCACCGCCACCAGCACCTCGTCGGCCCGGGCCGCGCCGGTCGCGCCCGCACCCATCAAGCCCAGCAGCAGTGCCGCCAGCGCCCCTGTCCCCGTCTTCCGTTCCGGCATGCCATACCCCCTGAAACAGGGCTCCATCATGCGGGAAAACACTGGGGCATCGCGGGATGGTCAGGGCTTGCGCGACAGCGGGTGGCGTGGAGCGCCGGCCAGTTTTCGCATTTCATATGCGAAAACCAAATTTGGATAGCCCGATTTGATCGCTGCAATCGCATAAACAACTTTGAAAATGCGCCATTCGCATCAAAACAAACGGGCTGTTCACCGTGAACCTTCAGCAATTGCGCTCCGTGCGCGAAGCCGTGCGCCAGGGCTTCAACCTCACCGTGGTGGCCGAAGTGCTGCACACCTCGCAGCCCGGCGTGAGCCGCCAGATCCGGGAGCTGGAAGAGGAGATCGGCATCGAGCTCTTCGTGCGCGTGGGCAAGCGCCTCACGGGGCTGACGCCGCCGGGCGAGATGGTGCTGCCGATGATCGAGCGGCTGCTGCAGGAGGCGCAGAACATCCGTGGCGCCGGGCAGGAGTTCGCCGCGCAGGGCAAGGGCACGCTGACCATCGCCGCCACGCACTCGCAGGCGCGCTACGCGCTGCCGGCGGCGGTGCGGGACTTCAGCGAGCGCTACCCCGAGGTGGCGCTGCGGCTCAAGCAGGGCTCGCCGCAGCAAGTGGCGGAGCTGCTGATCGAGGGCGAGGCCGACATCGGCGTGGCCACCGAGGCGCTGGCGAGCTACCCGGAGCTGGTGGCGCTGCCGTGCTACTCGTGGACCCACGCCGTGATCGTGCCGCCCGGCCATCCGCTGGCGCAGGAGGCGGCGCAGGGCGCGCTGCTGACGCTGGAGCGGCTGGCGGCCTTCCCCATCGTCACCTACGAGCCCGGCTACACCGGCCGCAGCCACATCGACGAGGCCTTCGAGCGGCGCGGGCTGAAGTTCGACGTGGTGCTCTCCGCCATGGATGCGGACGTGATCAAGACCTACGTCGAGCTGGGCATGGGCGTGGGGATCATCGCCGCCATCGCCTGCGACGAGGAGCGCGACCAGCGGCTGACGGTGCTGGACGCGCGCCACCTCTTCGCCACCAACATGACGCGGCTGGCAGTGCGCCGCGGCAGCTTCCTGCGCGGCTTTGTCTTCGATTTCATCCACTGCTTCGCGCCGCCGCTCAACCGCGAACAGGTCGAGCGCGCGATGGCGGCGGAGCCTTCCGCGCAAGCCGAGCTGTGAAGAACCCCGTGGCGTGAGCGGGCGCTGGCTCACGCCGTGGAATACGGCTTGCCTGAAGCTGCCGGGCTCCGGCTGCCGCTTGGCCGGGACCCGTGCACGGGCTTGCCCGGTCCGTCCCTCCTTCCGCCATGCCGCGCTCTGCTCCTTCCGGCTTGTCCATTCCTGCAGCGCCCGATGCGCCCGCCGCGCGGCGGGCGCCTGGCCTGCGCACGCTGCTCACGCTGCTGACCTTCGTGTTGAGCGCGCTGGGAGCGGGCGGGCTTGTGGCGCTGCGCTCGGAGCAGATCGACCGCGAGGCGCGCGCCGCAGCCGGCGAGCTCAACCTGCAGCAGGCCGTGGGCGTGGCGGCCGCCATCGACACGGACCTGGGGCGCTTCGGCAGCGAGCTGCTGGCGCAGGCGCAACTGGTCGAGGAAAGCGGCGCCTTGCGCCAGCCCGTGCTGCTGCAGGCGCTCATGAACGGCCTGCAGGCCCAGCCCAGCCATGCCTGGGCCGGCGTCACGGACGCGCATGGCAAGGTGCTCGCCGCCTCGGCGGGCCGGCTGGTGGGCATGAACGTGGCGGGACGCGAGTGGTGGGGCGCGGCCCAGGACCGGCTGCACTACGGCGACGTGCACGAGGCGGAGCTGCTGCAGCGGCTGCTGCCGGCGCTGCAGGCCGGCGAGCCCTGGCGTTTCATCGACCTGTCCGCCCCGTTGCGCGAGGACGGCCAGCTGGCCGGCGTCGTGGCGGTGCACCTGTCCTGGCCCTGGCTGCGCGAGCGCATCGAGCTGTTCGCCCGGGCCATTCCCACGCGCGATGCGCAGCTCTTCATCACCGGCAGCGACGGGCGCCAGCGCCTGGGCCCGGTCGGCGCGCTGGGCGACGCGCTGCCGCTGCACGTGCTGGCCGAGGAGGTGCCGCGCGGCTGGCGCGTGCAGCGCTGGCCCGACGGGCGCGACTACGTCACGGCCTGGGCCACCAGTCCCGGCAGCACGCCCTTCGCGGGCTTCGGCTGGGTGACGCTGGTGCGCACGCCGCTGCAGGCGCTGGAGCTCGCCCATGCCGGGCTGCACCACGGCGTCTGGACGGCGGCGGTGCTGACGGTGCTGCTGGCCACGGCGCTGGCCTGGACCCTGTCCACCTACTTCCTGCGGCTGCTGGCCCGCTTCGTGGAGCGCGTGCATCGCATCGCCGAAGGCGCCGAGGTGCCGCCGCCGTCGCGGCGGCTGCCGGCCGAGCTGGCCCGCATCGACGAGGTGCTGCAGGCGCTGATGGGGCGGCTGCATGGGCAGGCCTTGCGCGCCGGCGAGGCCCGGGACGTGTTCCTGGCCCAGATGAACCACGAGGTCCGCACGCCGCTGAACGCCGTCATCGGACTGAGCCGGCTGCTGGGGCAAATGGAGCTGCCGGACAAGGCGCTGCGCTACGTGCGCGAGATCGAGCAGGCCGGGCAGCGGCTGCTGGCGCTGGCCACCGGCGCGCTGGAGCGCTCGCACCGTACCGATGGCGGCGCCCGGCTGCGCCACGAGGTGTTCGAGCTGCCGGCCCTGCTGGACGCCGCGCGCGAGGCCGTGGAGCCGGAAGCCCGCCGCAAGCGCCTGGGCCTGAAGCTGGACCTCGCGCCGGAGCTGCCGCCGCGGCTGCGCGGCGACGCGTTCCAGCTCCGGCGCCTGCTGCTGGGCCTGCTGGCCCATGCCGTGCGGGTCACCGACCACGGCGACGTGAGCCTGCGCGTGCGTCACGTCCCGCTCGCGGCCGGGCAACAGCAGCTGCTGCTGCAGCTCGAAGTACCCGCGGCCGGCGGCCTGGCTGCCGACAACCCCGCCGCGCAGGCCGATGGCCCGGTCCCGCGGGCGCACGGCGCCTTCGAGCAGGGGCTGGCGCGCGTACGGCGGCTTGCGCGGCTGCTGGGCGGCACGCTGGCCGTGGAGGACGAGCCCGGCCGCGGTGCCGTGCTCCAGGTCAGCCTGCCCTTCGACGCAGCGGCCTGAGCATGCCGGGCAACCTGACCCCTCCCGCCGTCGACGATGCCGTGGTCCTGGAGCAGCCGCCCGGCGCGCCCGCGCCGGTGCGGCGTCTGCGCTGGAAGCCGTATGCGCTGTTCCTGGCGACCATCACGCTGCTGGTGGCCACGCTGCTGGCCTACGCGCTGGGCTACGAGCGGCAGCAGGTGCGCGAGCGTGCCGTGCTGGCCACGCAGAACTTCGCCACGCTGCTGGACCGCCAGCTCAGCGCCGTGTTCGACAAGACCGACGTCGTGCTGCGCACCGCGGTCTGGGAGTACGAGAGCCGGGTGAGGGACGGCAGCTTGCGGGGCGAGGACTTCAACCGCTTCCTGGCGCACCAGCAGTCGCTGCTGCCGGAAGCGCTCGCCCTGCGCGTGGCCGGGCCCGACGGCGTCGTGCGCTACGGCGGCGTGGGCGAGGGGCCGCTGGTCAGCCAGGCGGACCGGGACTTCTTCATCCGTGCCCGCGATAGCGCGGCCCCGGTGCTGATCGTGTCCGGGCCGCTGGTGGCACGCATTGCCCAGCAGTGGGTCATCGTGCTGGCCCGCCGGCTCAACGCACCGGACGGCGCCTTCGCCGGCGTGCTGTACGCCAGCCTGGCGACGGCGGAGCTGGGCCGAAACTTGTCCGGCCTCGCGCTGGGGCCGAACGGCGCGGCCACCATCCGCACCGCGGACCTGGCACTGGTGCACCGCCATCCCGAAGCCCGCGATGCCCTGGGCAGCCGCAACGTCTCGGCGCAGCTGCAGCAGGTGCTGCGCTCGGCGCCCGAAGGCGGCTCCTACGTCGCCACCACGCCGCTGGACGGCATCGAGCGCAGCAATGCCTACCGCCGGCTGCGGGACTACCCCTTCTACATCCTGGTCGGCGTGGCCACGCAGGACTACCTGGGCGAGTGGCAGGACAACGCCGTGATCCTGTGCACCCTGGGCGGCGTGCTGGTGCTGCTCACCGGCATCGCCGCCGTGCTGATCCACCGCGCCGCCGAGCGCCAGCACGCCGCGCTGGACGAGCGCACCCGCGCCCATGCCGCGATCCAGCGGCTGCTGGCCGAGCGGACGCAGCTGGGCGAGGCGCTGGCCCGGCGCGCGGACGAGGCGCTGGCCGCCAGCCGGGCCAAGAGCGACTTCCTGGCCAACATGAGCCACGAGATCCGCACGCCCATGAACGCCGTGCTGGGACTGGTCTACCTGCTGGAGCGCGAGGAGCTGAGCGCCGCCGCGCGGACGCTGGTGCGCAAGGTGCACAACGCCGGGCGCATGCTGCTGGGCATCATCAACGACGTCCTGGACTACTCGAAGATCGAGGCCGGCCGCCTGGAGCTGGAAGACGCGCCCTTCGAGCTGGCCGACGTGCTGGACAACCTCTCCACCGTCATGGCGGCCACGGCCGGGGCCAAGAACCTGGAGCTGGTGATCCACCCGCCCCCGCGCGGCGTGGACCACCTGCGCGGCGACGCGCTGCGCCTGGAGCAGGTGCTCGTCAACCTGACCGGCAACGCGATCAAGTTCACCGATCGCGGGCACGTGGACGTGGACATCCGCGTCGATGCGCAGGACACGCAGGCGGTCACGCTGCGCTTCCTCGTGTGCGACACCGGCATCGGCATCACGCCGCAGAAGCAGCGGGAGATCTTCGCGCCCTTCTCGCAGGCCGATGCCTCCACCACGCGCCGCTTCGGCGGCACGGGTTTGGGCCTGACCATCTGCCGGCGGCTGGTGGAGATGATGGGCGGCGAGATCGGCCTGCTCAGCATCCCGGGCAGCGGCAGCGAGTTCTGGTTCACGGTGCAGCTGCGGCGCGAGGCCGTCGTCCCGGCCGAGGCCCTGCCCGGCGCCGCGATGGCCGGCCTGGAAGTGCTGATCGCCGACGACAGCGCCGTGGCGCGCGAGGCCCTGCACAAGACGGCCGAGCACCTGGGCTGGAAGGCCGACATGGTGGCGTCCGGCTCGGCCGCCGTCGACGCGGTGCTCGCGCGGCGGGCGCGCCGGGCGATGGCGGACGTGGTGCTGCTGGACTGGCAGATGCCGGACATGGACGGCCTGGCGGTGGCGCGTGCCATCCGCCAGGCCGGCAACGGGGTGCGCGAGCCGATCGTGGTGATGGTCACGGCGTTCTCGCGCGAGGAGCTCCAGGCGCATCCGGACAGCCGCCTGGTCGACGCGGTACTGCCCAAGCCCGTGACCACGTCCTCGCTCTTCAACGCCGTCCAGCAGGTCCTGCACGGGCGCGGCGAGCTGGCGGCGCAGGCCCCGGCCGGCGGCCGGCAGGGCCGGCTGCAGGGGCTGCACCTGCTGGTGGTGGACGACAGCGAGATCAACCGCGAGGTGGCGCAGGGCATCTTCGGCAGCGAAGGGGCGCAGGTGTCGCTGGCGGAGGACGGGCAGCAGGCGCTGGAGTGGCTGCACGCACGCCAGGGGGCGGTGGACATCGTGCTGATGGACGTGCAGATGCCGGTCATGGACGGCCACGAGGCCACGCGCGCCATCCGCCGCACGCCGGCCCTGGCCCGGCTGCCGGTGGTGGCGCTGACCGCGGGGGCTTTCCAGTCCGAGCAGGAAACGGCGCGGGCCACCGGCATGGACGACTTCATCGCCAAGCCCATCAATGTCGCCGCGGCCGTGGACGTCATCCTGCGGCTCACCGGACGCCGCGACGGGCCCCGCCCGGCCGCGGCGCCGCCGCCGGCTGCCGACGGCCGGGCCGGCGATGCCGGTGCCGACTTCCCGGGCCTGGACCCGGCGCGCGGCCTGCAGTATTGGAGGGACCCGGCGCTCTACGTCCGCTGCCTGCGCCTGTTCGAACAGGAGTACGCGGACTGCGTCCACACCCTCGGCACCGCCGAGGCCGGCGTGGTCGCAGCGCTGGCGCACAAGCTCAAGGGCGCGGCGGCCAGCCTGGCGCTGGACGGCGTGGCCTCGGCGGCCGAAGCCCTGGAGCGGGACGCGCGCGGCGGCGCGCTGCTGCCGCAGGCCCTGGCACGCCTGGACTCGGCGCTGGCGCTGGCGCTGGATTCGATACGGCGCTATGCGGGGCAGGCACCGGGCGACTGAGCGCGCCCGGCGGCCGGGGACTCAACCGACGCGAAAGGGCAGCTCCACGCTGAAGACGCTGCCCTGCCCGGGCTGGCTTTGCAGCTGCAAAGTGCCGCCCATCAGGTCCACCAGCCGGCGCACGATCGACAGGCCCAGGCCCGTGCCGCCGAAGCGCCGCGTCGTGGAGCTGTCGCCCTGGACGAAGGGCTCGAAGATGCGCTGCTGCTGCTCGGCCGCGATGCCGATCCCCGTGTCGGCGACCTCGAAGCGCAGCCGTATCCACCCGGCCTCGCGGGCCACCACTTCCAGGCGCAGCGTCACCTGGCCGGCCGCCGTGAACTTCACCGCGTTGCCCAGCAGGTTGAGCAGCACCTGGCGCAGCCGCAGCGGATCGCCGACCAGCCGCGGCGGCACGCCGGCCGCAACATCCAGCCACAGAGGCAGGCTCTTGGCATCCGCCTGCGTCCGGACCATCGCCTGCACGGCATCGAGCAGCGGCATCAGCGCGAACGGCACGTCCTCCAGACGCAATTCGCCGGCCTCGATGCGAGAGAGGTCGAGGACGTCGTTGGTCAGCGCCAGCAGCTGCTCGCCGGCGTGCTGGATGTGGGTGACGAAGCGCGCCATGTCGGCAGGCATGGCACGCTGGTGCAGCAGGTGGCTCAGGCCGATGACGGCGTTGAGCGGGGTGCGGAACTCGTGGCTCATGTTGGCCAGGAACTGCGACTTCACCCGGCTGGCTTCCTCCGCGGAAGCCCTGGCCCTCTCGGCCGACGCCAGGGCCGCCTCCGCCGCGTTGCGCGCCGCCTGCAGCTCCAGGATCGACTTGCGGCGCTGGCAGGCCTGGCCGGCCAGCACCAGCCCGGTCAGCGCCGCAGCCATGATGAAGGACTGCGTCAGGAGCTGGCGGGTTTCCAGCGACGGGTCGCTGGCGAAGGAGCCATATCCATGCTGGGTGTAAAGCACGGCCTGGAGGGTCACCAGGAAATTCGCGAAAACGATGGTCAGGAATTCACCGCGCAGCGCGATCCAGATCAGTACGGGTAATAAGAAGAATTCGTTGGGATAAGGCGGTAGCCACACAACGTGTCCACCCAGCAGCAGCACGCACAGCATGAGAATGATTTCCGCCAGGCCCGCGGGGGGATCGTCCTGCACAGCGGCGCGCTGTTTCCTGAAAAGGAACAGCACCAAGGGTGTGAAAATCAGCACGCCGACCGCATCGCCCGTCCACCAGAGTTTCCAGGCGCTCAGCAGCGGTTGCCCGGTGTGGAAACTCATGGCCGTGCCGCCCACGGCGGTACTCAGCAGCGGGCTTGCCAAGGCCGCCAGCAGCGTGAAGGCGAACACCGAGGCCGTGCCCTCCAGCCTGAAATCGCTCCCGGTCCATCGCCGCAGGAGGTACGCGCCCGCGGCCGCCTCCAGCGTGTTTCCCACCGCGATGGCGACGCTCAGCCCAGCCGGAAAGCCGAAGATCAGGAAGCTGGCAACGAAGTCGGTAACCGCGCCGACCACGATGAACCAGGGCCGCCGCGAATTGGCGCACAGCAGCAGTGCTGCCAGGAACAGCCCGCTTGGCGGCCACAGCGCGGCTCCCAGGTCCGGCGCGATGAAGAGCGCCTGCCCTCCCCAGGCGCCCAGCAGGTAAGTCGCGACGAAAACAGACAACCAAACCAAACTCCTGGCTACCCTCATATTCATGATGCTCGTCTACTGGAAATACTGAGCATGCGATTCCTTTGTCATGCCTCGGCAGAAATACGGTGAGGTCTAGACTGTTTTCAGGACTGGATCCTTGGCAACCTGACTTGCCGGGGGGTCCATGTGCCTGTAGATGGCCGCGACCTTCCCGATTCGATGGCTTCGGAATCGGTAGTCAATGGCGGTTGAATTTCCTCCCGCTGACTCCAGGCACGCGTCGGCGGGCAGGCGCGCGCTGCGCGGCACTGTACAGGTCGGCCATCGGGAGGCGTTGTCGTGGCCAGCCGAAAACTTGCTGCTGGTGCAGATGTTTGTCTGCGGCCGAGGCGCCGGCGCACGGTTCTGTGTCCGGAATGTGAAGTCTCGCGTCGACAACCCTTGCGCGGGGTCAATGTCTGGCGCCGTTGGCCGATGCAGGCGTTCGCGGGCGCCTCTCGCCGGACGCTGCCTGCAAACATCAACAACAACGGAGCAAGGCCTCATCAATCATGGAATCACTCAATCGCTGGCGTATCGGACCCCGTCTTGGAACCGGTTTCGGCCTGGTCCTGGCCTTGTTTTGCGCCATGGCTGCGGTGGCCCTGGTGGAGATATCCACGCTGGCCGGCATCTCCGGCTACTACGCAGAGAACCTGGTGCCCTCGTTCGAGACCGAGCACCAGATCGCCATGGCGCTGAGCGCCATGCGCCGTTTCGAGTCGCAGCACATCATGGTCAACACCCCGGCGGAGATGGACGACATGGAGCAGCGCGTCGGCGAGCAGCAGAAGGTTGCGGCACAGGCGCTGGAGCACTACGAGAAGGCGCTGCTGTCCGACGATGAGGACCGGCGCCTGCTGGGCGCAGTGCGCGCCGCAGTCGCGGCGTACTACACCCAGTGGGAGCAGATACGCAGCGTGTCGCGCAGTACGGTCGAGAACCCGGCGGCGCTGGAGAAGGCCCAGAAGATGCTTTTCGGCCCTTCGCGCGAGGCCTACCACAACCTCGACGTGGCGCTGCAGCAATGGTGGGCGCACAACACCCAGCTGGCGGTTCAGCAGAAGGACATGGCGGCTGCCACCGAGCGGCAGGGACGCGCAGTGCTGCTCGGCTGCGCCGTGCTGGCGTTGGCGCTGGGCAGCGCGGCGGCGCTGCTGATCACGCGCTCCATCACCAAGCCCCTGACGCGTGCGGTGGAAACCGCCGAAGCCGTGGCCGACGGCGATCTCTCCACGCGCGTGGAGGTGCAGGGCAACGACGAGGCCGCGCGGCTGCTGCAGGCGCTGGCACGCATGAACCAGCGCCTGTCGGAGCTGGTGCGCCAGGTGCGCAGCGGCTCGGACTCCATCGCCACCGGCAGCCGCGAGGTGGCCGCGGGCAGCACCGACCTGTCGCAGCGCACCGAGAAGCAGGCCGCCAGCCTGGAAGAGACGGCGGCGTCCATGGAGCAGCTCAACGTCACCGTCAAGCACAACGCCGATACGGCGCAGCAGGCCTCGCAGATGGCCTCGGCGGCCAGCGAGGCCGCGCGCAAGGGCGGCGGGGTGGTCTCGCAGGTGGTTTCCACGATGGAGGAGATCAGTGCCAGCTCCCGCAAGATCGAGGACATCATCGGCGTGATCGACGGCATCGCGTTCCAGACCAACATCCTGGCGCTCAACGCCGCGGTCGAAGCCGCGCGTGCGGGCGAGCAGGGCCGCGGCTTCGCGGTGGTGGCCGGCGAGGTGCGCAACCTGGCGCAGCGCAGCGCCGGGGCGGCCCGGGAGATCAAGACGCTCATCGCCGACAGCGTGAGCAAGGTCCAGACGGGCTCCGAACTCGTGGGCGATGCCGGCGCGACGATGCAGGACCTGGTGCGCCAGGTCCAGCGCGTGTCGGACCTGCTGGGCGAGATCAGCTCCGCTTCCGTTGAACAGACCAGCGGCATCACGCAGGTCAGCCAGGCGGTGTCGCAACTCGATGAGGTGACGCAGCAGAACGCCGCGCTGGTGGAGCAGAGCACGGCCGCGGCCGGCAGCCTGAACCAGCAGGCGCAGCGCCTGGCGGAGCTGGTGCGCACCTTCAGGCTCGATCACGAGGCGGCGCCGCCGCGGGCGCCCGCATTCGCGCCCGCGCCCGCCGCTGCGGTGCTGGCGCAGCGCACCCTCACGCAGGCCCGCGCCGGCAGCCGCGCCGTCCCGGCGCAGCGCGTCCCGGCAGCGCCGCCCGCGCCTGCGGCCGTGGCTGCGAACAATCAGGACGAGTGGACTTCGTTCTGAGCCCGCCGCCGCGCCTCAGAGGTAGCTCTCCTGCTCCTTCCGCGGCGCGCGCCACTGCCGCGTCAGCGCGTCCTTGAGCGCCAGCCGCATCGGCGAGTAGCGGCGGTTGACGTGGTGGGAGCGGTCCGCGCCCAGGCCGGGGATCGCCGCCGCCTCAGCACGCGAAGCGCCACCCCGGCGGCGCCGTGGGCATCGCCCCGCGTGCCTGCCGCGCCAGGCGCTGCTCCATGCCCGTGACCCAGCGCTGCGCCAGCGGCCAGGGTCCGAAGCCCGATTCGGCGTTGACGTGTCCGGCGTCGCCCAGGTTGAGCGTGCGCAGGCCCCAGCGCTCGGCCCAGGCCAGGGCACTGGCGGCCTGCATCCACGGGTCGGTGTCGCTGGCCACCAGCAGCCCCGGCCGGCCCAGCGGCCCACGCGGCAGGAGCGGCGTGACGCCGAACTTCTGCGGCTCGGCCGGCGCCACCAGCAGCATCGCGGCGATGGGCGAGTCCGGCCGCAGCGCCAGGTGACGCGCCAGCGTGAGGCAGCCGAAGCTGTGCGCCACGGCGATCCAGCGCGCCGGCGCGGCCTGCCGCAGCGTGGATTCCAGCGTGGCGGCCCAGCGCTCCAGCGCCGGGCGCTCCCAGTCGGACTGCACCACGCGCAGCGCGCCGCGATGGCGCGACTGCAGCCAGGTCTGCCAGTGCGCCGGGCCGCTGTCGTGCAGGCCCGGGATGATCAGCAGGCGCGTCGGCAGGCTCATAGCGTGGCGATCGACACCTCGGTCGATTTCACGAGCGCGATGACCTCCTTGCCCGGCTGCAGCCCCAGCTCCTTGACGGAGCGGCTGGTGATGACGGAGGTGACGATCAGCCCGCCGGGGGTCTCGATGTCCACCTCGGACACCACGGGCCCGTGGATGATCTCGATCACCTTGCCGCGGAACTGGTTGCGGACGTTGATGGCGGTGATGGGCATGTGCTGTGGCTCCTGCGTTTCGTTGCGGCGCGGGCTCAGACGGCCCAGCGCAGCCGGCCGGTGTCGGGCGAGGCCACGTCCTCGGCCTCGGCCTCCGGCGGGGTGGACGGTTTGAGCAGCCGCTCCAGCACCCGCGCCTCGAAGGCGGCGAAGGCCGGGTCGGCGTGCGGACGCGGGCGCGGCAGCGGCACCCGCTCGTCGAAGGCGATGCGCTGGTCCTCGATCAACACCACGCGGTCGGCCAGCGCCACGGCTTCCGACACGTCGTGCGTCACCAGCAGCGCGGTGAAGCCGTGCTCGCGCCACAGCGTCTCGATGAGCCGCTGCATCTCGATGCGCGTGAGCGCGTCCAGCGCGCCCAGCGGCTCGTCCAGCAGCAGCAGCCGCGGCTCGTGCACCAGCGCGCGCGCCAGGGCCACGCGCTGGCGCTGCCCGCCCGAGAGCACCGCCGGCCACTCCAGCGCACGCTTGAGCAGCCCCACCTGGGCCAGCGCGCGGCGCGCCTGCTGGCGGCCCTGCGGCTGCGGCAGGCCCAACGCGACGTTGTCCAGCACGCTCTTCCAAGGCAGCAGCCGTGCGTCCTGGAACATGATGCGCGTGCCCGCGCCACCGACGCCGCCGCCTACGTGCAGCAGGCCCGCATCGGCCTGCTCCAGCCCGGCGACGTGGCGCAGCAGCGTGCTCTTGCCGCAGCCGCTGCGCCCGACGATGGCGACGAACTCGCCCGGCGCCAAGCGCAGCGAGACGTCCTGCAGCACCGGCCGCCCGCCGTAGCGCTTGCTCAGCCGCTCCACCACCACTTCCGCGCCGCGCGCATTCGCGGCGGCTTGCGCGAATCCGGCGTCGGCCGGTTGGGTGGGCGCGAAGCCAGCGTGCGCCGCCGAGCCGAGGCGAATGCCTGGGAATTTCATGCCTTGTTCTCCCTCTGAATTGGTCAATGCTGGTGGGCCGGATGCCAGCGCAACCACCAGCGCTCCAGGCCGCGGGCGGCCAGGTCGGCGGCCTTGCCCAGCAGCGCGTAGAGGACGACGCCCACCAGCACCACGTCGGTCTGCAGGAACTCGCGCGCGTTCATGGTCATGTAGCCGATGCCCGACTGCGCCGACAGCGTCTCGGCCACGATCAGCAGCACCCACATCAGTCCCAGCGAGAAGCGCAGGCCCACGAGGATGGAAGGCAGCGCGCCGGGCAGGATGACGTGGCGGTACAGCGGCCAGCCGTTGAGCCCGTAGCTGCGCGCCATCTCGATGAGCCCGCGGTCCACGGCGCGGATGCCGTGGAAGGTGTTGAGGTAGATCGGGAAGAACACCGCCACCGCCACCAGGAACAGCTTGGCGCCTTCGCCGATGCCAAACCACAGGATCACCAGCGGAATCAGCGCCAGCGGCGGGATGTTGCGCAGCATCTGGAAGGTGGTGTCCAGCAGCGTCTCGGCGCGCCTGAAGCTGCCGGTGAGCAGTCCGAACAGCAACCCCAGGCTGCCGCCGATGGCCAGCCCCGCGAAGGCGCGGCCGGTGCTCACCGCCACGTGCTCGCCGAGCTCGCCCGAGGCCAGCAGCGTCCAGAACGCCGTGAGCACCGCCCAGGGCTCGGGCAGCACCCGGGTCGAGAGCCAGCCCATGCGCGAGGCCACTTCCCAGGCCACGACGATCAGCACCGGCAGCAGCCAGGGCAGCGCGTGGCGCGCGCCCTTAGACGGAAATGCGAAGCTGCGTGACATGATGGTCCTTGCGGTAGAGCGCCGGCTCGGCCGGCGGGCTGATGAGCTCCAGCCGGTTGCCGAAGGGGTCCTCGGTGACGGCGCGGCCGGTCTCGTCCAGCGTCCACGCGTCCACCGGCCGGCCGGCGGCGCGCAGGCGCTCCACGACGGCGGGCACGTCGCGCAGCTGCAGCGCCAGGTGCGCTTGCGGCGCGACGCCGGTGTAGGGCCCCTCGCTGAGGTCGAGCGTGGTGCCTTCGAGCACGAAGCGCAGCACGCGCGGGCCATCGGCAGGAAACGGGCTGTCCAGCTCGCGAAGCCCCAGTACGCGGGCATAGAAAGACCGTGCCCGCTCGGCGCCGCCGGGCGGCATCGGCAGTTGAACGTGGTCCAGATGCGCTTCTTGGAACATGGTGCGGCTCACTCGGTTGGGCTCTGGCGTGCCGCCTCAGGGCGCTGCGCGCGTCGGCAGCGCGTCGGCGATGCGGATGGGCTTCGGGATCAGCTTCAGCCCGTGGAAGGCGTCGGCGATGAGCTGCTGGCGCGCGGCGACGGCGGGCGTCAGCGGCGTCACGTTGAACTCGTAGCGCTGGATGCTGCGCTTGACCACTTCCGCATCCAGCCCCTGCAGCGGCGCGATCACCGCGGCGGCCTCGTCCACGTGGCTCTTGAGCCAGCGCCCGCGCTCCGTGAGGTCGTCGAACAGCGCCTGGATCACCTTGGGGTGGCGGTCCACGAAGCCGCGCTCGGCCAGGTAGTAGTTGAAGTTGTCCACCACGCCGCGGCCGTCGGCCAGCACGCGCGCTCCCAGCTGCTTCTCTACGGCGGCCAGGAACGGGTCCCAGATCGCCCAGGCGTCCACCGCACCGCGCTCGAAGGCCGCGCGCGCGTCCGCCGGCGCCAGGAACACGGGCTGGATGTCCGCGTACTTCAGGCCGTGCTTCTCCAGCAGCTTCACCAGCAGGTAGTGCACGTTGGAGCCCTTGTTGAGCGCGACCTTGCGCCCCTTGAGCTCGGCCATGGACTTCAGCGCCGAATCCTTGGGCACCACGATCGCCTCGGCCGTGGGCGAGGCCGGGTCGTGGCCGATGTAGACGAAGTTGGCGCCCGCGGCCTGGGCGAAGATGGGTGGCGCCTCGCCGACGTAGCCCACGTCCACCGAGCCGACGTTGAGGCCTTCGAGCAGCTGCGGCCCGGCCGGGAACTCCACCCACTGCACGCCGGCGCCCAGCGCGGCCAGGCGCTTCTCCAGCGTGCCCTGGGCCTTCTGCAGCACGAACAGGCTGGCGGACTTCTGGTAGCCCACGCGCAGCGTGACGGCGGGTTGCGCACGCAGCCACTTGGGGTTGGCGGCCAGGACGGCGGCGGCCACGGCGGCGCGCAGCAGGATGCGGCGGCGGTGCGGACGGTTGAGGTTGGGCAGCATGGTGTTCTTTCCTTGAATCGGTAGGGCGCTGGCACCGCGGCCGGGTGCCGCGGGGCGCGAATCAGCGGGGAGGGGCGTGGAGCGTTGCGGAAGCGGCGCGGGCTTCAACAGGTGCCGGCCATGGCAACCTGGGCAGCAGGGCGCGGCGGCGCCTGCAGCAGCGGCTGGAGCGAGCGCTGCATTCGCGCGATCGTTTCCGCATCGGGCACGTAACCCAGCGTCGGGTGCTTCTGGAACTGGCCGTCGGTGGCGAACACCGCGTCGAGCAACTGGCGCGCACCCAGGGCATGCAGCACGGGGCGCAGCCCGTAGTCCAGCGCCAGCAGGTGCGCGAGGCTGCCGCCGGTGGCCAGCGGCAGCACCTGTTTGCCGGCCAGGCCGTCCTGCGGCAGCAGGTCCAGGAACACCTTGAGCAGGCCGCTGTAGGCGGCCTTGTAGATGGGCGTGGCCAGCAGCACCACGTCGGCCTCGGCCACCTGGCGCAGCGACGCCTGCAGCTCGGCGTCCTCGAACCGTGCCTGCAGCAGCGACGTGGCGGGCAGCTCGCGCAGCGCGATGGCATGCAGGGACGACGCGCCGGGCGCCAGCTGGGCTTCGCACCAGCGCAGCAGCGCGGCGGAGCGGGAGATGGCGGAGGGGCTTCCGGAAAGGCTGACGATCTTCATGGGCTGCACGATAGGCAGCGCCCGGCGGCCGGAGAACGAATGTGTGCGGCTATGTTTATCCGGCGCGCTCATATGACGGCGACGAGCTGCCGCGGGCACCGGCTGCGGTGGAGAAGGTTGCGGACTCAATCGTTTGAAGACCCACGCTCGGCCCCGCGCTTTTCCTGCTTGCATATGCGCATTCATGCTTTGCGCGAAGCGACTGAGGGTTTTTAGGATGGCCGCTCCCGCGGGCCGGCGCGCTGGGCTGCCGTCCCGCCGGGATCCCTGCAAGGAGCACCGGTTGACCGACCCCGCCTGTAGCACCCCGCCGAGCGCAAGCGACGCATCCGTCGCACCCACCGAGATCCGCACCACCACCTGCTGCATGTGCGCCTGCCGCTGCGGCATCCGCGTGCACCTGCGCGACGGGCAGCCGGCCTACATCGACGGCAATCGGCGCCATCCCCTGAACCAGGGCGTCATCTGCGCCAAGGGCAGCGCGGGGTTGATGAAGCAGTTTTCGCCGGCGCGGCTGACACAGCCGCTGCTGCGCCGTCCCGGCACCGAGCGCGGCGACGGCATCTTCGACCCGATCCCTTGGGAACAGGCGCTGGCGCTGCTCGCCGAGCGGCTGCGGCGCATCCGCGGCAGCGACCCGAAGCAGTTCGCCTTCTTCACCGGGCGCGACCAGATGCAGGCGCTCACCGGGCTGTTCGCGCGCCAGTTCGGCACGCCCAACTACGCCGCGCACGGCGGGCTGTGCTCGGTGAACATGGCCGCCGGAATGATCTACAGCATCGGCGGCAGCTTCTGGGAGTTCGGCGGCCCGGACCTGGAACGCGCCAAGCTGTTCCTGATGATCGGCACCGCCGAGGACCACCACAGCAACCCGATGAAGATCGCGCTGGGGCGCTTCAAGCAGCGCGGCGGACGCTTCATCGCCATCAACCCCGTGCGCAGCGGCTATGCCGCCATCGCCGACGAGTGGATCCCGATCCGCCCCGGCACCGACGGCGCGCTGTTCATGGCGCTGCTGCACGAGCTGCTGCGCGAGGAGCTGATCGACCGGCCCTTCCTGCAGCGCTGCACCAACGCGCCGCAGCTGGTGGCGCTGGAGGAGGGCGAGCGCGAGGGCCTGTTCGCCTTCGACCCCGCCGCCGGCCCACCGCCCGACGGGCGCAACCCGCACAACAAGCTGGCCTGGGACCTGGCCTCGGGTGCTGCGGTGGCCGCCTACCCGCAAGGCCTGGAGCCGGGGCGCGAGCTGGCGCTGGAAGGCCATTTCACGCTGCCCGACGGCACGCGCGTGGCGCCCTCGTTCCAGCTGCTGCGCGAGCGCGTGGCGGCGTGCACGCCGCAGTGGGCCGAGGGCATCACGGGCATCCCGGCCGCGCGCATCCGGCGCCTGGCGCGCGAGCTGGGCGAAACCGCGCTGCGGCACGACGACGCGCTGGACATCCCCTGGACCGACGCCTGGGGCACCGAGCACGCCCGCGTGCCGCTGCGGCCCGTGGCCTTCCACGCCATGCGCGGGCTGGCGGCGCATTCCAACGGCTTCCAGACCGTGCGCGCGCTCACGCTGCTCATGAGCGTGCTGGGCACCATCGACGCGCCCGGCGGCTTCAGGCACAAGGCGCCGTACCCGCGCCACATCGTTCCCAACTACCGGGCCTTCAACGACCCGGACAAGCTGAAGCCTGACACGCCGCTGGACGCGCCGCCGCTGGGCTTTCCAGCCAGCCCCGAGGAGCTGGCGGTGCATGCCGACGGCACGCCGCTGCGCATCGACCATGCCTTCTCCTGGGCCTACCCGCTGGCGGTGCACGGGCTGATGCAGAACGTCATCGCCAACGCCGCGCGCGGCGACCCCTACCGCATCGACACGCTGCTGATCTACATGGCCAACATGGCCTGGAACTCCAGCATGGAGCCGCTGGAGGTGCGCAAGGCGCTCAACGCCCGGGACGAGAACGGCGAGCACATGATTCCCTTCGTGGTGGTGTGCGACGCCTTCCAGAGCGAGACCGTGGCCTACGCCGACCTGGTGCTGCCCGACACCACGTACCTGGAGCGCCACGACGCGCTGAGCCTGCTGGATAGGCCCATCTCCGAGTTCGAGGGGCCGATGGACGCGGTGCGCGTACCGGTGCTGCCGCCGCTGGGCGAGTGCCGCCCGTTCCAGGACGTGCTGGTGGAGCTGGCCGCGCGGCTGAAGCTGCCGGCCTTCACGCAGGCCGACGGCACGCGCAAGTACGCCGGCTACGCCGACTTTGTCCAGCGCTACGAGCACCAGCCGGGCATCGGCTTCCTCATGGGCTGGCGCGGCGAACGCGGCGACGCGCTGCGCGGCGCACCCAACCTGAAGCAGTGGGAGGCCTATGCCAGCCACGACTGCGTGTTCCACCACCGCCTGCCGCAGGCGATGCAGTACCGGCGCAACTGGAACCGCGCGTACCTGGACTTCGCCCAGTCCATGGGCTGGCGCCAGCGCAACGACCCGATCCAGCTCGCCCTCTACGCCGACACGCTGCAGACCTTCAGGCTGGCGGCGCAGGGCAAGCGCCCGGGCCGGCAGCCGCCCGACGGGTTGCGCGCGCGGGTGGCGGCCTGGTTCGATCCGCTGCCCTTCTGGGCGCCGCCGCTGGAGCAACGCCTGGACGACGCGCACGAGTACCCGCTGCACGCCATCACGCAGCGGCCGATGGCGATGTACCACTCCTGGGACTCGCAGAACGCCTGGCTGCGCCAGCTCCACAGCCACAACGCGCTGCACGTGCATCCCGCCACGGCGCGCGCCGCGGGCGTGGAGGACGGCGCCGTGTGCTGGGTGGAGAGCCGCTGGGGCCGGGTGCGGTGCCGCATCCGCTGCAGCGAGGCGGTGGAGCCGGGCACGGTCTGGACCTGGAACGCCATCGGCAAGGCGCCCGGCGCGTGGCAGCTGCCGGCCGAGGCCGACGAAAGCCGAAAGGGTTTCATCATCAACCACCTGCTGAGCGCGACCTTGCCTTTCGGCGAGGGCCGCATCGCCAACGCCGATCCGATCACGGGCCAGGCCGGCTGGTACGACGTGCGGGTGCGGCTGCGCCCCTGCGCGCCGGATGAGGCCCAAAGGACCGCGCCGCAGGTGGAAAGCGTACCCACGCCGCCGGGCGTGCCCGGCGTGGCCGTGGTGCGCGCCGCGTGGCGCACCCTGACCGGCCGCATGTCCACCGGGAGGCGCGCATGAAGCTGGGACTGGCTCTGGACGGCTGGTGGTCGTGGCTGCGGCGCGAGGCCGAGGCGCCGCCGGCGCCACCGGCGACGGCCGCGCCGCGGCCGGCGGCTCGTTCCTCGGACGCCGTGCCCGCCGCGCGCAGCGAGACCCTGGCGCGGCAGCTGGCGCTGGTGATCGACCTGGACGTGTGCGTCGGCTGCCAGGCCTGCGTGGTCTCGTGCAAGCAGTGGAACAGCGCCGGCGCCGCCGGGCTGCCGCCCGATGCCGGCGCCTGGGAGCCCTCGCCGCGCGGCACCTTCTTCAACCGGGTGCAGACCTGGGAGTCCGGCACCTTCCCCGACACGCAGACGCTGCACCTGCCCAAGAGCTGCCTGCACTGCGAGGACCCGCCCTGCGTGCCGGTGTGCCCTACCGGCGCGAGCATCAAGCGCGCGGAGGACGGCATCGTGCTCGTGGACGCGGACAAGTGCATCGGCTGCAAGTACTGCAGCTGGGCCTGCCCCTATGGCGCGCGCGAGTACGACGAGGCGCGCGGCGTGATGACCAAGTGCACGCTGTGCGTGGACCGCATCCACGACCCGCTGCTGCCGGCCGAGGACCGCCAGCCCGCCTGCGTCAAGGCCTGTCCCACCGGCGCGCGGCTGTTCGGCGACGTGAAGGACCCGGAATCGGCCGTCTCGCGCGCCGTCGCCGAGCGCGGTGGCTACGCGCTCATGCCGGAGTGGGAGACGCGCCCGGCCAACCGCTACCTGCCGCGCCGCGGCGCCGGGGAGACGTCCACCGCGCCGGTGTCCACGCCGCCGCAAGGCACGTCCCGGAGGCCCGGATGAACCCCTCGCTGTCCATCGTCGTCTTCACCACCCTGGCCGGGAGCGCGCAGGGCCTGGTAGTGGCCCTGGCGCTGGCGGCACTGGCCGGCGCGGCGCCAGCGCCGGGTTTCTTGCAGGCGTCGCTGTTGCTGGCCGAGGCCCTGCTGGGCGTGGCGCTGGGCGCGGCCTTCGCGCACCTGGGCCGGCCGGCGCGCGCGTGGCGCGCCGTGGCGATGTGGCGCACTTCGTGGATGTCGCGCGAGGTCATCGTGCTGCCGGCCTTCATGGCCGCCACGGCGGCCTGGGCGCTGGCAGTGCGGCTGGAGCTGCCAGGCAGCGCCCAGGCGGCGCTGGCGCTGGCCGCCCTGGCGCTGTCGGCCTTGCTGTGGCTGTGCACGGGCATGGTCTACGCCTGCCTGCGCGTGGTGCGGGAGTGGGCGCACCCGCTGACGGTGCTGAACTACACCCTCATGGGCCAAGCCTCGGGCTGCGTGCTGGCCGGGGCGCTGGCAACCTCGGCAGGGGAGGACGCCCTGGCCGCCGCGCTGCTGCCCTGGGCGCTGGGGCTGACCGTGCTGGCCTGGGCCGGGCGCCTCGGGGCGCTGCGGCGCAACGACGCGCTGGTGCCGCGCTCCACGCCGCAGTCCGCCACGGGGCTGGGCGGGATGCGCGTGGTGCAGCTGTCCATGGGCTTCACGGGCGGCAGCCACAGCACGCAGGAGTTCTTCCATCGCGCACCGGGCGGCACCCTGCGCCTGGTGCGGCCCGCCTTCGTGCTGCTGGCCTTCAAGCTGCCCGTGCTGCTGCTGGCGCTGTGCTGGGCCGGCGTCTGGGACGGCCTGTTTCCATGGTGGCTGGCGGTGCTGCTGCAGAGCGCGGGCCTGCTGGCCGAGCGCTGGTTCTTCTTCGCGCAGGTGCGCCACCCGCAGAACCTGTACTACCAGGCCGTGGCCTGAAACCGGCCCGGCCCCGGCGTTTGCCGCGGCCGGGCATGCGCGCCGGCCGCGCCGGCGCCTCGGCTCAATGTTGGTGCTGCGTGTGCGCCGGCGCTTCCGGGGCCTTGGCCGGCACGGGCACCTGCAGCGCCAGCGAGCTTTCGCGCCCCTCGCCATCGACGAAGCGCAGCGTCAGCGGCAGCGTGCTGCCCGGCGCGATGGGCTGGCGCAGGCCGGTGACCATCAGGTGATAGCCGCTGCCCGGCGCCAGCTCCACGCCCTGGCCCGGTGGCAGTTCCAGCCCCCGCTCCAGCGTGCGCATGCGCATCACGTCGCCTTCCATGGCCATCTGGTGCACCTCGACGCTCTCGGCCAGCGGCGTGGAGCCGCCCACCAGCCGTGCGCCGGCGCCCGCGGTGAGGCGGCCGTACACGCCGGTGCTGCGCTGCCCGGGCACGGTGGGCCGCGCCCAGGCTTCGCGCACGTCCACCGGCGCCACGCCCGCGGGCAGCACGTCCAGCCGCGCGGCGGGGAAGGCCGGTGCCGCGGCACCGCCGCCGGCCGGAATCTCGGCCCAGTCGGCACTGCCCTGGTCGCAGCTCTGCAGCACCTTGAACCACAGCGTGCCGGGCTTGTCGGTCAGGCGCCCGCGCAGGTTGAAGGTGGTCTTGTCGTCCTTGGGCAGCGCGGCCTGGGCGCTGCCGGCCGTCCACGTGACCTCGCGCGCGCTGGTGCTCAGCGTCCAGCCGGGCCGCGGCTGCGCGTCGATGAGCGTGAAACCTTCGGGCAGCCGCACGCGGATGCCGGTGGTCGAGGCGGCGTCCTTGCAGGCATGGCCAACGCGGAACGCGGCCGGGTAGGTGCTGCCTGCGGTGGCGCCGCCCGGGGGCAGCGTGACGTGCGCGTGGGCCCCGATGGCCGGGAGCGAGGCCAGCGCGGAGATCAGGATGAGCTTGAGGTTGAAGCGGTGCATGGCGGTGTCCTTCACAGGTCGAACTTCAGCTCCAGCGAGTAGCTGCGCTGCGGGTACGGGTGGAAATTCCAGTACTGATAGTTGTTGAGGTTGTCGATGCCGAAGGCCGCGCTCCACTGCTTGTCGAAGCGGTAGAGCACGCGCAGGTCCGCCACGGCGAACTTGCTCACGCCCATGTAGGCGTACCCGTTGACGTCGGCGTTGTCGAGCGTGCGGTACTGGCGGCCGCTGTAGCGCGCGCCCAGCGTGGTGGTCCAGTGCTCGTCCCAGCGGTAGGAGGCCAGCAGCGTGGCGCGCCAGCGCGGGATGTTGGGCTGGCGTTTGCCGATCGTGTCGCCGGGGGCGTTCACGTAGCCGGCGTTCTCCTTGATCGTCGAGTCGGCATAGGTCAGGCTGGCCCACAGGTCCAGGCCCTTGAGCAGCCAGCCGTTGCTGTTGAACGCGGCTTCCAGGCCGGTGGTGGCGATGCGGCCGACGTTCTGGACCCGGCCGATCCGCTTGTTGGCCGCGGCGTCGAAGACGTTCTGCGTGTACAGCGCGTCGCGCGTGTCCTCGGCGAACAGGGTCAGCCGCGCCAGCGCCGCTCCCAGGTCCTGCTCGGCGCTGAGCTCGCCGGTCCAGGACTTCTCCGGACGCAGGCCGGGGTCGTTGATGAACTGCGAGTCCACGGTGGCGGTCGCGCCATAGAGCTCGTTGACCGTGGGATAGCGCACCGCGCGGCCCACGGAGGCCTTGAGCAGTGTCTGCGGCAGCCACTGCCAGGACAGCGCCGCCTTGGGCGAGAAGTCCGTTTCGTGGCGCGCCGGATGGGGCGGCAGCGGCGAGGGCAGCGCCGCGATGTCGGTGCGCCCGTTGTCGGCGTCCCAGCGCTCCATGCGCCCGCCCAGCACGGTCTTCCAGCGCTCGGAGAACTGCCAGGTGTCCTGGGCCCAGAGGCTGCGCAGCCGGGTGTCGCCCTGCACGTTGCTGGCTTGCACGCCGCGGTCGTCGCTGAGGTAGTCGGCGGCGACGCTGTTGGTCAGGTAGCGCAGCCGGTAGCTGTCCTGCTGCACGCCGAACTCCACGACGTGGCGTCCTTGCGCCTGCGGCGGGCGCCAGGTGCCCTTGAAGGCCAGTGTGTTCCAGCCCGTGCCGCTGCCATCGGCCAGCGTGCTGGGCGTGGGCAGCGGCGTGCTGAAGCCGCTCTGGCGCTTGTCGTCGCGGTGGTAGTCGTAGAGGCTGGCGGCGACTTCCCAGTCCCACTCGCCGCGCGTGCGGCTCTTGATGCTGAGCCCGTGCATGGTGTGCAGCAACCGCTCGCGCGACACGTTGAAGCCGCTGCCATAGACCGGGCTGCCGCCGGTGTCGCGCAGGTAGGACTCGACATGGCCGTCCGCGTCGTTGCGCCACAGGCCGAAGACGTAGCTCGCGCGCACCGTGGGGCTGAAGTCGTAGGCCAGCTTGAGCTTCAGGTGGTCCTGCACCGTGTGGTATTGCGTGCCGGCGCCCACGATGAGCCAGGGCTTGTTCGCGCTGTCGAGGCCCGGTATCGCGCCCGTGCCCAGCAGCGCGGTGCCCGCGGGGCGGGTGACGAAGGTCAGCGGCTGCCCCTCGCTGTCGGTGCGGTTGACGTTGAGCCACCAGGCCCAGTCGCCGGCGCGGTCGCCCAGGCCGAGGCTGGCCTGCTTGGCGTGGTAGGTGGCGTGGGTGCCGTAGAGGTCGAAGGGCTGCGCGACGTAGCCGACCTTGCCGTGGGCCTCGAACTTCGTGGGCAGGCGCGTGACGTAGTCCACCACCGCGCCCACCGAGTTGCCCGGGTAGGCGGCCGAGAAGGGGCCGTACATCACGTCCACGCGCTCGATCTCCTCGGGCGTGACCAGCCCCCAGCGCGGCGGGAAGGAGAGCCCGCCCACGCCGTTGCCCAGGAAGTTGGACAGCAGGATGCCGTCGGCATACACCGCCGAGCGCGCGCTGTTGCCCGTGCCCGAGGCGCGGCTGGAGAGGATGGCGTGGTTGTAGTCGCCGACGTAGCGCTTGCGCACGAGCAGGCTCGGGAAGTACTTGAGCGCGTCCTCGCTGTCGGTGGCGTTGACGCTGCGCTCGATGTCCTGGCGCGTCACGCCTTCCATGGTGGTGGGGATCTGCGTGGGCAGCGAGGTCGGGCGCGACCCGGTGACGGTGACCACGCCGAGCTGCCGGATGGGCGTGCCGTCGTCGTCGGTTTCGGCCGGTGCGGCGGCATCCACCGCCGGCGGGGAGGCGGCGGGTTCGACCTGCGCCCAGGCGGCGCAGGACAGGGCGGCGCTCAGCAGCGTGAGCGCGCACGGAGGTTTCAGAAGGGGCATGAGGTCTTCCTGCGGGGACATGCAAGCCGCCAGCGCGCGCGGTGCGCAGGCCGGACGGCCACGGCGGATGTCAGTGCAGGAAGGCGGGCGGGCCGCGCGACAGCGGCGCGTACCAGTCCAGCGAGGGCGCGGCGCCTTGCGGCGCGGCCTGAGGGGCCTGGCGGTGGGTGACGAGCGGCAGGGCCGCGACGTGGGGCGGCGGCGCCGCGGCCCAGGTGCCCGGGCAGCAGCATTCGAGGCCGTGACGGTGCGGGGGCTGCCCGTCCTCGGACGGCAGCGCGATGCGCCGGTGGCCCTGCGCCGAGCACACCTCCACGCCCGCGGCCTGCGCCACCGCCATGCGCGGCATCCACAAGGCCTGCACCAGCAGCGCCAGCACCAGCGCCAGCAGCGCGGCGAGGCGCTGGGGTGGGCGGAGGCGGGCGCAGGAGGTCACGCTGGGGATTCTAGGCAGGGCGACCGGCGCCAGCCTTTGGTGGGCGGGATGCAACAGCGAGCCGCCTCGAAATACTCACTCTCGCCACTCCACCCGAACGCGCTCCAGCCGCCACAGGCACCCATGCCCCGGCGCCCGCGGCCATTCGGTCGGCAGCTGAGGCGCTTGCGCGTGCATCGCCACCCAGCGCCGCGCCAGCATCCAGCCGCCGTGCGTGACCAGCAGCGCCGGCGCCCCGGCCGGCGGCGTCCAGGCGGCGGCGCGCGCCAGCACCTGCCGCAGCGACTCGCCGCCGCCCGGGCGCGCGGCGGCGAAGTCCGCGCACCAGGCGTCCACTTCCTCGCGCGGGATGCCCTCCCAGCCCAGGCCTTCCCAGGCGCCGAAGTCCGCCTCCATCAGCGCCGCGTCGATGCGGTGCTCCCAGCCCCAGCGCCGCAGCCAGCGGCCCACGTCCGCGCAGCGCCGCAGCGGCGAGGTCCAGACCACGCGCGGCAACCCGTGGCGGCGCGCGGCCTGGCGGACGCGGTGCGCCAGCCGCTTGGCCCGGCGCGGGTCCACGTGCAGGTCCGTGCGGCCGATGCAGCGGCCCTGCGCGCCCTCGGCACGCGGGTGGCGCCAGGCCCAGAGCAGGGCGCCGTCCGGAAGCGGCTCAGACATCGCTGCCTCCCGCCGCCGCTGCCGCCTTGGCGGCCTCCATCACCGCCAGCCAGGCCAGCAGCGCGGCCAGCTCGCTGAACTGCTGCGCCGCGCCCAGCGTGTCGCCGGTGAAGCCGCCCAGGCGCCGGCGCAGCCAGCGCGTCATCCACAGCACCACCAGACCCAGCGCGCCCAGCGCCCAGGGCAAGGCCGCCCGGGCCGGCGCGCCGCCCAGCCAGGCGGCGCCCAGGCTGGAGGCCAGCAGCCAGCCCAGCGCCACCGCCACGCCGGCACCACCGATGTGCAGCGCCAGCGGCTTCGCCTTCGCGTGCTCCGGGTCGCCGCCATAGGGCAGCAGCCGCATCAGCAGCACCGGCGCGCAGCGCGACGCGCCATGGCCCCAGGCCAGCGCCAGCGCCGCGAGCATGGGCGAGTGGCCGATCAGCGCCGCCAGCGCCGCGGCCTTCAGTCCCAGCACCAGCAGCAGCCCCAGCGCGCCGTAGCTGCCCAGCCGCGAGTCCTTCATGATCTCCAGCGCCCGCTCGCGCCGCACCGCGCCGCCCAGGCCGTCGCAGGTGTCGGCCAGCCCGTCCTCGTGGAAGCCGCCGGTCAGCCACACGGTGGCCGCGATGCACAGCCCCGCCGCCACGGCCGGCGGCCACAGCAGCGAGGCGCCCAGCAGCACCGCCGCGCCGAAGGCGCCCACCACCAGCCCCACGGCCGGGAAGTGCCGCGCGCAGGCCTGCAGCCACGCCGGCTCGAAGCCGACGCGGCTGGGGATCGGCACCCGGGTGAAGAACTGCAGCGCGATCAGGAACAGGCGCAGCTCGTGCAGCAAGGCCGTCATGCCCGGCTCACGCCCGCCGACTCGAAGCTCGCCATCTCTTCCAGGATGCGGCAGGCCGACTCCAGCAGCGGCCAGGCCAGCGCCGCGCCCGAGCCCTCGCCCAGGCGCAGGCCCAGGTCCAGCAGCGGCTCCACGCCCAGGTGGCGCAGCAGCAGCGGGTGGCCGCCTTCCTGCGAGCGGTGGGCGAACACGCAGCGCTGCAGCACGGCCGGCTGCAGCGCATGCGCCACCAGCACCGCGCTGCCGACGATGAAGCCGTCCACCACCACCACGCGGCGCTCGGCCGCGGCCTGCAGCACCGCGCCCACCATCATCGCGATCTCGAAACCGCCCAGCGCCGCCAGCGCCTGCAGCGGCTCCACGGCGTCCGCGTGGCGCTCCAGCACGGCCGACAGCACCCGCACCTTGTGCGCCAGGCCCGCGTCGTCCAGCCCCGTGCCGCGCCCGGCGCAGGCCTGGATCGGCAGCCCCGCCAGCCGCGACAGCAGCAGCGCGGCGCTGGAGCTGTTGCCGATGCCCATCTCGCCCAGCAGCAGCGCGTTGCCCGGCAGCCCGCGCACCACCTCGCGCCCGGCCGCGATGGCGGTGGCGCACTGGTCCGCCGTCATCGCCGGGCCCTGCGACGCGTCGGCCGTGCCGGCCGCGATCTTGCGCAGCAGCAGCCCCGGCTGCGGCGTGACGTCGCAGCGCACGCCCGCGTCCACCACCGTCAGGGATAAACCGTGCTGGCGCGCCAGCACGCTCACCGCGGCGCCGCCGGCCAGGAAGTTCATGACCATCTGCCAGGTCACGTCCGCCGGGTAGGCCGACACGCCCTGCGCCGCCAGGCCGTGGTCGCCGGCGAACACCACCATCTGCGGTTGCTGCAGCTTCGGCGCCTCGGTGCCCAGCGCCAGGCCGATCTGCAGTGCCAGCGCCTCCAGCCGGCCCAGCGCGCCCAGCGGCTTCGTCTTGTTGTCGATGCGGCGGCGCAGCGCGGCTTCCAGCGCGGGCTGGTCCAGGGTGTCGATGGCGGGGATGTTCATGGTCTTGCTCCGGTGGGGCCCGGCCGGGAGCCGGGCGGGGCAGTTGTTCGTGGTTCTGGTCAGGGTGTTTCGGGTTCGGCGCGCCGTGCTTTAGCCGCTCGTGCGCCAGGCGTGCAGCAGCGCCTCCTGCGCCGGCGGCGGCTGCACGCTCACGCGCACCCAGCCCGGCAGGCCGAAGGAGGTGGCGTCGCGCAGCTTGATGCCCTGCGCGCGCAGCGCGGCCAGGCGCTGCGGCAGCCGCGCCACGTCGGGCCGCGCCAGCCAGAAGGGCGTGACGGAGGGGCGCTGCGTCCAGCCCAGCGACTGCAGCGCGGCGCGCTGCTGGCGCTTCCAGGCGCGCAGGCGCTGGCAGGCGGCGTTCACGCCGTGCTGCGTCGCCGGCAGCGTCCAGGCTTCCAGCAGCGCCACGCCCTCGGCCGACAGCACCCAGCTCGGCG
This sequence comes from Azohydromonas australica DSM 1124, assembly GCF_000430725.1. Classification (GTDB taxonomy): domain Bacteria; phylum Pseudomonadota; class Gammaproteobacteria; order Burkholderiales; family Burkholderiaceae_C; genus Azohydromonas; species Azohydromonas australica. The sequence goes on from NZ_AUMO01000031.1 coordinate 103,134, forward strand.
CCAGCGCCTGCATCCGGCCGTCCAGCGCGTCGTGCAGCGGGACCACGACCCAGCCCGCGCGCACGCCCGTGAGGCCCAGCGTCTTGTTGGGCGACCAGAGCTGCCAGGCGCGGTCGGCGAACTCGCGCGGTATCGGGTCGCGCCCTTCCAGCCGCAGCGGCTCGTAGGCGCGGTCCAGCGCCAGCAGCGCGCCGCGCGCCAGCGCCACGGCCAGCAGCTCGCCCCAGAAAGCAGTGCCCAGACTCTCGCCGGTCGGGTTGCAGGGCTCGCACAGCCACACCAGCGCCGGCCGCGCCTGCGGCGTGCTCAGCCGCTCCAGCAGCTCGACACCGTCGGCGTAGGGCGATACCGCCAGGCCCAGCGCCTGCGCCGCGGCGCGGTAGTCGCCGTAGCCGGGCTGCGGCACGAGCACCTGCTCGATGCCCTGCAGCCGCGCCGCCAGCGTCAGCCGGCGGATCGCCTCGCTGCTGCCGGCCGTGGGCAGCACGCGCGAGGGCGCCACGTCCATCCACGCGCCCAGCCGCTCGCGCAGCGCGCCGTAGTCCGGGTCCGGATAGCGGCCCCGGTCCGCCGTGCCCAGCGCCCGGCGCACCGGCTGCGGCGCCTCCAGCGGGCAGGCGTTGGTGGAGAAGTCGAAGCGCACCGGCGGGCCGCCGTCCGGGCCGCCGTGCACGGGCGCGGCGAAGGCGGACGACGCCGCCTCGGCGCTGCCCGGGGGGGAAAGGGTCAGAAGGTCCATGTTCATGTCAAAGCCCAGAGCGCCAGGTCCGCCGCGGCGCACAGCACCGCCGCCAGCACCACCGCCCGCCCGCACCAGGCGACGGCCCGGCGCAGATCCGCACCCTCGGGCGCGCGTCCCTGCGCATTCAGTGCGTACACGCCCGGCTTGGACAGCCGCACGCCCAGCAGCAGCGCCATCGCGCCCATGGGCCAGCCGCCGTTGGGCGAGGGCGTGCGCCGCGCCTCGCCCGCCAGGCCCGCGGGCCGGCGGCCGGCGGCCAGGCACAGCAGCAGCGCGGTCAGCCGCGCCGGCAGCCATGACAGCACGTCGTCGGCGTGCGCGGCCCACTTGCCAGCCCATTCCCAGCGCCCTCGGTAGCCCCACATGGCGTCGGCCGTGTTGGCGAAGCGGTACAGCGCCGCGCCCGGCAGCCCGGCCACGGCGAACCAGAACAGCGGCGCCACGACGGAGTCGTTCAGGTTCTCCGCCAGCGTCTCGATGGCCGCCTCGCGCACCTCGTGCGCCTGCAGCCGCGTGGTGTCGCGGCTGACCAGCCGCTGCAGCTGGCGCCGGCCCTCGTCCAGCGAGCGTCCCAGTGCCGTCTCCACGCCCGCCACCTCGTCGCGCAACATGCGCCAGGACAGCAGCGGCTTGAGCAGCACGCCCAGCAGCAGCGCCGCGCCCCACCAGGGCAGGGCTTCGAGCAGCGCGCGCTGCAGCAGCCAGGCCAGCAGCACCACGACGTTCACGCCGGCCAGCCAGGCCAGCGCGCCGCCGGCGAAGGCGGCCCGGGGTGGCAGCTTCAGCAGCCAGGGCCCCAGCGCGCCCAGGTAGCGCCCCATGCCCACGACCGGGTGCAGCCGTGCCGGCGGCTCGCCGAAGGCGCGGTCCAGCGCCAGCGCCGCCACGCAGGCCAGAGCGACGGTCGCCATCAGTCCTCGATGCCCCGCTGCGCCGGCACGCCGGCCTTGAAGTGGTGCTTCACCAGGGCCATCTCCGTCACCGTGTCGGCCAGGTCGATCAGCTCCTGCGGCGCGCCGCGCCCGGTGAGCACCACCGTCACGTGCGCGGGCCGCTCGCGCAGCGCCTGCAGCACGTCGTCCAGCGCCAGCCAGCCGTAGCGCAGCGGGTACATGATTTCGTCGAGCACCACCATGAAGTGCTCGCCGGCACGGATCATGGCCGCGGCCTTGTCCCAGCCCTGGCGCGCCAGTTCGGCGGAATGCTCCAGGTCGCGGCTCTTCCAGCTGAAGCCGTCGCCCAGGCCCTCGATGGGGATGCCCAGCTGCTCGAAGACGCGGTGCTCGCCGAAGCGGGCGCTGGGCACCTTCATGAACTGGAACACGTGCACGCGCTTGCCGCGCCCGTGCGCGCGCAGCGCCAGGCCGAAGGCGGCGGTGCTTTTGCCCTTGCCGTGGCCGGTGTGGACCATGACCAGGCCGCGGCGTTCGCCCTCGGGGCGTTCGTAGCGGGCGGCGGTGGGGGGCGTTTCGATGTCCATGCGAAGGTCCTTCTCGTCAGGGGTGTTCAGCGGTCTTGCGGCCAGCGGTCGGTGTGGAGCAGCTCGTCCAGCGGCCGGGCCTGGCGCCACCCCTCGGCCTGCAGCATCGGCTCGTCGTAGAAGCGGGCCACGGGCCCCAGGCACAGCAGTGCCATGGGCCGCGCGCCCGGGGGCAGGTGCAGCAGCGCGCCCAGGGCCTCGGGCTCGAACAGCGAGACCCAGCCCAGGCCCAGGTTCTCCGCGCGCGCGGCCAGCCAGAGGTTCTCGATCGCGCAGGCCAGCGAGCACAGCGCCATCTCCTGCGGCAGCGTGCGCCGGCCGAATACCGTGCCGTCGTCGGGCGCCAGCACCGCCACCAGCAGCTCCGCGCACTCGCGCACGCCCTCGACCTTCAGCCGCATGAAATCGGCGCCGCGCTCGCCCAGCGCCTCGGCCGTGGCTTGGCGCTCGGTATCCACCAGCGCGGCGATGTCGCGGCGCAGGGCGGGCTCCGTGATGCGGATGAAGCGCCAGGGCTGCATCAGCCCGACGGAGGGACCCTGGTGCGCGGCCTGCAGGATGCGGCGCAGGGTGGCCGGCTCCACGTCGCCCGGGACGAAGTGGCGCATGTCGCGGCGGGCGGCGATGACGCGGTAGAGGGCGTCGCGGTCGGCGGGGGCGAAGTGGGTGTTCATGGGGTGAGGCCGCTGGGAATGGATACGGGCATGGCTGCGTCATTCCTCGGCCAGCGCTGTGCCGGGCGAAGTACGGGCGTCAGCTCTTCTGCTTCGTCACGCCCGCGAAGGCGCAGTGCTGTCTGGGGAGCTTTGCAAGCCGTGGCATCTCGTGAGTCGAGCCGCTTCGCACCCTGATTCGTCACCCCCGCGCAGGCGGGAGTCCAGGCGGCCCCCAAGCTGCCGGCAGCAGATCGGGTTGAACACCGAGGCTTGGGCCCTGGTGCGCAGCGCCCAGGCTTCGCGCTGACGTGGGGCCGCCTGGATTCCCGCCTGCGCGGGAATGACGAGGTAGTTATCGGTACAGCGCAGCTCATGGCTAACAACCAACAACCTTCCCCGGACACCAGTGCGCCTTCGCGGGAATGACGAGGCAAGGGGCGAGGCGGGCCAGCTCACGGCCAACGCAGCTCGGCGTTCTCCGGCCCATCGGCAGGTCAAGCCAACGTTCCTTCATGCTTTCCGCCCCACCTGCCGCCCCTGCCAGGCCGCCCCGCCCACCATCACCAGCGCCATGGCCACCAGCGCCAGCGCCTGCGACAGCAGCGGAGCCACCGTCGCCTTCAGCTCGGGCTGGCGCTTCAGCAGCACGCCCACGCGCGGCTTCGGGACCGCCTTCGGCTCCGGTTCCGGCTCCTTGCGGACCTCGGCTCGCGGCTGCACCGCCGGCGTGGGCGCGCGCGGCACTGCGGGCGCCACGGGCACCGGCTCAGGCTCCACCTGCGACTGCACCCACTGCCGCACGCCCTTCAGCTCCTGCGCCAGCGGCGCCGCGCGCGTCAGCTCCGCATACAGCCGCGCCACCTCCTGCCGCGTGGCCGCGTCGGGTTGCCAGTGGCCCAGGCGCTGGGCCTGGATCAGCCGCTCCACCACCTGCGCGTAGGCTTGAGGATGCCCGCGCAACCACTGCGGCAGGCCCAGGCCGTGGCGGTCGCGCACCAGCACCTCGTGCAGCGACTGCCAGTGGTCCGAGCGCACCGTGTCCGGCGCCGTCGCCTGCCAGCCCCACACGAACTGCACCGCCTTGAGCACCTGCAGCGTGCCGGCGTAGCCCTCCTCGCGCTGCGCCTTCAGCCAGCCCGGGTGCAGGTAGCGCGACTGCATCTCCATCGACAGCGCGCGCCCGGCCGTCTCGGTGTGCGACTCGCCCGAGTCCTGCAGCTGGCTCACGTACAAGCCCAGCGCCTCGGACTTGCCCGCCGCGCGCGCCGCAGCGGCCAGGCCGCCCAGGTACTGGAAGGGGTCGTCGGAAGTCGCCATCGCGAACAGGTGCGAGCTGCGCGACATCAGCGCTGCGTCGGCCACGCGCAGGTGCGCGCCCAGCGCCTGCGCGGCTGCCGCTTCGGGCACGCCGTCCAGCGCCTGCCCGTCGACGAAGGGCTGGCTCATGCGCTGCAGGAACATCGCGCCCAGCCGCTCGTCCTCGCGCTTCAGGCCGTCGGCCTGCACCGCGTCCGACAGCCCGGTGCCGTAGTCGCCCTGGCGGTTGCCGAACACCCGCGCCCGCGCCAGCAGCGCCGCCTGCTCGGCCGGCACGCCGGCCCGCTCCAGCTCCGCGCGCAGCCTGGCGTCGTGGCGCGCGATGGCGTTGCCCGTCTCGGCGGATCCGGCCGCCGCCACGGCGCGGTCGACCAGCCCCATCAGCGCCGGGAACTGGTCGCGGTAGGAGCCGGTGACCGACAGCAGCACGTCCACGCGCTCGCGCCCGAGTTCTGAGCGTGGGATCACGCGCAGCTGCAGCGGCCGGCCGCTGTCGTCCCACACCGGCTGCACGCCCAGGGCGACTAGCGCCTGCGCCTCCATCACGCCCTGGTGCCGCAGCGTCTCGCCGGCCCACAGCGACAGCGCCAGCCGCGCCGGCACGCGCTCGCCATGCTCCGCGCGCCACTGGGTGAGCCAGTCGTTGAAGAGCCGCTTGGCGACCTCGTAGGCCTGGCGCGTGGGCAGCCGCGACGGGTCCAGCCCGGTGAGGTTGCGCCCGGTGGGCAGGCTCTCCGGGTTGCGGATCGGGTCGCCGCCGTAGGCCGCGGGCACGAAGCGCCCTTCCAGCGCGGCCAGCAGCCCCGGCAGCTCGCCCTCGGTGGACAGCAGCCGCTCCAGCGCCTGCGCGCGCTCGGCCAGGGCGCGCAGCGCCGGCGTGTCGATGGGCTTGCGCGCGGCGCGGTTGGGCACCGGGCCCACGGGCTCGGGCGGGCGCAGGTCCAGCCGGCTGGCGGCTTCGGCATCGCGCAGCGCCACGTCCAGCCAGCGCCCGGGGCGCGACGTCGCCACCGCGGCGTGGTCGATCAGGAACACCTCGTCGATGTCCTCGCCCAGCGCCTCGATCAGCGGCTGGCGCAGCATCTGCAGCAGCTGCTGGCGCCGCGAGGCCTCGTCCGGCACGCGGCCGAACACGGCCAGCCCGCGCGGCTGCGCGCTCTGAGCCAGCCGGTCCAGCCAGGGGTGCAGCTGCTCCAGGAAGCCGGCAAAGTCCGCGGCGATGCGCTCCGCCGTCCAGCCCAGGTCGCGGTGCAGCTGGTGTTCGACGAACTGCGCGATCAGCTCGCGCTCCAGCGCTTGGCGCGTGGGGCCGGCGTCCACCGTCTCCCACTCGTGCATCAGCTCGTGCATGTGCGCCATGCGCGACTCGAAGCCCGCGGGCGCCAGCACCGGCGTGCGGTGGCTGACCATCAGCGCGCGCCCGCGGCGCTTGGCCGTGAGGGCCTCGCCCAGGTTGTCCACGATGTACGGGTAGACCACCGGCACGTCGCCCAGCGGCAGCAGGGCGTCGTCCAGCACGTCCAGCGCGCGCGCCTTGCCCGGCGCCCATTCCTGCGTGCCGTGGGTGCCGAAGTGGATCAGCGCGTCGGCGTGCTGCCGCGCCCACAGGTACACAGCCAGGTAGTGGTGCGCCAGCGGCCGGCTGTTGCGGTGCATGAACGGGTCCTGGCCCTGGCGCAGCGTCTCCTCGCGCGGCGGCTGCGGCAGCACCGCCAGCGCGCCCGCCTGCAGCCGCGGGATCACGAACACCCGCTGCCCGCGCCAGGCCACCACGTAGCGGCTGCTGGCGGGCGCGCCCCACTGCGCCTCGATGCGCTCGCGCTGCGGCGCCGGCAGCGAGCGCCACCAGGCCTCGTACTCGGCCAGCGGCAGCGCGTCGGCCTGGCCGCTGTCCAGCAGCGCCACGAGATCGGCGCCGCGGTAGTAGGCGCCCAGCAGCGGCTTCAGGCCGTCGATCCAGGCCTGCTCGGCCAGCGGCTGAACTGGGTAGCCGGCCTGCGCCAGGCCGCTGGAGACCTGCTCCAGGCTGCGCGGCACGTTCAGGAAGGAGGCGCCGAAGTTCGTGCCGCCGGGCGGGTAGTTGTAGACGAAGGCCACCAGCCGCTTCTCGGCGTTGGGCTTGTCGCGCAGCGCAATCAGCCGCCGCGCCTTGGCGATGACGGCCAGCGCCTGGCGCTCGATGAGCTGCGGCTGGCGTCCCTGGTCGGCATGGGCGATCACGGGCAGCGGGTCGATGGCGCCGGCAGCCTCGGGCTGCGCCAGGTAGATCGGCACGTCGGCCGAGGCCAGCCCGGCGGCGTCGCGCTCCCAGTCCGCCTGGCTGCCGCTGCGGTAGGGCTGCGTGGCCAGCACCGGCACGCCCCAGCGCTGGAACAGCGGCTGCAGCGCCGCGGCCTGCGGCAGCAGCAGGTGCGTCACCAGCAAGCGCGGGTGCAGGCTTGGGCCGCCGACGGCGGCGGGCACTTCCAGCAGCGCGGCCAGCGTGGGCGCGTCGATCTGGGTGCCGAACACGGCGTAGGCCGCCAGTCCCTCGCGGGCGAAGGCGCGCAGCCAGGCGTCCAGCGCCTGCGTGGCGCCGTTGACGAAGGCTTGCCGGTGCACCAGCAGCGCGACGGCCGGCTTGCCCTGCAGCGCGCTCTGGGTCGCCTGCCAGCGGCCGAAGGCGGCGGCGTCGGCGAACAGGGCCGGGGCGTCGGGGTGGTACAGGCCGCGCGCGGGCAGGGGAGCGGGCGGCGGCAGCTCGGGGGCGGGGCGGCCGTCCACCAGCGCGCGCGCCAGCGCCACGGCGTGGCGCAGGTTGGCCTCGCCGCCGGCGTCGAGGTAGGCGGCGATGCGGGCTTGCAGGGTGGAGGTGTCAGCGCTTGTGGCGCCGGGCGTTACCCAGGCGACGCGCTGCGCGCCGTGGCGGGCGGCGAAGTCCTGGAGCGCCGAGCCCAGCAGCCGCTGCAGGCGCAGCGTCACGCTCGGGTGCGGCGCGTCGATCCAGGCCAGCGCGGCGCCGTCCAGGGCGCTCTGCACCGCGGCGAGCTGCGCGGGCGGCAGCGTGTCGGGGCCGCGCAGGGGGACTTCCAGGTGCTGCAGCTCGAAGCCGGCCTCCGCCGCCAGGCGCTCCAGCAGCGCGGTGCGCGGCACGGGCGTGACCTCGGCGGTGAACCAGAGCAGGCGGGCGGGGGCGGCTTGGGCGAGGGTGCAGGCCAGCAGCAGCAAGGCGGCCAGCGCGTGTCGGAGCTGCATCGTCATGCCGGGCTCCGTTCAGGGCGCGGAGGCCGCAGCCTCCGGCACGTACACGATGCTCCCGTCCTTGAGCCGGTACGCCACCCCGGCGCGCTCGCTGCCCTCGGCGGCGCCGGCGCTGCCGCTGCCCTTGAAGCGCACGGCCTGGCCGTTCTCGTGCACGACCAGTTCCATGTCGGCCTCGCCGGCCTTGGTCACCGGCGTGGCCTCGGCCGCCTGCGAGCGCGAGCTCTGCGCCGCCACGGCCGTGAGCAGCGCTACCACCAGCACCAGGAACACGTCCACCAGGTTGACGGCCGAGAGCATCGGGTCGTCGTCGTCCTCGCCCAGGATGTCCGGGCCGCGCCCCGGCCTCACAGGGCGACTCCCCGCGCGCGCCGCTCGGCCACCAGCTCGGCCAGCAGCCAGCGCCGGCGTACCGAGTACACCGTCAGCCCGATGGACGCCGCCGCCAGCGCCAGCACCACGCCGGCGAAGGCGCCGCTGAAGACCTGCAGCGCCTGCTGCGCCTGGCCGGCGGCCACGCTCTGCAGGGCCGGGCCCAGCGGGATCATGGTGGCGATGAGGCCCAGCATCGGGCTCAGCCGCCCCAGCAGCCGCGCCGGCTCCAGCCGGCGCAGCACCGCCAGCTCCAGCTCCTCCAGCGACAGCCCGCCGGTGTCGCCCAGCGCGCGCCACTGCGGCCGGCGCCGGCGCTGCCACGCCTCCATGACGGTGGCGCCAGCCGTCCACAGCGCGTAGACGAAGGCCAGCGCCACCAGCACCAGCACCGGCCACAGCAGCGACTGGGCCAGTTGGGAAAAGACGGTATCGAGCATGGTCAGCGGGTCGAAGTCAGGGGAGGAGGAGGAGCCGGCGCGCCGCTCAGAAGGCGGTGCGCAGCGTGAGCCGCAGCGTGCGCGGCTCGGCCGGGTGCACGTGGCGCGGGTCGGTCACGGGCGCGGTCTCGGCGGGCGCACGCGAGTCGTAGGCGTACTCGATGTCGTTGACCCGCCGGTCGAACAGGTTGAACACGTCCAGCGTCAGCTCGCTGTCGCGGCCCAGGCGGCGGCTCAGGCGCAGGTTGGCGGTGAGCGAGGAGCGCGAGCGCAGGCTGTCGTCCTCGACCAGCGGCGCGCTGCCCAGGTAGCGCCACTGCAGGCTGGCCGACCAGGGGCCCAGCTCGCGCAGCGTGAACGCCACCGAGGCGATGCGGCCCACGGCGTTGGGAATGCGGTCGCCCAGGCCTTCCGGGTCCGCGCCCGTGAAGCGCGCGTGCGACCACGCCAGGTCCGCGTCCACCAGCAGCCATGGCGCGGGAATCCAGCGGTTGTTCCACTCCACGCCATGGCGGCGGCTGGGGCGGTTGGGTTCGGTGGTGCCACTGTCGCCCACGTAGAGCAGCTCGGAGTCGAAGTCCAGCTTCCACAGCGCCACCGAGCTTTGCAGCCCCGGCAGCCACTCGGTGCGCATCCCGACCTCCTGGCCGCGCGCCGCGACCAGCCCGGGCACCGGGTCCACCGCCGCGGTGGCGCCGCGCGCGTCGTTGCTGTGGAAACCGCGGCCGGCGTTGTAGAAGAGTTCCGTCTGCCGCCACGGGCCGAGGATCAGCGAGAACTTGGGCGAGACCAGGTGCGCCGAGGCGCGGCCGGAGTTGGCGGCATTGCTGAGGCCGTCCACGTCGAAGCGCGCCTGGTCCGCGCGCAGGCCGGCGATGGTGCGCAGCCAGGGCGTGACCTCCACCGAGGTCTGGCCGTAGAGGCCGAGCTGCGTCTGCCGCACGCGGTCCTCGCGCACAGTGGCCGTGAGCTGGCGCGCCACGCTCTCGAACAGGCCGACGCGGATGCGGTCGTGCCGCAGCTGCAGCCCCAACTCGCTGCGCGCTGCCAGCCCGCCCAGCGCGTGGTTGAAGGCGTGGCTGCTGCTGAAGCCGTAGACCTGGCGCCGGTCCTGCTGCGCGGCCTGGTCGCCTTCAGGGCGCTCCAGCGCGTAGGTGTGGTTGGAGAACAGCGCCAGCCGGTAGCTCATGGCGTAGGCCGCCACGCGCGTGGCGCTGCCGTCGTCGCCGCGGCGGTGCCATTCGCCGGAGACGCTGCTGCGGCGCGTGCTGCCGCCGTCGCTCGGGTCCAGCGAGTCGAAGCGGCCGAAGGGGCGGCCGTCATAGGTGCCGGCGTCGATGAGGCGCTGCGGCACCTGGTTCGTTGCCGTCCAGTGCGCGTCGTAGTGCATCACGCTGGCGCTGAAGCCCTGCGCCGCGGCGCCGCCGGAGAGCGTCAGCACGCCGTTGGCCTTGTGCAGCCCCTCGGCCACGGTCCACGGCCCGTCGTTGCACAGCAGCTCGACGGCGCCCAGCAGCGACAGCCCCGGCCCGACCTCGGTGGAGCCGGCCGTCACGGCGCGACGGTAGCCGCGCTGGCCCATGGTGATCGCGGCGAAGGGCGCGTCCAGCGTGCGGCGGTAGGCGATGTCGGCCGAGCCCGCGGCGGAGAAGTCGCCGCCCTGCGCGTCGTACGGTCCCTTGCGGTACTCGATGCGCTCGACCAGCTCGGGCATCAGGAAGTTCAGGTCCGCGTAGCCCTGGCCGTGGCCGTGCGTGGGCATGTTCACCGGCAGCCCGTTGACGGTGGTAGCGAAGTCGGTGCCGTGGTCCAGGTTAAAGCCGCGCAGGAAATACTGGTTCGCCTTCCCGTCGCCGGAGTGCTGCGTGACGATCACGCCAGGCACGAACTCCAGCACCTCGCCCGGGCGCAGCGCCGGGCGGCTCTTGAGCAGCTCGGCGCGGATCACGCCCTGCGACGCCGCGTCGCTGGCGCCCACGGCGTTGTCGTAGTGGCGGGCCGTGACGCGCACGGCCTGCACTTCGGCCTGGGGCTCGGAGGTTTCGGAGTCGGCCGCCAGGGCCGAGGCGGGTGCCAGAAGGCAGGCGCAAGCGAATGCCGGCAGGGGCCGTTGGGCGCGGCGCAGGGGCCGCGAAGCCTGGGAAAGGGACATGAGCTGACACGCACTGAACGCCGGTGGCAGCCTCCCCGCGGCCACCGTGCACCATGCCGCGCGCACGCGGCTCCCCGTTGGCCGGTATCCGGGCTGGCGGCGCGTCCGGGGAACCCTTCCCAGAAGCGCGTGGCTTCCAGTGGGCGAGAACCCGGATGAGGCTTCGGATGAAGCCTCGGCCGTTGACCGTTGCGGGGGCAGCTCAGGCAGGAGTGCCGCGGTGCGGCTGCTCTTCCTGATTCCCGTTTAACCGGACCGGCGGAACACCGGTCCGAGCACCAACGGGTGGGATTCTACCGAGGCGGCGCGCCGTTTCCCGAAGCGTTGCGATGTCATCCAATGCTGCACTGGCAGCGCCGCGCGTGGCTCAGGCGCCGGGCCCCTGGTGGAACACCAGGTCTTCCACCACCTCGCCGCCGCACAGGTGGCGCTCGATGATGCGGTCCATGTTTTCGGGCGTGACGTTGTAGTACCAGGTGCCGTCGGGCTGCACGCACATCACCGGCCCGCCCTTGCACGCGGCGAAGCAGCTCACGCGGCTGCGCTTGACGCGCAGCTCGCCCTGGTCCAGCCCGGCGGCCTTGAACTTCTCGCCCAGGCTGTCGAACAGCGCCTGCGACTCGCCCTGCTGCGCGCAGCGCGGGCCGGTGCAGATCAGCAGGTGGCGGCGGTAGGCGCCGATCTTGGGCTTCACCACGGTGTCGTTGTTGTCCATGTGCGGCCTCCTTCAGCCTTCGCCTTCGCCCGCGGCTGGCGCCTCGGCCTGCGCCGGCTCCGCCAGCGTGGCGGCGATGTAGTCGGCCGGCAGCCCATGCAGCCGCGCCAGGTCCGCCACGGTGTGGCCGGCGGCATGTTGCGCCTGCAGCGTTTCCAGCCAGCCCAGCAGCCCCGTGCTCAGCGAGCGGCCCGCCTTCTCGCCCTCGCGCGCCTCGAAGCCCTGCTCGGCGTCGTACTTGTTGGCGTAGCCGCGCGGCGTGACCATCAGGCCGTCGCGCACGAAGGTGGCGCTGTTGCCGATGAGCACCGTGCTGAGCATGCCGATGTCGTGCTCGGACATGCGCTTCAGCGTCGTGAGCTCGATGTGCTGCCGCCGCCGGTACGCGCTCTTGACGATCGCCACGGGCGTGTCCGGCCGCCGGTGGCGCAGGAACAGCCGCTGCGCCTCCACGATCTGCCGCGTGCGCCGGCCGCTCTTGGGGTTGTAGAGCGCCACCACGAAGTCCGCATGCGCCACGGCATCGAGCCGCCGCGCGATCACCGGCCAGGGCGTGAGCAGGTCGCTCAGCGAGATGGCGCAGAAGTCGTGCGTCAGCGGCGCGCCCACCAGCGCGGCGCAGGCATTGAGCGCGGAGGCGCCGGGGACGATCTCGACTTGCACCGGGTCGTCGGGCGTCCAGCCGGCCTGGAACAGCACCTCGTAGGTCGGTCCGGCCATGCCGTACACGCCCGCATCGCCGGAGGAGATCAGCGCCACCTTCCTGCCCTGGCGGGCCGCCTCCAGCGCGTGGACGGCGCGGTCCAGCTCCTCGGTCATGCCCTTGCGCACGACCTCCTTGCCCTCCAGCAGGTCGGCCACCAGCTTGATGTAGGTCGCGTAGCCCACCACCACGTCGGCTTCGGCGATGGCCTCGCGCGCGCGCTGCGTCATGTGCTCCACGCTGCCGGGGCCGATGCCCACGAGCGTGATCCGGCCGCCGGGCGTGCCCGGGGCTGCGGCGGCCACGGCGGTGCCGCTGTCGAGTTCGCTCATCGCTTGTTCCTTCATTCGTTCATGCGCGCCACCGACACGGTGGCGTTGCGGCCGTCCGGGCCGCGGTGCTTGTGCTTCTCGACCAGCAGCGCCTGCATGCTGGCCCCGGCCGCCAGCAGCGCCGCGGCCTCGCTCACCGACGGCGTGCCGGTGTAGCGGCGCACGGTCTCCGAGGGGTTGGGTACCGGCACCTGCGCCAGCGCCGCCGCGGCATGGAAGCGCAGCGTCCAGCCGCGTTGCCGGGCCAGCGCGAGCAGCCCGGCCTCGTCGGCCTTCAGGTCGATGCTGGCTGCCGCCGCCACGTCGTCCCAGCCAGCGCCCGCCAGGGCCAGCGCCTGCGACACCGCCTCCTCGATGGTCCGCAGCGGCGTGCCGCGGTCGCAGCCCAGCCCCAGCGCGACCCGCCCCGCGGGCCTCATGCCGTGGCACCGTCTTGCGGCGGGCGGTACACCACCAGGCGCTCGTCGAGCTGCTTCCACAGCGCCGGGGCCACCTCGCGCCGCGTCACCCACAGCACGGCGCGGAAGCGCTCCAGGTCCACTTCCTCGAAGCGGCCGAAGCGGTGGATGTTCTGCGGCAGCGGCGTGGGCCGCGTCCACCAGTGCGCGCTGCCCGCTTCCTGCACGAAGGCGATGGGCTCGCCGTTGACCACGTGCGCCGACACGCGCGTGACGTTGAGCTTGGGCGCCTCCACGCGCCAACCCAGCTCGCGGCCGAGGATGTCCACGGGGATGGTCTTCACGACGTCCGAGGCGGTGGTCAGTACCGGCGTGGCGCCCAGCAGCGCGGCGATCTCTTCGGCGCAGGCGTTGGCGCCGCCCACGTGGCCCGAGAGCACGGGGATGGCGTAGCGCCCGGCGTCGTCCACCACCGTCACGCCCGGGTCCTCGTCCTTGGACTTCAAATGCGGCGCGATCAGCCGCACCACCGCGCCCAGCGAGACGAAGAACACCAGCTGGTCGTAGCCCTCGAACAGCGCGCCGATCTCGTCGCGCAACGCGCCCGCGTAGGCCCGCACCGGGTTGGCGAGCCCGGCAAAGGCCGGCGCGAATTTCTCGCTGCATACGACATAGGCGTGCGGCAGCTTCGCGGCCAGCTCGGCGGCCTGCTGCGCGCCGTGCTTCGTGATGGCGACGATGGCCAGGCGGGGATCGGTACGGCTCATTGCTCGATGCTTTCCAACACGGGTTGCTGCGGCGCCGGGCCGCTCTTCTTCAGGCAGCCGCGCACGCGCTCGCCGCGAACGCGGTGCGGGTTGTGCACCAGCATCAGCGACAGGTAGCTCACCTTCTGCCCGCGCAGCGACAGGATTTCATCGCCACGCAGCACGCGCTCGTCGGGCGCACCGCAGCGCTCGATGAAGGCCGTGCCGGCCAGCAGGCCGCGGCGCTCCAGCCAGTCGATCAGCTCGTCCATCAGCGGCTTGACCTTCAGCAGCACCAACGTGTCGAAGTCCGCCAGCAGCCGGTCCACCGCCGTGACGCCATAGGCCGCGGGCACGACGGCGATGGTGTCGTCCTGCTCCGACAGCGGCCGCCCCAGCGTGGCCGCCGCGGCGACGAAGGCGTTGACGCCCGCCAGGGTGTCCACCTGGACGGCCGGCTCCAGCGCCCGCACCGTGCGCGCCAGGTGCCCGAAGGTGGCGTAGGTGCTGGCGTCGCCTTCGACCAGGAACAGCACGTCCTGCCCGGCGCGCAGCGTGGGCAGCACCGCATCGGCCGCGCGCTGCCAGCTGCGCACCAGCTTCTCCTCGTCGTGCGTCATCGGGAACAGCAGCGCCAGGTGCGCGCCGGGCGGCTGCAGGCCCGCGCGCTGCACGATGTCGAAGGCGTAGCTCGGCGTCCTGGTGCTGCGCTGCGGATAGGTCCACAGCGCGTCGCGGCGTTGCAGCTGCGCCCAGGCCGCGCGCGTGATCAGCCCCGGGTCGCCCGGGCCCAGGCTCAGGCCGATGAGGCGCCCCAGCGCGGCCGGCTTGTCGTTGTCGTTCATGCCGCTTCTCCAGCGCGTGCGCACACGATCCACACCGGGTTCTCCGCCGCCATGCGGTGCATGTGCAGGATGGGCTTGCTGCGCGAGGCCTGCAGCATCGTCACGTCCCAGGCCGCGCCGGCGGCGCGCAGCGCCTCGGTGGCGGTGGCCAGGTTCTCCAGGGTCACGAAGTTCATCACCAGCGTGCCGCCGGGCTTGAGCCGCCGCAGGCACAGCGCGATCAGCCCGGCCAGCTCGCCGCCGGAGCCGCCGATGAACACGGCGTCCGGGTCCAGCCAGCCGTCCAGCCCTTCGGGCGCCTTGCCGTGCACCAGCGTGTGGTTCGACACGCCGAAGGCGCAGCGGTTGCGCCCGGCAATCTCCACGTCCTCGGCATTTTTCTCGATGGCATAGACGTGGCCGGCCGGGCACAGCCTCGCTGCCTCCAGCCCCACCGAGCCCGAGCCCGCGCCGATGTCCCAGACGATGCTGTGCTCGCGCAACTGCAGCCGCGCCAGCGACACCGCCCGCACCTCGTGCTTGGTGATCAGCCCCTTGTCGGGCTGGCGCTGCTCGAAGGCGGCGTCCGGCAGCCCGAAGCGCACCGGCGCCGGCCGCGGTGCGCTGCGCCACAGCAGCAGCACGTTGGGGTCGGCGAAGCGCTGCCGCGCGGCCTCGGCCACGCTCAGCCCGCTGACGACGCGCTCCTCGGCCTGCAGCAGCCGCTCGGCCACGGCCATCTGGAAATCGTCCTGCAGCCCCTCGGCCAGCAGCAGCCGCGCGACGCGGTCGGGCGTGTTGTCCGGGCTGGTCAGCACCGCCAGCCGCTCATGCCGGCGCAGCGCCTGCGCAAGGGCGTACAGGCCGTGGCGCGGGTCGGCGCCAGGCTGCCACTCGCCCGCGTCCCGGGCGTGGATGCTCACGATCTTGAGGTCCTGCCACACCAGCCCCACGCGCGCGCAGGCGAGCTGGATGGTCGAGAGGTTGGGCAGCACCTCGATGGCCTCCAGGCACAGCCGCGCCGCCAGCGTGCCCGCGATGCCGTGGCACAGCGGGTCGCCGGTGGCGAGCACCACGCAGCGCCGGCCCGCGGCCTGTGCCGCGCGCACGTCCTCCACCACGGCCGACAGGCCGCCCAGCTCGCGCCGCTCGGCCTCGGGGTTCAGCCGCGCCTCCAGCAGCGCCAGCGTGCGCCGGGCGCCGATCACGAGCTCGGCCTCGGCCAGCGCCTTCAGCGCCGCGGCGCCCAGGCCGGCGGCGCCGTCGTCGAGCACGCCCACGATGCGGCAGCGCGGCGGGCGCGGGGCCGGTTCCAGGAAGTCATTCGGCATGGGACGATGCCTCCGCAATCTTTTTTCCGTCGAAATCGCAGACCAGCACGTCGAGCCGGAAGCGGCCCGGGTAGCGTGCGGTCACGGTCTGGACCACCTTGCGCGCCAGGGCCGCGTGGAAGGTCTCCAGCAGCCCCAGCGCCTGCATGCGCTCGGCGGCGAAGCGCGCCGTCTCGGCCGCGGCGATCGCGGCGCACTCCTCGGCCGGGGCGCCCACGCCGGCGGCGATCTCGGCCAGCAGTGCGGTGTCCACCTCGGCGCGGTTGGCATGGGTGATGGTCTCGCCCTGCGCGATCTTGGTCAGCTTGCCCACCATGCCGCCGATCACCACGCGCTGCAGGCCCACGGCCACGGCCGTGTCCAGCGCATAGCGCAGGAAGTCGCCCATCTGCACGAAGCAGGCCTCGGGCAGCCCGGGCAGCTCCGCGAAGGCGAACTTCTCGGTGCGCCCGCCGGTGGTCAGCACCACGGTGCCGGCGCCGGTGGTGGCCGCGACTTCCACGCCCTGGACCACGCTGGCGCGGTAGGCCGCGGTGCTGTAGGGCTTGACGATGCCCGTGGTGCCCAGGATCGAGATGCCGCCCAGGATGCCCAGCCGCGCGTTGAGCGTCTTGCGTGCCATCTCCACGCCCTGCGGCACCGAGATGGTCACGGCCAGGCCGTCGTGCGCCAGCAGCGCCGCGCCGGCCTCACGCACGTTGTCCTCGATGTTGCGGCGCGGCACCGGGTTGATGGCCGGGCCGCCCACGTCCAGGCCCAGCCCCGGCAGCGTCACCGTGCCCACGCCCGGGCCGCCCTGCAGCACGAAGCGCCCGGCCGCGCCGGGCAGCCGCAACACGTCGGCCGTGAGGTGCGCGCCGTCGGTGCAGTCCGGGTCGTCGCCGGCGAACTTCACCACCATCGCGTGGGCCTGCGTGGCGTCGCAGCGGCCGTCGTGCACGTCGAAGCGCACGCGCTGCCCGTTGGGCAGCAGCGATTCCATCTGCGCGGGCACCTCGCCCCGCACCAGGCCCTCCACCGCGGCGCGCGCCGCCGCGGCGGCGCAGGCGCCGGTGGTGAAGCCGGTGCGGATGCCGCGCTTGACGGTCTTTTCCATCATGGCCGGGCTCCTCCGGGGATGCGTCGGGGCCGGGCGCTCAGGCCGCCTGCGCCGCGCGCTGGCGCGCCTCGGCCAGCGCCAGCAGCGCGTGGATGGCCGCCACCACCAGCGTGGAGCCGCCCTTGCGGCCGCGGATCACGATCCACGGCACGTCGCTAACCTCGGCCATCAGCGCCTTGGACTCGGCCGCCGAGACGAAGCCCACCGGCATGCCCACCACCAGCGCGGGGCGCTGTCCCTGCTCGCGGATCAGGCGCACCAGCTCGATCAGTGCCGTGGGCGCGTTGCCGATGCCCACGATGGCGCCCTGCAGCAGCCCCAGCCGCGCGGCCTTGCGCATGGCCTGCACGGCGCGCGTGGTGTCCTCGGCCCGGGCAGCCTCGATCACGTCCGGGTCGCTGATGAACTGGTGCGTGCGCACGCCGAAGTGCGCCAGGCGCGGCTGCGACAGGCCCGAGCAGATCATCTCCACGTCGGCCACCAGGGCGGTGGGGCCGTGCAGCAGGGCCTGGATGCCGGCTTCCACCGCGTCGGGATGGAAGTCCGTCAGGCCGTTGAACTCGAAGTCGGCGTTGGCGTGGATCATGCGCCGCACCACCGGCCACTGCGCGGCCGTGTAGGCATGGGCGCCGGCCTCCGCGTCGATGATCGCGAAACTGTCGTGCTCGATGGCCTGGCCCGCGCGCGTGAGCTGCTCGGTGACGGTATTGACGCTGCTCATGCCGTGGCCTCCGCGGGCGCGTGGTGGTGGTCGTGGCCATGGGGGTGCGCGCCAGGCGCCGCGTGGGTGTGCTCGTGCGAATGCCCGTGGCCCAGGTCGTGCGCGATCTCGCGGTAGCGGCAGCCGTCGCAGGGCAGCGCGGCCTGCGGCTGGCCCTCGCGCAGTGCCGCCACGCGCTGCTCCAGCAGCTCGAAGATCTCCTGCTCGAAGCCGAAGTGCGTGCCGCCGGCGAAGCGCAGCTGCGGGTACTGCGCCCGCAGGTGCTCGACCTGGCGGTGGATGCGCTGCATCAGCGTGCCGGTGTAGAGGTAGTAGGGCAGCACCACCACCTGGCGCATGCCCAGCAGCGCGTGGCGCTGCACCACGCGTTCCAGGCGCGGCCAGGTGATGCCGGTGAAGGCCAGCTCCACCAGCTCGTGGTCGCTCTCTTCCTGCAGCCAGCGCGCCATCTTCGCCATGTCGCCGTTGGCGGCGCGGTCGGAGGAGCCGCGGCCCAGCAGCACCACGCCGGTGGTGGTGGGATCGGGCATGTCGAGCGAGGCCATGGCCTTGCGCAGCCGGCGCTTGAGGATGGCCAGGATCGGGTCGCAAGCCGTGAGGTGCGGCCCGTACAGGAACTCGGTGTCCGGGCAGTGCGCGCGCGCGTGCTCGATGGCCTCGGGGATCTCCATCTTCACGTGGCCTGCAGCGTTGAGGATCAGCGGCAGCACCAGCACGCGGCGGGCGCCGTGCGCCGCGGCCAGCAGGCCGTCGTGCAGCGAGGGCGGCGCGAACTCGATGAAGCAGACCTCGATGCGCCAGTGCGGCTGGCGCTCGCGCCAGAGCCGCACGAACTCGCGGATCTCCTGGTTGCCGCTGTCTTCGCGCGAGCCGTGGCCCACGAGCAGGATGGTGTCGGTCATGGGGCCTCCGGGGCAGGCGTGCCGGGCGTGCTGGCCCGGCGGAAACGGTGGGTGAAGCTCGGGTCGTACAGGCGCGAGCGCGCGAGCTCGCTCCAGTGGCGCGCGCCCAGCGTGGGGCTGGCGATGACCATGGCCTGGCTGACGATGCCGGCGTCGCGGCACAGCTGCTTGATGGTGGCCAGCGTGCCGCGCACGATGCGCTCCTCGCCCGGCCAACTCGCCTTGTGCACCACCAGCACCGGCGCGTCCTCGCTCCAGCCCGCGGCGCGCAGCCCGGCCTCGACCTTGTGCAGCAGCGTGATGGACAGGAAGATGCACAGCGTGCAGCGGTGGGCCGCCAGCTCGCGCAGCGACTCGCCTTCGGGCATGGGCGTGCGGCCCTCGACGCGCGTGAAGATCGTTGTCTGCGTGACTTCCGGCAGCGTGAAGCTCTCGACGGCCGCCGCTGCCGAGGCCATGGCGGAGGACACGCCCGGCACCACCGCCACCGGGATGCCGGCGGCGTCCAGCGGCTGCACCATCTCGATGAGCGTGCCGTAGAGGGCCGGGTCGCCGGTCTGCAGCCGCACCACGGTGGCGTGGCGCGCGGCGTGCTCGATGAGCCAGGCGGCCATCTGCTCCAGCGTCATGTCCTTGCTGTCGGCGATCTCGCAGCCCGCGGGCGCCCAGCGCGTGGCCGCCTCGTTGACCAGCGAGCCCGCGAACAGGATCGCCCCGGCACGCTCGATCAGCGAGCGGCCCTTGACGGTGATGAGCTCGGGGTCGCCGGGACCGGCGCCCACGAACCAGACGGTGCCTTGCGTCGTCATCGCGGGGGTGTCCGTGCGCGCGCTCAGGCCGCTGCCGTCAGGCGCTCGTCCAGGCAGGCGCGGGCCCAGGCCTGCGCGCGCACCGTGGACACCAGGCGCAGCAGGCCCCAGGTGAACACCGGCTCCAGCGCGGCTACGCCCAGGTAGGAGGCGGCGAACACGGCCCAGTCGGACAGCGCGGTGGCCTGCTCGCCTAGTGCCAGCCAGAAGCCCACCATCAGCGTCACGCCGGCGTAGTAGGCGGCGTCCAGGCGCACGATGCGGCGCAGGCCGGCTTGCGCCGCGCCCGCGGCGGCGCGGCCCAGCGTGTGCTGCACCACCATCAGCGGCACGATCAGCGACAGCGCGTTGACGGCCAGGTGCGCCAGGTCCTGCGGCTCGAACAGCAGGCCCTGCAGCAGCAGCCCGGCGGCGAAGCCGAAGAGCGTGGGCACGTAGCCCAGCAGCAGGTACATCGGCATGGCGCCGATCAGGTGCAGCTCCGAGGGCCCGGCCTTGAGGTGGAAGCTCTGCATCAGTACCGAGAAGAAGAGGGCGGCAATGGCCGTGCGCAGCCACAGCGCGGGGCGGCGCGCCAGTGCCGGCGCGTGCGCGGCGAGCACCGCCACGGCGGCGGCATTGGCGAACAGCAGCTTGTCCTGGGCCAGCAGGCCGGGTTCGATGTGCATGGGAGTTCCTTCTGCTTGGGTTTCTCGGTGGCGGTTCAGGCGCCCAGCCCCGGGCCACCGCGCCGGGGCTGCGCGGGGATCAGGCGAGGACGCGCAGACCGGGTCTGCAGCCAGGAACGGGGGGAACAGCGGGTGTGGGCGCAGTGCTGCCGCCGTGCGCGCGGCACGGGGCGGCGGCCACCGGCCGCGCAGGGGTGCTACCGGCGCCGGACGGGCGCAGCAAGGCAGTGAGCATGGGAACTCGAAGCAACGGTGCCGGGCCCTGCTTACCCCGCAGGCCCCGAGCTGACACGCCGCGCCCGCCATGGCGGTTGCGGCTCCTCGTTGGCCGGTATCCGGGCTGGCGGCACGTCCGGGGAACCCTTCCCGGAAGCGGCAGCTTCCAGTGGGCGAGGACCCGGATGAGGCGTCACATGACGCCTCGGCCGTTGACCGTTGCGGGGGCAGCTCAGGCTGGGGTGCCGCGTGGCGGCGGCCCTTCCTGATTCCCGTTTAACCGGACCGGCGGAACACCGGTCCGAGCACCAACGCGGCCGGATTCTATAGGCCTAGAGCCGAATGTCGATGGAAGTTGAGCGCGCATCCTGTATGGCATGACCGCTCGGTACGGGCTGCCGCTGAGCGGAGCGTGGGAGCCGAGCGGCTATGATGCGCGCCGTTGGTGCTCGTCCCGGCCGCCTGGCCGGGACAGTTCAACGGGAATCAGGACGGGCCCGTGGCGATTTGACGTCACGCCCGCAACCTGAGCTGCCCCCGCAACGGTAAGCGGACGAGGATTCAACTTTCCTCAACTCGTGTCGAATCCACTGGGCCTCTGGCGCCGCCTCTGGTGCGCGCTGCATGCCTGGGAAGGGCACATGGGTCGTCTCCGCCAGCCCGGATACCGGCCAACGAGGTGATGCCGCGCGAAAGCGCGCGGCGTCGTGAGGTGCGCGGCTGCGGGGAAGTGGCTGCGCGCGATGTGTTCCTGTTGACGTTTCCATGTCCCTCTCCCGCAAGAGCCGCCCGGCTCGCTCCCTCGCGCGCGCCGCCGGCGTGCTGTCCCTGGTGCCCGTGGCCGCGATGGCGCAGGACCAGATGGTGGCCCTGGCCTCCACCCAGCCCATGGAGGCCGTCGTGGTGAGCGCCACGCGCAGCCCGCAGCCGCGCTCCTCGGTGCTGGCCGACGTGTCCGTGATCGAGCGCGACGAGATCGAGCGCGCCGGCGTGTTCAGCGTGGCGGACTTGCTGGCGCGGCAGCCGGGGGTTCAGATCAGCCGCAACGGCGGCGTGGGGAACAACACCAGCGTGTACATCCGCGGCGCCGAGAACCGGCAGGTCGCGGTCTACCTCGACGGCGTGCGGGTGGACTCCCAGACCAGCGGCGGCGCGATGTGGGAGCAGATCCCCATCGAGCAGATCGAGCGCATCGAGGTGCTGCGCGGCCCCGGCGCGGCGGTGTACGGCTCGGACGCCATCGGCGGCGTGGTGCAGCTCTTCACCAAGCGCGGCGCGGGCCCGATGCGGGCCTCGGCGTCGCTGTCCGCGGGCACCTACAACACGCGCCAGGGGCAGGTGAGCCTCAGCGGCGGGGACGGGGCCGTCGACTACTCGCTGTCGGCTTCGCATGGCCGCAGCGACGGCTTCAGCGCCAAGACCGACGCGGGCTCCAACCCCGATGCCGACGGCTGGCAGCGCGGCTCGCTGCTGGCCCGCGTGGGCTGGGCCTTCGCGCCCGGCCACCGCCTGGATGCCACGCTGCAGGGCAGCCACGTGCGCGCGGGCTACGACGCCAGCAAGACCCTGGACGACGTTGCCCGCCACGAGCTGCGCACCGCCGCCCTCAGCTGGCAGGGCCGCTGGTCCGAGACTTCGGAGAGCCGGGTGCAGCTGGGCGAGACCAACAGCGTCTACGAGTTGCAGCCGAGCTACTACCGGGCCGAGACCACGTTGCGCGACTTCCTGGCGCAGCACGAGCTGCGCCTGGGCTCGCAGCGCGTGACGGTGGCGGTGGAGCGGCGCGAGGACAAGCTGGACCTGGTGTCGCCCACCACCAAAGTCATGCCCGTGCTGCGCGACGGGCGCTTCCAGAACGGCGTGATGGCGGGCTGGCGCGGCGACTTCGGGGCGCACTCGCTGCAGGTGCATGCGCGCCACGACCACGACAGCGAGTTCGGCGGCAAGAGCACCGGCAGCCTGGCCTGGGGCTGGCGCTTCGCGCCGCAGTGGCGTGCCAGCGCCTCCGCGGCGACCACCTTCCGCGTGCCGACGCTGTACCAGCGCTTCGGGCCCTACGGCGTGTCCACGCTGGTGCCCGAGAGCGGCCACAACGTGGAGCTGGGCCTGCGCTGGGCCGAGGGCGGCAGCGAAGCGGGCGCCACGGTGTGGCGCAACGACGTGGACAACCTCATCAACTTCGGCGGTGCGGGCCCCTGTCCCAACAAGACGAGCTGCTATGCGAACGTCGGCAGCGCACGTCTTGAGGGCCTGACGCTGGACGGCCGCACGCGCCTGGCCGGCATGTCGCTGCGCGGCTCGCTGGACCTCAACAACCCCACCAACCAGGACACGGGCAGGCAGTTGGCACGGCGTGCGAAACAGGTGGCGACCCTGGGCGCCGACACGGCCTGGGGCGGCTGGAACCTGGGCGCGGAGGTGCAGACGGTGGGAGCACGCTTCGACAAGGAGGACAACCTCCAGCGCCTGGGGGGCTTCACGTTGTTCAACCTCGTGGCCAGCCGCTCGCTGGTCCCCGGCCTGGAGCTGCAGGCGCGCGTGGACAACCTGGCCGACAAGGCCTACGAGACGGCGCGCTTCTACGGCACCGCGGGCCGCACGCTGCTGGTGTCGCTGCGCTGGACGCAGCAGTGAGCGCCGGGGCCGCCATGAGCCACGCACCCGCCGCCGTCCTGATTGCCGCCCCCGCCTCCGGCCAGGGCAAGACCACCGTGGCGGCGGCGCTGGCGCGGCTGCATGCCCGGGCCGGCGCGCGCGTGCGGGCCTTCAAGTGCGGCCCCGATTTCCTCGATCCGCAGTGGCTGGCCCTGGCCTCCGGCGCGCCGGTGGACTCGCTGGACCTGTGGATCAACGGCGAGGCCGACTGCGCCGCGCGCCTGGCCGCGGCCGCGCGCGAGGCGGACCTGCTGATCGTCGAAGGCGTCATGGGCCTCTTCGACGGCCAGCCCAGCGCCGCCGACCTGGCGCGGCGCTTCGGCATCCCGGTGCTGGCCGTGATCGACGCCAGCGCCATGGCCGGCACCTTCGGCGCCGTGGCGCATGGTCTTCGCACCTGGCGCCCGGGCCTGCCTTGGGCCGGCGTGCTGGCCAACCGCGTGGGCAGCGCGCGCCATGCGGCCATGCTGCAGGAGGCGCTGGACCCCGAGGCCGGTTGGCTGGGCCACCTTGCGCGCGATGAGGGCCTGTCCCTGCCCGAGCGGCACCTGGGGCTGCAACAGGCGGGCGAGCTGCCCGATGCCCTGGCGCGCCTGGACCGCGCGGCCGACGCGCTGGCGGCCACGCCGCTGGGGCAGCGTGCCTTGGGCAACTGGCCGCGCTGGCAGGCGCCGGGGGCGGACGCCGTCGCGAGCGTGCCGCCGCTGCTGGCCGGCCGGCGCATCGCCGTGGCGCGCGACGCCGCCTTTGCCTTCATCTACCCCGCCAACGTGGCGCTGCTGCGCGCGATGGGGGCAGAGCTGGTGTTCTTCTCGCCGCTGGCCGGCCATGCGCTGCCCGCGTGCGACGCGCTGTGGCTGCCCGGCGGCTATCCCGAGCTGCATGCCGAGGCGCTGGCCGCGCGCGTGGACCTGCGCGAGCAGATCGTGGCCCACGTCCTCGCCGGGCGCCCGCTGTGGGCCGAGTGCGGCGGGATGATGGCCCTGGCCGAAACCCTGGTGGACAAGCAGGGCCAAGGCCACGCGCTGTGGGGCCTGCTGCCCGGCACGGCCGTGCTGGGCCGGCGGCTGGCGGCACTGGGCCCGCACCGGCTGGCGCTGGGCGGCGAGGAGCTGCGCGGCCACAGTTTTCATTGGTCGCGCTTCGAGACGGCGCTGGCGCCGGCCTTCATGACCGAGTCCGCGCGCGGCGCGGCGGCCGGCGCCGGCGAGCCGGTGTACGTGAGCGGCAGCCTGCGCGCGAGCTGGTTCCATCCCTGGTTCCCATCGTCGCCGGCGCTGGCGGCGCGGCTGTTCTGCCCGGAGCCCTTGGCATGAATTCGTTGTCCCATGAGCTGATCCTTGGCGGCGCCAAAAGTGGCAAGTCGCGCACGGCCGAGCTGCGTGCCAAGGCCTGGTTGACGGCCGACCCGGCGCGCAGTGCGACGCTGATCGCCACCGCGCTGCCGGCCGACGCCGAGATGGCCGAGCGCATCCGCCGCCACCGCGTGGACCGGGCGGAGCGCGTGGGCGCGCTCGCCACCGTGGAGGCGCCGGTGGAGCTGCCGGCAGCGATCCGGCAGCACGCGCTGCCGCAGCGGCTGCTGGTGGTGGACTGCCTGACGCTGTGGCTCACCCAGTGCCTGATGCCGCCCGGCGGCGTGGCGCTGGACGAGGCGGGCTGGCGCGCGCGCGAAGAGGCGCTGCTGCAGGCGCTGCGCGAATGCGTGTCGCCGGTGGTGCTGGTGTCCAACGAGATCGGCCTGGGCGTGATGCCGCTGGGCCGCGAGACGCGTGCCTTCCTCGACGCGCTGGGGCTGCTGCACCAGCGCGTGGCCGCGCTGTGCGGGCGCGTGACGCTGATGGTGGCGGGGTGCGAGATGAGCGTGAAGGGTGGGCGATGAAGTGCGGTGCGTTGGGCAACGGCCTGGAGCAAGGCGTCCTCATGACCACGACGGTGCAGTGCAGTTCGGGGACGGTCGGTGCGTCGCCGCACCCCGTCAGCCAGGGTGTTGCGCACCCCACTCCGTCATTCCCGCGAAGGCGGGAATCCAGGCGGTCCCCAAGTCAGCCCGAGGCCGGCCGGCCGGCGCTCCAGCGTGTTTGGCGTTGGTGCGCCCGCTTGCCCACTGGCGTGCTGGCGTGGGGCCGCCTGGATTCCCGCCTTCGCGGGAATGAGGAAGTAGTGGGCGAAGCCCATCAGCTTCTGGCCAGCGACCCATCCAATCCACCGTCGAAGACAAGACGCAGCCGCGCCCGCCGCGCATTTCTGTCCGTCCTGGCCTTCACGGCCACGCTGGCCGCGCTGCCCGCGGCTGCTGAGCCCCTGGTCCTGCGCGACGACCGCGGCCAGGAACACCGATTCAGCGAGCCGCCGCGGCGCATCGTCTCGCTGCGGCCCTCGCTGACCGAGAGCGTGTGGGCGCTGGGCGGCGGGGCGCGGCTGGTGGGCGTGGACCGCTACTCCGACTGGCCGGCGGAGCTGGCCAAGCTGCCGCGCCTGGGCGGCATGGAGGACGCCCAGATCGAGGCCATCGCCGCGCTCAGGCCCGACGTCGTGCTGGCCGCGCCGTCGGCGCGCTCCTTGGACCGGCTCGAAGCGCTGGGCCTGCGCGTGGTGCGCCTGCACTCCGAAACCCATGCCGACGTGCGGCGCAACCTGGAGGTGGTGGCGCGGCTGCTGGGCACGCCGGCCGAGGTGCAGCGCGTGTGGGCGCGCATCGAACAGGATCTGGAGATCGCCGCGCGCCGCGTGCCGGCCTCCATGCGTGGGCAGCGCGTGTACTTCGAGATCGGCGGCGGCCCCTACGCGGCCGGCGCCAGCTCCTTCATCGGGCAGACGCTGGTGCGGTTGGGCATGTCGAACATCGTGCCTTCCACCATGGGCCCGTTCCCGAAGCTGAACCCGGAGTTCGTGGTGCGCGCGCAACCGGACCTGATCATGGGCCCCAAGCGCGAGCAGGCGGGCATGGCCGACCGTCCGGGCTGGGGCGCGCTGGCGGCGATCCGCAACGACCGCCGCTGCGGCTTCGAGACGGCGCAGTACGACATGCTGGTGCGCCCGGGCCCGCGCCTGGGCGAGGCCGCCAATGTGCTGGCCGACTGCCTGGCGCGGCTGGGCCGGAGCTGAGCGATGGCCGTCTGCGAGGCAGGAAACGGCTTGGCGCCGGCCGCCCCGGACGCCGACGCGCGGCGCCGGCGCCGCCTGGCCTGGGCGCTGGCGCTGCTGGGCGTGCTGGGCCTGGCCGCGGGGCTGGCGACCGGCTCCGGCGGCTTCTCGCCCGCCGGGCTGCTGGAAGAGCTGCGCGGCGAGCAGGCGGGATTGATCCTGGGCGAGATCCGCGCCCCGCGCACGCTGGGCGCGGCGCTGGTGGGCGCGCTGCTGGGACTGGGCGGCGCCATCGCGCAGGGCCTGTTCCGCAACCCGCTGGCCGACCCCTACCTGCTGGGCGCCGCCGCCGGCGCGGGCCTGGGGGTGGTGGGCGTGCTGGCCGGCGCGTCCATGGGCGGCGTGGTGCTGAGCCTGGCCACCGTGGCCTGGCTGGAGCGCGTGGGCCTGGTGGCCGCGGCTTTCGGCGGCGCGTTGATCGGCGTGCTGCTGACGCTGTCGCTGGCGCGCGGAGCACTGCACACGACGCGGCTGCTGCTGGCGGGCGTGGTGGTGGCGGTGCTGCTGGGCGCAGCCAGCGACCTGCTCACCGTGCTCAGCCCCGACGCGCTGCGCGGCAAGCAGGCGTTCATGCTGGGCAGCACCAGCTTCATCGGCTGGTCCGCGCTGCTGCTGATGGCCGGCGGCCTGGCGCTGGTGCTGTGGCTGGCGCTGCGCCTGGCGCGGGCGCTGGACGCGCTCACGCTGGGCGAGGACAGCGCCGCCAGCCTGGGGCTGGACCTGGCGCGCGTGCGCCTGGCGCTGGTGGGGCTGCTGAGCCTGGGCACGGCGCTGGCGGTGTCGCAGGCGGGGCTGGTGGCGTTCGTGGGCCTGGTGGCGCCGCACCTGGTGCGCCGCAATGCGCCCGGCGCGCATGCCTGGCTGCTGGGCGCCAGTGCCGCCATGGGCGGGGTGCTGCTGCTGGGCGCGGACGTGCTCTCGCGCGCGCTGATCGCGCCGCAGGAGCTGCCGGTGGGCGTGGTCACGGCCGTGGTCGGCGGGCTGTACCTGTTCCTGCTGCTGCGCCGGCAGGGGGTGTCATGAGCGGAATGACGCGGGACACGGCGGCGCCGGCGCTGCAGGCGCGCGGCGTGGTGGTCCGGCTGGGCCAGCGCGAGGCGCTGCGCGGCGTGGACCTGGCGCTGGGCACGGGTTGGACCGCCATCGTCGGCCCCAACGGCGCGGGTAAATCGACGCTGCTGCGCACGCTGGCCGGGCTGCAGGCGCCGGCGGCCGGCGAGGTGCGGCTGCACGGCCGGCCGGTGCACCGGCTGGCGGCCCCCGAGCGGGCGCGCGAGCTGGCCTGGCTGGCACAGCAGGGCGAGGTGACGGGCGAGCTGACGGTGCGCGAAACGGTGGCGCTGGGCCGCATCGCACGGCTGGGCCTGATGGGCACGCCGGGTCCGGCGGACGCGCAGGCCGTGGCACACGCCATGGCGCTGACCGAATGCCTCGGCTGGGCGCAACGCCGGTTGCGCGAGCTCTCGGGCGGCGAGCGCCAGCGCGTGCTGCTGGCGCGCTCGCTCGCCACCGAGGCGCCGCTGCTGCTGCTGGACGAGCCCACCACGCACCTGGACGCGCCGCACCAGGTGGCGCTGGCGCGGCTGTTCGCTCGGCTGGCGCGCGACCCCGCACAGCCGCGCGCGGTGGTGAGCGTGCTGCACGACCTGCCCATCGCGCTGCGGGCCGATCAGGTGGTGGTGATGGCGCAGGGCCGCGTGGTGGCCGCGGGCGCGCCGGGCGAGGCGTCGCTGCAGCGCGCGCTGGAGGCGGTGTTCCAGGGCGCGGTGCGCATCGAGCGCGGCGCGGACGGCCGGCCGCGGGTGGAGCTGGCGCTGGACGAGGCAGGGTAAGGCTGCAGACTGAAAGTATGGGTTAACCCGCCTGCTCGAATAATTAAAAGCGAGTGCATACTTTGATCATATTATTAATGTAAATTTTGGGAGATATTTGAATTGTTCGGATGCCATTTTGACCATCCTCGCAACGAAAATTTCAAACATGCACCTTGAAATCATTGCTGCATGGTTGATAATTAATTAATCGATCTATTCGTATTCGCCTCGCTTGCCATGCATTGCGGGGCCAGCCGGACGGCTCCACGCGGCACGTGGATCGCGCCGGTTGCTGGGAGAAGTTCATGGCCCAGTCCGCATCGCAATCCCAACTGGACGCCGCCTGGGCCTATGAGCTGGTATTCGTGCCAGCCTTGTTCCAGCCCTGGGTATCCCGGGCGACCGACACCTTGCAAATCAAGCCGGATTGCCGTGTGCTGGACGTGGCCTGCGGCACGGGAATATTGGCGCGGGAAATTCGCAGGCGCGCTGGACCGGATGCCTCGGTCGTCGGGCTGGATCCCCATCCGGGCATGCTGGCCGTGGCGGCGGAGCTTGCGCCGGGCATTTTGTGGAAGCAGGGCGTGGCCGAGTCCCTTCCCTTTGCGGACGGGGCTTTCGATGCCGTGGTGTGCCAGTTTGGCCTGATGTTCTTCGCGGACCGGGTTCAGGCTCTGCGCGAGATGCTGCGCGTGCTCGGTCCCCAGGGCCCATTGTTCGTGGTCGTCTGGGACGCACTGGAACATATTCCGGCTTATGCCGCCCTGGCGGCGCTGCTGGAACGACATGCCGGCCGGCAGGCGGCCGATGCCTTGAGCGCCCCCTTCATGCTGGGCGACCCGGCGCGTTTGTCCGAATTGCTCGCGCTGGCCGGGGCAAGCTCACCCGTGATCCGGACTGAAACTGAAAGAGCCCAGTTTCCCAGCATTCGCACGATGGTCGAGGCCGATCTTCGCGGCTGGCTGCCGTCCATGGGCGTGGAACTGGATGAAAATCAGATCAGCCGGGTCCTGTACGAGGCGGAACGGGTTCTGGCGCCTTACTTGGAACCGGCCGGCAGCATCGCCTTCGAAATGCGCGCCCATATCGCCACGGCGACAAAGCTGCCATTCCCTGCGACGTCGCCCGCCGCCTGACAATGAAATGCGAAAGGCACGGCAGGCGAAGCGCGTGCCGATTGAGGATGAGGCTGCGGACGAAGAAGCCTTCAATCTCGGCAGCCGCGAGTTACTTGGACGGTTTTGTTTTCTGAGCCGCGCAAGAGTGCCGTGTGAATCCGGCAGTAGAAAATCCAGGCCGAACGCGTCTTCACGGTGGGCAGTCTGAACATCTTGCCGATCACTGCCCGCGCGAACAGGTAGTGATGCAGCACCGTGGATTCCAGGCGGTCCATGTCCACCTGCCCCCGAGCGTCGCACGGCAGCGCAAATCCTCGCGCCGTGCCGTCCAGGGATTCGAAGTGCAGTTCGTAGCCCGGTTGTTCAAGTTGCAGCGTGCCCATGGCGGTAGCTCCTGCACGCCACGCTGGAATGCCTGGCGTGCTCAGCAGGTGAATTGCATCAAGCGTGCCAGGTGGGGTTCGTTTTTCGTCAGGCCGCAGCCTCAGCGCGTGTTGAGCACCGTCCGGAAGCCCAGGTGCTGGGTGGCCAGCAGCGGATCCTGAGGCTGGCGCGAGGAAGGGCGGTAGCGCACGCAGAAGTCCGGGGCGCACAGGAAGGAGCCGCCCTTGATGACGCGCGGCTGCGTGCCGCGCGGCCCGTCGGCGGCGTTCAGCTTCACCTCCATCGGGTTGTCGCTGCCGTCCTGGCCGTGGCGGTCGCGCCAAGGGTCGCGCGTCCACTCCCAGGCGTTGCCGACCACGTCCACCAGGCCGAAGCCGTTGGGCTCGAAACAGCCCACCGGCGCGGTGCCGGCATGGCCGTCGGCGGCGTCGTCCTCGAAGGGAAAGCGCCCCTGCCAGCTGTTGGCCATCGCGCGCCCGCGCAGCTCCGGCGTGTTGCCCCAGGGATAGGTTGCGCCTTCCAGCCCGCCGCGCGCGGCGTATTCCCACTGTGCCTCGGTCGGCAGCTCGCGGCCGAGCCAGCGCGCATAGGCCTGGGCGTCCTCGAAGGCGACGTGAACCACGGGGTGGTTCTCCAGCCCCTCGATGTCGCTGCCCGGCCCGCGCGGATGGCGCCAATCCGCGCCCGGGATGAGCTTCCACCAGCCGTAGGCGGCCGTTGGCTGCGTCGGCGGCACGAACACCACCGACGAGGGCACCAGCCGCTCGCGCGGCACGCCCGGGTAGGCCCAGGCGTCCAGCGGGCGCTCGGCGCGCGTCACGTAGCCCGTGGCCTTCACGAAGGCCGCGAACTGGGCGTTGGTGACCTCGTGGCGGTCGATCCAGAAGTCGCGCACCCGCTTGCGCTGCGGCTCGCCTTCCTCCGGGTAGCCGTCGCGCGAGCCCAGCGTGAAGGTGCCACCCTTCACCGCCACCAGCCCGGCGCGGTTGGGAGCGCTGCCCGTGGCCGGGCCGAAGCCCTCGGGCAGGCCGGCATAGCCGCGGCACAAGGGGCCGTCCTGCCCGGCCGCCTTGCGGCCCGTGGCCGACGCGCCGGTGGCGCCGCCCAGCGCCAGCACGGCGGCCAGCGCCCACCGGGCGGCGGCCTCAGTGGCCTTCATGGAGGTCCTCGTAGTACTTGCGGCCGTTGCTGTAGCCGGGACGCTCGGCCAGGCCCTCGAACTCCACCACGCCGCTGCTGCGCGCGTAGCGGTCGTACTCGGCGACCAGTTCCTTGAGCTTGGCCGGGTGCTTCTTCGCCAGGTCCCGCAGCTCGGAGCGGTCCTGGGCCACGTTGAAGAGCTGCCACTGCCCGGTGCCCCAGGGCTTGTTGGCCAGCACGACCTTCCAGTCGCCCTTGCGCAGCGCGCGCCGGCCATTGAACTCCCAGCCGCGCAGGAACTCCTCGTGCACCACCGGCTGCCGGCCGGTGAGCAGCCCCAGCATCGAGCGCCCGTCCATGGGCACCACCTCGCGGCCCTGGTAGCTCGCGCCCGGCGGACGCAGGCCGGCCAGTTCCAGCACGGTGGGCGCGATGTCGGTCACGTGCGCCGGGGCGTTCGCGATCGATCCGGGCTTGACCGTGCCCGGCACGCTGAAGATGGCCGGCACGGCGATGCCGCCTTCGTACATGAAGGCCTTGTACATGTTGAAGGGCGTGGAGCCGACCTGCGCCCAGCCCGGGCCGTACTCCGCGAAGGAGCCGCGCCGGCCGGTGTTCTCCACGCTGTTGTCGGCGTGCCGGTGCGCCCACTCCCGCGTGGCGCCCTCGTCCAGCACCGTGTTGCCGTCGGCGCCGTTGTCGGAGAGGAACACCACCACCGTGTTGTCCAGCTGGCCCGTGTGCCGCAGGTAGCCCAGCACGCGGCCGATCTGCGCATCCATGGACTCGACCATCGCTGCGTACACCGCCATGCGCTTGGACTCGATGCGCTGCTGCTGCGGCGTGAGCTGCTTCCAGCGCGGCCAGACCGCGTTGCCGACGTAGGGCTGCATGTCCTTGGGCACCAGGCCCAGCGCCTTCATGCGCGTGAGCCGGCGCTCGCGGATGACGTCGTAGCCCACGTCGTACTTTCCCTCGTATTTGCGGATGTACTCGTCGGGCGCCTGCAGCGGCCAGTGCGGCGCGGTGAAGGCGAGGTAGCCGAAGAAGGGCTGGCCGTCGGCCTTGTTCGCGTCGATGTAGGAGATCAGCTTCGAGGCGAAGAACTCGCTGGAGTAGAAGCCCTCGGTGGGGATCTTCACGTCCTTGCCGTTGTCGCGGTAGTAGGCGACGGGCGCCTTGTCGCGGTCCTGCGTGATGATGCCCGTCTGGTCGAAGTGGCCCGCGCCGCCGTTGAGCATGGCGTAGGACTGCTCGAAGCCGCGGTTCGGCGGCGCGTGCTCCTCCTTCGTGCCCAGGTGCCACTTGCCGGCCATGTAGGTGTGGTAGCCGGCGTCGCGCAGCAGCTGCGGGAAGGTCAGCGCCCGGTCGGAGAGGTAGCCCTCGTAGCCGGGCAGGCTGCGTTGTTGCGGCGTCATCAGCTCGGCCATGCTGCCGAATCCCACGCGGTGGTTGTCGGCGCCCGACAGCAGCATGGCGCGCGTCGGCGAGCAGAAGGGCGACGCGTAGAACTGGTTCAGGCGCAGGCCCGTGCGGGCGAGCTGGTCGAGGTGCGGCGTGGCGA
The DNA here is from genome assembly GCF_000430725.1 of Azohydromonas australica DSM 1124. Lineage (GTDB taxonomy): Bacteria > Pseudomonadota > Gammaproteobacteria > Burkholderiales > Burkholderiaceae_C > Azohydromonas > Azohydromonas australica. The sequence goes on from NZ_AUMO01000031.1 coordinate 134,819, forward strand.
TCTCGCCGCCGAAGGCGCCGATGTCCGAGTAGCCGAGGTCGTCGGCCACGATCAGCAGCACGTTGGGGCGCTGGTCGGCGGCCGAAGCCGGCGCCACCACGCTCCACAGTGCCGCGGCCGCCAGCGCGAACGCGCCGGGGCGAAGGCGAATGCCCATGCTTGTCTCCATGCAACTTCCCTGGGACCGTGTGTTGCCGGCCGATCCCTGTGCCGGGGCATGCCGATGGCGCGTTCTCTGGCAGCCGGCGGCGGCGTCAGTCCGCCCGAATGCCGCGCTCGGCGATCACGCGGCCCCACTTGTCCATCTCGGACTGCAGGTGCGCGCGCAACGCTTCCGGCGTGCTGCCCACCGGCTCGGCGCCGATGGCCGCCAGCCGCTGCCGAACCTCGGGCTTGCGCAGCGCATCCAGCAGCGCCTGGTTGAGCTTGGCCACCACGGGCTGCGGCGTGGCCGCGGGCACGTACACGGCGTACCACGGCGCGAGCTCGTAGCCCGGCACGCCGGCCTCGGCGATGGTCGGCACCGCGGGCAGCGCGCTGGCGCGCGTGCGCGTGGTGACGGCCAGCGCCCGCAGCTTGCCGGACTCGATGTGCGGCCGCGCCGAGGTGAGGCTGTCGAACATCAGGTCCACCTGGCCGCCCAGGAGGTCCGTGATGGCCGGTCCGCTGCCCTTGTAGGGCACGTGCATCAGCTCCACCTTCGCCATCGATGCGAAGAGCTCCCCGGCCAGGTGCAGCGAAGTGCCGTTGCCGGCCGAGGCGTAGGTGAGGGCACCGGGCTTGGCCTTGGCCTGCGCGATCACGTCGGCCACCGAACGGGCGCTGCTGGCCGCGGGCACCACCAGCACGTTCGGCACCACGGCCACCAGCGAGACGGGCGCGAAGTCCTTCACCGGATCGAAGCTGAGCTTGCCGTAGAGGAACTTGTTCACGGCCATGCCGTTGGCCACGATCATCATCGTGTGGCCGTCGGCGGGGGCCTTGGCGACGAGGTCCATGCCGATGTTGCCGCCGGCGCCGGGCTTGTTCTCGATCACGAAGCTCTGGCCCAGCGCGCGCCCCATGTGCTCGGCCAGCGTGCGGGCGATCACGTCCATCGCGCCCGCGGGCGGGAAGGGCACGATCCAGCGCACGGGCTTGGACGGGTACGCGGCCTGCGCGTGGACGCCGCCGGCGCCCAGGAGCGCCAGCGCGGCCAGCAGGGTGCGGCGGTTCAGCATCGGCAACCTCCGCTTCAGCCCGCCACGCGCGCCATGCGCGCCAGCGGCTTGCTCTCGTCCTCGTGCAGCGCGCGCTGCAGCGTGAAGTCGAAGCGCACGCGGGTGAAGGGCCCGGTCACGCCCAGCGACTCGTAGCCCTGCGGCGCCGTGCCCGGCTCCAGCGTGACCACCAGGCCGTCGCGCGTGGCGAAGGCGAAGTCGTCGTCGATGAAGGTGTCGCCGGGCAGGTTGACCTGCGTGGTCAGCAGCCGCTGGCCCGGCGCCGCCACCAGGAAGTGGATGTGCGCCGGCCGGTTGCCGTGGCGGCCCAGGGCCTCGAACAGCTCGGAGGTGGGGCTGTTGGGCGGAATCGCGTAGCCCGGCGGCAGGAAGCTGCGGAAGCGGTAGCGGCCCTGCGCGTCGGTCTCAATGCGCCGGCGCAGCGCGTAGGGCGGCTGCGAGGGATCGAAGTGCGAGTAGCGGCCGTGCTCGTTGGCATGCCACACGTCCACGAGCGCGCCAGCCACCGGCTGGCCGTTCTCGTCCAGCACGCGGCCTTCCATCACCAGCACCTCGCCGCGGGGCTCGCCCTCGTCCAGGCGCGTCTCGTATTGGCTCAGCGGCGCGCCGGCAATGTAGAGCGGCCCCTCGATGGCGCGCGGCGTGCCCGAGGCGCGGCCGGCCTGGCGGTCGGCCTCGTCGGCGCGGATGTCCAGCAGGCGGTCGAAGCCCAGGCCGGCGGTGATCAGGCCCATCTGTCCGCTGCCGCCCAGGCGGCTGAGCCAGTCGGTGGCGGCCCAGAACTCGTCGGCGCTCACGTCGAGGTCGTCGATGGTGCGGAACAGGTCCGACACGATGCGTGCCGTGAACTGGCGCACGCGCTCGTTGCCTTCTTCGCCCTGGCGGGTGCCGTTGACGCGTTCGAGCAGTTGCTGGACGGTGAATTCGTTGCTCATGGTGTCTCCTCGGTCGGGTGGAATCGATGAAGTGAACGGACCGTCTCAGCGGTCGTCGTCATGGACCGACGAGGCGTGCCGGCACAGGGCCTGGACCTCGATGTCCATGTAGGGGAACAGGGGCAGGCGCGAGAGCGTGTCGTGCAGCTCCTGCGGGCTGGCCACGTCGAAGACGCTGACGTTGGCGTAGCGCCCGGCAATGCGCCACAGGTGGCGCCAAGTGCCGGCGCGCTGCAGCTCCTGCGCCATCGACTTCTCGCGGGCCTTGAGCTCGTCGGCCTGCGCGGCCGGCATGTCGTGCGGCAGGCGCACGGTCATCTGGACATGGAACAGCATGGGATGGATTCCTTCAGGTGGTTCAGGCCATGGCGACCTGGATGCGGTCGCGGTCGCGGCGGTAGTGGGCGAGCTTGTCCTCGTCCAGGCGCAGGCCCAGGCCCGGGCCCTGCGGCAGGTGCAGCTCGAAATCGCGGTATTGCGGGCGCTCCAGCACCACGTCGTCCTTGAGCAGCAGCGGGCCGAACAGCTCGGTGCCCCACCGCAGCTGCGGGCAGGCGGCAAAGGCATGCGCCGCGGCGATGCTGCCCACGCTGCCTTCGAGCATGGTGCCGCCGTACAGGCCGATGCCCGCGGCCTCGCCCACCGCGGCCGTGCGCAGCGTGGCCAGCAGCCCGCCGGCCTTGGAGATCTTCAGTGCGAACACGTCGGCCGCGCCCTCGGCGGCCAGCTCCAGCGCGTCCTCCGGGCCGTTGATCGACTCGTCGGCCATGATCGGCACGTCGAAGCGCTCGGCCAGGCGGCGCAGCGCGGCGCGGTGGCGGCGCGGCACGGGCTGCTCGATCAGGCCCACGCCGGCGGCTTCCAGGGCGGCGATGGCACGGCAGGCCGTCGCCTCGTCCCAGGCCTGGTTCACGTCCACGGTGATGAGCACGTCCTGGCCCAGCGCCTGCTTGATGCGCGCCACGTGCGCGACGTTGGCGTCCGGGTCGCCGCGGCCGATCTTGAGCTTGAACACGCGGTGCCGGCGCTGCTCCATGAGCGCCAGCGCCTCCTCGATGTCGCGCCCGCTGTCCCCGCTGGCCAGCGTCCACAGCACCGGCAGCGAGCTGCGCAGCGCGCCGCCCAGCAGTGCGTGCAGGGGCTGGTTCAGGCGCTGGCCCAGCGCGTCGAACAGCGCCGTCTCGATGGCCGACTTGGCGTAGGACTGGCCTTGCACCTGCTTGCCCGCCAGCGCCATGGCCGCGTTGACGTTGCTGGCGTCCTGGCCGACGAGCAGCGGCGCCAGGTAGGCGTCGATGGCCAGCTTGGTGCTTTCCGGGCTCTGGTCTCCGTAGGCCAGGCCGCCGATGCTCGTCGCCTCGCCGATGCCGGTGATGCCGTCGCTGCAGCGCAGCTTCACGATCACCAGCGTCTGCCGGTGCATGGTCGTCATCGCCAGCTGGTGGGCACGGATGGTGGGCAGATCGACCAGGATCGCCTCGATGGATTCGATGGTTGCGGGCTTCATGCCGGGTATCGCGTGATGGATGAGTGCATGTTCGGCGCCTGGCAGTACCGTGTCCAATATCGTTCACATCCTGAGCAATACCTCTACGGTATGGAACTTCGGTAGAAACCCCATGATCGAGCTGAGACACCTGCGCTACTTCGAGGCCGTCGCCACCGAGATGAACTTCAGCCGCGCCGCGCAGCGGCTGCACATGGCGCAGCCGCCGCTGAGCCGGCAGATCCAGCAGCTGGAAGAGGAGCTGGGCGCGCAGCTGCTGGACCGCAAGGCGCGCCCGATGCAGCTCACGCCGGCGGGGCGCTTCTTCCTGGAGCAGGCGGTGCAGCTGCAGGCGCGGCTGCGGGAGACGGCGGAGGCGACGCGGCGCATCGCGCACGGGCAGCGCGCGTGGTTCGGCATCGGCTTCGTGCCCTCGATGCTCTACGGGCTGCTGCCCGAGCTGATACGGCGCTTCCGGGCGGCGCATCCGGAGGTGGAGGTGAGCCTGTCGGAGCTGACCACGGTGCAGCAGGCCGATGCGCTCAAGGCCGGTCGCATCGACGTGGGCTTCGGGCGCCTGGCGCTGGGCGACCCGGAGATCCAGGCCGAGACGGTGCTGGAGGAGGGCGTGGTGGCGGCCCTGCCCGCGCGCCACGCGCTGCTGCGCCACGAGCGCGTGGGGCTGGCGCTGCTGGCCGACGAGCCGCTGATCCTGTACCCGGCGCGCCCGCGGCCGAGCTATGCCGACCAGGTGCTGCAGATGTTCCGCGGGCATGGCCTGTCGCCGCGGGTGGCGATGGAAGCCAACGAGCTGCAGACCGCCATTGGGCTGGTGGCTGCGGGCATCGGCGTGGCGCTGGTGCCGGAGTCGGTGCGCCGGCTGCACCGCGACGACGTGGACTACCGCCCGCTGGCCGAGGCCGGCGTGGTGTCGCCGGTGATCATGAATTTCCGCGCTGGCGACGGGTCGGGGCTGCTGGGGCGGCTGCGGGAGTTGGTGGGCGAGCGGGCGTGAGCCGGCCGGGCCGGCGCGGGCTCAATGCGGCAGCATCGAGCTGATGCGCTCGGCCACCGACTGCAGCGCTGGCAGCGCCAGCTTCTGCAGCTCCGCGGCCGACTGGCGACGTGCCGGGCTGCTGACGTTGATGGCCGCCACTGCGCGCCCGGCGCGGTCCTTGATGGGCACGGCCAGCGACATCAGCCCCAGCTCCAGCTCCTCGTTGACCAGCGCGAAGCCCTGGCGCCGCACCTGCGACAGCGTGCGCAGCAGCTTCTCGGGGTCGGTGGTGGTACGCGGCGTGAGCGGCTGCAGCGCCATGGCCGCCACGCGTGCCTCGCGCTGCTCCTCGGCCAGCCCGGCCAGCAGCACCCGGCCCATCGAGGTGGCGTGCGCCGGCAGCCGTGAGCCCACGCCGAGGTTGATCGACATGATCTTCTGCATCGGCACGCGCAGCACGTAGACGATGTCCTCGCCGTCGAGCACCGCTGCCGAGGTGGACTGCTGCAGCTGCTGCGTCAGCTCCTCCATCAACGGCTGCGCCAGGTGCCACCACGGTTGCGCGCTCAAGTAGGCGAAGCCCAGCTCCATCACCTTGGGCGTGAGGCGGAACTGCCGCCCGTCCTGCTCCACGTAGCCCAGCGTCTGCAGCGTCAGCAGGATGCGCCGCGCGCCCGCGCGCGTCAGGCCCACGCGCTCGGCCGTCTCCGACAGCGTCTGCGCCGGCACGCCGGCACCGAAGCTGCGCAGCACCTCCAGCCCGCGCGCGAAGGACTGCACGTAGCTGTCGCTGGGCTTGAGCCCTTCGCTTTCACCCTGGCCCTCGCCCTCGGCGGACGGGGCCGGTTCGGCACGCTTGGTCGGCATCTCGCTGCTCCATGAAGGCCGCACGGGGCGCACCGGCATGCCTTGACAGGCCGGCCCGGCGTCCCTAGTCTGCGCGCCATGATGTTCGTTTATAGAACTGATGTTCGTAATTAGAACATATTGACGTCCGGCGCACAAGCTGGCGGCGGCGTTTCCGAACTCTCCTGGAGCCTTCCCATGATTGACAAGATCGTGTCCTCACCGCTGGATGCGCTGGCGGACATCCGCGACGGCGCTACCGTCATGATCGGCGGCTTCGGCACCGCCGGGCAGCCCAACGAGCTCATCGACGCGCTGATAGAGACCGGCGCGCGCGGGCTGGTGATCGTCAACAACAACGCCGGCAACGGCGATACCGGGCTGGCGCGGCTGCTGTCGCTCAAGCGGGTGCGCAAGATCATCTGCTCCTTTCCGCGCCAGGCCGACAGCCACCACTTCGACGCGCTCTACCGCGCCGGCGAGATCGAGCTGGAGCTGGTGCCACAGGGCAACCTGGCCGAGCGCATCCGCGCCGCGGGCGCGGGCATCGGCGGCTTCTTCACGCCCACGGGCTACGGCACGGCGCTGGCCGAGGGCAAGGAGACGCGCGAGATCGGCGGGCGCATGTACGTGCTGGAGTCGCCCATCCATGCCGACTACGCGCTGATCAAGGCGGAGCGGGGCGACCGCTGGGGCAACCTGACCTACCGCATGACGGCGCGCAACTTCGGGCCGGTCATGGCCATGGCGGCCCAGACTACCGTCGCCACGGTGCACGAGGTCGTCGAGCTCGGCCAGCTGGACCCGGAAACGATCGTCACGCCGGGGCTGTTCGTGCAGCGCGTGGTGCCGATCGAGCGCGTCGCCACCACGGCCGGCGGCTTCAAGCGCGCCGCCTGAACCGAACGAGGAGCCCACCATGAGCAACCAAGCCACCCAGGCCACGCCGGTCGTCACCCGCTGGACGCGCGATCAGATGGCTGCGCGCGTCGCGCAGGACATTCCCGACGGCGCCGTCGTCAACCTCGGCATCGGCCTGCCCACCGCCGTGGCGAACCACCTCGCGGACGACAAGGAAGTCGTGCTGCATTCCGAGAACGGCGTCATCGGCATGGGCCCGGCGCCCGCGGCCGGCGAGGAGGACTTCGATCTCATCAACGCCGGCAAGCAGCCCGTGACGCTGCTGCCCGGCGGCGCCTTCTTCCACCACGCCGACAGCTTCGCGATGATGCGCGGCGGCCACCTGGACATCTGCGTGCTGGGCGCGTTCCAGGTTTCGGCAGCCGGCGACCTCGCCAACTGGCACACCGGTGCGCCGGACGCGATCCCCGCCGTGGGCGGCGCCATGGACCTGGCCATCGGCGCGAAGAAGACCTTCGTGATGATGGAATACCTCACCAAGGGCGGACAGGCCAAGCTGGTGCCCAAGTGCAGCTACCCGCTCACGGGCCTGGGCTGCGTGAGCCGCCTGTACACGGACCTGGCCGTGATCGACCTGGCCGACGGCGAAGGCACCGTCATCGACCTCGTGCCCGGCCTCACGCTGCGCGACCTGCAGGCCCTGACGCCCGGCGTCACGCTCAAGCAGGCCTGAACCCCACGACAACCCTGGAGACAAGCATGACCCGACACGCCTACATCTGCGACGCGCTGCGCACGCCCTTCGGCCGCTACGGCGGCAGCCTCTCCTCCGTGCGCGCCGACGACCTGGGCGCCGTGCCGCTCAAGGCGCTGGCCGAGCGCCACGCGAGCCTGGACTGGGAAGCCGTCAGCGACGTGATCTACGGCTGCGCCAACCAGGCCGGCGAGGACAACCGCAACGTCGCGCGCATGTCGCTGCTGCTGGCCGGGTTGCCGCTGGCGCTGCCGGGCAGCACCGTCAACCGGCTGTGCGGCTCCGGCATGGACGCCGTGGGCACCGCGGCGCGTGCCATCAAGGCCGGCGAGGCCGAGCTGATGATTGCCGGCGGCGTGGAGAGCATGAGCCGCGCGCCCTTCGTGATGCCCAAGGCGACCAGCGCCTTCAGCCGCGACAACGCCGTGTACGACACCACCATCGGCTGGCGCTTCGTCAACAAGCTGATGAAGGAGCGCTACGGCGTGGACTCCATGCCCGAGACGGCGGAGAACGTGGCGCAGCAGTTCGGCATCGAGCGCGAGGCGCAGGACCGCATGGCGCTCGCCAGCCAGCTCAAGGCCGTGGCGGCGCAGGAGGCGGGCTTCTTCGACGCCGAGATCACGCCGGTGAAGGTGCCGCAGAAGAAGGGCGACGCGCTGGTGGTGGCCAAGGACGAGCATCCGCGCCAGACCTCGATGGAGGCGCTGGCCAGGCTCAAGGGCGTGGTGCGCCCGGACGGCTCGGTCACGGCCGGCAATGCCTCGAGCGTGAACGACGGCGCCTGCGCGCTGATCCTGGCCGGCGAGGCCGCAGCGGCACGCCACGGCCTGACGCCGCGGGCACGCGTGGTGGGCATGGCCACGGCCGGCGTGGAGCCGCGCATCATGGGCATCGGCCCGGCGCCGGCCACGCGCAAGGTGCTGCAGCTCACGGGCTTGAGCCTGGAGCAGATGGACGTGATCGAGCTCAACGAGGCCTTCGCGGCGCAGGGGCTGGCGGTGCTGCGCGATCTGGGCCTGCGCGACGACGACCCGCGCGTGAACCCGTGGGGCGGCGCCATCGCCCTGGGCCATCCGCTGGGTGCCAGCGGCGCGCGGCTGGTGACCACGGCCGTGAACCAGCTGCAGCGCGGCGGCGGGCGCTATGCGCTGTGCACCATGTGCATCGGCGTGGGGCAGGGCATCGCGATGGTGCTGGAGCGGGTTTGACCTCCTGCAGGGTCCACGCCGGCGGGCTGCCAGCCGTGGCGGCCTGAGCCGCGTCCCCACCATTGCGAACGCCCGCTGCCCGCGGGCGTTTTCACGTCCGGCCTGCAACGGCGGTGATGGCGCCGGGCCCGGGGCACGCATCGCCCCCAGGGGACAGAGCCCCCTGTGGCCGCTGTTGGATACTCCCGCCCCGTGGCGGCCCGAGGGGCCGCGCAGCCAACAACCGTGATGCGGGACTGTCCGCGGGAGGGAATCGTCATGAATCGCCTGGCCATCGTGAGCGCCATGGAATCAGAGCTGCGGGGCCTGCGGGACTCGCTGCCGCAGGCGCAGCTCGTGCGCCGGGCGGGGCGCGATTTCTGGGTCGGCGAGCTGGGCGGGCACGAGGTGGTGCTGGTGCGCTCGCTCATCGGCAAGGTGGCGGCGGCCACCACCACCGCGGTGCTGCTGGAGCATTTCAACGTGCAGGTGCTGCTCTTCACCGGGGTGGCCGGCGGATTGGGTCAGGGCGTGCGCATCGGCGACATCGTGGTGGCCGACCAGCTGCTGCAGCACGACATGGATGCCTCGCCCATCTTTCCGCGCTTCGAGGTGCCGCTGTACGGCACCGACCGCTTCGGCGCGGACGCGGTGCTGTCGCGCCGCCTGGGGAGCGCCTGCGAGGGCGTGCTGGCGGCCATCGAGGCCGGCACGTGCGCCGAGCTGTCGCGCGCGCAACTGCAGGCCTGCGGCGTGGCGCAGGCGCCGCGCGTGCACCACGGGCTGGTCCTCAGCGGCGACCGCTTCGTCAGCACCACGGCCGAAGCGCAGGCGTTGCAGGCCGATCATCCCGAGGCGCTCGCGGTGGAGATGGAGGGTGCCGCGCTGGCGCAGGTGTGCCACGACTTCGGCGTGCCCTGCGCCGTGATGCGCACCATCTCCGACCGCGCCGACGACACGGCCCACGTGGACTTCAACCGCTTCATCGACGACGTGGCGAGCCGCTACACGCATGCGGTGGTGTGCGCGATGCTGGGGGCGGGGGGCTGAGGCAGCGCGCTCCATGAATCGAGATCCGCCACCTCCTGCGCCGCCCTTGCCTTGACAAGGCCGGCGCCCGGGCCGTAGTCTGCGCATCTCGTCGGTTCGAATTACGAATATATGTTCGTATATAGAACATTTGGTGGATTGCCTGGCCATCCGGTGGCTGCAGCGGGCCTGCACCGCGCCACGCGGCGCGCACCGCCAGCCCGGCCGGCCGGTGCAAGCGCGCCGTGCGATCCAAGGAAGACCCTTATGAGCCATCACACCCGAAACGCCTCCCTCCGCGATGCGCTGTGCGCACCCCTGGCCCGCCACGGCGCCAAGCTCTCTTGCGTGACGGAGGGCAGCCCGTGGACGCTGTGACCCGCACCACGCCGCGCCTGCACTACCGCATCGAGGGCCCGCGCGACGGCCAGCCGCGCCTCACCTTCGTGCTGGCCCACGCGCTGGGCTGCGACCTGACGATGTGGGACGCGCTGGCGCGGCACCTTGCCGCGCAGGGCCGCGTGGTGCGCTACGACCAGCGCGGCCACGGCGGCAGCGAGGCGCCGCCGGGGCCGTACACGATGGCGGCGCTGGCCAACGACGCCGCAAGGATGATCGACGAGCTGGAATTGGGCCCCGTCGTGTGGATCGGCCTGTCCATGGGCGGCATGGTCGGCCAGGAGCTGGCGCTGCGGCATCCGGACAAGGTAAAGGCGCTGGTGCTGGCCAATACCACCTCCGGCTATCCCTCCGAGGCGCAGGCCGGCTGGGCGCAGCGCATCGCCGGCATCGAGCGCGCCGGGCTGGAGGCGATCGTGGACGGCGCGCTGCAGCGCTGGTTCCACGAGGGCTTCCATGCCGAGCGGCCCGAGGTGGTGGCGCACTGGCGCGAGCGCGTGCTGAGCTGCGACGCGGCCGGCTACATCGCCTGCTGCCACGCCATCGCCGGCGTGGACACCACCGCACGGCTGCCGCGCATCGCCGCGCCGACGCTGGTCATCGCCGGCGTGCTGGACCAGGGCACGCCGCCCGAGATGGCGCGCACCATCGCGCAGGGCATCCCGGGGGCGCGGCTGGTGGTGCTGCGCGAGGCTTCGCACCTGAGCGTGCTGGAGCAGCCGGACGCCTTTTGCGAGGCGCTGGAGGACTGGCTGCAGGCCGTGCCGGCCTGAGCCGCGTTTTCCTCGCCATGAGCGCCCGGTTCCGGGCGCTTTTCGTTTCCTCCTCATCGAACACGCATCGCCATGCTCCGACGCGACTGGTCCGTTTCCGCCGTCACGGCCGGCTTCCTGGCCGTGCTGATCTCGTATGCCGGGCCGCTGCTGATCTTCTTCCAGGCGGCGCGGGCGGCCGACGCCGCGCCGGACATGATCGCCTCCTGGGTCTGGGCCATCTCGATCGGCGCGGCCGTCTCGGGCATCGCGCTGAGCTGGTGGCTCAAGGTGCCGGTCATCACCGCTTGGTCGGCGCCGGGCAGCGCGCTGCTGATCACGCTCTTTCCGGGGCTGTTGCTGCAGGAGGCGGTAGGCGCCTACATCACGGCGGCGGCGCTGATCCTGCTGGTGGGGCTCACGGGCGGCTTCGACTGGCTGATGCGGCGCATCCCGCGCGGCGTGTGCTGCGGCATGATGGCCGGCATCCTGTTCCAGTTCGGCGCCCGTGCCTTCAAGGCCGTGGAGGCGCTGCCGCTGCCCACGCTGTGCATGGTCGGTGCCTACCTCGTGGCGCGGCGCTTCTGGCCGCGCTACCACCTGCTGATGGTGCTGGCGCTGGGCATCGCGCTGACGGCGGGACTGGGCGGCGTGGACTGGAGCACGCTGCGCTTCGAGGTCACGCGCCCGGTGTTTATCACGCCGCAATGGAGCTGGGCCTCGACGCTGAGCCTCGCCGTGCCGCTGGCGGTGGTGAGCCTGGCGGGGCAGTTCCTGCCCGGCATGGCGATCCTGCGCGGCGCCGGCTACGCCACGCCGGCGCGCCCGGTGCTCGTGGCCACCGGTGTGGCCTCGCTGCTCACGGCGCCGTTCGGCGGCATCACCACCGTGCTGGCGGCCATCACCGCGGCGCTGTGCACCGGCCGCGAGGCGCACGAGGACGCCGGGCGGCGCTACGTGGCCGGCATCGCCAACGGCCTGTTCTACCTCGTGGGCGGGTGCCTGGCCGGCACCATCATCGGCCTGTTCACCGTGCTGCCGCCGGCCTTCGTCGCGGTGCTGGCGGGGCTGGCGCTCATCGGCGCCATCACGGCCAACGTGCAGGGCGCGGCCAGCGACCCCGAGCACCGCGAGGCGGCCATCGTGACCTTCCTCGTCACGGCCTCGGGCCTCACCCTCTGGGGCCTGGGCGCGGCCTTCTGGGGCGTGGTGATCGGCGGCTGCGCCCATGCCGTGCTCGGCTGGAAGCGCCCGGCCGCGCCCGCTGCGTCCGCAACCAGCCCCGCCACAGGCGCGAGCAGCGTCAGCCGCTGACCTCCCCGCCCGCTGCCTCAGCGCGCCGCCGCGCCGCGGCATGCTCCTGGTAGATGCGGTCGATCAGCGCCCGCAGCAGCACCAAATCTTCGTTCTGGTCGTGCAGCCGCGTGCTCATCACGATCGGCGACACCGCCTGCGGGTCGCTCAAGGGGCGGTACACCACCTCGTCCGGCCGCAGCCGGCTCACGCCGGTGGGCACCACGCAAATACCCATGCCGGCCGCCACCAGGCCCAGCGCGGTCTGGATTTCCTGCACCTCGTGTACGGTGCCCGGCTCCAACCCTTGATCCCGAAATAGCGCCAGTACCTGGTCGGCATAACTGGGGCGCGGAGATTTGGGGTAAACCAGAATATCTTCGTTCGCCAACGCGGCGAGAATGATCGGTTGCTCTGGAATCGCCAGAGCATGCTCCAAGGGTATGGCGGCCACCAGCCGCTCCTCGCGCAGCACCTCGCGCTTGACAGTCGGGTCGTCCCGGCGAATGCGCCCGAAACCCACGTCGATGCGGCCCGCTTTCAGGGCTTCGATCTGGTCCAGCGTCGACATCTCCACCAGCGACAGCTCCGTCTGCGGCCTCTCGGCGCGGAACAGCCGCACCAGCCGCGGCATGGCACCGTACATGGTCGAGCCCACGAAGCCGATCACCAGCCGCCGCTCCATGCGCGCCACGCGCCGCGTGGCCCGGGCAGCCTGCGCGGCCTGCTCCAGCAGCCGCGTGGCGTGGCCGTAGAAGAACCGGCCCGCCTCGGTCAGCTTGAGCGGGCGCGAGCCGCGTTCGAACAGCGGCGTACCCAACTCCTCCTCCAGGTCCTGGATCTGCCGGCTCAGCGGCGGCTGCGAGATGTGCAGCCGTTCCGCCGCGCGCGTGAAGCTCTGCTCGTCGGCGACGGCCACGAAGTAGCGCAGGTGACGCAGTTCCATTGCATGCCTTTTAGGTATTGAAGCAGTCTAAAAGCGTCTTGGACTTCGTGCCTGCCGATTCCTAAGATTCATCCCATCCAAGGCAGACATCAATAACCACCGGTAATTCCTGGAAATGCCGGCGAGGACGGTGTTTTGCCTGAAACCGGGCGGATCTGAATATCCGCATTTTTGAAATGACCGACTGCGGCACCCTGAAAAGGCGCCGCAGCCGCATCCCAAAAAGCTGTGCAGATGAGCTCTGAACTGAAGATCCTCGCGGTCGAAACCCTGCTGGTGGACGTGCCCACCATCCGGCCGCACAAGCTGTCGGTGGCGACGATGAACCACCAGACGCTGGTGCTGGTGCGCATCGAGGCCAGCGACGGCATCGTCGGCTGGGGCGAGGGCACCACCATCGGCGGCCTGGCCTACGGCGAGGAAAGCCCCGAGAGCATCAAGACCAACATCGACACCTACATCGCGCCGATGCTGGTGGGCCAGGACCCGCGCGGCGTGGCGCGGCTGATGGCCGGCGTCGCTCAGCGCATCCAGGGCAACCGCTTCGCCAAGTGCGCGCTGGAGACCGCCCTCTACGACGCCCAGGCCAGGCGTCTGGGCGTGCCGCTGAGCGAGCTTTTCGGCGGCCGGGTGCGCGACAGCATCCCCGTGGCCTGGACCCTGGCCAGCGGCGACACCAAGCGCGACATCGCCGAGGCCGAGCGGGTGCTGGAGATCCGCCGCCACAACATCTTCAAGCTCAAGATCGGCCTGCGCCCGGTGAAGGACGACGTGGCGCACGTGGCCGCCATCAAGCGCGCCCTGGGCGACATGGCCAGCGTGCGCGTCGACGCCAACCAGGCCTGGTCGGTGTCGCAGGCGCTCGAAGGCATGCAGAGGCTGGCCGACGCGGGCATCGACATGGTCGAGCAGCCCATCGCCGCCCACGACAAGACCGGGCTGCAGCGGCTGACGCAGGCCAACATCATCCCGGTCATGGCCGACGAGGCCCTGCACGGCCCGCGCGACGCCTTCGAGGTGGCGCGGGCGCAGGCCGCCGACATCTTCGCCATCAAGATCAACCAGGCCGGCGGCCTGCACGGCGCAGCCCAGGTCGCGGCCATCGCCAAGGCCGCGAACATCGAGCTCTACGGCGGCACGATGCTCGAAGGCCCTGTGGGCACCATGGCCTCGGCGCAGCTCTTCTGCACCTTCCACGAGCTGGCCTGGGGCACCGAGCTGTTCGGCCCGCTGCTGCTGACCGAGGAAATCCTCCGCGAGCCGCTGGCCTACCGCGACTTCTCGCTGCAGATCCCCACCGCGCCCGGCCTGGGCGTCGCCATCGACGAGGAAAAGGTCGCGCGCCTGCGCCGCGATCGCTGAGCCCTCAACCGTTCCCCACTGTTGCATCACTGAAGGAGACACTCATGGACAAGAAGACCATCGACCAACTGGTGACCCGTTTCGAGACCACCGGCGTCGTCAGCGAGGGCAATCCCCGCGTCAAGGCCGTCGTCGGCCGCCTGCTGCGCGACCTGATGCTGGCGATCGAGGAGCTGGACGTCACGCCCGAGGAGTTCTGGTCCGGCCTGAACTACCTGGCCGACGCGGGCCGCAGCGGCGAGCTGGGCCTGGTCGTTCCGGGCACCGGCCTGGAGCACTTCCTGGACCTGCGCATGGACGAGGCCGAGGCCCGCGCCGGCCTCAAGGGCGGCACGCCGCGCACCATCGAAGGCCCGCTGTACGTGGCCGGCGCGCCGGTGGCGCAGGGCGAGGCCCGCCTGGACGACGGCAACACGCCGGGCGAGGTCGTGGTGATGCAGGGCGTGGTGCGCGGCACCGACGGCAAGCCCGTCGCGGGCGCCAAGGTCGAGGTGTGGCACGCCAACCACCTGGGCAACTACTCGTTCTTCGACAAGAGCCAGAGCGACTTCAACCTGCGCCGCACCGTCGTGACCGACGCGCAGGGCCGCTACAAGTTCCGCAGCATCCTGCCGGTGGGCTACAGCGTGCCCCCGGGCGGCGCCACCGACCGCCTGCTGCAGCAGCTCGGCCGCCACGGCCACCGTCCGGCGCACATCCACTTCTTCGTCAGCGCGCCCGGCCACCGCAAGCTGACCACGCAGATCAACCTCGAGAACGATCCGCACCTGTGGGACGACTTTGCCTTTGGCACGCGCCAGGGCCTGGTGCCGCCGATCCACACCAACAACGACGCCGCCGCGATGCAGGCGCTGGGCGTGGACAAGCCCTTCCACGAGATCCGCTTCGACTTCACGCTGCACGCCGAGCAGTCCAGCGTGCCGGGCACCGACTTCGCCCGTCCGCGCGCCGCCGCCTGACGCGCGCCCGCGGCTCCCACTGAAAACAGCCCGTCCTCCGGGGCCATTTCCGGCCCCGGCTGGGCGGAGCCTTGCCCAACATCGCCCGCCCATCCGGGGCATGGAGACAGACATGAGCACTTCCGCATCCCTCACCGGCGTCCAGCAGCGCCTGGCCGGCATGCTGGTCGAGGACAAGGACCGGCACGTCTACAGGCTGCACCGCAGCGCCTTCACCGACGAAGCGCTGTTCGACCTGGAGATGAAGCACATCTTCGAAGGCAACTGGATCTACCTGGCCCACGAGAGCCAGATCGCCAACGTCAACGATTACTTCACGACGACCATCGGCCGCCAGCCCATCGTCATCACGCGCAACAAGCAGGGCGAGCTCAACGCCATCATCAACGCCTGCTCGCACCGCGGCGCCACGCTGTGCCGCCACAAGAAGGGCAACAAGGCCAGCTTCACCTGCACCTTCCACGGCTGGACCTTCAACAACAGCGGCAAGCTGCTCAAGGTGAAGGACGGCAACGGCGCGGGCTACCCCGAGTCCTTCAACAAGGACGGCTGCCACGACCTGAAGAAGGTGCCGCGCTTCGAGAGCTACCGCGGCTTCCTCTTCGGCAGCCTCAACCCCGACGTGCCGCCGCTGACCGAGTTCCTGGGCGAGTCCACCAAGATCATCGACATGATCGTGGACCAGTCCCCCGAGGGGCTGGAGGTGCTGCGCGGCTCCTCGACCTACACCTTCGACGGCAACTGGAAGCTGCAGGCCGAGAACGGCGCCGACGGCTACCACGTGAGCTCCGTGCACTGGAACTACGCCGCGACGACCAACCAGCGCAAGCTGGCCGCCGCGGGCGACAACATCAAGGCCATGGACGCCGGCAGCTGGGCCAAGCAGGGCGGCGGCTTCTACGCCTTCGAGCACGGCCACATGCTGCTGTGGACCAAGTGGGGCAACCCCGAGGACCGCCCGGCCTACCCGATCCGCGACCAGCTGGTGGCGCAGCACGGCCAGGCCAAGGCCGACTGGATGATCGGCCACTCGCGCAACCTGTGCCTGTACCCGAACGTCTACCTGATGGACCAGTTCAGCTCGCAGATCCGCGTGCTGCGCCCTATCGCGGTGGACAAGACCGAGGTCACCATCTACTGCATCGCGCCCAAGGGCGAGTCGGCCGAGGCGCGCGCCCGGCGCATCCGCCAGTACGAGGACTTCTTCAACGCCACGGGCATGGCCACGCCTGACGACCTGGAGGAGTTCCGCGCCTGCCAGCAGGGCTACGCCGGCATCGCGCTGGAGTGGAACGACATGTGCCGCGGCGCCACGCACTGGGTGGAAGGGCCCGACGAGGCCGCCAAGGAGATCGGCCTCAACCCCACGCTCTCCGGCGTGAAGACCGAGGACGAGGGCCTCTACACCGAGCAGCACCGCTACTGGCTGCAGACCATGCAGCGCGCCATCGAGGCCGAGCAGCAGGCCGGCCCCCGCGAAGCCTGCGCCGGTGACCACGCTCACGGCCATGCCTGCAGCCACGACCACGCCTGAAGGAGACCCCGACCATGATGACCATCGAACAGGTCCAGGCCTTCCTGTACCGTGAAGCGCGCCTGCTGGACGACCGCCAGTGGGACGAGTGGCTGACCTGCTACCACCCCGATGCCGAGTTCTGGATGCCGGCGTGGGATGACGACGATGAGCTCACGCGCGACCCGCAGCGCGAGATCTCGCTGATCTACTACCCCAACCGCAGCGGCCTGGAAGACCGTGTCTTCCGCATCAAGACCGAGCGCTCGGCGGCCAGCACGCCCGATCCGCGCACGGGGCACAACATCCACAACGTGGAGATCGTGTCGCAGCAGGGCGAGCAGGTGGAAGTGCGCTTCAACTGGCACACGCTGAGCTACCGCTACCACGCGACGGACAGCTACTTCGGCACCAGCCGCTACCTGCTGGACCTCACCAGCGGCCAGCCGCTCATCCGGCGCAAGGTCGTGGTGCTGAAGAACGACTACATCCACCACGTCGTCGACGTCTATCACATCTGAGTCTGCCGAGCGGGTGCGCTTGGCGCATTCGCCGCGTGGAGGAGTATTGCCATGCAACACCAGATTGCCCTTCAGTTCGAGGACGGTGTCACCCGCTTCATCGAAGCCACCGCCACCGAGACCGTGGCCGACGCCGCCTACCGCCAGGGCGTCAACGTACCGCTGGACTGCCGCGACGGCGCCTGCGGCACCTGCAAGTGCTTTGCCGAGGCCGGCAAGTACGAGATGGGCGACTACATCGAGGACGCCCTGAGCGAGGACGAGGCCGCACAGGGCTTCGTGCTGACCTGCCAGATGCGCGCGAAGAGCGACTGCGTGGTGCGCGTGCCGGCCTCGTCGGTCGTGTGCCGCACGCAGCAGGCCTCCTTCGATGCGGCCATCAGCAACGTACGCCAGCTCTCGCCCAGCACCATTGCGCTGTCCGTCAAGGACGAGTCGCTCAACAAGCTGGCCTTCCTGCCGGGCCAGTACGTGAACCTGCAGGTGCCCGGCAGCACGCAGACGCGCGCCTACTCGTTCAGCTCGCTGCCGCGCGACGGCGAAGTGTCGTTCCTGATCCGCAACGTGCCGGGCGGCTTGATGAGCAGCTTCCTCACCGGCCTGGCGAAGGCGGGCGACCGCATGACGCTGACCGGCCCGCTGGGCAGCTTCTACCTGCGCGACATCAAGCGCCCCTTGCTGCTGCTGGCCGGCGGCACGGGCTTGGCGCCCTTCACGGCGATGCTGGAGAAGATCGCCGCCGAGGGCAGCGCGTTTCCGCTGCACCTGATCTACGGCGTGACGCACGACGCCGACCTGGTGGAGATGGAGAAGCTGGAGGCGTTCGCGGCGCGCATTCCCAACTTCACGTTCACCGCCTGCGTGGCCAGCGACAGCAGCAGCTACCCGAAGAAGGGCTACGTCACGCAGCACATCGAGCCGGCGCACCTGCACGACGGCGAGGTGGACATCTACCTCTGCGGGCCGCCGCCGATGGTGGAGGCGGTGAGCGCCTTCATCCGCGAGCGCGGCATCCAGCCGGCCAACTTCTATTACGAGAAGTTCGCGGCCAGCGCCTGAAGTCGTCTCCTCTTGGCCCCGGCCGGCGGCCTGGCCGCGGGCCTTTTTTCTGCCTGAACACCATGAAACCACGCTTCGAAAACAAGGTTGCCGTCGTCACCGGCGCGGCGCAGGGCATCGGCCGGCGCGTCGTCGAGCGGCTGCTGGAAGAGGGCGGCCTCGTGGCGGCCGTGGACCGCTCCGAGCTGGTCCACGAGCTGCGCGAACTGCCTGGCGCCTCAGAGCGGCTGCTCACGCTCACCGCCGACCTGGAGCGCAACGCCGACGCCGAAGGCGTGATGGGCCAGGCCCTGCGCCGCTTCGGACGCCTGGACATCCTCGTCAACAACGTCGGCGGCACCATCTGGGCCAAGCCCTACGAGCACTACCGCGAGCACGAGATCGAGGCCGAGGTGCGGCGCTCGCTGTTCCCCACGCTGTGGTGCTGCCATGCCGCGCTGCCCATCATGTTGGAACAGGGCAGTGGTTCCATCGTCAACGTCTCTTCCATTGCCACGCGCGGCGTGAACCGCGTGCCCTACGGCGCGGCCAAGGGCGGCGTCAACGCGCTCACGGCCTGCCTGGCTTTCGAGAACGCGCAGCGCGGCGTGCGCGTGAACGCCACCGCGCCCGGCGGCACCGAGGCGCCGCCGCGGCGCATCCCGCGCAACACCGAGCAGCCCACCGAGCAGGAGAAGGGCTGGTACCAGCAGATCGTGGACCAGACCGTTTCCTCCAGCCTGATGAAGCGCTACGGAACCATCGAGGAGCAGGTCGGCGCGATCCTGTTCCTGGCCTCGGACGAGGCCTCCTACATCACCGGCGTGACGCTGCCGGTGGGCGGCGGCGACCAGGGCTGAGGCCCACGGAGCCCCGATCACACAAGAACCCTAGGAGACAAGAGCATGAGACAGATAGACGTCCACAAGATCGCCGACGAGGCCCGCTTCAACCGCTTCCACGGCCTGGTGCTGTTCTGGTGCGCGATCATCATCATCTTCGACGGCTACGACCTCGCGGTCGCTGGCATCGCGCTGCCGTCGATCATGAAGCAGATGGGCGTGGACCCTACGCAAGCCGGCTTCATGGTGAGCTCGGCGCTGTTCGGCATGATGTTCGGCGCCATCTTCCTGGGCACCGTGGCCGACCGCATCGGCCGCCGCTGGGCGATCGTGATCTGCATCGCGCTGTTCAGCCTGTTCACGGCCGCGGCTGGGCTCGCGAGCGACCCGGTGACGTTCAGCGTCACGCGCTTCATGGCGGGCCTGGGCATCGGTGGCGTGATGCCCAACGTCGTGGCGCAGATGACCGAATACGCACCCCGCAAGCTGCGCTCGACCCTGGTCACGCTGATGTTCAGTGGCTACGCGGTGGGCGGCATGCTCGCCGCGGTGCTGGGCAAGGAGCTGATCGAGAGCTACGGCTGGCAGTCGGTGTTCCTCGCCGCGGCGCTGCCGGTGGTGCTGATCCCGTTCATCCTGAAATCGCTGCCGGAGTCGATGCCCTTCCTGCTGCGGCAAGGCCGCCACGAGGAGCTCAAGGCCCTCGTCGCGCGACTGGACCCGGGCTTCCGTCCCACGGCCAGCGACGGCTTCGTGCTGCCCGGCGCCGACAAGGCCCACGGCGCGCCGGTGCGCCACCTCTTCCAGGACGGCCGCGGCTTCAGCACCGTGATGTTCTGGGTGGCCTTCTTCATGTGCCTGTTCATGGTCTACGCGCTGAGCTCCTGGCTGACCAAGCTGATGGCCAGCGCCGGCTACAGCCTGGGATCGGCGCTGACTTTCGTGCTGACGCTGAACTTTGGCGCCATGATCGGCGCGGTGGGCGGCGGCTGGCTCGCGGACCGCTTCCACATCAAGTGGGTGCTGTTCTCGATGTATGTGCTCGCCGCCGTGTCGATCACGCTGCTGGGCACGCCCATGCCCACCGAGGCGCTGTTCTTCGTGGTCGGCCTGGCCGGTGCCTCGACCATCGGCACGCAGATCGTCACCTACGCCTATGCCGGGCAGTTCTACCCCATGGCAATCCGCTCCACCGGCATCGGCCTGGCCTCGGGCGTGGGCCGCAGCGGCGCGATCCTGGCGCCCATCGTGATCGGCGCGCTGGTGGCCATGGCGTTGCCGCTGCAGCAGAACTTCATCGCGATCGCGATTCCCGCGGTGATCGCCGCGGCGGCGGTCGCCATGATCAACCACGGCCGCTCGGCCCTGAAGCACCCGCAGGCGGCGAACACCGCCAGCGCCACCCCGCCTTCCGCGCGGGCCGCCATCGGGCGCCACTGAAGTCACGCCCGCAACGACCTGGCGCCGGCTTCCGTGCCCGGCGCCGGGCTCCCTCACCGGACCCTGCCATGACGACCCCCTGCATCATCACTGTCGCCATCACCGGCTCGCTGCCGCAAAAGCGCGACAACCCCGCCGTGCCCATCACGGTCCAGGAACAGATCGAGTCCACGCAAGAGGCCTTCGAAGCGGGCGCGGTGCTCGTGCACCTGCACGTGCGCAACGACGACGGCTCCGCCACCTCGTCGCCGGAGCGCTTCGCGCGGGTGCTCGAAGGCATCCGCAAGCACTGCCCGGGCATGATCGTGCAGTTCTCCACCGGCGGCCGCTCCGGCGCTGGGCGCGAGCGCGGCGCGCACCTGGCGCTGCGGCCCGACATGGGCTCCCTGGCCACCGGCTCCGTGAACTTTCCGACGCGGGTCTACGACAACAGCCCTGAGCTGGTCGAGTGGCTGGCAACCGAGATGCGCGAGCTGGGCATCAAGCCCGAGATCGAGGCTTTCGACCTGTCCATGATCTTCCAGGCCGCCAAGCTGCAGCAGCTGGGAATGATCAAGGGGCCGCTGCACGTGCAGTTCGTGATGGGCATCCGCAACGCCATGCCCGTGGACCGCGAGGTGCTGGAGTTCTGCGTGCGCACGCTGCAGCGCGTGGCGCCCGGCTCGACCTGGACCGGCGCGGGCATCGGCAAGGACCAGATGACGATGGCGCGCTGGTCGCTGGAGCTGGGCGGCCACTGCCGCACCGGCATGGAAGACAACGTGCGCCTGGACAAGCACACGCTGGCGCCGTCCAACGCGGCGCTGGTGCGCGCCGTGGCCGAGCTGTGCTTCGAGCACGGCCGCACCGTGGCGACGCCGGAGCAGGCGCGCCGCCTCCTCGGACTGGGCTGAGACCTGCCTGCAAGCCTTGCGGCTTCACCGGGGCCGCCACACTCCTCTGACAGTTGGCCACGCGTGCACGCATAAATTCGCTTCTGGCGGCTTTATGCCGGAAAATTCTTCCATCGCAAGGAAACGCCGTGGTCCACGGCAGCCATGGGGAGCACTCAGGTCGTGGGGCGGCAGCAAGGGGCAGCGTCAGAGGGGACAGGCCGCCGGCCGGCGTTGCGCTGGCCGGCGCCGGTATTGATGGTGCTGCTGCTGGGGATCGTTGGCGCTGCGGCGGCTGGGGCTTGGCAGTACCGCTTCAACCAGGCCGTGGTGGACGAAAGGCTGCACGCCGTGGCCGAGCGGCTGGCCGACCAGCTGCGCCGGCGCATGCGGACCTACGAGTACGGCGTGCTCGGCATGCGCAGCGCGATCCTGGCCGGTGGCGATGGCGTCGGAAGGCTGTCCGCCGACGCCTTCAGGCGCTACGAGGCCGGGCTGGACATGGCTCACCAATACCCGGGCGCCCGCGCCTTCGCCTTCATCCGGCGCGTGCCCGCGGACCAGGAGGCCGCCTTCGTGGCCGCTATGCGGCAGCAGGGCCTGCCGGACTTTCAGGTGCGCGGCATCGAGCCGAACCCCGGTGAGCGCTTCGTGGCCCAGTACGTCGCGCCGCGGCGGGGCAACGAAGCGGCCTTCGGCTTCGACATGGCCTCGGACCCGAGGCGCCGGGCGGCCACGCTGGCGGCGCTGCGCAGCGGCGAGCCGCGGCTGACGGCGCCCGTCACGCTGCCGCACCAGGCCCAGGACCTGCCGACCCAGGCCTACGTGCTGGTGCTGCCGGTGTACCGGGGCGCCAACCTGCCGGCGCCCGAATTGCGCGAGTCCTTGTGCATCGGCTGGGCCGCGGGCTCGATGGTCATGAGCGACGTGCTCAGGGACTTCCTGGAATACGAGACGCTGGGCCAGGCGGTAGCGCTGCGCGACACCACGGATCCGGACCTGCCGGTGGCCGCCTTCACCGCGCCGGAGTGGGTGCCCGGAGCCCGGCTGGCCACGCAGCACGTCAGCATCGACCTTTACGGGCGGCAGTGGCAGGTGGAGGTGCAGGCCGTACCGGACTTCATGCGGCGGCTCGGCCTGCGCCATCCGCTGTCCCTGACCGCATCGGTGGCCGCGGCTGCGCTGCTGCTGGCGCTGCTGCTGTATGCGTCGCAGGACGCGCTGACCCACAAGCGCAGCCTGCGCGAGGAGCGCTCGCGCATCCTGGAGCTCAACGCCACGCTGGAGCAGCAGGTGGTGCAGCGCACGCGTGCCCTGGAGATCGCGGCCGCCCGCGAACGGGCCATCGTCTCCAGCGCTGCCACGGCCGTCATCGCCATGGACCTGGAGGGGCACATCACCGCCTTCAACCCGGCCGCCGAGGCGATGTTCCGCTGCCCGGCGTCGGAGGCCTTGGGCAGCCTGGTGACGGATTTCTGCGAGCCCGGCGAGCTGCGCTACAAGGCGCGCTACTTTCCGCCGGACGTCAGCGCCAATGCCCGCTGGTTGCCGGCAGCCTTGCGCGAGGGGCTGCTCTCCAAGGACGAGCGTCCCAGCGACCGCCCGCACAACGAGTGGACCTACGTGCGTGCCGACGGCAGCGCCTTTCCCGGGCTGCTGAGCATCAGCGTGCTGCGCGACGAGGCGGGGCGGTCCATCGGCTTCCTGGCCGTGATCGCGGACCTCAGCGAGCGCAAGGCGATCGAGGAGGCGCTGCGCCGCTACACCGCCGAGCTCGAAGCCGTGCAGGCGCAGCTGCAGGAGCGCACGCGCCAGGCGGAGGCCGCGAGCCGGGCCAAGAGTGCGTTCCTGGCCAACATGAGCCACGAGTTCCGCACCCCGCTCAATGCCGTCATTGGTCTGAGCCAGCTGCTGGAGCAGCGGACCTTGCCCGACGACATCGGGCGCTTCGTGCGCCACATCCGCCAGGCAGGGGAGCAGCTGCTGGCGCTGACCAACGACGTGCTGGACCTCTCCCGCATCGAGGCCGGCGAGATGAGGTTGGAGTGCGTGCCTTTCGAGCTGGTGCCGCTGCTCGACGCGGTGCACGCCATCGTGCATCCGCAGGCGCTCAGCAAGGGCCTGTCGCTGAAGATGGAGTTCTCCACCGCATTGCCCGCGCGGCTGTGCGGCGACCCGCTGCGCATCCGGCAGGTGCTGCTCAACCTGCTGGGCAACTCGGTGAAGTTCACTAGCCAGGGCGGCGTGAAGCTGCACGTGCACGCCGTGGCGCGCGAGGCTGGGCGCATCACCTTGCGCCTGGAGGTGTCGGACAGCGGCATCGGCATCGACCCGGCGCAGCAGGCGCGCATCTTCGAGCCCTTCACGCAGGCCGACGGCTCCATCACGCGGCGCTTCGGCGGCACGGGGCTGGGGCTGTCCATCGTGCGGCGCCTGGTGGAGATGATGGACGGACAGCTGGAGCTCAAGAGTGCGCCGGGGCAGGGCAGCATCTTCAGCGTGACGCTGACGCTGGACTTGCTGCAGGAGCCGGCCTGAGCGCCGGCGGGTGGCGCCCTCGCTTCACGTGTTGCGTCCCCCGTCGAGCGCCCGTGCGTCCGGCGCTGCAGGCCGCAGGACGGGCCAGCGCGGCAGGCAGGCCGCCAGGGCCGCCAGCGCGCGGCCGGCCAGCGACAGCCAGCCCTCGTGCGAAGGCACCAGGCGCAGCCGCGCGGCCTCGGCGCCGTCGCACTCGATCACCGCACCCTGTCCCAGGCGCGCCGAGTGGCCGGCGCTGACGAACACGTCCTCGCCGTGGTCGCTGCAGGTCAGCCAGACGCGGCCCCGCAGCACGACCAGCTCGCGGTCGTGGGCGAAGTCCAGGCGCCGCGCGCTGCGGGGCGCCAGCTCGAAAGAGGAAGCATCGGTGGTGTGCATGGCGGGTCTCCGGGTTCAAAGGTGGTCCCGCGCCGCCCGCCGGCAAGGCCGGCGCGGGCGGACGCTTCTTCGTGGCGGTACGGCCAGGCGTACCGGTGAGAGGGCTGCGTTGCGGCCGGGGCGCCGGAGGTTCAAGCCATCTCGCGGTGCCTTGGGCCGGGCGCCGCGAGGGAGGCTCTCAGCGGCGTTCGGCCATGCGCGTGGGCAGGCCCACGTGCACGCCCTGCAGGCGCAGCGCGACGCGGCCCAGGGCGCGCAGCGCCAGCGCGGCGGCCCACCACAGCCGGCCGTGCGCTGGCTGGAGCTGCAGCCGCGCGGCGCCGGGGCTGTCGCACTCGGCGACGGCGCCGGGGGCCAGGCGCACGCGCTGGCCGGCGGTGAGGAACAGGTCCTGCGCGCAGCCGCTGCAGGTGACCCAGACACGGCCGCTGTACACGACCAGCTCGCGGCCGGCGGCGTGATGCAGCGCGAGCGTCGCGCCGGGGGCCAGATCGAAGGCGGAGGAGGAGGTGTTCATGGCGGTGGCGGCGGTGGTGGTGTCCATGGCTGCCACTGTCGGCGCGGGCGGTGGACCTGCACAGATGCAGAAAGCGGCCAATACAGCCGGCACAGCGCCTCGGCGCGGGCGGCTGTGCCGGTCGGATGCGCAGACATCTGTATTGGTCTGTACGCGACGGACCGGCACAGAATCCGGCATGGACCGCACACAAGACACCCTGTACCTGCGCATTGCCGACCAGCTGGCCGGTTCCATCCGGGCTGGCACGCTGGCGCGCGGGGAGCGCATCGCCTCCGTGCGCGAGCTGGCGCGCCAGCAGGGCGTGTCGATGGCGACGGTGGTGCAGGCCTACCGCACGCTGGAGGATGCGCGGCTGATCGAGGCGCGCCCGCGCTCGGGCTACTTCGTGGCGGCGCGCAGCACGCGGCGTCCGCCCGAGCCTGAGACCACGCCGCTGCCGCCGCAGTCGCAGGCAGTGTCGGTGAGCTCGATGGGCTCGCGCGTGTTCGCCATGGCGGTGGACCCGGGCTTCATTTCCTTCGGCGCGGCCACGCCGGGCGACGAGCTGTTCCCCTACGAGCGCGTCCGCCGCGCCATCGGCCGGGCCGCGCAGCGCAACCGCGCCACGCTCAGCCGCTACCCGCTGGGTGCGGGCACGCCGGAGCTGCGGCGCGCCATCGCGCGGCAGGCCTTGAGCATGGGCTGCCAGCTGGACCTGCGCGACATCCTGGTGACCAACAGCTGCCTGGAGTCGGTGAGCCTGTGCCTGCGCGCGGTGACCAAGCCCGGCGACGTGGTGGCGCTGGAGTCTCCGACCTACTTCGGCTTCCTGGAGATCCTGGAGAGCATGCACCTGCGCGCGCTGGAGATTCCGACGCACCCGCGCCAAGGCCTGTCGGTGGACGCGCTGTCGCTGGCGCTGGACACGCAGCCGGTGAAGGCAGTGCTGGCGGTGCCGACGCTGTCCAACCCGCTGGGGTCGAGCATGCCGCTGGTGGAGCGGCGGCGGCTGGCGCAGCTGGTGGCGCAGCGCGGCGTGCCGCTGATCGAGGACGTGATCTACAACGCCCTGTGCGAGCACGACGAGCAGCGCCGCGCGGTGCGCAGCTACGACGACACGGGGCACGTGATGATCTGCGGCTCCTTCTCCAAGACGGTGGCGCCGGGCCTGCGCATGGGCTACGTGGACGCCGGGCGCTGGTCGGAGCAGGTCAAGCGGCTCAAGGCGGTGCACTCGGGCGCGCACACCGAGTTCCTGGAGTTGGCGGTGGCGGACCTGCTGACGCAGCCCGGGGCCGAGAGCGCCTACCGCCAGCTGCGCAACACCGTGGCGGCGCGGGTGGACGAGGCGCGCGGGATCATCGCGGAGAGCTTTCCCAAGGGCACGCGCGTCACGGACCCGCCGGGCGGCTTCATCCTGTGGGTGGAGCTGCCCGCGGGCAGCGACTCGATGGCGCTGTTCGACGCCTGCCTGACGGAGCGCATCTGCATCGCGCCGGGGACCATGTTCAGCACCACCGGGCGCTACCGGCACTGCGTGCGGCTGGGGCTGGGCGGGCGGTGGGACGAGGCCCAGCGGCGGGCGCTGAGGCGGGTGGGAGAACTGGCGCAGGCGGTGGCGCCGATGGCGTGAGATCGGCACGCAGCACGACGGCTACCCGGCAAGCAGGGCTTGTCGGGCGAGCACCTCGATAACGATCGATCCCCCGGCGATTTCCCCAACCCTGTTCCTGTGAAACCGGGCTTCGCCAAGGCAGCTTCATGCAGCTCGCCCTTGATGCGGGAGGACAACTGGAATTCGACGGCACCGGCCATTTCCCGTGCATGTGGCTGTCCGGTTGGCCGCAGGGTCAGGCCACCCGCGCGCTCAGCTGATGTCCGTGATCTTGGAAATGGATCCGTTGCTGAACTCGAACTCCGAGCGGCCAGAGAGCTCTAGAACCATTCCCTTCTTCAGGCCGTTTGGCAGGTCGGCGGCAACGACAGCGCGAAAGGCGATGGTGGCGACCGCCACGGAATCTTGGATCTCGAAGGACGTGATCTCTTGATGCCTTTCTGAAAACAGGGAGAGTGACTGCTGGGCAAGGGCTTTCAGTTCCGCGACCCCAGTGGTGCTTTCATTCAACACGCCTGCAGAAATGTTCTTGAACTCCACCTGCGGATGAACATCCCGGAGCATGTCGTCAACGTTCTTGCGGTTGTAGGCGTCGATGTAGTGGTCGACGAGTGCACGAATTTCAGCAGGACTCAAAAGAAACCTCCTCAGCTAAAACACAATGTTAACTGGAGCTGTCGGGTCCCAGAGCGTGCTGCCTGCCGCTTTCACGGCGATGTACGCGGCCACCGTGCCCATGTCGCGTAATGGCTCCTTTGACTGGATGCCGGCAGCCAGCAGCATTGGCGAGAAAGCTTTTCCGAGATTGCGAAGCTTGCTGAACAAGATGGCCTCAACGGGTTGCCATGGCTTGGTAGTGCATGCCGTTGAATATTCCTGGCGCCTCGGTGGCAACGAACCCGAGACTTTCGTATACGGGGACCGCGAACAATGATGAGCGGACCGTGAGCGGCTTGCCCAGCTTCCCGCTGCGGGAAGCGAATTGCCAGAGCTGCTTGCCTATGCCCAGCTTCTGGCAAGAAGGATCGACAAAAAAGTATTTCACCTGGCTCTTGTCCCGGACGGCAAGCACACCCGCCATCTTGTGTTCCCGAATGGCGACCAGCCATTCCGTCTGTGCCGACCGGATCAACTCCGCAATCGGCCCGGATTTCACGCTCGCCGCATACCATTCAGGGCAGGGCTGTTCAGGCGTGAAGCAGCATGCAACCGAGGTCGAAAAAATCAGTTCGGCAATGTCGGCAGCATCTGCTTCGAGCGCGTGGCGTATTTCCATGTCGTCCGTCATGGTCGAGATTTGAAGTCGGGGGCGTGTTTCCTGCAAGCCACCCGTCTCTTGGGCAACAGTGTCAGGGTTCTGGCAGGCCAGGCACCGGGAAGCATCAAGAACACTCGCGTCGAGGCATGCGTTTGGCCGCACAAATGCCCTGATGGGCAAAAGCGGCTTGGTGGAATGCGGCGGCGAATGGGCCCTGCGATTGGGCTCAAAGCCGTGAGTGTGCCGACCCCAGGCAGGCCAACCTATCCAGGATGCCTGCCCTTCGCGGCGACCAGTGCAAGGCCGGAGGAAATTCAAGTCATCATTTCATCCTGACTTGTTTCATGCATACAGGCATGCGCTTCCTTCAGTGCCGGGTTGCGCACAGGGCTACCATGCTTTGCCCAGCGCCTTATTCGGGGAGCCCATGGAAATTGCCAGGCCCACCGCCACGAAAGCGAAGAAGGCGCCAAGCCAAAAACTGCTGGAGCGCAGTTTGGATGCACGAAGCAGCAAAAAGGCTGCCCCTGCGTTGGACACGAGCCCCATGGAAACCACGCCCCACGGGAACTGGCCACGCTCGGCTGCGGGAATTCCAAAGCCATAGCCGACGAGAAGCGCCGCGATCGCGACGCCATAAAGGCGAAAGAAAAGCGTGCTCTTCGTGCTCACCCGGGTTGCGGCCTCAAGCTTGGCGCCGGCGGCAAAGAGGAAAGGCAGGACCACGAACAGCATGGTTGCGGCAATCTTGGTGATGAGCAGCAAGCTGAGGTAGGACAAGGTGGTTTCCTGGGCAGGCGTTCAACTTCGAATTGACGGGCTTGTGCGGTTTCTCGTGCAGGACCTGAAATCCGACTTCGCCACGGTTCATTGACATGGAGGAAGCCTACGTCGGCTGGCTGCGATGCCAGATCCTTTTCGACAGTGAGCACAACTCTCACTATTGGAGCGTGAAGGAAGTCACGCAGTTTCCAGGCCTGATACGCCAGCGAACTGAAGTTTCCCGCCGCCGCTCGGCGACGGGCCAAGCCGAAATGCCGGCTCATTTGCCGACTTTGACAGTAGACAGCCGCCGCCATCAGCAGGCACCATGCCGTCCATGCATCTCCTGCCTCACCCCGTTCTAAGCCTAGGTCTAGCACCTGGCCGGGGTTGGCACGTTTACAGGCGCTGAGCGCCAACACGCACGGATTTCCCCCGACCCCGGCCGCGTACCAGTCTCCCGGCATTGGCGAGGGCTGCAGGGAAATCCGTCCGCTGTTTTCCAACGTGCTTGACAAGGCGCCGCCCCACCCGGCGGCGGCCCAGCCGAGGTGCTTTCATGATTTCCCAGCCCGCCAGCAAATACCCCCGCCCCGCCACCGTCCAGCTCCCGGACCGTGAATGGCCGAACCGGACCATCGACCAGGCGCCGGTATGGCTGTCCACCGACCTGCGCGACGGCAACCAGGCCCTGTTCGAGCCGATGAGCCGCGAGCGCAAGCTCTCGCTGTTCCAGGAATTGGTGCGTGTCGGCTTCAAGGAAATCGAGGTCGGATTTCCTTCCGCGTCGCAGATCGATTTCGACGTCGTGCGCGAGCTGGTGACGCAGGGCCTGATTCCGGACGACGTCACGCCCATGGTCATCACGCAGGCCCGGGCCGACCTGATCGAGCGCACGGTGCAGTCGCTGGCCGGCGCCCCGCGCGCCATCGTTCACCTCTACAACGCCACCTCGCCCTTGTGGCGCCGCGTCGTCTTCGACATGAGCGTGGAGCAGGTGATGCAGCTCGTCGAGGAGCACGTGGGCCTGCTCAAGCGCCTGACCAGCCAGCATCCCGAGACGCAGTGGACGCTGCAGTACAGCCCCGAGACCTTCTGCATGACCGAGCTGGAGGTGTCGCTGCAGGCCTGCAACACGGCCATTCGCGCCTGGGAGGCCGGTCCGGGCCGCAAGATCATCATCAACCTGCCGACCACGGTCGAGGTGACCACGCCCAACGTGTTCGCCGACCAGATCGAGTGGATGAACCGCCGCCTGGAGCGTCGCGAGCACGTGGTGCTGTCGGTGCACCCGCACAACGACCGCGGCACTGGCGTGGCCTGTGCGGAGCAGGCGCTGCTGGCCGGCGCCGAGCGCGTGGAAGGCTGCCTGTTCGGCAACGGCGAGCGCAGCGGCAACGTCGACCTGGTGACGCTGGCGCTGAACCTCTACACCCACGGCATCCACCCGCGGCTCGACCTGTCGGACATCAACGGCCTGGCCCGGCTTATCGAGGAAAGCACCGGGTTGCCGATCCACCCGCGTCACCCATATGTCGGCGACCTGGTATTCACGGCGTTTTCCGGATCGCACCAGGACGCCATCAAGAAGGGCATGGCCGCGCAGCGCGCGGACGGGCCCTGGGAGGTGCCTTACCTGCCCATCGACCCGGCCGACATCGGACGCAGCTACGACGGGATCATTCGCGTCAACGCCCAGTCCGGCAAAGGCGGCATCGCGTACCTGCTGGAGCAGGCGCATGGCGTGGTGATGCCGCGGCGCATGCAGATCGAATTCAGCTCGGTGGTGCAGCGCGCCGCGGACGCCAGCGAGGCGGAAATCAGCCCGGAGGCGTTGTGGCACCTGTTCGACGCCACTTACCTGGCCCGGCCGCATGACCCGGAAAATCCGCTGGCCTACGTCGCGCACCATCTGGACGGGGACGGCGAGCAGCAGCGCATCGAGCTGGAGCTGGGCGGTGTGCAGGCCCGCCGCGTGTTGCGGGGCGTGGGCAACGGACCGATCGACGCCACCGTGCGCGCCCTGGGCCTGCCGCTGACGGTGCACGCCTACGAGGAACGCAGCCTCGGCAGCGGCGCCGGCGCCACCGCCCTGGCCATCGTGGAAATTTCCTGTGCCGGCGTGCCGGGCACCCGCTTCGGCGCCGGCCGCCACGCCAACCTGGCCACGGCCTCGATCCTGGCGCTGCTGTCGGCAGCCTCGCGGGCGCTGGCCGAGGCGCCCCGCGCGGAGCAGGCGCCGCAGCGCGTGCCGGCCTGATGGGCGGGGCGGCCGGTTCAACCCGGCCGCCCTGAAGCCGCAAGACGGCGCGCGAGCCGGGGAGGACATACCGCGCGGATCAGGCGCTGGATTCGCGACGGAAGCCAGCAGCCCGTTGTTTTCGCTTCGCGCGCCAACCTCGTCCGAGCTGGCATTCCTTGCCGGTCCGGCGCTGCAAGCCGCGCGGCTTGGTATGGCCGGGCGGCCGGTCATGCTGCCGGTTCGGCGCCGCCGGAACCCTAACGATCCACAGGTGGCACATGAAGAATTGGAAAGAGGAATTTTCGAGGAGGCTTGAGACGGTCGACGCCCTGACCATCGAGCCGTTGATGCAGGAAATCACCGCCTGCCTGGGTTTCGACCATTACGCCTACGGCGCCACGCGGGTGAATGGCGCAACCCGGCCGGACGCGGCGATCCACAGCAACTATCCCGAGGCCTGGCTGAGCCTGTACCGCAGCCGCGGCTACCACCGCATCGACCCGGTGGTGCAGCAGTGCCTGGCCAGCCCGCTGCCGGTGTCGTGGCGTTGCGATTCACCCGACCCCGGGCACCGCGGCTTCTGGGAGGAGGCACAGCGGCACGGCCTGCGCCACGGCTGGTCGCACGCCTGCAGGAACGTCAGCGGCTGCGTGGGCATGCTGTCGCTGGTGCGCCGCGGCCGGGAGATCGACCGGCAGCAACTCCAGGAGCACGAGCCCAGGCTCGTGTGGCTGCTGCAGGTGCTGCATTCGCGCATGGCGGCTTGCGTGAGGGCCCCGGCGGGGAGCCACGAGGCACAGGTCCTGTCGGCGCGGGAGATCGAGGTGCTGCAGTGGTCCGCGGAGGGCAAGTCGGCGGGCGACCTGGCGACGATCCTGGGCATCAGCGAGCGCACCGTGAATTTCCATGTCCACCAGGCCATGCAGAAGCTCAATGCCCCCAACAAGATCAGCGCGGTGTACCGCGCCGCGGTGAAGGGCGTGCTGGGCCCGGGGCTGCAGAACATGTGCTGATCTCGCCGTACCGTTCGCCGGCCCTGGGCTGCCGGCTCGCTACATTGGCTGCTCATGGCGCGGCGGCGGGATGTCCGGCCGCGGCAATCCCGCCGGGTCGCCATGCCCAACCTGTCCGGCCGAGCCGGCCCCTGCCCATGCCCATGTCCTCGTCGCCCGATCGCAACCAGGAGCTGGCCCGGCTGCTGTCGCGCGTGCAACTGGGCGACCGTGACAGCTTCGCCGCGCTCTACCGCCTCACCAGCGCGCATCTGTTTGCCGTCGTGCTGCGTATCAACCGGGACCGGGCGCAGGCCGAGGAGGTGCTGCAGGAGGTCTACGTCAAGGTCTGGCGCTCGGCGCAGGGCTACGACGCGCGGCTGAGCCAGCCGCTGACCTGGCTGGCCAGCATCGCGCGCAACGGCGCCATCGACAGCCTGCGCCGCCGCCGGGCCGAGCCCGACACCGTCAGCACCACCCTGGACGACCCCCATGACGAAGGACGCGACATGTTGAACCTGCTCGCGTCGGACGAGGCCGGCCCGCTGGAGTCGCTGGCGTCCGCCGCCGAGGCGCGGCGCCTGGGGCTGTGCATGCAGGCCTTGAGCCGCGAGCAGCAGCAGTGCCTGGCGCTGGCCTTCTACCAGGGCCTGTCGCACGCGGAGCTGGCCGAGCACCTGGTGCAGCCGCTGGGCACGGTGAAGAGCTGGGTGCGGCGTGCGCTCACCGCGCTCAAGGACTGCCTGGCCAAGGCGGTTGGGCGCGAACGCACGGGAGGCGCTTGAGATGGACTACAGCCGTCCCGCGCTGTCCGACCGGCTCGCCGCCGAGTACGTGCTGGGCACGCTGCGCGGCCCGGCGCGCCGGCGCTTCGAAGCGTTGTTGCCCGCGCACCCGGCGCTCCGCACAGCCGTGGCGTTCTGGCAGGCCGCGCTGGTGCCGATGGCCGAGCGCGTGGCGCCGCAGTCGCCGTCGCCGCAGGTGTGGGCGCGCATCGAGCAGCGGCTGTTCCCCGATGCGGTGCCCGCGCCCGCATCGCCGCCCTGGTGGCGGCGGCTGGGCTTGTGGCAAGGGCTGGCCGGCAGTGCGCTGGTGGCGGCGCTGGCGCTGGGCCTGGCGCTGATGCAGCCGCCGGCGCAGCAGCCGCCGATCGTGGTGGTGCTCGACCCGAATCCGCAGGCTGGCGGCGCGCTGCAGGCGCGCTTCGTCGCCAGCCTCAGCGCCGACGGCCGCGCCCTGGTGCTGCGGCCGATCGGCCCGGTGAGCTTGGCCTCGGGCCGGGCGCTGGAGCTGTGGGCCGTGCCGGACAGCGGCGCGCCGCGCTCGCTGGGCCTGGTGTCGCCGCAGCAGGGCGCCACCGTGCAGCAGCCGCGCCTGCTGCAGGGCACGGCCGCCTTCGCCGTGAGCGTGGAGCCCGCCGGCGGCTCGCCCACCGGGGCGCCGACGGGGCCGATCGTGTCGCTGGGGCTGGTCCGGCTCTGAGCCCATCGCGCACCCCCGCGTTCAGGTGGGGTCCTGGTTCCCGTTCTGCATCCATCCGCGAAGCCGGCGCGTAAGGCCCTGGACGCCCGGTTCATGGCCGGGCGCTGCCGCCGGCACGAGCCCGTCCGGCGTCCGCATCGCAGATCCCCAGGAGCCACGATGACGTCCCACCTTCGCCTCTCACGCACCCCCGCCGCGCTGGCCGCGGCGCTCCTTGCCGCGCTGCTGTCCCCGGGCGCGCAGGCCTCCAGCCACCGGGAGGCGCCCTTCATCACCACCGTGCCCAAGGTGGACGGGACGGACCTCTACATGTTCTCCAGCTACGAGAGCGGACGCGCCGGCTACGTGACGATCCTTGCCAACTACCAGCCGCTGCAGGACGCGTATGGCGGCCCCAATTACTTCCAGATGGATCCCAACGCGCTGTACGAGATCCACATCGACAACGACGGCGACGCGCGCGAGGACCTGACGTTCGCCTTCCGCTTCCGCAACCTGCTGTCCAACGGCGGGCGCGGCACCGAGCTGCCCATCGGCAATGAGATGGTGCCGATCCCGCTGGTGCAGTCGGGGCAGGTCACGCAGCCCGGCGACCCGAACCTCAACGTCCAGCAGCGCTACGGCGTGACCCTGCGCCGCGGCGAGCGGCGCGACGGCGACGCGCTGCCGCTGCGCGGCTGGAACAGCAACCAGGTCTGGTTCATGAAGCCGCTGGACAACGTCGGCACCAAGACGCTGCCCGATTACGCCGGCTACGCCGCGCGCCACGTCTACAGCGTGCGCGTGCCGGGCTGCGACAAGCCGGCGCGGCTGTTCGCCGGGCAGCGCCGCGAGGCCTTCGCCGTCAACCTGGGCCCGGTGTTCGACCTGGTGAACGCGCCGCTGGCGCTGATCACCGACCCGTCCCGGATCAATGCCGTGCCCAATCCGCTGGACGACAAGAACGTCACCACGCTGGCGCTGGAGATCCACAAGGACTGCCTCACCGCCGGGGGCGATCCGGTCATCGGCGCCTGGACCAGTGCCAGCCTGCCGGAGTCGCGCCGGCTGGTGTCGGCGCCGCCACCGGGGCTGCAGACCAGCGAGCGCGTGGAGGGCCGGTGGGTGCAGGTGTCGCGGCTGGGCATGCCGCTGGTCAACGAGGTGGTGATCGGCCTGCCCGACAAGGACCGCTTCAACGCCTCGCGCCCGCGCGACGACGCCCAGTTCGGGCGCTACGTCACCAACCCGACGCTGCCGGCGCTGCTGGAGATCGCGCTGGGCGCGCCGGGCATCGCGCCGAAGAACCTGCCGCGCACCGACCTCACCACCACCTTCCTCACCGGCATCGCGGGGCTGAACCGCCCACGCCACGTGGTGCCGGCCGAGATGCTGCGGCTCAACACCGGCATCGCGCCGGTGCCCTTCGCGCAGCAGAACCGGCTGGGCGTGGTGGGCAACCTGCTGGCGGGCGGCAAGGACAACGCGGGCTATCCCAACGGCCGCCGGCCCAAGGACGACGTGGTGGACATCTCGCTGGTGGCCATGATGGGCGGGCTGTGCATGGCCAACGGCAACGACGACCGCCTGCAGCTCGGCGCCGCGTGCCGGCCTGCCGCCGTGCCGCTGGGCGACACCGCGCTGAAGCTGCACGACGCGGTGGACCAGGCGCGCGTGCCGCTGCTGGGCGGCTTCCCGTACCTGGCGCACCCGCTGCCCGGCGCGCGCTGAGGAGAGCAGCCGTGAAGCGCTTCGCGCGGCTCCTGTGCGCGCTGCTGGCCGGCGCGGCCTGCGTGGCGCAGTCGGCCGTCGTGCCGCCCGGGCGCGACGACGAGGTGATCGAGCAGCTGCCGTCGGCCGTGGCGCGCGCCGGGGCGCCGGCCTCGGCGGACGAGGCGGCACAGCGCGCGCTGGCCCTGGTGGCGCTGGCCCAGCGCGAAGGCGACCCGCGCCCGGCCGGCCAGGCGCTGGCGCTGCTGCGGCCCTGGCAGGCCGACGCGCGCGCCCCGGCAGCGGTGGTGCTCGCGCTGGCGCAGGCCGAGCAGCACCTGCACCGCTTCGACGGCGCGCGCGCCCGGCTGCAGGCGCTCACGGCGCGTGATCCGGCCCAGCCGCAGGCGTGGCTGATGCTGGCGACGCTGCACCGGGTACAGGGGCGCTATGCCGAGTCCGACGCCGCCTGCACCGGCCTGGAGCGCGCAGGCGCGGCGCTGTTCGCCGCGGCCTGCGCGGCGGAGAACGCGGCCCTGCGCGGCGGCTTCGACGCGGCGCGCTCCCGCCTGCAGGCGCTGTTGCAGGCCGCGCCGGACGCGGCCACCCGGGGCTGGCTCTGGACCACGCTGGGCGAGCTGGAACTGCGCGCCGGCCGGACCGAACCGGCCGAGGCCGCCCTGCGCGCCGCGCTGCGCGGCCCACCCGACGGCTACGCCACGCTGGCGCTGGCCGACCTGCTGCTCGATCAGGGCCGCGCGGCCGAGGCCGTGGCGCTGCTGCGGGAGCAGCCGGACAGCGACCCCGTGCTGCTGCGCCGCGCCATGGCGGACCCGGACAGCGCTGCTGCCGCCGAGCTGCGCCGGCGCTTCGCCCAGGCCGACCTGCGTCCCGGCGCCGCCGAGGGGCACGGGCGCGAGCGCGCCTTGTTCGCCCTGCACGTGGAGCGCGACGCCGCGGCGGCGCTGCGCCTGGCGCGCGAGAACGTGTGCGTGCAGCGGGAGCCCACGGACCTGCTGCTGCTGGTGCGCGCCGCGCGCGCGGCGGGCGACGAGGGAGCGCGGCAACAGGCGCTGCAACTGGCCAAGGAGGTGCATCTTGAAGACCGACGCCTGCAAGCCTCGAACTGAGAAGCCCTGGCACGCGCTGCTCGCCCTGTGCCTGGCCCTCTTTGCGGGCGCCGTCCACGCCCACAAGTCCAGCGACGCCTACCTGCAGGTCGAAGCCCGCCCGCACGCGCTGGAAGTGCGCTGGGACGTCGCCCTGCGCGACCTTGACACCGCGCTGCCGCTGGACGCCGACGGCGACCGCCG
This sequence comes from Azohydromonas australica DSM 1124, assembly GCF_000430725.1. GTDB lineage: Bacteria > Pseudomonadota > Gammaproteobacteria > Burkholderiales > Burkholderiaceae_C > Azohydromonas > Azohydromonas australica. The sequence goes on from NZ_AUMO01000031.1 coordinate 170,842, forward strand.
CCTGACCTGGGGCGAGCTGCGCGCCGCGCTGCCTGCCGCGCAGGCCTATCTGCTCTCGCACCTGCAGGTGCCGGATTCCAACTGCGTGCTGGCGCCGCGGGGCACCGCGCTGGAGCGCCGCGCCGACGGCACGTACCTGGCGCTGACGCTGCACGCCGACTGCGAGCCGCCGGCCGGGCTGCCGCTGCGCTACACGCTGCTGGCCGACGTCGACGCCACGCACCGCGGCATCGCGCGGCTGCGCTTTGCCGACGGCCGCACCGAGCTGCGGCTGCTGGACCCGGCGCAACCCGAGCCCGAGTCCGCGGGCGCGTCCGGCGCCGCGGCGCCGGTGCCCTCATCGTTCCTGGCGGCGGGCGTGCACCATCTCGTCACCGGCTACGACCACCTGCTGTTCCTGCTGTGCCTGCTGCTGCCCGCGGTGCTGGGCCACGGCGCGGTGGCGTGGCGGCGGGTGGCGGGCATCGTCACGTTGTTCACGCTGGCGCACTCCGCCACGCTGGCGCTGGCGACGCTGGGCCTAGTGCGCCTGCCGCCGGCGGTGGTGGAGCCGGCCATCGCGCTGACCATCGCCCTGGCGGCGCTGGACAACCTGGTGCCGATCTTCGGGCGCCGGCGCGCCGCCGTGACTTTCATGTTCGGCCTGCTGCACGGCTTCGGCTTCGCCGGGGTGCTGGGCGAGCTGTCCTTGCCGGCCGGGGAGCTGGGCTGGGCGCTGCTGCGCTTCAACCTCGGCCTGGAGCTGGGACAGCTGGCGCTGCTGGCCCTGGCCGCGCCGCTGCTCGGCTGGCTGGGCCGCACGCCCGCCTGGCGGCGCGCCCTGCTGCAGGGCGGCTCGGCGGCAGCCGTCGCGATGGCGCTGGTGTGGACGGTGGAGCGCGGCGCGGCGTGGTGGGCCTGAGGCACCGGCCGCGAGCAGTCGGCGGCACGTTCCTTCTCCTCGCAGCCCGGAATACTTGCGCCAGATCAAGGCCGCGCCATCGAATGCGCACCGTTTTCGCGCAATTCATCAGCTTGGCGAAAGCTTGCCCGGTTCGTATGTCGGGCATTGAAGGGTTCGGGTGGGCGCCGCGCAGCGGCACCGCCCGCTCCCTCGCAAGCCAATGTGTATCGATGGAGTGGTGATGACGAAGAAGTACGTGGTGATCGGTGCCGGCCCGGCCGGCGTGCGCGCGGTGGAAGCGCTGCGCGAGAACGATCCGGCAGGGAGCATCACGCTGGTCAGCGGCGAGCCCGGGGAGCCTTATGCGCGCATGGCGATCCCCTACATCCTCAACGGCTCGATCGACGAGGCCGGCGCGCTGCAGCGCAAGACGCCAGGGCACTACGAGACGCTGGGCGTGAATTACCTCAACCGCCGGGCCGAGCGCGTGCACGCCGGCGCCGAGGGCGGGCGCGTCGAGCTCGACGACGGCAGTACGCTGGACTACGACCGGCTGCTGGTGGCCACCGGCTCCTCGCCCTCGCTGCCGCCCATCCCCGGCACGGACCTGCCCGGCGTCGTGACCTGCTGGACCCTCGACGACGCGCGCGCCATCGCCGACAAGCTCAAGCCCGGCGCGCGCGTGGTGATGATCGGCGCGGGCTTCGTGGCCGGCGTGTGCATGAAGGCGCTGGTGGGCACGGGCGTGAAGCTCTCGGTGATCGCCGGCCGGGCCGGGCAGATCCTGCGCACGATGATGACCCCCACGGGCAGCGGCATGCTGCAGCGCTGGCTGGAGGCGCGCGGCGTGGAGGTGATCACCTCCGGCCGCACCGAGCGCATCGAGGCCGGCCCGCGCCTGGTGATGGACACCCGCACCATCGAGGCCGACCTGATCATCCTGGCCACCGGCGTGCACCCCAACGTCTCCTTCCTGGAAGGCACGGGCGCGCGCATCGAGCAGGGCATCGTGGTGGACGAGTACATGCGCACCACCGTGCCGTGCATCTACGCCGCCGGCGACGTGGCGCAGGGGCGCGACTTCTCCACCGGCGAGTGGGTGGTGCACGCGCTGCAGCCCACGGCCACCGAGCATGGGCGCGTCGCGGCGCTGAACATGGTGGGCAAGCCCATGCCCTACCGCGGCAGCCTGAGCATGAACGTGCTCGACACCGTGGGCCTGATCTCGCACACCTTCGGTGAGTGGAAGGGCCGCGAGGGCGGCGAGGTGGTGGAGCTGGCCGACGAGGAGCGCTTCCTCTACACGCGGCTGTGCTTCGACGGCGAGCGCATGGTGGGCGCCATCACCATCGGCGAGCCGCGCCACGTGGGCGCGATGCGCGGGCTGATCCACTCGCGCCGCCGCCTGGGCCGCTGGAAGGCCGAGCTGATGCGCAACCCGCACAAGGTGATGGACGCCTTCGTGGACCTGACGCACGCCCGCTGAGCCCGCCGGCCCGCCGGCCCGGCGGGCCGGGCCGTGCGTGCCCGCGCTCAGTTGCCGAAGTGATGGCCCTCGGCGTCGTCCGCGTCGCCGTTGGACACGCTGCCGTCCGCGATCGGCTCGCTCTCGCCCTGGCCGGGCGTGGGCCCCCGGCCGTTGGCCGGCAGCACCAGCACTTCAGCCTGGTTCGGGTCGAAGCCGCTGAGGCTGGCGTCGCGCGCCAGCTCGTGCAGCACGGCCTGGGCGGCGTGGTAGCCGATCTTCTGGATGTAGCCGCCGGACTTGGTGCCGATGCCGCCGCGCAGCTCCAGGAGCACGGAGCCGGAGCCCAGCAGGCCGTAGGCGTTGCGCGAGATGCCGGGCTCGGTGCCGCCCGGGTACAGGCTCAGGTCCGCGTAGGGGTAGCGCGCCAGCGTCTGCGCGATGACCACCACCACCCGCTTGGCCATGGACTGGCCCTGTTTGAAGCGCGTCACCGCGTCGGGGTCCACCGCCAGCAGCCGCTGCGCGGTCTCGTCGGCGGTGGGCCACAGCGTGGAGGCGGTGACCATGTTGCCGTCGTTCACGCGCGTGCCCTGGTGGTGCAGGTCCAGCGTCACCGCCGGCTTGTACTTGTCCGCCAGCCAGCGCACGTTCTTGGCCTCCGGCACGGGGTTGCCCTTGGCCAGGTCCGCCAGCGTGTAGGGCTGGGTGCTGTCCACGCCCAGGGTCTCGCAGCTGGTGACGCCAACGGTGATGTCCGGGTAGTTCGGGTTGTCCAGCGGGCAAAGCGGCCGGAACGCGTGGTAGCGGTTGATGTCGTAACCGCGCCCGCGCTGGTAGAAGGCCGGCACCCGGCCCGGCGCGGAGAAGGTGAGGTCGTAATTCTGGCGCCAGGGCGGCACGCGCCCCTGGGCGTCCGTGATCAGCGTGCCGTCGGCCTTGCGGCCGTCGAAGCCGTCCACGTTGACGCGCGGCACGATGACGACGGTCAGCGCGTTGCGGATGGCCGTGGAGGCCGCCGAGCTGTTGGCCAGCGTGCGCGCCAGGTTGACGGCCGAGTCGCTGGTCTCCATCTCGTCGCCATGCTGCTGTGCAACGATCAGCGCGGCCGTCGGCCCGTTGCCGACCACGACGTACGGAATCTCCCGGCCCCCGTTGCTCTTCCAGGGCAGCACGCCGTAGCTCATGGCGCCGCGGCTGGTGTGAGTGCTGCTCTTGAGCGCGGCCATCAGCTGCTCGTAGGTGCGCAGCGAGGCGATGCTGTCGTTGTCGCCGTAGGGCCCGTTCGGGACCGTGGTCTGTGCCTGGACGGATGCTGCCGCCGCAGTGGCCAGGGACGCCGCTACAAGGATGTTTCTCATCGACATCGTGTGTCTCCTCGGTGAAGGGGCAGATCCGCTGGCGTGGACCCGGACCCCGGTTTGAATGTCCTGGGCCTCCGTGCCGCCCGCACCCATCGGCTCGGGGATGTGCGGTGGGCCTGTTCCGTGGCTGCTTTCCCGGGCAGCGCAGCCTGTGCCGGTCACAAGCGGCCCGATCTGTACTGCCCCCCTCGCGGGCGAGCAGCACAGAATTCGGCATGGACCGCACCGAAGACACCCTGTACCTGCGCATCGCCGACCAGCTCGCCAGCTCCATCCGCGCCGGGACGCTGGCGCGGGGCGAGCGCATCGCCTCCGTGCGCGAGCTGGCGCGGCAGCAGGGGGTGTCGATGTCCACGGTGGTGCAGGCCTACCGCACCTTGGAGGACGCGCGGCTGATCGAGGCCCGGCCGCGCTCGGGCTACTTCGTGGCGGCGCGCAGCGTGCGGCGCCCGCCCGAGCCCGAGACCACACCGCTGCCGGCAGCGTCGTTGCCGGTGGCGGTGAGCAACCTGGGCGCGCAGGTGACGGCGCTGGCGCAGGACCCGAACTTCACGTCCTTCGGCGCGGCCTACCCGGCGGCCGAACTGTTCGCGCAGGAGCGCGTGCGCCGGGCGCTGAGCCGCGCGGCGCAGCGGCACCGCGCCTCGCTGTGCCGCTACCCGTTGAGCAGCGGCACGCCCGAGTTCCGCCGCGCAGTGGCGCGGCAGGCGCTGGCCATGGGCTGCCAGCTCGATCCGGAACACATCGTCTCCACGACCGGCTGCCAGGCGGCCATCAGCCTGTGCCTGCGGGCCGTGACCCGGCCCGGCGACGTGGTGGCGCTGGAGTCGCCCACCTCCTACGGCTTCCTGGAGCTGCTGGAGAGCATGCATCTGCGCGCGCTGGAGATTCCCACGCACCCGCGCCACGGCCTGTCGGTGGACGCGCTGTCGCTGGCCTTCGACACGCAGCCGGTGAAGGCCGTGCTGTCGGTGCCCACGCTGTCCAACCCGCTGGGGTCGAGCATGCCGCTGGCCGAGCGGCGGCGGCTGGCGCAGCTGGTGGCGCAGCGCGGCGTGCCGCTGATCGAGGACGTGCTCTACAACCCGCTGTGCGAGCAGGACGAGCAGCGCCGCGCCGTGCGCAGCTTCGACGCCACGGGCCACGTGATGCTGTGCGGCTCCTTCTCCAAGACGCTGGCGCCGGGCCTGCGCGTGGGCTACGTGGACGCCGGGCGCTGGGCGCCGCAGGTGCAGCGCCTGAGCCACGTGTACTCGGGCAGCTACACCGAGGTGCTGGAGCAGGCGATGGCGGACCTGCTGATGCAGCCCGGGCTGGAGAGCGCCTTCCGCAGCCTGCGCTCGGCCGTGGCGCAGCGCGTGGACGAGGCGCGCGGGCTGATCGCCGAGAGCTTCCCGAAGGGCACGCGCGTCACGGACCCGCCGGGCGGCTTCCTGCTGTGGGTGGAACTGCCTGCGGGCAGCGACTCCATGGCGCTGTTCGAGGCCTGCCTGCGGGAGCGCATCGTGTTCGCGCCGGGGACGATGTTCAGCAGCACCGGGCGCTACCGGCACTGCCTGCGGCTGGGCGTGGTGGGGCGCTGGGACGACGCACAGCGAAGGGCGCTGCGGCGGATCGGGGAATTGGCGCGTGAGCTGCGGCCGGCCTGAATGCAGATCGCTATCCGAATATCCATGGCCGGGGCTGGCTGGTATTGACCACCATTTCGCTCCGGACGGGTTGGTCAGCCCCCGTCCTTCTCCAGCGGAATCAGTTTGCGCTGGGGGCTCAGTCAGGTCCGTTGGGCCGCCGTGGCTGAACGCCATAAGCTGTCATGGCCGACGCGATCTGGGTCTGCTCGGTGGTCTCAGCCGCAAAAAACAGGTAGCTGGGCGCCACGATCGGCTCCACCGACGCCGGATGCAGCACGATGACGGAGTGAAGCGGAAAGCGGTCTTGCGTCATTTCCCGCAGCGGTGCGGACCATTTTGAAAACTCCGGATGAGCCGGATCGATGACCTCCGCCCGTCCCTTCACCTTGAATCCTTTTTGTATGAAGACGTCGATGAAACTCAGGCAGGCTTGGCTGTTTATGCGAAGGTTTCTGACCGACCCGGGCGAGGCGATGTTGGCGATGGCAAAGCTTTGTTCATCGACGACCGCGAATATCTCCTTGGGTGAGACGTTGGGGCATCCCGTTGAATCAACGGTCGCCAGCCAGGCGAGGACGGAGCGCTGGGCGCAGTTGAGGAGTTCGGAGCTGAGCATGGGGGCGGGTCCAGGGTGCCGGTTGACAGGGGAGGGCCGCTACTGGCCGCCGCAATGGTGGGCGACGCGTTCCTTGAGGGTCTGGCCTTCGTTCAGTATTTCCGGGAGAGTCCATGGCCGCACGCACTGGTTTTGTTTGCCGCACCACAGGTAGCCCGCGGATCCGATGCACCCATGGGCATCGCGGTCGCCGCCCACGGGGGGCGGGAGGGGGACTCCAGGACGGGCCACCGCGTCGGAAGCGGATGCCGAAGTTGTTTGAGGAGTGCTGCAGCCGGTGGCAAGAAGGGCCAGGGCGACCAAGATCCACGATTTGAGATGGAACATGCCGTTGTGCGCATTGCAGCTGTCGAATGACCAGCCCGGAATTTCGGTATGCCTTTTCGGCGAAAACGAGAAACCAGAGAATTACTTCAGTTCCCTGATTCTCACGATGAGGTTCACGCGCTCGCTCAGGGCACAGTTTTCCCGTCCTTCGCAGGCGAGAGCCATGATGTTGCTCCGCTTGCGGGTGATCCAGACGCGTTTCCCGACAAGGCTTGTCTTTTCGCAAACTTCGAAGCTGGCCAGGTCCTGGGATTTTTTCCCGCCGGCATCGACCAGCTCGACATAGCAGGCCCGGTCCCCCGGCGCCATGCCGGTGATGGTGGCCGATTCCGCGCGTGCCGCCGAGGATGGCTGGGACGTTTGCGGTGCCGGGCCGTGTTCCGAAGCTGCAGCCGAAACGGCCAATATCGAAATGAGCGAGGCGAGCAGTGACCGAATCATCTTGAGTGCCGTACGTGATCCACGTGGTAGGACGTCGAGCCAGCTTCGTTGAACCCGTTGAGCCGCGTACATGAAGGCTTCAGCCACAACGTCTTCCAGCGACATGCCCACCAACGTGGGCCGAGTTCTAGGGACATGGGGCGAAGCACATGCGGAACTTCAAAGCTGAACGACCGATTCGACCTCAAAGTGAATCTCGCTTGTGAAATTGATGTAAGCCACAACGGCATCCTGAAACTCGTCGAGCAGTGCCATGCCCGTTAAGTCCCCCTCGCTCTGCGCACTCAGTCGCAATACCGCTTCACGCCATTCGCATTTCACCTCTCTTTGCCAAGGTCGCTGTGAAAATTCGAAAAGCATGTCGGCCACTGCTTCGGAAACATCGCTTTCCGAGAGCCCTTTGCAGGTCACCGTGATTCTGAACATGGACTCCAGGCCTGGACTCGTACATCTGCAATCTTGCTCGACATGAGCGGCAGGCACGTTGAATGAAGCCTGCCGCTGACTGTCCACTCGATGAAAAGTTCACGCCAGTGGTGGGTTGCGCGGAATGCGCGGTATGGCGTCGCTCATTTGTACCCAGGGTTGTGCGGAGTCGCACCAGATATTGACCTGTGGCTGGAGCCACGAGGTGTCGTCCAGCGTCCCGGCCTTGAGCCAATCCATGGTCGGCGTCGCGCCGAGTTCGGACAATATCGGAGACCCGCACCTGGAACAGAAGCGTCGCATCACGGGCAGGCCGCTTTCTCCGAGGTCTTGGTAGGTGTCCGGCTGCGCGCCCTCCATGACGAGCGTGCCCTTGGGTATGGCCACGAGGACCGAGAACGCCGTTCCGGTTTGGCGCTGGCAGTGCTTGCAATTGCAGATGGCGGTCATCAACGGCGCTGCATCCGATCTGTAGCGGATGGCTCCGCAAAGGCACCCGCCTTGAATGGTTGGCATGGCTGTCTCCACAGGGAAAGGTTGGTCGTGCCGAAAATGCCTCCTTTCCCGTGGCATGGGCGGCTTCGGCGGGCACGCCTCACGGCTCCAGTAAAAATGATGCTCCGTGCGCGTTTGCTGGTGTGTCGCAGCCGACACCTGAATTAACCTCCGTCAGGCTCGCCGTGCCTTGTCCCGGCTGCAGCCTAGGCTGGCCATCCCCGAATCATCCCCCCGGTCCTCTTCTGCAGGCAAGATAATGTGTCTGGCCCTTGGTGCGAGCAATGATGGTTTACAAATCACTGGCAAAGCGCAGCCGGTTCCCATCCGGGTCGGTGAGAACGAATTCGCAAGTTCCCCATGGCGTCTGCGTTGGCGGCTGGGTGGCGGTGATCCCACGCGCCGCAAATTCGGCATGGCAGGCTGGAGCATCGGGCACCTTGAAATAAACCGCCCCGCCCACCTGGCAGTCGCCCGCGTGCTCCGTGAGGAAAATGGTTTGGCCGGATCGGGTCAACTGCAGAAAAAGCGGAAAACCCGGTTCGAATTGGTGCTTCCAGTCCACGCTGAAGCCCAGGCCGTCCACATAAAGCGAGAGGCTTCTTTCGGCGCTGGTGATGCGCAGTTGGGGAATGACGGTTTGCTGCATCCGGGGCTCCTCAAATTGCCAGACGAAAAGCCCCAGCGCCTGCTGGAGCCTGTTCAGGTTCTGCCGTCGGGAAACAATCTCCTGTAGCTTCCTTCGGCTGCTGTCCTGGTTGATTGTCGTGTATTTTCAACCTGCTGTTCGGATACGGCAGCAGCGATTGAAAAAGCGTGATTGCTAAGAGGCCGCACTACCGTCTGCAGTTCCTCGTTCGGGAGGCTGGTCATCGTGGTAAGTGACGTTCGAGATGAGAGATGGCCAAAGGCCGTCCACTCGATGGAAGGGTTAGGCATCCCTTGACCAGAGCCATGCCTTTGCGCCTAGGCCAATATTGCTCCAAAACAGCCAGTTGGCCAGCAGACATGGTTTTAAGGAAATTACAAGCACGCTGAGGAAGCGAACTGGCAACGCTGTTGGGTTATCGCGCTTGCGGGCATCCGCCTGAAACAAGACTACTTCGGGCCGCTACGACGCTGCCTCCTCTTTCACTGCAATCGCTACTAAAAAGGCATGACCGTGGAAAACGTCACGCAACTTTCCCTGACCCGCCACCCAGCGTCGAGATTCCACGACCACGCAAAAGCAGACCAAGGTGGCGCTGCTGTTTCTACATGCTCAAGTGCTGAAAATCGATTTTGCTTTGGCTCGACGAGGCGGTCCCCGTGCAGCAGCTGCTGTGGCTCCCCGTGCTGCTCACCGAAGTGCGGCCCGCTCCATGAAATGAACGGCGTCACCGTCCTGCCGAAAAGCCTCATCCCGCCGCCGCAGCAGCACACCGGACCGACACCGCAAAACACCCTGCCGTCCCCACCGCCAGTTCAGTGCAACTTCACCCGCGCCTGCGACCTTCCATCGATCCAGTTCCCCACCTGGTCCCACGCCGTCCGCAGCGCCCCTTGCAGCCGGACCATGTGCGCGTGGTGCGCGCTCCAGTAGGCCCAGCGCGCCAGCAGCCCCTGCAACCGCACGCCGTGTCCGGGCAGGCGGCCCAGGATGCGCCCCACCGCGTCGCGGCTGCCCAGTGACACCAGCGAGCCGCGGTCGTGGAAGCGGAATCCTTCCACCGGCCGCGACTCCAGCCGGCGCAGCAGGGCGTCGGCCAGGTAGCGCGCCTCCTGCTGCGCTGCCTGCGCCCGCGGCGGCACGGCCGGCGCGCCGGCCTCGGGCACGCAGCTCGCGCAGTCGCCCATCGCGAACACGTCCGCGTCCACCGTGCTCTGCAGCGTGTCGCGCACCAGCAGCTGCCGGCTGCGGTTGAGCTCCAGCCCGTCCAGCTTCTCCAGCACCTCCGGCCCGCGGATGCCCGCGGCCCACACCGCCAGCTCCGCGGGCAGCACCTCGTGGCCGTCGAGCACCACGTGGTCGGCGGCCACCTCCGTGACGCGGCGGCCCAGCAGTACCTCCACGCCGCGCGCCTCCAGGTCCTCGCGCGCCTGGCGGCTGATGTCCTCCGACAGCGCACCCACCAGCCGGTCGCCGGACTCGATCAGCCGCAGCTGCACCGGCTGCGGCTCCTGGCGCAGCTCCGTGCCCAGGCCGGCAATGGCGTGCACCGACTCGATCAGCTCTGCCGCCAGCTCCACGCCCGTGGCGCCGCCGCCGACGATGGCGATCTGCACCGGTCCGCGCGAATGCACCTCCGCCCGCGCGCAGGCCGCCAGCAGCAACCGGTGGAAGCGCGTGGCGTCGGCGGCGCTGTTGAGCGCGACGGCGTGCTCGGCCACGCCGGGCGTGCGGAAGTCGTTGACGATGCTGCCCACCGCGACCACCAGCGTGTCGTAGGCCACCGGGCGGCGCGGCGCGATCTCCTGGCCCGCGTCGTCCACCAGCGGCGCCAGCCACAGCTCGTGCCGGGCGCGGTCCAGCGACTCCAGCGTGCCCAGGTGGAAGCGGAAGTTGTGCCGCCGCGCCTGCTGCAGGAACTCCACGCCCGCGTCATGCCCGCCCAGCGTGCCCGCGGCCAGCTCGTGCAGCCACGGCTTCCAGACGTGCGTGAGCGCGGCGTCGATCAGCACCACCTCGGCCGGCGGCTCGCGCCGACGCAGCTTGCGCAGCTGCTCGCCCAGGTGCACCGCCAGCTCCAGCCCGCCGGCGCCGCCGCCCACGATCACGATCCGGTGCGGCCCGCCGTGCTCGCGCAGCTCCGAAGTGGAGAACAGCGCCGGGCGGCTGTCCTGGAAGGAAGAGGAGAAGGGCGACCGCGGGCCGCCAGGGGAGAGGTGCCATCGGTTCATGGGGAACCTAGGGGCAACCCGTATGCCGCGCGATCAGGTTTTAGGCCTGTCCTCTGCCGGCCGTTGCGCGCCGGCCAGCGCGCGCCGCAGCTCGCGTGCCATCAGCGGACGCTGCGCCGGCACCAGATGACGCCCCACGCACACGCTGCGCTCGCCCGCGCTCAGCCGCACCAGCGCCGCCGGGCCGTCGGTGTGCACGCGCACCCAGGCCGCGGGCAGCTCGATGCGCTCCACCCGCCCACCGCAGTGCCGCTCCACGCACAGCCGGTCCGCTGCCAGGGTGATGGTCTCCCGGTCCAGCACGTGGCGCGCGTGCACCACCAGCGCGGCAGCCAGCGCCGCCACCTCGATGCCGGCGAACAGGCTGACCAGCGGATAGCCCAGCGCCCAGAACCCCAGCGCCAGCAGCAGATGGAACGTGCACACCACGCCGAAGGCCAGTCCCAGCTGCCGCGGCGTCAGCCGGCAGTTGCGGCGCAGCTGCCAGCACAGCGCCGGGCAGCCGTCGCAGTCGTCACTCCGGTCGAACCGGTCGCGCACGGGCAGCGCGGGCGAGGGTGGGCGATCCGGCGGAGCGGCCATGGCGGCGGGGCGTGTCTTTCTGAATGAATGCGCCGGCGGCGCGGCAAGTTCCCGGCCCGTCCCGTGTTCAGCCCGGGCCGTGCCGGGACCTGCGCTTGCCGAAATCCCGTCAAGCGGGCCCGCACCGGCGGCTTCAGGAGCTTGAGCCGGCGCGGCGCAGCGCAATACCGGTTTCTTTCCTTCCTTTGCAACCAAACAGCAACGCGTTGCCGATGCCGGAAAGCTTCCCACGGCGGCGCCGGAGCAATACGCCATGGCCACCGCTTCCTTCGACGTCGAAGACCTCCTGCTCGAACAGCGCATCGACGACCTCCACGCCGTGTCCGCGCACGACGTGGCGGTGTGCGCGGTCAAGCGCCCGCATCGCGGCAGCGACGGCTACCGCAGCACGCTCTGGCTCTTCCCGCTGGACGGTGGCGGCGAGCCGCGTCCGCTCACCGCCGGCACCTCGCGGGACAAGCAGCCGCGCTGGTCGCCGGACGGCCAGCAAATCGCCTTCATCTCGGACCGCGCCGGCCTGAACCAGGTGTTCCTGATCCGCCCCGACGGCGGCGAGGCGCGGCAGATCAGCTTCTTCAAGGGCGGCGTGTCCGCCTTCGAATGGAGCCCCGACGGGCGCCGCCTGCTGCTCACCAGCATCGTCAACGTGGACCCGGAGGCGCGCGGCGCTCCTTCGTCGCTGGACCAGCCCCGCGATGCCGGCGCGCCCGAGGTGGTGTGGCGGCTGCCGTACAAGCTCGACGGCGTGGGCTACCTGCTGTCGCAGCAGATCCACCTCTTCACGCTCGACGTCGACAGCGGCGAGGACCGCCAGCTCACGCAAGGCGCCTTCGAGGTGCGCTCCGCGGCGTGGTCGCCCGATGGCCGGCGCATCGTGTACAGCCGCACCCGCGAGGGCCGCCTGGCGCACCGCACGGACCTCTGGGTGGTGGACGCCGACGGCAGCCACGCGCGGCAGCTCACGCACGAGCAGGGCAACACCAGCGCGCCGTGCTGGTCGCCCGATGGGCGCTGGATCGCCTTTGCCGGCAACCTCGACGAGGGCGACGCCAAGATGCAGCTGTGGCTGGCGGGGCCGGACTCGGGCCGCGTGCGCAGGCTCGGTGGCGAGGACGTCGAGGTGGTGCCCACCAGCACCCTGTACTGGAGCAGCGACAGCGCGCAGCTGCGCCTGCTGCTGGCGCAGCGCGGGCGCCAGCACCTGGTGAGCCTGTCGGTGCCCGAGGGCGAGCGGCGCATGCTGGTGGACGGCGACCGGCAGCTGGGCGGCATCGCGGTGGCGCGTTCCCGCATGGCCTTCTTCTGGGAGAGCGGCGACACGCCGCTGGAACTGGGCGCCGCGGACCTGGACGGCCGCCACGAGCAGACCCTGAGCCGCTTCAACGACTGGTGGCACCAGCGCGAGACGCTGCAGGCCGAAGTGCGCCACTTCCAGGTGCCTGACGGCCAGGGTGGCACGGAGCAGGTCGATGCGTGGCTGATCCGCGCCCAAGGCGCGCGGGGGCCCATGCCGGTGCTGGTGGACGTGCACGGCGGCCCGGCCAGCTATGCCGACCTCAGCTTCCAGAACCATGCCTTCTGGCCGGTGCTGTGCGCGCGCGGCTGGCTGGTGGTGGCGCCCAACACCGTGGGCTCCAGCAGCTACGGGCGCGAGTTCGCCGAGCGGCTGCGCGGCCACTGGGGCGAGCGCGACCTGCCGCAGATCCTGGCGATCCTCAAGGCGCTGCAGCGCGAGGGCCTGGCCGACGAGCGGCTGGCGATCACCGGCAGCTCGTATGGCGGCTACATGGCGGCCTGGGCCATCGGCCACAGCCGCGCCTTCCGCGCCGCGGTGGTGTGCGCGCCGGTGTCGAACCTGGAGACGCACTACGGCACCAGCGACAGCGGCTACTACAGCGATCCCTACGACATGTGCGGCACCCCGCGCATCGACCGCGAGACCAGCCGCCGGCTGTCGCCCATGACGGAGATCGGGCGGGCGCGCACGCCCACGCTGATCCTGCAGGGCAAGGAGGACGAGCGCTGCCCGAAGTGCCAGTCCGAAGAGCTCTTCGTGAGCCTGATGTGCGCCACCGGGGCCCCGTGCGAGATGGTGCTGTACCCCGGCGGCGACCACCACGTGCTCAAGGACGGCAAGCCCTCGCACCGCCTGGACGGCGTGCGGCGCATCGTGGAGTGGGTGCAGCGCTGGGTGGAGCAGCCGCTGGCTGCGGACGGCGGGCGCGAGGAGCGGGACGGGCAGCGCAGCGACGGGCGCTGAAGGGCGGGGCGGCGCTGCGCCGGGCAGGCATCGGGGCTGACGCAAGACGAAGCGCCGGCGGCCATCCGTGCTTCGTCCTACAGGACGGCCTCGACTTCCGCCGAACAGCCTTTCACCTCCCCGCCCCCGTCTCCTCCGCCCCCACCAGCGACCCCACCAGCGCCATGCGCGCCGCATCCCGCCCCTGCGTCATCAGCGCCTCCACCCGCTCCGGCGAGAAATCGAATTCCGCCGAAATCGCGTCCTCCGGCAGCGGTGGCCGGGTGACGCGGATCCAGCGCTTGAGCGCAGGCGGTTCCGGCGGCACCAGCTTGTCCGCCTGCAGCAGGTTCATGGCCCGCCAGCGCAGCTCGGCGCCGGACTGCGGTAGCGCCGCCACCTCGCGCGGGAACGGCTCCACGCTCACCAGCTGCAGCGCCTCGCCCTCGCGCAGCCGCCCGCTCGCGCGCAGCCGCGCCAGCAGCGCCGGCAGCAGCGAGTCGCGCGTGGCGTCACCGTCCCAATAGCGCCGCCCGCCGATCTCCACCGGCTCGAACAGCAGCGGCATCGCCGAGCTGGCCGCCAGCTCCGCCGCGCCGATGGGCGCTTCGTCGCTGTCGAACAGGTGCAGCTCGCCCGAGAGCAGGTCCACCGCGCCGGCGGCCAGCAGCGGCTGCGCGGCGGTGACGCTGGCGTAGCGCCCGACTTGCCGCTCCAGCAGCGCCCACATCGCATCGCGGTCGTACAGCGGGTAGTCCAGCCGGCTCATTGCCGCCCACGGCAGCCAGTGCAGCGGCTGCGGCCGGTACAGGTTGCGCGTGCCCAGCAGCACGCCGGTGAGCAGGCCGTTCCACGCCCGCAGCGCCACGGCGTGGCGGCTGTCGCCCACCGCGACACCCAGAAACGGGAACGAGGGCGTGGCGATCTCGTGGCGCCACAGGTGCTGCAGCGCCTGCACGCCGGCGTCGGCCGTGTGCAGCTGTCGCGCCGCCACCGCCGCATTGACGGCGCCGAGGGAGGTGCCCGCCAGCGCCACCACCCGGTCGCCCCGCGCCCGCAGCCACGGCGCGATGGACGCCCACGCGCCGCCGCCGAACGCCCCCAGCGCGCCGCCGCCCTGGAACACCACCACCGTCCTCATCCTGACCTCGCGTCGTGCCCGCTACCGTGCCCGGTCAGGGCCGTGTGCCCAGCCGCTCCCGCTCGCGCCCGTGGCGCCGCCGTCCGGCCGAGAACAGCCAGCTCACGGCGCCCGCCGCCAGCGCCACCGCGCCCAGCACCGCCATGCCCACCCCGCCGGCCTTGCGCCGCTCGGCCACGCCCCAGCCGCCGCGCACGGCCGCGCGCAGCGGGAGCGGCGCGAACAGCGCGCCGTCGCTGTCCGGCACGCGCTCACCCTGCTGCAGGAAGAAGCGCGCCGCCGCCCGCGCCGCGGCCCGGCCGGTGGCGTCCGGCGCCACCGCGTAGGGCACGGCGGCGGCATGGTGCAGGCCCAGCGCCACCGAGCGCCGCGGCCGGTGCAGCAGCTCCACCACCGCCCGCGCCACGCGCTCCGGGTCCAGCACCGGCGGCACCGGCCGCACCGTGCGCCCCGTGAAATTCGCCGAGCGCTGGTGCTCGGGCGTGTCGATGAAGCTGGGATACACCCCGCACACCGCGATGCCCGTGGCCGAGAGCTCGTCGCGCAGCGCGTCGGTGAAGCCCGCCACGCCGAACTTGCTGGCGCTGTAGCTGGCGGCCAGCGGCATCGGGATGCACCCGGCGATGGAGGCCACGTTGACCACCACGCCCCCGCCGGCGCGCCCGCGCATGTGCTGCAGCGCCGCGTACGTGCCGTGCACCACGCCGAGCAGGTTGGTGCGGATCAGGCGCTCGTGGTGCTCAGCCGGGATGGTGTCGAAGCTGCCCCAGAGGCTGGTGCCGGCGGCGTTGATCCAGGCGTCGATGCGGCCGAAGGCCTCGACGGCGCGCTGCATCAGCGCCTCCATGTCCGCCGCCTCGCCCACGTCCGCCACCTGGGCCACGACTTCGGCGCCCAGCGCGCGGCAGCGCTCCGCCGCGTCGGCGAGGGCCTGTTCGCCACGGGCCGCGAGCACCAGGCGCGCGCCGTCGCGGCCCAGGCGCTGCGCCACGGCCAGGCCGACGCCGCTGGAGCCGCCGGTGATGACCACCACGGGGTTCTCGGGCAGGCGGGCGGCGGTGCTCATGGCTGCCTCGCGTTCGGGTTCGGGTTCAGGCCCGCGGGCGGCGCCTCGGGTGGCCGGGTGCGGCTGCTGCGCACGGCCTGCAGCACCAGCCAGGCGCCGCCGGCCAGCGCGCCGTAGAACAGCCCGGTCAGGCCCTGCGCCGGTTCGGAGAGCCGGTTGTAGGTGCTCGCGTGCACGCGCTGCCCGGGGTGGTGGCCCAGCGTGCGGCCGTGGCTGTCGCGCGAGGGCTCATAAAGGTTGCCGCTGCTGCCGCGGGAGGCCTCGCCGCGCCACTGGCGGTCCACCAGCAGCGGGCCCGCCAGGTCCAGCAGCCCAGGCACCACGCCGGCGGCCACGCCGTGCATCGCGGCGACGCCGCCGATGCTCAGGTCGCGCTGCGGATGCTGCGCGGCGTGCAGCAGCGCGCGCGCCGCGTCGTGCGTCGCGTACAGCGGCGACACCAGCCGCGGCTGCCGACCGGGCGGATGCGCCGCGTGCTCGATCAGCGGCGTGGCGATGCACGCGGGCTTGGCCAGCACCACTGCCAGCGGCGAATGCTCGGCCTGCAGCTCCTGGCGCAGCCCGTCGGTGAAACCCTTCACCGCGTGCTTGCTGGCGCTGTAGATCACCTGCAGCGGCACGGCGTGGTCCGCGAGCACGCTGGCCACGTTGATCAGCGTGCCCCCACTGCGGCGCATGCGTGCCACGGCGGCCATGGAGCCGTTGACGGTGCCCCAGTAGTTGGTATCCATCAGCCGTCGCGCCGAGGGCTCGTCATAGGCGTCGAGCTGCGAGGCCACCATGCCGACGCCGGCGTTGTTGATCCAGGTGTCGATGCCGCCGAACTGGCGCACGGCCTCGTCTGCCACGGCCTCCAGCTGCTCGCGCACGGCCACGTCTGCCGGCACGGCCAGCACGCGGGCGCCGTGGTGCTGGTGCAGCCGCTGCGCGATGCGCTGCAGCGCATCGCCGTCGCGCGCCGTGATCACCACCCGTGCCCCGGCCTGCGCCGCCAGCTCGGCCGTGGCCAGGCCAATGCCGCTGGAAGCGCCGGTGATGACGATGACTTGCTGGTTCAAGGGCTTGGCCATGGCGCTCCTTCGCGGTTCGGACGCCGCCGCGCGGCGCTTTCGTCCTGCCGCCTGGGTGCAGCCGGCGTGCCTGCACCCCCGCGAATGCAGGTGGCGCGTGGCCTCGGGCATAGTGGCTCGGGCTGTTCCCGGGGGTGAGATCGCGCGGCAGGCGCTGCGGCGGCCCGGGTTGCAGGCGAAGGTTCACGCGATACGGGTTGGTCATGACCACAGAGGAACAAGCAGCAGGCAACGGGATTTCCGGTGCGTCGCGGCTGGCCGGGGGGCTGGAGGAGCTGGTCCTGGAGCTCTCGGCGCCGCGCATGGAGATGGTGGACGGCGCCCGGCGGGCGAGCGCGCGGGCGCGGCTGCTGCGCAGCGCGGCGGACGGCGGCGGCGTCGCGCAGGCCTCCGAGCCGTGGCGCCTGCTGGTGCCGGAAGGCTTCGACGCCGAATCGCTGGACTGGTACCTGCGCCGCTTTCCGGTCTGGCCCGATCCGCTGGCCCGGCAGCGCGCCGAGGCCGTGGAGGCCGCGCTGCAGGCCTGGGGCCGGCGGCTGCATCAGGCCGCCTGGCCGGCCCAGCGGCTGGCCGAGGCGCTGCCGCGCGGCGAGGGGCCGGCCGGTGGCTGGCGCGTGGGCCGCTTCTGCGTTCGCCTGCTGGACGACGACGCAGCGGGAGCACTCCAGCCGCACGAAGCGGCCGCCGCGCGCGAGGCCACCGCGCAGCTCCTGGACCAGCCCTGGGAGCTGCTGCACGACGGCCACGCCTGGCTGTTCCAGGGTCCGTACGGTGGCAGCGTGCGCCGCTGCCTGGGGGATGGCGACGCCGCGCCGCCGCCGCCGGACCCGCCTGCTGATGCCAGCGCGCTGCGCGTGCTGTCCGTGGCCGCGCGCCCGCCGCTGCCCGCCGGCAGCCGCACCGACCACCGCGCCGGCGCGCTGGCCCTGGGGCAGGCGGTGGAGTCCCTGGACGGCGCGCTGGAGATGCAGGTGCTGGTGCCGCCCACGTGGGCGGCGCTGTGCGCGGAGCTGGAGCGCGCGCGCCTGGCCGGCCGGCCGTGGCAGGTGCTGCACCTGGACGGCGCCTGGGTGGAAGACCCGGCCTCGGGCGCACAGGCCCTGTGCCTGGAGGCGGAGGGCCCGTCGCCGCTGCAGCCGCAGGCGCACGCGCTGCCGGTGGCGGCGCTGGGCGCGCGGCTGCGGGAGCACGGCATCGCGCTGGTGTGGCTGGAAGCCCCGCCCGGGTCCACCCTGGCTGGCCTGGGCGGGCCGGCGGCCGGGCTGCTGCAGGCCGGGGTGCCCGCCGTGGTGGCGATACGGCACGGGCTGCCGGGGCGCAGCGCCCGCGCCCTGGCCGAGACCTTCTTCGGCGCGCTGTGCCACGGCGATCCGGTGCGCGAGGCCCTGCGGGCGGGATGCGCCGCGCTGCAGCGCGAGGCCTGGGCGGCCGGTGAGGCCGGGCAGGGGCTGCTGGACGACTGGTTCGTCCCCGCGCTGTTCCTGCAGCGCGACGGGCTGCGGCTGTGCCGCGGGCCCGTGGCGCCGGGGCGCCTGCAGGCGTGGCGCGACGAGCTGCGGCAGCGGCTGGGCGAGGTGCCGGACGAGCCGGCGGCGGGCTTCGTCGGCCGCGGCCCGGAGCTGCTGGCGCTGCAGCGCCTGCTGCACGCCGGGCGCCATGCCGTGCTCAACGGCCCGGCCGGCGTCGGCAAGACCGCGCTGGCGGCGGAATTCGCGGCCTGGATGCTGCGTTGCGGCCGGATGCACCGGGCCGCCTTCGTCAGCGTCGCTGTCCACGACAGCGCCGCCGACGTGCTGGAGCGCTTCGGCCGGCAGCTGGTGCCGGGCTTCGAGCTGTCCAATTTCTTCGACCTGACGCAGGCGCGGCAGGAGCTCGAACGGGTGCTGGCGCAGGCGCCCACGCTGCTGGTGCTGGACCAGATGGAAAGCCTGCAACCCTCTGCGCTGCCGGGCGCGGCGCCGCCCGCGGTGCTGGCGCACGCGGCCGAGGAGGAGGCCGGGGCGATCCTGTCGCTGTGCCGGCGGCTGCTGCGCCAGCCCGGAACCCGGCTGCTGATGACCAGCCGCGCCGTGTTGCCCACGCCCTTCGACGACGCGGGGCAGCGGCTGGAGCTGCAGGGGCTGGACACGGATTCGGGGCTGCAGCTGCTGGCGCGCCTGATGCGAAAGGAGGCGGGCGCCGCCGTCGTGGACGCCTCGCACGAAGGCGTCGAAGGGCTGGTGCAGGCCGCGCGCGGGCATGCGTGGCTGCTGGGCGAGCTGCCGCCGCATCTGCTGCTGTGGGGGCCGCAGGCCACGTGCGCGCAGGTGCTGCGCAAGCTGGCCGTCGCGCAGGCGCGCTACCCCGTCGGCGGCGAGGCGCCGATGCTGGCCGGCCTGGAGCTGTGCCTGGAGCGGCTGCCGCCGGATGCCCTGGAGCAGGTGCCCGTGCTCGGCATGTTCCACGGCGGCTTCCACCCTGAGGTGCTGCAGTCGGTGATGGGCTGGACGGCGGAGGCGGTCGAGGCGCTGGTGCGCCCGCTGTGCGATGCCGGCCTGGCCACGCGCGCGGCCTTCGGCCACGTGCTGCTGCTGCCGGCACTGGTGCCGGTGCTGCGTTCCCGGCTGGACGAGGCCGAGCGGCAGGCACTGCTGCCGCTGTGGGGCGCGGCCCTGAGCGAGCACGCCGGCGTGCTGCTGCGCCAGCAGCGCGAGCATCCGCCGCGCGCCGCCGCGCTCACGCTGCTGGCGCTGCCGGACTGGCTGGCGATGCTCGATGCCGTCGAGCGCGGCGCGCCGCCGGCCGAGGTGGTGGAGGTCGCCAACCTCCTCATCGCGCTGCTGCGCCCGCTGCGGCGGCCGGGGCTGCTGGCGCAGCTGCTCCTGCGGCGCGATGCGGCGCAGGGCCGGTCGCGGCCTGCGGCCGCATCCCAGGCGCTGGCGGCGTCGCCGTCCCCGCCGGGACCCTGGGACGCCGCGCGGCTGGGTGCCGAGCGTGTGCGCATCGAGGGGCTGCTGGGCGCTGGCCGTGGCGCCGAGGCGCTGGACGCGGCGCACCTGCTGCTGGAGCAGGTGCGCGGGGCCGGGGCGCGGGCCGAGGCGGGCGTGGAGCTGGTGCGGGCGTGCCTGCTCGGGGCCCGGGCGGCGCGGGCCTTGCAGCGCACGCCGGAGGGCTTGCCGCTGCTGGAGGAGGCTTGTGCGCGGCTGGATGCGGCGCCTTCGGACCATCGGCTGGCCGCTGCCTGCTGGGCCGAGCGCGCCGAGGGCCTGCGCGAGCTGGACCGGCTGGACGAGGCGGCACAGGCGTACCGGTCGTTTGTCCAGTCGGCGCAGGCGGCCGGGGACTTGCGCCAGGCCGCCATCGGGCAGGGGCAGCTGGGCAACCTGTGCCTGCGGCAGGAGCGCTGGGCCGAGGCGCTGGCGGCGCTGGACGACGCGCGCCGCGGCTTCGAGCAGCTCGGCGACGCGCGCGCCGTGGCGGCCGTCTGCTACCAGGTGGGGCTCGTGCAGCTGAAGGCCGGGCGGCTGGCGCAGGCCGACGCCGCCTGGCGCGAGGCGCTGGAGCGGCAGACCCGCCTGCACGATGCGCTGGGCCAGGCGCTCACGCTCAACCAGCTGGGCGTGCTGTACGACGAGCACCTGGGCCGGGCCGAGGACGCGCTGGGCTGTTTCAGCCAGGGGGCGCAGTGCGCCGGGCACGCCGGCCATCCGGCGGTGCTGAGCCTGCTGCGCGCCAACGCCGCCGACTGCCTGCGCCGCTTGGGGCGGCTGGACGCGGCCCGGTCCGAGGCCTGGGCGGCGTTGAAGGACGCGCTGAAGGTGGGCAGCGCGGCCCAGCCCTGGGCGCGCTGGGCGCTGCTGGGTTCCATCGAGCAGGCCGCGGGCGATGGGGTGGCCGCCGAGCGGGCCCGGCGCGAGGCTGCGTCCGCCTACCTGGCCTGGCGCCGCGCCGGCGGCGAAGCCGGCGAGGGCAACGCTCAGCTGGGCGCGGCGGTGGGGCAGGCGCTGCGGGCCGGGGACCGGGCGCAGGCCGAGGCGGTGCTGCAGGAGCTGGCCGCGGACCCGCGCCTGCCAGCGGAGGACCGGGTGTACGTGCGCATGCTGCAGGTCATCGTCTCCGGCAGCCGCGACCGCACCCTGGCCGACACGCCGGGGTTGCACTACACGGCGGCGGCGGAAGTGGTGCTGCTGCTGGAGGGGCTGGAGGAGGGCGCGGGGTGATGTGGCGGTCCGGCTGCCTCAATGCCCCCACTTGCTCAGCGCGAACGCCGCCAGGAAGCCCGCCACGGTGACGAGCCCGGCGAAGTCGTGGGCCTGCTCGAAGGCCTCGGGGATCATGGTGTCCACCAGCATGGCCAGGATCGCCCCGGCGGCGATGGCGGTGGTGGCGGCCACCACCTCCGGCGAGCTGCCGTCGAAGAGCACGAAGCCCGCGATCGCCGACAGCCCCGAGGCCAGCGCGATGCCGCCCCACACGCCGTACACGTAGCCCGGCCCGCGGCCCGCCTTCTTCATGCCCGCGGCGCTGGACAGCCCCTCGGGCAGGTTCGACAAGAAGATCGCCGCCACCGCCACGGTGCTCACCGCGCCGCCCTTGAGCAGGCTCAGCCCGATGACGATGGACTCGGGAATGCCGTCCAGCAGCGCGCCCAGCGCGATGGACAGCCCGCTGCCCTCGTGCTCCTGCTCCGAGGGTTGACGGTCGCCCGAGCGCTTGCGGTGCCGCGCGCCGCGGTGGGCCAGGAGGTAGTTGGCGGCCGTGTACACCGCTGCGCCGCCCACGAAGCCCAGCGAGGTGGAGTCCAGCCCGCCGCTCTTGAAGGCCTCGTCCATGAGCTCGAAGGACAGGGCCGAGATCAGCACCCCGGCGCCGAAGGCCATCACCGCCGCCACCAGCCGCGCGGGGATGCGCATGCGGTAGCCGACCCACGCCCCCAGCAGCAGCGCGCCGCCGGCCAGCAGGCCCCACAGGCCGGCTTGCAACCACTGGGGCATGGCGGATCTCCCAAGACGATGCGATGGCGGGCTTCGGCAAGCGCGGTGCCGGCGCGGCCCGGGAGGTCGCCCGGGCGCCTCAGCGCCCCAGCAGGTGCAGCGCCACCTCGCGCCGGTGCGCGCGGTGGCGGTGCTCCCAGAGGTAGATGCCCTGCCAGGTGCCCAGCGCCAGCCGCCCCTGCAGCAGCGGAATGGACAGCTGCGTGGCGGTGAGCGCGCCCCGCACGTGCGCGGGCATGTCGTCCGGCCCCTCGTCGCGGTGGCGGAACAGCGGGTCGCCGTCGGGCACCAGGCGGGCGAAGAAGCGCTCCAGGTCGCGCTGCACCTCGGGGTCGGCGTTCTCCTGGATCAGCAGGCTGGCCGAGGTGTGGCGCACGAACAGCGTGAGCAGCCCTTCCTGGAAGCCTTGCGCCTGGGTCCAGTCGCGCACGCGGCGCGTGATCTCCAGCAGCGCGCGGCCGGGCGTGTCGAAGGCAAGGGTGGTGGTGGCTTGGTTCAACATGCGGGCAATTCCAGCACGAAGCAGCTGCCGCCCCCTTCGCGCGGCTCGCAGCGCACGCTGCCCTCGTGGCGCTGCGCGATCTGGCGCACCAGGCTCAGCCCCAGGCCCACGCCGCCCTGCAGCTCGGCGTGGCCGGGCAGGCGGAAGAAGGGCTCGAAGATGCGCTCGCGCATCTCCGCCGGCACGCCGGGGCCGCGGTCGCACACCGCGGCGCGCACGCGGCCGTCGCCGGCGCGGCCCAGCTCCAGCACCACCTCGTCGCCGCCGTAGCGCTGGGCGTTCTCCAGCAGGTTGCGCAGCGCGCGGCGCAGCAGCCGCTCCTCGCCCTGCACGCTGAAATCCGCGTCGGCCTCGGGCTGCAGCTGCGCGCCCACGCGCGCGGCTTCCTCGGCCGCCAGCACCAGCAGGTCCACCGGGTGGCGTTCCAGGTCCGGGCGCACGTCCAGCCGGCTGGACAGCAGCACCTCCTCCACCAGCGCGTCGAGCTCGGCGATGTTGGCGTGGATCTCGGCCTGCAGCCCGGCCTGCTGGCCGGGGGAGGCCGTCTCCATGAGCGAGACGGCCATCTTCAGGCGCGCCAGCGGCGAGCGCAGCTCGTGGCTGGCATTGGCCAGCAGCGACTGGTGCGAGCGCAGCAGCTTCTCGGTGCGCTCGGCCGCCTGGTTGAAGCTGCGCGCCAGCGCCGCGACCTCGTCGCGCCCGCTGTCGTCCACACGGTGCGCCAGCGCGCCGTTGCCGAAGCGCTCCACGCCCGCCTGCAGCGCCTCCAGCCGCCGCGTCAGGCGCCGCACCACCGGGTACGCGCCCGCGGCCACGGCCATGAACAGCAGCGCCAGCACCGCCACCAGCCCGGTGCCGCGGATCCACGGCGGCGCCGGCGGCAGCGGCGGCCCGTGGCGCCCGCCCGGCCCGCGCGGCGGGCGCGCCAGCCACAGCGTGCGGCCGTCGTCGAGCTTGATGGGCAGCACCCGCGCCTGCGGCTCGGCGCTGATGCGCGCGAAGGCCTCGGCCTCGCCGACGCGCTGCCCCTTGGGATCGTCCAGCGCCAGCGGCACGCGCAGCCGCTCGGACCACTCGCGCAGCACCTCGGCCTGCTGCGCCGCGGGGGCCTTGGGCGGCGGCAGCGCCTGCTGCAGCAGCTCGCCCCAGGCGGCCAGGCGCTCGCCGGCGGCGGCGTCGAAGCGCCCGCGCTCGTGCTCCATCTGGTGCTGGAACAGCCAGCCCGAGCCCAGCGCGAACAGCGCCAGCACGGCCACCACGGTGAGCCAGACGCGCAGGTACAGCGACTTCATGGCGCGCCGGCGCCGCGGTGCGCGGCCGTCACTGCGCCTCTTCCTGCCCCGCCTCGTCCGGCCGCCGCGCGAACAGGTAGCCCACGCCGCGCACGGTGAGCACGCGGCGCGGGTTGCGCGGGTCGTCCTCGATCAGGGCGCGGATGCGCGAGACGTGCACGTCGATCGAGCGGTCGAAGGCCTCCTGCGCGTGGCCCTTGAGCGCGTCCATGATCTGGTCGCGCGTCATCACGCGCCCGGCATGCTGGGCCAGCACGCGCAGCAGCTCGAACTGGTGCGCGGTGAGGTCGACCTCGCGGCCGTCCAGCCGTGCCTTGCGCGCGCCCATGTCGATCTCCAGCCGGCCGAAGCGCAGCGTCTCGTCCTCGGGCGCGCCCGGCGCGGCGCGGCGCAGCAGCGCCTTCACGCGCGCCAGCAGCTCGCGCGGCTCGAAGGGCTTGGAGAGGTAGTCGTCGGCGCCCAGCTCCAGGCCCACGATGCGGTCCAGCGGCTCGCCGCGCGCGGTGAGCATCAGCAGCGGCAGCCGCCGCGTGCGCGGGTCGGCGCGCAGCTCGCGCGTGAGGTCCAGGCCGTCGCCGTCGGGCAGCATCAGGTCCAGCACCAGCGCGTCGAAGCTTTCCATCAGCAGCCGCCGGCGACCTTCGGCCAGCGTGGGTGCGGTGTCGACGCCGAAGCCCGCGCCGCGCAGGTAGTCGGCCACCATGGCACTCAGTCGGGCGTCGTCGTCGATCAACAGCAGTCGGGGCATTTCAGGGGCGCTCAGGCTTGTCAAGGAGCGCGAGAGCATAGACCCCTCAACGGCGCGGTCCGTGCTCACGGTCGTGCTCGGCGGCACGCTTGCGCATTTCGTCCGCCAATTGGGCGCGCTGCTGCGGCGTCAGCACGTTCGCGGCCTCGACCATGGCCTTGGACCAGCGCTGCGAGGCCTGGTCGTGCTGGGCCAGCATCTGCTGGCGCAGGCTCTCCACGGCGTTGGCGTCGATGGTGGGCTGGGCCAGCAGCGCCAGGCCCTGCTCGTGCAGCTGCCGGCGCGTGTCGGCCTGGGCGCCCATGTCCTTGCCGGCGGCCTCGAAGATGGCGCGGATCTTGGTGCGCTGCTCGGCCGTGGCGTTGACGCGCTCCAGCATGCGGTCCATGTAGCGGCCGCCCATGGGGCCGCCCATCGGGCCGCCATGGCGGTGGCCGTGCATGTGCATCGGGCCGCCGGGCATGGCGCCGGAGGCGGCCGGCGGTGGGGGTGCGGGCTGGGCCGTGACCAGCCCGGCCGCGCCGGCCAGGCCGAGCGCCAACGCCAGCGCGGCGCCGCGGGCACGCAGCCCGGGCAGGGAACGCAGGGCAGAAACGGTTCGCGTGTTCATCTGGGAAAGCTCCACGGTTGTCGTAGTGGGGAGCCTGCAGATTGAAGACCGCGCTTTGCCCGGCGGTGTGGTCGGCGTAAAGAAACGTGAAGGGCACCGTGAAGCCGCCGCGACGTACGGCTCGCGACGCGTGTCGTGTCATGTATCACGTGGTAACCGGTTTCCATAGCGGTACCGCTGTTCCGAGGCGGCGACAATGCGCGGCTGAGCGCCGCACCCCGGGTTGGGGAGCAGGGGCATTTCCAACCACAGCGGCGGTGATACCGATGCGCGCCCTTTTGATGTTCTTGATGGGCTTCGTGCTCGCTCTTGCTCCCGCGGCCCGAGCCGCGGGCGAGCGTCCGCTGACCGTGGGCGTCGTTCCCTACCTGAGCGCGCGCACGCTGGTGCAGCTCTACAAGCCGCTGCAGGAGCACCTGGAGCGCTCGCTGCAGCGCCCGGTGCGGCTGGTGACGGCGCCGGACTACCTGACCTTTCTCGACAAGACCGCCAAGCGGGAGTACGACCTGATCGCCACCTCGCCGGCCTTCGGCCGCATGGCGCAGAACGAGACCGGCTACGTGCCGCTGCTGCGCCCGCAGAACTCGCTGGAGGTGCTGCTGGTCACGCTCAAGGAAAGCTCGCTGCAGGACGTCTCGGGCGTGCGCGGCCAGACCATCGCCACCACCGATCCGCTGGCCACGCTGACGCTGGCGGGGGTGCGCGCGCTGCGCGAGCGCGGGCTGGTGCCCGGGCGCGACGTGACGGTGCGCCCCACCAACAGCCACGCCAACTCCCTGGCGGCGATGCGCCGCGGCGACGCGGTGGCCGCCATCACCTCCTCCACCGCGCTGCGGCAGATCGGCACCGCCGCCGCCGCGCCGGTGCGCACGCTGGCGGTGCTGAGCACCACCACGCCGCTGCTGTATCTCACCAGCCCGATGCTGCGCGCGCCGGAGGTCGAGACGCTGCGCCGCCTGATGGTGGAGTTCGCCAACGGCACCGAGGCCGGGCGCCACTTCATGGAGGAGCTGGGCCACGGCACGCTGGTGCCGGTGTCCGCGCGCGACATGGCCAGCCTCGACCCGTACGTGGACGACCTCAAGGCACAGCTGGAGACTCTGCGTTGAGCCGTTTGCGGGAGCTGCTGGGCTCGCTGTCGGCACGCATCATCCTGGCCTGCGTGCTGCTCGAAGCGGTGGTGCTGGGCCTCCTGGTGCTCAGCGGCGCGCAGCTCATGGACGGGGCGCTGCGCACGCAGGCCGCGCTGCGCGTGGAGCAGTCCAAGCCGCTGCTCAACGCCGCGCTGGCCGCGCCGCTGGCGGAGGAGGACATCGTCACGCTGCAGGAGATCCTGCGCGAGAGCCGCAGCGCGCAGGCGCTGTCCTACCTGGTGCTGCTGGACCGCGAGGGCAAGCCCATCGCCAGCGAGGGCTGGAACATGTCGCGGCGGCTGCCACCGGTGGACACCGAATTGCGGCTGGACCTGGCCGACGGCTTCTTCGACGTGGAGATGCCCATCGAGCTGGCCGGACAGAGCTACGGGCGGCTGCACTTCGGCATCGCGCTGCAGGCGCTGCGCGACACGGCGCGGCAGCTGGTGGCGCAGAACGTGGCCATCGGCACGGGGGCGATCCTGGGCTCGCTGGGCCTGCTGGTGGTGGTGGGGCGCTGGCTCACGCGCCCGCTCAAGCGGCTCACCGGCGCGGCGCAGCGCATCGCCGAGGGCAGCTTCGACGTGCGGCTGCGCGTGAGCAGCCGCGACGAGGTGGGCACGCTCACGCGCGCGTTCAACACCATGGCCGCGGCCATCGCCGAGCGCATGCAGGCGCTGCAGGAGGCGCACGCGCTGCAGGAGTGCTACCTGGCGCAGTCGCGCGCGGAGCACGCGCGGCTGTCGGCGCTGCTGTCGGCCATGACCATCGGCATCCTGTTCGTGGACGAGCAGGACCGCATCGTCTACCACAACCCCGCGCTGTGCCGGCTGCTGGGCATCGACGCCGACGCCGAGCTCGACGGCCACGCGGTGCAGGCGCTGGCGGCGCTGGCCGCGGTGCGCGGCGTCTCCGACGACTGCTTCGCCAGCGGCGAGGGCCGCGTCAACACCCAGGAGCTGCCGCTGAGCGACGGCACGGTGCTCACGCGCACGGCGCACCCGGTGTGCAACGAGGACGGCCAGCCCATCGGGCGGCTGTGGATCCTCAACGACGTCACGGTGGAGCGCCGCACCTCGCAGCAGCTGGTCTACCTGGCCGAGCGCGACCCGCTCACGGGCCTCTACAACCGCCGCTCGTTCCAGCACGAGCTGCAGCGGCGGCTGGCGCACGCCGGGCGGCAGGGCACGCAGGTGGCGCTGCTGATGTTCGACCTGGACGAGTTCAAGCTCGTCAACGACCGCTTCGGCCACCAGGCCGGCGACAAGGTGCTGATCCAGATCGCGGCCGAGGTGGGCGCGCTGGTGCGGCGCAGCGAGTTCTTCGCGCGGCTGGGCGGCGACGAGTTCGCGCTGATCTGCGAGCCCGAAGGGCCGGAGATGCTGCGCGCGCTGTGCCAGCGGGTGGTGCAGGCCGTCGCGCGGCTGCCGGTGGCCTTCCGCGGCCAGAGCCTGCGGCTGACCTCCAGCCTGGGCATCGCGCTGTTCCCCGAACACGCCGACAACCCCGAGGAGCTGGTGGCGCGCGCCGACGCCGCCATGTACCAGGCCAAGGAGGCGGGCCGCAACGGCTGGCAGGTCTACGACCGCGAGCGCGACGTCACGGACGAGAAGCTTGCGCGCATCGGCTGGAACGAGCGGCTGCGCCGCGCGCTGGACCAGGACCGCTTCGTGCCGCTGTTCCAGGGCATCTACGACGCGCGCGACGGCTCGCTGCAGCACTACGAGCTGCTGCTGCGCCTGCGCGACGACGCCGACCCGGCGCGGCTGATCACGCCGGGCCAGTTCATCGCGCATGCCGAGCGCAGCGGGCTGATCCGCGAGATCGACCGCTGGGTGCTCAGCCGCGCCGTCGCGGCGCTGGCGGCGGTGCCGAGCCTGCCGGCGGTGGCGGTGAACATCTCCGGGCGCTCCTTCGAGGACCCGGCGCTGCCGCGCCACATCGACCGCGAGCTGCGCCGCCACGGCGTGGCGCCGCACCGGCTGCTGGTGGAGCTGACCGAGACCGCGGCGGTGGGCGACCTGCGCGACGCGCAGCGCCTGATCGGGCAGTTGCACGCCATGGGCTGCCGCGTGTGCCTGGACGACTTCGGCAGCGGCTTCGCCTCCTTCGCTTACCTGAAGCACCTGCCCGCGGACGTGCTCAAGATCGACGGCCTGTTCGTGCGCAACCTGGCGCGCGACCGCGACGACCTGGTGTTCGTGCGCGCCATCGTGGACGTGGCCAAGGGGCTCGGCAAGGTCACCGTGGCCGAGATGGTCGAGGACGAGGAGACGCTGGCGCTGCTGCGCAGCGTGGGCGTGGACCAGGTCCAGGGCTACCACCTCGGCCGCCCGCAGGAGCTGCATGCCTGCGTGGTGGAAAGGATGGAGGAGCAGACATGACGCAGACGATGAAGGCCGCGTTCATCACCGGCCACGGCGGCAACGAGGTGGTGGCCATCGGCGAGCGGCCACTGCCGACGCGCGCGCCGGGCGAGGTGCTGGTGCGCGTGCGCGCCGCCACGCTCAACCGCGTGGACCTGTACATGCGCGACAGCGGCGCGGGCATCACGCACCGGCTGCCGCAGATCATGGGCATCGACGGCGCCGGCACGGTGGAGGCGGTGGACGACGGCGAGACGCTGCTGCAGGTCGGCCAGCGCGTGCTGCTGCACCCGGGCATCAGTTGCGGACGCTGCGAGTTCTGCGCCCGCGGCGAGGGCGTGCTGTGCCCCGGCGTCTCCTACCTGGGCGAGCACCGCGACGGCACGCTGGCGCAATACGTCAGCCTGCCCGCGCGCAACGTGTTCCCGATGCCCGAGGGCTTCACTTTCGAGGAGGCCGCCGCGCTGGGCGTGAACCACCTCACCGCGTGGCGCATGCTGTTCAGCAAGGCGCAACTGAAGCCGTGGGAGACGGTGCTGATCTTCGGCATCGGCGGTGGCGTGTCGCTGGCGGCGCTGCAGCTGGCCAAGTGGACGGGCGCCAAGGCCATCGTCACCTCGCGCGACGACGCCAAGCTGGAGCGCGCGCTGGCGCTGGGCGCCGACCATGCCGTCAACGGCGCGCGCCAGGACGTGGCCAAGGCGGTGCTCGCGCTCACGGGCGGGCGCGGCGTGGACGTGGTGATCGAGAACGTGGGCGCGGCGGTGTGGGGCAGCGCGCTGCGCGCGGTGGTGCGCGGCGGGCGCATCGTCACCTGCGGCGCCACCAGCGGCGACCAGCCGCCGGCGGACCTGCGCCGGGTGTTCATCCGCCAGCTGCAGATCCTGGGCTCCACGCTGGGCGACCTGCACGAGATGGACGCGCTGCTGCGCGCCTGCGCCGGCGGCGCGATCCGGCCCGTGATCGACTCCACCTGGGCACTGGACGAGCTGCACGCCGCGCTGGACCGGCTGGAGGCGGGGGCGCAGTTCGGGAAGGTCGCGCTCAGGGTGGAGTGAGCGTGGCCTCGGGCGCGTCCTCCCGCACCAGCTCCTCCAACAGCGCCAGCGCCTCCTCGAAGTCGAAGGCCAGCAGCCGCGCCTCGATGTCGTCCGCGGCGGCGGGGTGGTGCAGGCGCAGCGCGGGGGCCAGATCGCGCCAGCGCGCCACGGCCGCGTAGTTGCCCGCGCCCAGCAGCCGCACCAGCTCCCGCAGCTGCCCGGGCTCGACCGCGATGGCCGGGGCGGCCAGACCGGCTTCGGGCCCGGCCGCCGGCGCCGGCGCCGGCGCCAGTGCCTGCCGGATGCCCTCCAGCAGCGCCCGCAGCTCGTCCAGCACCCCTTCGGCCGCCACCGCCAGGGCCTGCGCCGACGTGCCGTCGGCCAGTGCCCGCTCCAGCGCCCGCGCGCTCTGCGCCAGCGCCTCGGCGCCGATGGGCTGGGCCGAGCCGCGCAGCGCGTGCACCAGCGCCGCCAGCGCGGCCGTGTCGCCGGCGGCCAGCCGCGCGCGCGCCTCGTCCACCGCGCCGTTGCCGTAGTGCTCCAGGAACTGGCTCAGCACGCGCCGGTACAGCGCGGGCTGGCCGCCGAGGTAGCGCAGCGCCCGCGCCGCGTCCAGGCCCGCGATGGCCGGTAGCGGCGCGGCCCCGTCCGGCGCCGGGGCGGGCAGGGCCGGCGGTGCGCCGCTGCCGGCGTCCGGCTCGCGCGCGGGCAGCCAGCGCCGCAGCGTGGCGAA
This sequence comes from Azohydromonas australica DSM 1124, assembly GCF_000430725.1. Taxonomy (GTDB): domain Bacteria; phylum Pseudomonadota; class Gammaproteobacteria; order Burkholderiales; family Burkholderiaceae_C; genus Azohydromonas; species Azohydromonas australica. The sequence goes on from NZ_AUMO01000031.1 coordinate 200,865, forward strand.
CAGCCGTGCCGGCTCCACCGGCTTGGGCACGTGGTCGTCCATGCCCGCGCCCAGGCAGCGCGCGCGGTCCTCGGCGAAGGCATCGGCCGTCATGGCCAGGATGGGCATGCGCCCCCGGCCGTCCGCCAGGGCGCGGATGCGCCGCGTGGCCTCCAGCCCGTCCATCACCGGCATCTGCAGGTCCATCAGCAGCGCGTCGTACCCGCGTGCCTGCACGGCGTCCAGGGCCTGGCGGCCGTCGCGCGCCAGGTCCACCTTCAAGCCGGCCCAGCCCAGCAGCTCCAGCACCACGCCCTGGCTCACCGGGTTGTCCTCCACCAGCAGCACGCGGGCGCCGCCGCAGCGCCGGCGCAGCGCGTCGGCCTCGGACTGCACGTCGGACAGCACGGCTGCGGCACCGGCGGCCTGCGGCGCCTGGCTCTCGCGCACCCAGGCGCTGAAGCGGAACTCGCTGCCCACGCCCAGCTCGCTGTGCACCTCCACCCGGCCGCCCATCAGCCCTGCCAGGCGCTGCGTGATCGCCAGCCCCAGCCCGGAGCCGCCGAAGCGCCGCGTGGTCGAGGCGTCCTCCTGCACGAAGGCGCCGAAGACCTGATCCAGCTTGTCCGGCGCGATGCCGATGCCCGTGTCGCGCACGCTCAGCCCCAGCCGCAGGCCGCGCTCGCCGCGCTCCAGCACCTCGGCGCGCACCTGCACCTCGCCGCGCTCGGTGAACTTCACCGCGTTGCTCAGCAGGTTCAGCAGTGCCTGCGACAGCCGCGTCGGGTCGCCGTGCAGCGCATCGGGCACGTCGCCCGGGTCCAGCGCCAGCCGCAGCTGCTTGGCGTGCGCCTGCTCCGCCACCAGCGCCTGGCTGCCCGCCAGCAGCGCGCGCAGCGAGAAGTCGGCCTCCTCCAGCTCCACGCGGCCGGCCTCGATCTTGGAGAGGTCCAGCACGTCGTTGACCACCTGCAGCAGCAGCGTGGCCGCGTTGCCGACCCGCCCCAGCCGCTCCACCGTCACGGTGTCGCGGACGTCGCGGCGCATCAGGTGCGTCAGGCCCAGGATGGCGTTGAGCGGCGTGCGGATCTCGTGGCTCATGTTGGCCAGGAACGCGCTCTTGGCCCGGCTGGCGGCGTCGGCCCGGTCGCGCGCGAGCAGCAGCTCGGCGTTGGCCTGCTGCAGCTGCTGGGTGCGCTCCTGCACCAGCTCCTGCAGCCGGTGGCGGTGGTGGTCGAGCTCGGCGCCGATGCGCTTTTTCTCGGTCACGTCCTCGCCGATCCAGAGGTGGTGCGTGATGCGCCCGTCGTCCTGGCGGATCGGCGCGGCATGCACGAACACGTCGCAGGGCTCGCCGTCCTTGCGCCGGCCGCGGAACTCGCCGGACCAGGGCTGGCCGCGCTGCAGCGTGCGCCACAGCCGGCCTTCCTGGGACGTCGGCGCCAGCGCGCCCCGCATCAGGAAGATCTGCGGCCCCAGCAGTTCCTCCCGGCTGTAGCCGCTGATGCGCGTGAAGGCGTCGTTGACGTACTCGATGCGGCCCGTGGTGTCGCGGATGGCGATGCCGATGGGGCTTTGCGCCACGGCCAGCGACAGCTTGCGCAGCTGCTCCTGCGCCAGGTGGCGCTCGGTGATGTCGCTGTGCACCACCACTGCGCCGCCGGCGTGCGTGCGCAGCGGCGTGACGGTCATGTGGAACCAGCGCTGGCGCTGCGGCGAGTGGGAGGCGTATTCGTACGAGAAGGACGTTTCCCGGCCCGACAGCACCGCAGCGATGCCCTGGGCCACGTGCGCGGCCTCGCCGCCGTCCGCTCCCCGTGCCGTGCCGAAGATCGCCAGGTAACTCATGCCCAGGCCGTCATGGGGCACGCCCTCCTGGACGCAGAAGCCGTTCTCGGCGGCGAAGCGCTTCCAGGCCGCGTTGACCTTGACGATGGTCCCGGCCTGGTCGAGCACCGCCATGTGGTCCAGCACCGAGTCCGTGACCGCCTGCACCAACGCCGTCGCGTCGCGCAGCGCCAGCTCCGCGTGCTTGCGCTCGGTGATGTCGCGCGAGATGCCGAACATGCCGATGACGTGCCCCTCGTCGTCGCGCAGCGGCCCCTTGGTGGCCAGGAAGGTGAAGTCCGTGCCGCCGTGGCCGATCACCTCCTCGTAGGTGCGCACGCGGCCCTCCGCCATGACCTGCGCGTCGTTGGCGCGCACCGCCGCGGCCTGCGCCGGCGGCAGGTAGTCGCCGTCGCCGGTGCCCAGGATGGCCTGCGGCTCGCTGCCCAGCACGCGGCTGGCGGCGCGGTTGCACAGCAGGTAGCGGCCCTGCAGGTCCTTGGCGAAGATGGCGTCGTCGGAGCCTTCGGCGATGGCCTGTACCAGCGCCAGCGCGCGCAGCCGCTCCTCCTGGGCATCGCGCTGCGCCTGCGCCAGGGCCCGCCCCCGGCGCTCGCGCTGCATGACCGTGCCCACGATGGTGCCCAGCAGCACGATGGCGCCGGTGGCGGCGATCCACAGCGCGTCCTTCAGCGACTCCGCGCGCAGCTCGGCGGCGTCCACCTGGGCCACCAGCATCCACGCTGTGCCGGGCACCAGGCGCACCACGCCGGCCACCGGCACGCCCCGGTAGTCCAAGCCCTCGATCGTGCGGCCCAGCGGCTGCTCCCCGGACAGGATGCGGCCAACCAGCAGGCCCGGGCGGTCCAGCGGCACGGGCTGCTGGCCGAACAGCCCCACCAGGCTGTCGCCCTCGCGGCGCACCAGCATCGAGAGGCTGCTGCTCAGGGCTGAGGGCCCGTGGCGCAGCATCGGCAGCAGCGCGTCGTCCAGCGCCACCCGCAGCACCACCGCGAGCTGGGCCGGGCCGCCCCCGCTGTGCACGGGCACCACCATGTCGATCCAGGTGCTGCCGCTGGCCTCGTCGCGCCCGGTCCACTGCCCGATGTCGCCCGTGGCCAGCGCCTGCAGCACCTGCCGGCGCAGCGCCGGCGCGGGTGCGGCGGTGCCTGCGGGCTCCATGCCCAGCACCTCGCCGCGCTGGTCGAACACCAGCACGGCCTGGTTGCCGAAGGCTTGGCGCATGACGGCCAGGCGGTCCATGAGCCGCTCCATCGCCAGGGCGTCGCCCTCGCGCCAGCGCTGGTAGAAGCCGGCATAGATGGAGCTGGAGCTCACGAAGCGCGCCTGCGACTGGTGCGAGGCGAACCAGGTCGCGACCTGGCGGCTCTGCTGCTCGGTCAGCGCTTCGAGCTGGCGCAGCTGCTGGGCGCGCAGCTGCCCGAAATCGGCCACCACCGCCAGCAGCGTCAGCACCGCGATCACCGCGGCCAGCCACGGCGCCGGCACCACGCGGGCCCAGCGCCGCCCCGGCGCCGGGGCTGGGGCGGCGGCCGGCGCCGGCTCCAGGTTGCGGCGCAGCAGGGCGTAGAGCAGCAGCGCCGTCAGGGCCACGAAGCCCCAGCCCTTGAGGGCGCCGGCCTGCATCAGCCAGTCCGGGTCGCGCACCAGCCGTCCCAGCAGCCAGTCCGAGCCCAGGATCCACAGCGAGGCCGCGGCGGCGTAGCCCAGCGCCACCCGCAGCGCCGTCAGGCGCGCTCCGGTGCTGCCGGCGGGCGCGGCGCTGTGCGGCATGGCGCGCTCCTCAGCCGGCGGCGTCGCAGGCCTGCCCGTCCGGATAGCGGCGGGCGATGTCGCAGAAGGCCTCGAAGCAGTCCATGAGGCAGTCCAGCAGCCGCGGGTCGAAATGCCGCCCGCGCTCGCGCGCCATCACCTCGCGCACCTGCGCGAAGGGCATGGGCGGCTTGTAGACGCGGCGCGAGATCAGGGCGTCGAACACGTCGGCCAGCGCCATCAGCCGCGCCGCCAGCGGGATGGCGTCGCCGGCCAGGCCGTCGGGGTAGCCGCTGCCGTCCCAGCGCTCGTGGTGGTGCAGCGCGATCTCGCGCGCGTAGGCCAGGAAGGGCACGGGCTCGTGCGTGTCCGCCACCGCGCGCGCGATGGCGTCGGCGCCGAGCCGGGCGTGCGTCTTCATCACCTCCCACTCCTCGGCGGTGAGCTTGCCGGGCTTGAGCAGGATGTGGTCGGGGATGCCGACCTTGCCGATGTCGTGCAGCAGCGCGGACTTGCCGATGAGCCCGATGTTGTGGGCGTCGAGCTCGCCGGCGAAGCCCGGCAGCGCCGCAGCGCGGCGCGCCAGCGTCAGCACGTACTCCTGCGTGCGCAGGATGTGGTTGCCGGTCTCGTTGTCGCGCGTCTCGGCCAGGCGCGCCAGCGCGCGGATGGTGACGTCCTGCGCCACATGGCTCTCGTGCATGCGCCGCGCGATCTCGGCTTCCAGCGCGGCGTTGTCGCGGCGCAGCAGGTCGCGCGCGTGCTTGAGCTCCAGGTGCGTGTGCACCCGCGCCAGTACGATGGCCGGGTGCAGCGGCTTGGTGATGTAGTCCACCGCCCCCAGCGCCAGCCCGCGCTGCTCGTCCTCCGCCGCGTTCATGGCCGTGATGAAGATCACCGGCACGTCGTGCGCCTGGGGCGAGGCACGCAGCCGCTGCAGCACCTCGTAGCCGCTCATGGCGGGCATCATGATGTCCAGCAGGATCAGGTCGGGCGCGGGCTGCTGTGTCGCCAGCTCCAGCGCCCGCGCCCCCGAGTTGGCCGCGAGCACCTGGTAGTGCCCGCACAGCAGCTCGGCCAGCACCGTGAGGTTCTCCGGGTTGTCGTCGGCGATGAGAACGGTGCTGCGTGACATGGCGCTCCGGAACAGGGTGGCTGGGGTGGGTGTGCGCAATGCGCATGGCGCGGCCTGGCGGCGGCAGCGGGACGGCCTTGCGCCGCGCCTGATTCGTTTACGGCTTTGCAGCGGACGGTTGAAGTGCGTTTCGAACAATTCGTGCGCTATTTCCCATTCGCCGGGTGCGCTGGAGGTCGCGGACGGCTTTCGAGGCCCTGACATCCGCTTGCCGCGAGCGCCGGAGGATGCTGCCGCTCCCGGCGCGGGCCTTCCGTGGCGGAAGTCCCGCAGTGCGGGCCCGCGGCGCAGCGGCGGGCCGAAGTCGTGAATTCATTGGCGCTGCCCGGGGCGGTCGCGGAGCGGGCGCACCCGACAATCGTCTTTCTTCCCGTATTCGGCGCCGCCTGCGAGGCTCGCCGCTCGCCTTCAAATGAAAACTCCCCGTCGCCTTGCCATTCCTCTTGCCTTGAGCCTGCTGACCGGCGCTGCGCTGCTGGGCTGTGGCTCCGACGGCGATCCGAAGGAGCTCATCGCTTCAGGCCGCAACTACATCGAGCAGAACGACCCCAAGGCGGCCACCATCCAGCTCAAGAACGCGCTGCAGAAGTCGCCCGACCTGGCCGAGGCGCGCGTGCTGCTGGGGGTGGCGCTGCTGGAGCAGGGCGACGTGGTGGGCGCCGAGGTGCAGGCCAGCAAGGCGCTGGAGCTCGGCGGCGTGCAGGACGAGGCCGTGCCGCTGATGGCCCGGGTGATGCTGCTGCAGGGCAAGGCGGCGCAGGTCGTGGAGCGCTACGGCTCGGCGGCGCTGACGCAGCCCAAGGCCAAGGCCGCGCTGCAGACGGTGCTGGCGCAGGCGCACCTGGCACAGAACCAGCGCGAGCCCGCCGAGGCAGCGCTCAAGTCGGCGCTGGAGCTCGATCCCGGGCACCTGCCGGCGCAGCTGTTGCAGGTGCGCATTCGCGCAGCGGCACCGGACGTGGCCGGCGCGCGCCAGCAGGTCGAGGAGCTGCTCAAGCAGCATCCCAAGTCCCACGAGGCCTGGCTGCTGCTGGCCGCGCTGGCGCAGGCCGGCGAGGACTACGACGGCGCGGGCAAGGCCTACCAGCAGGCGCAGGCCGCGCGCAAGGACATCATGGGGGCCTACTCCGGCTACATCCTGATGCTCAACGGGCAGAAGAAGTACGAGGAGGCGGACAAGCAGCTTGCGCTGCTCAAGGCCCAGTACCCCGAGCATCCGCAGACCAAGGTGCTGGAGGGGCAGTCGCTCTTGCGGAAGAAGGACGTGAAGGCCGCGCGCGAGGCGGTGCAGGCGGCGATCAAGGCCGCGCCCAACTTCGGCTTCGCGCAGCAGCTCGCCGGCGCCATCGAGTACGAGGCCGGCGCGCTGGCGCAGGCCACCGCGTACCTGACCAAGGCGCAGCAGCTCATGCCCGAATCCGCGCCCGTGCGGCTGCTGCTGGCGCAGACGCTGCTGCGCTCGGGCGACCCGGCCAAGGCGCTGGTGACGCTGCAGCCGCTGCTCGAAGACAAGGACAAGAAGGACTCCCCGGCCATGGCGCTGGGGCTGGCGGCGCAGGCCTACCAGCAGCAGGGCGACCTCGTGCGCGCGGAGGCGCTGTTCAAGCGCGCCACGGCGGCGGACCCCACCGACAGCCGCGCCCGCGTGGCCCTGGCGATGGCGCAGCTCGCGCGCGGCGACGCCGCGGGCATGGAGGCGCTGCAGTCCGCGGCCGCCAGCGACGACAAGGGCATCACCGCCGACCTGGCGCTGGTCAACGAGCGCATGCGCCGGCGCGAGTTCGATGCCGCGCTCGCGGCCATCGACGCGCTGGAGAAGAAGACGCCCGCGCAGGCCACGGCCTCGCTGCTGCGCGCACGCGTGCAGATGGCGCTCAAGCAGCCCGACAAGGCGCGCCAGAGCCTGGAGCAGGCGGCCAAGGTGGAGCCGGCCAACCTGCAGACCGCCATGGCGCTGGCCGAGCTGGACCTGCGCGACAAGCAGTTCGACGCCGCGCGCAAGCGCTTCGACGCCACGCTCAAGGCCGACGGGCGCAACGTGCCCGCGCTGCTGGCCGTGGCCCGCATCCGCCAGGCCGCCGGCGCGCCGGCGGCCGAGGTGGCGAAGATGCTGGAGGACGCCGTGCGCGCCAATCCTTCGGAAGCCAGCTCGCGCCTGGCGCTGGTGGAGCACCACCTGGCGCAGAAGAACAACTCCGCGGCGCTGACCGCCGCGCAGGAGGCCGTGTCCGCGCTGCCCGACGACCCGGCCGTGCTCGCCGAGCTCGCGCGCGTGCAGGCCGTCAGCGGCGACCTCAACCAGTCCATCAGCAGCCTGGGCCAGGTGGCGGCCAAGCGGCCCAACTCGGTGCAGGCCCAGATGATGCTGGCCGACGTGCACCTGGCGGCCAAGAACTACGACGCCGCCATCGCGGCGCTGGAGCGCGCGCGCGCGCTGGCGCCGCGCGAGTTCACGGTGTCGCAGCGCCTGGCCGCGGCGCAACTGGCGGCCGGGCAGGGCCCGGCGGCGCTGTCCACGGCGCGCGCGCTGCAGAAGGACAAGGACATGGCCGTGGCCGGCCTGCTGCTCGAAGGCGACATCGAGAGCACGCAGCGCCGCTGGCGCGAGGCCGTGGCGGCCTACCGTGCCGCGCTGGCCAAGGAGCCCACCAGCACCAACCTCGCCGTGAAGGTGCACAGCGCCCTGGTGAGCCAGGAGGACAAGGCCGGCGCCGCGGGCTTCGCCAGCAAGTGGATGGCCGAGCACGCCAAGGACGCGGGCTTCCTGTTCCACCTCAGCGAGGTGGCGATCGCGCAGCGCGACTTCGCCGTGGCCGAGAGCCAGCTCAACGACGCGCTGAAGCTGCGCGCCGACGACCCGGTGATGCTCAACAACCTGGCGTGGGTGCACGTGCAGCTCAAGAAGCCCACGGCGGTGGAGCTGGCCGAGAAGGCCAACAAGCTGCGCCCGGACACGCCGGCGTTCATGGACACGCTGGCGGTGGCGCTGGCGGCCAACAAGCAGTTCGACCGCGCCATCGAGATGCAGAAGAAGGTCATCGCGATGGACCAGAACCCAAGCTGGCGCCTGGGCCTGGCACGCCTGTACATCGACGCCGGCCAGCGCACCCAGGCCCGCACCGAACTCGACGCCCTGGCGCAGATGGGCAAGGACTTCAAGCGCCAGGAAGAGGTGCAGAAGCTGATGCGGGAGCTGTGAGGCAGGCTTGAGCGCAGGGCCCGCTGGCCGGGCCGCGGCGCCTGACTGCCTTCACCCCGCCACCGGCAGCTGTCGTGCCATGGCCCGGAATGGCGCCGGCCGGTGGCCCGTGTGCTTCTCGAGGAAGCCCACGGAACAGGCCTCATCCTCGAATTCAGCAGTGCCGCCACCGGCTTGACGCCCAGCGAACCCGCGTTGGCCGCCGCGCTCGCGAAATGGCGCCGAGGCTTGGGAATGGCTGGATGCGGGGCGTTTCGATACAGCCGTCACAGGCATGCAAATGACGCCATGGGATGGCCCGGACGCCAGCGGCGTTGGCGAAATATGGAAAAAGCAATGGGGCGGCTTGGTCCCGTCATGGCGACGGCCAGCAAAAAAGGTGGCCACCCCAAAGTCTGCTCCGAGTCCGGGATGGCTGGATTTTTGGCCAAGGCTTTTGATGCCCTTGTGCGGAAAAGGCGATTCTCAAATACACAGGCAACAAGGTAAGCCACAGCGGGAACTGAGCTGTCGCCTCCAGTGCGCAGTGGGGTTACCGCCCGCTCGCTTCTGCAAATCCCTGGCGATGTGGAAATTTTGCACAAAATCTGCGTCCAGGGCAGCGCACTGAACGCGCAATACTGCTACCGCGCTATTGTTGTGCCTGCTTGAAGCTCACGGATTCCATGGAGCCAATCATCCGTTCCGATATTTGCATGCCCGTGTTTGGCGGGCGGCGGCTCAGGGCGTTATTGCTGGTGGCCGTGGCGCTGCTGTCTGGCTCAGGCGTTTACCTGATTGACAAGGAGCGCCGCACTGTCTGGAGCAGTACGGAGCAGCACCTCATGAGCCTGTCCGTGGCCGTGGAAAGCTCGATGACCACGGCACTCCGGCAGGCAGAATTCAGCCTGCGTGGCATTGAAAATGAACTGCAGGCCGCACCGCGACCGCCACAGTATGGTGACCTTCTGGCGCAGGCTGCCAAATTTGATCCGGTGAGTGGCGTCCTGGGCATTCTGAAGAATGGTCGACTGCAAGCGCTATTCACGAATGGGGTGCCGTTGTCGGAACGACAGTGCCAGCAATTGACACAGGACTTGCAGCAATCCGTGGCCACGGCAGACCGAGCGCATGCGAGAGTCAAGGCGGACGACCTGATGATATTGCCCATGGTGCAGCATCCCGCCACTTCGGAATGGCTGCTTCCGCTGTTTTTCAATGGCCATGATGCGGCGGGCTCGCCACTCCAGATATTCGCGCTCATCCCCGCCCAGACGTTGACGCAGAGCATGACAAGCCTGCGCGTGCTGCCGGGCAGTTTCATGAGCGTGGTCTCGATGAATGGCGTTCAGTTGTTCCGCTACCTGCCCGAGGAGCATGTTTTTGTTCTGAACGACCCATTCGTGCATCCCGAGGTCTTGCCCCATGTGTGGACGACCAAGCAGGTCCTTTTCCAGGCCCGCAATGTGCTCGATGGGCAGCTCACGATGTACAGCCATGCGCGCTCGGATATTCTGCCTTTTTCTGCCGGCGTAGGAGTATCGGTCTCGCAAATACGCGAAGCCTGGTTCAAGGCTGCCGCGGCGCCGTTTCTGGTGATGCTGCTGGGGATTTCGGGAATACTGGCTTTCTGGTTCATGCTGTGCCGCTCGGTCCGGGTGCAACTCGAGGAAGCCCATGCGTATATGCATGCTGCTCGGCACGATGCGCTGACGGGAGTGCTTAATCGGGATGCCTTCGCACAATTGCTGGAGCGTGATGTTCAATCTTTGGCCGCACCGCCTTTCAGCGTCGTGCTGATCGACATCAATCGGTTCAGGGAAATCAACGACACGATGGGCCATGAGGCGGGAGACCGGGTCTTGAAAGAAGTCGTGCGCCGCATATCCCGTCCTGTGCAGGTGCTTGGCGGCGTCGTGGCGCGTGTGGGCGGCGACGAGTTTGGCTTGAAGCTGCCCTTTTTGCCGGAACTGGGGGACGGCGTCCTGCTCGACCTTCATGCAGCCATTGGGCACGTCATGCCGGTGGGCGAAGTGGATCTCGAAATCACCGTGGCCATGGGCGTGGCGTCCTTTCCCTCGGACGCGGACAGCGTCAAAGACCTGGTGCGGCGTGCCAATATCGCGTTGCACAAGGCAAAATCCGAGGTGCATGCTGTCGAACACTATCGCCCGGAGCTTGACCGCTTCTCCCTGACCCGGCTGGCCATGCATACGGAACTGGCCAGGGCCATTCGCGAGGGACAGCTTTCCCTGGTGTTCCAGCCAAAGGTCAGCTTGAAGAACGGAGCCATGGTCGGTGTCGAAGCGCTGGCGCGTTGGATTCGGCCCGGTGGGCAGACCATGTCGCCGGCCGAATTTGTTCCACTGGCCGAATCCACGGAATTGATTCATCCGTTCACCAGTCTCGTGATACGACGTGCCCTCCAGGCGCAGCAGCACTGGATACAGCATGGCGTGCGCGTCCCGGTGGCTGTCAACGTCAGTGCCAACAACCTCCTCAGTGCGGACTTTGTGCCGGACTTGAAACGCTTCTTGGCGGAGTTCGATATCCCGGCGTCTCTGCTTGAGCTGGAGATCACCGAGTCCGCAGTGATGCGCAGTCCCGAATTGATCATCCCTCGCTTGGCTTCCATCCGGGACATGGGCGTGAGGTTGGCCATAGATGATTTCGGCACAGGTTTCGCCTCACTGGCTTACCTCAAGCTGCTGCCGGTGCATGTGCTGAAGATCGACCTTTCCTTTGTCGTCAACATGGACAGTGATGCGGCCAACGAGAAAATAGTGCGCAGCACCATTGCGTTGGCGCACAGTTTCGACCTGACCGTTGTCGCAGAAGGTGTGGAAACCGAGGCCGTGCGTGACATGCTGGCCCAGTATCAGTGCGACGCGGCACAGGGCTATTTGTTTTCCCGGCCCGTGGACTCGCGGGCCATTGCAGTTTGGGCGGAGCGGTCTCAATTGGCCGTGCTTGATCAAGCCTGATCAGCCAAGGCCTTCCAGCGGGCCGCATTGCCAGTCACGCCAGCGTTGCGGCCATCGTGAAACCGGATGGCTGCTGGCGCACAGGGGGCGGCTCCCGGCGGTGTGAAATGAGAGCTTCTCTCATCCCCCCGCCAGACGCTGCCGCGCCATGGCCCGAAATTCCGTCGGACGGTGCCCCGTGTGCTTCTTGAAGAAGCGCCCGAAATAGGCCTCGTCCTCGAATCCCAGCACCGCCGCCACCTGCTTGACGCTCAGCAGCGAATAGGCCAGCTCGCGCTGCGCCTCGTGCACGACGCGGGCGTTGAGCACGTCCAGCGCCGACGCGCCCAGCACCTCGCGGCACAAGCGGCTGAGCTGGCCCGCGCTGACGCCCAGCGTGCGCGCGTAGTCCTCCACGCCCACGCCGCGCTCGCGAAAGCGCGCCTCCACCAGCGCGCGGAAGCGCTCCACCTGCCGCGCCTTGCGCGAGCGCAGCAGCGCGTCCTCGCCCGCGGGCTGCGCCGCGCCGACGCGCGCCACCTGCACCAGCAGCGCCACCAGCAGCGACAGGCCCACCGCCATCTGCCCGGCCTCGTGCACGCGCGTCTCGCGCTCCATGGCCTCGAACAGCGGCAGCAGGGCCTCGGCGTGGCGGCTCCCGGGCTCCACCCGCAGCACCGCCGGCTTGCGCAGTTGCCCCAGCAGCTCCGGCGCCACGGCCTGCACGGCGGCCTCCAGCGGGCGCTGCGCGGCGGTGATGACGTGCCCGTCCGTATCGGGCCGGAAATGGAAGCCGTGCACCGCGCTGGCTGGCACCACGACCAGGCAGGGCGGGTGCAGCGTCCATTTCATCTCGTCGACGAACACCTCGCCGCCGCCGGCCACCACGTACAGCAGCTGCAGCAGCGCGTCGTGCACGTGCGGCTCGATCTCCCAGTCGAACAGGCTGGAGCGCACCGGGATGCGCTCCACGTGAACCATGTCCAGCCAGCTCGGCTGCGCCTCGTGCCCGTAGAGGGCGAAGTTGGGAACCGTCGTCATCCTGCTCAGTGAGAACCCGGCGATGCACGAATTGTCCGGTTCGCTGCAGCCTTTGTCGATTGGAAGCAATCGCAGCGGCTCCTACAGTCCACCCCATCGCGAATTGCCTTCGCGTTGATGTGCAAGGACAAATTGTGCTTGGTGATGCGGAGGCACTGGACCATTCGGGCTTTGGTCGGCTTCAGGTGCCTTCGGGTTTGCCATTAAGCCAGGCGCAATTGTCCGGTACTGACACCGAGATACTTAGGAGACAGACATGAGCACGCAACCCTCCGGAACCTCCTGGCTGGCGCTGGAAGGCCGGGTCTGCGCCGTCACTGGCGCCGGCAGCGGCATCGGCGCCGCCATCGCCGCGGAGCTGGCGCGCGCCGGCGCCCGCGTCGCGCTGCTGGACCGCAACGGCGCCGCGGCCGGGGCGGTGGCCGGCGACATCGTGGCCGGCGGCGGCACGGCCGTCGCCGTGGAATGCGACGTCGGCCGCGAGGCCGGCGTGCGCGAGGCCGCGCAGCGGGTGCGCCGCGCGCTGGGCGACTGCGGCGTGCTGGTCAACAACGCCGGGATGCTCAAGGCCGGCGCGCTGGACAGCGTGAGCGTGGAGGAGTGGAACGCGGTGCTGGCGGTGAACCTCACCGGCGCGCTGCTGTGCGCCCGCGCCTTCCAGCCGCAGCTGCTGGCCGCGGGGCAGGGCAGCATCGTCAACGTCGCCTCCATCGCCGCGCTGCACCCGCAGACGCGCAGCGGCGCCTACAGCCCGAGCAAGGCCGGCGTGCTGCTGCTGTCGCGCCAGCTCGCGGCGGAATGGGGCCCGCTGGGCCTGCGCAGCAACGCCGTCTGCCCCGGCATGATCCGCACCCCGCTGTCGGCCCGGTTCTACGAGGAGCCGGGCTTGGAGGCCAGGCGTGCCGCCGTCACCGCCAGCCGCCGCGTGGGCGAGCCCATCGACATCGCCAACGCCGTGCTGTTCCTCGCCAGCGCGCGCAGCGCCTACCTCAACGGCGCGGAGCTGGTCGTGGACGGCGGCATGGACACCATGCTCATGGACCTCGTGCCGCGCCCCGGCTTCAACGCCACCCCCGCCTGACGCCGCCCCGCCGCCGGGCGGGCCGTATTCCTCTCCGCATTTTTCCAACTCCTCAACCAGGAGGGCCGCCGCATGGGCGCCACCAATCCATCACGGACGCAGCACTGCGACCTGCTCGTCATCGGCTCCGGGGCCGGTGGCCTCTCCACCGCCGTCACGGCGAAGAAGCTCGGCCTCGACGTGGTCGTGGTCGAGAAGGACACGGTCTTCGGCGGCACCACCGCCTTCTCCGGCGGCGTGCTTTGGATTCCCGGCAACCCGCACGCCAAGGCCGCCGGCGCGCGGGACAGCCGCGAGGCCGCGCGCGAGTACCTGCGCCACGAGACCGGCGCCTTCTTCGACGAGGCGGCCGTGGAGGCCTTCCTGGACCGGGCGCCGGAGATGGTCGAGTTCTTCGAGCGCGAGACGGCCGTGAGATTCGTGCCCACGCTCTACCCGGACTACCACCCCACCGCGCCGGGCGGCGTGGACGTGGGCCGCTCCATCCTGGCCGCGCCCTACGACATTCGCGGCCTGGGCGCCGACATGGCGCGGCTGCGCCCGCCGCTGCAGACCATCACCTTCATCGGGATGATGTTCAACAGCTCCAACGCCGACCTGAAGCACTTCTTCAACGCCACGAAGTCGTTCACTTCCTTTGCCTACGTGGTGCGGCGCCTGGCCAAGCACCTGAAGGAGCTGGCGCTGTACCGGCGCGGCGTCAACGTCACCAGCGGCAACGCGCTGGCAGCGCGGCTGGCCAAGAGCGCGCTGGACCTGGGCATTCCCATCCACACCGGCACGCCGGCGCGCGAGCTGCTGCTCGAAGGCGGCCGGGTGGTGGGCGCGCGCGTGTCGGGCCCGGACGGCGAGAGGGAGATCCGCGCCCGCCGCGGCGTGGTGCTGGCCAGCGGCGGCTTCTCGCACGACGTGGAGCGGATCCGGCAGGCCTATGCGCACCTGCGCCGCGGCGGCGAGCACCTGTCGCCCGTGCCGGCGAGCAACACCGGCGACGGCGCGCGCATGGCGGAGCAGGCGGGCGGCACGGTGCCGATCCGCTACCCGCAGCCGGCGGCGTGGATGCCGGTATCGAGAGTGCCGCTGGGCGACGGGCGCGTGGGCGTGTTCCCGCACCTGCTGGACCGCTACAAGCCCGGGATCATTGGCGTCACGCGCCGGGGCCTGCGCTTCTGCAACGAGTCCGAGAGCTACCACGACGTGGGCGCGGCGATGGTCGAAGCCTGCAAGGGTGAGCGCGAGACGGCGATGTGGCTCGTGTGCGACCACGCCACCCTGCGCAAGTACGGCCTGGGCTACGTGAAGCCCGCGCCCATGCCGCTGGGGCGCTTCCTGCGCAACGGCTACCTGGTGAAGGGCCGCAGCCTGGCGGAGCTGGCGCAGCGCGCCGGCATCGACGCCGCGGGGCTGGAGCGCACGGTGCGCGACTACAACCCGGGTGCCGCGCGCGGCGTGGACGAGCAGTTCGGCCGCGGCAGCACCAGCTTCAACCGCTACCTGGCGGACCCGGCGCGGCAGCCCAACCCCTGCGTGGCGCCGATCGGCGAGGGGCCGTACTACGCGCTCAAGGTGGTGATGGGCGACCTGGGCACCTTCGATGGCATCCGCACCGACGTGGCGGGCCGGGTGCTGGACGGGCAGGGCGGCGCCCTCGAGGGCCTGTACGCCGTGGGCAACGACCGCGCCAGCGTCATGGGCGGCAACTACCCGGGCGCCGGCATCACGCTGGGGCCGATCATGACCTTCGGGTACCTGACGGCGCGGCACATCGCCGGCGTCGAAAGCCTGCAGGCGCCGGCCGCGAAGGAGCTGCGCCATGCCGCCTGATCTCGCACGCCTGCCGCTCGTGGACCACCGCGTCTACACCATCGCGCTGCGGCGCATGAACGAGTTCATCGAGGTCTTCGACCGGCTGGCCATGCCGGTGCTGCTGCAGACGCTGGGCCATCCCATCGGCTTCCACGTCAGCCAGGTGGGCCCGCTGAACCAGTTCGTGCACCTGTGGGCCTACGAGAGCCTGGCCGAGTACGAGCGCCGCAGCGCGCTGCGCGACCGCCACCCGGACTTCCCGGCCTATTTGCAGGCCTCGGAGCACCTGATCGTGGCGCAGGAGAACCGGCTCATCTGCCGGGTGGAGCTGCCCAGCCTGCGCCAGCGGGGCTGAAGCGGCGACGACGGACCCAAGACATCACACCAAAGGAGACAAGCCATGAAGACGAAGCAACACACCCTCTCACGCCGCCGCCTCGTGCAGGCCGCCGCCTTGTGCACCTTGAGCGCCCTGGCCGCGCCGGTGCTGGCGCAGAGCCCCTGGCCCGCGAAGCCGATCCGGCTGGTGGTGGGCTTCCCGCCCGGCGGTACCACCGACGTGATGGCGCGCGTGGTGGCGGCCCCACTGCAGAAGGCGCTGGGCCAGCCCGTGATCGTGGACAACAAGCCCGGCGCCAGCGGCAACCTGGCGGTGGGCGAGGTGAGCAAGGCGCCGGCCGACGGCTACACGTTCATGGTGGCGCCGATCTCGGTGCAGACCGCCAACCCGCACCTGTTCAAGCCGGCGCTGAACCCGGAGCGCGACCTGCAGCCCGTGGCCAGCCTCGGCTACGCGCAGCTGTACCTGGTGGTGAAGAAGGACCTGCCGGTGAAGAGCGTGGCCGAGCTGGTGCAGCTGGCCAAGGCCCAGCCCGGCAAGCTGAGCTACGGCTCCGGCGGCCCGGGCACTCAGATGCACCTGGTGGCCGAGCTGTTCAAGCAGCAGGCCGGCGTGGACGCCGTGCACGTGCCCTACCGCGGCGCGGCACCGGCGTTGCAGGACCTGCTGGCCGGGCAGATCGACTACTACTTCGACCCTGCCACCGGCTTCAGCCATCTGCGCGAGGGCCGCGCGAAGCTGCTGGCGGTGAGCGGCACCCGGCGCTCGCCCTTCTTCCCGGACGCGCCGACGCTGGCCGAGGCGGGTGTCAAGGGCGTGGAGCTGGGCAACTGGTTCGGGCTGTTCGCGCCGGCGGCCACGCCGGCGGAGGTGGTGGCGCGGCTGGGCCAGGAGATCGCCCGGGCGGTGGCGCTGCCGGAGGTGAAGCAGCGCTTCGCCGAGCTGGGCGCCGAGCCGGTGGCGCAGGACGGTGCGGCCTTCCGCAAGACGATCAGCGACGAGGGACGGCTGCTGGCGGCGCTGATCCGGGACCGGCGGATCGCGATCGATTGAGACCGGGCCTCAGTCTCGCGGCCCGCGCCTGCGCCGCCACGCCACGGCGCCCACGCCGCCCAGCCCGGCCAGCAGCAGCTTCCACGTGCCGGCCTCGGGCACGGGCGTGGCGATGAAGCCGCGCAGCAGCCCGTCCGTCATGCCCAGGCCCACGATCTGGCCGCGGTCGTTGATGTCCATGGCGTAGTGCAGCTCCCAGCGTTGGGCTGCGTCGTGGTCGAGCAGGTCGTTGAGGTCGCGCATGCGGCCGTTGCGCCAGAGGAAGGCGTGGAAGGGCTGCGAGGGATTGCTGCCCCCCACTTCCGAGCTGCCCACGATCCAACCCTTCTCGTTGAGGGCCGCCGCCGACGTGGACATGCCGTTGAGCGTGCCCAGGGCCTGGTAGGTGCCGCCGTCGTAGAGGAAGGCGCGGTAGTTGGCATCCACCAGGATCTGTCCGGCGTTGTTGATGTCCGCGCCGTCCATCCTCGAGTCCGAGGCGCCCTGTGGTGCCGGTAGGTAGGACACGCTGTTGCCGTCCCACACGAAGGCGTCGCTGCGGCCGAACCCGTGTTCGGCGCGTCCGACCGCCACGCCGTGGTCGTTGATGGCCCAGGCGATGGTGGTGCCGATGTCTTCGCCCTCGAAGGGAATGAAATGTGCCTGCGTGCCGTCGTGCACGTAGGCACGGCCGTTGATCGTGCCTGCCACCTGGCCAGATTCGTTGATGGCATGGGCATAGGCCGCATTGCCTGTACCCGGGGCCGGATTCAAGTCCTTGAGCTGCCCCTGGTCGTAGAGAAAAGGCCGGTCTTCGTACGTGGCCCAGTTCGTGGCGTAGCCCACGATTTGCCCGCGGTCGTTGATGGCGCGGGCGCTCGTGGTATTGAATCCGTTCATATTGCCCGGGTCTCGAATCTGGTCGTTTTCGTAGGCGAACGCCCGGAATGGCACCTCATCGTCCTGGGCATAGGAGTAACCCACCACCGAGCCGTGGTTGTTCAAGCCATAAGCCCAGCTGTAGCTGCTGGCATTGTCCGGGCCGAGCACGCCGATGGTTTCGACGCGATACCGCAGCTGTGCCTGGGCGCCGCCGGTCATGGCCAGGGCCATGGAAAACGCCAGCAATAACCGCAAACCAATTCTGTGCATGGCATGAGTTCCTTTCCAGGTCAGCCAGCCTAAACCCGATAAAACCTGTGCCGCCATCCCATGGAATCGCCAACGAATTCCGGCTTTTCGTGCATTGCGGTTACTGCTGTAGCCCGCCGGAAATTGAATGTGGGTGTTATTGGTGTGGCGCCATCGAGTGGCGGGCAGGCACTTGGCCGTGAATAAGGCCGGGTGTCAGTCCTGCCGTCCAGGGTGCCTCCGCCAGGCCATGGCAGGCATCGGTTCAATTCACTTTCATGGCATCTGGTTACGGCTGTCGCTCTATGAGGCTTGGAAGAAGGGACTGTGGTTATTCATTGAATAACGGCCTGTTGGAAATCCCGGTAATTCCAGTCAATGCCGCGACGGCGGGCCAGACTTGCCGGCCTGGGCCGTCAGCGCCGCGGTGGCCTGGGCGTCGTGCCGCTCCTGCACCGCGATCAGTCCGAGCTGCGGGTCGCGCATGCGCTGCGCCAGCGCTCGGGCCTGGGCGACTTCGGTACCCGTCAGCACCGCCAGCAGCTGGCGGCGGTTCGCGGACGCCGGGTTGGCGGGCGCGCCGTCGGCCTGGGCCGAGAGCTCGTACAGCGCCAGCGCCATCACCAAGTCCGCCGTCACGCCCTGGCCGGTGCGGTAGGCCACGCCCAGGTTGTTCAGCGCCGCCGCGTGGCCCCGGGCCGCGGCGCGGCGGTACCAGGCCAGCACCTCGGCGCCGTCCGCCGAGCCGTCGCGGCGGCGGTCCAGCAGCAGGGCCAGGTTGAACTGCGCCGGCGCATGATCCTGCGCGGCGGCCTGGCGGTACCAGTCCAGGGCCGCAGCGTCGTCGCGCGGGCCGCCGCGGCCCTGGGCCAGCAGCACGCCCAGGGCGTTCTGCGCGTCCGCGTCGCCCCGCTCCGCCGCCTGCCGGTACCACAGCGCGGCGGCGGCCTCGTCGCGGGCCAGCCCGATGCCGTTCTCCAGCAGCGTGCCCAGCCGGTACTGCGCCACCGCCAGGCCCTGGGTGGCAGCCTGCCGGTACCACTGCGCCGCGGTGCGCGCGTCCGCCGCCACGCCGCGCCCCAACTCGTACAGCCGGCCCAGCCCGTAAAAGGCATGCACGTCACCCTGTTCGGCTGCCCGGCGGTACCAGGCGAGCGCCTGCACCGGATCGGGCGCCACGCCGGCGCCGCGGTCGTAGGCCAGGGCCAGGTTGAGCTGCGCATCGGCGTGGTCCTGCTCGGCGGCCTTGCGGTACCACGCGACGGCCGCCGCGGCGTCGCGGGCGGCGCCCAGCCCTTCCTCCAGCAGCAGCCCCAGTGCGAACTGCGCCCGGGCGTCGCCGCGCTCGGCCAGCGGCCGGAATTCCTGCACCGCCCCGGCTGGGTCGGTGGACCGCAGGCGCGCCAGCGCCTCGTCCCAGCCGGCCTGCGCCGGCAGCGCCAGGGCCAGCGCCGCGAGGGCGGCGAGGTGCGGGTTCGCCAAGGTCCAGACGCAGAGCTTTCGCATGGCCGCCACTCCCGAGGTTCCAAAGCAGCGTAGGCCGCGCCCCGTTCGGCGCCAGCCCCCGGACGCGTCAGCGCGATGGCTTGCGCCTTGCCCCGGCCGGGGCGGGCAAAGGCCCGGGATGCGGACGCAACGCGCGGGTTACCCGGCTTACGCTTTCACTTCTTGATCTCGACGTGCCCGCCGAACTTGAAGCGCAGCGCCGAGAGCATCTTCTCGGCGTAGGTGTGGTCCTGGCGCGAGCGGAAGCGCGTGTAGAGCGCCGCGGTCAGCACCTCGGCGGGCACGGATTCCTCGATGGCGGTCTCCACCGTCCAGCGGCCCTCGCCGGAGTCCTGCACCACGCCGGAGAAGTTGGACAGGCTCTCGTTCTCGGCCAGCGCGTCGGCGGCCAGGTCCAGCAGCCAGCTCGACACCACGCTGCCGCGGCGCCAGAGCTCGGCGATGTCGGCTACCGGCAGCTCGTAGCGGCGCTCGGCAGGCACCTGCGGCTTGCTGGCGCTGCGCATGATGTCGAAGCCCTCCGCCATGGCCTGCATCATTCCGTACTCGATGCCGTTGTGGATCATCTTGACGAAGTGGCCCGCGCCGGCCGGGCCGCAGTGCAGCCAGCCGCGCTCGGCGCTGGCCGTCTCGGCAGTAGCCGTGCGCGCTGGCGTGCGCTCGATGTCGCCCACGCCCGGGGCCAGGGTCTCGAAGATCGGCGCCAGGCGCTGCACCACCTCGGCCTCGCCGCCGATCATCAGGCAGTAGCCGCGCTCCAGGCCCCAGACGCCGCCGCTGGTGCCGACGTCCAGGTAGTGCAGGCCCTTGGCGCGCAGCTCGGCGGCGCGGCGCACGTCGTCGTGGAAGTGCGTATTGCCGCCGTCGATGATGACGTCGCCCGGCGACAGCCGACCGGCCAGCGCGGCGATGGTCTCCTCGGTGATGCGCCCGTGCGGCAGCATCACCCACACCGTGCGCGGCGCCTGCAGCTGCGCCACCAGCGCGTCCAGGTCCGCCGCGGGCACGGCGCCATCGCCGGCCAGCTTCTCCACGGTGCCGGCATCCGCATCGAACACCACGCACTCGTGCCCGGCGCGCATCAGCCGCCGCACGAGGTTGCCGCCCATGCGGCCCAAACCCACCATCCCGAGTTGCATCTCGACCGTCCTTCTTGCGCTGCTCCGTCCGGATAGCGCTGTCCAAAATGGGGCGGGAGTGTACCGGGTGGTTACCGCCGGACGTGGCGCCAGGGAGAAAGCCGCGGCTCAGCGCCCGGACGCCGGCAGCGGCGTCCCCTGGGGCGCGGCGCGCGCCCGGTACTCGCCCGGCTGCATGCCGAGCCACTTGCGGAAGGCGCGGTGGAAGGCGCTAGCGTCCTCGTAGCCCAGCCGCGCGGCGATGGCCTCCACGCTCAGCCGCGAGCCGGTGAGCAGGTGGATGGCGGCGTCGCGGCGCAGCGCGTCCTTCAGGCCCTGGTAGCTCGCGCCCTCGGCCGCCAGGCGGCGGCGCAGCGTGTTGGCGCTCTGGTGCAGCTCGGCCGCCACCGTCTCCAGCCGCGGCCACTCGGCGCCGGCCTCGACGCAGGGTTTCAGGCGGCGGCGCACGCGTGCGGCCGTCCCTTCCTCGTTGCGGTATTTCAGGAACACCGAGCGCGGCGCGGCGGCCAGGAAGAGTTTCAGGCCGCGCTCGTCCTGCACCACCGGGGCGCCCAGCAGCGCGGCGTCGAAGGCGACGGCCGTTTGCGGCGCGTCGAACGCCAACTGCTGCGAGTACATCAGCGCGTACTCGCGCGCGTGCGCCGGGCGCGGGTAGGCGAAGCGCGCCCAGCGCAGCGGGATGCGCCGCCCGGCCAGCCAGCACATCAGGCCGTGCACCAGCACCAGGAAGGTTTCCACGGCGAAGCGGCGCGTGTCCTCGTCCGGCATGCGGTGGCGCACCGTCAGCACGGCCTCGCCCTCGCGCACCTGGAGCTCGGCGCCGATGTCGTCGAGCAGGCACCCGAAGCCGCGCAGCACCCGGCGCAGCGCCTGCCCCAGGTCTGCTGCCGGCAGCAGCGAGCGGCACAGCAACTTGAAACTGCCGGGCTTCATGCGACGAGCGTCCAGGCCGAAGAATTCGTCGTCCATCTCCGACGCTACCGCCAGCCACAGCGCGGCGAAGGCGTCGGCCGTGACCCGCGACTGCGGCCCGCGCAGCAGCTCGGCCGGGATGCCCACCGCCTGCAGCACGCGCGCGCGCGCCGCGCCGTCCAGCCGCGCCATGGCGGCCAGCACGAAGGCGATGGAAACGGTGTCCTTTTCTTCCAGCGGAACGGGGGCGGGATGCATAGGCTTCGGTGGTCCGCCGCTGCAGTTGCACGGGCGTCGTGCGGCGGGCACCCGGAAGTCTAGGGCCTGGAACTGGCAAAAACTGCCAACGCGGTTGATGCCTCGCACCATCGCGCAAGCGCGCGCGCGGGCCTATCGTCGCGGGCTACAAGAGCACTGCCTGGAGACGCCGCCATGACCGATCTGTCCGCCGAATTCAAGTCGCTTGCCGAGTACCGCCCGGTGCACCGGCTGCGCTTCGTCACCGCCGCCGCGCTCTTCGACGGGCATGACGCGTCGATCAACATCATGCGGCGCATCCTCATGGGCATGGGCGCGGAGGTGATCCACCTCGGCCACAACCGCTCGGTGGACGAGGTCGTGACCGCCGCGCTGCAGGAGGACGCGCACGGCATCGCCGTGAGTTCCTACCAGGGCGGGCACGTGGAGTTCTTCAAGTACATGGTGGAGCTGCTGCGCGCGCGCGGCGGGGAGCAGATCCAGGTCTTCGGCGGTGGCGGCGGCGTGATCGTGCCGGCCGAGATCCGCGAGCTGCAGGAAGCCGGCGTGGCGCGCATCTTCAGCCCCGAGGACGGCCAGCGCATGGGGTTGCAGGGAATGATCGGCGAGATGCTGATGCGCTGCGACCGTGACCTGACGCAAGGCGCGCCCGCCGAGGTGTCGGCGCTGCAGGGCCACGGCGACGCCGCCTGGCGCGCGCTGTCGCGGCTGGTCACGGCGCTGGAGAACGGCGCCGCCGATGCGGGCCTGGTGAAGGCGCTGCACGAGGGCGCGGCCCAGGTGCGCGTGCCGGTGCTGGGCATCACTGGCACGGGCGGTGCGGGCAAGAGCAGCCTCACCGACGAACTCATCCGCCGCCTGCGCCTGGACCAGGACGACAGCCTGCGCATCGCCGTCGTCTCCATCGACCCCTCGCGGCGCAAGAGCGGCGGCGCGCTGCTGGGCGACCGCATCCGCATGAACGCCATCGGGCCGTGGCAGCAGGGCGCGCGCGTCTTCATGCGCAGCCTGGCCACGCGCCAGGCCGGCAGCGAGGTCAGCGCCGCGCTGCCCGACGTCGTCGCCGCCTGCAAGTGCGCCGGCTTCGACCTGGTGATCGTCGAGACCTCGGGCATCGGCCAGGGCGACGCCGCCATCGTGCCGATGGTGGACGTGCCGATGTACGTGATGACGCCCGAGTTCGGCGCGGCCAGCCAGCTGGAGAAGATCGACATGCTCGACTTCGCCGAGTTTGTGGCCATCAACAAGTTCGACCGCAAGGGCGCGCAGGACGCGCTGCGCGACGTGGCCAAGCAGGTGCAGCGCAACCGCGAGGCCTTCAACGTGCGCCCGGAGCAGATGCCCGTCTTCGGCACCATGGCCAGCCGCTTCAACGACGACGGCGTCACGGCGCTGTACCAGGCGCTGAAGGTGCGCCTGGGCGAGCTGGGCCTGCCGCTGCGCGAGGGCCGGCTGCCGCTGGTAGACACGCGCCACAGCACGCAGGGCGCGGCCATCGTGCCGGCCTCGCGCACGCGCTACCTGGCCGACATCTCCGAGAGCGTGCGCTCGTACAAGCAGCGCGCCCGCGCCCAGGCACGGCTGGCGCGCGAGCTGCAGCAGCTGCGCGAGAGCGCGCGCATGCTGCAGGAGGACGACCCCACGCGCGACGGCGCCCGCAAGACCGTGCTGGCGCTGGCCGACGCGCGTGCCGAAGGCCAGGACCCGGCCGCGCGCAAGCTGCTGGCGCAGTGGCCCGACATGCAGAAGGCCTACGCCGGCGACGAGTACGTGGTGAAGATCCGCGACAAGGAGATCCGCACCGCGCTGACGCTCACCACGCTGTCGGGCAACAAGGTGCGCAAGGTGTCGCTGCCCAGCTACGAGGACCACGGCGAGATCCTGAAGTGGCTGCTGCTGGAGAACGTGCCGGGCTCCTTCCCGTACACGGCCGGCACCTTCGCCTTCAAGCGCGAGAACGAGGACCCGACGCGCATGTTCGCCGGCGAGGGCGATGCCTTCCGCACCAACCGGCGTTTCAAGCTGCTCTCCGACGGCATGCCGGCCAAGCGGCTGTCCACGGCTTTCGACTCCGTCACGCTGTACGGCGCCGATCCGGACCCGCGCCCGGACATCTACGGCAAGGTGGGCAACTCCGGCGTGAGCATCGCCACGCTGGACGACCTCAAGGTGCTGTACGGCGGTTTTAACTTGTGCGATCCGAGCACGAGCGTGAGCATGACGATCAATGGGCCGGCGCCGACGATCCTGGCCATGTTCATGAACACGGCCATCGACCAGCAGCTGGAGAAGTTCAAGGCCGACAACGGGCGCGAGCCCACGGCCGACGAGGCCGCCAAGATCCGCGCCTGGGTGCTGA
Source organism: Azohydromonas australica DSM 1124 (assembly GCF_000430725.1). Lineage (GTDB taxonomy): Bacteria > Pseudomonadota > Gammaproteobacteria > Burkholderiales > Burkholderiaceae_C > Azohydromonas > Azohydromonas australica. The sequence goes on from NZ_AUMO01000031.1 coordinate 224,325, forward strand.
GCAACGTGCGCGGCACGGTGCAGGCGGACATCCTCAAGGAGGACCAGGGCCAGAACACCTGCATCTTCTCCACCGAGTTCAGCCTGAAGGTGATGGGCGACATCGCCGAGTGGTTCGTGCACCACGGCGTGCGCAATTTCTACTCGGTGTCGATCTCGGGCTACCACATCGCCGAGGCCGGCGCGAACCCGATCAGCCAGCTCGCCTTCACGCTCTCCAACGGCTTCACGCTGGTGGAGGCGTATCTCGCGCGCGGCATGCACATCGACGACTTCGCGCCCAACCTGAGCTTCTTCTTCAGCAACGGGATGGATGCGGAGTACACCGTCCTGGGCCGTGTCGCAAGGCGCATCTGGGCCGTGGCGATGAAGGAGCGCTACGGCGCCAACGAGCGCAGCCAGAAGCTGAAGTACCACATCCAGACCAGCGGCCGCAGCCTGCACGCGCAGGAGATCGCGTTCAACGACATCCGCACCACGCTGCAGGCGCTGATCGCCATCTACGACAACTGCAACTCGCTGCACACCAACGCCTACGACGAGGCGATCACCACGCCCACCGAGGAGAGCGTGCGCCGCGCGATGGCGATCCAGCTGATCATCAACCGCGAGTGGGGCCTGGCGAAGTGCGAGAACCCGAACCAGGGCGCGTTCGTGATCGACGAGCTGACGGAACTGGTGGAGGAGGCGGTGCTGGCCGAGTTCGAGCGCATCGCCGAGCGCGGCGGCGTGCTGGGCGCCATGGAGACGGGCTACCAGCGCAGCAAGATCCAGGAAGAGAGCATGCACTACGAGATGCTCAAGCACACGGGCGAGCATCCGATCATCGGCGTCAACACCTTCCGCAACCCGCACGGCGACCCGGTGCCGGACCACATCGAGCTGGCCCGTTCCACCGACGAGGAGAAGCAGTCGCAGCTCCAGCGCCTGGCCGACTTCCACGCCCGCCACGCGGCCGAGGCGCCGGCGATGCTGCAGCGGCTGCAGGAGGCGGTGATTGCCGGCGGCAACGTGTTCGACGTGCTGATGGATGCGGTGCGCGTGTGCTCGCTGGGGCAGATCACCCACGCGCTGTTCGAAGTCGGCGGGCAGTACCGCCGGAGCATGTAATCTGCGGGTTTTTACTGAGTGATTGGAAGGGAAGGCATGAAAATTGAGCGCATCGGCGTCATTGGCGCGGGCACCATGGGCAACGGCATCGCGCAGGTGTGCGCCGTGGCCGGGCTGCAGGTGGTGATGGTGGACATTTCGGACGAGGCGGTGCAGCGCGGCGTGAAGACGCTCGCCGGCAGCCTGGACCGCCTGGTCAAGAAGGAAAAGCTCACGCCCGCGCAGAAGGATGAGGCGCTTGCCCGCGTGCAGGGCAGCACCGACTACGCGGCGCTCAAGGACGCGCAGATCGTCATCGAGGCCGCGACCGAGAACCCCGACCTGAAGCTGCGCATCCTGCGCCAGGTCGAGGGCATCGTCGGCGCCGACGCCGTGATCGCGTCCAACACCTCGTCGATCTCGATCACGCAGCTGGCCGCGGTGCTGGACAAGCCCGAGCGCTGCATCGGCATGCACTTCTTCAACCCGGTGCCGCTGATGGGGCTGCTGGAGCTGATCCGCGGCCTGCAGACCTCCGACGAGACGCACGCGCTGGCCGTGGCCTTCGCGCAGGCGGTGGGCAAGACGCCGGTGACGGTGAAGAACAGCCCCGGTTTCGTGGTCAACCGCATCCTGTGCCCGATGATCAACGAGGCCATCTTCGTGCTGCAGGAGGGCCTGGCCACGGCCGA
>NZ_AUMO01000032.1 GCF_000430725.1 Azohydromonas australica DSM 1124
ACGACTGGGCACGTTCCGATGCGTTACTCACCCGTTCGCCACTCGCCACCAGGATTGCTCCCGTGCTGCCGTTCGACTTGCATGTGTAAGGCATGCCGCCAGCGTTCAATCTGAGCCAGGATCAAACTCTTCAGTTCGATCTTGAATATTACTGCTCAAAGGAAATTGAAGAAAACTTCAACTTCTGCATCGAGCGTTCGAGGCTCCGAAGAACCTCAGGTCTTGCGACCCTGAGACACCTCAGTCACCACTCCGAACGCCCACGCTTATCGGCTGTATGTTTTTAAAGAGCTTGACTGCTTTCGCAATCAGTCGCTGCGTTAATCAGCGAAGACCGAGATTCTGACACGCTTCAAAAACCTTGTCAAACACTTGGTTTTTACTGCCTGTCGCTTACCCGGAAGGCTTGCGCTGCTTACGCCTCACAAACCCACGCTGTGATCAGCGAAGCCGCAGATTATGGCACAGCTTTTTGCAAGCCGTCAACATGTGCAGCAATGTTTCGGTTGGCGCGACCTATGGCATCACTGACGGCACCCAAGGCGCACGCTCAGTGCTGCAAGACCGTTTCAGAAGCCTCCTCGCCGCGCAAGCTGACGGAGTTCCAAGCGGCCTGAGGATCTTCGGATTGCAAGGTGCGCTCAATGGCGCCCTGGAGCTTTCGGCTGTCAGCACGCAACACTCGCTGCTTGATGCCGGCGATCTGCGCCGGATGCATGGAAAAGCTGCGCAGCCCCATCCCGAGCAACAGTTCCGTGAAAACGGGATCACCTGCCATCTCGCCGCAGACGCTGACACCCTTGCCATGACGCTGCGCGCAGGCAATGGTGTCGGCAATCAGCTTCAGCACGGCCGGATGCCAGGGATCGTAGAGATGCGCCACCTGCTCGTCAGCACGGTCAATGGCCAGCGTGTACTGGATCAGGTCGTTGGTGCCAATCGAGACGAAATCAAAGTGGCGGAAAAAGGCCGGCAACATCATCACGGCCGCCGGCACTTCGATCATGGCACCCACCTGCACCTCGCCGATCGGATGCCCGCTGTCCAGCAATTGCTGTCGAGACCGCGTGATGAGCTCCATGGTCTGGCGGATCTCGCGCAGGTGCACCACCATCGGCAACAGCAGCTTGATCTTGCCGTAGGCGCTGGCACGCAGGATGGCCCGAATCTGCTGCCGGAACATGGCCGGCTCGGCCAAGCTCCAACGGATCGCCCGCAGTCCCAGCGCCGGATTCAACGAATGCTCATGGCGCAGCTCCTGCAGCGACATGCGCTCCAGCGGCTTGTCCGCGCCAATGTCCACGGTACGGATCGTCACCGGTAGACCCGCCATCGTCTGCACCACCGACCGGTACGCTTCGAACTGCTCCTCCTCGCTGGGCAGCACGCCGCCCCGATTCATGAACAGGAACTCGGTACGGAACAGCCCGACGCCCACGGCACCAGCGTCCACTGCGGCCTGCGCGTCGCTGGGCAGCTCGATGTTGGCCAGCAGCTCCACGTTCTCGCCGTCCAAGGTCAGCGCCGGCGTATGACGCAAACGATTCAATCGGGCACGCTCCAACTCGCTCTGGCGCTGACGGAACCGGTATTCCTCCAGCACGATCGGCGACGGATTGACGATGACCACTCCCGTGTCACCGTCGATCACCACCCAATCGTCCTGGCGAATGAGCCGGCTGGCCTCGCGCGCACCCACCACCGCCGGGATGTCCATGCTGCGCGCGACGATGGCGGTATGCGAGGTCTTGCCGCCGACGTCAGTAATGAAGCCCGTGAAAACGCTGCGCTTGAACTGCAGCATGTCCGCCGGCGCAATGTCGTTGGCCACCAGCACCAGCGGATCCTCTCCGGCGACATCCTGTGCTGGCGCCGCCACCATGGAAACCGAAACCGTGCCGTCGCGCGCCAAGGCACGCAACAGCCGCTCCGTGACCTGCTCCATGTCGGCCTTGCGGCCTCGCAGGTACTCGTCTTCCATTTCGTCGAACTGGCGCGCCACCACTTCCAGCTGAGCCGACAGCGCCCATTCGGCGTTGTAGTGGCGCTCCAAGATCCAATGCATGATGGCTTCGGCCAGTGCCTCGTCATGCAGCAGCATCAGATGTACGTCGAGCAGGGCAGACAGCTCACTCGGCGCTTCGGGCGGCAAGTCGCGCTGCAGCGTACTGAGCTCGGCCGCCACGGCATCGCGCGCCCGACGCAGACGCTCGATCTCGCGGCGCGTTTGGGACGCTGGCACGAAGTAGTGCGCCACATCCACGCGGCTGGAAGCCACCAGCACTGCCCGACCGATGGCCACACCCCGCGAAACGGGCAGCCCGAATACCTGAATGCTCATCCGGGGCACTTTAGCAGTGCAAATCCGGCTCAAGCCTTCGTATTGGCCCGAAGCACAGCATTGCCCTGCCGTGCGTCAAGGCCGGATGTTGGGGGAACTTACTGGCCTTCGCCGAACTTGTCGTCCACCAGCGCCCTCAGCGCCTCGGCGGCAGCTTGCTCGTCGGGGCCTTCAACCTCCAACTCGATCTCCGCGCCCAATCCCGCCGCCAGCATCATGACGCCCATGATGCTCTTGGCATTGACGCGGCGCCCGTTGCGGCTGAGGAAAATCTCTGACTTGAAGCTGGCCGCCAGCTTGGTGAGCTTGGCCGAGGCGCGGGCGTGCAAGCCCAACTTGTTGCTGATGGTCAGCGTGGTCTGAATCATGGGAAAGCGGCTCAGGAGACGGAGTTGTGCGGCATGGGCAGTTGCAACACGCCCTGGCTGGCGCCAGCCACGGCCCGCGCGGCCAGCGCTTCCAGCGGCTCGGCCGCATAGCACAGCGCACGCCACAGCATCGGCACATTGACGCCGGCAATCACACGCACGCGCTGCGCATCGCCCAAGCGTTGCGCCACATTGCAAGGCGTGGCGCCGAACACATCGGTGAGGACCAGCGCTTCCTCGACCCCCAGGCGCTGCAGCAGCGCACGGGCCTGTGCCTCGATGTCCTCGGGACTTGTGTCCGGCTCGACGTCCAGCGCCTGCAAGGGCACGCCGCAGTCCGCAAAGGCATGCTGGGCGACCGCCTTCAGTGCGGAAGCCAAGGGCGCATGGGCGATAAGAAGCAATCCAGCCATGGCCGGCATTATGCGCAGCCCATCCAGGGCCGCCGCGCCGTCAGCCCGGCACGCGCAGCGCATCCATGAAGGTGTGCACGGCCGGTGTGTCCGGCGCCCCCTCCAGCACGGTGGCCTGCAGCACCTGCGTGCCACGCGCGAACAACAGCAACTGCGCCTGAACGGCCGCGCCATCGGGACGGCGCCCGCTGAGCGCGTAGCGGCGCGCCTGCGGATTGGGTGTCATGCCCGGCACCTGCGCCGCGTCGCCCGGCGGCAGCGGGGCTTGCAGGTTGCGCGCCTGCGCCGCGGCCAGGGCAGCCAGCACCGCTTCCACGCGGGCCGGGTCCTGCACATCGGCCTGCGCAACGGCAAAACGCAGCCCCGTGGCCTCGCAGGCATGCAGCGTCAGGGCCACCGGCTGCCCGACCAGCGTGAGCGTGCGGGTCTGGTGCTCGGGCTTGCAGGGAAACAGCGCCAGCGCACCGCCGTCCAGCCGCACCTCGCGCCAGTTCAATGCCGGCGTACAGGCCCCCGCGCACAGCGCCAGACCGGCCAGCCACCTTCTCGCACCGCTGCTCATGCCAGCCATTATCGGCACCGCTTCATGCCCGTCCGGGTTGCACATCCCTGCCGCGCATCGCCCTGCAGACACGCCGGCACGGAAATGACCGATGTCAAGCCAGCCCCTGGGGGCCTGGCATAAACTGACTTGTTTCCTGCTTCCAGCGAGAGCTTTCCATGAATCTGCGTCGTCCTATCGTCGGTGTGGCAGCCGCCCTCGCACTGGCCGCGGGCGTGCTGGCCTGGCAAAGCATGGCAACCCTGGAGCCCGCACCGGAAGTGAGCTACACGCTGCTCGACGGCAGCACCGGCAGCACTGCGGCACTCAAGGGCAAGGTGGTGCTGGTGAACTTCTGGGCCACCAGCTGCGTTACCTGCGTCAAGGAAATGCCGCAGATCGTCGCCACCCACAACAAGTTCAAGGACCGCAACTTCGAGACGATCGCGGTGGCCATGAGCTACGACCCGCCGGCCTACGTCTCCAAGTTCGCCCAGACGCGCCAGCTGCCCTTCGGCGTGGCCATCGACAACACGGGCCAGATCGCCGAGCGCTTCGGCGACGTCAAGCTCACCCCCACCACCTTCCTGCTCGACCAGCAAGGCCGCATCGTCAAGCGCTATGTGGGAGAGCCCGACTTCGCCGCGCTGCACGCGCTGGTGGAGGACCTGCTCAAGAAGGGCTGAGCCCGCCCAGACAGCAAAAAGCCGGGTACGCGACCCGGCTTTTTTCATGGGAACACGCCGACGTGCGGCGTGCTGCACACCCTTCGCTTCAGGCCGTCGGCGCCAGGCCGGCCGCATGCGCCTGCTGATCGGCGTGGTAGCTGGAGCGCACCATCGCACCCACCGCGGCATGCGTGAAGCCCATCTTGTAGGCCTCGTCCTCGAACATCTTGAAGGTGTCCGGGTGCACGTAGCGGCGCACCGGCAGATGGTGGCCGCTGGGCGCGAGGTACTGGCCGAGGGTCAGCATGTCGATGCCGTGCGCGCGCATGTCGCGCATGACCTGCAGGATCTCCTCGTCCGTCTCGCCCAGGCCCACCATGAGGCCGCTCTTGGTCGGCACGCCGGGCACGCTTTCCTTGAAGCGCTGCAGCAGCGTGAGGCTGAACTGGTAGTCCGCGCCCGGACGCGCTTCCTTGTACAGGCGCGGCACCGTTTCCAGGTTGTGGTTCATCACGTCCGGCGGCGCCGCCTTGAGGATGTCCAGCGCCTTGTCCAGGCGGCCGCGGAAGTCGGGCGTGAGGACTTCGATCTGCGTCCCCGGCGACAGCTCGCGCGTGCGGCGGATGCACTCCACGAAATGCGCCGCGCCGCCGTCGCGCAGGTCGTCGCGGTCCACGCTGGTGATCACCACGTACTTGAGCTTGAGCGCCGCGATGGTCTTGGCCAGGTTCTCCGGCTCGTTGACGTCCAGCGGGTCGGGACGGCCGTGGCCCACGTCGCAGAAGGGACAGCGCCGCGTGCACTTGTCGCCCATGATCATGAACGTCGCCGTGCCCTTGCCGAAGCACTCGCCGATGTTCGGGCAGGAGGCTTCCTCGCACACGGTATGCAGCTTGTGCTCGCGCAGCGTCTGCTTGATCTCGTAGAAGCGGGTGGTGGGCGAGCCCGCCTTGACGCGGATCCACTCCGGCTTCTTGAGCACCTCCGCCGGTACCACCTTGATCGGAATGCGCGCCGTCTTGGCTTGCGCCTTCTGCTTGGCGGTGGGGTCGTAGGGAGCGGGAGCAGCGCCCGAGGGAGCGGGCGTGGCGGGAGCGCTGGGGAGATCGGTGCTCATCGGCTCAGTTGCGACTGCAGGCGCTGCGCCAGTCGCGCGGCCGCGTCATCCCATGTGGTGAAAACACCGATTTTAGCGAGGTCGATGGTTTGCAACCCGGCATAGCCGCATGGGTTGATGCGGTGGAAGGGCTCCAGGTCCATGGCCACGTTGAAGGCCAGGCCGTGGTAGCTGCAATGGCGGCTGACCTTGATGCCCAGCGCCGCGATCTTGCCCAGGCCGCGGAACGGGTCCGCCGGATCGGCCGGCCCGGTCAGCGCCGCATGGCCAAAAGGATCGTCCAGCTTCACGTAGATCCCCGGCGCGCCGCCGACGCGGTGTCCCGTGACGCCATAGTCCTGCAGCACGCGCAGCACGGCCGACTCCAGCCGGAACACGTACTCGCGCACGAAGATGCCCAGCCGCTGCAGGTCGATCAGCGGGTAGGCCACCACCTGTCCTAGCCCGTGGTAGGTCACCTGCCCCCCGCGGTTGGTCTGCACCACCGGGATGTCGCCGGCGGCCAGCACATGCTCGGCGCGCCCGGCCACGCCCTGCGTGAACACGCCCGGGTGCTCGCAGATCCAGATCTCGTCAGGCGTCTGGTCCGTGCGCGCTTCGGTGAAGGCGCGCATGGCGGCCTCGGTGTCGGCGTAGTCGGCACGGCCCAGCCATCGCACCAGCGGGGCTTCGGAAGTCGTCACGGCAGCAGTCATGGGCGGATTGTCCTCCGTACACATTGGCGTCCCCACGGCGCCTTCCAACGCGCGCGCTTCGGCCCTGTCCGGGGCACGGATGATCCGCCTGGGTGTCGCGGCAGGCCGGCACCGCCGTATCGTGAACGCCTGCCGCACCGCCGCCGAGCCGCCATGAAGCACCGCCCCGCACCGTCCCTATTGCGTTCTCTCGCAGCCCTGCTGGCCGCGCTGGCGCTTTCCACGGCAGCCGCCGCCCCCTCGGCACAGCACCAGGCCGCCCTGGAAGCGGCGGTGCGGGACTACGACGCCGGGCGCTTGGCGCAGGCGCAGGCCGCCTTCGAGCGGCTGTCGCGCGCCGGCGTGCCCGCGGCGGACCACAACCTCGCGGTGATGCACCTGCGCGGCGAGCTGCCGCACGCCAGCACGCAGGAGGCGCTGCGGCTGATGACGCGCGCGGCGCAGCACGGCTTCGTCACGGCGATGTTCGATCTGGGGCGGCTGCACGAGAGCGGGCAGCTCGGCCGCATCGACCTGCCCGCAGCGTACCGCTGGTACGCGCAGGCGGCCGAAGCCGGCAGCACTGCGGGGCAGGTGGAAGCGGGCACCGCCTTCTATCTGGGGCGCGGCACCGCGCGCGACGCGGCGCAGGCCGCGCACTGGTTCCGCGCGGCCGCGCTGGCCGGCGACAACGGCGCGCAGTACCTGCTGGCCTCGATGTACGAGAGCGGCGACGGCCTGCCGCAGGATCTGCGCCTGGCGCGCTACTGGTACGCCGCGGCGGCGGCCGGGGGCGATCCGGCCGCGGCGCTCAAGGCACGCGCGCTGTCGCAGCAGATGGAAGCCGGCGACGCGCCCGCGCCCTCCGGCGTCACAACACCACCTTGACCATCGGGTGCGAGGTCAGGCTGCGGTAGAGATCGTCGAGCTGCTCGCGGCTGGTGGCCGTGACGGTGACGGTCAGGCCCAGGTAGTTGCCGCTGCTGCTGGGGCGACGCTCCACGGTCGCGACGTCGAAGCCGGGATCGAACTGCAGAACGACCTCCACCACGGCTTCCTCGAAGCCCTCCACGTGCGCGCCCATCACCTTGATCGGGAACGGGCTCGGGTACTCGATGAGCGAATCGCGGGGCGTGGCGGCAGTGTTCATGGCCTGACTACGGGTTAGCGGCTCCAGGGCCGCACAATGAAAAACGGGCGCGGCAAGCACCGCGCCCGTCAGGAAAGGTGGGGCGGCTCAGATCGATTGCAAGGCCTTGGCGCGCTGGTAGGCCTCGTACAGCCGGCCGTACACCGGGCCGGGCTTGCCGCGCAGCGCGCCATGGCCCACGAGTTCGCCGTCCAGACGCGTCACCGGCAGCACCTCGCGCGCCGCGGAACTCAGCAGGATCTCGTCGGCCGCGCGCAGGTCCGCCTCGGGAATGGGGCGCAGGTTGTAGGCGATGCCCACTTCCTCGCACAGCTCGCGCAGCAGCTCGTAGCGGATGCCTTCGAGCACGTGCTCGCTCCTGGGCGGGCCCAGCAGCGCGCCCTCGTGCACGATCCAGACGTTGCTGGCCGAGCCCTCGGTGAGGTAGCTGATGCCGCTGGCGGCCTCGCGCAGCAGGATGGTCTCGCTGGCGCCATGGTCGGCCGAGATCTGGCGCGCCAGCACGTTGCCCAGCAGCGAGGTGGTCTTGAGGTCGCAGCGCTCCCAGCGGAAGTCGCGCGCCGTGATGCAGGCCACGCCCTGGTGGCGCTGCTCCGGCGTGGGCGCGCGCGTGGCGCTGCTCATCATGAACACCGTCGGCTCAAGCCCTTCGGGCATGGCGTGGTCGCGCGGCGCCACGCCGCGCGTGACCTGCAGGTACAGCGACTGGTCCTCGCCGTCCTGCGCCGCGATCAGCCGCCGCGCATGCGCCAGCCACTGCTCGCGGCCGAACGGATTGGGAATGCGCAGCCGGCCCAGGTTGCGCTCCAGCCGCGCCATGTGGTCGTCGAAGCGGAAGAGGCGCCGCCCGTACACCGGCAGCAGCTCGTAAACCCCGTCGCCGAAGAGGAAGCCGCGGTCCAGCACCGGTACCCGGGCCTGGCCCAGCGGCAGGAACTCCCCGTTAAGAAAGCACAGGCTCTCGGGCTGGATCGGCGCAGGATGCATCGCGGCTTCTCCTTGCTCTGGGGATCAGGGCGGCAAGCAGGTCAGGTTACTTGATCCACAGCCGCAGCGCATCCCAGGTGCGGCCCACAAAGCCAGCCTGCTCCACGGGTTCCAGCACCACCAGCGGCACCTCCGTCACCGGCGTGCCCGCGCGGGTGCTGACCTTGACGGTGCCCACGCGCTGGCCCTGCGCCAGCGGCGCCACCAGCGGATCGCTGCGCTCGACCTTGGTCTGCAGTTGCTGGCCCTCGCCCTTGGGCACCGTCACCACCACGCCGGTGGAGGCGCCGAGCTTGGCCTGCGCGGCCACGCCCTTCCACACCTCGGGCGTGACGATGGCCTTGCCCGGCTCGAACAGGCGCACGTTGTCGAAGGCGCCGTAGCCCCAGTTCAGCAGCTTCTGGCTCTCGCTGGCGCGCGCCTCGCGCGAGGCCGTGCCCAGCACTACCGTCAGCAGCCGGCGCTTGCCGTTGGGGAAGTCGCGGCTGGCGCTGGCCACCAGGCAGTAGCCCGCGGCGTCGGTGTAGCCGGTCTTCATGCCGTCCACCGTCGGGTCGCGGCGCAGCAGCAGGTTGCGGTTGTCCTGGCGGATCTTGTTGTACGTGTAGTCCTTGAGCGCGTAGTACGGGTAGTACTCGGGGAAGTCGCGGATGATGCGCGCGGCGATCACGGCCATGTCGCGTGCCGTGCTGCGGTGCCCCGGCTCGGTGATGCCGGTGACGTTCTTGAAGGCCGTGTTCTTGAGGCCCCAGGCCTGTGCCTGGCGGTTCATCATGGCCACGAAGCCGTCCACGGAGCCCGCCACGCCTTCGGCCAGCGCCACCGCGGCGTCGTTGCCCGACTGCACGATCATCCCGCGCAGCAGCTCGTCCACCTTGGGGCTCATGGTGGTGTCGATGAACATCACCGAGGCACCGCCCTTGCGCTCGTTCCAGGCGCGCTGGCTCACGGGCAGCGTCTGCTCCAGCGTGAGCTTCTTGTCGCGCAGCGCATTGAAGACCACGTAGGCGGTCATGAGCTTGGTCAGCGAGGCCGGGTCGGCCGGCGCATCGGCCTCGCGCTCGGCCAGGGTCTGGCCGCTGGAGACGTCGAGCAGGATGTACTCGCGGGCCGCGATCTCGGGCGGCTGCGGTGCCTGGGCAAAACTCGGAAGTGCCAGCGGCAGGGCCAGCAGGAAGGCGATCAGGCGTTTCATGGGCAAATCTAGGGTGGGAAACGTCAACGCGACGCCTGGCCCGTGCGACGACGGGCCGGGCGCGGGAAGAGGAAAAAGATCAGGGCGCGAGGTGGCGCAGCACGATCGACTTGAGCAGCGGCAGCTGGCCGTGGAAGAAATGGCCGCCTCCGGGCACGACCACCACCGGCAGGGACTGCGGGCGCGCCCAGTCCAGGGTGGCCGACAGCGGCACCACCTCGTCCTGCTCGCCGTGCACCACCAGCGTGTCCGCCGGCACCGCGGCGACGTCGAAGCGGCTGGTGGCCGGGCCGACCAGCACCAGGCGCTGCGGCGCGGGCTGCACGCGCTGCGCGACGTGCGAGGCCACGAAGCCGCCGAAGGAGAAACCGCCCAGCAGCAGCGGCTCGTCGCCCTGGCGCATCGCGGCGACCACGGCCAGCGCATCCTCGATCTCGCCGCGCCCCTCGTCCCACGTGCCGGCGGAAGCCCCAACGCCGCGGAAGTTGAAGCGCACGCTGCGCCAGCCCATCTGCACGCAGGCACGCGCCAGGGTCTGCACCACCTTGTTGTCCATGGTGCCGCCATGCTGGGGGTGCGGATGACACAGCACGGCCAGGCCGCGGGGCGTGCCTTCGGCCGGCACGTCCAGGGCGCACTCGATCTCGCCGGCCGGGCCCGGCACGCGCAAGCGTTGGGTGTGGGCGTTCATCAGCGGCCCACGTCCGGCGGCAGCAGCAGGCGCTCCACCACGCGGCCTTCCTTGAGATGGGACTCGACGATCTCGTCGATGTCTTCCTTGTCCACGAAGGTGTACCAGGTGGCCTCGGGATAGACCACCGCCACCGGGCCGCCGGCGCAGCGGTCCAGGCAGCCGGCCTTGTTCACGCGCACCCCGCCCGGGCCCGCCAGCCCGGCAGCCTTGACGCGCGCCTTGCAGTGGTCAAAAGCCCCCTGCGCGTCGTGCTGCGCACAGGACGCCTCCCCGTTCTCCCGCGCATTCAGGCAGAAGAAGATGTGGTGCTTGTAGTAGCTCATCCCCGGGATTGTAGGGACGGGGTTTTGCTTACAGGCGGTCACCGGCAGTTGCCGCACGGCGGGCCGTGATACCCGTCACCCGCCACGCCGCCAGCGGTTTGGACGTGGCCTCTGCACCGCGACGTCCAAGCCCGTTCGGGTCCTGCCGGCGGCCCGGGCTGCCAGCGGCTCAGCCCTCGTCGCGCGCGCCCACGCGCACCAGCAGCCAAGCGGCAGCGGCATAGGGCCACAGCCAGCCGAGCCAGCGCGACAGCCCGTGGAACCGGATGAAGCGTCCTTGCGACCAAGCCTGCAGGCTCTGCGCGTAGTAGGCGTTTTCCGGCGCCTGCGCCACCACCACCACCTGCGCCGTCAGCACCATCAGCCCCACCGCCGCCGCCAGACGCAATGGCAGCACACAGCACGCCAGCGCGGCCAGCAGGCCCAGCATCAGTCCTGGCACCGCCGTCGGCGTGAGCCAGGCCAGCGCGTGCTCGGGACCGAAGTTCAGCGCCGTGGACAGCGTGCTCACCGCCAGGGCCAGCACCAGCGCGCCCAGTGTCAGCACGGCGCGGCGCGCGCGCGAGCGCATCGCGGCAAAGGCCACCAAGCACGGCGCCAGCAGGCCCAACGCGATGCACAGCATCTCAGCGGCCGGCGACAGCGGGGTCAGCAACGGCGACGACGGGAGCAGCCACGACTCGGCTGCCGGCGCCCAGGGCGTGTCCTCCAGCGCCAGCTGTGCCAGCTCCCGCACCTCGTCCCAGCACTGGCCCAGCCCCAGCGGCACCGGTGTAGGGAACAGCAGCGCCATGGGCCACAGCAGCAACAGCGTCAACGCCCCGGCGCTGGCGGGGATGAACCAGCGGTCGCGCAGCGACTGCCACACCCGCAGCGCTCCCAGGGCCGCCAGCGCCGCGGCCACGAGCGCGCCCGTCACGCCGCCACCGCTGTTGAGCAGCCAGTCCTCGCGGCTGGGCACGCGCTCGGGCAGGAAGTTCTGGGTCAGCTCCAGCGCATACGACAGCAGCGTCGGCGCCAGCACCGCCAGCAACAGGGCCCAGCCCCAGCGCCAGCCCCGACGCACGCCGGCACCGTAGAGCAGCGCGCCCAGCGGCATGTAGCCGATGAAATTCGCCCAGATGTCGAAGGCGATGTGGTACTGCGCCAAGGGCAGCGTCAGCAGCGACTGCAGCGACTGCCCCGGCGGCCAGCGCCAGCCGCTGAAGGGGTACAGGCTCGCGTAGACGATCAGCAGCGCGAAGGCCGCCGACAGCGGCACGGTGGCCGAGCTGCGCCGCCGCACCATCAACGCCGTGGCTCCGCGCGGCGCCGGCACGGCACTGGGTGCGTGCCGCGGACTTCGAGCACTTTCACCACCGACACGGCAGCGCTCAGAAAGGCTTGACCACCACCAGGATCACGATGGCCGTGAACAGCAGCACCGAGACCTCGTTGAACACGCGAAACCAGCGGTGGCTGCGCTGGTTGCCCGACTGCTCGAAGCGGCGCAGCAGCGTGCGGCAGACATGGTGGTAGCCGATCACGCCAGCCACCAGCAGAAGTTTCGCGTGCAACCAACCATTGCCCGGCCCCTTGCCCACGCCAATGCCCAGCCACAGCCACAGGCCCAGCCCCACGGCCGGCACCATCAGCATGCTGCTGAAGCGGTAGAGCTTGCGCGCCATCAGCAGCAGCCGCTCGCGCTCGGCATGCGAATCCGCCGGCACCATGGCCAGGTTCACGAACAGCCGGGGCAGATAGAACAGGCCGGCAAACCAGCTGGCCACGAAGACGATGTGCAGGGCCTTGACCCATAGGTAGGCGGAACTCATGCGGCCATTATCGGCAGCACCCGCCGTGCCCCACTGCGCCGCGGCAAGGCAGCCAAACAGACGCGAGCAAAAAGAAAGCCCCGGGCATCGCCCGGGGCCGCAAGCCTTGCGCTGTCATGACGTCAAGGCACCTGCTCAGGGAGGAAAAGCAGGGAATGAAGCCTCGCGGCTATCATTCGAGTTCCAGTCTAGCAGGCGCTTGCCTGCCCAATGCGGGCCGGTCACGAGGGCTTACGGGCCTTTCATTCGCCACGCGGCTGCACCGGTTTCCGCGCCTTATCCAAGGACGCCTTGCCGTGCACATCCTGCCTCCCTTCCCTGCCAGCCGGCCGCGCCGTCTGCGCCGCGACGAGTTCACCCGCGCGCTGGTGCGCGAACACCGCCTGGCGCCGCAGGACCTGATCCTGCCGGTGTTCCTGCTCGAAGGCAGCAACCGCGTCGAGGACGTGGCCAGCATGCCCGGCGTGCAGCGCATGAGCCTGGATCGGCTCTTCAGCGTGGCCGAGCAGTGCGTCAGCCTGGGCGTGCCGGTGATGGCGCTGTTCCCCGTCATCGACGCCTCGCTCAAGACGCTCGACGGCCGCGAAGCCGCCAACCCCGAAGGCCTGGTGCCGCGCGCGGTGCGGGAGCTCAAGAGCCGCTTCCCGCAGCTGGGCCTGCTCACCGACGTGGCGCTGGACCCCTACACCAGCCACGGCCAGGACGGGCTGCTCGACGAAACTGGCTACATCCTCAACGATGCCACCGTGGCCATGCTCAAGGCGCAGGCCTTGGCGCAGGCGCAGGCCGGCGTGGACATCGTTGCGCCCAGCGACATGATGGACGGGCGCATCGGCGCCATCCGCACCGCGCTGGAAGAGGCCAAGCTCGTGCACACCCGCATCATGGCCTACAGCGCCAAGTACGCCAGCGCCTTCTACGGCCCCTTCCGTGACGCCGTGGGCAGCGCCGCCAACCTGGGCAAGGCCGACAAGAAGGTCTACCAGATGGACCCGGGCAACAGCGACGAGGCGCTGCGCGAAGTGGCGTTGGACATCGCCGAGGGCGCGGACATGGTCATGGTCAAGCCCGGCATGCCGTACCTGGACATCGTGCGCCGCGTCAAGGACGAGTTCCGCGTGCCCACCTTCGCCTACCAGGTCAGCGGCGAGTACGCCATGCTCAAGGCCGCCGCGGCCAACGGCTGGCTCGACCACGACGCGGTGATGATGGAGTCGCTGCTGGCCTTCCGCCGCGCCGGCGCCGATGGCGTGCTCACCTACTTCGCGCTGGACGCCGCGCGGCTGCTGCGCGGACGCTGAATGCGTGTGCTCTACATCGGCGCCGACGGTGCGGTGGCGCTGGACGCGCTGCCCACGGCGCTGCCGCTGGAGGGCTTTCTCTGGGTGGGCTGCGAGCGCCCGGCCTTCGAGGCTGCGGTGCCCGCGCTGCAGCACGCGCTGCAGCGCTGGGACTGCGGCGCGCTGGTGGACCTTCACGTCTCCGACCTGCTCAACGCGCAGCTGCCCAGCCACTTCGACTACACCTCCTGGTACGACCTGCTGGTGTTCCGCCGCCTCACGGCCTGCGCGCCCGAAGCGGCGGGCCCGTCGTCCAGCGGGTCCAGCGGCGTCCATGGGCCGCACGGCGGGAGCAGCGGTGCTGGCAGCGGCGTCCCGGCGGCCACGGCCGCACCGGGCACGGCCATCGCCCCGCAGCCCGCGCCGGCCCTGGTGGACACCAGCCCGGTGGGCTTTGCCATCTACGACCGGGTCCTGGTCACCGTGCATCCGCCCAAGTGCCCGGTGCGGACCTATTTCGAGAAGCGCCTGTCCGCGGCCGGCGGCACGCGCGAGCGCGGCGGCTCGCGCATGCCGGCCAGCCCGGCGGACCTGATGCTGCGCATGGTCAACCACATGGTGGACAGCTACCTCGACCTGCGCCGCCTGCTCACGCGCCAGCTCAGCGCGCTGCAGCAGGCGCTGCTGCATCCGCGCAGCCGTTTCCACGACTGGCAAGTGCTGCTGGACGCGCGCAACGCGCTGCACCTGCTGGAGGACACCTGCGAGGACCAGCGCGCGGCCATCCAGGAATGGATCGACGGCCTGGAAGAGCTGCCCCTGCCACACCAAGCGCCCCCGGCGCGCGAGCTTGAGCTGCTGAAGGTGCGCTCGCGCGACGTGCAGGAGCACATCGAGCGCGTGCTCTCGCACGTGCGGCGCCTGGAGCAGTCGGCCGAGACGGCGGTGCAGATGCACTTCTCCGCCATCAGCCACCGCACCAACGACATCATGCGCACGCTCACCGTGCTCACCGCCATCTTCCTTCCGCTGAACCTGATCACAGGCTTCTTCGGCATGAACTTCGACGCCCTGCCGCTGATCCACTCCGGCACCGGCGTGTGGATCGCCATCGCGCTGATGGTGGCGCTGGGCGTGGGCCTGGGCTGGTTCTTCTGGCGCAAGCGCTACCTGGGCACCACGCGGCGCTGAAAGCGCCGCACGCGCCGCGGCTCAGTCCTTGGCGTAGGGGTCGTGCAACCCCAGGCCGAGCAGGATCTCGGTCTCGCGCGCCTCCATGACCTCGGCTTCGTCGTCCTGCTCGTGGTCGAAGCCCTGCGCGTGCAGCGTGCCGTGCACCAGCAGGTGCGCGTAGTGGTCGGCCAGGGGCAGCTTCATCTCCGCCGCCTCGCGCGCCACCACGGGCGCGCACAGCACCAAGTCGGCCGCCACCACCGGCTCGTGCGCGTAGTCGAAGGTCAGCACGTTGGTGGCGTAGTCCTTGCCGCGGAACTCGCGGTTGAGCGAGCGGCCCTCCTCCTCACCGACGATGCGCACCGTGATCTCGGCCGGCAGTTCCTCCAGCGCGGCGCGGATCCAGCGCCGCACCTTGTGGCGCGGCAGCTCGGCGCGGTGCGCGGGGTCGGCAAATTGCAGCGACAGGCTCAGCTCGGGACGGGCGGCGGCCATCTCAGCGCCCTCCCCGGGCATCGGCAGCCTCATAGGCCTGCACGATGCGCGCCACCAGCGGGTGGCGCACCACGTCGGCAGCGGTGAAGCGCGTCATGGCGATGCCGCGCACACGCTGCAGCACGCGCTCCGCGTCCACCAGGCCACTGGTCGTGCCCTTGGGCAGGTCGATCTGGCTGGTGTCGCCCGTGACCACGCACTTGCTGCCGAAGCCGATGCGGGTGAGGAACATCTTCATCTGCTCGGGCGTGGTGTTCTGCGCCTCGTCCAGGATGACGAAGGCGTGGTTCAGGGTGCGCCCGCGCATGAAGGCCAGCGGCGCGATCTCCAGCGTCGCGCGCTCGAAGGCCTTGGTGACGCGGTCGAAGCCCATGAGGTCGTAGAGCGCGTCGTAGAGAGGGCGCAGGTAGGGATCGACCTTCTGCGTCAGGTCGCCAGGCAGGAAGCCCAGCCGCTCGCCGGCCTCCACCGCCGGGCGGGTGAGGATGATGCGCTGCACCTGGCTGCGCTCCAGCGCGTCCACCGCGCAGGCCACGGCCAGGAAGGTCTTGCCGGTACCCGCCGGGCCCAGGCCGAAGGTGATGTCGTGCGCCAGGATGTTCTTGAGGTACTGCACCTGGTTGGGCGTGCGGCCCTGCAGGTCGGCGCGACGGGTGTGCAGCACCACCTCGTCGCCCGGGCTGCCGGCCGCGCCGTCACCGCCGGCGGGCGCGTTGTCGCTGGTGGCTTCGGCCAGCGCCAGCTGCAGCGCCTCGGCCGGGATGGGCTTATTGGCGCGGTCGTACAGGCGCTGCAGCAGCGCGGCGGCGCGCTCGGCCTCGCGCTTGGTGCCCTCGATGCGGAAGGACTCGTTGCGCCGTGAGAGCTTGACGCCCAGTGCGTCCTCGATCACGCGCAAGTGCTCGTCGGTGGCGCCGCACAGGTGCGACAGGCGTTCGTTGTCGAGCGGAATGAAGGCGTGGCGCAGTATCAAAGGGCAGCCTCGGATCTGGGAAACGGGGCCGGCATTGTCGCCGCAGCATCGAGCCGCGCGGGCCGGGCGGTTTTGGCGGGTGGCTCCTGCACAATCTTTCCATGCTCCTACTGCACTCCGGCGCACCGTGGCGGCGCCTTCTGGCACTGCTGGTCCTGACGCTGATGCTGGCCACCGCGGCTGCGGCGGACGTCTTGCGCATCGAGCAGGCGCTCAGCGCCGAAGGCGACAGCGCCCGCTTCCCGGACGACGCGCCGCAGCGCACGGTGGCCTTGCCCGACGACTGGAACGCCTCGCGCCCGGGCCATGCGGGACCGGTGTGGTACCGGGTGCGCTTCGACGCCCCCATCGCGCAGGACAGCGGCGAGGTGCTGGCGCTGTACGTCGAGCGCGCCTGCAGCAACCTGGAAGTGCAGATCAACGGCCAGCGCCTGCACGCGGCCGGGCGCATGCGCGAGCCCGTGTCGCGCAACTGCCACCACGCCCAACTCGTGACGCTGCCGGCGGCGCTGCTGCGCCCCGGAGGCAACCTGCTTGACATCAAGGTGGCGGGCGAGCCGCTGGAGCGCGTGGGCTCGCGGCTGCGCGCGGGCGGGCTGTCGGCGCTGCAGATCGGCCCGCACGCGATGCTGGCGCCGCTGCACGAGCGCCATCTCGCGCTCAACGTCACGCTGCCGCTGGTGCTCAGCGGCAGCCTGCTGCTGCTGGGCGGCTTCATGTGCGTGCTGGGCTGGCTCAACCGGCGCCACAGCCACCTGGCCTATTTCGGCGTGCTGGCGGTGGGCTCGGCGCTGCTGACGGCGCGGCTGGGCTGGCGCGACCTGCCCTTCACCGGCTTCGAGACCGAGGTGGTGCTGGCCTCGCTGATGCCCGTGGTGACGCTGGCGGCGGTGCAGTTCCTGCTGCGCCGCGCCGGCCACCGGGTGCCGGGTGCGGGGCTGGTGCTGCTGCTGCAGTGCGTGCTGGTGCCCGCGAGCCTGCTGCTGGGCGGTCCGGCGCGCGTGCACCTGCTGGCCAACGCCTGGGCGACGCTGCTGGCGCTGGAGGTGCTCGTGGCGCTGGCGCGCTTCCTGCGCCGGGCCTGGCGCCGGCGCGGGCCGCACGGCTGGGTGGCGGGCATGCTGATCGCGGGCACCGCCGCGCTGGTGCTGGTGCAGCTGCTGGCACTGCGGGAGCCGCCGGGCTCGACCGTGCTGGCGCTGGTGCACCTGTCGCTGCCGCTGACCTTCATCGGCATGGGCCTGCGCCTGGTGCAGCTGCACGGGCGCGCGCTACAGGACGCCGAGGCCGACCGCCGCGTGCTGGAGGCACGCATCCGCGAGGCCACCGAGGAGATCGAGCGCAATTTCGCGCAGCTCACCGAGCTGCGCATCGAGCAGGTCACGGAGCGCGAGCGCAAGCGCATTGCCGCCGACCTGCACGACGACCTGGGCGCCAAGCTGCTGACCATCGTGCACACCAGCGACAACGAGCGCATCTCCACGCTGGCGCGCGAAGCGCTGGAGGAAATGCGCCTGTCGGTGCGCGGCCTCACCGGCCGGCCCGTGCGGCTCATCGACGCGCTGGGCGACTGGCGCGCCGAGGCCATGAGCCGCCTGGCGCAGACCGGGATCGAGGCGCGCTGGGTGGCACCCACCGACGACCTGCCGCAGACGCTGTCGGCACGCGCCTACGTGCAGACCACGCGCATCCTGCGCGAGGCGGTCAACAACATCATCAAGCACAGCGGCGCCACGCACTGCACCGTGACCTGCCAGATCGAAGGAGGCGACTTCCAGCTCGCCATCCAGGACAACGGGCGCGGCATCCCGATGGAGCTTGACGGCCGGCTCGACCGCGGCCACGGCATGTCCAGCATGAAGCACCGCGCCAAGCAGCTGCAGGGCCAGTGCCTGGTGGAATCCGGCCCCGGCTACGGCACCGTCATCCGCCTCACGCTGCCGCTGGAGCGCCACGCCGTGGCGGCTTAAAAAACAAGCGCGCGTCATCCCTCCAGACGCGGGCCCCTGGGCGAGTGGGCCCAAACAGGCCCGCTGTTACCATGAACTACACACAACCCGTGACTTCAGTGGAGGCCCTGTGAAGAACATCCTGCTCCTCGAAGACCTGCCGCAGATCCGCACCTGGCTCAAGAGTCTCGTGATGGAGGTGTTCCCCAATGCAGAGATCTCCGAAAGTGCACGCGTGCACGATGCACTGGGGTTGGTCTCAGCGCTACGCTTCGACCTCGCGCTGGTCGATCTGGGGCTGCCCGACGGCTCCGGCGTGGACGTCGTGACGGCGCTGCGCGAACAGCAACCCGAGGCGCAGTCGGTGGTGGTGACGATCCACGACGACGACGAGCACCTCTTCCCCGCGCTGCAGGCCGGCGCCTACGGGTACATCCTCAAGGAACAGCCGCGCGAGCTCATCACCGAGCAGCTGCAGCGCATCAGCCAGGGCGAGCCGCCGCTGTCGCCCTCCATCGCACGGCGCGTCATTGCCTACTTTGCCGCGCAGGCCAAGCCGCAGGCGCCGCTGATGCCGCATGTGCAGCTCACCGAACGCGAAAGCGAAGTGCTGCTGCGCGTGGCCAAGGGCTTCACGCTGCCCGAGATCGGCGTGCAGCTCAATTTGTCGCGGCACACTATCGCGGACTACGTGAAACAGATCTACAGGAAGCTGAACGTCAGTTCCCGGGCCGAGGCTGCGCTGGAGGCACAGCGGCTGGGACTGTTCGGCCGGAGCCGATGACCCAAAGAACCTTTCCCGCCTTCCACGCAAGCGGCGCACCAGCGCCGCTTTTTCATGTCCGCCACCCGCTCGGAGGCCGCCCATGATCGGCCGCCTGCAGGGACAGCTCGTCGAGAAGTCGCCGCCCCTGGTGATGCTCGACGTCAGCGGCGTGGGCTACGAGGTGGACGTGCCGATGAGCACGTTCTACCAACTGCCCGCGCTGGGCGAGCGCGTCACGCTGTTGACGCACTTGGTGGTGCGCGAGGACGCGCATCAGCTCTTCGGCTTTCTCACGCTGGAGGAGCGCGCGACCTTCCGCCAGCTCATCCGCATCAGCGGCGTCGGCCCGCGCATGGCGCTGTCGTTGCTCTCGGGCCTGAGCGTGGCCGAACTGGCCCAGGCGGTGAGTCAGCAGCAAAGCGGGCGGCTGGTGAAGGTGCCGGGCATCGGCAAGAAGACCGCGGAGCGGCTGCTGCTGGAGCTCAAGGGCAAGCTCGGCCCCGATCTGGGCCAGCCGGTCACGGTGGCCAACGACGCGCAAGCCGACATCGTGCAGGCGCTCATCGCGCTGGGCTACGCCGAGCGCGACGCCAGCGCCGCGCTCAAGGCCCTGCCGGCCGACGTCGGCGTGAGCGAGGGCATCAAGCTCGCGCTGCGGGCGCTGTCGCGCTGAAGCGCGGCGGGATTCAATGCTTGTGATCGTGCCCGTGCGTGTGCTCGGGCATTGACGCCGCGGCACCCGTGCTGCGGTTGCCCACCACCAGCTCGGTCTTCACCTCGCCGGATTTCTCGAAGCGCAGCACCAGCGGCAGCCGCTCGCCCGCGCGCAGCGGCGCCTTCAGGCCCATGAGCATGAGGTGCAGGCCGCCGGGCGCCAGATCCACCGTGGCGCCCGCGGGCAGATCGATGGCGTCCACCTGGCGCATGCGCATCACGTCGCCGGACATCTGCATGCTGTGCAGCTCCACCCGCTCGGCCGCGGCGGTGCTGGCGCCCAGCAGCCGGTCGGCCGCACCGCCCGTGTTCTGCAAGCGGATATAGGCCCCGCCCACGGGCTGGCCGGCCACGGTGGGCCGAGCCCAGGCGTCACGGGCCTGGACGGTGCCCGATTGGGCCCAGGCGGCGGAATTCAGCAGCAGCGCGGCAGCCAGCAGGCCTTGGCGCAGGGTCGGGAGCTTCATGGCGAGGTCTCGCTTCAGTGGTGATCGTGGCCGCCGGCCGCTGCAGGCAGCACCTCCAGCATCACGGCGGGATGGTCAGGGCGCGCGGCGGCCGGGTCCGTGGACGGCACCTGGAACCACTCGATGCGGCCGCGCTCGCACTCCTGCACCACCTGCAGCGCCAGGCGTTGCGGCTGCTCGGGCAGCGTCGCGACAAAGGCGAACTCGTCGGCAAAGGCATCGGGCACGCTGCCGCCTTCCCAGGTGATCTCGCGCACCTCCTCGGTGACCTGGCGGCCGTGGCGCAGGTAAGGCTGCGCCAGCGCCATGCGCGGCGCCGTCAGGCTCCAGCCGGGCTTGACCAGAGGTCGCGCGCCATGCAGCGCCTCGGGCAGGCGCACGCGCAGCCGTGTGGTGGCGCTGCCTTCGCAGCCATGGTTCACGCGCAGTGTCAGCTTCAGCGTCGCGCCGCCGGCAGCCGCGGGCGGCTCCAGGGTGACATGGGCCGATGCCGGCGCCGCGGCCAGCAGCGCCGCAGCCACCAGGACGAGCAGGGAGGAAAGACAGGTCATTGGACGGTCTGGGCCTGGGAAGCAGCCGCCCCGGCAGGGGTGCGGGACTTGAGCGGCGGCATCTTAGCCAGCCCCGGAGGGCGGCCGATAATGGCTGTATGAGCATACAGACGGACGAATTCGCGGGCGCCCCCTCGCGCCGCGTCGTCAGCGCAGCCCCGGGCTCGCCCAACGAGGAAGCCTTCGAGAAGGCGCTGCGGCCCAAGGGGCTGCGCGAGTACGTGGGCCAGGCCAAGGCGCGCGAGCAGCTGGAGATCTTCATCGGCGCGGCACGCAAGCGGCGCGAGGCGCTGGACCACGTGCTGCTGTTCGGCCCGCCGGGACTGGGCAAGACCACGCTGTCGCACATCATTGCCGCGGAGCTGGGCGTCAACCTGCGCCAGACCTCGGGCCCGGTGCTGGAAAAGCCCAAGGACCTCGCGGCCATTCTTACCAGCTTGGAACGGCACGACGTGCTGTTCATCGACGAGATCCACCGCCTCTCGCCGGTGGTGGAGGAGATCCTCTACCCGGCGCTGGAGGACTACCAGATCGACATCATGATCGGCGAGGGCCCGGCGGCGCGCTCGATCAAGCTGGATCTGCAGCCCTTCACGCTCGTGGGCGCCACCACCCGCGCGGGCATGCTCACCAACCCGCTGCGCGACCGCTTCGGCATCGTGGCGCGGCTGGAGTTCTACACGCCGCAGGAGCTGGCGCGCATCGTCACGCGCTCGGCCGGGCTGCTGGAGGCCCCCATCGACACTGAAGGGGCGATGGAGATCGCACGGCGCTCGCGCGGCACGCCGCGCATCGCCAACCGGCTGCTGCGCCGCGTGCGCGACTACGCCGACGTCAAGGGCGACGGCAGCATCGGCGGGGCAATCGCCTCGGCCGCGCTGGCCATGCTCGACGTGGATCCGCAAGGCTTCGACCTCATGGACCGCAAGCTGCTGGAGGCGGTGGTGCACCGCTTCGACGGCGGCCCGGTGGGCCTGGACAACGTGGCCGCGGCCATCGGCGAGGAGTCCGGCACCATCGAGGACGTGATCGAGCCCTACCTGATCCAGCAGGGCTACCTGCAGCGCACCCCGCGCGGGCGCATCGCCACGCTGGCGGCCTACCGGCACCTGGGCGTGGCGCCCAAGGCCGGCGCCGCAGACCTGTTCGAAAGCTGAGCCGCGGCGCCCTGAGCTCGAGGCCCCGGCCGGGCTACAGCATGTCCTCCACCACCAGGCGGTGGTAGCGCTCGGCCAGGCGCGCCCCGTGGCGCTGCACCACCTCGCCCACCCGCAGCGCCTGCTCCTCCTCGGGCGCGAACACGATCAGCCAGCCGCAGCCCTCGCGCGCCAGCTCGCAGTAGCGGCGCATGAGCACGATCTCGTGGCCGAACTCGGCCGTGCCGGAGACGCCTTCAAGGAGCTCGCGCATCTCGCGGCCCTCCTCCTCACCGGTGTAGAACAGGATGTCCTCCGGCCCGAAGCCCAGGTCGCGCAGATCGCGCGCGGCCTGCTGCGCCGCCGCGTCGTCGGGAAAGGCAATCACCACATGTCCGACGGGCTTGAAGGCACCGAAGGACACGGGCACCTGGGTCTTGGTCATCCGCTTCACCGTCATGGCCGACCTCCGCTGTGTGGAAGGCGACCGCGGGCAGCCGCCGCTGCCGGTGGCCTGCAGCGTCGCGGCCGCATCCAGGAACTAGGGCAAAACAAATGCCCGCCGAAGTGGCGGGCATCGTGGCGGCCCAGGAGGCTGGCCGCAAGGCTTAGGGCCGGACGAGCGGCTTCTCAAGCTTCCTTGCGCCGACGCTGCTGCCAGGCCAGCAGTTCGCCCACGAAGCCACGGCGGAAGGCCACCACGCACACCACGAAGATGGCGCCGATGATCACCGTCACCCACGAGCCCACGCGGTCGGCGAGGAAGTTCTGCAGCCCGATGATGGTGAAGGAGCCCAGCACCGGACCGGCAAAGGTACCCATGCCGCCCAGCAGCGTCATCAGCACCACCTCGCCCGAGAGCGACCAGTGCACGTCCGACAGGGTGGCGAAGCCCAGCACCAGCGTCTTGAGCGCGCCGGCCAGGCCAGCGATGGCAGTGGAGAGCACGAAGGCCAGCAGCTTGTACTTGTCCACGTCGTAGCCCAGCGAGACGGCGCGCGGCTCGTTCTCCCGGATGGCCTTGAGCACCTGCCCGTAGGGCGAGTGCACGATGCGGATCACGCCCAGGTACACGGCCACGAAGACGGCCAGCACCACGAAGTACATCGCCACGTCGTTGGCCAGCGGGATGAAGCCCAGCAGGTGCCCGCGCGGCACGCCCTGCAGCCCGTCCTCGCCGCCGGTGAACGGCGCCTGCAGGCACACGAAGTACACCATCTGCGCCATGGCCAGCGTGATCATGGCGAAGTAGATGCCCTGGCGCCGGATGGCGATGAGCCCGACCAGCAGCCCGATGAGCGCCGCGATGACGGTGCCCGCCACCACGCCCAGCTCCGGCGACCAGCCCGCGCTGCGCACCAGCCAGCCCGTGGCGTAAGCGGCCGAGCCCATGAAGGCCGCGTGCCCGAAGGACAGCAGTCCCGTGAAGCCCAGCAGCAGGTTGAAGGCGCAGGCGAAGATGGCGAAGCACAGCGCCTTCATCATGAACACCGGGTACAGCCCGATGAACGGCGCGGCCACCAGCACCGCCAGCACGACCAGCCACAGCAGCCGCGAACGCCGCTCCAGGGTCACAGCAGAAGAGGTGGTGCTCATCATTTCTCCTTGCCGAACAGCCCGGCGGGCCGAAGCACCAGCACGATGGCCATGATCACGAACACCACGATGCTGGACGCCTCGGGATAGAAGACCTTGGTCAGGCCTTCCACCAGCCCCAGCATCAGCCCGGTGAGGATCGAGCCCAGGATCGAGCCCATGCCACCGATGACCACCACCGCGAACACAACGATGATGAGGTTGCTGCCCATCAGCGGCGTGACCTGGATCACCGGCGCGGCCAGCACGCCCGCCAGAGCCGCCAGCCCGGCGCCGGCGGCGTAGGTGAGCATCACCATCACCGGCACGTTGATGCCGAAGGCCTGCACCAGCGCCGGGTTCTCGGTGCCGGCGCGCAGCGTCGCCCCGAGCGGCGTCTTCTCGATCAGGAACCAGGTGCCCAGGCACACCACCAGCGAGGCCCCGATGACCCAGGCGCGGTAGTTGGGCAGCACCATGAAGCCCAGGTTGGTGGCGCCCTGCAGCAGCTCTGGCACCGGGTACTGCTGGCCCGAGACACCGAACTGCTCGCGGAACACCCCTTCGGCAATGAGTGCCAGCCCGAAGGTCAGCAGCAGCCCGTAGAGCGGATCGAGCTTGTAGAGCTGCTTGAGCAGCGTGCGCTCGATCACCACGCCCAGCGCGCCCACCACCAGCGGCGCCAGCAGCAGCGCGGCCCAGTAGTTGATGCCCAGGTACTCCAGCCCCAGCCACGCCACGTAGGCGCCGATCATGTACAGCGCGCCGTGCGCGAAGTTCACGATGCCCAGCAGGCCGAAGATCACGGCCAGCCCGAGGCTGAGCATGGCGTAGAAGGAGCCGTTGACCAGGCCCAGCATGAGCTGGCCCAGGAAGGCCTGGTGCGGTATGCCGAAGATGTCCACGTGGTCCAGTCCCGGTGCGGAATGCGGTTGCGACGCGCCGTCCTCAGCCCTCGCCCCGGACAGGGCGCGTCGCGCGGGAGCTCAGCGCGTCACTGCTTCCACAGCGCGCACTTGCTCTCGGCCTTGGTCGTGAAGGCCGCGTCGCCCTTGATGGTCTCCACGACGTTGTAGTAGTCCCAGGGCTCGGTGGACTGCGCCGGCGTCTTGACCTGCATGAGGTACATGTCGTGCACCATGCGGCCGTCATCGCGCACGTAGCCGTTCTTGGCGAAGACGTCGTTGACCTTGCTCTTCTTGAGCTGGGCCATCACCTTGTCGCCGTCATCGGTGCCGACGGCCTTGACCGCCTGCAGGTAGTTCAGCGCCACCGAGTAGTCGGCGGCCTGCAGCGACGACGGCATGCGCTTGACCTTGTCGAAGAACTTGCGGCCCCAGGCACGGCTCTCGGCGTCGCGGTTCCAGTACCAGCTGTCGGTGAGGTACATGCCCTGCGTGTTCTTCAGGCCCAGCGAGTGCACGTCGTTGATGAACATCAGCAGCCCGGCGAGCTTCATCGACTTGGTAATGCCGAACTCGTTGGCTGCCTTGATGGCGTTGATGGTGTCGCCGCCGGCGTTGGCCAGGCCCAGGATCTGTGCCTTGCTCGACTGCGCCTGCAGCAGGAAGCTGGAGAAGTCGCTGGCCGAGAGCGGGTGCTTGACCGAGCCGGCCACGCTGCCGCCCGTGGCTTTGACGACGTTGGCGGTGTCATTCTGCAGTGCCTGGCCGAAGGCGTAGTCGGCGGTGAGGAAGAACCAGCTCTTGCCGCCAGCACGCACCACCGCACCGCCGGTGCCCTTGGCCAGGGCTACCGTGTCGTAGGCCCAGTGCACGGTGTAGGGAGAGCATTGCTCGTTGGTCAGGGCCGAGGTGCCCGCACCCACGGCGATGAAGGGCTTCTTCTTCTCGGCCGCCACCTTGGCCATGGCCAGGCTGGTGCCGGAGTTGGTGCCGCCGATGAGCATGTCCATGCCCTGCGTGTCGAACCACTCGCGCGCCTTGGCGGCAGCGACGTCGGCCTTGTTCTGGTGGTCGGCGGTGAGCAGCTCGATCTTCTTGCCGTTGACGTTGCCGCCCAGCTCGGCGATGGCCATGCGGATGGCCTCGGCGCCGGCCTGGCCGTCGATGTCGGAATACAGGCCGCCCATGTCGGTGATGAAGCCGATGCGGATCACGTCGCCCGAGAACTGGGCATGCGCCGTGCCAATGGATGCAAGCACAACGGCACAGCCGGCGGCGAGGGTCTTGAGTTTCATTTCAGGTCTCCTTTACGGGGGTGGTACTTCAAATCCTCAAACGCCCAGGTACTCCCGCAGCTTCTGGCTGTGCTGCGGCAGCTGGGCCTGGGTGAATTCCTCGATCACGCGGCCGTGCTCCATCACGAGGAACCGGTCCGCCAACGGGGCGGCGAAGCGGAAGTTCTGTTCCACCATCACGATGGTGTAGCCCTGGCGGCGCAGCGCCAGCACCATCTCAGCCAGCTTCTGCACGATCACCGGGGCCAGGCCTTCGGAAATCTCGTCGAGCAGCAGCAGCCGCGCACCGGTGCGCAGGATGCGCGCCACCGCCAGCATCTGCTGCTCGCCGCCCGAGAGCCGCGTGCCCTGGCTCGAAGCGCGCTCGCGCAGGTTGGGGAACATGGTGTAGATCTGCTCCACGCTCATGCCGCCCTTGGTGAGCACGGGCGGCAGCATCAGGTTCTCCTGCGTGGAGAGGCTGGAGAAGATGCCGCGCTCCTCGGGGCAGTAGCCCACGCCTAGCCGCGCGATACGGTGCGTGGGCATGGAAATGCTCTCGGCGCCGTGAACCTTGATCGAGCCCTTGCGGCTGCCCGTGAGGCCCATGATGGCGCGCAGCGTGGTCGTGCGCCCGGCGCCGTTGCGCCCCAGCAGCGTCACCACTTCGCCCTCGTCGACCGCGAAGTCCACGCCGTGCAGCACGTGCGACTCGCCGTACCAGGCGTGCAGGTCGCGCACCTCCAGCAAGCGCCGGCGCGTGCCGCCGGGCGCGGTGGCGGCCGCAGGGGCGGTGGTGGCGGGCTGCATGCCCGCGGACGGCAGCGGGGTGACCACGTCGGTGCGTTCCATCAGTGCGCTCCCTGCAGTTCGACGTTGGCGCTGCCCATGTAGGCCTCCACCACCGCCGGGTTGGCCGACACCTGCGCGTACGGCCCCTCGGCCAGCACAGCACCGCGCTGCAGCACCGTGATGGTGTCGGCGATGCTGGAGACCACGCTCATGTTGTGCTCCACCATCAGCACCGTGCGGTCGGCGGCCACCTTCTTGATGAGCTGGCGGATGCGGTCCACGTCCTCGATGCCCATGCCCTGCGTGGGCTCGTCCAGCAGCATCAGCCGCGGCTCCATCGCCAGCGTGGTGGCGATCTCCAGCGAGCGCTTGCGCCCGTAGCTCAGCTCCACCGCCGGCAGCTCGGCATAGCGCTGCAGGTCCACCGCATGCAGCAGCTCCATCGCGCGCTCGTTGAGCACATTGAGCGAGCGCTCGGAACGCCAGAACTGGAACGAGGGCCCCAGCTTCTTGCGCTGCAGCGCCACGCGCACGTTCTCCAGCACCGTGAGGTGCGGGAACACGGCCGAGATCTGGAAGGAGCGGATCACGCCGCGGCGCGCCACCTGCGCCGGCGCCTCGCGGGTGATGTCCTCGCCCTCGAAGAAGATGCGTCCCGAGCTGGGCTGCAGGAACTTGGTGAGCAGGTTGAAGCAGGTGGTCTTGCCTGCGCCGTTGGGGCCGATCAGCGCGTGGATCGTGCCGCGGCGCACGCGCAGGTTGACCTTGTTGACCGCGACAAAGCCTTTGAACTCACGGGTAAGGTCCTGGGTTTCCAGGATGTATTCGCCGCTCATGCGCCGACTCCTTGCTTGTCGATGTCCGGACGAGCCGGCGGCACCGAGCCGCCCAGCCGCTGCGTGAGCTCGCGCGCCGTGCCCAACACCACTTCCAGGTGCCGCGCACTGGCATCGGTGCCGAGCATGCTCTTGTTGATGCACACGCCCACGCCGGCCACGGCCTGGCCCGAGGCATCGAACACCGCCGCGCCCATGCAGTACACGCCCTCGCGCACGCCTTCGTCGTCGATGCTGTAGCCGCGCTCGCGCGTGACACGCAGCTCGCGCTTGAGCGCCGCGCGCGTGAGCGGTCCCTTGCCCGACATGCGCGGCAACGGGTCGGTCGTGAAGAGCTGCGCCAGCCGCTCCGGGCTCTGGTGCGCCAGCATCGCCTTGCCCGTGGCAGCCAGATGCGCTGGCAACCTCATGCCTACGGTGAAGGCCAGACCCAACGGACGCCGCCCGGGACGCGCCGCCACGTACACCACCTCGGTGCCGTCGAGCACCGAGAGGATGATGGTCTCATCGTGCGCGCCGCCGGCCGCGGCTTTCCACAGCGCGTTGAACTCGTCCGTCACCTGCGTGCCGGCCACGAAGGCTTCGGCCAGCCCCATCACGCGCGCACCGATGAGAAAGGCGCCGTCGGGCTGGCGGCGCAGGTAGCCGAAGTTCAGCAGCGTGTTGCACAGCCCGTGCACGCTGCTCTTGGGATAGCCCAGCTCTGCCGCCAGCCGCGCCAGCGTCAGCGGCGTGCGCGACTGCGCGATGCGCTCCAGCAGCGTGAGTGCCCGCGCAACGGCCGGCACCAGCGGCACTTGCGGCAACGCTGCGTCACCCGTACTCAATGCCGCGGGACGAGCGGCGGCACGGCGCGCACGATTGGCGATGACGGCGGAGTTGTTCAACCGGCTGAATGCAATTCAATAGACGGAACCGGATAGTCCGCACTCGCCGCTTGCCTGTCATCAACGTCACCACCAAACCACGGGAATGTCCTGTTGGGGGAAACCCTGTCAACAACCTGTGTGCACGCGCGCTGCTTTCCACAGCTCTGCCGTGCCTTGCACATCCAGGTTGCGTGCGAAATCACACTGAGGGGGGATGCGAGTTCCCCCATCAAGGTGATGGCAGGTGCTTGCGGGCTGCGGCAGCCGGCCGCGCCCCGGTCACTGCGGGCTTGCCACGCGGTGCCGCGCGGCGCGCGGGCCTCAGCGGCTCCAGCAGTCCGACGGCGTGCGTACCGCGCTGCCGTGGCGCATCGTCACCGCCAGCGTGGTGCAGCCGCTGTCGCCGGCCTGGCTGCGGCCCGCCACGGCGACGGCCGTGACGGCATAGCCGGCGGCACCGGCATCGGACAGCGTCAAGGTGTAGTAGCCGCCCGCGCTAGCGGCGTTCAGGCCCAGCCCTTGCGGCGGTGGCGCGGCCAGCTCCGCCGCGTAGCCGGGATGGGCGCCGCGCCAGCGCTCCTGCGCCTGCTCCACCTGCATCAGCGCCACCACCGCGTCGGTGCGGCGGCTCTTGCGTACCTGCGCCATGTAGGAGGGGTAGGCCATGGCGGCCACCACCGCGGCAATGGCCAGAGCCACCACCGCTTCCACCAGCGTGAAGCCCGCGCCGGCAGGTCCTTTGGATGCGTTCGTGTGCGCCATCGCCGCAGTGTGTGCACGCATCGACGCGGCAGGTACGGCACGGGGCGCGCGGCCCCCCAGGCGTGCGTCAGTAGAACTTCGGGTCAGCCAATACGCGCAGCGGCGCGGACGCCGCGCCCGCGACCCGGGGCCCGCCGCCGTGGGCCGCAGCGCTCAGGACAGTTCGTCCAGCGCCGGACGCGCCAGGTGCGCGTCGTCGCTCCAGCCCACGAGCATGAAGCCTTGCGGCGTGTGCAGCAGCCGGTTGAGCGTGGCGTTGCCAACCTGCCAGGTGCGCGGCGCCTGCAGGTCCAGCCGCGTGGCGGCGCGGTAGAGGCAGTCGAGCACGCCGCCATGCGAGACCAGCGCGATCGACTGCCCCGGGTGGCGCGCCGCCAGCCGGGCCGCCGCCGTCACGCAGCGCTCGTAGAAGTCGTTCAGCGTTTCCCCGCCCTCGGGACCGAAGTCGGGATCGCGCCGCCGCCAGCGCAGGCTTTCTTCGGGCCAGCGCTGCTCGATCTCGTCGAAGCGCAGCCCCTCGAAGCGGCCGAACAGCCGCTCGCGCAGCCCCGGCTCGGCCTGCACCGGCAGTCCGGCGGCCTGCGCGAAGGGCATGGCGGTTTCGATGGCCCGCCCCAGGTCGCTGGCATAGATGGCGTGCAGCGGCTCGTCGGCCAGCGCCTGCGCCAGGCACCGGGCCTGCCAGCGCCCGTTGGCGTTGAGCGGGATGTCGGTGTGGCCCTGGATGCGCGTATCGGCGTTCCAGTCGGTTTCGCCGTGGCGGATGGCAATGATGCGGGTGGGTTCCAGGGGAATTCCTTTGCAGCGCAGGCTGCGCGGCGGCGCTCAGGGCTGCGTCAGCAGCCGGCGGTTGAGGGTGTAGGTGCCGCTGAAACGGGCTTCGGCCAGCACGTGGGCGGCCAGCGCCGCGCGCGCCTGTGCGCCGGTGAAGGCGCCTTCCACCGACAGCCGCGGCACCGACAGTGCGTAGAGGGTGAACACGTAATGGTGCACCAGCGCGTCGTTGAAGGGCGGAAAGGGCCCGTCATAGCCGAAATAGTTGCCGGCCATTTGCGCATCGCCGGCGAACCAGCCGGTGTAGTCGTTCAGGCCCTGGCGCGCGC
The DNA here is from genome assembly GCF_000430725.1 of Azohydromonas australica DSM 1124. Lineage (GTDB taxonomy): Bacteria > Pseudomonadota > Gammaproteobacteria > Burkholderiales > Burkholderiaceae_C > Azohydromonas > Azohydromonas australica. The sequence goes on from NZ_AUMO01000032.1 coordinate 29,906, forward strand.
CGTGCGGCGCCGCCGGCCCAGGCTTGCCGCGCGCCGTGAAGCCCTGGCTGAACTGGCCTTCGCCAATCGCGGTGAGCGTGGGCGGCAGGTCCACCAGCACCCAGTGGAAGAAGTCCACGCGCGGCAGCTCGGCGGGCACTTCCCGGTCGGGCTGGTTGACGTCGTCGCCGCGGCTGGGCACGTCCGGATCGTGGCAGACCAGCGCCAGCGAGCAGGTGCCTGCGGGCACGTCGCTCCAGGCCAGGTGTGGATTGACGTTGCCGGCAAAGCCGACGCCCTCGCCGTCGATGCGCCCGGCGGCGTAGCGCTCGGGAATGCGCGCGCCGTCGGTCCAGCTGTCGCTCCAGAGTTTCATGACGCTTCTCCTCGTTGTTCGATGCAAGGGAACCAGGGGGAACATGCGGGCGCCGCACGCCCTGCGGCACCGGGCCGGCCTGCAGGACGTGCGCGGCCATGCGCCACGCCGGGGCCGGTGCAGGCCCGGCGCAGCGCGGCTGCCGGGGCTACACGCCCCAGACGATCGGGTAACCCGCCGCCTGGGCGCGCTTCATCATTTCCACCAGCGGCCACACGCGCTGGCGCAGGCTGACGTTCTCGTGCGGGGGCAGCTGCCGCCCTTCGGCCGCGGCCTCCGCCTCGGCCTGCGCGCGCGCGGCCTCCTCCGCCGCGACCGCCTGCTCCAGCAGCTGGCGCAGCCGGGGCATGTCCTCCACCTCGAAGATGCCCTGGGCAGCGGGTTCGCGGCCCATGATCCGCAGCAGATGGTCCCCGTTGACGCCCAGCATCACCACGTCGCCCGTCGCCTTGGACTTGAACTTGTAGATCATCGCTTGGCCATGTAGTCGCGGTTGAAGGGATAGCTGGATTGTGCGCCGCGCATCGGGCCGGCGCTGACGTCGCCGCTGGGCCGGCTGGCCAGCATCTGGTGCAGCGACAGCCAACCCTGCTCGAAGCTCGCCGCACTGCCGGCCAGGTACAGCCGGTAGGCGCGCACCACGCGCTCGCCGGCCAGCTGCTCCGCCTGCCCGCGCCGCGCCTCCAGCGCGTCGGACCAGGCCCACAGCGTGCGCGCGTAGTGCGGGCGCAGGTTCTCGGTGTCGACCATCTCCAGCCCCGCGTCGGCCATCTCGCGCAGCACGTGCGACACGTGCAGCAGCTCGCCGCCGGGAAAGATGTAGCGGCCGATGAAGTCGCCGATGCCCGCGCCGAGCTGCCGGTTGCGTGTGCCGCCGGCAGTGATGCCGTGGTTCATCAGCAGCCCGCCGGGCTTGAGCAGGCGCTGGACCTTGGCGAAGTACACGGGCAGGTTGGCGCGTCCCACGTGCTCGAACATGCCTACCGAGGCGATCTTGTCGAAGGGCTCGTCCTCCGGCAGCGCACGGTAGTCCAGCAGCTCCATGCGCACGCGCCCGCGCAGCCCGCGCTCCTCGATCAACCGGTTGACGTGCGCGTGCTGGTTGCGCGAGAGCGTGATGCCGTGCGCGCGCACGCCGTAGTGCTCGGCCGCCCACAGCAGCAAGGCGCCCCAGCCCGCGCCGATGTCCAGGAAGCGCTCGCCCTCACGCAGCATGAGCTTGCGGCAGATGTGGTCGAGCTTGGCCTCCTGCGCCTGCGCCAGCGTCATGCCGTCGTCGCGGAAGTAGGCGCAGGAGTAGACCCGGCGCGGGTCCAGCCACAGCGCGTAGAAGTCGTCCGACACGTCGTAGTGGAACTGCACCTGGCGCGCATCGGCCGCGGGCGTGTGGCGCGACGCCAGCGCCCGGCCCGCATCCAGCAGCTCGCGCCAGGCGTGCAGCGGCGAGCGCAACTGGCGCCGCGTGGGGTCGCCCCCGATGAGCTGCACCGCCAGCCGCATCACGTCGCGCGGCGCGCCGCCGATGTCCAGGCGGCGCTCGACGTAGTCCTCCGCCACGCGCCCGATCTGGCCCGTGGCCAGGTCGGCCAGTGTGCGCAGGTCCTGCAGCGCCAGCGTCACGGCCGCCTGCAGCGGACCCAGCCGCCGCCCGCCGGGCAGGGTCACGGCCAGCGGCGGCTCCAGCGTGGAGATCTTGCGTTCAACCAGGGCTTCGATCGTCGTCGTCATGGCGCGCAGGGGAACTTCGTGGCGGGTGAAGTCCATCCTGGGAGAAAGCGCCGGGCACTGCAACGCATGCGCCATGCCATCCCACTCGCGCACGGGTGAAGTCGGCCCGCCCCCCGTTGGGGCCGGGCCACAGTGCGCGCCCGCGCAAAGCCCGGAAGCGCCAACAGGCGCGCGCCGACGGGGCGGCGCCTCCCGCCTCAGCCGATGAGCCGCTGCTGCAGCAGCTCCGGCTCCAGCGCCGGAGCCCACAGGTAGCCCTGCGCCTCGTGGCAACCCGCGTGCGCCAGGAAGTCGCGCTGCGCCTCGGTCTCCACGCCCTCGGCGATGACGTTGAGCTCCAGCGCCCGCGCCATCTGCACGATGGCGCGCACGATGGCGGCATCGCTCTCGTCGCCGGGCAGCCCGCGCACGAAGCCGCGGTCGATCTTGAGCTTGTCGATGGGAAAGCGCTTGAGGTAGGCCAGGCTGGAATAGCCGGTACCGAAGTCGTCCACCGCCAGCCCCACGCCCAGCCCGGCCAGCGCCTGCAGCCGCGACAGCGTCTCCTCCGCGTCGTGCAGCAGGATGCTCTCGGTGAGTTCCAGCGCCAGCAGCCGCGGCGGCAGCGACGCCGCCTCCAGCGCCGCCTGCACCTGGTCCACGAAATAAGGCTGCTGGAACTGCAGCGCCGAGACGTTGACCGCCACCGGCACCTCCCAGCCCAGACTCAGCCACTGCGCGGCCTGGCTCACCGCCTGGGTCAGCACCCACTCGCCGATGGCCACGATGAAGCCGCTGGCCTCGGCCACGGGGATGAACTCCGAGGGCGGGATGTCACAGCCGCGCTCGGAGTCGTGCCAGCGGATGAGCGCCTCCACGCCCATGAGCCGCCCGCTGGCCAGGTCGTGCTGCGGCTGGTAGGCCAAGCGAAAGCGCTTGCTCGCCAGCGCCAGCCGCATGGCGTGGTCCAGCCGGATGCGCGAGCGCGCATCCAGCGGCTGCTGCACCGGCAGGTGCAGCCGGTAGCCCGCGCGGCCGCCGGCCTTGGTGCGCTGCATGGCGTTCTCGGCATGGCGCAGCAGGTCGTCGGCGGAGACGCCGTCGATGGGATGCACGGCGATGCCGATGCTGCAGGTGAGCGTGAACTCCGAGCCGTCGAGCGTGAGTGGCCGTGCCACGGCCTCCAGCACACGGGCTGCGGCCAGCTCCGCGCCGTGCGTGTCGCAGCCGCGCACCAGCAGCGCGAACTGGTCGCCGCCCAGCCGCGCCACCATGTCGCCCTCGGGCACGCCCTGCTGCAGCCGGTCGCGCATCTCGCACAGCACGCGGTCGCCGCCCTGGTGGCCGAGGCTGTCGTTGACGTGCTTGAAGTGGTCCAGGTCCAGCACCAGCACGGCGAAGTGCTCGCCGCCGGGCAGCGCGTCGGCGGTGGCGCGCGCCACCGCGTCGGCGAACTGGGCGCGGTTGGCCAGCCCGGTGAGCGCGTCGGTGCTGGCCAGGCGCTCGATGCGCTGGTCGGCGGCGATGCGCTCGCTCAGGTCGCGGAAGGAGAACACCCGCCCGATGGGGCGGCCGTTGACCCACTGCGGCAACGTCACGCGCTCGACCACCTGGCCCGAGCGCAGCCGCAGCCGGTCGCTGGCCTGCATTAGCACCGCCTCGCGCACCGCGTCCAGCCGCTGCTGGTAGCGCACCGGGTCGTTGACGCTGCGGCGCATCCAGTCGTAGACGGCGGCGTCGTTGCCGTCGTGCAGCAGCGCCTCGGGCAGTGCCCAGATCTGCGCGAAGCGTCGGTTGAAACTGCGGATGCGCCCGGCCAAGTCAGTGACGAGGATGCCGTCGGCAGTGGACTCCAGCGTGGCGCGCAGCTGCGCCAGCAGCTGCTCGCGCTCCTGTTCGGCCTGGCGCTGCGCGCTGTGGTCCTGCAGCGCCACCATGTACAGCCGCGGCGGCAGCGGGCGGATGCGCCGCGTGAGGTAGAGCGTGGTGCCGTCGGCGCGCTGTAGCAGCGTCTGCGAGCTCAGCTCGGTGGCGGAGGTCAGCGGCTCGGCGGCGGCCTCGACCCAGAAGGCGAAGTCCTCCGGTGTGGGCAGCAGCGTGCCGGCGCCGGCGCCCAGCACCTGCGCGCGCGGCAGTCCCAGCATCTGCAGCGCCGCCTCGTTGACGGCGCACACCCGCTGCGTGTCGGCCTGCACCAGCCACACCGCCTCGTTGAGGTTCTCGATCAGCAGCGTCCAGGCCGCCAGCAGGCCCGCGCCCTCGCCTTCCTCGCCGGCCAGCAGCGCGAGTGCCTCGGCCGCCGTCCGCTGCGGGGCCACGGCCCGCGCGGCCGGCACCTCGGACTCCACGACCACGCCCGGCCGGCCTGGGGCGGCCACGTCCCGGGTCGGGCTGCACGGCTGCGGACCGCGTGCCTTCATGCACGCCGCTCCGGTACCAGCGGCGCCGGGCCCGCGTCGAAGAACCAGGCCACGCGCTGGTGCGGGCAGAGGTACTGCTGCACCTCGCGCGGCAGCAGCGCCGGCTTGAGGCTGCGCCGGATGCCCAGCCCCGGCGCGTGCTCCAGGTCCAGCACCGTTGCCTCTTCGCGCGGCACGCTCGGGTCGAACACCAGCACCCGCGGCTTGAGCGGGCGCGCGGCGTTGACGCCGCTTACCAGCGCGTAGCGCTCGTCGGTGAGCTGCACCACCGAGCCCGGCGGGTACACGCCCATCATGCGCACGAAGGCGCTCACCAGCTGCTGGTCGTACTTGGTCTGGCTCTGCGTGAACAGCAGCGACAACGCCTCGTGCGGCGTGAGCGCATTGGCCGGCAGCGGCGGGTTGCACAGGTTGTCGTAGCGGTTGACGAGGCCGACGATGCGCGCGGCCTGGGTCAGCCGCGCCAGCTCCATCTGCTGCGGGAAGCCGCTGCCGTCGGCCAGCTCGTGGTGCTGGCCGATCACCAGCATCACCTGCGCGCTCAGTCCCATGCGGCGCCCGTGCAGCACGCCCAGCGCCACGTGCTCGCGGTAGAGCTTGAGCTCGGCCGGGGTGAACTGCTCATCAAGCGTGCGCATACGCTCGGGCAGGTACACCTTGCCGATGTCGTGCAGCAGTGCGCCCAGCCCCAGCACCTGCAACTCGGACTCGGGCAGGTTCAGCAGCCGCCCCAGCAGCAGCGAGATCACGGTCACGTTGAGCGCATGCGCCGAGCTGCGGTCGCCCGCGCCCTCGGTGAGCAGCCGGATGCAGCTCTCGGGGTCGCCCAGCATGCGCTGCAGCAGTTCGCTGGTGAGCGCCTCGGTGCGCTGGCGCGCCGCCACGGGGTCGCCCGCGCGCAGCAGCTCGCTGGCCTCGCGCAGGCCGCGGATGGCGTCGCCGTAGCAGCGCTCGCACTGCTGCTGGGCTGCGCGCTGCGCCGCCAGCAGCTGGCGCCGCTGGCGCCGTGCCACCTCCTCGGGACTCAGGGCCGCCGCAGGCGCCGTGGCGGCAGCGGCCGCCTGCGGCTCGGCATCGGCCGTGTCACCGGCGTCCACCTCGGCCGCGGACGCGCCTTGCGCCTCCTGCGCCGCCGGGTCCACGCCCTCCTGCGGCACGGCGGCTTCCGGCGGGGGCTCCGTGGCCTCGTCCTCGATCTCGTCCGGGTCGCTACCCATGGCGGCAGCGGCGGACGCCCCGGGGCGGGGCAGCACGCTGCGCAGCGGATCCCAGCGCACGCGCTGCAGGCCCAGCCCGCGGATGGTGTCGATCTGCGCCTCGCTGCTGATGACGAAGCTGCTCCGCGGGAACGGGTGCGAGATCCAGCTCAGGTCAAGCTGGACGTACATGCCCGGCCGCAGGTCGCGGACGTCGATGGTTTGGAGAGACGACATCAGATTCACCACGCCGACAGCCGTCGCGCGGCGTGCGCGCCAGCCGCTGAGCGTTTTCAGCTATGTCGTCTTTGTCGGCTGCGGCGGCCCCGACTTAAGCCCTGGCGGCGTTCAACGCTGAATACGTGTGGACAAAACGATGGCCGACGTGGTGCGTTCCACGCCCTGCAGCGCGCCGATGCGGTCGATGAGCGCGTCGAGCTCGCCGATGGAGGCGGCCGAAAGCACGGCGATGAAGTCGAAGGGACCGCTCACTGAATGCAGCAGCCGCAGCTGCGGCACGCGGCGCAGCGCCGCCTCGATGGCGCCGCCCTGCTTCGGTGCGGCCGTGATCAGCACGTGCGCCTGCACCATCGGGCCTTCAGCCTCCTCGTCCACCACCACCGTGTAGCCCGCCACCACGCGGCGGCGCTCCAGGCGCTGCAGCCGGCTCTGCACCGTGGTGCGCGACAGCCCCAGCCGCCGCCCCAGCTCGGTGGTGCTGGCGCGGGCGTTCTCGCGCAGCAGCGCCAGCAGTGCGCGGTCGGTGTCGTCGAGCTCGGCCATGTGCCGAATCTATACGGCAAAACGCCGAAACGGCGTCAGCGTTTCGTCGCCTTGTGGGCTGCCTGCTGCGGCGCAAGCGGCCACGATGTCCACACAACCCGTCAAGGAGGACGCGCGATGAAGGACGTTCTGGTACTGGGTGCCGGCCGTGTCGGCAAGGTCGCGGCGCAGTTGCTGGCCGACTCGGGCGACTACCGCGTGACGCTGGCCGACCGCAGCCCCGGCGCGCTGCAGGACTTCGGCCCCGCCTCGCTGCGCCGGCACACGCTGCAGGTGGATGCGGCCGATCCCGCGGCGCTGGCGGCGGCGCTGCAGGGCCGCTTCGCGGTGCTCAACGCCTTTCCCTTCGACTGCGCCGCCACGGTGGCCGAGGCCGCGCGCGCGCAGGGCGTGCACTACTTGGACCTGACCGAGGACGTGGCGGCCACGCGCCGCATCAAGGCGCTCGCCGCGGACGCCGCCACCGCCTTCATCCCGCAATGCGGCCTCGCGCCGGGCTTCGTCTCCATCGCCGGGGCCGACCTGGCGCGGCGCTTCGAGCGCCTGGAGAGCCTGCGCCTGCGCGTGGGCGCCCTGCCGCTCTACCCCAGCAACGCGCTGGACTACAACCTGACCTGGAGCACCGAGGGGCTGATCAACGAGTACATCCAGCCCTGCGAGGCCATCGTCGAGGGGCACCGCGCCGAGGTGGCAGCGCTGGAGGGGGTGGAGCAGTTCAGCCTGGACGGCGTGCGCTACGAGGCCTTCAACACCTCCGGCGGCCTGGGCACGCTGTGCGAGAGCTTCGAGGGCCGCGTGCGCGAGCTCAACTACCGCAGCATCCGCTACCCCGGCCACGGCCAACTCATGAAGGCGCTGCTCAACGACCTGCGGCTGCGCGAGCGCCCGGCGCTGCTCAAGGAGATCTTCGAGCACGCCATTCCCGCCACGGCCCAGGACGTGGTGGTGATCTTCGTCACCGCCACCGGCTGGCGCGACGGCTGGCTGACGCAGCACAGCCTCTCGCGCCGGGTGCTGGGCCGCTGGAGCGGCAGCGAGCCGCGCAGCGCCATCCAGATCACCACCGCCGGCAGCGCCTGCGCGGTGCTGGACCTGCTGGCGCAAGGGCGCCTGCCGCAGAAAGGCTTCATCCGCCAGGAGCAGGTCGCGCTGGACGACTTCCTCGCCAACCGCTTCGGCAGCGTCTACGCCGACCCGGCCGGCGACGGCCAGGCGCCCGGGACGCCCTCGCCGCTGCCGCTGGCGGCCTAAAGCGCTCCCCTGCGCCGACCCCAAGGCGGCCGTCCCGGTGCGGACGGTCGCATTTTTTCGTGCCGCCGCCTTGACATAAGGCATGTGCGCATAGCGCACAAACCCGCCGCGCGCTTGACGACAGTGAAGAACGGAATGCCTACATTCCGTTGGCTGAATCGCACCCGACGCCGGCCTACAGAACCCGGCGCAACCCCTGGAGACAAGCCATGGCCGCCCGCCGGTCCCCCACCACTGCCGCCGCATCCAGCGCGCCCGACGAGACGGTCGAGCCGCAGGGCACGCCCGCGCGGCAGCGGGACCTGGTGGCCGGGCTGGACAAGGGGCTGCAGGTGATCGAGGCCTTCGACCAGGAGCGCCCGCGGCTGACCATCAGCGAGGTGGCGGCGCGCACCGGCCTCACGCGCGCCGCGGCGCGGCGCTACCTGCTGACGCTGTGCCACCTCGGCTTCGCCAGCCAGGACCGCAACCTCTTCGCCCTCACCGCCAAGGTGCTGCGCCTCTCGCAGAGCTACATGCACTCGGCGCGGCTGCCGCGCATCGTGCAGCCCGAGCTGATGAAGCTTTCGCGCGAACTCAAGGAAGCCTCCTCGGCCGGCGTGCTCGACGGTAGCGACGTGCTGTGCGTGGCCGCCACCAGCGCCGGGCGCGTGATCTCCAGCACCCTGCAGCCCGGCACCCGCGTGCCCGCCTGGTGCACCGCCAACGGCCGCGTGCTGCTGGCCGCGTGGCCGCAGGACGCCGTGCAGGCCTGGATCGCGCAGCAGGCGCTGCAGCCGCGCACACCCCAGACCTTGACCGACCCGCAGCGCCTGGCCGCCGAGATCGAGCAGGTGCGCGAGCGCGGCCATGCGGCGGTGGACCAGGAGTTCGAGCCGGGGCTGCGCACGGTGTCGGTGCCGTTGCTGAATTTCCGCGGCGAGACGGTGGCCGCGCTCAACGTCAGCGTCCATGCCTCGCGCATGGAGATGGACGAGCTCCAGGAGGCGGCATTGCCGCCGTTGCGCCAGGCGCAGGTGCACCTGCGCCAGATCCTTTGACCCCCGCGCGGCTGCCCTTCCCGCCCGCGCCCTTCCCCCGAGACAGAGACTGAAGGAGACAAGACCATGACTCATTCCCTCCGCACCCAGGTCGCCATCGTCGGCGCCGGCCCCTCGGGCCTGCTGCTGGGCGCGCTGCTGCACAAGGCCGGCGTGGACGCCGTGGTCATCGAGCAGCGCAGCGCCGACTACGTGCTGGGCCGCATCCGTGCCGGCGTGCTGGAGCAGGTGACGGTCGACCTGCTGGACGAGGCCGGCGTGGGCGAGCGCATGCACGCCGAGGGACTGCCGCACGACGGCTTCGAGATCTCCTTCGGCGACCGCATCCACCACATCGACCTGCACGCCCTCACCGGCAAGCGCGTGATGGTCTACGGCCAGACCGAGGTCACGCGCGACCTGATGCAGGCCCGCGCCGCCGCCGGGCTGCAGACCTTCTACGAGTCGCAGGGGGTGAGCATCCACGGCTTCGACACCGACAAGCCCTGCGTGCGCTTCACCGGCACCGACGGGCAGCCGGTGGAAGTGCAGGCCGACTTCATCGCCGGCTGCGACGGCTTCCACGGCGTGTGCCGCGCCAGCGTGCCGGCGGAGTCGATCACGAACTTCGAGAAGGTGTACCCGTTCGGCTGGCTGGGCATCCTGGCCGACGTGGCGCCGGTGTCGCACGAGCTGATCTACGCCAGCTCCGAGCAGGGCTTCGCGCTGTGCAGCATGCGCAGCAAGACGCGCAGCCGCTATTACGTGCAGTGCTCGCTGGCGGACCACGCCGATGCCTGGAGCGACGAGGCCTTCTGGGCCGAACTCAAGCGCCGGCTGCCGGCGCACGTGGCGGCCAACGTGACCACCGGGCCCTCGATCGAGAAGAGCATCGCCCCGCTGCGCAGCTTCGTGGCCGAGCCCATGCGCTTCGGGCGGCTGTTCCTGGCCGGCGACGCCGCGCACATCGTGCCGCCCACCGGCGCCAAGGGCCTGAACCTGGCGGCCACGGACGTGGGTTACCTGGCGCGCGGCCTGGCCGAGTTCTACCGCGGCTCCGAGGCAGGCATCGACAGCTACTCTGAGCGCTGCCTGCGCCGCATCTGGAAGGCCGAGCGCTTCAGCTGGTGGTTCACCACGCTGATGCACAAGCTGCCGGAGAACGGGGCCTTCGGCGCGCGCATCCAGCAGGCGGAGCTGGACTACCTGACCGGCTCCGAGGCGGCGCAGCGCGCGCTGGCGGAGAACTACGTCGGTCTGCCGATGGAGGACTGAGCCCCGGCCCAGCGGCCACAATGGCGACGGGCGCCCTTGCGGCGCCCGTTTTTTCATTGCCGTTCCCCCACCACCGGAGACTTCTCGTGATCCTCGAACTGGTTGACATCCGCATCCACCCCGGCCAGCAGGCCGCCTTCGACGAGGCGGTGCAGCGCGGGCTTTCCACCGTGATCGGGCCCTTCCCCGGCTGCCGCGGCTGGAAGGTGAACAAGGGCATCGAGTCGGCCGAGCGCTATGTGGTGCAGATCTTCTGGGACACGCTGGAGGACCACACCGTGCATTTCCGCGGCTCCGAGGCCTTCGCCGCCTGGCGCGCCATCGTCGGCCCGTTCTTCGCGCAGCCGCCGGCCGTGGAGCATTTCGAGTTCGTGGGCAAGAGCGAGGGCTGAGGCCCCGCCGCGGTGAAGGTTCAGCCCTTCACCGCCCCCGCCAGCCACAGCAGCCCCGGCGACAGCACCAGCAGCGCCAGCGTGGAAACCAGCACGCCGCCCGCGGCGGTCTCGCCGTGGGGGGTGAGGCGGTCGGCGTAGAGGTAGCTCGCCACCGCCACCGGCATCGCCAGCTGGATCAGCATCACGCCCGCGGCCATGGGCGGCAGGCCCATGAGCAGGCCCACCAGCAGCCCCGAGAGCGTGCCCGCCGCCAGGCGGATGGAGCCCAGCCACGCTCCCTGGCGCAGCCCGCCGTGCGACACCGTCACCAGCGCGTAGCCCAGGCTCAGCAGCATCAGCGGCACCGTCATCGAGCCCACCAGGCGGGCGCTCTCCAGCACCGGCGCCGGCACGGACAAACCGCTCCAGCGCAGCGCCACGGCCGCGGCCACGGCGAAGACCACGCCGCGCGGCATGCAGGTGCGCTGCGGCGACGAGCGCGAGAGGATCCACACCGCCACCGTGTGCTGAACCATCGACGTGATGGCGAAGGCCGCCACTGCGATGGCCAGCCCCTCCGCGCCGAAGGCCAGCTGCGCCATCGGCAGCCCCAGGTTGCCGGCGTTGGGCAGCACCGCCGCCGGCAGCAGCGCGAGCACCGGCAGCTTCAGCAGCCGCAGCGCCAGCGCCGCCATGGCTCCGGCCAGCACGAAGCCCAGCACCGTCGCCGCCCCGGCCTGCAGCAGCGCCTGGCCCGACAGCGGCGTGCTCAGCAGCGTGTGGAACACCAGCGCTGGCGTGGCGAAGTTGGCGGCCAGCACCGAGATGAACTCGCCCGGAAAGGGCTTCTTCTTCCAGGCCCAGAACGAGCCCACCGAGGCACAGGCCACCACCGGCAGCAGCAGCGCTGCCATGCGCAGGTAGAGGGTCAGGCCGTCGAGGAGGGTCATGCGGGGAACACAGCGGGCGGGCGATGGACGGAAGCCGTCCGCTCGACGGCAGGAAACCGGGCGACGGAAGCCGGCGCGATGTTGGCCGAAGTCGACCCTGCTCCCGCTGTGGTCAACGCGTACCGCGCCCCGTGCCACCGGGCCCACAAAGCAAAACGCCAGCCGGTGAGGGCTGGCGTCTGACGTTTGGTGGCCAAGGGCGGAATCGAACCACCGACACGCGGATTTTCAATCCGCTGCTCTACCAACTGAGCTACTTGGCCGTGAAGCTGCGCATTCTATCAATGCTTTTTGAAAGTTTGCAAGCTTTTTTGATGAATCTGCTTCTGGACCGTTTTTGGAGCCGGTTCCGGCCCCCGTTCAGGTCCCGCCGCGCTTGTTGCGCGAGAGGTCCACGCCGAGCTGCTTGAGCTTGCGGTAGAGGTGCGTGCGCTCCAGGCCGGTCTTCTCGGCCACACGGGTCATGGAGCCGTTCTCCTTGGCCAAGTGGAACTCGAAGTAGGTCTTCTCGAAGGCATCGCGCGCCTCGCGCAGCGGGCGGTCGAGCTCGAAGCTGAACTCGCTGCTGAGCGTGTTGCCTATGTGGTTCAGCGCCGGCATGCCGAAGCCGGCAGTGCCGGCGCTGTCGGGCGCGGCGTCGCTGAAGCCCGGCGCCGCGGCCGGGCCCGCGTTGGGCGTGGGCTTGGCCAGGCCCTGCTCCACCGCGCGCAGCAGCTTCTGCAGCGTGATGGGCTTTTCCAGGAACGCCATCGCGCCGAAGCGCGTGGCCTCGACGGCGGTGTCGATGGTGCCGTGGCCGCTCATCATGATCACGGGCATGCTGAGCTGGCCGTTGCTGCCCCATTCCTTGAGCAGCGTGATGCCGTCGACGTCGGGCATCCAGATGTCCAGAAGCACGAGGTCGGGACGCATCCGCTCTCTGTACCCACGGGCCTGGGCGGCGTTTTCGGCCAGTTCGACCGTGTGCCCTTCGTCCGTCAGGATTTCCGACAGCAGGGCGCGGATGCCCAGTTCGTCGTCAACAACAAGGATGGTCGCCATGGATGCTCGGTGCGCTCGGCCTTCAAGCGGCCGGCGGGAGAGGAGCCGATGCGGCCGCGGCAGGCACGGCGAGGGCAGCGGCGAGATTCGAAAATGATAGCGTCACTTGCGCCCCGGCCGCCGGGGCGTCCGGCGCCTCGCCGCCGCTGCGGTTGGCGATGCGCACGCGCGCGCCGTGCTCGTCGGCAATCTTCTTGACCACCGCCAGCCCCAGCCCCGTGCCCTTGGTCTTGGTCGTGACGTAGGGCTCGAAGGCGCGCTTGAGCACCTTGTCGGCGAAGCCCGGCCCGTTGTCCAGGATGCGCAGCCGCACCCCGCGCGGCTGGCCCTGCTCGCCCGGCTGCACCTCGGTGTGCAGCTGCACGCGGCCGTCGGGCTTGTCGGCCACGGCATCCAGCGCGTTCTGCAACAGGTTGTGCACCACCTGGCGCAGCTGCGTGGCGTCGCCCTGGATCCACGGCAGCCCCGGCGCGCAATTGACTACCAGGCGGCCCTGCTCGACGGCGTGGCCGTAGAGGCCCAGCACCTCCGCCACCAGCGCGTTGAGGTCCAGCGGCGCCAGCCGCGCCGAAGGCAGCCGCGCGTAGTCGCGGAACTCGTTGACCAGCTGCTTCATCGCTTGCACCTGCGTCACGATGGTGCCCACCGCGCGCACCAGCAGCGCCTGGTCGTTCCCCTCCAGCTTGGCTTCGAGCCGGTGCTGCAGCCGCTCCGCCGAGAGCTGGATCGGCGTGAGCGGGTTCTTGATCTCGTGCGCCAAGCGCCGCGCCACCTCGGCCCAGGCCGCCGAGCGCTGCGCCGACACCACCTCCGAGATGTCGTCGAACACCACCAGCCGCGCCTCCTGCGGCAGCGTGGCGCCGCGCACCAGCAGCGTCTGCACGTCGGGCTGCTCGGGCCGTTCGGCGGCGGCGTCGCCGCGGCGCTCGAAGGCGTCCTGCCACTGCCCGCGCTCGCCCGCCTCGGGGCTCTCGGCCAGCAGCTCGAAGCGCTGCCACATCGACTGCGCGAACTCCTCCAGCCCCGGCACCTCCTCCAGCCGCCGGCCGCGGAAGGCGTACAGCGGGGCCTTGAGGATGCGCGTGGCGCCGGGGTTGACGGTGTCGATGCGGCGCTGCTCGTCGAACACGATCACGCCGGCGGTCATGTTGTCCAGGATGGTCTGCAGGTGCGTGCGTGCGCGCTGCAGCTGCGTGACGCTGGCATGCGCCTGCGCCCGCGCCTCGGCCAGCTGCTGCGTCATGTCGGCGAAGGAGCGCGTGAGGCCGCCGAGCTCGTCGCGCGAGGCGAACACCGGCTTGGCGCGCAGGTCGCCCGCGGCCACCTGGCGCACGCCCTCGGCCAGCAGCAGCAGCGGCCGCGCGAGCTGCTGGCCCAGCGCCGCGGCCAGCAGCACCGCGCCGAACACCGACAGGATCAGCGCCAGCGTGAGCGTGCCGATGTACATGCGCCGCAGGCCCTCGCGCGCCAGCGCGCGCTGCTGGTACTCGCGGTAGGCGGCCTGCACCGCCAGCGCCTGCGCCGTGAGGTTGGGCGGCAGCGCGCGCACGGCCAGCAGGTAGCGGTCCTCGCCAGCCAGGGTGATGTCGGGGCGCGGCACCGGCGCCAGCGCCCGCACCAGCGCCGGCGGCGCCCCGGCGGCGGCAGCGGCGTTCTCGTCGTCCAGGCCCTCGATGTGGCTGGCCACGCGCCCGCCGCGCGCCTGGCGCAGCAGCGCCGGCGAGGGACGCGCCGGCGCGATGGCCTGGGCGCTGCCGCCCGCGCTCAGCAGCACTTGGCCGCTGGCACCCACCAGCGACACGGTCTGCGCCGCGAGCTGCTCGCGCACGCGCTCCAGCACCAGCGCCATGGGCACGCCGGGCGTGTCGGCGAGGTGGTCGGCGGCGAACTGCGTCTTGGACGCGAGGTCGGCCTGCTGCGCGTCCAGCGTGCTGCGCCCGAGCGACAGGCCGGCGTTGAGCGCGCCCTCCACGCGCGCATCGAACCAGATCTCGATGCTGCGCGTGACGAACTGGTAGCTCACGGTGTAGACCAGCGCCCCCGGCACCACGCCCACCAGCGCAAAGATGCCCGCGAGCTTGAGCAGCAGCCGGCTGCCGAACTTGCCGCGACGCACGCGCATCGCCAGCCGCCCCGCGGCCACCAGGATCGTCGCTGTCAGCAGCGTGAGCACCGCCAGGTTGGCGCCGAAGAGCAGCCCCCAGTGGCGCTCGTAGAAACCGTCCGGGTCTTCCGCGCCGCCGCCGGTGGACAGCGACAGCACGAAGCCGATCACCAGCGCCACGCCCGTGAGCGCCACCAGCCCCACCAGCACGCTCGTGCGCCGGCCCTTGCTGCTCATGTCAGTTCCTTGATTTCACAGGCTGAGGCGGGGACGCCGGGGGCGACGCGCGCACCCAAGCAGCAGGCCTCCAGCCCAAACGCCGTCATGCGCGGGCATGACGGAGCACGAGGCGGGCCGCCCTTGCTGACGGGATGCTGCCCACCGGCCATTGCCGAACCAGCAATCCTCATGGCGCGCCCTCCCTCAGCCGCCTCACTCCGGCCGCAGCGTGCGCTCGATGCCCAGCACCCAGTCGGCCTGGTTGCCGATGCCAAGCTGCATCGGACGCGGCAGCTGCGAGGTGTCCAGCCGCCAGCTCCACTCGACGTAGTAGCGCTGCTCGTCGGGGTCGAGCTGCGTGGGCTCGGCAATGCGCCAGCGCGCGATGCGCGTCATCGACCCCAGCGCCTCGGCCAGCGTGGCGTAGCTCGTGTGCAGCGCACCCAGGCTCACGCGGTAGTTCTCCGTCAGCGGCTGGTACGACAGCCGCCACTGCCGCGACTGGCGCGCCACGCGCTCGTCGCGCCAGTACCAGCGCGGCCGGTACACGGTGGCTTCGGTCTCGAAGTACAGCGGCACGCCGCGCGACAGCGCGTCCTCCACCGTGCGCGGCAGCACCACGCGCAGGGAGAAATCCAGCAGCAGCCCACCGTCCTGCCGCCGCACCACCAGCTCCTGCAGCTCCAGCGCGCCCGCGCGCGCGGGCGCCAGGAACAGCGCCGGCAGGAGCGCGAACAGCAGCGCCCAGCGTCCGAGCGCCGCGCGGAACCAGCTGAGTGACAGAGAGGCGGCGGCGACACGGATCGGGGTCTGGATCAAGGCTTGTGCAGCAGCGCGTAGAAGAAACCGTCCCCGGGCGGGACGTCGGACGGGGCATTGTCAGCCAGGGGCAGCAGGTGCCCGGGGGACGCCGCGTCCAGGCGTGCAGCACTCACGCCCTGACGTTGCAAAAACGCATCGACCTGCCGCTGGCCCTCGGCCTTGAAGAAGGAACAGGTCGCATACACCAGCCGCCCGCCGGGCTTGAGCAGCGGCCACAGCGCGTCCAGCAGCTCGGCCTGCGTGCGCGCGAGCTGCTGGATGTCGGCCGGGCGGCGCAGCCAGCGGATGTCCGGATGCCGGCGCACCACGCCCGAGCCGCTGCAGGGGGCGTCGAGCAGGATGGCGTCGAAGGGCCGGCCGTCGTGCCAGTCGGCGACGCGGCGCCCGTCGGCCGCCCTGAGCTCGGCGCGGGCGCCGATGCGCTGCAGCGTCTCGCCCACGCGCGCCAGGCGCTGCGGGTCGGCGTCCAGCGCCAGCAGGTCCAGGTCGGCCAGCTCCAGCAGGTGCGCCGTCTTGCCGCCAGGGGCGGCGCAGGCGTCGAGCACGCGCGCGCCAGCGGGCAGCGGCGCGCAGCCGGGCACGTCCAGGCCCAGCAGCAGCGGCGCGGCGCGCTGGGCCGAGAGGTCCTGCACCGACACGTCGCCGTCGGCGAAGCCGGGCAGCTGCGTCACCGCCACCGGCTGATCCAGCAGCACCGCGTGGGTGCCGACGGCGCGGCCGGACAGGCCCTGTTCCGCCAGGCGCGCCACGTAGCCGACGGCGTCGCCGCGGCGGGCGTTGACGCGCAGCGCCATGGGCGGGCGCTCGTTGGCGGCCTGCAGCAGCGCCGCCCACTGGTCGGGCCAGTCCTGCTTCACCTGGGCGATCCACCAGGCGGGATGGTTGTGCGCCGCCACCGGGTCGCCTTGCCGCAGCGCCGGCACGAGCTGCTCGCGCTCGCGCAAGAAGCGGCGCAGCACGGCGTTGACGAAGCCGGCGGCCTGCGGGCTGCGCTTGCGCACCGCCTTGACGGCCTGGTCCACCAGCACGTGCGGCGCGTAGACCTCGGGCGGCCACAGCAGGGCCAGCGCGGTGGTGAGCAGCGCATCGATCTCGGCCGGCGGCGTCTTGGGCGCCAGGCGCGCGCGGACCGCATTGGCCGCGCCCAGGCGGCGCAGGGTTTCGAAGCTCAGCGCCTGGGTGCCGGCGCGGGCCTCGGCCGGCACGGCGGCGAGCACGTCAGTAAGGGAGCGGCCGGCGCGCACCGCGGCCAGTGCCTCGGCCGTGTGGCCCAGCAGCCGCGCCAGCGGCAGGGAGGAGGGAGAGGACGACATGGGGGGCGCAGTCTATAGACCCATGCGCGCGGACCGCCCGGCAGCCGGGCGCGGCATGGTCATGGCCGCCGTAGACCCGCGCCAGCAGCGCCATTCCCGACGGACGACAATCCCCCGACTGCGAGCCCGTAACGACTCCTGAACCCATGAATACAAACCTGCCCGTCGAGGAAGCGCTGGTGGCCAGCGCCTCCGAACGCATCCGCCAGCGCCTGGAGCGTGCCGGCCGCCGCTTCCACGCCAATGACAATATTTCAGCCTTCATCCAAGAAGGCGAGATCGCCGAAATCAAGGCCGAGGTCGAATCGCATTTGAAGCAGGTGCTGCGTGCGTTGGTGATCGACACTGACAGCGACCACAACACCAACGACACCGCGCAGCGCGTGGCCAAGATGTTCGTGGACGAGGTATTCCGCGGACGCTACGTGCCGGTGCCCAAGGTGACGGAATTTCCGAATGCCGAGCGGCTGAACGAATTGATGATTGTCGGCCCGATCAAGGTGCGCAGCGCCTGCTCGCACCACCTGTGCCCGATCCTGGGCCGGGTATGGGTGGGCATCCTGCCCAATGAGCATTCCAACCTGATCGGCCTGTCCAAATACGCGCGGCTGTGCGAGTGGATCATGAGCCGCCCGCAAATCCAGGAAGAGGCCGTGACCATGCTGGCCAACGAGCTGCAGGAGCGGGTGAAGCCCGACGGCCTGGCGCTGGTGATGGAGGCGGACCATTTCTGCATGCACTGGCGCGGCGTGAAGGACGACGAGTCCGTCATGACCAACTCGGTGATGCGCGGCGCCTTCTTGAAGGATTCGAGCCTGCGGCGCGAATTCCTGTCCCTGCTGAGCCGCAAGAACAATTTCTGAGCCCTGCCCTAGCCTTCCCTCGAATCACTTCCTGAGACCGGAGAGAGCCCATGCTGGTACGCCTGATGTACGTAAGCCGCGCGCGGGAAAACATGAGCGCCGAGGAGGTGCAGGCCATCGTGCGCGAGTCCAAGGCACACAACCCGGCGTCGGGCATCACGGGGGTGCTGTGCTGCACGGGCAACGGCCTGTTCGTGCAGGTGCTCGAGGGCGGGCGCGCGGCGGTGAACCGGCTCTACAACCGCATCGTGGCCGACCCACGCCACCACGACGTGCAGATCCTGGCTTACGAGGAAACCACCGAGCGGCGCTTCACGGGCTGGTCCATGGGCCAGGTCAATCTCGCCAGGCTGAATCCCTCGATGCTGCTCAAATACTCCGAGACCGCGGCGCTGGATCCTTATTCGATGTCGGGGAAAGTGGTACTGGCGTTGTTCGAGGAGCTGGCTTGTACGGCAGCAGTGGTGGGGCCGTGAATTGGATATCGATTCCAGAAACACCACGAATCCTGAAAAAAGACCACCACTGTTTGCACCGCGGTGGTCATTATCGAAAACACAACCTGCTTCCAGGTTGTGTTGGACAAGGCCCCGCAAAGCTTGAATTTCCTAGGTGACAGGACAGCTTTCCTGCCCTTGCCAAACAGAACGCAGGCATCACGCAAAATCGGACAGGCCCGCGCCGGCTGCCGCAGCCGAGCCCTCGCATGCCTGTCCAGGCCGGTCCAACAGCCGGCACAGCGGCCGTGTGTGCCCAGCCGTCTCTTCATGCCTTTTCCCTCATGTAAGGGTGTCAGAGGTTCGTGAGGGGAGCCAGAAAAGTGCTGGACTTCCACGACCTCACAGAGAGGCATGGAAGGAGACCAAGATGGCACCAAGAACCCCACCGCCACCGCCGGACAAGAACCGGCGCAAGTTCGTCCAGCGCGGCGTCTACATGGCACCTGCCATCCTGACGCTGGCTGCAGCGCCCGAGTTCGCCAAGGCCGGCTCGGGTAAGCCGTCAGGGCCCCCTCCGGGCCCGCCGCCCGGCAAGCCCTGACCCAGGACCAGGGCGGGGACTCCCCGCCCTTTTGACTTTGCGAGGGGCCATATCTCCCTCAGTCAACATTATTGATTTTTGGGCTCACAGATCAACGACCAGATCGAACGGAAATTCCTCCGTTGGAAAATCTGCCCCGCCGAAAGCCACGAACTCCATTCGCAGATTCTTCCTTCTCATTGACCCAGGGCTGCTTCTTTCACTCAAAGCAAGGCTTCGACAAAATTAACTATTTTTCTTTGATCGGGCAAATGACTTGCCAAGCTTGCACCCACTGCAGCGCTTCGCCAAAACTCAGAACCTCGCCCTTGATTTAATGTCAAAAATTTTTCCTTTAATTATTGAGAAAACCCGAACCAGCGATTCTTGATCGAGGAACGGACAATACCCTAATGGGCTGTACGCCTCATAATCTCCCGTAAGCCAGACAGCCAACACTTTTGATGGTGACCCACTGTATGCTTCTGCCGCATCCAGTTTGGTGCCGCACCCATAAAAATCCACCAAATACATCAATCCATCTTCAACCACATACCTTGGCCGCCCTTGATTAACGGCGCTGCATCTGCTTTGATCAATCGCTCCGAACCAAGCCGTATATTCTTTACTCCTTGGAAAATCTGTCGGCTTGGGAACAACAAGCGACTCCCCTTCGTACTCAATCTTGTCAAACAGCGGACAAGTCGCCTTTGCAGTAACGCAACTCATCAAAAGAAGCGCGGCCAAGACCAAATTCTTCATCTTTGATCTTTCCATCTTGCTCATCTCCTGCGTGGCTCTTTATCTAATTTTCCTATTGATTCTCAGGCGTGCAGGCCTTACCCGCCAAAAACAAATTGGCAATGAATGAATGATCATGGTTGCGGCAGCGCAGTGTCCCTTGTGCGACAGGCCCTTGAGCGGCCTCTATCAACACCGCCGCCGAATCCAATTTCCAACAGGAGAGCGAAACAGCCATCCCCTGACCCACCCTTGCCACCGCCCCTCAGCCCGCGCCCTCCGCACCGCGCCCCCGGCGCCATGCAGCCCCACCGCCCACCGCTCCAGCCAGTCCCGCGCATCGGCCGACCCCGGCGGGCGCGGGCACCGGCTCGGCAGTGCCTGGCCGGCCCGGAAGCCGTCCATCCAGACTGTCCTGAGCCGTTCGATGGACGGGCTCAGCCCCGGAAAGCCCAGTTGGCGAGCGAGGCAAGCACGTCGCCCATGCCCAGCAGCATCAGCAGCATCTGCGCCCCGGAGGGCTTCCTGGTGGAGATCGCCAGGGACAGCACGAACAGGACGAAGCCAATCAGCAGCAGCGTCCAGGTAAGCGAGAAGAAATGCATCGCGCAGGCTCTCGTGATTCAGGTTTCTGGCGAGCCCTATCGGTAATTCACGCCCGCTGTTAATCCCGCTCAGGACGCTGCGGAAACATTTTTTTTGCCTGTCATGTCGCACCCGTTGCGTTAACAGGCTTGAAGCGTCTGGGGAACCGGTCGCGCGCCTTGCCCCCGCGCATCCGCCGTGCGCGCCCTCTCGGGCCATGGGCGTTGTGCTTGCACCTTGCCTTCAAACAGGGGCTTGTCCCCCCGGGCAGGCTGGCGCCAAGTGCTGCAACGCGTCTCAAAAAGTGTTTGACTTTCACCTGCCGTAACAGGTTTCGGAGAGGTGAAAGATGTCGACATCCGACCCGAGCCGCCGCGCCTTTGTCAGGCGCAGCCTCTATGTGGCGCCGGCCATCCTGACGCTGGCCGCGTCTCCGCAGTTCGCCAAGGCAGGTTCGTACAAGCCTGCCTCAGCGGTGGAAGAACCGCCCGTTCCCATCGCACCCCGGCCTGACAGGACGGCTGTGCTACCACAGGCGCCTTCGTCCTGGGCCCATTCGTCGCTTGAATCCCTGGAGCCGCTGCCGCCATCCAGGCGCTCGGCACGCGGCCGGGACGCCGCCGGCGACAGCCCGGCTCTCCGCGCGGGCATCCCCTGGACCGCGGCCGCCACGCCTCCGCATTCCCCTGCCGCGTCGCCCTGGCCTGCCGGTTTGCGGATCACCGAGATTGCCCCGGGCCCGCTTTGGTGTGTGGATCCCAAGCCCTGAGCCCTTGCCCGCGTGCGGCTCGCCTCGCGGGAGCTGGAGCCACATCCGCCCGCTTGCCAGCTTATCCCTGCTGTTTCACCGCGCTGCGGTGGAGGGAGGCAGGCGCCCATCCTGCAAGCCCGCCCGCCTCAGCCTTGCACCGAGTATCGCGGTTTGAACCGCACTTGGTTCAGATAATCACGGGCCGGCTTTTCAAGCATGTAATAGGAAACCAGGCTGCAACCCAGGGCTGCCAGCAGGGCAACCCATTTGGGCATCACGCCATGGGAAGCCCACAGGTAGAAAGGCTGCTGCCAGAGGTAAATCGAGAAGGACCACAGGCCCAGCAGGCGCAGCGCACGCACGCTCAAAATCCGCTGCAACCCGGCGCTCGCGGAAGGAAGCAGATTCACGGCAAGGGCGAGCACGGTGACGCCGCCCAAAATTTGGATGCCGGCCGGCGTCTTCCACCAGTACAGGGCAATGCCGATCGCGATCAATACTGAAATGGCCAGCGTGGCGTGGGGAATGCGCCGGCCGCGCAGCGCCAAGTGCAGGAAAACCGACAGCGCGATGCCCAGGCCCGCCACCTCGGTGTGCAGCCCGTACTTGAAGCGCATGGCGTGGTTGCTCACGCTCAGGGCATAGGCCACGGCGCAGGCGGCGCACAGCAGCGTCAGCAGCCCCACGCCAAACAGCGGACGCACCCGCTTGCGCCGCGCCGCCAGCGCGACCAGCGACAGGATGATGTAGCTGTGCTCCTCGACCGAAAGCGACCAGATGTGCCCCAGCGGCATCTCCTGGCCGCTCACGTAATTCTTGAGAAAGAACACCGAGGCGAGCACTTCGTCGAGCTTGATTTCGCCACCACCGGCAGCGGTTGCCAAGGTCACCAGCGCGATGAAAGCCAGGTAAGCGGGCAGGATGCGCGAAATTCTCCGCCTGTAGAAAGTCGGCAGGGGCGTTTCGGTAATGAACAGCAGCCTCGCCATCAGCAGGCCGGACAGCACGAAGAAGAAAACCACTCCGAGCGGCCCGAAATCGAAACCGGGGACGGGAAAGAAGTGGCCTATCAGGACGAAGGAGATGGCGACGCCTCGCCAGCCGTCCAGATAATCAAAATGCTTGGTCGTCACCGCATGCCCTAAATCTTATGGGCATTAAAATGCCTAACTAGCACAGATGCTGCCATTCAAAATGGCAGCACGAACTTGGATTATGCGGCTCGACGTCCCGGGCAGACGGACCTAGATAGAGAACTCCGGCACGGAGTTGGCAATTTTCTTGTCACGGGAAGAAGCTTGGTGCCCTGGGAGGGGCCCCGTGGCCTCATCCCTCCAGCGCGTCCCGCCGCATGCCCTTGAGCCAGCCCGCCGCGTAGCCGGCCTCGCGCTCGCTCACGCCCGCCGACACCCCGCTCGCGCCTGGCAGCACCAGGTAGGTCCGCTGCGCCGTCGAGTAGCCGTGCACGCTCGCCACGTGGATCGCGTGTGCGCCGTCCACCCAGCTGTAGCAGGTGTTGGTCAGCACCGGCGCCGGGTTCGGTTCCCAGCCCGAGAGCGAGGCGACCACCGCCGCGGCAGCGACCTTCGCGTGCGCGTTGGCCATGTGCGCGCTCTTGGGCATCAGCGGCGCGGCCAGCACCGCGTCGCCCAGGACGTGCACGCCGGCCCCGGGCGCGTCCTTGGCAGAGAAGTCCAGGAAATCCACCTCGCACCAGCGGCCGTTGGCTCTCGCTAAACCGCTGCGCGCCGCGATGTCGCCCGCGCGCATGTCGGGCAGCACGTTGAGCACGTCGCCGCGTTCGCGCTCGCCCAGTTCGAACTCCACCTCGTGCCCGTCCGCCGACACCGCCACCGCGTTGAACGAGGGCCGGTACTCGACGATGCCGGCGTACTGCTCCGCCCACACGCGCTTGAACAAGGCCGCCTTGCTCACCGGCTCGGGGTTGGCGTCGAAGACCAGCAGCTTGGAACGCGGCTTCACGCGCTTGAAGTAGTCCGCCACCAGGCAGGCGCGCTCGTAGGGGCCGGGCGGGCAGCGGAAAGGCGCCAGCGGGATGGTCAGCACGAACACGCCGCCATCGGGCAGGGCCTCCAGCTGGGCGCGCAGCGCCAACGTCTCGGGGCCCGCCTTCCAGGCCTGCAGCACGCGGCCGGCGGCGTGCGCGGCGGGCAGGCCCGCCACGCGCTCGCGCATCAGCTCCACGCCGGGCGACAGGATCAGCCGGTCCCAGCGCAGCCGCCCGCCCGACGCCAGCACGGCTTCGCGGCGCTCCAGGTCCAGCGCCGTGACGCGGTCGCGCACGCGGCGCACGCCCAGGCGCTCCAGGCCCTCGTAGCCGAGCGTCAGGTCGGCCAGCGTGCGGTGCCCGGCCAGCACCAGGTTGCTCTGCGGACAGCTCACCAGCTCCGCTTCCGGCTCCACCAGCGTCACCTGCGCCTGGCCGTCGGAGAACAGTTTCAGATAGCGCGCCGCGGTGGCGCCGCCCCAGCCGCCGCCGATCACCAGCACCTGGGCACGGCGCAGGGCGGAGGTCGCCGGGTTCGTCGACGTGGCGGCGCAGCCGGCCAGGCTCAGCAGCCCGGCCGCGCCGGCCGCCTGCAGCCAGCGGCGGCGCTCGGCCGATGGCGGCGCGGCGCTCATGGCTTGAGCGCCGCGAAGTACGCGGCGAGCTGTTCAATCTGCGCGGCGCTGTAGCCGCGGGCGATCTGGTGCATCACGGTGGCCTCGCGCGCGCCGCTTTTGAAAGCGTTCATCTGCTCGGCGATCCACGGCGCCGGGCGGCCGGCCAGCGACGGCATCGCCGAGCCGGCCGGCGTGCGGCCCTCGGTGCCGTGGCAGGCGGCGCAGGTGGCGGCCAGGGCGCGCTGGTGCAGGAGCGCCTCGTCGACGCTCTGGGCCAGCGCCGGGGTGGTCGCGGCAGCGATCAGCGCGGCTTGGAAAAGGAATCTCATGGCAGCCCAAGGCCCTCCCAGGCGACGTGCTGCCGGCTCACAGCGTCGTCGCGGTACGCAGCCCGAACAGCGGCTTGAGCAGCCGCGTCGGGTACTGCAGCAGCGCCCGGTTGTAGGCCGCCACCGCGTCGTTGAAGACGTGGCGCGCCACGCCCTGGCGCGTGTCGATGTCCTGCAGCGCCTGCACCCAGCCGGCGATGTCCTCGCTGAAGCGCAGGTCGGGATGCTGGTCCAGCAGCGCGCGCAGCCGCGCCAGCGCCGACGCCAGGCGGCTGTCGGCGTGCAGCAGCTCGGCCAGCGACTTCGCCGCCAGCGGGCGCAGGACGTCCACCACCCGCTGCAGCTGCGCCTGCGCCTCCAGCGCGGCCTCCAGCGTCGCCACCTCGTCGGCCAGCGGCTCGCGCAGCGCCTGCACCAGCGGCGGCAGCACCTCGCGACGACGCTTGACCTGCTCGTCCATCTGGCTCCAGGCCACCACGATGGCCGCGCGCAGCCGCATCAGCCGGTTGTGCGCGCCCAGCATCCACAGCACCAGCACCGCGACCGCCAGCGCCAGCCACACCGGCGGCGACACCGCCGCCACGTGGTCCCAGGCCAGCTCCCAACTCACGCGGGCAGCTCCCCGGCACCGCCGGCGCGCCAGCCCTCGAAGCCCTGGCGCCGCAGCACGCAGGCCGGGCACTGGCCGCAGCCATGGCCCCAGGCGTGCAGCGGGCCGCGCTCGCCCAGGTAGCAGGTGTGCGTGTGCTCGACGATCAGCGCGTTGAGCGCATCGCCGCCCAGACGCTGCGTCAGGGCCCAGGTCTGGGCCTTGGTCAGGAACATCAGCGGCGTCTCCACCGTCATGGGCGCGTCCAGCCCCAGGGAGAGCGCCACCTGCAGCGCCTTGAGCGTGTTGTCGCGGCAGTCGGGATAGCCGGAGTAGTCCGTCTCGCACATGCCGCCCACCAGCACGCTGGCGCCGCGCCGGTAGGCCAGCGCGGCGGCGAAGTTCAGGAACAGCAGATTGCGCCCGGGCACGAAGGTGTTGGGCAGCCCGTTGGCCTGCATCTCGATCGCGCGCTCGCTGGTGAGCGCGGTGTCGGAGATCTGGCCCAGCAGCGAGAGGTTCAGCAGGTGGTCCTCGCCCAGCCGTGCGCCCCAGTCCGGGAACGCGGCGCGGACCTCGTCGCGCACCCGCGTGCGGCAGTCCAGCTCGATGCGGTGCCGCTGGCCGTAGTCGAAGCCCAGCGTCTCGACCTGGCTGTAGCGCTCCAGCGCCCAGGCCAGGCAGGCGGTCGAGTCCTGCCCGCCGGAGAACAGCACCAGCGCCTTGCGCGGATCCATCGCCACGCGCCTCAGCCGCGGATCTCGCCCTGGCCCAGGACGACCCACTTCAGCGAGGTCAG
Organism: Azohydromonas australica DSM 1124; assembly: GCF_000430725.1. GTDB lineage: Bacteria > Pseudomonadota > Gammaproteobacteria > Burkholderiales > Burkholderiaceae_C > Azohydromonas > Azohydromonas australica. The sequence goes on from NZ_AUMO01000032.1 coordinate 55,037, forward strand.
CCCTTCCAGGCCCACGGGGCCGCGCGCATGGAACTTGTCGGTGCTGATGCCGATTTCCGCGCCCAGCCCGTACTCGAAGCCGTCGGCGAAGCGGGTGCTGGCGTTGACCATCACGCTCGACGAGTCCACCTCGCGCAGGAAGCGCATGGCGTTGGGGTGGTTCGTGGTCAGGATGGCGTCGGTGTGGTGCGAGCCGTAGCGGTTGACGTGCGCGATGGCCTCGTCCAGCGTTTCAACGACCTTCACGCTGATCACGGGCGCCAGGTACTCGGTGGACCAGTCCTCCTCGGTGGCGTCCACGACCTGCGCGCCGGGCACGTCGGAGAGGATGGCCTTCGACACCGGGCAGCAGCGCATCTCCACGCCCTTGGCGGCGAAGACGGCGCCGATGCGCGGCAGGAAGGCCTGCGCCTGCGCCGCGTGGACCAGCAGCGACTCGGTGGCGTTGCAGGGGCTGTACTTCTGGGTCTTGGCGTTGTCGGTGACCACCAGCGCCTGCTCGATGTCCACCTGCGCGTCGACGTAGGTGTGACAGTTGCCGTCCAGGTGCTTGATGACGGGCACGCGCGCCTCGCTGGCGATGCGCTCGATCAGCCCCTTGCCGCCGCGCGGAATGATCACGTCCACGTACTCGGGCATCGCGATCAGCTTGCCGACGGCGGCGCGGTCGGTGGTCTCGACCAGCTGCACGGCCTCGGCGGGCAGGCCGGCCTCGGTGAGCGCCTTCTGTACCAGCTTCCACAGCGCGATGTTGGAGTGGATGGCCTCGGAGCCGCCGCGCAGGATGCAGGCGTTGCCGCTCTTGATCGCCAGCGACGCGGCCTCGATGGTCACGTTGGGGCGGCTCTCGTAGATCATCCCGAACACGCCCAGAGGCACGCGCATGCGGCCCACGCTGATGCCGGTCGGGCGGCGCTTCACGTCCGTGATTTCGCCGATGGGGTCGGGCATGGCGGCGATCTGCTCGCAGCCTTCGGCGACCGTCTCCAGCACCTTGGGCGTGAGGCGCAAGCGGTCCACCATCGGTGCCGCCAGCCCGGCGGCCTGGGCCGCCTCGATGTCCTTGGCGTTGTCCACCTGCAGCGGCTCGATCTGCTCGCGCAGCAGCGCGGCCAGCAGGCGCAGCGCGCGGTCCTTGGCGGCCGTCGGCGCGGCGGCCATCGCGGTGGCGGCAGCGCGCGCGGCGCGGCCGAGGCGGGTCATCGTGACGTCAAGATCGGTGGGCGCAGTCATGCGCGGGATTGTCGCGCAAGGGTTCACTGGTTCTGTAGCACTGGGGATTGGTAGGCGGCTCCTGCCTCAGAGCCGCGCCATCGCCATCGCCCACAGCGGCGCCGTGAGCGCGAAGGCCAGGGTGCACAGCAGCGTGGCGGCAGCGGTTTCGGTTTCCAGGGTGCGGTAGCGCTGGGCGAAGATCAGCGCGTTGCTGCCCGGCGGCAGCGCGGCGGCCATCACCACCACCGCCAGCGGCAGCGGCTCCAGCCGGAACACGAAGTGGCCCGTGAGCCACACCAGCACCGGCAGCACGAAGAGCTTCAGCACCGCGATGGAGAACACGCCGCGCAGCGTGCCGTGCAGGCTCTGGCGCCCCAGGGAGAGCCCGATCAGCAGCAGGCACAGCGGCGCCACGGCGCTGCCCAGGAGCTGCAGCCACTCGTCCAGCGGCGTGGGCAGCGGCAGGCGCAGGAGGTTCCACGCCAGGCCGGCCAGCACCGGCAGCACCACAGGGTGAATGAGCGTGGCGCGCAGCGTCGCGCGCACAGTGGCGCCCAGCGCGCCGTGGCCGCCGCCGGCGCGGCGCAGCCGGGCGCGCGCCAAGTCGGCCTCGGCCAGCACGGTGCACAGCGTCAGCAGCGTGAGCGCGTGCAGGCTGACGATGGCCACGTGGATCGCCAGCCCCGCGTCGCCGTAGAGCGCCGCGATCAGCGGCACGCCCACCTGCACCGAGTTGCCGAAGCCGGCCGTGACGGCGCGCGTGGCCGGTACCACCGCCGTGGCGCTGGACACCGCCATGCCTCCGCCGCCCTGCAGCCGCCAGCGCTTGAAGCCGTAGACCACCAGCACCATCACCAGCAGCGGGCCGTAGAAGGCGGCGAGCGTGCGCCAGGGCATGTGGCTGAAATCCAGCCGCGCCATGGCGCGGAACAGCAGCGCCGGGATGAACAGGTATTGCGCCGCCGCGGACAGCACGCGGGCCGGGTCGGCCGCCGCACCGGCACCGGCGCTGCCACGCGCGCCGCCGCGCGCACCGTCCGTGAGCCAGCCCCATCGCGCCGCGGCCCAGCCGAGCAGGACGGTGGCGAAGAGCGCGGGCAGCTTGTCGAGGACGGTGTCGGGCATGGGGGCGGGAGTATGGCCGGCTGGTATTTACCCTTGTCCGGGTGGGCTGTGCGGGCCGTGCCCGGCACGGGAGGCCCCCCAAGCTGAAGCAGACTCGTGCTTCCCCTGATTTCACTTTCTTTGGAGTCGTCCCGCATGAGCATGAATCCCACGCAGTCCCTGGAAGCCTTGTCGTCCGCCGACCTGGACGCCATCGCCCGGCTCACGCGCGAGGCTGGCGCACTGATCATGGAGGTCTACGCCACCGACTTCGCCGTGCGCGGCAAGGACGACGCCTCGCCCGTGACCGAAGCCGACGAGAAGGCCGAGGCGCTGCTGCTCAAGGGACTGGCGGCGCTGTACCCGGACATCCCGGTGGTGGCGGAAGAGGCGGTGGCCGCCGGCGGCGTGCCGGAGTCGGTGGGCGATCAGTTCTGGCTGGTCGATCCGCTGGACGGCACCAAGGAGTTCATCAGCCGCAACGGCGAGTTCACGGTCAACGTGGCGCTGGTACGCGATGGGCAGCCGGTGCTGGGCGTGGTGTACACGCCGGCGCTGGACCGGCTCTTCGCCGGCGCGCAGGGCCTGGGCGCCTACGTCGAGCAGGACGGCGAGCGCCGGGCGATCCAGGTGCGCGCGGTGCCCGAGGCGGGGCTGACGGTGGTGGGCAGCCGCTCGCATGGCGACGCGCAGGCGATGGAGGCCTTCCTCAATGGGCGCAAGGTGGCGGAGTTCCGCAGCGCGGGGTCGTCGCTGAAGCTGTGCCTGGTGGCCGCGGGCGAGGCGGACCTCTACCCGCGCCTGGGCCGCACCATGGAATGGGACATCGCCGCCGGCCACGCCGTGCTGGCCGCCGCCGGCGGCACGGTGCGCCGCGTGGACAACGGCGCCCCGCTCACCTACGGCAAGCCGGGCTTCGACAACCCTCATTTCGTGGCGGCAGGCAAGCAGTAAGGCCGACGGGGCCCGCTGGCCCCAGGCAAAAAAGTGGCCGGCGGGCTTCACACCCGCCGGCCACCGTGTTTTCAGCCGCGCCGCCGACTCAACCGGCTGCCACCTTCTTCGCCGCCGTCTTCTTCGCCGCCGGCGTCTTGGCCGCGCGGGGCTCGAACTCGAAGCCGACCTTGCCTTCCTTCTTGTCGTAGGTCAGGAAGGCCTTGAACTTGCGCCGCGTCTTGTTGGAGACGAAGCCGTCCAGCAAGTCGGTCTTGCCCGTGGCCAGCAGTTTGCTCAGCTGCTCGCGCACGACAGGCTGCTGCAGGATCACCTTGCCGGTCTTGAAGTCGCAGGTCACGTGGGCGCCCACGGCGTGCTCGCACACGTAGTTGGTGCCGTGCTCGTACACGTGGCCCTTGCACTTGGGACAGCTGCCCAGGCTCTCCTGGTCGCTGAAATCCACCTCCTCGCCGCCCTCGGCTTCCTTCTTCGCGTCCTCGCCGAAGTCGAACTCCATCTTCCAGTTGTGCTGCTCCTCGTCGCGCACCAGCCGCAGCTCCGCCGTGAAAGGCCAGCCGGCCTTGGAGCGGAAGCCCTCCAGCGGCCCGATGCGGTGATCGCGCAACAGCTGCTCCACCTCGTTGAGCTCGAAGCTGCGCCCCGCCGGGATCTTGGTGATGCTGAAGCCGCAGCCTGCGCCCTCGCCGCCGGCATTGCCGCCCTGCGCGCCGCCGTTGCGGCCCACGCAGGTGAAGCGGCGGTAGTTCTCCTTGATCACGCCGCCGCAGTTCGGGCAGGGCACGGAGAGCGTCACGTAGTCGCCGGGGATGGTGTCGCGGTCGTACGCCTTGGCCTTGTGCACGATGCGCTCGGCCATGGCGGCGATGGCGGCCATGAACTCCTCGCGCTTGAGACGCCCGTGCTCCATCTGCGAGAGCTGGTACTCCCAGTTGCCGGTGAGCTCGGGCTTGGTGAGGTCTTCCACGGCCAGGCCGCGCAGCAGCGTCATGAGCTGGAAGGCCTTGGCGGTGGCGATGAGCTCGCGGCCCTCGCGCAGCAGGTACTTCTCGGTGATGAGGCCTTCGATGATGGCCGCGCGCGTGGCCGGCGTGCCCAGGCCCTTCTCGGCCATGGCCGAGCGCAGCTCGTCGTCGTCCACCAGCTTACCCGCGCCTTCCATGGCCGACAGCAGCGTGGCTTCGGTGTAGCGCGCCGGCGGCTTGGTCTTGAGCGAGAGCACGTCCACGGCCTCGGTGCGCACCAGCTCGCCCTTGTCCACCGGCACCAGCGAGGCGTCGCTCTGCTGCTCTTCGCGCCCGTACACCGCCAGCCAGCCCGGCTTGACCAGCACCTTGCCGTTGGTCTGGAACTGGTGCTCCCGGTCCTCGGCCTTCACGGTGCTGATGCGCGTCGTGACCATGAACTCGGCCGCCGGGTAGAACACGGCGATGAAGCGCTTGACCACCAGGTCGTACAGCTTCGCCTCGATCTCGGTCAGGCTCTTGGGCGCCTGCATCGTCGGGATGATGGCGAAGTGGTCGGACACTTTCGCGTTGTCGAACACGCGCTTGGTCGGCTTCACGTAGCCCTCGGCCAGGCCCTTGCGCGCATGCTGCGAGAGCTCGCGCAGCGGGCCGGGCAGGTCCTCGTTGGCGATCATCTCGAAGGTGTCGCGCGTGACGCTGACGTAGTCCTCGGGCAGGAAGCGCGAGTCCGTCCGGGGGTAGGTCAGCACCTTGTGCTTCTCGTACAGCGCCTGCGCGATCGAGAGCGTGGTCTTGGCCGAGAAGCCGAAGCGCGAGTTGGCCTCGCGCTGCAGCGTGGTGAGGTCGTACAGGCCCGGGCTGCTCTGCGAGCTGGGCTTGGCCTCCTCGGTGACGCTGGCCGGTTGACCGCGCACCGCCTCGGCGATGGCCCGGGCCGTGGCCTCGTCCCACAGCCGGTCGGCGCGGGCCTCGGCGTCGCTGGGGTCCTTCTTCCACTTCGGGTCGAACCACTTGCCCTCGTACTGCCCGGCCTGGGCATCGAAGGTGGCCTTCACTTCCCAATAGGGACGCGCGACGTGCTTGCGGATCTTCTCCTCGCGCTCGACCACGATCGAGAGCGTGGGCGTCTGCACGCGGCCCACGGTGGTGAGGAAGAAGCCGCCGTCGCGCGAGTTGAAGGCCGTCATGGCGCGCGTGCCGTTGATGCCCACCAGCCAGTCGGCCTCGCTGCGGCTGCGCGCGGCGTCCGAGAGGCCGCGCATCTGCTCGTCGCTGCGCAGCTTGTCGAAGCCGTCGCGGATGGCTTGCGGCGTCATGCTCTGCAGCCACAGCCGCTGCACCGGCTTGTCGATGGGCTTCTTGTCGCCCGCGGCGTACTGGACGATGAGGCGGAAGATCAGCTCGCCCTCGCGCCCGGCGTCGCAGGCGTTGATGAGCTCGGTGACGTCCTTGCGCTTGACGAGCTTCACCACCGCGTTGAGCCGGCTCTTGGCCTTGTCGATGGGGGCCAGCTCGAAGTGCGGCGGGATCACGGGCAGGTGGTTGAAGCTCCACTTGCCGCGCTTGACCTCGTAGGCCTCGGGGGCCTTGATCTCCACCAGGTGGCCGACTGCCGAGGTGACGACGTAGCGGTCGTTTTCGAAGTGATCGGCGTGTTTCTCGAACTTGCCGACCACAGGGGTGAGCGCGCGCACGATGTCCTGCGCGACGCTCGGCTTCTCCGCAATGATCAGGGACTTGCTCATGGTGCCTCTTGAAAAAGCCGCAGGCCGCCCAGGCGGCCTGCGTGCCTACAATCCGTGCTCTCTCGCGCGCGCATGTGCATGCGTGCGCCCATGAAATCAATGTACCGAATGAAGCCCACCGTGCAAGCCGAGTCCCAACCCGCCCGCGGCCGCCGCATCCAGGTGCGCCGCTCCGGTGTGCACGGCAAGGGCGTGTTCGCGCTGCAGTCCATTGCCGAGGGCGAGACAATCCTCGAATACAAGGGCGAGCTCATCACGTGGGAGGAGGCGCTGCGCCGCCACCCGCATGACCCGAGCAATCCGGACCACACCTTCTATTTCCACATCGATGACGAGCGCGTCATCGACGGTGGGCACGGCGGCAACGCCTCGCGCTGGATCAACCATGCCTGCGTGCCCAATTGCGAGGCAGAAGAAGACGACGGACGGGTGTTCATCAAGGCGCTGCGCGCCCTGGAGCCCGGCGAGGAGCTGTTCTTCGACTACGGCCTGATCATCGACGAGCGCTACACCAGCGCGCTCAAGAAGCGCTTCGCCTGCCACTGCGGGCACCGCGCGTGCCGCGGCACCATGCTGGCCCCCAAAAAGAAGCGCTGAGCCAGCGCCCCGTGCACGCCACGGCACCGCCATGCGTTAACCAGTCATGAACGAAACCCGCCTGCACTGGCAAGCCGAGGCCCTGTGGCGACAGCTGCAGCCGCTCCTGCCGGGGCTCTCGATCGAAGTGGTGGCGCATGCCGACTCCACCAACACCCGGCTGCTCGAACGCGCGCGGCTGTCCGGCGGCCGCGCCGGGCGCGCCTACCCGCACACGCCCGAGGCGACGCCCGCGCCCAACGAGCCGCCCACCCCGCTGGGCCGGCGCGCCGATGACACCCAGCCCTGCCTGCTGGTGGCCGAGCACCAGACCCGCGGCCGCGGGCGGCTGGGCCGCAACTGGCAGGCCACGCCCGGCGCCTCGCTGACCTTCTCGCTGTCGCTGCCCTTCGACCCGGTGGACTGGTCCGGCCTGTCGCTGAGCGTGGGCGTGGCGCTGGCCGACGCGCTGGACCCGCTGCAGCCGGGGCAGGCCCCGCGCATCGCGCTGAAGTGGCCCAACGACCTGTGGCTCGTCGACCCGGCCGTGGTCGGCCGCAAGCTCGGTGGCGTGCTCATCGAGACCGTGGCCGTGGGCCGGCACCGCATGGCTGTGATCGGCGTGGGCCTGAACCTGCATCCGCAGCCCGTGCGCGACCTCGCCACCGGCTTCGCCAGCCTCGACGAGCTCGAACCTGACATCACCCCGCCGGCCGTGCTGCACCGCGTGGCGCTGTCGCTGGCCGAGGTGCTGCGCCAGCACGAGCGCGAGGGCTTCAAGCCCTTCGCCGAGCGCTACGCGCGGCGTGACCTGCTGCTGAACCGTCCGGTGAGCACCACCGCCCCGGTGTTCGAAGGCGTGGCCCGCGGCGTGGCCGAGGACGGCGCGCTGCTGGTGGAGACGGCGCAAGGGCTGCAGCGGCTGTCCAGCGGCGAGGTGAGCGTGCGGCTGTCCGGCACGCCCGTCGCGGACGGCGAGTCCTGATGCGCCGCCTGGTCGCGGCGCTGCTGCTGCTCAACCTGGCGCTGCTGAGCTGGCTGCTGCTGGGCGGCAGCAGTGACCAGAAGGAGCGCGAGCCCACCCGCGTGCAGCAGCAGCTCAATCCCGAGCGCGTGCGCGTGCTGCCTCCGGAGGGCACGGCCGCCGGCGGCACCCCGTTGCGCGTCGCCCAGGCGCTGCAGGACGGCGCCTCGCCCGACGCCGAGGACGCTCCCCTGGCGCCGGCCCCGGCTTCCGCGGTGGCGGCGGGCGTGGGCGCCTCCACCGCCGCCGGCGGGCTGGGACCGGTGACGGGCGCGGTGACGGCGCTCAACGCGGTATGCCTGGAAGCCGGCCCCTTCGATGCGCAGAGCCTGCCCGCGGCCGAGGCGGCGCTGGCCGCCCTGCCCCGCGGCAGCTGGCAGCGCCAGACGCTGGAGCCGGCACCGGCCTACCTGGTGTACATGGGCCGCTTCTCCGATCAGAAGACGGCGCAGCGCCGGCTGCAGGACCTGCGCCAGCGCGGCGTGGAGGCGGAGCTGGCGCATGACCTGCCGGCGCTGGAGCCGGGACTGGTGTTCAGCCGCCACACGCAGGAGGCGCAGGCCGAGGCCGCGCTGGCGGCACTGCAGTCCTCGCGCGGCCCGCGGCAGGCGCGCGTGGTGCCCACCAGCGAGGCCGCGGCCGTGCTGCTGCGCGTGGAGCACCCTACCGACGAGGTGCGCTCCCAGATCGCCGGCATGGAGCCCACGCCGGCGCTGCGCGGCGGCTTCAGGGGCTGCCGCAAGACCAAGAGCTGATCGCGGCGCAGCGGCAGCGGGCAGCAGGCCCGCTCCGTGCGCCCGCTGGGTTCAGCCCCTCCGCTGCGCCTTCTTCGCGGCCCGCCGGCCGCCCCACAGCAGCGCGCCCGATGCGGCCAGCAGGCCCAGCAGCCACGCCGGCTGCGTGGCGCCGCCGCAGATGCCGTCGCGGCCGCAGGGCCCCGCGGGGGTGGTGGGGGTCGTGACGGGAGTATTGGCGTCGAGATCCTGTGGGTTGGCGGCGTGTGCGCTGGTCAGCTCCGCGCTGTCGATGTTGGCTGCCGCCACCGCCGTGACCGAAGACGGCGAGACGGCGTAGGCCAGGGCCCGCTGGATGTCCAGGATGCCCTTGCCGCAGGTGGTTTCCGTGCAGATGCAGCGCCCGGGGTTGGCATCGGAGCAGTTGGCCATCACCGTGGAGGTCACGTGCGGCCGTGCGCTGGCTTGCAGGCCCGCCACGATCTGGTCGGCCGTCAGCGAGGAGTTGCGGGCGAGCATCAGGCTGACGGCCGCGGACACCAGCGGCGCGGAGAAGCTGGTGCCGTAGGCCGATGCGTAGCTCTCGGTGCCCGGCGTGGTGGTGCCGCCGTTGCTGGTGGTCAGCAGCCCGCTGTCGCCCAGGGCACTGCCCCAGCGGCCTATGTCGGGGCTGTCGCCGCCCACCGTGGAGATCACCAGCGACGCGCCGAAGTTGGAGTACGAGGCCTTGAAGCCATCCCGGTTGAGCGCCCCCACGCCGATGACGTTGCTGCAGTTGGCCGGGCGCGTCGGCGCGGTGTGCTCGTTGCCGGCGGCGGCCACCACCACCGCGCCGACGCCGCGTGCGTCATTGATGGCCTGCTGGTAGAGCCGACCCTCGCTGGTGCTGGTGCAGTCGGCGGAGCCACCGAAGCTGATGTTGATGACGCGTGCAGCCCGGGCGTTGGCCGGCACGTTGGTGACGGAGAGTCCCGCGGCCCAGCGGATGCCGTCGGCAATGTCCGCCACCTCCGCGCCGCACTTGCCCGCCACACGCACGGGCAGCACCAGGGCGTTCCAGTTGGCACCGGCCACGCCGGCGTTGTTGCCGGTCACGGCCGCAATCAGCCCGGCGATCTTGGTGCCGTGCCAACTGCTGGTGGCAGAACAGTCGGAGCCGAAGAGGCCGGGATTGGCCGTGCGGTCGGCGTCGCTGACGAAGTCGCCCGGGTCGCTCGGGTCGGCGTCGCGGCCGTTGCCGTCACCCGCGTAGGCCAAGGTGCTGACGAAGTCGTAGCCGGTGCCCAGGTGAGCAGTGAGATCAGCGTGGGGCGTGATGCCGGTGTCCAGCACCGCCACCGGCACCGCCGCCGCGGTGGAGCCATTGAAGGTGGCCCAGGCGCTCTGGAAGCCCGGCACGCCGCGGCGGCGGTCGGCCAGCACGTTGCCGCTGGCACCCCCTACCGGGAACAGCCACCACTGGCCTTCCTGGTTGAAGGGGTTGGAGGCGCTGGCCGCGAAGTAGGGATCGCTGGGCGTGCTGCTCTGCAGCGGTCGCTCCAGCGTGTTGGGCTCGGCCCAGAGCACGTCGCCGCGGGCCGCCAGGCGCCGTGCCAGGCGCCGTGCCTGCTCCAGGGTCATCACACGCTCGAAGCGCAACACCTGCGAGGCGCTGCCCGTGGCCGCGATGCGCGGCGCCGAAGGCACGTCGATGGCCGCACGGTCCAGCGCGGCTTCGCGCAGGACGCGCTGCAGCCGCTCGCGGTGCGCCTCGCCGCGCGCGCTGCGCCTGTCGGCGGACTGCGCCTGCTCGCGCGCCACCTGGACGTGCGTGGGCGCGTCGCGCAGCTGCACGATCAGTCCGTTGGCCATCTGAGGCCCCAACACCTGTGCCAGGGGCGATGACAGCTCTGCCCAGGCCGTCCCGGAAACACCAGCACCCAGCAGCGCCGCAGCAGCGGCGCCTTTCGCCCACCACATCGAGTTCTTCATTCGCAATCGCCTGAGCGTGAGGAGGCGGCCAATATAAAGGCCTGTTCAAAGCCGCCACGTTGCCGCGGCTGGCACGTTCCCGCGCATGGCAGCGAGCGGCACGCCGGTGCCGCGCCCATGAAAAAGCCGCCCGAAGGCGGCTTTCCGTTGAAGCAGGGTACGAAACCGCGCGGCCGGTCAGGCGGCGATGACGCGCACCATGTCCAGCACCTTGTTGGAGTAGCCCCACTCGTTGTCGTACCAGGCCACGACCTTGACGAAGGTCTTGTCCAGGGCGATGCCGGCGTCGGCGTCGAAGACCGAGGTGCAGGACTCGCCGCGGAAGTCCGTGGCCACGACCTTGTCCTCGGTGTAGCCCAGCACGCCTTGCAGCGCGCCCTGGCTCTGGGCCTTCATCTCGGCGCAGATCTCGGCGTAGGAGGCCTCGGCGTTGAGCTCGACCGTCAGGTCCACCACCGACACGTCGGAGGTGGGCACGCGGAAGGACATGCCGGTGAGCTTCTTGTTCAGCTCGGGGATGACCACGCCCACGGCCTTCGCGGCGCCGGTGGAGGACGGGATGATGTTTTCCAGGATGCCGCGGCCACCGCGCCAGTCCTTGTTGGACGGGCCGTCCACGGTCTTCTGCGTGGCGGTGGCAGCGTGCACGGTGGTCATCAGGCCGCGCTTGATGCCCCACTTGTCGTTGAGCACCTTGGCCACGGGCGCCAGGCAGTTGGTGGTGCACGAGGCGTTGGAGATGATGGCCTGGCCGGCGTAGGTCTTGTCGTTGACGCCGAAGACGAACATCGGGGTGTCGTCCTTGGACGGCGCGGACATGATCACCTTCTTGGCGCCAGCCTTCAGGTGCTTCTCGGCGGTTTCCTTGGTCAGGAACAGGCCGGTGGACTCGACGACGATGTCGGCGCCGATCTCGCCCCAGTTCAGCTCTTCGGGGTTCTTCACCGCGGTCAGGCGGATCTTCTTGCCGTTGACGATCAGGTTGTTGCCCTCGACCGCCACGTCGCCCTTGAAGCGGCCGTGCACGCTGTCGTACTTGAGCATGTAGGCCAGGTAGTCCGGCTCAAGCAGGTCGTTGATGCCGACCACCTCGATGTCGTTGAAGTTCTGCACCGCAGCGCGGAACACCATGCGGCCGATGCGCCCGAAGCCGTTGATACCGATCTTGATGGTCATGTCGTCACTCTCCTGCAAAGAAAAACCGTCATCGCCCGCCGCCGCCCGCGGGCGGCGCAGGCACTACCGAATCAATTACTTGCCCAGCACGGCACGCACGGTGGCGACCACGTTCTCGGCCGTGAAGCCGAAGTGCTTGAACAGCACGCCCGCCGGGGCGCTCTCGCCGTAGGTGTCGATGCCCACCACGGCGGCACAGCCGTACTTCCACCAGAAGTCGGTCACGCCCGCCTCCACGGCGATGCGCGGCAGCCCCTCGGGCAGCACCGAGACCTTGTAGTCGCGGCTCTGGCGGTCGAACACGGTGGTGCTGGGCACCGAGACCACGCGCACGGCGATGCCGGCCACGGCCAGCTGCTGCTGCGCGTGCAGCGCCAGCTGCACCTCGGAGCCGGTGGCCACGATCACGGCCTGCGCCTTCTTCTTCAGGCCCACCTCGCTGGGCTCGGCCAGCACGTAGGCGCCCTTGGCGATCTCGTCCAGGCCGGACTTGGGCAGGTAGGCCAGGTTCTGGCGGCTGAGCAGCAGCGCCGACGGGCGCGCCTTGTTCAGCAGCGCGGTGCTCCAGGCCACGGCCGTCTCGGCGGTGTCGGCGGGGCGCCAGACGTCGAGGTTCGGGATCAGGCGCAGCGCCGCGGCGTGCTCCACGCTCTGGTGCGTGGGGCCGTCCTCGCCCAGGCCGATGGAGTCGTGCGTGAAGACGTGGATCACGCGCGCCTTCATCAGCGCGGCCATGCGGATGGCGTTGCGGCTGTAGTCGCTGAAGGTCAGGAAGGTGCCGCCGTAGGGGATGTAGCCGCCGTGCAGCGCCACGCCGTTCATGATCGCGGCCATGCCGAACTCGCGCACGCCGTAGTTGATGTGGCGTCCGCCGTTGGGCTTGCCCTCGGCGTCGAAGCGCAGCGCGGCCGTGCTGCTGGTGTTCGTGAGGTTGGAGCCCGTCAGGTCGGCCGAGCCGCCCAGCAGCTCGGGCAGCGACTTGGTGAAGAACTCCAGCGCGATCTGGCTGGCCTTGCGGGAGGCGACCGTCTCGGCCTTCTCGTGCGCGGCGATGGCGGCGTCCACGGCCACCTGCGCGAAGTTGGCGGGCAGCTCGCCGGCCATGCGGCGCTGGAACTCGGCGGCCAGCTCGGGGAAGGCGGCGGCGTAGGCGTCGAAGCGCTGCTGCCACTCGGCCTGCGCCGCGGCGCCGCGCTCCTTGGCGTCCCAGGCCTGGTAGGCCTGCTCGGGGATCACGAAGGGCTCGTGGCTCCAGCCCAGCTTGGCGCGGGTGAGCGCGATTTCCTCGTGGCCCAGCGCCTCGCCGTGCGCCTTGGCGGTGCCGGCGCGGTTGGGCGAGCCGTGGCCGATGTTGGTCTTGCAGATCACCAGCGTGGGCTGGCCGGTGACGGTCTTGGCCGCGTCCAGCGCCGCGTCCACGGCTTCCACGTCGTGGCCGTCGATGGGGCCGATGACGTTCCAGCCGTAGGCCTCGAAGCGCTTGCGCGCGTCGTCCACGTACCAGGGCGTGACTTGGCCGTCGATGCTGATGCCGTTGTCGTCGTACAGGGCGGTGAGCTTGTCGAGCTTCCAGGCACCGGCCAGGGCGCAGGCCTCGTGGCTAATGCCTTCCATCAGGCAGCCGTCACCCAGGAAGACGTAGGTGCGGTGGTCGACGACGGTGTGGCCTTCGCGGTTGAACTCCGCGGCCAGCAGCTTCTCCGCCAGCGCCATGCCCACCGCGTTGGTGATGCCCTGGCCCAGCGGGCCGGTGGTGGTTTCCACGCCGGGGGTGATGCCGACCTCGGGGTGGCCCGGGGTCTTGCTGTGCATCTGGCGGAAGTTGCGCAGCTCCTCGATGGGCAGCGCGTAGCCCGTGAGGTGCAGCAGCGCGTAGATCAGCATCGAGCCGTGCCCGTTGGAGAGCACGAAGCGGTCGCGGTCGGCCCAGTGCGGGTCTTGCGGGTTGTGGCGCAGGTGGCGGTCCCAGAGCGCGACCGCCATGTCCGCCATGCCCATGGGCGCGCCGGGATGGCCGGAGTTGGCCTGCTGCACGGCATCCATGGCCAGCGCACGGATGGCATTGGCCATCAGGGTGCTGGGATCCTGGGCGGCTTCTTGAGGGAGATCGGCGACGAGGTCCATGCGGTTTCGAGCTCGTGGGCAGCAAAAACGCGGATTTTATGCCGCCCCCCAAACGGTCCCTGACTCCGGGGCTGCGACGCGCCTCATGCGCGTGCGCATTCGGCACCGGAAAGCCTTGACCGGCATCAATGCGCGCCGGCCCGGTGCTGCCACGCTGCAAGGGCACAAGGAGGACCCCATGCGCCACGCTTCGCTGACGATCATCAACGACGAGCACCAGGCCCTGGCCGCCATGCTGCGCTCGCTGTCCATGCTGCTGGCCCAGTCGAGGCGCGAGCAGAAGCTGCCCAGCTTCGAGCTGCTGCGGGCGATGCTGTTCTACATCGACGAGTTTCCCGAGCGGCTGCACCACACCAAGGAGACGCAGCTGCTGTTCCCGCGCCTGCGCGAGCGCTGCCCGGACTTGGTCCCGGTGCTGGACGCGCTGGACGCCGACCACGCCCAGGGCGAGCGCGCCATCCGCGAGCTGGAGCACGCGCTGCTGGCCTTCGAGATGATGGGCGAGACCCGCCGCGAGGCCTTCGAGGCCGCGGCCGAGCGCTACGTCAACTTCTACCTGGCGCACATGGGCACCGAGGAGAACCTGGTGTTGCCCGCGGCCGAGAAGCACCTGCTGGCCGAGGACTGGGCCGAGCTCGACGCCGAGTTCGCAGCCAACCGCGACCCCCTCACCGGCCACGAGCCCGACCAGGCGTACCGGCCGCTGTTCACGCGCATCCTCAACATGGCGCCGGCGCCGATCGGGCTGGGAAGCTGAAGCCGCCCGCACGCGCTTTCTCTCCCTGACCAAGGACGCCGGCTTCGTGCCGGCGTTTTTGCTTTTCGGTGCGAAGCCTCCCCTCAGCAGCGCCGTGATGTCCCCTTCCGGCATCCCTCTGTGCACAAGCCTGCTCTAGCCCACAGCTTGTTCAAAGCCTTGTCAGCAATGAACTTTTTCCGGTTCGACGCTGCGTGAAAAGCCGTGTGGACAAGCCTTCAGGCGCTCACAGCTTCTCCACCGTTTTGCCCTGAAACGCGGCTTTTGAACCTTTCCGGATTCGTTCGCTTGTCCTGGTTCGCCGGTTTTTCTTCTCCAAGGATGTTCATTTTTAAGAGTGGTCGTCGTGGTAGAGGCCGCCCGGGCCTGTGGATAACCGGCGTTTGTTCTTGCGCGGCTTGAACTTGGCCGCGGCCGAAGGCTGGGGACCGCACCGCTGTTTGTTCCGGTGCGAACAGAGAACAAACATCGCCGACCGGCCCCGGGCTGTGGACAAGCCCGAGTTGTTGTGCGCGCTGACCACAGCCTTGTGCACAGGCGCGTCAAAGGGAGGTGGAAAGGCCGGTCCTACACTGCCGCGCATGACTGTTTCAGCCTTGATCCTGGCCGCCGGCCGCGGCGAGCGCATGCGGCCGCTGAGCGACCGGACCCCCAAACCGTTGCTGTCCGTGCAGGGGCGGCGCCTCATCGAATGGCACCTGCTCGCGCTGGCGCGCGCGGGCGTGCGCCGGGTGGTGGTCAACACCGCTTGGCTGGAAGAGCAGTTCGAGCCCGCACTGGGCGACGGGGCGCGCTACGGGCTGGAAATCCTGTATTCCCATGAAGGCCGCGACCATGGCGGCGCGCTGGAAACCGCCGGCGGAATGAAGAAGGCGCTGCCGCTGCTGGGCGACAGCTTCTGGGTGGTGTCGGGCGACGTGTTCGTGCCCACCTTCTCCTTCGACGCCGAGGCCGTGCGCCGCTTCGAAGCCAGCGGCCAACTGGCCAGGCTGTGGCTGACTGACAACCCGCCGCACCACCCGGGCGGCGACTTCGGCATCCGCGACGGCCTGGCCGTGCGCGATGCGCAAACCCGATTCACTTGGACCAGCCTGGGCCTGTTCCGCCGCGCCTTCGTGGAGGAGCTGATGGCCGATCTGCCTCCGGGCACCAAGGCGCCGCTGCGCCCGTACCTGGACGCCGCGATCGAGCGCCGCGTCCTGGGCGCCGAGCGCTGGCTGGAGGCCTGGACCGACGTGGGCACGCCCGAGCGGCTGGCGGCCCTGGACGCACAAGGCGAACACACCGCATGAGCACCATTTCTTCCTCGTCCAACGCTTCCACCATGGCCGCCGTGCCGGCGGCCTCGCGCATCGCCGTGGTGGGCGCCGGCCCGGTGGGCCTGGCGCTGGGACTGATGGCGGCGCGGCAGCTGCCGCAGGCGCAAATTTCCCTCTTCGACAGCCGCAGCGCCGACAAGGACGTCTCCGGCGACCCGCGCGTGCTGGCGCTGTCGCTGGGCAGCGTGCAGCTGCTGCAGCAGCTGAAAGCCTGGAATGCCGCGAGCGCGCAGCCGATCCAGGACGTGCTCGTCTCGCAGCAGCCGCCGGGCACCTTGCCGCTGGGCGGCGAGCCGCAGGTGCGCATCAGCGCCGTGGAAGAGGCAGTGCCGATGCTGGGCGCGGTGCAGTCCTACGGCGCGGTGGTGGCGCCGCTGCAGCGCGCGTGGCTGGAGCAGGCCGCGGCCGAGCCGCAGCGGCTGTTCACCCGCTTTGGCACGCCGGTGGCGTCGATCAAGCCGCTGCCGCAGGGCGTGGAGGTGGATGCCGGCATCGCCGAGAGTTTTGATCTGGCCGTGGTGGCCGAGGGCGGCGTGTTCGCCGAGCAGGCGCGCAGGTCCATCGCGCGCGACTACGGGCAGACGGCGTGGATCGGCACCGTGACGCTGGAGGGCGGCCGTCCGGGCCTGGCCATCGAGCGTTTCACGCGCCAGGGCCCGGCCGCCCTGCTGCCGCTGCCGCCGGGGCCGGACGGCCTGCATCGCGCCGCGCTGGTGTGGTGCGTGGACAGCCGCGACGACCCCGTGAAGGATTTGACCGACACGCAGCGGCTGCTGGTGCTGTCGAACGTCTTCCCGGCCGAGGCGGGCCGGCTGGTGGCGGTGACGCCGATGAAGGCTTTCGCGCTGGGGCTGAATGCCGAGCGCACGCTGGCGCGGGACCGCACCGTGCGCATCGGCAACGCGGCGCAGACGCTGCACCCGGTGGCCGGCCAGGGCTTGAACCTGGGTTTGCGCGACGCCTATGCGCTGGTGCACGCGCTCAAGCGCAGCGGCTCGGTGGAAGCCGCGCTGCGCCGCGTGGAATTCCAGCGTGCCCCCGACCGCTGGAGCGTGATCGCGGCCACCGATTTCCTGGCGCGCAGCTTCACCTGGCAATTGCCGGGACTGCCGACGGCGCGGGCGCTGGGGCTGGCGCTATTGCAGGCGGTGCCGCCGCTGAAATCGGCGCTGGCGCGGCAGATGATGTTTGGGAGGCGGTGAAAGGCGCGCTCCCTGCGCCGCTCACAACCTCCGATGCCCCAGCGCCGGCAGCTGCACCCGCACCTGCCCCATCCGGGCCGCATCGAAGGGCGCGATCGCAATGCCTTCCCCTTCCTCGACCACTGAGAGCACTTCCCCCCACGGGTCGATCACCATGCTGTGCCCCCAGGTGCGGCGGCCGTTCTCGTGCTTGCCGCCTTGCGCAGCGGCCACCACGTAGCACTGGTTCTCCACCGCGCGCGTGCGCAGCAGCAGCTCCCAGTGCGAGCGGCCCGTGGTGTAGGTGAAGGCGGCCGGGACGCTGATCACGTCGCAGGGCGACCGCCCTTCCCCAAAGCTCATCGCCCGGTACAGCTCCGGAAATCGCAGGTCGTAGCAGACCGACAAGCCCACCCGCAGCGCCCCCGCCTGCACCGCCACCGGCGCGTCGCCTGGCTCCAGCGCCACGGCCTCGTCGTAGTGCTCGCGGCCGTTGTCGAAGGCAAAGAGGTGCAGCTTGTCGTAGCGCGCGGCGCGCACGCCGTCGGGCCCGTACACGCAGCAGGCGTTGCGCACGCGCTGCCCGTCGGCGGCGCGGATGGGCAGCGTGCCGCCGATCAGCCACAGGCCGTGGCGCTTGGCCTCGCCGGAGAGGAAGTCCTGGATCGGCCCGGCGCCGTCCGCCTCGGCAATGCGCAGCTTGTCGCGGTCGTCCTGCCCCATGAGGCAGAAGTACTCGGGCAGCGACGCCAGCGTGGCGCCCTGCGTCGCGGCCTCGGCGATCAGCCGCGCGGCGGCTTCCAGGTTCCGGCCCACGTCGGGCGTGGACACCATCTGCAGGGCGGCAAGTTTCATGAGGTGCTTCTCTCGCAAGGGTTGAGGTTCAGGTTTCAGTTCTGCACCCGCGGGCTCGACGCCGCGGCCGCCGCGGCTGGCGGCGGCGAGGGTGACGGGTCCAGGTTGGGCAGCGGCTTGCCCAGCGCGCGCTCCACGCGTTCCACCTGCGGATCGCTCCACGAGCCGCTGACCTGGAACTCGCGCGTGCCGGCCTGCATCAGCGGCCGGCGCAGGAACAGCTGCGCCAGGAAGGTGCCCAGCCCCACGGCCGGGTTGATGGCCGCATAGGCCAGCGAGGCGGTGCCGGCGTTGATCTCGGGCACCACCACCACGTGCAGGTCCTGCGTCTCGCGCGGGATGTCGGCGCGGCCCTCCATCAGCACCGCGGCCTGCAGCCCGCGCATGAGCAGGTTGTTGGTCTCGGCCACGCCGTCGTCCATGTGCACGTCGCCGGCGAGGCTGTCGAAGGCGAAGCCCTGCAGGAACACGTCGCGGAAGTCCAGCGTCAGCCGCCGCGGGATCGACTGCAGGCTCAGCACCGACAGCAGCCGCCCCGCGCCCGCGCCGGCCTTGAGGAAGCGGCCCTGCTGGATGTCCACGCGCAGCTGCCCGTCCATCCGCGAGGGGTCCGGCGCCAGCGGCGAGCCCGGCCACGACACCTCGCCCTGCAGCCGGCCCTTGCCGCCTTCCAGCACGCCGCCCAGGCCCAGGCGCTGCAGCAGCGCGCCGCCGTTGGCGAGTTCCAGCCGGAAGTCCATCACCATGCGCCGGCGCCCGTCCGTACCCGGCACCCACTTCCCCAGCGCCTTGAGCTCGGCCTCGTCCGTGGTGAGCTGCAGCTTGTCGAGCTGCCACTCGGCCGGGCGCGGGCCGTTGCGGCGGTTGACGGCCTGGATCTCCACGCGCCCCAGGTCGCGCCCGCCCAGCTCGAAGGCCTCCACCACGATGTCCAGCGCCGGCACGCTCGCCGGGGCCTGCGCCAGCAGCGACTCCACACCCTGCGCCGCGCTGGGCGGCAGCGCCAGCCGCGCCAACCGCGCGCGCACGAGCCCGGGCTGCGCAGCGTCGCCAGAGCGGAACTCGACGTGGCCGTCGAGCTGGTCGGCATGCAGGTTGGCGCGCCAGGTGTCACTGCCACCGGCGTGCGTGACGCCGGCCACCACGTGGTCCAGCCGCCGCCCGCTCACCATCAGCTGCTGCACCTGCAGCGCCACGCTCATCGGCGGCATGGCCGCCGCGCCGCCCGCGTTGCCCGTGCCACTGGCGGCGCCCGTACCCTGCCCGCTGCCGGCGGGGCTGCGCGAGAGGCGCTCCCAGGTCTGCTGCCAGGCGTCGAGGTCCAGCGCCGGCAGCGCCACGGCGATGCCGAAGCCGTGCGAAGGCTGCGGCGCGGGCTGGCGCACGCCCAGGCCACCGCGCAGCAGCACGGCGTCGCCGTCGGCGTCCTGGTGCTGCAGGTCGCGCACGAGCTGGCCCTGCAGCAAGCCTTCGACGTCCACCTGCCAGTGCTCGTGCAGCGTCGCGCCGTCGCCCACCACGCGGGTGCTCACCTGCAACGGCAGCGCGGCCTCGGGGGCCTTGCGCAGCGGCTCGGGCAGCTCGGCGCCCATGCCCATCAGGTTGCTTTGCACCACGAACTCCGGGTGTCCCTGCCGCACCGCGAGCTGCAGCCGGTACGGCGCCTGGCCGCTGAAGGCGCCGGCCAGGCGCGAGATGACGCCCAGCTCCGGCGCGCGTCGCAGCCCGTCGGCGCTGGCGATGCCGTTGCCGCTGAAGCGCAGCGTGCCGTCGGGCTGCGTGCCGCCCTCGAACACTGCGTCGCCGCCGAGCACGCGCGCCCCGCCGGTGATGCCCATGCGCTGGCGCGTGAACTCGACCTTCGCCCGCGTGGCGGCCAGCAGCGGCACGTTGGGCCCCAGGCGCACGTCGTTGCCCGACAGCAGCACGCTGCCCTGGACCGCGCTCTGGTCCAGGTGCTGCAGCGGCAGCTGCAGCGCCAGGCGCAGCTCGGCGTTGCCGGTGGCGTCGGCGTCCTTGAGCCCACCGTCGATCCACCCGCCCACGGGCGAGCTGTTCACGAACCGCAGCATGTCGTGCGCCGACCCGCGCCCGGTGCCTTCGATGCGCAGCTGTGCCTGCTCCAGGTCGGCGAAGCCGCCGTTGACGCCGGCCAGCTCCACCCCGAGTCCCGCCACGCGCGCCCGCACGTTGCGCAGCGCCATCGAGACGCGGTCGAACACCAGCTCGCCGGCCACCTGCGTGAACGCGGGCCAGGACGGGTCGTCGGGCACGTAGGCCAGCGTCGTGTCCTCCACCTGGCCGGCGATGCGGAACTCGCCGTTGCCGCGGCGGAAGGGGAAGTCGCGCAGGTCGCCGCGCACGCGGAAAGAGGCCTGCGGGATGCGCCCGGCCTGCACCGCCTGCGCCACCCAGTGGCGCGTGTCGGCGGGGAGGGTCAGCGGCAGGTAGCGCGCCACGGCCTGGGCGCGGCCCTGGAGCAGCCGCCCGTCAAGCTCCAGCGTGCCTGGCAGCCGGCCCTGGGCGTCGGTGCGCCAGGTGGCGTTGAACTCGGCCTGCGCGTCGGCCGTGGCCAGCTTCACGTCGCGCAGGTGGAACTCCAGCTTCGGCGCGCTCGGCGCCGCCGCCGTCTGCAGCCGCCAGGCCAGCACGCTGCTGAAGCGCTCGACGCCGATGCGCGGCTGCTCGAACAGCCCCGGGAATTCCATGGCGCCGCGCGCGATCTGCAGCCGCGCGCTGCCGCCGGCCTCGCTGGCGTCGAACTCGGCGCTCAGGCCGCGCACCCCGGGCTGGCCGATGTGGCCCTCCACCGGCACGCCCTCCAGCGCCAGGTCCGCGACGCGGCCCTTGACGCGGTAGCGCCCGGGCTGCTCCGGCGGCCCGTCCCAGCGGGCTTCCAGCGCGGTGACGACGCCTTCGGGCGCCAGCGAGCGCAGCCGCGCCTCCACGCCTTCGGGCAGCGGCACGCGGGTGGCCAGCCGCGCCAGCAGGGCCAGGTCCAGCCGCTCGGCGTCAAGCTCGCCGCCGGGCTGGGCGCCCCGGCGCAGGTGCAGCCGCGTGTTGCCGGCGGGCCACTTCAGCCCGTCGTCGGTGGTGAAGCCCAGCTGCTGGGCACGCAGCGTCAGGTCCTTGCCGTCGCGCTGTGCCGTCAGCCGTCCCTCCAGCTGCGCCAGCGCCAGCGGCTCGTGGTCGGGCAGGCGCAGGCTCAGATCGCGCAGCGCCAGGTCCAGCGTGGCTTCGCGCGCGTCGCCGCGGTCGATTTCCAGCCAAGCGCGCAGCGCACCCTGCCCACCGCGTATCTCTGCCGGCAGCGTGGCGAGCTGCTGCAGCGGCACGAAGTCGATGGCAGGCAGGTCGACGTGCAGCGTGCCGCGCCAGCGCTTGAAGTCCGAGGCGCGCGCCAGCAGCGGCTGCTTGAAGCGGCCCTGGACCGACCAGCGCTGGCCCCAGGCGGGCGGGGGCGTGAAGTCCAGCCGCAGCTCGTGGCGGCGCAGCCCGTTGCGCAGCAGCAGCAGCACGTCGCTCACTTCCACGGGCGCAGCGCCGCGCAGCTCGTCGGTCCAGCGCACGCGCGCGTTGCGCACCAGGAATTCGGGCTGGGCGAAGAACCAGTCGGCCAGCGCGGTGTCGTTCCTGCCGCTGGCGGTGTCATTGGTGAGCGGCAGGCCGGCCACGTGGAGGCGGCCCTGCGCGTCGCGGCGCAGCTCCAGCTGCGCGTCCTCGATCACCAGCTGCTCCAGGCGCAGCCGCAGCGTCAGCAGCGAGCGCGCGGACACGGCGGCCGACACGCGCGGCAGCCGCAGCGCCTCGCGCTGCTGCGCGTCCAGCAGCACCACGTCGTGCAATTCCAGCGCCGGCACCCAGCCGCCGCCGCGGGTCTGGATGTCGCCGATGCGCAGCGGTACACCGAGCGAGCGGCTGGCGTAGGACTCGATGCGCGGCAGCCATTCGCTGGCGTGGGGCAATATGACCCAGTGCAGGACTGCCACGGCGAGCAGCAGTAGGCTCCACGCCGCGATCAAGAGACCCGCTGCCAGCCGCAAGCCCCAAGGCCAACGCGAGCGGCTGCGGGCGACGGGATCGGGGGGGATTGGAGGCATGTCGGAATGCCCGCCGGGTGTTCGGCGCGACAGGTACAACAGGTGATCGGGAACCGGACGCCAGCGCGGTCGGTTCTCCGGGGCCGCTCCAAGACCCGATCAATCTAGCACACGGGGTTTTGCCGGCACGATGGCTTCCGTTTCTCCAAGTTCGACCGTTGAACCGCCTTTGGCGGAACACAGCCGTTTCGTGCAGCGCGTGCGTCGCCGCCATGCCGACCTGCTTCCTTTGCTGGCACAAGGCGTGCCCGATGGCGCCAGCATCCAGGCCCTGATCGAAGCCCTTGCCGCCACCGGCCGCCCACTGGCCTCGGCCCTGCGCATCGCGCGCCAGCTGGTGCTGGAGCGGCTGGCGGTGCTGGATGTGGAGCAGCGCGCGCCGCTGGAAGACATCACCAGCGCCATGACGGCGCTGGCCGAGACCACGCTGGAGGCGGCGCTCGCGGAGGCGCGCGCGCAGGAGTCCGAGCGCCACGGCCAGCCGCGCACCGCCGCCGGCGAGCCGATCGAGTTCTGGATCGTGGGCATGGGCAAGCTCGGCGGACGCGAGCTCAACGTCTCCTCCGACATCGACCTGATCTACGTGTACGAGGAGGACGGCGAGACCGACGGCGCGGTGCCCATCTCCGCGCACGAGTACTTCGCCAAGGTGGCCAAGCGGCTGTACGCGCTCATCGGCGACACCACCGACGACGGCTTCGTCTTCCGCGTGGACCTGGCGCTGCGGCCCAACGGCAACTCCGGCCCGCCGGTGGTGAGCCTGGCGATGCTGGAGACCTATTTCTATGCGCAGGGCCGCGAGTGGGAGCGCTTCGCCTGGCTCAAGAGCCGCGTGGTGGCGCCGCGTGCGGCCGTCACCAGCGGGCGCGCGCTGCAGCTGCGCGACCTGGTGACGCCCTTCGTGTACCGGCGCTACCTGGACTACGGCGTCTTCGAGGGCCTGCGCCAGCTGCACCTGCGCATCCGCGAGGAAGCCCAGCGCCGCGCCGCGGGCCGGCCCGAGCGCGCCAACGACGTGAAGCTCTCGCGCGGGGGCATCCGCGAGATCGAGTTCATCGTGCAGCTGCTGCAGGTGGTGCGCGGCGGGCAGTTCCCGGAGATCCGCACCCGCTCCACGCTGCGCGCGCTGCAGAAGCTCACCGTGCACGGACTGATGGCCCCGGCCACCGCCGAGCGGCTGGCGCAGTCCTACACCTTCCTGCGCCGCGTCGAGCACCGCATCCAGTTCCTGGACGACCAGCAGACGCACCTGCTGCCCACCGCCGACGGCGACCTGGGCTGGATCGCGCGCAGCATGGAGCTCACCTGCAGCGCCGACGCCTGCGAGCTGCTGGACCGCCTGGGCGAGACGCGCGAGTTCGTGGCGCTGGAGTTCGATGCCCTGCTGCACGACGGCCGCAGCCCGCCCACCCGCGGCAACGGTTGCCGCAGCTGCGGCGGCACCCCGCTGCCGGTGGACGACGAGACCTTCCTGGCCAAGCTGCCGGGCGAGCTGGGCCAGCGCGTGCGCCAGTGGGTGCAGCAGCCCAAGGTGCAGGCGCTGCGCGAGGACAGCAAGCTGCGACTGGCACGGCTGGTGCAGCGCGCGGCCCAGGCCATGGAGCAACAGAGCTGCACGCCGGAGGCGGCGCTGCGCTTCATCGACTGGCTGGAACCGCTGATGCGGCGCGAGAGCTACTTCGCGCTGCTGGTGGAGCGTCCCGAGGTGCAGGCGCGGCTGCTGCGGCTGCTGGGCCTGGCGCGCTGGCCGATGCGCTACCTGATGCG
The DNA here is from genome assembly GCF_000430725.1 of Azohydromonas australica DSM 1124. Lineage (GTDB taxonomy): Bacteria > Pseudomonadota > Gammaproteobacteria > Burkholderiales > Burkholderiaceae_C > Azohydromonas > Azohydromonas australica. The sequence continues at coordinate 78,607 of NZ_AUMO01000032.1, forward strand.
CCATCCGGGCGTGATCGACGAGCTGGCGGACCGCCGCATCATCGACCAGCGCTTCGATCCCACGGCCTTTGCGCGTGAGCTCGACGACCGCCACGCCGCCTGGGAGCGCTCGGGCCAGGCTGACGAGGAGTCGCTGCTCGACACCCTGCGCCGCGCCCACCATGCCGAGGTGTTCCGCACCCTGGTGCGCGACGTGGAAGGCCACATCACCGTGGAGCAGGTGGCTGACGACCTCTCGGCGCTGGCCGACGCGGTGCTGGAGCGCACGCTGCACTGGGGCTGGCGTCACCTGCGCAAGAAGCATTGCGAGGTGCCGCGCTTTGCCGTCATCGCCTACGGCAAGCTCGGCGGCAAGGAGCTGGGCTACGGCAGCGACCTGGACGTGGTCTTCCTCTTCGACGACGAGGACGAGAGCGCCGCGGAAACCTATGCCGGCTTCGTGCGCAAGCTCATCACCTGGCTGACGCTGCGCACCTCGGCCGGCGAGCTGTTCGACATCGACACCGCGCTGCGGCCCAACGGCAATTCCGGGCTGCTGGTGACCTCGCTGCAGGCTTTCGAGCGCTACCAGCTCGGCCGCGGCAGCAACACGGCCTGGACCTGGGAGCACCAGGCGCTCACGCGCGCGCGCTTCTCGGCCGGCGACCCGTCCATCGGCGTGCGCTTCGAGGAGATCCGCCGCGCCGTGCTCAGCGCACCGCGCGACGCCGTGGCGCTGCGCCAGGAGGTGCACGCCATGCGCGACAAGATGCGCGCCGCACGCCCGGTGAAGGACGGGCTCTTCGACGTCAAGCACAGCCCCGGCGCCATGGTGGACGCAGAGTTCGCGGTGCAGTTCCTGGTGCTGGCCCATGGCGAACGCCATCCGGAGCTGCTGGACAACGTGGGCAACATCGCGCTGATGTTGCGTGCGGAGAATGCGGGGCTGCTGCCCGCGGGCGTGGGCAGCGCCGCGGCCGCCGCCTACCGCGAGCTGCGCCGCGCGCAGCACCGCGCGCGGCTGGACGAGCAGCCCACGCAGTTCCCGCCCGAGCAGTTCAAGGAGCCGCGCGAGGCGGTGCTGGCGCTGTGGCACGCGGTTTTTGATTGAAGCGGCACGACCCGTTGCGCGTGTCCTCCGAGGCCTCCCGTTCGCGGGAGGCCTCGGCGTCTTTGGGCGCCGCTTTCGTTGGTTCCGGACGGCCGGAGGGCGCCGCGGAGCGCCAGCCCGGCCATGCCTGGTTCGCGCTGTGCGCGCTGCTGGCCCTCGGCGCCTGTGCCGCCTACTTCTTCCTGCCGCCCGCGGCGCTAGACCTCCAGCCCGACCGCTGGCTGCGCGAGCCCTGGCGGCTGTGGACGGCGGCCTGGGTGCACTGGACGCCGCTGCACCTGGCGGGCAACGCCGCCGGCGCAGCAGTGCTGGCGCTCTATGGCCGGGCCGCGGGCCTGGGCCGCGGCCACGCGCTGGGCGGCTTCATCGCCTGGCCGCTGACGCACCTCCTGCTGGCGCTGTGGGGCACGCCCAGGCTGCTGCACTACGGCGGGCTGTCAGGCGTGCTGCACGCTGGCGTGGCGTTGGCCAGCACGGCGCTGCTGGCGCGGCACGGGCTGCAGCGCGCGGTGGGCGCGGCGGTGTGGGCGGGATTGCTGCTGAAGCTGGCGTGGGAGTCGCCCTGGGGACCGCGGCTGGCGGCGCCAGGGGCGGTGGGATGGGATTTCGCCGTCGCGACGCGTGCGCATGCGGCGGGCGTGTTGGCCGGGCTGCTGTGCGCCCTGGCCGTGGAATGGCATGAGCGACAGAAAAACAGACCTTGATGCCCGGGCCGTGGCCGGCATCGTCCTGTGCTGCGGGCTGTGGGGCCTGAACCAGGTGGCAGCCAAGGTGGCGCTGGCGGAAATCGCGCCCCTGCTGCAGGCGGGGCTGCGTTCGCTGGGCGCGGCGCTGCTGGTGGCGCTGTGGTCGCGGGCGCGGGGCCAGGCGCTGCGGGGCAGTGCGCCGGCAGGTGCCTGGCGCGGCGGGCTGCTGGCCGGGGCGCTGTTCGCGGCGGAGTTCAGCTGCCTTTTCATCGGGCTGCAGTACACCAGCGCCTCGCGCATGGTGGTGTTCGTGTACCTCGCGCCCTTCGTGGTGGCGCTGGGCATGCCGCTGATCGCGCGCGCCGAGCGGCTGTCGCCGTTGCAGGCGTCGGGGCTGCTGGTGGCTTTCGCGGGCGTGGCCTGGGCCTTCGGCGAGAGCTTCAACGGTCCGGCGACGGCCGGCTCGCGCCAGTGGCTGGGCGACGCGCTGGGGGTGCTGGCGGCGCTGCTGTGGGGCTGCACCACGCTGTCCATCCGCGCCACGCGGCTCTCGGCCGCCCCGGCGGAGGTGACGCTGCTCTACCAGCTCGGTGTCTCGGGCGTGCTGCTGCTGGCGGCTTCGGCGCTGGCCGGCGAGCCCTGGCCGGTGCGCGTGGGCGCGCTGTCGCTGGCGATGATGGGCTTCCAGACCGTGGTGGTCAGCTTCGCCAGCTATTTGTTGTGGTTCGAGCTGCTGCGCCACTACCCGGCAACCAAGCTCTCCGCCTTCACGCTGCTCACGCCGCTGGCGGGCCTGCTGGCCGGCGTGGCGCTGCTGGACGAGCCGCTCACTGCGCGGCTGGTGGTGGCGACGGCGGCGGTGTGCGTGGGCATCGCCGCCGTGAACCGGCGGCCGCGCTGAAAAAACAAAGGCGCCCCCACGGGGGCGCCTTGCTCAGGCCCGGTCGATGTCCGGGCTCAGGCTTCGGCGGATGCCGCGTCAGCCGGCGCCGCCAGCTTCTGCGCCATCTCCTTGCGGAAGCGGTTGAGCGTCTGGACGTTCGGGAACTCGCGGCCCATGAGCAGGCTCATGTTGTGCAGGATGCGCTCCACGACCTTGCCTTCCCAGGCGGCGTCGAACTGGATCTGCTTGTCCAGCCACTGCTCCAGCCAGTCGGGGTCGGGCAGCCGGCTCTGCACCGTGTCGCGCGGGAACAGCTTCTCGTTGACGTGCAGGTTCGTCGGGTGCAGCGGCTGCGAGGTGCGGCGGGCGCTGGCCATGAGCACGCCCACCTTGGCGAAGGCCAGGCGCGCCGCGTCGCCGTGCTGCACCAGCGCGCGCTTCATGTAGCGCAGGTAGGCGCCGCCGTGGCGCGCCTCGTCGCGGGCCAGCGTCTCGTAGATCGCCTTGATCACCGGCTCGGTGTGCCACTCGGCCGCGCGGCGGTACCAGTGGTTCAGGCGGATCTCGCCGCAGAAGTGGAGCATCAGCGTCTCCAGCGGCGGCGCCGGGTCGAACTCGAAGCGCACCTCGTGCAGCTCGGCCTCGGTGGGCACCAGGTCGGGGCGGAAGCGACGCAGGTACTCCATCATCACCAGGGAGTGCTTCTGCTCCTCGAAGAACCACACGCTCATGAAGCCGCAGAAGTCGCTGTCGCCGCGGTTGTCGCGCAGGAACATCTCGGTGGCCGGCAGCGCCGCCCACTCCGTGATGGCGTTCATCTTGATCGTGCGCGCCTGCTCCTCGCTCAGCTGAGCAGCATCGAAGCGGTCCCACGGAATGTCCGTGTCCATGTTCCAACGGACGGCTTCGAGTTGCTTGAAGAGTTCGGGATAGAGCATGGCGGACGACATTTTTTGAAGTGGGCGGTTCTTGGGCAGAACTGCGAATTCTAGAGGGGCTACCTGATAACCCTATGACAACGCCTACACCGGCAGCACAGTTTCGCGTCTGATGCCAATCAACTCCCTACCTTGCCAAATTCTCGTTGCAGCGGGAATGCAAAGGTAACGGTGCATCACAGTGGTGGAACCCGACATGTGGTGTGTTGTCTCATGTCCGTGCCGATGCTGTTGAAGGCGCTCAGCTCGGTACCTGGTTTTTCTGCCCTGCCGCCCGCCGGCACCGCCGGCTGTAATCCCGTAAGCGCTTCTCCTCCTCCCTCCCTCCCTCGTTCGCTACGGGGCGCGGCACGGCAGTCTTTATGAGCCACGGGGCACCGTTCGAGACGGTGTCCCGTTTTTCTTTGCAGCGAGGAGAAAGGTGGGCGTGCCGACGGTTTAGAGCCAGCCCTTGCGCTTGAAATACCAGAACGGCGTGATGACGCTGAAAAGCATCAGCGCCAGCGCGAAGGGGTATCCCATTTCCCACTCCAGCTCGGGCATGAACTTGAAGTTCATGCCGTAAAGGCTTGCGATGAGCGTGGGCGGCAGCAGCGCCACCGAGGCCACCGAGAAGATCTTGATGATCTTGTTCTGGTTGATGTTGATGAATCCGACGGTGGCGTCCATCAAGAAGTTGATCTTGTCGAACAGGAACGCCGTGTGGCTGTCCAGCGAGTCGATGTCGCGCAGGATCTGGCGCGCCTCCTCGAACTGCTCGGCATTGAGCATGCGGCTGCGCATGAGGAAGCTCAGCGCGCGGCGCGTGTCCATGACGTTGCGGCGGATGCGGCCGTTGAGGTCCTCCTCGCGCGCGATGGCCGTGAGCGCCTCGCCGGCGGCGACGTCGTTGACCTCCTGCCGCAGCACGCGCTGGCTGACCTTTTCCAGGTTGTCGTAGATGCTCTCCAGCGCATCGGCGCTGTACTCGGCGTCGGCGTCGTAGAGCTTGAGCAGCACGTCCTTGGCGTCCTCGATCAGGGCCGGGATGCGCCGTGCGCGCAGGCGCAGCAGCCGGAACACCGGCAGGTCCTCATCGTGGACCGAGAACAGCACGTTCTCGCGCAGGATGAAGGCCACGCGCACGCTGCGCGAGCCCTGCTCGTCATGGCCTCTGTCGGCGTCGATGAGGAAGTCCGAGCGCATGTGCAGCTCGCCGTTGTCCTCCTCATAGAAGCGCGCCGATTCCTCCAGGTCCTCGTCCACGATGTCGGCGGGGAGCACCAGGCCGAAGCGGGCGTGGATCCAGGCTTTTTCCTCTTCCGTGGGGTCTTCCAGATCGACCCACACCGGCTTGAGGCCGTTCAGCGGTGCGGGGTCGTGCAGCTCTTCCTGCAGCAGCCGGCCCTTGAGCTTGCCGGCCTCCAGCGTGAACACATTGAGCATCTGCCCATCTCCAACGACGCATGTGTTGCGGGGCGCCGCGCGCGCCAGAAGGCGGTGCGCCGGGCCCGTCGAGGTTGTGAAAACCGCCTCACCCCTCGTGGGTCCGCCAGGCGGTCACGCGTCGGAGTGGACGGTCACCGAGGGTGACTTCGGTCCAATGTCGTCTCCGTGAAAGGGACCCGCGAATTATCTCACCGGCCCCAGGGGCCCTCCGCCCCAGGCCGCATGCGCGATCGCACGCAATTCACGCGCAAGCACCAGGCCGTCGCCCTCGCGCACGCCGGGCGAGCGCGACAGGGCCCGCGCCAGCAAGGCGGACAGCGCTTCCGGCAGCTCGGGGCGCAGCGCGTGCAACGGTTGTGGCTCCTCGCGCGCGATGGACTGCAGCAACTGGCCCAGCGACTCGCCCTCGTGTGGCAGCCGTCCGGTCAGCAGCTGGAACACCATTGCCGCCAGCGCGTAGAGATCGCTGCGCGCATCGGCGCTGGCGCCGGCCAGCAGTTCCGGCGCCATGTACGCCGGCGTGCCCAGCAGCAGCCCGCTGCGCGTGCGCGCGGCATCATGCAGCCGAGCCAGGCCGAAATCGGTGAGCTTGAGCTGGTCCGAGGGCAGGTCCAGCATGACGTTGGCGGGCTTGACGTCGCGATGCAGCACGCCCTGGCGATGCGCATGGGCCAGGGCCTCGGCCACGCGCGCCCCGATCTCCAGCACCAGCGGCTCGGGCAGCAGCCGGGCCGGCTGCGTGTAGCGCGTGAGGTCGCAGCCGGGCACCAGCTCCATCACCAGATAGCCCAGGCCGCCGATCCGGCCAGCATCGAACACCTGCACGATGTCCGAATGGTGCAGCCGCCGTGCCGCCTCGGCTTCTGCCATGAAAGCCTGCTGCAGGGCCTGCGCCGAGGCGGCGTCGCTTTCCTGGAGAACCAGCGTCTTCAGCGCGCGCGCGGCGCCGCTGGCGGGGTCGTGGGCCAGGTACACGGCACCCAGGGCGCCGCGGCCGATGAGGCGCTCGATGCGCAGCCCTGCGAACAGCAGGCCCGGCATCAGGCCTTCGGTCGGCGCCAGCGCCGGGGCGGCGGGCTGTTCGCGCCGCCGCCGCCACCATGCCGTCAGCTCCCATGCCATGTGCCGCCCGTCCCTGTCGCTCAGGTCTCTGGGCCACCTTAGCACGCACCGGGGTGCCGCCAAGGGTGCAAGGCGGTGCTCCCCGGCGGGCTTTCAGTCGCTGAGCGTGAGCACCAGGCTCAGGCCTGAGGTCACCGCGATGGGCACCGTCCAGCGGTCCTGCGTCGTGGGAGTTTCGACCAGCTCCGTCGGCAGCGCCTCGTGGACATGGCCCACGCGGGGTCGGCGGGCGTCGATCATGCGCAGGCTGCGTCCATGGCGCAGTTGCAGCTGCTGCGCCACTTCCGGCAGCGGCCGCCGCGCCACGAGCGTGTCGATGCGCGCGCCCACGAGCTGCGGACGCAATTCGTCGAACAGCTGTGCCGCCCAGCGCGCGCGCCACTGCTCGCGGCTGCTGTGCGCCACCCACTTGCTGACACGGTGCGTGAGCTTGGGCGCGCAGCCCACCAGCACCCAGTGCGTGCCGGGTTGGGCCAGCGGCTGCAGCACGCGCAGCGCATGTGCGGCGTCATCGACGAAAACAGCGATCTTCTCCATGTGACGCCTCCTGCGATGGCAGCCTCAGGCTGCCGGGGATTGCGAATGCAGCGATTCCGAAGCGCGGCGTGCCGTCCACCAGCCCGCGCCCAGCACACCCACCACCAGCACCACGTAGGCGGCGATGCGCGCAGCCAGGTACGGGTCGAACACGGCGTCGAGCAGCGGCTCGCCCACGATCATCTTGGCTGCCGTGAATGCCAGCACGCCCGCGCCGATGTAGGTGATGGCGGGGAAGCGCTCGACCAGCTTGAGCACCACCGAGCTGCCCCAGACCACGATGGGCACGCTGATGAGCAGGCCGATCACGACCAGATCGAAGGCGCCGTGCGCGGCACCGGCCACGCCCAGCACGTTGTCCACGCCCATGAGCGCGTCGGCGATGACGATGGTGCGCATCGCGCCCCAGAAGGTGTTGGCCTGCGGGCCGCCGTGGCCGTCCTCCCCGTGCTGCGGCGCCAGCAGCTTGTAGGCGATCCACACCAGGCCCAGGCCGCCCACGAGCATCAGGCCCGGAATCTTGAGCAGCCACACCACGCCCACCGTCATGAGCGAGCGCATGACGATGGCACCGACGGTGCCCCAGAGGATGGCTTTCTTCTGCAGGTGCGTAGGCAGGCTGCGGGCGGCCAGCGCGATGACGATGGCGTTGTCGCCGGCCAGCACGAGGTCGATAAGAACGATGGCGGCCAGGGCTGAAAACCAGGCGGGGGACAGAAACTCCATGGGCTCTCCGAAAGGGACGGTTGCAACAAGACCTGTGCAGACCGTGCGACGGATGAACGCGCGTCGACGCCGATGGAGGAAAAGGCGCCTTCGAGCATCCCGCCACGGGCGGTCTGCGTCGAAGGTCTTGCTCGGCTGGAGTTTTGGTTATGGCCCGGCAGGCCGGAAGCCGATGGCTTCGTATTGACGACCTGCCGATCCGGCGCGCCGCTTCACGAGCCGGCCGCGCTGGAGAGCTACTCCCCTTCGGGAAGCCTGGATTTCATCAGATGCAAGCGACGGCATCAAGCTTTTATCGCTGCAGCCTTCGGCTTTCAGGGCCCATTGCTTGGGATCAAGGCGTGTGAAACCGCTTTCTGGAAGGCAAAACGCCCGATGCGCATCAGCGCGTCGGGCGTTGGAAGCGGCGGGCAGGGGCCGCCGGCAGATCGGTGGACCGCGACGCGCCTGGCGCGCCACGGCGGCGTGGGCTCAGATCCGCTGAGCGGAGGCTTCCTCTTGCGCCTTGGCGGCGCGCGAGCGGCGCTGCAGCGCCAGACCGATGCCCACCACCGCCAGCGCGCCAATGGCACCGGCCACGTTGACCGTGCTGTGCGGCAGCTCGCCGCCCACCCAGCCCGTGACGGCCGGATCGGTCAGCAGCATCTCGCCGGCCAGGAAGCCCAGCAGGGCCGCGCCCAGCGTGATGATGATCGGGAAGCGTTCCATGACCTTCAGCAGCATGGTGCTGCCGAAGATGATCAGCGGGATGCTGACGGCCAGGCCCACCACCAGCAGCACCGTGTCGCCCTTGGCGGCGGCGGCCACCGCCAGCACGTTGTCCAGGCTCATCACCAGGTCGGCCACCAGGATGGTGCGGATCGCTGCAGCCATGCCGCTGCTGGCGTGCTTGTTTTCCCCGCCCTCTTCGTCCTCATCGAGCATCAGCGTCACGCCGATGTAGACCAGCAGCAGCCCGCCGACGATCTTGAGGTAGGGCAGCGTGAGCATCTTGACCGCGATGAGCGTCAGCACGATCCGCATCACGATGGCGGCGGCACTGCCCCAGAAGATGGCCTTCTTCTGCTGGTGCGGCGGCAGCGAGCGCGCAGCCAGGGCGATCACGACGGCGTTGTCGCCCGACAGCAGGATGTTGGCGACGATGATCGATCCGAGGGCTGCCCAAAAGGCGGCAGACATGATTTCCATGGGGCGACGGCGGAGGTGAGGGGGAAAAAGGAAAGAGGGCCGAAGCCCTCCCGAGCGCTGCCGGAGTGTAGGCAGCGGATCCGCCCTCAGCGTTCGTAATATTACGAACGGGCGCTGCGCGGCCGCCCGCGGCGGCCGCAGTGCACGCAAGCGCTGCTTACAGCAGGGCCTTGAGCAGCTTGCCCATCTCCGACGGGTTGCGCGTGACCTTGAAGCCGCACTCTTCCATGATGGCGAGCTTGGCGTCAGCGGTGTCGGCGCCGCCGGAGATCAGCGCACCGGCGTGGCCCATGCGCTTGCCCGCAGGGGCGGTGACGCCGGCGATGAAGCCGACGATGGGCTTCTTCATGTTGGCCTTGCACCATTGGGCGGCTTCGGCCTCGTCCGGACCGCCGATCTCGCCGATCATGATCACGGCGTCCGTGTCCGGATCGTCGTTGAAGGCGCGCATCACGTCGATGTGCTTCAGGCCGTTGATCGGGTCGCCACCGATGCCCACGGCCGAGCTCTGGCCCAGGCCGATCTCGGTCAGCTGCGCCACGGCTTCATAGGTCAGCGTGCCCGAGCGGGACACGACGCCGATGCGGCCCTTGCGGTGGATGTGGCCGGGCATGATGCCGATCTTGATCTCTTCGGGCGTGATCAGGCCGGGGCAGTTGGGGCCCAGCAGCAGCGTTTCCTTGCCGCCGGCAGCGACCTTGGCCTTCATCTTGTTGCGCACTTCCAGCATGTCCCGCACCGGGATGCCTTCGGTGATGCAGATGGCCAGGTCCAGGTCGGCCTCGACGGCTTCCCAGATGGCGGCGGCGGCGCCCGCGGGCGGCACGTAGATCACGCTGACGGTGGCGCCCGTCTCGGCCTTGGCTTCCTTGACGCTGGCGTAGATGGGAATGTCAGCGAACTTCTCGCCGGCCTTCTTGGGGTTCACGCCGGCAACGAAGCACTCCTTGCCGTTGGCGTAGGCCTGGCAGCCCAGGGTGTGGAACTGACCGGTCTTGCCCGTGATGCCTTGGGTGATGACGCGGGTGTCCTTGTTGATGAGGATGCTCATGGGGTGTTCTTCCGAGATTCAGTGCAGGACAGAGCGGATCACTTCACCGCGGCCACGATCTTGGTGGCCGCCTCGGCCATCGTGTCGGCGGAGATGATGGGCAGGCCGGAGTCGGCCAGCATCTTCTTGCCCAGGTCCTCGTTGGTGCCCTTCATGCGCACCACCAGCGGCACCGACAGGTTCACCGCCTTGCACGCGGCGATCACGCCTTCGGCGATGGTGTCGCAGCGCATGATCCCGCCGAAGATGTTGACCAGGATGCCCTTGACCTCCGGGTTCTTCAGCATGATCTTGAAGGCTTCGGTGACCTTCTCGGCCGTGGCGCCGCCGCCGACGTCCAGGAAGTTCGCCGGCTCGCCGCCGAAGAGCTTGATGGTGTCCATGGTGGCCATGGCCAGGCCGGCGCCGTTGACCAGGCAGCCGATGTTGCCGTCCAGGCTGATGTAGGCCAGGTCGAACTTGGAGGCCTCGACTTCAGCCGGATCCTCTTCGTCCAGGTCGCGGTAGGCCACGATCTCCGGATGGCGGAACAGGGCGTTGGAGTCGAAGTTGAACTTCGCGTCCAGGGCCTTGATGTTGCCGTTGCCTTCCAGGATCAGCGGGTTGATCTCGGCCAGGCTGGCGTCGGTGTCCATGTAGCACTGGTACAGGCCCTTGAGCACCTGGACCGCCTGGGCCTGGCTGCCTTCGGGAACGCCGATGCCCTGCGCCAGGAACAGCGCCTGCTCGTCGGTCAGGCCGACGGCGGGCTCGACGAAGACCTTCAGGATCTTCTCGGGCGTGGCGTGGGCCACTTCCTCGATGTCCATGCCGCCTTCGGAGCTGGCCATCATGGCGACCTTCTGCGTGGCGCGGTCGGTCAGCGCGGCGACGTAGTACTCCTTCTTGATGTCGGCGCCTTCTTCGATCAGCAGGCGGCGCACCTTCTGGCCCTCGGGACCGGTCTGGTGGGTCTTGAGCTGCATGCCCAGGATCTCACCGGCCAGCGCCTTGACCTCGTCGTTGGAGCGCGCGAGCTTGACGCCGCCGCCCTTGCCGCGACCGCCGGCGTGGATCTGCGCCTTCACCACCCAGACATTGCCGCCGAGCTTCTGGGCGGCTTCCACCGCCTCCTGGACGGTGAAGGCCGGGTAGCCGCGCGGCACCGGCACGCCGAACTGGCGCAGCAATTCCTTGCCTTGATATTCGTGGATCTTCATGGGGTGTGACTCTGGGGTGGATGTGTCGGCTCAGACTGTGGTCGCCGGCCGGCCGGGATTGTCGGCACCGTGGGTGCCTGTCCCGCGTGGAGAACACGTAGCGAACGCCTGCCGCGCCAGGTTGCGCCCCCGGGCCGTCACACCGCCGCCATGGAGCACGGCCACACTGCCGCAGCGGGGGCGGCAGGCGGGCTCGTTTCGCAGGAAAGCGGCAGGCATTGGGGCCATGGGACTGCGGCGCTGAAACCCACAACTGCGGGATTCCTGGGGCCTGGGGCGTGGCAAACGGCGCGCAATGTAGCACGCGCTTCCTGCGGCCAAACTTACGCGGGGGGTGTGCCCGCTTGTGGTGTCAATCCGTAGCCCTCCTGATCTGGATCAATCGTCGCTGGCCTGCAGCACGCGGCGGATCACGTCGGCACTGAAGCCGCGCGCGGCCAGGAAACGCATCTGCTTCGCGCGCGCGGCGGCGTCGGCCGGGCGCTCGCCGCCAAACTTGCGCGCCCACACCTCGCGGCAGCGTTCCTGCTCGGTGTCGCGCAGCCGCTGCGCGGCCTCGGCGTCCAGCGCCACCCCGTGCTGTGCCAGCTCCTGGCGGATGCGCAGGTTGCCGAAGCGCCCCGCGCGCGCATGCACGCGCGACTCGACGAAGCGCTGCTCCGACAGGTAGTGCTGCGCCTGCAGCCAGTCCAGCAGTGCCTCGACGGCGCTCTCGGCCTCGGCCCGGGCCGCGCCGGTGTCCGGGACCCCCTCCGGCGCATCGGAAGAAAAAACACCCGGCCGGGCGGACGCCAGGCCGGGTGAGCGGTGCAACTCGGATGCAGATGCGGTGGCCGTGGCCGTCGCGGCTTCGAGCGCCGCGGCGCGCGCGTGCGGCAGCAGCTTGCGCCGCAGCTCGGCGCGGCTGTGCTCGCGCCGCGCCAGCATCGCCAGCGCGCGCGCCTTGAGCGACAGCGCCGGCTTCACGCCAGCGCTCCGCGGCCCGCCATGCAGGCCTTACTCGGCGTCGGCCGCCGGCGGCGCGGCGCCATCACCGGCGAGCGCGGGCAGCGCCCGGATGCCCATGGCCTCGCGCACCTTGTTCTCGATCTCATGCGCCACGTCGCGGTTCTCGCGCAGGAACTCGCGTGCGTTGTCCTTGCCCTGGCCGATCTTCTCGCCCTGGTAGGCGTACCAGGCGCCGGACTTGTCCACGATCTTGGCCGCCACGCCCATGTCGATGATCTCGCCCTCGCGGCTGATGCCCTCGCCGTAGAGGATGTCGAACTCGGCCGTCTTGAACGGGGGGCTGACCTTGTTCTTGACCACCTTGACCTTGGTCTCGTTGCCGATGACCTCCTCGCCCTTCTTGATGCTGCCGGTGCGGCGGATGTCCAGGCGCACCGAGGCGTAGAACTTGAGCGCGTTGCCGCCGGTCGTGGTCTCGGGGTTGCCGAACATCACGCCGATCTTCATGCGGATCTGGTTGATGAAGATGACCATGCAGTTGGTCTTCTTGATCGTGGCGGTGAGCTTGCGCAGCGCCTGGCTCATCAGGCGCGCCTGCAGGCCCGGCAGCGAGTCGCCCATCTCGCCCTCGATTTCCGCCTTGGGCGTGAGCGCGGCCACCGAGTCGATGACGATCAGGTCCACAGAACCCGAGCGCACCAGCGCGTCGGTGATCTCCAGTGCCTGCTCGCCGGTGTCGGGCTGGCTGATGAGCAGCTCCTGCAGGTTCACGCCCAGCTTCTGCGCGTACTGCACGTCCAGCGCGTGCTCGGCGTCGATGAAGGCGCACACGCCGGCCTGCTTCTGCATCTCGGCGATGACCTGCAGCGTCAGCGTCGTCTTGCCTGAGGACTCGGGGCCGTAGATCTCGATCACGCGCCCGCGCGGCAGACCGCCCACACCCAGCGCGACGTCCAGGCCCAGCGAGCCGGTGGAGACGACCTGGATGTCTTCGATGGCCTCGCCCTCGCCCAGCCGCATGATCGAGCCCTTGCCGAACTGCTTCTCGATCTGGGCCAGCGCCGCCTGCAGGGCCTTGGCTTTTTCAGTGTTGAGTGCCTTCACAGGTGCGTCCATTGCTTTCTCCGGTTTCGTGGCCATGATTTTATCGCGGAACTGTATGTTTATACAGGGGTGGAGGGACTTTGCGGGATCGGCCCCCTGGCCGACTCCCTAAAATGAAGACAGTGCCGGCCAGCACAAGGCCGGAGAAGCTGTCAACGAGGAGATAGGGCATGCGCATCCTGATTGCCGAAGACGACCAGGTGCTGGCCGACGGGCTGTTGCGCTCATTGCGCAACAGCGGCTACGCGGTGGATCAGGTCAGCAGCGGCACCGAAGCCGATGCCGCGCTGTCCTCCCACGAGTTCGACCTGCTCATCCTGGACCTGGGCCTGCCCAAGCTCCACGGTTTCGAGGTGTTGCGCAAGCTGCGCGCGCGAGGCAGCGCGGTGCCGGTGCTCATTCTGACCGCGGCCGACGGCATCGAACAGCGGGTCAAGGGCTTGGACCTGGGCGCGGACGACTACATGGCCAAGCCCTTCGCGCTGGCCGAGCTGGAGGCGCGGGTGCGCGCCCTCACCCGCCGCGGCCTGGGCACGGCCTCCAACGTCATCAAGCACGGGCCGCTGTCCTTCGACGCCACCGGGCGCGTGGCCTACATCAACGACCAGATGATCGACCTCTCCGCGCGCGAGCTCTCGCTGCTGGAGGTGCTGCTGCAGCGCGCCGGGCGCCTGGTGAGCAAGGACCAGCTCGTGGAGCGGCTGTGCGAGTGGGGCGAGGAGGTCTCGAACAACGCCATCGAGGTCTACATCCACCGCCTGCGCAAGAAGATCGAGCAGGGGCCGATCCGCATCGCCACCGTGCGCGGCCTGGGCTACTGCCTGGAGAAGATCCCCGGCTGATCCGCCGGCGCGCCGCAGGCCGCGGCGCCCGGCCGCCGTGGCGCCCACCATGTTTGCCTCCTCCCGCGAGCAACGCTCCCTCTTCGGCGAGATCCTGGACTGGATGCTCGCGCCGCTGCTGCTGCTGTGGCCGATGAGCGTGAGCATCACCTACCTGGTGGCGCAGGGCATCGCGCACCGCCCCTACGACCGTGACCTGGGCGAGATGGCGCGCACGCTGGCGCGCCGCGTGGTGGTGGAGAGCGAGGCCGGGCGCGCGGTGCTGGCGCCCGAGCGCATCGCCGAGACCCTGGGCGACACGCTGCGCGCCGACGACACGGGGCAGTTCTATTTCCAGGTGCTGGGCACGCACGGCGAGCTGGTGGCCGGCGACCGCGAGCTGCCCCCGCCCACCGGCGAGCTCGCGCCCGCGGGCGAGCTGCGCTTTCGCGACGACCAGCTGCTCGACGAGCCCGTGCGCGTGGCTTCGGTGCGCCTGGCGCTGCCGGTGGCGCCGGACGAGGAGCCGCCGCTGGTGCAGGTGGCCGAGACGCTGGACCGCCGCTCGCGCCTGGCCACCGAGATCATCAAGGGCGTGATCCTGCCGCAGTTCGTGATCCTGCCCGTGGCGGTGCTGCTGGTGTGGCTGGCGCTGGCGCGCGGCCTGGCGCCGCTCAACGACCTGCAGCGCCGCATCCGCCAGCGCGAGAGCCAGGACCTGAGCCCCATCGACGAGCGCGACGCGCCCGAGGAGGTCACGCCGCTGGTGCGCGCCATCAACGACCTGCTGGAGCGCCTGGACACCTCGATGAAGGCGCAGAAGCACTTCCTGGCCGACGCGGCGCACCAGCTCAAGACGCCGCTGGCGGGGCTGCGCATGCAGGCCGAGCTGGCGCAGCGCGAGATCGACGCCGGCAGCGACACGCAGGCCATCAAGCGCTCGCTGCAGCAGATCGCCCTGTCCAGCCAGCGCGCGGCGCACATGGTCAACCAGCTGCTGTCCATGGCCCGCGCCGAGGACGAGGAGCAGGGCCGGCGCGTGCAGTCCTTCGACTTGGCGCGGCTGGCCACCGAGGCCGTGCACGACCTCGTGCCCAAGGCCATGGACAAGCGCATCGACCTGGGCTACGAGGGCCCCGAGGACGGCCAGGCGCTGCCGCCGCTGTCCGGCCAGCCGGTGCTGGTGGGCGAGCTGGTGCGCAACCTGGTGGACAACGCGCTGCAGTACACCCCGGCCGGCGGCACCGTGACGGTGCGGGTGCAGATGGACCCCGCCGGCGCCGAGGACCCCGCGCAGCCGGTGCTGCTGCTGCAGGTGGAGGACTCGGGCCCCGGCATCGCGCCGGCCGAGCGCGAGCTGGTGTTCCAGCCCTTCTACCGCGCGCTGGGCACCAACGTGGACGGCAGCGGCCTGGGGCTGGCGATCGTGCGCGAGATCGCGCAGCGCCACAACGCCGACATCACGCTGGAAGACACCTACGACCGCGCCACCCACGCCATGCCCGGCACGCGCGTGAGCGTGAGGTTCAGGCTGCCGCCGCAGGAGCCGGCGGACGCGGTGGCGGATGAGGCCGCGCCGCAGGGTGGCGAGCCCCGCGCGGACACGGGCCTGGCGGGCTGATTCAGGACTGCATCAGCCGCCGGCTGCGCGCAATTGACATCAGCATCCCCAGGCTCAGCCCCAGGGTGACCATGGCGGTGCCGCCGTAGCTGATGAAGGGCAGCGGCACGCCCACCACGGGCAGGATGCCGCTGACCATGCCCATGTTGACGAAGGCGTAGGTGAAGAAGCTCATCGAGATCGCGCCGGCCAGCAGCCGCGCGAAGGTGGTGGGCCCCTCCGCGGCGATCATCAGGCTGCGCACGATCAGGAAGACGAAGCCCAGCAGCAGGCTCAGCGTGCCCGCCAGCCCGAACTCCTCGGAGAAGGCGGCGAAGATGAAGTCGGTGGTGCGCTCGGGAATGAACTCCAGGTGCGTCTGCGTGCCCTTCATGAAGCCCTTGCCCGTGGTGCCGCCGGAGCCGATGGCGATCATGCCCTGGATGGTGTGGAAGCCCTTGCCCAGCGGGTCCTTGCTCGGGTCCAGCAGCGTGCACACGCGGTGCTTCTGGTAGTCGCGCAGCACCACCCAGTCCGTCTCGGGCTGGCAGAGCTGGTCCTCGGTGGCGATGACCGCGCCGATGCCCAGCGCGCCGGCGATGAGCACCGGCAGGATCAGCCGCCAGCTCAGGCCCGCGAAGAAGATCACGTACAGCCCTGCCGAGAAGATCAGCAGCGAGGTGCCCAGGTCGGGCTGCTTGGCCACCAGCAGGAAGGGCAGCAGCAGCAGGCCCCAGGCGACGGCGAAGTCGCTGCGCCGCGCCTGGCCCTCGCGGCGGTGGAACCACCACGCCAGCATCAGCGGCGTGGCGATCTTCAGGATCTCGCTGGGCTGGATCACCACGCCCACGTTGAGCCAGCGCGTGGCGCCCTTCTTGGTGATGCCGAACAGCAGCGTGGCCACCAGCAGCGCCACGCCCAGGCTGTACAGCGGCACGGCCAGCTGCATCAGCCGCTGCGGCGGCACCTGCGCCACCACGAACATGATCCCGGCGGCCAGGATCATGTTGCGGCCGTGGTCCACGAAGCGCGTGCCGTGGTCGTAGCCGACGGAGTACATCGTCACCAGCCCGCCCGCGGCCAGCAGCAGCACGCCCAGGATCAGCAGGAAGTCGAAGCCCGAGAACACCGGGCGCAGCCGCTGCCACAGCGTGGGGCGCACCAGCACCGCGCTCATTGGGTCCCCCTCGCGCTGCGCGCGGTCCCCCCGCGGGGGACGGAGCGCCTCCTTCGGAACGGCCGTGCGGAGGCGCTCATCGTTTCACGTCCTCGTTGGCCGCCGCCGCGGCGCCCTGCGCCATGCGCTGCGGCGGCGTGCCGAAGCCCGCCACCACCTCCACGTTGCCCGGCAGCGGGACGTCCTCGGCGCGGCGCGGCGTGCCCGTGGGCGCCACGCTCTGGCCGCGGCGCGTGGCGGCGACGTCGTCCTCGCTGGGGTAGTTGCCCAGCAGCCAGTAGTCGAAGACCCGGCGCGCGATGGGCGCGGCCGCGGCGGCGCCGAAGCCCGCGTTCTCCACGATCACCGCCAGCGCGATGGTGGGCGCCTCCAGCGGCGCGAAGGCCAGGTACAGCGAGTGGTCGCGCTGGTGCTCGGCCAGCCGCGCGGCGTTGTAGCGCTCGTTCTGGCGCACCGTCACCGCCTGCGCCGTGCCGGTCTTGCCGCCGCTGCGGTAGGGCGCGCCGGCGAAGACCTTGGTGGAGGTGCCCTCCTGCGTCACGCCGTACATCGCGCGCTTGATGACCTCCACGTGCTCGGGCTTGAGCGCCAGCGGCGGCAGCGCCTCGCGCTCCACCGTGCGCTTCTGGTGCGTGACCACGTCCTGCACCTCGCGCACCAGGTGCGGCGGCGGGCGCTGCCCGCCGGAGAGCAGCGTGGACATGGCGTTGGCGATCTGCAGCATCGTGAAGTTGTTGTAGCCCTGGCCGATGCCCAGCGAGATGGTCTCGCCGGCGTACCACTTCTGCTGCTCGGGCCGCTTGTAGGCGCGGCGCTTCCACTCGGTGCTGGGCAGGATGCCGGTGGCCTCGCCTTGGATGTCGATGCCCGTGCGCCGACCGAAGCCGAAGGGTTCGAGCTGGTCGTGCATCAGGTCCACGCCCATCTCGTTGGCCAGCGAGTAGTAGTAGACGTTGCTGGACATGACGATGGAGCGGTGCATGTCCACCGGCCCCAGCCCGTGGTCGCCGTGGCTGCGGAAGGTGTGGTTGCCGAACTGGAAGCTGCCGTTGTCGTAGACGATCTGGCCGGCGTTGCGCTTGCCGGTGCTCAGCGCCGCGATGGCCATGAAGGGCTTGAAGGTGGAGCCCGGCGGGTAGGTGCCGCGCAGCGCGCGGTTGAGCAGCGGCTTGTCGATGGACTCGTTGAGTTCGCGCCAGTTGTCGACGTCGATGCCGTCCACGAACAGGTTGGGGTCGAAGGTGGGCTTGCTCACGAAGGCCAGCACCTCGCCCGAGCGCGGGTCCATCGCCACCAGCGCGCCGCGGCGGTCGCCGAAAAGCTCCTCCACCAGCGCCTGCAGCTTGATGTCCACCGACAGCACCACCGTGTTGCCCGGCGTGGGCGGGTGGGTGCGCAGCCGCCGCACGGCGCGCCCGCCGGCGCTGGTCTCGACTTCCTCGAAGCCGGTGGTGCCGTGCAGCATCGTCTCGTAGCTCTGCTCCACGCCGAGCTTGCCGATGTAGTCGGTGCCGCGGTAGTTGGCCTGCAGGTCCTCGTCCCAGTCCTCCATGGCCTTCTTCTCGGCCTGGTTGATGCGGCCCATGTAGCCGATGAGGTGGCTGCCGGTCTCGCCCAGCGGGTACTGGCGGAACAGCCGCGCCTTGACCTCCACGCCGGGGAATCGGAAGCGCTGCGCCGTGAAGCGCGCCACCTCCTCGTCGCTGAGGCGGTTGCGCAGCGGCACCGAGTCGAAGCTCTTGCTCTCCTCCAGCAGCCGCTTGAAGCGGCGGCGGTCGCGCTGCGTGACCTCCACCATCTGCGCCAGCTGCTCGATCACGCGCTCCATCGGCTGCTCCAGCTTGGAGGGCGTGATCTCCAGCGTGTAGGCCGAGTAGTTGGTGGCCAGCACGATGCCGTTGCGGTCCACGATCAGCCCGCGGTTGGGCACCGAGGGCAGCACGGCGATGCGGTTGGCCTCGGCGCGCGCGGACAGGGCGTCGTGCTGCAGCACCTGCAGGTGGAACAGCCGCGCCCCGATCAGGCCGAAGCCGAGCAGCACGAAAGCCACCGCCGCCAGCACCCGGCTGCGGAAGCGATGCAGTTCGCGCTCGACGTTGCGGAGTTCGGTCACGCTGTGATCGGGGGTTGCCAGGGGTGGAGGGGGCGCACTGTGCGGGAGGCGCCGGGTTTGTGCAGCTGCGGGGGCATTGGCGGACAGCGACGCGGCAGGTGCGGCGGCGGGCGGCTCAGAGCGGGCGGTTCTCGTCCGGATCGGGCGCGCGGCGCTGCGGCGCCAGCAGCAGCCAGGCCGCCGGCGGCCACAGCAGCGTCTCGAACAGCGGCGCCAGGAACAGGCTCCAGCCCGGGAACATGTCGCCGGCCAGCAGCCGCACCACCAGCGACACCACGTGCGCGCCCAGGAACAGCGGCGCGATCTGCAGCGCCTGCTCCAGCACGCTGAACCAGCGCAGCCGCCGGTGCACGGTGATGGCGAAGTACGACAGCAGCGAGTAGGCCAGCGCGTGCTGGCCCAGCAGCGCGCCGTGGTTGACGTCCATCAGCAGCCCGGCCACGAAGGCCACGCCCACGCCGATGCGCCGGGGCTGGTGCACGTTCCAGAACACCAGCACCAGCGCCAGCAGGTCGGGCATGGCGGGCACGCGACCCAGCGGCAGCAGGTTGATGGCCAGCGCCACCAGCAGCGCGCACCAGACGAACAGCGGGTTGGCCGGCAGCAGCAGCTGGTCCGAGCCGCGCGGCATGATCATCGCGGGCCTCCGCTGGCGGCCAGCGCGTCCTTCGGATCAGGGCGCGGGGGCAGTTGCCGGCTCATGGGCTCCAGCACCAGCACGTGGTGCACGTTGTCCATGGTGGCCGAGGTCTTGAGGCTCACGCGCGCGAAGCCGCCTTCGGCGCGGCGGTCGATGTGCTGCACGGTGGCCACGGCCAGGCCCGGCGGGTACACGCCGTCCAGGCCCGAGGTGAGGATGGGGTCGCCCGGCTGCACGTCGGCGTTGGCGGCGATGAAGCGCAGCTCTAGCGCGTCGTTGACGCCGCCGAAGGCCGCGGCGCGCTGCTGCGTGCGGCCGTTGAGCACGGGGATGGCGGCGTCCTTGTCGGACAGCAGCGTGACCTCGGCCGACAGCGGGAACAGCCGCGTCACCTGCCCCAGCACGCCCTGCTCGTTGACCACCGGCGCGCCCAGCGCCACGCCCTGCTTGGCGCCGCGGTCGATGACGAGCTTGCGCGTGTAGGGGTCGGCCGCCTGCCACAGCACCTGCGCCGCCTGCGTGCGCACGGTGAAGCTCGGGCGCAGCTCCAGCAGCTCGCGCAGCTTGATGTTCTCGGCCTCCAGCTCGCGCATGCGCGCGGCCTGCACCGAGTGCTGCGTCAGGCGCGCCAGCGCCTCCTGCTCGGCCGTGCGCGCGGCCTTGAGGCCCTGCAGGTACTCGGCGCCGCCCTCGACGATCTCCACCGGCACCAGCAGCGTGCGCTGCACCGGCAGCAGCACCGTGGCAAGCGCGGCGCGCAGCTGCTGCACCAGCGCGAAGCGGGCGTCGGCCACCATCAGGAACAGCGCCAGCGCCGCGAACAGGATCAGCTTCGTGCGCGCCGACGTGCCCTGCCGGAAGAACGGCGGGGGCGTTCGGTCGAGGGTGCCCAGGGCCATGACGCGGGGCTGTGAGGAATGCGTCGGGCGCGGCTACGCCAGGCTTGGCTTACTCGGAGGTGAAGATGCTGCCCAGGCGCTCCATGCGCTCCAGCGCCATGCCGCAGCCGCGCACCACGCAGGTCAGCGGATCCTCGGCCACCAGCACGGGCAGGCCGGTCTCCTCGGCCAGCAGCCGGTCCAGGTCGCGCAGCAGCGCGCCGCCGCCGGTGAGCATCATGCCGCGCTCGGCGATGTCGGCGCCCAGCTCCGGCGGGGTCTGCTCCAGCGCGTTCTTGACGCTGGAGACGATGTTGTTGAGCGGGTCGGTGAGCGCTTCCAGGATCTCGTTGGAGCTGATCGTGAAGCTGCGCGGCACGCCCTCGCTGAGGTTGCGGCCCTTGACCTCGATCTCCTTGACTTCGGAGCCGGGGAAGGCGCTGCCGATGTTCTTCTTGATCATCTCGGCGGTGGGCTCGCCGATGAGCATGCCGTAGTTGCGGCGGATGTAGTTGATGATCGCCTCATCGAACTTGTCGCCGCCCACGCGCACGCTGCCCTTGTAGACCATGCCGCCCAGCGAGATGACGCCGACCTCGGTCGTGCCGCCGCCGATGTCCACCACCATCGAGCCCGAGGCTTCCGACACCGGCAGCCCGGCGCCGATGGCCGCGGCCATGGGCTCCTCGATCAGGTAGACCTCGGAAGCCCCCGCGCCCAGAGCGGACTCGCGGATGGCGCGGCGCTCGACCTGGGTGGAGCCGCAGGGCACGCAGATGATGATGCGCGGGCTGGGCTTGAGCACCGAGCGCGGATGCACCATCTTGATGAACTGCTTGAGCATCTGCTCGGTGACGGTGAAGTCGGCGATCACGCCGTCCTTCATCGGGCGGATGGCGTCGATGTTGCCCGGCACCTTGCCCAGCATCGCCTTGGCTTCGGCGCCCACGGCCTGGATGGTTTTCTTGCCGTTGGGACCACCCTCGTGGCGGATGGCGACCACGGAGGGCTCGTCCAGCACGATGCCCTTGTCGCGTACGTAGATCAGGGTGTTCGCGGTGCCGAGGTCGATGGCCAGGTCGGTCGAGAAGTAGCGCCGGAAGGTTTCAAACATGGTGGGTCAGCGATCTGCTGGGTTCGGTCGCGCGGGCGGGCGTCAGCGGAGGTGGAAAGCGCCGGGCCGCGGCAGTCGAACGCCGGAATTCGTCACATCAAGGCAGCGGGGTTGTGCGGCTCGCGGCTGCGGCGCAGGCGGGCTCCATGGCCGGGGTGCCTGCGCTACCTGAAAAAAGGTCCTGCACAAAAAACCCGCCGGCGCTGCCGGCGCTTGCAAACACCTGTCTGCGCGTCGCAACTGCAGCGATCGCGCCGGGTTTTTGCTCTTGCGCCGGCCGCCCCGGTGGGCTCTGGGTAACGGGCGATAATACCCGATCCCCCCGGGTCGCCGCGCCGCGGCGGACCTGCAAAAGCCCGAACCCCGAGCACTATTGCCATGGCCCTCAGCCCCACGGACGTGAGCCGCATCGCCCACCTTGCCCGCCTCGAATTGCAGCCCGAGGAACAGGCCGCGATGCTCCAGCAGCTCAATGGTTTCTTCTCCATCGTCGAGCAGATGCGCGCGGTGGACACCAGCGGCGTGGAGCCGCTGTACACGCCGCTCTCGGCCCTGTCGGAGGTGCAGCTGCGACTGCGCGAGGACGCCGTGAGCGAACAGGATCAGCGCGCACTCAACCAGCGCAGCGCCCCTGCCGTCGAGGACGGCCTTTTCCTCGTGCCCCAGGTGATCGAATGAGCTCTCAATTGCACGGGCTGGGCGTGGCCGCGCTGTCGCGCGCCCTGGCTGCCAAGGACTTTTCCAGCGTCGAACTCACGCAACACCTTCTTGCACGGGTTGCGGACCACCAACAGCTCGGCGCCTTCGTGCACGTGGACGCCGAAGGCGCCCTGGCCGCCGCGCAGGCCGCCGACGCGCGCCGCGCCGCCGGCGACGCCACCGCGCTGACCGGCGTGCCCATCGCGCACAAGGACATCTTCGTCACCGCCGGGGCGCCCACCACCGCGGGCTCGAAGATGCTCCAGGGCTACCAGAGCCCCTTCGACGCGACGGTCGTGGCCCGGCTCGCGGCGGCCGGCGTGGTCAGCCTGGGCAAGCTCAACTGCGACGAGTTCGCCATGGGCTCGGCCAACGAGAACTCGGCCTGGGGCCCTGCGCTCAACCCCTGGGACCGCACGCGCGTGCCCGGCGGCAGCTCCGGCGGCTCGGCGGCCGCCGTGGCGGCGCGGCTGCTGCCTGCGGCCACCGGCACCGACACCGGCGGCTCGATCCGCCAGCCCGCGAGCTTCAGCGGCATCACCGGCATCAAGCCCACCTACGGGCGCTGCTCGCGCTACGGGATGATCGCCTTCGCCTCCAGCCTGGACCAGGCCGGCCCGATGGCCCGCTCGGCCGAGGACTGCGCGCTGCTGCTCTCCGCCATGAGCGGCTTCGACGAGCGCGACGCCACCAGCGCCGAGCGTCCGGCGGAAGACTTCCACGCCCAGATGCTGCAGGCCCGCGAGGGCGCGAGCGCCGACAAGCCGCTGCAGGGCCTGCGCGTGGGCCTGCCCCGCGAGTTCTTCCCCGAGGCCCTGGCGGCCGACGTCAACGGCGCCGTGCGCAATGCCCTGGCCGAGCTGGAGAAGCTGGGCGCGACGCTGGTGGAGGTGAGCCTGCCGCGCACGGAGCTGTCCATCCCCGTGTACTACATCATCGCCCCGGCCGAGGCGAGCTCGAACCTGCAGCGCTACGACGGTGTGCGCTACGGCCGCCGCGCCGAGAAGTACGGCGACCTGGTCGACATGTACAAGAAGACGCGTGCCCAGGGCTTCGGCGCCGAGGTGAAGCGCCGGATCATGATCGGCACCTACGTGCTCTCGCACGGCTACTACGACGCCTACTACCTGCAGGCGCAGAAGCTGCGCCGCATGATCGCCGACGACTTCCAGCAGTGCTTCCAGCACTGCGACGTGATCGCCGGCCCGGTGGCGCCCAGCGTGGCGTGGCAGCTCGGTGCCAAGAGCGACGACCCGGTGGCGGCGTACCTGGCCGACATCTTCACCCTGCCCGCCAGCCTGGCCGGTCTGCCCGGCATGAGCGTGCCGGCCGGCTTCGGCGAGGGCGGCATGCCCGTGGGCCTGCAGCTCATCGGCAACTACTTCGCCGAAGGCCAGCTGCTGCACACCGCCCACGCCTTCCAGCAGGCCACCGACCACCACCTGCGCGCGCCCGCCGGCTTCTGAAGACATCCATGAGCACGCCCCAACTCATCCGCGGCTACGAGGTCGTCATCGGCCTGGAGACGCACGCCCAGCTCTCGACCGCCAGCAAGATCTTCAGCGGCGCCTCCACCGCCTTCGGCGCCGCGCCCAACACGCAGGCCAGCGCCGTGGACCTGGCGCTGCCCGGCACGCTGCCGGTGCCCAACCGCGGCGCGGTCGAGCGCGCCATCCGCTTCGGCCTGGCCGTGGGCGCGAAGGTCGCGCGCCAGTCGATCTTCGCGCGCAAGAACTACTTCTATCCGGACCTGCCCAAGGGCTACCAGATCAGCCAGTACGAGATCCCCGTCGTGCAGGGCGGCGTGATCGAGTTCCTGGTGGGCGAGCAGAAGAAACGCGTGAACCTCACGCGCGCGCACCTGGAAGAGGACGCGGGCAAGAGCCT
The DNA here is from genome assembly GCF_000430725.1 of Azohydromonas australica DSM 1124. Lineage (GTDB taxonomy): Bacteria > Pseudomonadota > Gammaproteobacteria > Burkholderiales > Burkholderiaceae_C > Azohydromonas > Azohydromonas australica. The sequence continues at coordinate 102,436 of NZ_AUMO01000032.1, forward strand.
GCACGAGGACTACCACGGCCTCACCGGCATCGACCTCAACCGCGCCGGCACGCCGCTGCTGGAGATCGTCTCCGAGCCCGAGATGCGCTCCAGCCTGGAGGCCGTGGGCTACGCCCGCTCGCTGCACGCGCTGGTGGTGTGGCTGGGCATCTGCGACGGCAACATGCAGGAAGGCTCCTTCCGCTGCGACGCCAACGTCTCGGTGCGCAAGCCCGGCGAGCCCTTCGGCACGCGGCGCGAGATCAAGAACCTCAACAGCTTCCGCTTCCTGCAGCAGGCGATCGACTACGAGGTGCAGTGGCAGATCGACCAGATCGAGGACGGCCTGTCCATCGAGCAGGCCACGGTGCTGTTCGACCCGGACAGCGGCGAGACGCGCGCCATGCGCAGCAAGGAAGACGCGCACGACTACCGCTACTTCCCCGACCCCGACCTGCCGCCGCTGGTGATCGAGCCGGCCTGGGTGGAACGCGTGAAGGCCGGGATGCCCGAGCTGCCGCAGGCCATGGCGGACCGCTTCCAGCAGCAGGACGGCCTGCCTGCCTATGACGCCGGCATGGTCACGCAGAGCCTGGCCTTCGCCCGCTACTACGAGGCGGCGCGGGATGCCTGCAAGCAGCCCAAGCTGGTCGCCAACTGGCTGATGGGCGAGTACGCCAAGCGGCTGAACGCCGAAGGCCGCGGCATCGAGGAGGCCCCGGTGGCGCCCGCGACGCTGGGCGCGCTGATCGCGCGCATCGCCGACGGCACCATCTCCAACAACGGCGGCCGCCAGGTCTTCGACGCGCTGTGGTCCGGCGAGGGCAGCGACGTCGACGCGCTGATCGAGGCCAAGGGCCTGAAGCAGATGAGCGACACCGGCGCGCTGGAGGCCATCGTCGAGCAGGTGCTGGCCGCCAACGAGAAGTCGGTGGCCGAGTTCCGCGCCGGCAAGGACAAGGCGTTCAACGCCCTGGTCGGCCAGGTGATGAAGGCCAGCAAGGGCAAGGCGAACCCGGCGCTGGCGGGCGAGCTGCTGAAGAAGAAGCTGCAGGGCTGAGCTGCCACCAGCGTCCGTGCCTGCGCACGGACGCGCGGGCGGCGAAGGGCCCCTCGCTCTGCGAGGGCGCGGCCAGCAGGGCTGAGTCGCCCTTCCCTGCAATGAAAACGGCCCGCTGGTCGCGGGCCGTTTCTCATTCCGGGCGCCGGAGGCTCAAACCCCGTACCGCTCCCGGTACGCCGCCACCGGGGCCTTGAACTGCGCCAGGGCCGGATCGGCGGCGTGGTCCAGGAAGGCCATCAGGTCGGCCAGCGAGGCGATGTTGATGACCGCCAGGCCCAGCTTGTCGCGCACGTACTGCACGGCGGACCAGTCCACGTCGGCACCGTTCTCGGTGGCCTTCTCCTGGCGGTCCAGCGCGATGGCCACGCCGCAGGGCTCGGCGCCGGCGGCGCGGATCATGGCGATCGACTCGCGCACCGAGGTGCCGGCGGAGATCACGTCGTCGATGATCAGCACGCGCCCGCGCACCGGCGCGCCCACCAGGGTGCCGCCCTCGCCGTGGTCCTTGGCTTCCTTGCGGTTGTAGGCGTAGGGCTTGTTGTGGCCCAGGCGCGCCAGCTCCATCGACACGGCCGCGGCCAGCGTGATGCCCTTGTAGGCCGGGCCGAAGAGCATGTCGAACTGCAGCCCGGAGTCCACCAGGCGGCGTGCATAGAATTCCGCCAGGCGGCCCAGCTTGGCGCCGTCATCAAACAGGCCGGCGTTGAAGAAGTAGGGCGACAGCCGCCCGGCCTTGGTCTTGAACTCCCCGAAGCGCAGCACGCCGACCTCGACCGAGAACTTCACGAAGTCCTCGGCCAGCGAGGGTTGGGGGGAGGTGTTCGTGCTCATAGGAATGGGTTGGTACTGCGATGGGTTTGAGGGTGGTGACGCTCAACCTCAATGGGATCCGCTCCGCGGCGACCAAGGGGTTTGAAGCATGGGCCGAAGCGGCCGGCGCGGATTTTATGGGGGTGCAGGAAGTGCGCGCCCAGGAGGCCGACGTGGCGGAGCGCTTCAAGCGCGTCGCCGGCCTCGACGGCCACTTCCACTACGCGGTGAAGAAGGGCTACTCGGGCGTCGGGCTCTACACGAAGCGCGATCCGTCGGCCGTGATCACCGGCTTCGGCTGCGACGAGTTCGACCCGGAAGGGCGCTACGTCGAGCTGCGCTTCGACACCAGCGCGCGCCAGTTCAGCGTGATCAGCGCCTACTTCCCCAGCGGCTCCAGCGGCGAGGAGCGCCAGGCGGCCAAGTTCCGCTTCCTGGAGCGCTTCTGGCGCCACCTGGCCGCGCTGCGCGCCGCAGGGCGCGAGTTCATCCTGATGGGCGACTTCAACATCGCGCACCAGGCCATCGACCTCAAGAACTGGCGCGGCAACCAGAAGAACAGCGGCTTCCTGCCCGAGGAGCGGGCGTGGTTCTCGCGCATGGTGAGCGAGGAGCTGGGACTGGTGGACGTCTACCGCCGCCTGCACCCCGAGGCCACCGAGGACTGCTACACGTGGTGGAGCAACCGCGGCCAGGCCTGGGCCAAGAACGTGGGCTGGCGGCTGGACTACCAGGTGGCGACGCCGGAGATCGCGCACAGCGCGCACGCGGCTTCCATCCACAAGACCTCGCGCTTCTCGGACCACGCGCCGCTGACGATCGACTACGCGACGTCGCTGTGACGCCGGGCGGGAATGCCTGCGCAGGCATTCCCCGGACATGTCACGCCGGCCCGGCGCCGCGCTTCAGGCCAGCACCTTCAGCATCCACTGCCGCAAGGTCTCCAGCTCCTCCGCGCTCACCGTGTGGTCGATCGGGTACTCGTGCCACTCCACCTCGTGCCCCAGCGCCTGGAGCAGGTCGCGCGAGGCGGTGCCGGATGCCATGGGCACCACCGGGTCCATCCGGCCGTGGGCCAGGAACACCGGCAGGTCGGCGTTGGCGCCGTGGCGCTCGGCGGCCGTGAGGCTGGCCAGCGGCAGGTAGCCCGAGAGGCCGGCCACGCCGGCCAGCCGCTCCCCGCAGCGCAGGGCCGACAGCAGCGCCATCGCGCAGCCCTGCGAGAAGCCCGCCAGCACGATGCGCCGCGCCGGCACGCCCCGCGTGCGCTCGCGCGCCACCAGCGCCAGCACCTGCGCCAGCGAGGCGCGCAGCCCGGGTTCGTCCTCGCGGCGCATCATTTCCGTGCCCAGCAGGTCGTACCAGGCGCGCATGCGGTAGCCGCCGTTGATCGTCACCGGCCGCACCGGCGCGTGCGGAAAGATCCAGCGCACGGCGCCCAGCGCCGACAGGTCCATCTGCTGCGCCAGCGGCTCGAAGTCGTGGCCGTCGGCGCCCAGGCCGTGCAACACGATCAGGCTGGCGCCGGGCTGGTCGCCGGTTTCCACTTCGAGGGTCTGCAGGGTCGGCTCGGTCATCACGGCTCCGGGGATGGGGTTCGGGAAGCGGCAGCGCCCGCCGGCGCGCGCGCCATGCAGCGCTGCCAGCGCTGCTGCACGCGCTCGGCGAACCACTTGGTGCTCAGCGGGCGGCTGATCTTGGGGCCGGCCAGCGCGATGTCCGGCAGCACGGCGCGCGGCAGCGCGCGGCCCTCGTTGCGCTCGGCCCGCTCAAACACCTTCTGGTACAGCGCGCTGCGCTCGAAGCCGGGCTCGCCGCCCTGCTCCAGCGCGCGGTGCGCCTCGGATTCCGACAGGCCCAGCCGCGGCGCCAGCGACAGCGCGGCGGCCTCGGTGGCGCCGCGCTGGCCGTCGCCGCGCAGCAGGTCGCCGTCGGTGTCGAGCGGGATGCCCGAGGCCTTGCTCAGCGCCTGCTGGAACGCGGCGTTGCGGCTGGCCCAGCGCCCGGCGTTGAAGTCGGCGAAGCGGTAGATCGGCCGGTCGTAGGGCGCGGCGTAGTCCAGCAGGTGCGCGATGCCGAAGAACAGCCCGCCGCGGCGGCTGAACACCGCCTGGCGCACGCCGCCGTCCAGCGGGTACGGGTAGCGCTGCGTGTTGGCCTCGGCCCAGGCCACGCTCACCTGCATCGGCCCGCCGGTGCGCACCGGGTTGAGCTTGCCGAACAGGCGCTGGCCCAGCGGCACGCGCTCGATCAGGTCCTCGAAGGTCTCGCTGAGCTGGCGCTCGGTGCGCGCCTTGTCGATGCGCTCGGCGTAGCTGCGCCCGTCCGAGGACGGGATCTGCAGCGCTGCCGACACCAGCAGCGAGGGCACCCCCACGCGCCCGGCCCGCTCGTCGATCTCCTTGCGCGCGATCGCGCCCAGGTTGGGCACGGCCGGGTCGGCCTGGAAGCTCGACTCCTGCTCGATCACGCCCAGCGCGGCGCAGAAATTGGCGGGCGTGGGCGGGATCTGCAGCGCCGAGAAGGCGGCGTAGATGTCGGTGGCCCAGCCGGTGCGGTCGGCAAGGTTGGCGGGCAGCAGTTGCTGCAGCAGCGCGCGGCTGTCCTGCGGGCGCGGCCACGCGTCGCGCTGGGACTCGTCGGCGGCGCAGCCGGCCAGCAGCAGCGCCAGGCCCAGCATCCGCAGCCGCGCGCCCGGGCGGCGCGGGGCCGGCCGCTCAGGGCAGATGGCAGGGATTTGTGCTGCGCTGTGCTCCATCGCTCCTCCTTGCGGCACGCGCGATGCCCGCGCCGCGCCCGCCACAATGGCGGCCATGCTTCGTTACCAAACCATCCCCGTCACCCCGTTCCAGCAGAACTGCTCGCTGCTGTGGTGCGACCAGACCCAGGAAGCCGTGCTCATCGACGCCGGCGGCGAGCTGGGCGTGCTGCGCGCCGCGGTGCAGGAGCGCGGATTGAAGCTCGTGGCCCTGTGGGTCACGCATGCGCACATCGATCATGCCGGCGGCGTCGGGCAGCTCGCGCGCGAGGAGCAGCTGCCCATCGTCGGCCCGCAGCGCGCCGACCAGTTCTGGATCGACGGCCTGGCGCAGCAGAGCCGCATGTTCGGCTTCCCGCCGGCCGAGCCCTTCGCGCCCACGCGCTGGCTGGAAGACGGCGAGACGGTGCAGCTCGGCCACAGCGAGGTTCACGTGCGCCACTGCCCTGGCCACACGCCCGGCCACGTCGTGTTCCATGCGCCGGAGATCAAGCGCTGCTTCGTGGGCGACGTGCTGTTCGCCGGCAGCATCGGCCGCACCGACTTCCCGCAGGGCAACCATGACCAGCTGATCGCCAGCATCACCCAGCGCCTGTGGCCCATGGGCAACGACACGGTGTTCATCCCCGGCCACGGGCCGGAGAGCAGCTTCGGCGAGGAGCGCAAGTTCAATCCGTACGTGCGGGGGACCTGAGCCCCCCGCGGTCGCCCGGCGCGCTCACTTCCCCGCGCTGCGCGCCGGCGGCCCGAACTGCTGGGTGGGCTTCGGCGCCTGCGCGTACAGCGGCTGCACCCGCGGCAGCCGGGCCTGGATGTCGCGGATGCGCGTCGCGCCGGTGGGGTGCGTGGACATGAAGGCCAGCGGCTCGCCCTGGCTGGCGGCCATCATCTTCTGCCACAGGCTCACGCCGGCGGCCGGGTCGTAGCCCGCGCGCGCCGCCAGCTCCATGCCCACGATGTCGGCTTCGGACTCGTCCTCGCGGCTGAACTTGAGCGTCAGCAGCTGGCCGCCCATGCCCAGCACCTGGTTGCCCAGGTTGCCCAGCCCCAGCAGCGCCGACAGCGCCCCGGCGCCCAGCTGCGTCGCGGCCGACTTGCCCATGCGCTCGCGCGCGTGCTCGCGCAGCGCGTGCGCCACCTCGTGGCCCATGATCGTCGCCACCTCGGCGTCGCTGAGCTGCAGCTGCTGCAGGATCCCGTAGAAGAACGCGATCTTCCCGCCCGGCATGCAGAAGGCGTTGAGCTCCTTGCTGCCGATCAGGTTCACCTCCCACTTCCACTGCCGCGCGCGCTGGTTCCAGTCGTCGGCGAAGGGAATGATGCGCTGCGCGATGTAGCGCAGCCGCTGCAGCTGCTGGTTCGACTCCGGCGCCAGCGCCCGCTGCTGCGAGGCCTCGGACAGCATCTTGCGGTACTGCTGCGCCGCCGCGGCCTCCACCTCCTCGGCCGGCACGAGCTTGGAGAAGGTGGACTCCGAGCCCACCTCCTCGCGCACGCCCTGCGCCATGGCCGGCAGCAGCGCCCCGCTCAGCAGCGCCCCGGTGAACAGCCGCCGCGACGGGCTGACGAGGCAACCCGCGCAGCGGCAGCCGGCGTGCGCCAGCGGCGCGGAGGAGATGTCTGCATCGGTGCGGAAGGCGTCGGTGCTCATGGCGTGCGGTTGCCGGACAAGGCGGCGTGTTGATCGTTGGAATGGCTCAGAACGGGCACGGTGCATGCCCGGCTGACGCGAGTTGGGGATTTCATGGAGGCCCTGCAAGGGCCGGGCAGCGCGCGGCCCATCGAATCAGTCGTCGGCCGCCGCGGGCGCGTCGGGGTCCACCTCCAGCGCGCGCACGCTGGCGCGCAGCGCCCACAGCATCGCCAGCGCCGGCAGCGCCGCCAGCGTGGAGACGATGAAGAAGTCAGGCCAGCCGATGGACTCGGCCAGCACCCCCGCCAGCGGCCCCACCCACACGCGCCCCACCGCCGCGAAGGCGCTCAGCAGCGCGTACTGCGTGGCCGTGAAGCGCTGGTTGCACAGGCTCATCAGGAAGGCGACGAAGGCCGCGGTGCCCATGCCGCCGGAGAGGTTCTCCAGCGCCACCACCAGCAGCAGCCCGCCGTCCACCGGCGTGGGCTGCGCCAGGTGCAGGAAGCCCCAGTCGAAGGCCGGCACCACCAGGCCCGGGATCACGCCCTTGCCCGACACCGCCAGCCACCAGAAGCCCAGGTTGCTCGCCATCTGCAGCAGCCCGAACACCAGCAGCGAGCGCCACAGGCCGAGTTTCAACATCAGCGCCCCGCCCACCAGCGCGCCCAGGATGGTCAGCCACAGCCCGATGAGCTTGTTGACCACGCCCACCTCGGCCGGGCTGAAGGCCATGGCCTTGAGCAGGAAGGGCGTCAGCAGCGAGCCGGCGAAGGCGTCGCCCAGCTTGTAGAGCACGATGAAGGCCAGGAACGCGCCCGCGCCGGGCTGGCTGAAGTAGCTGCGCAGGCCCTGCAGCAGCGTCTCGAACTGCGCCTTGCGCGCGGCCCAGGCCGCCAGCGGCAGCGTGAAGCCGATGCCCAGCATCAGCGCCAGCAGCTCGGTCCACTTGGTCTGCAGCGCAGGCGCCAGGGCGCTGCCGCTCCACAGCGGCGCCAGCAGCAGTTGCGCCAGCGGCAGGGCAAAGCGGTCGCTGAGCAGGTAGCCCGCGGCCACGGCGGCCATGACCGCCAGGAAGCCGGTGACGTCGTGGCGCGCGAGCGTGCGCGGCGCGGTGGCGCGCGGCAGCCGCGGCAGCAGCACGGCGGAGACGACGGCGGCGCCGATCATCAGCATCGCCATCAAGCGGTACACGGCCGGCCATGTAAAACCGCCGCCCTGGGCCGGGTCGGTCCAGATCAGCGCCACGCCGCCGGAGAGGATCATCGCCAGCCGGTAGCCCATGACGTTGAGCGAGGAGCCCAGGCCGCGCTCGCGCGCGGGCAGCAGGTCCGTGCGGTAGGCGTCGATCACCACGTCCTGCGAAGCGGAGAGGAAGGCCACCGCCACCGCCAGCAGCGCGAAGACGCGCGTGGCGCCCGCCGGCGGCGTGGAGGCCATGAGCAGCAGCGCGCCGGCCAGCAGCAGCTGCGTGAGCACCAGCCAGCCGCGGCGCCGGCCCAGCCCGGGCGGCTCGAAGCGGTCCATCAGCGGCGCCCACAGGAACTTGAAGGTGTAGGGCAGGCCCACGAGGCTGAGGAAGCCGATGGTGGCCACGTCCAGCCCCTCGGCCGAGAGCCAGGCCTGCATGGCCTGCCCGGTGAGCGCCAGCGGCAGCCCCGAGGCGAAGCCCAGCAGCGTGACGGCGAGAAAGCGGTGGATGGCGGCGGCGCGCTGGGCCGGGGTGCGCGCCGCGGCCGCGGCGGCGGTGGAAGGAGGCATCGCGGGATTCTAGGCAGCCGGGTTGGCCGGCCTGCCCGGGCTCAGCCGCCCGTCCCCGCCTGCGCCGTCTGCTGCTTGTGGATCTCCATCGCCAGCGCCAGCAGCTGGTCGCGCGGCAGGTCGCCCACCAGCGCGTAGCCGCAGCCGCTCTCGACCCAATAGAACAGGTTGAGCCCGTCCTGGCGCTCGAAGCGGAACGCCGCCGGCGTGCCGGCCTCGGGCTTGCGCAGGTACACCGTGACGCGGTGCTTCTCGCTGTCCTCGTACATCAGCTGCGCGCTCGGCCCCTCGGCATCGGGCAGCAGCCGCCCGCCCACCAGCGTGAAACCCTGGGGCTGCAGGTCGAACAGCTTCACCGGCAGCGCGGTGCGCTTGGTGAGCCAGCGCACCAGGTGCTCCTCGTTGGCGCCCACTTCCACCGGGTGGCGCTGCTCCGGGGCGTACACCGCGTGCGCCACCGCCGCGCGGTGCACCCACTGCCGCGGCGACTGCGCCAGCGGCTCGGGCAGCAGGTCCTGCCAGCGCCACATCGCCCCCGCCCCCAGCACCGCGCCGCCGCCCACCAGCAGCAGCACCGCCGCGGCGCGCGCCCACGGGCGTTGCGACAGCGGCCGCGGGCGCAGCAGCCGCTGCATCGAGGCTGGCACCGGCTCGCTCAGCACCAGGTCGAAGCGCGCGCGCAGCGCGTCGCGGTCGGCCCCCCACTGGCGCACGCGCTCGGCGTCCTGCGGGTGCTCGCGCAGCCATTGCTCCACCTGCGTGCGCTGCGCGGGATCGAGCTCGTCGTCCAGCCACGCGCTGAGCAGTTCGTCATCGATGCGGTCGGCGTCCATTCCCTCGTGCCTTTTCACTGCGCTCAGACCACGCGCCGCAGGTGCGAGCGCGATGGGGGCTTGCCGTCGCTCAGGATCCGGCGCAACAGCAGCCGCGCGCGGCTGATGCGCGACATCACGGTGCCCGGCGGGATGCGCAGCACCTGCGCCGCCTCGGCATAGCTCAGCTGCTCCACCACCACCAGCAGCAGCGGCTCGCGCAGCTCCGGCGTGAGCGTGCGCAGCGCCGCCAGCAGATCCAGCCGCAGCCCGATGTCCGGCGGCTGCACGGCCTGGCGATCCAGCTCCTGTTCCATGCGCTCGGGCTCCAGCACCGACAGCCGCGCCTCGCGCCGCAGCCCGTCCTGGTGCGCGTTGTGCGCGATGGACAGCAGCCACAGCAGCAGGTCGCGCCGCTCGTCGAACTGCTGCCAGCGCGACAGCGCCCGCTCCAGCGTGCTCTGCACCAGGTCGTCGGCGCGCGGGCCGTCGAACACGAGCGAGCGCGCATAGCGGCGCAGCCGAGGGATGGCCGCCAGCAGCAGCCGCTTGAAGTTGTCCGGAGCATCCACTTGCGAGGGTGTACGAGTGGCGTCGCCCCATTATTCCCATGTTGCGCAATTTTCCTGGCGCATGGCAGGGCCGCCCTTGTGCGGGGCGCGTGCGCCTCCACCATCGGGAGATGGACGCCTCCAACTCCACCCATGTCGCCTGCCCGCACTGCGCGGCGCTCAACCGCATTCCCAGCGCCCGGCTGGCCGAGGACCCGGTGTGCGGCCGCTGCGGCCAGGCCCTGCTTGACGGCCGGCCGCTGGCGCTCACCGACGCCGACTTCGAGCGCGTCGTGGCGCGTACCGAGCTGCCGGTGATCGTGGACCTGTGGGCGCCCTGGTGCGGCCCCTGCCGCAGCATGGCGCCCGCCTTCGAGCAGGCCGCGCGCGAGCTCAAGGGCCGCGCGCTGCTGGTCAAGGTGGACACCGACGCCAACCCGCACACCGCCGCGCGCTTCCAGGTGCGCAGCATCCCCACGCTGCTCAAGCTGCAGCAGGGCCGCGAGGTGGCGCGCCTCAGCGGCGCGATGCCGGCGGCGCAGATCGTGCGGTGGGCCGGGGTCTGAGCGGCGGGCCGCGGCGGCCGCTCAGGCCGGCGCCTTCGCCTGCGCCCCGAAGCGCAGCGAGAAGCAGCTGCCCTCGCCCACGTGGCTTTCCACCTCGATGCGCGCGCCCAGCAGCTCCGCCAGGCGGGCGCTCAGGTGCAGCCCCATGCCGGTGCCCTCGGGGCGGCGGCGCGGGTCGCCCACCTGCGTGAAGGCGCCGAAGAGCTTCTTCTGGTCCGCCTCGCTGATGCCCACGCCCGTGTCGCAGACCTTCACCAGCGTTTCCCGGCCTTCGCGGCGCAGCTCCAGCCGCACCGCGCCGTGCTCGGTGAACTTGATGGCGTTGTTGCTGAGGTTGATCAGGATCTGGCGCAGCGCGCGGCGGTCCACCTCCAGCACCGGCGCGCCCTCGGGCATGTCGAGCTCGAAGGCCAGCGACTTGGCCTGCGCCAGCGGCATCAGGCTGGCATGCACCTCGCGCAGCAGCGCGGCCACGTCCACCGGCTCGGGGCTGAGCTGCACCATGCCGGCCTGGATGCGCGCCACGTCCAGCAGGTCGTTGATCAGCGACAGCAGGTGCTCCGCGCTGCTCTTGACGATGCCCAGCTGCCGCTCCTGCTCCGACGTGAGCTCGCCGCTGAGCCGCATGAGCAGGATGCCGGTGAAGCCGATGATGGCGTTGAGCGGCGTGCGCAGCTCGTGGCTCATGGTGGCCAGGAAGCGGTCCTTGGCCTGGTTGGCCACCAGCAGCGCCGCGTTCTTTTCCTGCAGCTCGCGCTCGAAGCGCTTGCGCTCGGTGATGTCGCGGATGGCGCTCATCACGAAGCGGCCTTCCTCGGTGTCCAGCGGGCTCAGGCTGATCTCCACCGGGAACTCCTCGCCGCCCCCATTGCCGTCGCCGCGCAGCCCGTAGAGCTCCAGCCCCGCGCCCATGCTGCGCATCTGCGGCGTGCCGTGGTAGCGCGTGCGGTGGCCGATGTGCGCGTGGCGGTAGCGCGTGGGCAGCAGCGCCTCGATGGAGGAGCCCAGCACCTGGTCGCGCGGACGCCCGAACAGCCGCTCGGCCTGGCTGTTGAAGAGCACGATGCGTCCGCTGTCGTTGACGATGACGATGGCGTCGGGCACCGACTCGAGCAGGTTGCGGTAGCGCTGGCCGATCCACTGCGCGTCGCGCGCCACCTTCTGTGCCGTCACGTCGCGGTAGCTGTCGATGAAGCAGCGCAGCTCGCCGTTGCCGTCCGCGCCGTCCTCGCGCACCATGCGCTTGAACAGGTCCACGTACAGCAGCCGCCCGTCCTGGTGGCGGCACATGGCCGCGCGGGCCTGGGCCTCGCCGTCGAGCAGCGCGCGCTGCTGCAGCGCGGCGTGCTCCTCGGCGCGGTCCGCGGGCACCAGCAGCTCCACCAGCGGGCGCCCCAGCGCCTCCTGGGCCGTGTAGCCGAAGGTCTGTTGCGCCATGCGGTTCCACAGCCATACCTCCCCTTCGGGCGAGGTGACGATCAGCGCCTGCGGCGCCTCGTCGATGAGCAACTGCTCCAGGCCCCGGCGGGGCAATGCGTAGTCCACGTGGCTCCTCGGTCCACTCCAGGCTCCGAATCTAGCGCAGCCATGCGTTAGCGGGCATTCAAACGCGGGGGGCTTCTACACTGCCGCGCCTTTTTCCCGAATTGCCCGCAGTGCTGGAGCAACCCCTCATGAGCTTTTTCCCCCGCTGGCGTCCCGTGGACGCCCCCCCCGGCGCCGTGGTGGCGCCCGACGAGCGCCTGCCCTGGGCCCAGACCGCCGCGCTGGGCGTGCAGCACGTCATCGCCATGTTCGGCGCCACGGTGCTGGCGCCGCTGCTCATGGGCTTCGACCCCAACGTCGCCATCCTGATGAGCGGCGTGGGCACGCTGATCTTCTTCGTGCTCACCGGCGGGCGCGTGCCCAGCTACCTGGGGTCGAGCTTCGCCTTCATCGGCGTGGTCATCGCCGCCACCGGCTACCAGGCCGGCGGCCCCAACGCCAATTTGCCCGTGGCGCTGGGCGGGATCATCGCGTGCGGCGCGCTGTACGTGCTGCTGGGCCTGCTGGTGTCGGCCGCCGGCACGCGCTGGATCGAGTCGCTGATGCCGCCGGTGGTCACGGGCGCGGTGGTGGCCGTCATCGGGCTGAACCTGGCCTCGGTGCCGGTGAAGAACATGGCGCCCACGGGCTTCGACGCCTGGATGCAGGCCGCCACCTTCGTCAGCGTGGCGCTGGTGGCGGTGTTCAGCCGCGGGCTGGCGCAGCGGCTGCTGATCCTGGTGGGCCTGCTCATCGCCTCGCTGCTGTACGCGCTGCTGACCAACGGCCTGGGGCTGGGCAAGCCCATCGACCTCTCGGCCGTGGCCGCGGCGCCGTGGTTCGGGCTGCCGCGCTTCGCGGCGCCGGTCTTCGACGGCCACGCCATGCTGCTGATCGCGCCGGTGGCGGTGATCCTGGTGGCGGAGAACCTGGGCCACCTCAAGGCCGTGGGCGCCATGACCGGGCGCGACATGAACCCGTACATGGGCCGCGCCTTCATCGGCGACGGCCTGGCCACCATGGCCAGCGGCGCCATCGGCGGCACGGGCGTGACCACCTACGCCGAGAACATCGGCGTCATGGCGGCTACGCGCATCTACTCCACGGCCATGTTCGTGGTGGCGGCGCTGGTGGCGCTGGTGCTGGGCTTCAGCCCCAAGTTCGGCGCGCTGATCCAGGCCATCCCGCTGGCGGTGATGGGCGGCGTCTCGATCGTGGTCTTCGGCCTGATCGCCGTCTCCGGCGCGCGCATCTGGGTCTCCAACCGCGTGGACTTCTCCGACAACACCAACCTCATGGTCGCGGCCATCACGCTGGTGCTGGGCACGGGCGACTTCACGCTGCGCTTCGGCGACTTCGCCCTGGGCGGCATCGGGACGGCGACCTTCGGGGCGATCGGGCTGCACGCGCTGCTGCGCAGGGGGAAGCGGGGCTAGACCCTCAACACCCTCTGCAGCGTCGCCAGCAGCTTGGACGCGTCGATGGGCTTGGTGAGGAAGTCGTTCATGCCGGCGGCCAGCGCCTCGTCGCGCTCGCACGGCAGCGCCGCGGCGGTCAGGGCCACGATGGGCAGCGTCTGCGGGTCGAAGCGCCGGCGCAGCTCGCGCGTGGCCTCGCGCCCGCCCATGCGCGGCATCTGCATGTCCATCAGCACCGCCTGGAACGGGCGGTTCTCCTGCAGCGCGCGGTCCACCGCCTCCAGCGCCTCCAGCCCGTCGACGGCGCCCGTCACCTGCGCGCCCCACTGCTGCAGCATGGCCGTGGAGATGGTCATGTTGACGAAGTTGTCCTCCACCATCAGCACGCGCACGCCCGCCAGGGCGTGCGCCGACGGCACGGGCGCGGGTGCGGGCAGCACCACCGGGGCCGCGCCCGCGGGCAGCGGCAGCTCGAACCAGAAGCGCGCCCCCCGCCCCGGACGGCTGGCCACGCCCACTTGGCCGCCCATGAGCTGCGCCAGCTCGCGGCAGATCGACAGCCCCAGCCCCGTGCCGCCATGGCGCCGCGTGGTGGAGTCGTCGGCCTGGATGAAGGGCTGGAACAGCTGCGCCTGCGTGGCCGCATCCAGCCCCGGGCCGGTGTCCTCCACCTCGAAGCGCACCCGCTCGCACGCCACGGCGCGCGCGCTCAGCCGCACCATGCCCTGCTCGGTGAACTTCAGCGCGTTGCTCAGGTAGTTGCCCAGCACCTGGCGCAGCCGCACCGGGTCGCCATGCGCGCCCTGCGGCAGCGCGGGGTCGATGTGCAGCTCCAGCGCCAGGCCGTGCGTGCTGGCGATGGCGGCGTAGCCGCGCTGCAGCCGCTGCAGCAGCGCCTGCAGGTCGAAGTCCTGCGGGTGGATGTCGAGCTTGCCGGCCTCGATCTTGGACAGGTCCAGGATGTCGGAGATCACCGCCATCAGCGTGTCGGCGCTGTCGAGCATCTGCGCCAGGTACTGCTGGCGCTTGTCCTCCTCCAGCCCCGGCGCGCGAGCGAGCTGCGCCAGGCCCACCAGCGCGTTGAGCGGCGTGCGCAGCTCGTGGCTGGTGTTGGCGAGGAAGGCGCTCTTGGCGCGGCTGGCGGCCTGCGCCTGGTCCAGCGCCTGGCGCAGCTGCAGCCGCGACTGCTCGCGCAGCGCTTCGGCCGCCGCCGTGGCCCGGCGCGCCACCGTGAAGTCGCGCCCCACGCCCCAGTAGCCCAGGAAGCGGCCGCGCGCGTCGTGGCGCGGCTCGCCGCTCACGCGCAGCCAGCGCAGCGCGCCCGGCCCGGCTTGCCAGGTGATGCCCACCTCGCGCAGCGGGCGGCAGCCCTGCAGCTCCGCGCGCTGGGCCTCGATCACCGCGGCGTCCGCGCGCAGCGCCGGCAAGGCCCACAGCGGCTGGCCCCAGGGGCCGGGCAGCGCCTGGAACCGGCCGCGGCGGTCACGCCGCAGCACGCGCGTGAGCCGCCACTGGTCGTCGGTCTCCCAATAGAACTCGGCCGCCACGGACAGCAGCGCTTCGAAGCGCTGCCCGCCGTCGGCGCCCTTGTGCAGGAACATCTCCAGCACGCCGTTGAGCACGCGCCCGCCCGCGGCGCCGGTGAGCAGCACCACCACCTGCAGCGCGAACTGCAGCGCCAGCGGCTGCGCCCCGTGGGCCGGCAGCGCGCCGGTGTGGTGTCCCCACGCCAGCGCGCCCAGCAGCAGCAGGCCCAGCGCGTCCACCAGCAGCGCCGTGCGCTTGCGCGCCACGGCGCCGCACATGCAGGCCAGCACTGCCAGGAAGCCGCTGCCCGCGCCGCCCAGGCCGCGGTCCACCAGCCACGCGATCAGCGCGACGGGCAGCAGCGCCGCCAGCGACACGCGCCGCACGGCCGCGTCCAGTGCGCCCTCGCGCGTGCGCAGCGCGCACAGGCTCACGCCGCACAGCAGCAGCTCCGACAGCAGCAGCGCCACGCGCTCGGCGCCTTCCACCTGCACGCCGGGCAGCGCCAGCAGCGCGCCGCTGCCGGCCGCCGCCGCCGCCGCGGTGGCAAAGAAGAAGCGCGCCACGCGCGGACGCACGTCCTGCTGCGGCTCGGGCAGCAGGCCCGCTTCGGCGCGGGATGTCAGCGCGCTCCACATGGCCTGCTTCCGCCGGGAAGACTCAGCCGGCGCGGGCGGCGTTGAGCACGTCGCGCGTGCGCTGCGCCTCGGCGCGGGCCGCGGCCGCGAAGTCCGCGCCCGAGCTGGCGTAGAGCACGGCGCGCGAGGAATTCACCATCACGGTGCCGCCCGGGCGCAGCCCGGCGCGGATGGTGGAGGCCGCGTCGCCACCCTGCGCGCCCACGCCGGGGATGAGCAGCGGCAGCGTGGGCGCGAGCTCGCGCACGCGCTCGATCTCCGCCGGGAAGGTGGCGCCCACCACCAGGCCGAGCTGGCCGTGGCGGTTCCACGGGCCTTGGGCCAGCCGCGCCACGCGCTCGTACAGCAGCTCGCCGCTGTCCAGCCGCTGCGCCTGCAGGTCGCTGCCGCCGGGGTTGGAGGTGCGGCACAGCAGGATCAGCCCCTTGTCGGGGTAGGCGTCCATGTAGGGCTCGATCGAGTCCAGGCCCATGAAGGGAGACAGCGTGAGCGCGTCGGCCTGGTAGCGCTCGAAGGCCTCGCGCGCGTACTGCTGCGCGGTGGAGCCGATGTCGCCGCGCTTGGCGTCCAGGATCACCGGCACGCCCGGCGCCACGCGGTGGATGTGCTGCACCAGCCGCTCCAGCTGCTCCTCGGCGCGGTGCGCGGCGAAGTAGGCGATCTGCGGCTTGAAGCAGCTCACCAGGTCGTGCGTGGCCTCGACGATGGCGGCGCAGAAGTCGTAGATGCGCGAGGCGTCGCCCTTCCAGTCGCCCGGGAATTTCGAGGGCTCCGGGTCCAGGCCCACGCACAGCAACGACGGGCTGCGCGCCTCGGCGGCCTGGAGCAGGTCGGTGAACTTCATGGGGAATCCGTGTTGGGGTTCGGAAATGCCGGTGGCGGCCTGCTTATCGGCACGCCGGGGCGGCGTGTGAGGGCCGGCGCGGCCGGAAATGCATCCCGGCGCCGCGCCCTGCCCTCTCTGGGACTCAGATCCGCTTGGCCAGCGCCTCGGCGCAGCCGGTGTAGCTGCCGGGGGTCAGCTCCTTCAGGCGCGCGCGCTCGCCTTCGGGCAGCTCCACCAGCGTGTCGATGAAGCCGGCGATGGCCTCGCGCGTGATGGCCTTGCCGCGGGTCAGCTCCTTCAGGCGCTCGTACGGGTTGGGCAGGCCGTAGCGGCGCATCACGGTCTGGATCGGCTCGGCCAGCACTTCCCAGGAGGTGTTCAGGTCGGCGGCCAGCGCCTCGCGGTTGAGCTCCAGCTTGTCCAGGCCGCGCGACAGCGATTCCAGGCCCAGCACGGCGTAGCCCAGCGCCACGCCCATGTTGCGCAGCACGGTCGAGTCGGTCAGGTCGCGCTGCCAGCGGCTGATGGGCAGCTTCTGCGCCAGGTGCGTCAGCACCGCGCTGGCCAGGCCGAAGTTGCCTTCGGCGTTCTCGAAGTCGATGGGGTTGACCTTGTGCGGCATCGTGCTGGAGCCGATCTCGCCCGCCTTGGTCTTCTGCTTGAAGTAGCCCAGGCTGATGTAGCCCCAGACGTCGCGCGACCAGTCCACCAGGATGGTGTTGGCGCGGGTGACGGCGTCGAACAGCTCGGCCATGTAGTCGTGCGGCTCGATCTGGATCGTGTAGGGGTTGAAGGTCAGGCCCAGTTGGCCTTCCACCACCTGGCGGCTGAAGGCTTCCCAGTTGACGGCCGGGTAGGCCGAGAGGTGCGCGTTGTAGTTGCCCACCGCGCCGTTCATCTTGGCCAGCAGCTTCACGTCGGCGATGCGCGAGCGCGCGTGGCGCAGGCGGGCCACGACGTTGGCGATCTCCTTGCCCACGGTGGTGGGGCTGGCGGTCTGGCCGTGAGTGCGGCTGAGCATGGGCTCGGCGGCGAACTGGTGCGCCATGGACGCCAGGCGCTCGATGACGCGGTCCAGCGTCGGCAGCAGCACCTGCTCGCGCGCGGCCTTGAGCATCAGCGCGTGGCTGGTGTTGTTGATGTCCTCGCTGGTGCAGGCGAAGTGCACGAACTCGCCGGCGGCGTGCAGCTCGGCCTGGCCTTCGAAGCGGGACTTGATCCAGTACTCCACGGCCTTGACGTCGTGGTTGGTGGTCTTCTCGATGTCCTTGATGGCCTGCGCGTCGGCCTCGGAGAAGTTCTGCACCAGGCCGCGCAGCAGCTCGCGCGCCGCCTGCGACAGCGGCATGAACTCGGCAAAGCCGGCGTCTGACAGCGCGATGAACCACTCGACCTCGACCTGCACGCGGCGGTGCATCAGGCCGAACTCGGACAGCAGGGGGCGCAGCGCAGCCACCTTGGCGGCATAGCGGCCGTCCAGCGGCGACAGGGCGGTGAGGGCGGAAAGGTTCATGGCGGGAGCTTCCGAATTCAGACGGGCAAACCCTCAATTGTAGGTGTGCCCCCTCTTGACATCCGTTGGCTTGCCCGAGGCCACGCTCGGCCTTTGCGAGGCCACCGGCGCGTGCCGCAGGCCTGGAAAAGGAAAACGGCAGCCGGGCGCAAGGCGCGGCTGCCGTTTGGGGGTGCACCGGGGCCGCCGCGAAGGTGGCCCGGTACGCAAGGGATCAGGCGCGGGTGCGGCGGCGGCGCACCGCCCCGAGGCCGGCCAGCGCCACGCCGGCCAGCGCCAGCGAGCCGGGCTCGGGCACCGCGCCGATGGGGGCGTAGGTGCTGTTCATCTGCCAGCTCAGCACGTCGTGGTTGGCATAGGCGCCGCCCGTGCCCGAGGTGAAGCCGACGTAGGCGTTGGTGGAGCCCAGGTCCAGCGCGATGTCGCGGGTGTAGCTCAGCAGCGCCGCGGTCGGACGGGTCAGCTCCTGCGTCAGGCGCACTTCCAGCTGGTGGCTGCGGCCGTCGTAGTCGACCCAGGCGTTCCAGATGCCGCCGTTGTTCATGTCGCCTTCGGTCACCGGCACGAGCGACACCGAGTTCACGTTGCCGTTCACGTCGAAGCCCACGTGGTTGCCGTTGTTGGCGTCGCCGGCCCCGTTGTTCCAGGTGTCGAACTCGATGCCGATGCTGTGCTGGATGCCGCCGTAGCCGATGCCCTGGCCGACGCTGCCGACGTTGTTCGACACGGTCTGGATCGCGAAGACCAGGCCGTCGGCGCCGCAGCTGCTGCCCTGGCACATGCCGCCGGCATTGGTGAAGCGGAACTGGAAGTAGGTGCTGAAGGACGCGTTGTCCGCCAGCGAAACCGTGTTGGTGGAGAAGGCGCTGCCGCCCTTGTAGTTCTGCGCCGACGTCACCCGCAGGGCGCCATTCACGGCCGCGGCTTCGCCGTTGAGCTTCAGGCCGGCCGTGCTGGAGAAATCGGCGTAGTTGAACACCGTCGAAGCGCCGGCATGCAGGCACGTCAGGGTGGCGGCAACCGCAAGCGCGGAACGAAGAATGATTTTTTTCACGAAGGCAACCCCTCAAACTGGCAGGTGAGTAACGAAATAGCAAGGTCCGTACCGTTTGCCCAAGCTGTTGATTTAATTGGGGTTTTATTTCTTGCCGCTTGGTGTGGTCTGGGGGGTGTAAAGAAGTCCGACAACCAGGGGCCCGCGCCGTCCCTTGCGCCGTGGCGTCCTGGGCGCTGCTTCGCCGCTTGGGCCGTGCGTGCCGTGTCCGTGGCGGGCCGTGTGCAAAAGCCTTGCGCCATCTGGAACAGCTCTTGCGTCAGGCCGTGTACAACACACGAATCACTTGAAGGAGGGGATTCCCATGCATTCGATGCCTCGTCGTCCGCTGTTGGGCCTGCTGGCCGGTGCCGCGCTGGTGGCCGCGGCCGGTCCTGCGCTGGCGCAGTCCAAGCTCAAGGTGGCGGCGATCTACACCGTGCCGGTGGAGCAGCAGTGGGTCAGCCGCATCGACAAGGCGCTCAAGGCCGCGGCGGCGCGCGGCGAGATCGAGTACGTGTTCAGCGAGAACGTGGCCAACGCCGACTACGAGCGCGTGATGCGCCAGTACGCCGAGGGTGGCAACGCGCTGGTGGTGGGCGAGTCCTTCGCGGTGGAGGCTGCAGCGCGCAAGGTGGCCAAGGACTATCCCAAGGTCGCCTTCCTCATGGGCAGCTCCGGCAAGCCGCAGGCGCCCAACTT
Organism: Azohydromonas australica DSM 1124; assembly: GCF_000430725.1. Classification (GTDB taxonomy): domain Bacteria; phylum Pseudomonadota; class Gammaproteobacteria; order Burkholderiales; family Burkholderiaceae_C; genus Azohydromonas; species Azohydromonas australica. The sequence continues at coordinate 121,547 of NZ_AUMO01000032.1, forward strand.
CTCCGTCTTCGACAACTACATCCAGGAGCCGGCCTACCTCACCGGCATGGTCGCCGCGGGCATGAGCAAGAGCGGCAAGATCGGCATGGTCGGCGGCTACCCGATCCCCGAGGTCAACCGGCTGATGAACGCCTTCATCGCCGGCGCGCGCGAGGTCAACCCCAAGGCCGAGTTCAGCATCAGCTTCATCAACAGCTGGTTCGACCCGCCCAAGGCCAAGGAAGCGGCCTTCGCCATGATCGACAAGGGCGCCGACGTGATGTACGCCGAGCGCTTCGGCGTGTCGGACGCGGCCAAGGAGCGCAAGGTGCTGGCCGTGGGCAACGTGATCAACACGCAGAGCACCTACCCCGACACCGTGGTGGCCTCGGCGCTGTGGAACATGGAGCCCACCATCGAGGTCGCGCTCAAGAAGGTGAAGGCCGGCCAGTTCTCGGCCGAGGACTACGGCGCCTACTCGACCATGAAGCACAAGGGCTCCGAGCTCGCGCCGCTGGGCACCTTCGAGGCCAAGGTGCCGGCCGAGCTCAAGGCCCGCGTCAAGGCCAAGGAGAAGGCCATCCTCGACGGCTCCTTCGTGGTCAAGGTGGACGACAGCGCCCCGAAGGCCAAGTAAGCGCACGAGCCGCAGTCCCGGGCTTTTCCCGTGAGCGACCCCTCCCCTGCCGCCGCCGACGCGCCGCTGCTGCGGCTCTCCCACATCAGCAAGCGCTTCGGCGCGCTGGTGGCCAACGACGACATCTCGCTGGAGCTGGGCCGCGGCGAGGTGCTGGCCCTGCTGGGCGAGAACGGCGCGGGCAAGAGCACGCTGATGGCGATCCTGTTCGGGCACTACCTGCCCGACGCGGGCCGCATCGAGGTGGACGGCAGGCCGCTGCCGCCGGGCGACACCCGCGCCGCGCTGGCCGCGGGCATCGGCATGGTGCACCAGCACTTCACGCTGGCCGACAACCTGAGCGTGCTGGACAACGTGATGCTGGGCACCGAGCCGCTGTGGCAGCCCTTCTCGCGCCGGCGCGCCGCGCGGGAGCGGCTGCTGGCGACGGCGCAGCGCTTCGGGCTGCACGTGGACCCGGAGGCGCGCATCGGCGAGCTGTCCATCGGCGAGCGGCAGCAGGTGGAGATCCTGAAGGCGCTGGTGCGCGGGGCGCGGGTGCTGATCCTGGACGAGCCCACCGCGGTGCTGACGCCGCAGCAGAGCGAGGCGCTGTTCGCCACGCTGCGCGGCATGGTGCGCGAGGGGCTGTCCATCGTCTTCATCAGCCACAAGCTCGACGAGGTGCGGCGCGTCTCGGACCGCGTCGCGGTGCTGCGCGCGGGCAGGCTCGTGGCGCGCTTCGACAGCCTGGAAGGCGTGGACAAGGCGGTGCTGGCCGAGGCCATGGTGGGCCGCGCGCTTGCACCGGCGGGGCGCAGCGTGCGCCAGCCCGGTGCACTGGTGTGCCGGCTGCGGGACGTGCACGTGGCCGGCAAGCCGCGCCCGAAGCTCGACCGCGTGACGCTGGAGCTGCACGCCAACGAAATCCTGGGCATCGCCGGCATCTCGGGCAACGGCCAGCAGGTGCTGGCGGACCTGCTGTGCGGCGTGCAGGCGCTGGACGGCGGCACGCTGGTGTTCGAGGGCCGGCGGCTGCCCGCGCGGCCGCGCGCCTGGCTGGCCGCGGGCGTGGCGCGCATCCCGGAGGACCGCCACGCCGTGGGCGCCATCGGCGACCTGGCGCTGTGGGAGAACGCGGTGCTGGAGCGCTACGCGGGCGCGAGTTTTTCAATCCTGGGCTGGCTCAGGCGCCGCCGCGCGCAGGCGCATGCGTTGTCGCTGGTGAAACGCTTCGACGTGCGCGGCACCGAGGGCGGCGGCCTGGCGACGCCGGCGCGGCGGCTGTCGGGCGGCAACCTGCAAAAGCTCATTCTGGGCCGCGCGCTGGCGGGCGACCCGGCCGCGCCGGCGCCCAAGCTGATCGTGGCGAACCAGCCGACCTGGGGCCTGGACGTGGGCGCAGTGGCCTACGTGCACGGCCAGCTGCAGCAGGCCTGCGCCGAAGGGGCGGCGCTGCTGCTCATCAGCGACGACCTGGACGAGCTGTTCGCCCTGTCGGACCGCATCGCCGTGATGCACCACGGCCGCCTGGGCGCGGCGCGCAAGACGGCTGAATGGACGCGGGGCGAGATCGGCCTGGCCATGGCGGGCGCGGCGGCGGCGCCGGTTTCTTCTTCTTCGACCGACGAGGTGGTGCATGCGGCTTGAACGGCGCGCCGCGCCTTCACGCGCCATGGCGCTGGCCGCGCCGCTGCTGGCCGTGGCGCTGACGCTGGCGCTCAGTGCCGCGCTGGTGGCCTGGGCCGGCGCGCCGGTGGGGCGCGCGTACTGGCTGCTGATCGAAGGCGGCTTCGGCTCGCGGCTGGCGCTCACGGAGACGCTCACGCGCGCCACGCCGCTGATCCTCACCGGGCTGGCGGCGGCGGTGGCCTTCCGGGCGCGGCTGTGGAACATCGGCGCCGAGGGGCAGCTTTACGCCGGCGCGCTGGCCGCGGTGGCGGTGGCCGGCGCGGGCGGCTCCTTCGCGTTGATGATCGCCGCCGCCATGGCCGCGGGCGCGCTGCTGCTGCTGGGGCCGGCGCTGCTCAAGCGGCTGGGCGTGGACGAGGTCGTGACCACGCTGCTGCTGAACTTCATCGTGCTGCTGGGCGTGTCGGCCATGCTCGACGGCCCGATGAAGGACCCGATGGCCATGGGCTGGCCGCAGAGCATCGCGCTGCCCGAGGAACTGCAGATCGGCAACCTGGTGCCGCGCAGCCGGCTGCACAACGGGCTGCTGGCGGCACTGGGGCTGGCCGCGGCGCTGGCCCTGCTGCTGCGGCAGACCACGCTGGGCTTCGAGATCCGCGCCGTGGGCGCCAACGCGCGCGCCGCGGCCTTTGCCGGCATGCCAGTGCAGCGGGTGACGGTGCTGGTGGCGCTGATGTCCGGCGCGCTGGCCGGGCTGGCCGGCGCGATCGAGGTGGCGGGCCGCGCCGGCTACCTGACGCTGGACATGTCGCCGGGCTACGGCTACAGCGGCATCGTGGTGGCGATGCTCGCGGGGCTGAACCCGCTGGGCGTGGTGGCGGCGGCCACCTTCGTCGCCGGCATCCTGGTCGGCGCCGACGGCATGAGCCGCCAGGTGGGCGTGCCCACCTACATCGCCGACGTGATCGTCGCGCTGGCGCTGATCACCATGCTCATGGCGACACTGCTGGTGAACTACCGCGTGGCATGGCGCCGGCCGGCGGCGGTGGGAGGGACGGCGTGATGCGGGGCCGTCTTGGTGAATTCGGGCTGTTCTGTCGCACGAAGCACGAGCGGCAGCCCTTCCACTTCGTCATTCCCGCGAAGGCGGGAATCCAGGCGGTCCCCAAGCAGGCTGCAAGCAATGACGTTGGAAGGTGGGCCGTTCCGAATTCCTGGCGTGCGAACGTTGTCGCTGGCGATCAGGCGTGGGACCGCCTGGATTCCCGCCTTCGCGGGAATGACGGAATAGTGGGCGTGGCGCCTCAGCTCACGGCTGGCGACAGCACCGCTTCTGCTCTGAACGGCGGTGCGGCATGAGCGAAATCCTCGACCTCCTCTCCGCCGCCCCCTTCTGGGTCGCGGTGCTGCGCATTGCCACGCCGCTGGTCTTCGGCACGCTGGGCGTGCTGCTGTGCGAGCGCGCCGGGGTGCTGAACCTGGGCGTGGAAGGGATCATGGTCGCCGGCGCCTTCGCCGGCTGGCTCACCGTCTATGCCGGCCACGGCCTGTGGAGCGGCGTGCTGGTGGCCGCCGCGGTGGGCGCGCTGCTGGGGCTGCTGCACGCCTTCCTGACCGTCACGCTGGCGCTGAGCCAGCACGTCGCCGGGCTGGGCCTGACGCTGCTGGCCACCAGCCTGGCGAGCTACGCCTACCGCGTGAGCTTTCCCAAGGTGGAGCGCCCGCCCACCATCACGCCCTTCGAGCCGCTGAGCGCGCTGCCCGTGCCGGTGCTGGCCGAGCAGACGGCGCTGACGCTGCTGGCGCTGGGGCTGGTGCCGCTGCTTGCGTACTTGCTGCACCGCACCCCCCTGGGCCTGGCGATCCGCATGGTGGGCGAGAACCCGGCCGCCGCCGAGGGCCAGGGCCTGTCGGTGGCGCGGCTGCGCACCGGCGCGGTGGTGGCGGGATCGGCGCTGATGGGCGTGGCCGGGGCCTTCCTCACGCTCTCGGCCTTCAACGCCTTCTACTTCAACATGGTCAACGGCCGCGGCTGGGTGTGCGTGGCGCTGGTCGTCTTCGCCTCGTGGCGGCCGGGCAAGGCCCTGCTGGGCGCCCTGCTGTTCGCCTTCTTCGACGCGTTGCAGTTGAGGCTGCAACAAGGCGGCGCCGTGGAGGCGCTGCCCTACCAGGTGTGGCTGATGCTGCCCTATGCCATGGCCATCGTCGCGCTGGTCGTGATGGCACGGCGGGCGGCTTATCCTCAAGCCTTGATGAGGCCCTACCGCAAGGGCGAGCGCTAGCTACCAGTTAAGCAGCAGGAAGGAGACCGTGATGAGCACCGAATCGTCCACCTCCACCAAGGGCGGCAGCCACATACGGCTGACGTCCCATCCCGGCCAGGGTGCCGGCGGTGCGCCGGCCATCCACTGGGGGGCGGCGGATCCGAAGGAGCGCGGGCCGCTCATCGGCACCACCGCCAACCGCAGCCAGCGCAACGTCATCGGCACGCACAGCGGCAGCTACGGCGTGTACCGCGCGCTGGCGGTGGCCGCGGGCAACCTGACCAAGGGCCACCGCGCCGACCTCACCAACACCGCGCCCACCGAGCGCATCGGCCCCTACCCGCAGTGGGCCGACCCGGAGAAGATCGTCTCCATCGACCCCTGGGGCGCCTCGGTGGCGGAGGTCTTTGCCGAGCAGCTGGCGCAGGGCGTGGACATCCGTCCCACCATCGCCGTGACGCAGGCGCACATCCACCTGCCCGAAGTGCGCCAGGCGCTGGCGTTCCAGCGGCTGCAGGTGGACGGGAAGATCCTGCTGGAGGACAGCTCCGCCACCGTCACCAAGATCGCCGTGGAGCCCGTGTGGTGGCTGCCCGGCGTGGCCAAGCGCTTCGGCGTGAGCGAGGCGGTGCTGCGCAAGACGCTGTTCGAGGAGACCGGCGGCATGTACCCGGAGCTGGTCACGCGCGGCGACCTGGAGGTGTTCCTGCCGCCCATCGGCGGGCAGACGCTCTACGTCTTCGGCAAGGTGCAGGACCTGGCCAACCCCGAGGTCACGCTCACGGCCCGGGTGCACGACGAGTGCAACGGCTCGGACGTGTTCGGCTCCGACATCTGCACCTGCCGGCCCTACCTGACACACGCGATCGAGGAGTGCATCAAGGGCGCGCAGGCCGGCGGCGTGGGGCTGATCGCCTACAGCCGCAAGGAGGGCCGCGCGCTGGGCGAGGTCACGAAGTTCCTGGTCTACAACGCGCGCAAGCGCCAGGTGGGCGGCGACAGCGCGGACAAGTACTTCCTGCGCACCGAGTGCGTGGCCGGCGTGCAGGACATGCGCTTCCAGGAGCTGATGCCCGACGTGCTGCACTGGCTGGGCATCCGCAAGATCCACCGCCTGGTGAGCATGAGCAACGACAAGTACGACGCCATCACCGGCAGCGGCATCGAGGTGGGCGAGCGCATCAAGATTCCCGACGAGCTGGTTCCCGCGGACGCCCGGGTGGAGATCGAGGCCAAGATCGCGGCGGGCTATTTCACCGACGGCAGCGTGCCGGACGCCGACCGGCTGGCGGCCACGAAGGGGCGCAACCTTGTCGAATGACCTCAACCCCACGCTGAGCCCCGGCGACGTGGCCGAGGGCGTGCGGCGGCTGCGCCAGGCCGCCACGGTGCGCGAGCGCTGCGCCAACCTCACGCAGGCGGTGCGCGAGGGGCGCTCGGAGCATTTCCGGCTCGACGAGTCCCGGCTGGACGAGGTGGCGCAGCGCATCGCGGCGCTGACCCGCGCGCGCTTCCCCGACGGGCGCGTCCCGCTGCACAGCCGCTGGCGCCATTTCGAGGCCGGCGGCGTGAACCGGCTGGCCGAGGTCGATGCCAGGCTCGCCGGCCACAGCCAGGTGGCGCGGGCGCGGGCGCACATCGAGCTGGTGCTGATCAGCGTGCTGCTCGATGCCGGCGCCGGCGCGCAGTGGCAGTACGTCGAGACGGAGACGGGGCAGACCTTCACGCGCTCCGAAGGGCTGGGGGTGGCGAGCCTGCGCGGCTTCCTGGCCGGCGCCTTCTCCAGCGACCCGGGCGATCCCTGCCGGGTGGACGCCAAGGCGCTGTCGCGCCTCGACGTGCCCACGCTGGCGGCGATCTTCCAGGTGCGCGAGATCAATCCGCTGCTGGGCCTGGAGGGCCGCGTCGCCCTGCTGCGCCGGCTGGCGCAGGCGCTGCGCGCGCAGGTCGAGACCTTCACGGCCGATGGCCGCCCGGGCCACCTGTTCGACGCGCTGACGCACCACCACCACGCACCGCGGCTGCACAACCACCACGTGGTGCCGGGCAGCACGGCGCTGCACCACCAGGTGTCGGCGGCGCGGCTGCTGCAGGCGCTGCTGGACGCCTTCAGCGCCATCTGGCCCAGCGGGCAGCAGTTCATGGGCGTGCCAGTGGGCGACGCCTGGGCGCATCCGCTGGCCGGTGGCGAAGGGCCCAGCGCCGGCTGGGTGCCCTTCCACAAGCTCAGCCAGTGGCTCAGCTACTCGCTGGTCGAGCCTTTCCAGGCCGCGGGCGTGCAGATCACGGGGCTGGAGGAGCTCACCGGGCTGCCCGAGTACCGCAACGGCGGGCTGCTGCTCGATGCCGGCGTGATCCAGCCGCTGGACGCGGAGTTCGGCACCCGGCTGCGCGTGCCGGGCGAGCAGTGGGTGATCGAGTGGCGCGCGCTGACCGTGACGCTGCTCGATGCCCTGCTGCCGCGCGTGCGCACGCTGCTGGGCGACGACGCACTGCCGCTGGGCTGCCTGCTGGAGGGCGGCAGCTGGGCGGCAGGGCGGCAGATCGCCGCCGAGCGCCGCGGCGGCGGCGCGCCGCCGGTGGCCATCGACAGTGACGGCACCGTGTTCTGAGAAGTCCGGCAGCCACAAGCCAGAAGACACAAGCACCGATTCACCACGAGGGAGAAGGCCCATGCCCGTCGTTCACGTCATCGACCATCCGCTGGTGCAGCACAAGCTCACGCTGATGCGCGAGAAGGACCGCAGCACCAACAGCTTCCGCCGGCTGATGCACGAGCTCAGCATGCTCATGGCCTACGAGGTCACGCGCGACATGCCCACGCAGCTGATCGACATCGAGACGCCGCTGGAGACCATGCGCTCGCCGGTGATCGACGGCAAGAAGACCGTGTTCGTCTCGGTCATGCGCGCCGGCGGCGGCTTCCTGGACGGCATGCTGGAGATCATTCCCGGCGCGCGCGTGGGCCATGTCGGGCTGTACCGCGACCCGCGCACGCTGATGGCGGTGGAGTACTACCTCAAAATGCCTGACCAGATGGAGGAGCGCGACGCCATCGTGCTCGACCCGATGCTGGCCACCGGCAACTCCGCCGCGGCGGCGGTGGAGCGGCTCAAGGAGTTCAAGCCGCGCTCGATCCGCTTCGTGAGCCTGCTGGCCGCGCCGGAGGGGCTGCAGAACTTCCACGCCCAGCATCCGGACGTGCCGGTGTACACGGCCGCCATCGACCGCCAGCTCGACGAGCACGGCTACATCCTGCCGGGCCTGGGCGACGCCGGCGACCGGCTCTTCGGCACCAAGTGATGCAGATGCAGGACTTGCTGTTGCGCAACGTGGCGCTGCCCGACGGGCGCGCCGGCGTGGACGTGCTGGTGCGCGAGGGGCGCATCGCCGCGGTGGGGCCGGCGCTGCCGGCGCCGCAGGGCATTCCCGCCCTGGACGGCGGCGGCTGGCTGCTGAGCCCGCCCTTCGTGGACGCGCATTTCCACATGGACTCCACGCTCAGCCACGGCCAGCCGCGGGTGAACGAAAGCGGCACGCTGCTGGAAGGCATCTCGCTGTGGGGCGAGCTGAAACCGCTGCTGACGCAGGAGGCGCTGGTGGAGCGTGCGCTGCGCTACTGCGACTGGGCCGTGGCGCGCGGGCTGCTGGCGATCCGCTCGCACGTGGACGTCTGCGACCCGCGGCTGCTGGCGGTGGAGGCGCTGCTGCACGTCAAGCGGCAGGTGGCGCCCTACCTCGACCTGCAGCTGGTGGCCTTCCCGCAGGACGGCGTGCTGCGTTGCCCGGGCGCTCTTGAAAACCTCAAGCGCGCGCTGGACCTGGGCGTGGACGTGGTGGGCGGCATCCCGCACTTCGAGCGCACCATGGCCGACGGTGCCGAGAGCGTGCGGCTGCTGTGCGAGCTGGCGGCCGAGCGCGGCCTGCGCGTGGACATGCACTGCGACGAGAGCGACGACCCGCTGTCGCGCCACGTCGAGACGCTGGCGCAGCAGACGCACCGGCTGGGGCTGCATGGGCGGGTGACGGGCTCGCACCTCACGTCCATGCACTCGATGGACAACTACTACGTCTCCAAGCTGCTGCCGCTGATGGCCGAGGCGCAGCTGCACGCGGTGGCGAACCCGCTCATCAACATCATGCTGCAGGGCCGGCACGACACCTACCCGAAGCGCCGCGGCATGACGCGCGTGCCGGAGCTGCTGGCCGCGGGCGTGAACGTGGGCTTCGGCCACGACTGCGTGATGGACCCTTGGTATCCCCTGGGGTCCGCCGACATGCTCGAAGTCGCCGCGATGGGGCTGCACGTGGCGCAGCTGGGCTCCGTGGCCGGGCAGCGCGCCTGCTTCGACGCGGTGACGGTGAACAACGCGCGCGTCCTGGGGCTGGAAGGCTACGGGCTGGAGCCGGGCTGCCGTGGGGATTTCGTGCTGCTGCAGGCGCGCTCGCCGCAGGAGGCGATCCGGCTGCGGGCGCCGCGGCTGCTGGTGGTGCGTGGCGGGCGGGTGCTGGCGCGCGCGCCGGTGCAGGCGGTGGCGCTGGAGCTGCCGGGCCGGCCGGCGCGGGTGGACTTCACGCTGGCGCCGCCAGCCCGGGACGAGCCCGGGGTGGCGCCGCCGGGCGGTCCGGAGGCGGGCCCCTAAAATCGGCCCCAACACAAACACAGGCAGGCATGAAGCTCATCGGATCGCTCACCAGCCCCTACGTGCGCAAGGTGCGCATCGTGATGGCGGAGAAGAAGCTGGACTACCAGTTTCTGCAGGAAGACGTATGGAACAGCGACGCGATCCTGGCCTCCAACCCGCTGGGCAAGGTGCCCTGCCTGATCACGGAGTCCAACGACGCGGTGTACGACTCGCGCGTGATCGTGGAGTACGTGGACACGCTCTCGCCGGTGGGGCGGCTGATCCCGGCGGCGGGCCGTGAGCGCGCCGAGGTGCGCACCATCGAGGCGCTGGCCGACGGGATGCTGGACGCGTCGATCCTGGCGCGGCTGGAGCTGACCTGGGGCGGCCGCAGCGAGGCCCAGCGCAGCCCGGCCTGGGTGGACCGCCAGATGGCGCGCGTGCACAGCGCGCTCAAGGCCATGTCGCAGGCGCTGGGCGACGATGCCTGGTGCGTGCACAACCATTTCTCGCTGGCCGACATCGCCGTGGGCTGCGCGGTGGGCTACCTCTCCTTCCGCTTCCCGCACATCGACTGGCGCGGCGACCATCCCAACCTGGCGCGCCTGTCGGACAAGCTCGAAGCGCGCGCGAGCTTCATCGCCACGGCCGTGCCCAAGGGCTGACGAAGGGTTGATCTGCCGCAGGCGCCGCCCTGGCGCCGCGGCCCGGGACGGTGTCGGGCGTGGCCTATACTGTTCTTTCAGCGCCGATTTGTTCCGGATTGCGGGCGCTCAACAAATGCAGCTAAAGAGGGACGCCCAGACCCGGTGTCCGCTTTCAGCGACGCCGGGTTTTTTGCTTCTGGAGGGACGGGTTTCATCCATGGGTTCTATAGGGCATGTCACGCCGCAGCGCATGCATTTCCCGCAGCCGCTGCCGCTCAAGAGCGGCGCGCAGCTGCCAGACTACTCGCTGACGTATGAGACCTACGGCACGCTCAACGCCGCGCGCAGCAACGCCGTGCTGGTGTGCCACGCGCTCAACGCCAGCCACCACGTCGCCGGCACCTACGCCGGGCAGGAGAAGAGCGAAGGTTGGTGGGACAACCTGATCGGTCCGGGCAAGCCGCTGGACACGAACCGCTTCTTCGTCATCGGCGTCAACAACCCCGGCTCCTGCTTCGGCTCCACCGGGCCGAAGGACCTGAACCCTGCCACCGGCCAGCCCTGGGGCTCGGACTTCCCGGTGGTGACGGTGGAGGACTGGGTCAACGCGCAGGCGCGGCTGCTGGATGCGCTGGGCATCGAGCAGCTGGCGGCCGTGATCGGCGGCAGCCTGGGCGGCATGCAGGCGCTCTCCTGGACCATCCAGCACCCGCAGCGCGTGCGCCACGCGCTGGTGATCGCCAGCGCACCGAACCTCTCGGCGCAGAACATCGCCTTCAACGAGGTGGCGCGCCGCGCCATCTGCACCGACCCCGAGTTCCACGGCGGCCACTTCTACGCCCACGGCGTGGTGCCGCAGCGCGGGCTGCGCGTGGCGCGGATGATCGGCCACATCACGTACCTCTCCGACGACTCGATGGAAGCCAAGTTCGGCCGCGCGCTGCGCGCCGCGGAGCTGGCCTACAGCACGCAGCAGATCGAGTTCCAGATCGAGAGCTACCTGCGCTACCAGGGCGACAAGTTCAGCGAGTACTTCGACGCCAACACATACCTGCTGATCACGCGCGCGCTGGACTACTTCGACCCCGCGCGCGAGCACGGCGGCGACCTGTCTGCGGCCTTGGCGAAGGCCTCCGCGAAATTCCTGGTGGTGAGCTTCACCACCGACTGGCGCTTCTCGCCGTTGCGCTCGCGCGAGATCGTGCAGGCGCTGCTGGACAACGGCCGCGACGTGGCCTACGCCGAGATCGACGCGCCGCACGGCCACGACGCCTTCCTGCTGGAGGACCCGCGCTACCACGGCGTGGTGCGCGCCTACTTCGAGCGCGTGGCGGCGGAGGCCGAGGCCCAGGCCGCCACCGCCCCGGCCGTGGCCGTGAGCCAGAGGGAGGCCGCATGAGCGACCGTCAAGCCATGGCGCTGATCGCCGAGCTGGTGCCCAAGGGCAGCCGCGTGCTGGACCTGGGCTGCGGCAACGGCGCGCTGCTGGCGCTGCTGCGCGACCAGCGCGGCTGCACCGGCTACGGCGTGGAGATCGACGACGCGAAGGTGCTGGAGTGCGTCAAGCGCGGCGTCAACGTCATCCAGCGCAACCTGGACGAAGGCCTGGGACTGTTCCGCGACGGCAGCTTCGACGTGGTGCTGCAGCTCGACACCCTGCAGCACCTGCGCAACACGGCCGAGCTGCTGCGCGAGACGGCGCGCGTGGGGCGCAGCGCGATCGTGAGCTTCCCGAACTTCGCGCACTGGCCCAACCGCTTCTCGGTGCTGCGCGGGCGCATGCCCGTGACCAAGACGCTGCCCTACCAGTGGTACGACACGCCCAACATCCGCGTCGGCACCTTCGCCGACTTCGAGGTGCTGGCCGGCCAGTGCGGGCTGCGGGTGCTGCAGTCCTTCGGGCTGCACAACGGGCGCAAGGTGGATGCGTGGCCGAACCTGATGGCGAGCACGGCGGTGTTCAGGCTGGAGCGCGGCTGAGCGGCTGCTCGTCGGCTTCCCGCCTCCGCCAGGAGTGAAAAAGGCGGCTCCTAGAATGGGTTGATCCCCTCCCGGAGCCCGCCATGAACGCCCCCGAACGCCTCCCCTTCCCTGACCCCCAAGCCCTGAGCGCCTTCGCCGACGCGGCGTGGAAGGAGCGCATCCTGCCCGCGCTGGTGGACTACATCCGGGTGCCGGCCAAGAGCCCGATGTTCGACAAGGACTGGGCGCAGCACGGCCACATCGAGCGCGTGCTGCAGGACGCGGCGGCCTGGGTCGAGTCCCGCCGCGTGCCGGGACTCAAGCTGGAAATCATCCGCTTGCCCGAGCGCACGCCGGTGATCTTCTTCGAGGTGGAGGCGACGGCCTCCGGCGGCTCCGGCCAGACGGTGCTGTTCTATGGCCACCTGGACAAGCAGCCCGAGTTCAACGGCTGGCGCTCGGACCTCGGCCCCTGGACGCCCGTGGTCGAGGACGGCCTGCTCTACGGCCGCGGCGGCGCCGATGACGGCTACGCCATCTACGCCGCCGTCAGCGCCATCGAGGCCCTGAAGGCGCAGGGCACGCCGCACCCGCGCTGCGTGGGCCTGATCGAGACCTGCGAGGAAAGCGGCTCCTTCGACCTGCCCGCCTACGTCTCCGCCCTGGGCGCGCGCCTGGGCGACGTCGGCCTGGTCGTGTGCCTGGACTCGGGCGCCGGCAACTACGACCAGCTTTGGCTCACCACCTCGCTGCGCGGCATGGTCAGCGGCGTGCTGAAGGTGCAGATCCTCACCGAGGGCGTGCACTCGGGCGACGCCAGCGGGCTGGTGCCGTCGAGCTTCCGCATCCTGCGCCAGGTGCTGGACCGGCTGGAGGACGCGCGCACCGGCGCGCTGCTGCCCCCGGACTTCCACGTCGAGATTCCCGCGGACCGCGTCGCCCAGGCCCGGGCGACCGCGGCGGCGCTGGGCGACGAGGTCTGGAAGCGCTACCCCTGGGCCTGCGGCAACGACGGCACGCCGGCGCTGCCCACCACCACCGACCCGGCCGAGGCGCTGCTCAACCGCACCTGGCGCCCCACCCTCTCCGTGACCGGCGTGGACGGCTTCCCGGAGCTGTCGCAGGCCGGCAACGTGCTGCGGCCCTACACCGCCTTCAAGCTCTCGCTGCGCCTGCCGCCCACGCTGGACGGCCACAGCGCCGCGCTCAAGCTGCAGCAGCTGCTGGAGGACAACGCGCCCTACAACGCCAAGGTCACCTTCCACGCCGATGGCCGCGCCGGCGCGATGGGTGCCAACGGCTGGAACGCCCCGTCGCTGCAGCCCTGGCTCGCCACCGCGCTGGACACCGCCAGCCAGGCGCACTACGGCGCGCCCTGCGGCTTCATCGGCCAGGGCGGCACGATCCCGTTCATGGGCATGCTGCAGGAGGGCTTCCCCAAGGCGCAGATGATGGTCTGCGGGGTGCTGGGACCGAGAAGCAACGCCCACGGGCCCAACGAGTTCCTGCACCTGGACTACGCGCGCCGGCTCACCGCGGCGGTGGCGCAGGTGGTGGCGGCGATGCCCTGAAGCGGGCGCCCGGCCGGCGGGCCGCTCAGGCGGCGGAGGCCTGCGGCTGGCGGCCCTGGGGGCCGTGCAGTTCATGGTCCGGGGCGGCCGGGCGCCACAGCCACAGCAGCGCGGCGATCAGCGCCGCGTTGAACATCGGGAAGGCCGAGACGCCCAGCGGCACCACGCCCGCCAGCGTGTAGACGAGGCCGACGCCCAGGTCCACGAGCTGGATGAGCACCATGTTCAATATCCAGAACCGGTGCTCCTGCGGCGCGCGGGCCATGACGAAAAGCCCCAGGCCATAGGCCAGGAATCTCGCGGCCAGCATGCCCAACGGATAGGCGATGTCGGCCGCCGGCACGGAATGGCCGATCAGGTGCAGAAACTGCCGCGGCGCCACCAAATAGAAAATACCCAGAATAAGCTGAACGGCGCCCACGATGCGCAGGAAAATGCGAAGCTTCATGACGTGAATTCCCTCGGTTTGGAATGAGCGAGATGCCAGGGAGTCGCATTGCGCCCCGCAAGAACGCACTTTTTGGTGAGCTGCTTACCTTTTGGTTAGTCATGGCGGAAAAAGAAAATCACGATCCCTGCCTCGCGGGCTGCCCGGTGCAGGCCACCGCCAGCGTCATCGAGCACAAATGGGCTACCTTGATCGTCCGGGATTTGCTCTCCGGCAAGAAAAGGTTTTCGGAGCTGCAGCGCTCACTGGGTTCCATCAGCGCCAAGATACTCAGCGACCGGCTCAAGGACCTGGAACAAAAAGGCTTGCTGCGGCGCACGGTTTATCCGACGGTGCCGCCTTCCACCGAATATGAGCTGACCGAGCTGGGAAAGGAAATCGAAATCGTCATCCGGGCCATGCAAGTTTTCGGGCTGCAGCTCCAGGCCCACGCGCGGGGCTGAGGGCACGCGCCGGGCGGCGTTGCGCTCCCGGCGCTTTGGCGGGGCCGCCGGCGTGCCGCGCACGCGCTACGCAGCACCCGCAAGGGCCGGGGCAGCGCCAGCGGTAACAATCGTGGTCTTTGCCTGAATCGGCCCGGTCGTCGCCGGGCCCCGCGTGACCATGAAGCCCGACGCCCCCGCCGACGCGCCGCTGCCCTCGGCGGCCCTGATCGACGAAGCCCCCGAGGAAGTGAAAGTCAAGGTGCCGCTGGCGCTGGAGGACTGGCTGGCCGTGCTGTGCATGGGTGCGCTGTGCCTGATCACCTTCGCCAACGTGCTGGTGCGCTACTTCACCGACCAGTCGCTGGCGTGGACGGAGGAGATCTCCGTCTTCCTGCTCATCGTCGTGACGCTGGCCGGCGGCTGCGCCGCCATGGCGCGCGACCGCCACATCAAGATCGAGTACTTCAGCGAGAGCGGCTCGCCTGAGCGCCGCCGGCGCCTGGCGCGCATCGGCGCGCTGTGCTCGACGCTGTTCTTCCTGGTGCTCGCGGGCCTGAGCGTGCGCCTGGTGTGGGACGAGTACCGCTTCGAGGAGACGACGCCCGGCATCGGGCTGCCCAAGTGGTGGTACTCGATCTGGCTGCCGGTGCTGTCCCTGGCCATCGCGCTGCGCGCCTTCGGCCTGTTCCTGCGCAACGCACGCAAGGGAGGCGCGCAATGATCGCCGCGCTGCTGTTCGCGCTCTTCATCGTGCTGATGCTGCTGGGCGTGCCCATCGGCGTGGCGCTGGCCATCGGCGGCGGCGTCGCCATCGCGCTGGCCAACACCACGACCCAGTTCTTCGGACTGCTGGCGCTGCCGCAGAACTTCTACGCCGGCCTGGCCAAGTACCCGCTGCTGGCGATCCCGATGTTCGTGCTGGTGGGCTCCATCTTCGACCGCTCCGGCGTGGCGCAGCGGCTGGTGAACTTCGCCATCGCCATCGTCGGGCGCGGGCCGGGAATGCTGCCGCTGGTGGCGATTGCCGTGGCGATGTTCCTGGGCGGCATCTCGGGCTCGGGCCCGGCCACGGCCGCGGCGGTGGGCAGCGTGATGATCGCGGCCATGGCGCGCGCGGGCTACCCGGGCGCGTACTCCGCCAGCGTGGTCGGCGCGGCGGCGGCCACGGACATCCTCATCCCGCCCTCGGTGGCCTTCATCGTCTACTCGGTGATGGTGCCCGGCGCCTCGGTGCCGGCGCTCTTCGCCGCCGGCATGGTGCCGGGCGTGCTCGCCGGGCTGGCGCTCATCATCCCGGCGGTCTGGCTGGCGCGGCGCCACGGCATGGGCGCGGCGGAGGCCAGGCTGCCGCGGCCGGCGTTCTGGCCGGCGCTCAAGCAGGCGTCCTGGGGGCTGGCCGCGCCGGTGCTGATCCTGGGCGGCATGCGCGCGGGCTGGTTCACGCCCACCGAGGCCGCCGTGGTCGCGGTGTTCTACGGGCTGTTCGTGGGCATGGCGGTGCACCGCACCATCGGCCTGCGCGACCTGTTTCCCATCCTGCGCGAGGCGGCCGAGACCTCGGCCGTGATCATGATGGTGGTGGCGCTGGCCGGGATCTTCGCCTACGCGCTCTCCACGCTCTCCGTCATCGACCCGATCACGCAGGCCATCGTCCACTCCGGCCTGGGCGAGTGGGGCGTGATGGCGCTGGTGGTGCTGGTGCTGATCGTGGCGGGCATGTTCCTCGACGGCATCTCCATCTTCCTGATCTTCGTGCCGCTGCTGCTGCCGCTGGTGCAGGCCTTCCGCTGGGACCCGGTGTGGTTCGGCGTGATCCTGACGCTGCTGGTGGCGCTGGGCCAGTTCACGCCGCCAATGGCGGTGAACCTGATGGTGTCCTGCCGCATCGCGGGCGTGCGCATGGAGTCCACGATTCCCTGGGTGCTGTGGCTGCTGCTGGCCATGGGCCTGGCGATGCTCGCGGTGATCGTCTTCCCGCCGCTGGCGCTGTGGCTGCCGCAGCGCCTGGGCTACTGAAGAAGCCCGCTTTCCTGTCCAAGAACCCCTCCACGGAGACTGCACGAGATGAAACGCCGCAACCTGTTCGCCGCCGCCGCCACCGCGCTGGCCACCGTCCTGTCGCTGGGCAGCGCCCACGCCCAGGTGCCTGCCAACTACAAGCCCGAATACAAGATGTCGCTGGTGCTGGGCACGGCCTTCCCGTGGGGCAAGGGCGGCGAGATCTGGGCCGACCTGGTCAAGCAGCGCACCAGCGGGCGCATCAACATAAAGCTCTACCCCGGCGTGTCGCTGGTGCAGGGCGACCAGACGCGCGAGCTCACCGCCATCCGCCAGGGCGTGATCGACATGGCCATCGGCTCGACCATCAACTGGTCGCCGCAGGTCAAGGAGCTCAACCTGTTCTCGCTGCCCTTCCTGATGCCGGACTACGCCGCCATCGACGCCATCACCCAGGGCGAGCCGGGCAAGGACATCTTCAAGACGCTGGAAAAGGGCGGCGTGGTGCCGCTGGCCTGGGGCGAGAACGGCTTCCGCGAGCTGAGCAACTCCAAGCGCGACATCCGCAAGCCCGAGGACCTCAAGGGCCTGAAGCTGCGCGTGGTGGGCTCGCCGCTGTTCATCGACACCTTCACCGCGCTGGGCGCCAACCCCACGCAGATGAGCTGGGCCGACGCGCAGCCCGCGCTGGCCAGCGGCGCGGTGGACGGGCAGGAGAACCCGCTGTCCATCTACACCGCCGCCAAGCTGCACACCGTGGCGCAGAAGCACCTGACGGTCTGGGGCTACATGGCCGATCCGCTGATCTTCGTGGTCAACCGCGACGTGTGGGAGAGCTGGACCCCGGCCGACCGCGACATCGTGCGCCAGGCCGCGGTGGACGCGGGCAAGCAGCAGATCGAGATCGCGCGCAAGGGCCTGACCGAGGCCGAGGCGCCGGTGCTCAAGGACATCGCCGCCAACGGCGTGAGCGTGGTGAAGCTGTCGGCCGCCGAGCGCGAGGCCTTCGCCAAGGCCACGCGCCCGGTCTACGACAAGTGGAAGAAGACCGTGGGCGAGCCCTTGGTGGCCAAGGCCGAGGCGGCCGTGGCGGCGCGCAAGAAGTAAGGCGCCGCACCCCAGGAAAAGGCGCTGCCGCGGCAGCGCCTTTTTTTCAGCTCAGAACGTGTACCCCGCCTCCACCGCCGCGCCGGACAGCGGCTCCAGCAGCGGCAGCAGCGGCTGCAGCTGGCGGTAGCGCAGCGCGACCTTGGTGGCGTAGGCGAAGAAGCGCGGCAGGTCCTGCACGTAGCGGTCCTTGCCGTCCCGGTGCTTGAGGCGGCAGAAGATGCCCAGCACCTTGAGGTGGCGTTGCAGGCCCATGTACTCCAGCGCGCGCCAGAACTCGCCGAAGTCCTCCTTGAGGCCGCCGTCCAGCGGCACGCCGGCCTCGCGCGCGGCCTGCCAGTAGCGCACCGCCCAGTCGATCTCGCGCTCCTCGTCCCAGGAGATGAAGGCGTCGCGCAGCAGCGAGGCGATGTCGTAGGTCACGGGGCCGCGCACGGCGTCCTGGAAGTCCAGGATGCCCGGGCCCTGCTGCCCCACCATGAGGTTGCGCGGCATCCAGTCACGATGCACCGCCACGCGCGGCTGCGCCAGCGCGCTGGCCGTCAGCAGCGCGGCGATGCGGTTCCAGTGCTCCTGCTGCGACTCGGTCCAGGTGACGCCGAACTCGCGCTGCACGCACCACTCGGGGAACAGCGCCAGCTCGCGCTGCAGCAGCGCGCCGTCGTAGTTGGGCAGCGTGGCGGGGTCGATGCGCACCTGCCACTGCACCAGCGCGGCGATGGCCTGGCGCATGAGCGCGTCGGCCTGCGCGGCGTCGGCCTGGCGCAGCGCGTCCAGGAACAGCTGCTGGCCCAGGTCGGACAGCAGCAGGAAGCCGTGGGTCTCGTCCACGGCCAGCAGCTCCGGGCCGTTCAGGGCGGCGCCCTGGATCAGCTGGGCGACGTGCACGAAGGGCCGCACGTCCTCCTGGGGCGGGGGCGCGTCCATGACGATGCGCGAGGCGCCGTCGGCGCCGTCGATGCGGAAGTAGCGGCGGAAGCTCGCGTCGGCCGAGGCCGGGCGCAGGGTGTGCAGCTGCAGCCCGTGCTGCGCCGCCAGCGGCGCGAGCCAGGCATTGAAGGCCTGCGCGCGCGCAGGATCGGTCCAGGTGATGGTGGTGCTCATGGGGGACAGGGCCAGGCGCGGCGGCGCCGCGGGCAGTGAGGGTCCGGACAGACCCTCATGGATAATCGCCCCGATTTTACGAACCGCACCCGGCGCCCTTCCTGACGCCGGCCCGGCCGCCGCCCGGCCCGACAGCCTCCTTGCCGCCTTGCGCCTGCCTGCCCACGCCCGCCCGTCCGCCCCATCCCTGACGCTGCCGCGCCCGCGTGCCGAGCGGCTGCTGGCGCTGGCCCTGCTGGCCGGGCTGCCGCTGGGCGCCGCGGCGCAGGTGCTGCTGCCCGAGGAAAGCGCGCCGCCGCCCATGGAGGTCCAGCCTGCCGGGCCGGGGGCGATGCCCGCTGCTCCGGCCGCCCCGGTTGTGCCGGCGGCGTCGGCCGCGGCCGGCGTTCCGGCCGCAGCGACGCCCGCTTCCGCCCGGGGCTCGGCCCCGGCGCTGGTCGCGCCCCCATCCGCCGGCCCTCGGCGTGCGCAGATCGGTCCCGAAGGCGGCCCGGTGGAGGTGCAGGCCGACCGCATCGGCGGGCGCCCGGACGTGGAGATGGAGGCGCAGGGCAACGTCGAGCTGCAGCAGGGCAACCTGCACGTGTGGGCGGACCAGGTCAACTTCCGCCAGGACCAGCAGCTGCTCAAGGCCCGCGGCAACCTGCGGGTGGAGCAGGACGGCAACCGCTTCAAGGGCCAGGAGCTGCAGCTGCAGCTCGACACCCGCGAGGGCTTCGTGCTGGAGCCCGAGTACTTCCTGGCCCTGACGCAGGCCGGCGGGCAGGCCGAGCGCATCGACCTCCTGGGCCCCAACCGCGCGCGCATCGTCCAGGGCACCTACACCAGCTGCACGCCCGAGGGCGGCGGCGCGCCGGCGTGGCTGCTGTCGGCCGACGAGGTGGAGCTGAACGTGGACGCCAACGAGGGCATCGCCCGCGGCGGCGTGCTGCGCTTCCTGGACGTGCCGATCCTGGCCGCGCCGCGGCTGAGCTTTCCGCTGTCGAGCGAGCGCAAGTCGGGCTGGCTGCCGCCCACCATCAACATCGACAACCGCAGCGGCCTGGACGTGGCGGTGCCCTACTACTGGAACATCGCCCCCAACCGCGACGCCACCTTCACGCCCACGCTGTCCACGCGCCGCGGCCCGGGCATCAACAGCGAGTTCCGCTACATGGAGCCGGCCTACCAGGGGCGGCTGAACTTCAACCTGCTGCCCAACGACCAGGTGGCCGACCGCGAGCGCTGGGCGCTGGGCTTCGACCACAACGGCAGCGGCGCGGGCTTCGGCTACCGGCTCGAAGGCGTGCGGGTGTCGGACGACAACTACTGGAAGGACTTCTCCCGCGGCTCGATCTCGCTGCTGTCCGCGCGCACCGGCGCCACCCTGACGCCGCGGCTGCTGCCGGTGGACCTCAACGCCGACCGCAACCTGGGCAGCTTCGGGCTGCCCGGCGGCCAGTGGACCGGCTACGCCCGCGCGCTGAGCTGGCAGGTGCTGCAGGACACGGATCCGCTGGGCCGGATCCTTCCGCCCTACGAGCGGCTGCCGCAGATCGGCGTGCGGGGCGGCAGCCCGCTGGCCGGCGGGCTGCGGATGGACCTGCAGACCGAGTTCAACCGCTTCAGCGCCGCCCCCACGGCCGCCGCCGGCACCATCACCGGCTCGCGCTGGCACGCACTGGGCTCGCTCAGCCGTCCCTTCAGCGCGACCTGGGGCTGGTTCACGCCCAAGTTCTCCTTCAACGCGGCGAGCTACGCCACCGACCAGGCGATGAGCGACGGGCGCACCAGCGCCGCGCGCGTGATTCCCACCTTCAGCGCCGACGCCGGGCTGGTGTTCGAGCGCGCCTCCATGCTGCTGGGACGCAACCTGCGCCAGACGCTGGAGCCGCGGCTGCTGTACGTGTACACGCCCTACCGCGACCAGGGCGCGCTGCCGCTGTTCGACACGGCGGGCAAGGACTTCAACATCACCTCGCTCTACAGCGAGAACGCGTTCTCGGGCGTGGACCGGGTCAACGACGCCAACCAGATCACCGCCGGCGTCACCACGCGCTTCCTGGACGAGGCTGGCGGCCAGGAGCTCGCGCGCTTCGGCGTGGCGCAGCGCGTGCAGTTCTCCGACCAGCAGCTCACGCCCGAAGGCGTGCCCATCACGCAGCGGCTGTCGGACCTGCTGCTGCTGGGCTCGTCATGGCTGACGCCGCTGTGGGCCGTGGACGGCTCGCTGCAATACAACCACTCGACGCGGCGCGTGTCGCGCTCGGTGCTGGGCGCGCGCTACTCGCCCGGGCCCTACCGCACGCTGAGCCTGCGCTACCGCTTCACGCGCGACTTCAGCGAGCAGCTGGAGGCGGGCTGGCAGTGGCCGGTGTACGGGCGCGCACCGGGCGCGCTGATCCAGGGCGGCGGTGGCAGCGGCAACGGCAGCTGCGGCGGCGGCAGCCTCTTCAGCGTCGGTCGCGTGCTCTACAGCATGCGCGACAGCCGCATCACCGATTCCATCGCCGGCTTCGAGTACGACGCGGGCTGCTGGATTGCCCGCGTGGTGGGCGAACGGTTGTCCACCGGCCGCACGGAAGCCACCACGCGGCTGCTGCTGCAACTGGAGCTGGTTGGTCTTTCGCGGCTGGGCAGCAACCCGCTGCAGGTCCTCAGGGACAATATCCCGGGCTACCGGCTGCTGCGCGAGGACGTCGCGCCGCTGCCGCCGCCCGCTTCGTATGAGTGATTTGCCGTTGCGCGGCCCACGGCTGCGCCTTTCCAGGCCCGGTCGCGGCCGCCCCCAAGCCATCGTGAGTGACCCCTTGTTTCGCAAGCCCAAGACCCTCGTGCTCGGCTGGCTGCTGGCGGCGTGCGCGCTGCAGGCGCCGGTGCCGTCCGCCCTCGCCGCCGCCAGCGCACCGCGCACCGCGGACTTCATCGTGGCCGTCGTCAACCAGGAGCTGGTGACGGCGGTGGAGATCGAGCAGCGCCTGGCGCGCATCCGCGCCGAGGCCGCGCGCGCCGGTCAGCGGCTGCCGCCGGAGGACCAGCTGCGCCAGCAGGTGCTGGAGGCGCTCATCGACGAGCGCGTGATCCTGAGCTATGCCCGCGACAACGGCGCGCGCGTGGACGACGCCGAGCTGGACCGTGCCGTGAACAGCGTCGCGGCGCAGAACCAGATCACGCCGGCGCAGCTGCGTGACCGGCTGCGCCAGGACGGCATCGACATGCAGCGCTTCCGCGCCAACCTGCGCGACCAGATCATGATCGAGCGGGTGCGCGAGCGTGAGCTGCAGCAGCGCATCCGCATCAGCGACGCCGACATCGACGCCTTCATCGAGAAGCAGCGCCGCGAGATGGGCGGCCAGAGCGAATACAACATCGCGCAGATCCTGGTGCCGGTGTCCGATGGCGCGCCGGCGGCCGAGGTCGAGCGGCTGCGCGCGCAGGCCGAGCAGGCGCTGCAGCGCGTGCTGGGCGGCGAGGACTTCGCCGCCGTGGCGCGCCAGGTGTCGCAGGACGACAACCGCGAGCGCGGCGGCGAGATCGGCATGCGGCCCGCGCAGCGGCTGCCCGACGTGTTCGTGGAGCGGGTGCGCGGCCTGCAGCCCGGGCAGGTGGCGCCGCAGCTGCTGCGCACCGGCGCGGGCTTCCACGTGCTCAAGCTGCAGGACAAGCGCGACAGCGCCACGCTGCGCGTGACGCAGACCCACGCGCGCCACATCCTGCTGCGCCCCTCGGCCCAGCTGTCGGCGGACGTGGCCAAGCAGCGGCTGGCCGAGTACCGGCGCCAGATCGAGAGCGGCAAGGCGCGCTTCGAGGACGTGGCGCGCGCGCAGTCGCAGGACGGCAGCGCCGCGCAGGGCGGCGACCTGGGCTGGACTTCGCCGGGCTCCTTCGTGCCCGAGTTCGAACAGGCCATGAACGCGCTGCAACCGATGGGGCTGTCGGAGCCGGTGGTCTCGCGCTTCGGCGTGCACCTGATCCAGGTGCTGGAGCGACGCGAGGTGGCGGTGGAGCCCAAGCAGCTGCGCGAGCTCGCGCGTGACGCGCTGCGCGAGCAGCGCTTCGACCAGGCGTATGCCGACTGGGTCCGCGAGCTGCGCTCGCGCGCCTACGTCGAGATGCGCGAGAACCCCCGCTGAGCATGGGACAGCACATCGCGCGCAAGCGCTTCGGGCAGCACTTCCTGTCCGACACGGCCGTCATCGACGCCATCGTGCGCGCCATCGACCCGCGTCCGGGGCAGCCGCTGGTGGAGATCGGTCCCGGGCTGGGCGCCATGACCAATCCGCTGGTGGCGCGCTGCGGCGCGCTCACGGTGGTGGAACTCGACCGCGACCTCGCGGCGCGGCTGCGCCGGCGCCCGGAACTCACGGTGGTGGAGTCCGACGTGCTGCAGGTGGACTTCCGCGCCCTGGCCGCCGAGCGCGCCGCGCAGGGCCCGCTGCGCGTGGTGGGCAACCTGCCCTACAACATCTCCTCGCCGATCCTGTTCCACCTCCTGCCCGCGGCCGACGTGGTGCTGGACCAGCACTTCATGCTGCAGAAGGAAGTGGTGGACCGCATGGCCGCCGCGCCCGGCGGCAAGGACTACGGGCGGCTGTCGGTGATGCTGCAGTGGCGCTACCAGGTGGAGTCGCTGTTCGACGTGCCGCCCGAGGCCTTCGAGCCGCCGCCGCGGGTGGACTCCTCCATCGTGCGTATGGTGCCGTGGCCGAAGCCGGCGGCGCTGGACGCGGCGCTGCTGCAGGAACTCGTGGCCGTGGCCTTCTCGCAGCGCCGCAAGCTGCTGCGCAACACGCTGGGCCGCTGGCTGGAGCAGCGCGGCTTCAGCGGCGACTTCGACGTGCAGCGCCGCGCCGAGGAAGTGCCGGTGGACGAGTACGTCGCGCTGGCCGCGGCGCTGTCGCCGGCGACGGCCTGAACCGGAGCCGCCTGGAGCGCGGGCCCGGAGCCCGGGCGCCCGAGCATGAAAAAAGCGACCCGAGGGTCGCTTTTTCTTTGGGCACCGGTGCCGAAGCGGAGTGCTTCAGCTCAGGCCGCGCTGCGCCACATCGCCGTGTCGAAGGCGCTGCACATGAGCGGCATGTTGGTACCGAAATTCGCCTGTTGCTGGGCCTTCGTGAGGGCCTTCGGCTTTTCCGTGGGGGCCACCTCAGTAGCCCGCTCCCATGACCCGTTTTCTTGGGAGCGGGCTACTGAAAAGAATAGAAGCACCTGAATGGGACTTTCCGCTCGGCCCAGAAGTCGGCCGCGTCGCGGAACACGTCCAGCAGCTGCTCGCGCGCCTCGCGGTCGAAGCGCGGGTTGTCTGGCAGCTGCTCCAGGACGACCACGAAGCCCGGCTGCGCGCCGGACTTGTGAACCAGGTCCGTCATGCAGTCGTAGAGCGCATCGAGGTTCTTGCCAAAGTGCGCCGGGAACAGAAACGACTGCGCGATGCTCTCCAGCACCTCCTGCTTGGACTGGGCGTTGCCGAGGTTGGCGTGGAGGAAATGCTGGCCGGCGCCCTGGGCGGCCTGCATCAGATCCTCGACGCGGTAGGCGCGTATCGACTGGACGATGTTTGGTCGGACGGTCTGCAACAGCATGGTCGCGTTACCTCCTGGAGTCACACAAATCGGTCATCGGTCGGCCACGATGCGGCGGAAGCTCGCGTAGTGGTCGCTTGTGTAGTAGCAGACTTCAGGATTCGTGGGCGGCTTGCCGCCACAGACGATGCGCTGAGCGCCGCGATCGCGGCTGCCGGAGGTTGGCACGGTGTACTCCCTGTAGTGGCCGCGCTCGCGCACGGGCAAAAGCCGCTCGCGATTGAAGAACACGCTGCCATCCTTCTGGTAGGGAAAGGGACCGCCGGCGCGGATCAGCCGTTCGGTGGACTGCGCCGGTGCCGGCAAGGCCGACAGTGGCACCTCCTGCAGCGCGGCTGGCGCATCGGCCGGGGCCCGGCTCCACGCCGGCTCCCAACCCATGCCGCCCAAGAGTGCGGCGGCTGCAACGAAAGCGAATCCCCACTTGCGCAAGAACCACCGTCGCTGCGGCTGAGCACTCCTCAACACGGGATAACCCTGAAATCTGCGAAAGGCAGGATGGTAGCGAAAGCCCTAAGGAAGCTCAAGTTTTTGCCTCAAATTGCAGCAGCACCCGAAGGCTATAGGAGGCATAGGCGTGAAGATTCCGCACCCGGGTGCACCAGGACCGTGCATTTCGGTCCGGAGTGCACCGGGCGCGGGAGGCGCGGCGCGGCTCACGCGTCCGCGCCGACACGAGGGCTGCGGGAGATCAGCGCGGCGCGTTGGCGTCCGCGACCGTCAGCGCCGTCATGTTGACGATGCGGCGCACGGTGGCCGAGGGCGTGAGGATGTGCACCGGCTTGGCCGCGCCCAGCAGGATCGGGCCGATGGCGATGCCGCCGCCCGCTGCCGTCTTGAGCAGGTTGTAGGCGATGTTGGCCGCGTCGATGTTGGGCAGCACCAGCAGGTTGGCCTCGCCCGTGAGCGTGCTGCGCGGCATCTGCGCCTCGCGCTGCCTGGGGTCCAGCGCGGTGTCGCCGTGCATCTCGCCGTCCACTTCCAGCCACGGCGCCTGCTGCTGCACCAGCGCCAGGGCCTCGCGCATCTTCACGGCCGAGGGCTGGTTGCTGGAGCCGAAGTTGGAGTGCGACAGCAGCGCGGCCTTGGGCTCGATGCCGAAGCGGCGCAGCTCCTCCGCGGCCAGGATAGTGATCTCGGCGATCTGCGCGGCGGTGGGGTCGTAGTTGACGTGCGTGTCCACCAGGAACAGCTGCTTGTTCGGCAGGATCAGCGCGTTCATGCACGCGTAGTTCTCGACGCCCGGGCGGCGGCCGATGAGCGCGTCGATGTGCACCAGGTGCAGCGCCGTGGTGCCCCAGGTGCCGCAGATGAGACCGTCCACCTCGCCCTTGTGCAGCAGCATGGCGCCGATGAGCGTGAGGCGGCGGCGCATCTCGATCTTGGCGAACTGCGCCGTGACGCCCTTGCGCTCCATGAGCTGGTGGTACGTCTGCCAGTAGTCGGTGTAGCGCGCGTCCTGCTCGATGTTGACCACGTCGTAGTCGCGGCCCAGCTCCAGGCGCAGGCCGAACTTCTGCACGCGCTGCGCGATCACGGCCGGACGGCCGATGAGCGTCGGGCGCGCCAGACCTTCGTCCACCACGATCTGCACCGCGCGCAGCACGCGCTCCTCTTCACCCTCGGCGTAGGCCACGCGGCGCGCCTGCGCCGTCTTGGCCACCGCGAAGATGGGCTTCATCGTCGTGCCCGAGGCGTAGACGAAGTGCTGCAGCTTCTCGCGGTAGGCGTCCATGTCCTGGATCGGACGCGAGGCCACGCCGGAGTCCACCGCCGCTTGCGCCACCGCCGGCGCGATCTTGATCATCAGCCGCGGGTCGAAGGGCTTCGGGATCAGGTACTCGGGGCCGAAGCTCAGGTTGGCGCCGGCATAGGCCGCGGCCACCACCTCGCTCTGCTCGGCCTGGGCCAGCTCGGCGATGGCGTGCACCGCCGCGATCTCCATCTCCACCGTGATCGTCGTGGCGCCCGAGTCCAGCGCGCCGCGGAAGATGTAGGGGAAGCACAGGACGTTGTTGACCTGGTTCGGGTAGTCGGTGCGGCCGGTGGCCATGATGGCGTCGTCGCGCACCGTCTTGACCTCCTCGGGCGTGATCTCCGGCGTGGGGTTGGCCAGCGCGAAGATCAACGGCTTGGTCGCCATGCGCCGCACCATGTCGGGCTTGAGCACGCCGCCGGCGGACAGGCCCAGGAACACGTCGGCGTCCTCGATCACCTCGGACAGCGTGCGTTGCGAGGTCTCCTGCGCGAACTCGGCCTTGTCCGGGTCCATCAGCTCGGTGCGGCCCTGGTAGACCACGCCGGCGAGGTCCGTGACCCAGATGTTCTCGCGCGGCAGGCCCAGCTTGAGCAGCAGGCCCAGGCAGGCCAGCGACGCGGCGCCGGCGCCCGAGGCCACGAGCTTGACCTTGGTGATGTCCTTGCCCACGACCTTCAGGCCGTTGAGCAGCGCCGCACCCACGACGATGGCGGTGCCATGCTGGTCGTCGTGGAAGACGGGGATGTTCATGCGCTCGCGCAGCTTGCGCTCGACGTAGAAGCAGTCCGGGGCCTTGATGTCCTCGAGGTTCACGCCGCCGAAGGTGGGCTCCAGCGCGGCAATGATCTCGATGAGCTTGTCGGGGTCCTTCTCGGCGAGCTCGATGTCGAACACGTCGATGCCGGCGAACTTCTTGAACAGGACGCCCTTGCCTTCCATCACCGGCTTGGACGCCAGCGGGCCGATGTCGCCCAGGCCCAGCACGGCGGTGCCGTTGCTGACCACTGCCACCAGGTTGCCGCGCGCGGTGTAGCGGAAGGCCGCCGACGGATCAGCCACGATCTCTTCGCACGCGTAGGCCACGCCCGGCGAGTACGCCAGCGCCAGGTCGCGCTGGTTGACCATGGACTTGGTCGCAGCGATGGACACCTTGCCCGGGGTCGGAAACTCGTGGTATTCGAGGGCGGCACGGCGCAACTCGGCGCGCTTGTCTTCAGCAGTGGACATGTGAAAAGTCGTTCTGGCTGTGCGGGGGGCAACGATTGTAGGAGCCGTCAAGTTGACTCCCCTCAAGTCAGGGCAGCTTTGCGTGCCTGACGCATACTGCGCGCCCCCATGAATGCCCTGCAGCTCCTTCGCAATGCCCTGCCCGGCCGCGTCCGGCGCGCGCTGCTGTGGGGCGCGCTGGTGGCGCTGCTGCTGGTGGCGCAGACGCTGCTGGTGATGCTGACGGTGCGCCACGAGGCCTCGCGCCAGCAGGAGGCGGTGGAGCGCGTGGCCGACGAGGTGGCGGCCGAGCTGCGCCGCACCGTGATGCGCAGCGTGCAGGCGCTGCAGGCGCAGCTGTGGAGCGGCGGCGGCGCCGCGCCCTGGCAGGCCGGCGCCACGGAGCTGCTGCGCACGCAGCGCGAGGTGCTGCGCGTGGAGCGGCGCGGGACCGACATGGTGCTGCTGGGCAGCCTGGCCTCGCCCTACAGCGCGCCGCTGTTCGAGCAGCTCGGCCGCGACCAGATGAGCGCCGAGACCGAGCTGACCTGCTCGGCCGCGCGCCGTGCCAGCGCGCCGGCCTTCTCGCGCAGCTACTTCGTGCCCCAGCCCGGCGGGCTGGGCGTGGAGGTGATCGACGCCTGCATCCCGGTGCAGCGCGACGGCGGGCACGACGGCTTCGTGGTGCTGAGCTTCGGCCTGGGCTCGCTGCTGGAGGAGTCCGCGGGCGCGCAGCGGCTGCGCCGGCACGAGTTCTCCATCGTCGAGATGGACGGTACGCGCCTGGCGCGCGCGGGCATGGCGCGCGGCGCGGGCTTCTACCACGCGCGCCACCTGCTGGAGCTGCCGGGCAGCGCGCTGCAGCTGCGCGTGGACAGCGCCGAGGGCAGCCCGCAGCTCATCCCCAACCTGTCCACGGCGCTGGTGCTGGGGCTGTCGGTGGTGCTGTTCGCGCTGCTGCTGCTGCTGGCGCGCGACGTGCGCCGCCGCGCCCAGGCCGAGCACGCGCTGGCCGAGGCGCTGGCCTTCCGCAAGGCGATGGAGGACTCGCTGAGCACCGGGCTGCGCGCGCGCACGCTCGATGGGCGCATCTCCTACGTCAACCCGGCCTTCTGCACGATGGTGGGCTTCAGCGCCGACGAGCTGCGCAGCACCGCCCCGCCGCCGTACTGGCCGCCCGAGCACGTGGAGGAATACACCGAGCGCCAGGCCGCGCGCATGCGCGCCGAGCCGGTGGACAACCCGCACCAGGAAGGCTTCGAGACGGTGTTCATGCGCCGCGACGGCGAGCGCTTCCCGGTGATGATCTACGAGACCCCGCTGGTGGACGGCGCAGGCCGCCACACGGGCTGGATGAGCGCGGTGCTGGACATGAGCGCGCAGCGCCGGGTGGAGGAGCTCTCGCGCCAGCAGCAGGAGCGGCTGCAGGCCTCGGCGCGGCTGGCCACGGTGGGCGAGATGGCCTCGCTGCTGAGCCACGAGCTCAACCAGCCGCTGGCGGCCATCGCCAGCTACGCCACCGGCTCGCTGAACCTGCTGCAGCAGCCCGACGACCAGACGCCCGACATGCTGCGCCACGCCGTCACGCGCATCGCCGAGCAGGCCGAGCGCGCGGGGCGCGTCATCAAGAGCGTGCACGACTTCGTGCGCCGGCGCGAGCAGGCGCGCGAGAGCATCCGCGCCGACCAGCTCATCGACGCCGTGCTGCCGCTGGTGCGGCTGCAGGCGCGCAAGAGCGGCACGCGCATCGAGCTGGAGTACCCGGACCCGATCCCGCGTGTGATGTGCGACCGCACGATGGTGGAGCAGGTGCTGCTCAACCTCACGCGCAACGGCATCCAGGCCATGGAGACGTCCACGCCGCAGCCGCAGCGCTTACTGCGGCTGCGCGTGCACCCGTCGCAGGAGGGGCGCGTGGGCTTCAGCGTCATCGACGCCGGCCCGGGCATCCCGGCGGAGGTGGCGCAGCGGCTGTTCACGCCCTTCTTCACCACGCGCAGCGAAGGCATGGGCTTGGGGTTGAGCCTGTGCCGCACCGTGATCGAGCAGCACGGCGGCGCGCTGGAGTTCGAGAGCGTGCCGCAGCCCGAGGGCCCGGGCGGCACCGAGTTCCGCTTCACGCTGCCCGATGCCGCGCGCGTGGCGCGTGCCGTGCCGGTGCGGGCCTGAGCCGGTTTCCGGTTCGCCCGGCGCCCTTCGACAAGTTCAGGACAGGGTTGCCGAAGGGCCGCGCCCCGCCTGAACGCGGGCTTACATGGCCGATACTCTCGCGATGCAACCCCCGCTCGGTCTCCCCATGGTGTACCTCGTCGATGACGAGGATGTGGTGCGCGACGCGCTGGCCTGGCTGCTGCGCTCGCGGCGGCTGCTCTCGGAAGGCTTCAACAGCGCCGAGGCCTTCGAGGCCATGCTCGATGCGCTGCCCCCCGCCACGCAGGCAAGCTGGCCCGAGGCTCCCTCGTGCCTGCTGCTGGACGTGCGCATGCCCGGTGCCAGTGGCCTGACGCTGTTCGAGCGCCTGGCCGAACGCGGCGTCACCGCCGCGCTGCCCGTGATCTTCCTTACCGGCCACGGCGACGTGCCCACGGCGGTGGCCGCGGTCAAGCGCGGCGCCTTCGACTTCGTCGAGAAGCCCTTTTCCGACAACGCGCTGGTGGACCGCGTGGAGCAGGCGCTGGCGCTGTCGGCCGAGGCCATCACGCGCCGGCGCGAGACCCGGGCCAAGTCGCAGGCGCTGTCCGAACTCACCGAGCGCGAGCGCGACGTGATGCAGCTGGTCATCGAGGGCAAGCCCAACAAGCTCATCGCCAACGCGCTGGGCATCAGCGTGCGCACGGTGGAAGTGCACCGCGCGCGGCTGTTCGAGAAGATGAACGTGAAGTCCGCCGTCGAGCTGGCCAACCTGCTGCGCGAGCAGGGGCAGGCCTGAGCCGCGGCGCGGCCGACTTCGCCGGCGCCGCGGCGCCCGTCTTCCCTTCCCTGTTCCTTCTCAACGATTTGCGTGCCATGGCTTTGGGCGAGTTCGACCTGATCGCGAAATTCTTCAAGCGCCCGGTGCGGCGCGCGGCGCTGGGCGTGGGCGACGACTGCGCGCTGCTCAACGTGGCGCCGGGCATGCAGCTGGCGGTGTCCAGCGACATGCTGGTGGAGGGGCGGCACTTCCTCTCCACCGTGCTGCCGGCGCGGCTGGGCCACAAGTCGCTGGCGGTGAACCTGAGCGACCTGGCGGCCTGCGGCGCGCGCCCGCTGGCCTTCACGCTGGCGCTGTCGCTGCCGCGCGCGGACGCCGCGTTCCTGGAGGGTTTCTCCAGCGGGCTGTTCGCGTTGGCGGACGAGCACGGCATCGAGCTCGTGGGCGGCGACACCACGGCCGGGCCGCTGAACATCTGCATCACCGTCTTCGGCGAGGTGCCGGCCGGCCGCGGGCTGCTGCGCTCGGGCGGGCGGCCCGGCGACGACCTGTGGGTCAGCCACCCGCCGGGCGGCGGCATCGGCGACGCGCGGCTGGCGCTGGAGGTGTTCCGCGGCCACGTGTCGCTGGACGGCTGGGATTTCGAGAAGGTGCGCCATGCCATGGAGCAGCCGCGTCCGCGCGTGGCGCTGGGGCTGGCGCTGCGCGACCTGGCGCACAGCGCCCTCGACGTGAGCGACGGGCTGCTGGGCGACCTGGGCCACTTGCTGCGCGCCTCGCGCGTGGGCGCGCGCGTGGACGCCGATGCGCTGCCGCGCAGCGCGGTGCTGGCGGCGCAGCCGCGCGCGCTGCAGCTCGAATGCGGCCTGGCCGGCGGCGACGACTACGAGCTGCTGTTCAGCGCCTCGCCGCAGCGGCGCGAGGCGGTGCTGGCCGCGGCGCGCGCCGCGGGTGTGGGCGTGGCGCGCATCGGCGAATTGCAGTCCGAGCCGGGGCTGCGGCTGGTGGACGGCTACGGCTCGCCGCTGCAGGACACCTTCGCCAGCTTCGACCATTTCCTGTCGGCATGAGCACGTCCGCGCCGCGCCGGCCCGACCTGCGCTTCCTGCTGGCGCACCCGGCGCACTGGATCGCGCTGGGCTTCGGCAGCGGCCTCGCGCCCAAGGCGCCGGGCACGGTCGGCACGCTGTGGGCCTGGGTGAGCTACCTGGTGCTGGACCACTGGCTCACGGCCGCGCAGTGGGGCTGGGTGCTGCTGGCGGGATTGGCCGTGGGCTGCTGGGCCTGCACGCGCACCGCGCAGCACCTGAACGTCGCCGACCCGGGCGCGATCGTCTGGGACGAGGTCATCGCCTTCTGGGCCGTGCTGTGGCTCGCCATGCCCATGGGCCTCGTCGGACAGGCAGTGGCCTTCGGGCTGTTCCGCTTCTTCGACGCCGCCAAGCCGGGGCCGGTCGGCTGGGCCGACCGGCTGTTCAAGATCCGCGACGGCCGCACGCCGGGCTGGGCCCAGGGCGTCGGCATCCTCATCGACGATGTGGTGGCGGCCTTCTGCACCGTGCTGGTGATCGCCTTGTGGCGGCGCTTCGTGATGTGAGCGCTGGCCGGTGAGGCTGTTTGGCGCCAGCCGAGAGCCGAGGCGTGACGCTCACCACTTCGTCATTCCCGCGAAGGCGGGAATCCAGGCGGTCCCACGCCGGAGCGCAGCGACCAGGCAGGCACGCCCAGTCTTCAACCCCAAGGAGACCCATCCCATGACCTTCCCCGACGACCTGGAGCCGCAAGTGAACGCCCTGGCCGAGGCGCTGCGCGCCCGCGGCTGGCGGCTGGTGACGGCCGAGAGCTGCACCGGCGGCCTGATCGCCGCGGCCTGCACCGCGGTGGCGGGCTCCAGCGACTGGTTCGAGCGCGGCTTCGTCAGCTACAGCAACGAGGCCAAGACCGAGCTGCTGGGCGTGCCGGCCTCGCTCATCGGTGCCCATGGCGCCGTGAGCGAGCCGGTGGCGCGCGTGATGGCCACCGGCGCGCTGGCGCATGCGCATGCCGATCTGGCGCTGGCCGTCACCGGCATCGCCGGCCCGGGCGGCGCGGTGCCGGGCAAGCCGGTGGGCACGGTCTGGCTGGCCTGGGCCCTGCGCAGCGGCCCGGCCGGCGCCGAGCTGCTGCAGCTCGGCGGCGACCGTGCCGCGGTGCGCGCCGTCACCGTGCAGCGGGCGCTGGACCGCGCCTTGTCCCTGGCCCAGGCGGGTGCCGCATGAAGCTCGC
Source organism: Azohydromonas australica DSM 1124 (assembly GCF_000430725.1). Lineage (GTDB taxonomy): Bacteria > Pseudomonadota > Gammaproteobacteria > Burkholderiales > Burkholderiaceae_C > Azohydromonas > Azohydromonas australica. The sequence continues at coordinate 153,627 of NZ_AUMO01000032.1, forward strand.
GCTGGTCGGCCAGCTCGGTGCGGCCGAGCGGCAGGCGTGGATGGCAGCGCTGCAGCACGCCCTGCCCGAGGCGCAGTGGGTGGAGGCCGCACCCGGTGCCGAGGTGGACGTGGTCCTGGTCGCCAACCCGCCGCCGGGACAGCTGCAGGGTCTGAAAGGCCTGCGCCTGATCCAGTCGCTGTGGGCGGGCGTGGACCGGCTGCTGGCGGACGCCACGCTGCCGCAAGGCGTGCCCATCGCCCGCATGGTCGATCCGGCCATGAGCGCGGCGATGGCGGAGACGGCGCTGTGGGCGGTGCTGTCGCTGCAGCGCGGCTTCTTCGACTACGCGCGGCAGCAGCGCGAGGCCATCTGGCGCGTGCTGCCGCAGCGCCGCGCCGACGAGGTGCGGGTGACGGTGCTGGGCCTCGGCGAGATGGGGCTGACCGCCGCGCGGCGCATGGTGGCGCAGGGCTACCGCGTCCAGGGCTGGAGCGCCCGGCCGCGCCAGGAGCCCGGCATCGACAGCGTGCACGGCGAGGAGGCTCTGCCGGCGCTGCTCTCGCGCAGCGACGTCGTGGTGAACCTGCTGCCGCTCACCGCCGCCACGCGTGGGCTGTTCGACGCCCAGCGCCTGGCGCTGCTGCCCGAAGGTGCCTGCGTGGTGAACCTGGCGCGCGGCGGGCACGTGGTGGAAGCCGATCTGCTGGCCGCGCTGGATGGAGGGCGGCTGCGGCATGCGGTGCTGGACGTGTTCCAGGCCGAGCCGCTGCCGGCAGACAGCCGCTTCTGGAGCCACCCGCGGGTGACGCTGTTGCCGCACGCGGCGGCGCTGACGGATGCGCGCAGCGCGGCAGGAATCGCGGCGGCCAATGTCCGGGCCGTCATGGCCGGGAACCCGCCGGCGCACCGGGTAGAGGCCGAGCGGGGGTATTGAGGGGCGAATCGACGGGCTTCGCACTTGCTGGAGGTGTTTTTCCAGGCACGTGACCCATGAATGAAGCCTTGTCCCCCAATACCCGGGCGATCCTGCTGCTGACGGGCCCGCTGATGGGCGGACGCGGCGCGGCGCCCTCGGAATTGCTGAAGCTTGCCGAATACAACGCCCTGGCCCGGCATCTGCGCGAATTGAAACGCCAACCGGCGGATTTCCTGGGGCCGGAGGCTGACGAACTCCTGCATAACTGCCACGCCGTGATCGACGAATCCAGGCTGCGCTGGCTGCTGGGGCGCGGCTTCGTGATGGAGCAGATCGTGGAGCGCTGGAATGCTCAAAACATCTGGGTGCTCAGCCGGGCTGATGCTGAATATCCCCGGCGTTTCAAGGCCCGTTTGCGGGAGAACGCGCCCGCGGTGATTTACGGCTGTGGCGACAAGCCATTGCTCGAATCCGGCGGCCTGGCCGTGGTCGGCTCGCGCCACTTGGACGACGCGCTGGTGGACGAGACGATGACGGTGTGCCGCCTGGCGGCGCAGGCCGGCAAGACGTTGATATCCGGCGGCGCTCCGGGCATCGACCAGATCGCCGTGGGCACCGCGCTGCGGGCAGGAGGCCGGGTCAGCGCCGTGCTGGCGGACAGCTTGTCCAAGAACGTTTCGACCCGCGAATACCGCAACCCGCTGCGCGACGGCCAACTGGTTCTGATGTCGCCTTACGACCCAAACGCCACTTTCAATGCCAGCCTGTCCACGCAGCGCAACAAACTCATTTATGCGCTGGCGGACGTGGGGCTGGTGATGAGCGCGAGTTTCAGGAAGGGACAGACTTGGGCCGGCGCCGTTGAACAACTCGACAAGCTCAGGTTCGTGCCGGTGTACGTTCGATCCACGAGCGGGTTGTCTTCCGGGCTTGATGCTTTAGGTGCCAAGGGGGCGATGCCTTGGCCCAATCCCCAGGATGCCGCCGCATTCGAGCCGTTATTTCAGGTCGATGCAGCGGCTCCGCGATGAGGTCACGTTTGAAATAAAGCGGACTGCGAAATATTTGCAGAGTTCGCTTATTTCAACCCCTGCATCACCATCAACGCCAGTTTCTGCAACCCATCCCAGGGTTCCGAAGGCCATTCCGGGTGTTTGAGGCCTTTGACCAGGCCGTCGCAGATCCGCGCCGCCTGCAGCCAGGCGGTGAGCTGCGCGTCCGTCACGCGCGGCAGCGCGCGCTCGAACAGCCGCTCGCGCGGGCCCCAGGCGCGCGCCTCGCGCAGCGCCATCGGCAGCGGTTTTCCCTGCGACAGCGCGTCGCGCCCGCGCTTGAGCGCGCGGATGTCCTCCGCCAGCGTCCAGTGCACCAGCACGGCGGCTTCGCCTTCGGCGCGCAGGCCCTGCAGCATGCGCAGCGTGCGCGCGGCCTGGCCGGCCAGCACCGCCTCGCTCAGCTTGAACACGTCGTAGCGCGCGACGTTGAGCACCGCCTGCTCCACCTGCTCGAAGCCCAGCTCGCCCTCGGGGTAGAGCAGCGCCAGCTTCTCCACCTCCTGGTGCGCTGCCAGCAGGTTGCCCTCCACGCGGTCGGCGAAGAAGGAAAGCGTCCGCTCGCCCTCCTCGCCCGGCGCCACGCGCTGGCGGTGCGCGGCCATGCGCCGCGCGATCCAGGCCGGCAGCTCGCGCCGCTCCACCGGGTCGATGCGCAGGCTCACGCCCGCGCCGTCCAGCGCCACGAACCACGCGCTCTGCTGCTGCTGGCGGTCCAGCCGTGGCAGCTGCACCAGCGTCAGCACGTCGGGGTTGAGTTGCTCGCAGTAGCGCTGCAGCGCCACGGAGCCGTCCTTGCCGGGCTTGCCCGAGGGGATGCGGATCTCGATCAGCTGCCGGCTGGCGAAGAGGCTCATCTCCTGCGCCGCGCCCAGCAGGCTGCTCCAGTCGAAGTGGTTGCCGCTGACGGTGAAGACCTGCCGCTCGGTGCAGCCCGCGGCGCGCGCCGCGGCACGGATGGCGTCGCCCGCCTCCTGCATCTGCAGCGGCTCGTCGCCGTACAGCGTGTAGACCGGCCTCAGCCCCTGCGCCAGATGCGCGTTCAAACCCTGCGCTCGCAACTGCACGGCGCTAGCTCTCCCGCACCGCCTGCAGCCGGCGCAGCACCTGCTGGGCGATGTCGCTTTCCATGTCGCGGTAGAGCTCGTCCTGCTCCAGCTCCTTGGCCAGCGCGATGTTCTCGCTGTAGCTCATGTCGCGGAACAGCAGCAGCTCGGTGGGCGGCAGCAGCGGCTTGCCGGCCCGGGTGCTGAGCCGGTAGCCGAAGCGCACGCGCAGCTGCAGGTCGCGCACCTGGCCGAAGGAGGTGCTGGCCACCACGCCGCGCTCGCGCCGCTCGCGCAGCGCCTCCAGCACCACCTGCGCCTGCTGCGGCGCGTCCACCACGGTCACGCTCTCCGGCAGCGTGCGCTTGATCGCCTCGGCCACGGGTGAGCGCGGCGCGAAGCCCACCAGCGCCAGGCGCTCGAAGGGCAGCGGCTGCGGGCGCCGCAGCGCGAAGCCGCAGCCGCCCAGCAGCGGCGAGAGCGTGGCGGCGGCCAGCAGGGTGCGGCGTTTCATGCGGTTCAGACCACCACGTTGACCAGGCGGCCCGGCACCACGATCACCTTCTTGGGCGCCTTGCCTTCGGCGAACTTCTGGAAGTCGGGGCTGGCCAGCGCGGCGGCCTCGATGGCGGCCTTGTCGGCGCCGGCGGGCACGCTCACGGCGCCGCGCAGCTTGCCGTTGACCTGCAGCACCAGCTCGATGCGGTCCTGCACCAGCGCCGCCTCGTCCACCTGCGGCCAGGGCGCGTCCAGCAGGTCGCCCAGCGGCTCGGCGTAGCCCAGCTGCTGCCACAGCGCGTGCGTGACGTGCGGGCAGGCCGGGTACAGCGTGCGCAGCAGCACCGAGAAGGCCTCGCGCTGCACCGCCGCGGCGGCGGCGCCTTCGGCCTTGAAGCCTTCCAGCGCGTTGAGCAGCTTCATGCAGCCCGACACCACGGTGTTGTATTGCATGCGCTCGTAGTCGTAGCTGACCTGCTTGAGCACGAGGTGCACCTCGCGGCGCAGGGCGCGCGCGGCGTTGTCGCCGGCCTGCGCCGGGTCGCCGCCCGAGCGCAGCACCTCGGCGTTCTTCACGCCATAGCCCCACACGCGCTTGAGGAAGCGGTGCGCGCCTTCGACGGCGGCGTCGTTCCACTCCAGCGTCTGCTCCGGCGGCGCGGCGAACATCACGAACAGGCGCGCGGTGTCGGCGCCGTACTGCTCGATGAGCTGCTGCGGATCGACACCGTTGTTCTTGCTCTTGCTCATCGTGCCCACGCCCTCGTAGGTCACGTCCGAGCCGTCGCTCTTGAGCTTGGCGCCGACGATCTTGCCGCCCGCATCCAGCACGTTCTCGACCTCGTGCGGCCAGAAGTACTCGATGCCGCCCTTGTCGGTGCGGCGGCTGTAGATGTGATTCAGCACCATGCCCTGCGTGAGCAGGCGCTTGAAGGGCTCGTCGACCTCGACCAGCTTCAGGTCGCGCATCACCTTGGTCCAGAAGCGCGCGTAGAGCAGGTGCAGGATCGCGTGCTCGATGCCGCCGATGTACTGGTCCATCGGCATCCAGTACTTGGTGCCGCCGGCGACCATCGCGTCCTCGTTCTTCGGGTCGCAATAGCGCATGAAGTACCACGAGCTGTCCACGAAGGTGTCCATCGTGTCGGTCTCGCGGCGCGCGTCGCGGCCGCAGCAGGGGCAGGCGACATTGAGGAAGTCGGCGCGCTTGTTCAGCGGATTGCCGCTGCCGTCGGGGATGCAGTCCTCCGGCAGCACCACCGGCAGGTCCTTCTCCGGCACCGGCACGGCGCCGCAGGACTCGCAGTGGATGATGGGGATCGGCGTGCCCCAGTAGCGCTGGCGGCTGATGCCCCAGTCGCGCAGGCGCCAGGTGGTCTTCTTCTCGCCCAGCCCCTTCTCGGCCAGCAGCGCGGCGACCTTGTCCACCGCGGCCTTGTACGACAGGCCGTCCAGCACGCCGGAGTTGACGTTCACGCCGCGCTGCTTGTCGCCGTACCACTCGGCCCAGGCCTGGTCGGAGAAGCTCTCGCCTTCCACCGCCACCACCTGCTTGATCGGCAGGCCGTACTTCAGCGCGAAGGCGAAGTCGCGCTCGTCGTGCGCGGGCACGCCCATGACGGCGCCGTCGCCGTAGCTCATGAGCACGTAGTTGCCCACCCACACCTCGACCTGCGCGCCGGTGAGCGGGTGCGTGACGAACAGCCCGGTGGGCTGGCCCTTCTTCTCCTGCGTGGCCAGCTCGGCCTCGGTGGTGCCGCCGTGCTTGCACTCGTCGATGAAGGCGGCGAGCTGCGGATTGGTCGCCGCGGCGTGCGTGGCCAGCGGGTGCTCCGGCGCCACGGCGCAGAAGGTCACGCCCATGATCGTGTCGGCACGGGTCGTGAAGACGTAGAGCCTGCCGTCCTGGATCAGCGCGCCGTCGGCGCCGCGGATCTCGTGCGGGAAGGCGAAGCGCACGCCCTCGCTCTTGCCGATCCAGTTCTCCTGCATCAGCTTCACGCGCTCGGGCCAGCCCTCCAGGCCGGTCTGCACGTGCTGCAGCAGCTCATCGGCGTACTGGGTGATCTTCAGGTAGTAGCCCGGGATCTCGCGCTTCTCCACCGGCGCGCCGGAGCGCCAGCCGCGGCCGTCGATGACCTGCTCGTTGGCCAGCACGGTCTGGTCCACCGGATCCCAGTTCACGACCTGGGTGCGGCGCTCGCAGATGCCGGCTTCCAGCATCTTCAGGAACAGCCACTGGTTCCACTTGTAGTAGTCGGGCTTGCAGGTGGCGATCTCGCGCGACCAGTCGATGGCCAGGCCCAGGGCCTGCATCTGGCCCTTCATGTACTCGATGTTGGAATAGGTCCACTGCGCCGGCGGGACCTGGTTCTTCATCGCCGCGTTCTCGGCCGGCAGGCCGAAGGCATCCCAGCCCATGGGCATCAGCACGTTCCAGCCGTTCATGCGCAGCTGGCGCGCGAGCATGTCGTTGATCGTGTAGTTGCGCACATGGCCCATGTGCAGCTTGCCGCTGGGATACGGCAGCATCGAGCAGGCGTAGAACTTGCGCTTGCTTTCATCCTCGACGACGCGGTAGGCGTCGCGCGCATTCCAGTGCGCTTGGGCGGCCGACTCGACCTCGGCGGGGACGTACTTTTCGTTCATGGGCCGGGATTGTAGGAGCCGGCCCGAGGCCCCTATTTCGGGGCCGATGCCGCCGCGCCGGCTTGTGGCGGCTCCGTCACGAAGCCGATGCGCGTGAGCCCGCTCTTCTGCAGCAGCGCCAGCAGCTCGGCCACGCGGCCGTAGGGCACGGCGCGGTCGGCGCGCAGTTGCACCTCGGTCTGCGCATTGCGCTGCGCCGCCTGCTGCAGCTTCTGCGTGAGCGCCGCCTCGTCCAGCGGCTGGTCGTCGAGGAAGGCCTGGCCCTGGGCGTCCAGCGCCAGGTTCAGCGGCTCCTGCGCCTCGCTGGCGGCGCCCTCGGCCTGCGGCAGGTCCAGTCGCAGGCTGGAGGTCATCAGCGGCGCGGCGACCATGAAGATCACCAGCAGCACCAGCATCACGTCGATGAGCGGCGTCATGTTGATGTCGCTCATCGGCTTCGCCGGTTTCTTGCTCTCCAGGCGGCCGAAGGTCATGGGCTCAGGCGTCCCGCGTGCCGTCGAGCACCAGCTCGCGCAGGTCGTGGGCGAAGCCTTCGAGCTCGGCCTCGTTGCCAGCGATCCAGCGGCCGAACACGTTGTAGGCCAGCACCGCGGGGATCGCGACGGCCAGGCCCGCGGCCGTCATCACCAGCGCCTCGCCCACCGGGCCGGAGATCTTGTCGATGCTCACCGAGCCCTCGCCGGCCATGCCGATGAGCGCGTGGTAGATGCCCCAGACCGTGCCGAACAGGCCGATGAAGGGAGAGGTGGAGCCGATGGAGGCCAGGGCGACCTGCCCCATCTGCAGCTGCGCCAGCACGCGGTGCAGCGCGTCACGCAGCCGCCGCGTGAGCTGGGAGTCGGCATGGCCGTGCGACTCCAGCGTGCCGCTGCGCGCGCCGGCCTGCGCCGCGTCCACCAGCGGCAGCAGCAGCTGCTCGCGGTCGAGCTGGTGGAGCCGTTCGCGCGCCGCGTCCAGCGCCGGCGCGGCCCAGAACGCGGGCACGCCGCGCGCGATGTCGCGCGACGCGCGGCGCAGCAGCCAGCCCTTCCAGAGGATCAGCACCCACGCCGTGATGGACATCAGCAGCAGCAGCGCCGCCACGGCGCGGCCGATGGCGTCACTGCGCGCCCAGAACTCCTGAAGGCCTTCCACCGTGCGGCGGCGGCCTCAGGCCCAGCCCAGCACCGCGTCCATGCCGAACAGGCCGCTGGGCTTGTCCGCCAGGAAGCGCGCCGCGCGCAGGCTGCCTTGGGCATAGCCGGCGCGGCTGCTGCTCTTGTGGCTGACCTCGATGCGCTCGCCGGTGCCGGCGAACAGCACGGTGTGGTCGCCGATGATGTCGCCGCCGCGCACGGTGGCGAAGCCGATGGTGCTGGGGTCACGCTCGCCGGTGACGCCCTCGCGACCGTAGACGGCGCATTCCTTGAGGTCACGGCCCAGCGCCGCGGCCACGACCTCGCCCATCTTGAGCGCGGTGCCGCTGGGCGCATCGACCTTGTGGCGGTGGTGGGCCTCGATGATCTCGATGTCGTAGCCCTGGTTCAGCGCGCGCGCGGCCATGTCCAGCAGCCGCATCACCACGTTCACGCCCACGCTCATGTTGGGCGCCATGACGACGGCGACGTCCTGCGCGGCTTCGCTGATCTGCCCCTTCTGCTCGTCGCTGAAGCCCGTGGTGCCGACGACCAGCTTCACGCCCAGCTCGCGGCACACCTGCAGGTGCGCCAGCGTGCCTTCGGGGCGGGTGAAGTCGATCAGCACCTGGGCCTGGGCCAGGCCTTCGCGCAGGTCCGAGACGATGGGCACGCCCGAGGGACGGCCGAGGAAGGCAGAGGCGTCCTGGCCCAGCGCGGGGCTGCCGGGCTGGTCCAGCGCGCCGGCGAGCTGGCAGTCGTCGGCCTGCAGCACGGCCTCGATGAGCATGCGGCCCATGCGCCCGGAGGCGCCGGCGATGGCGATGCGCAGCGGCGCGGCGGCGCCGGTGGAGGAGGAAGCGTTGGTGGTCATGCGGCGAAGGGTCAGGGCTCCAGCGGCGGGTACGCCCGCGTGGCGCCGGTGGGCGCGGCGGCGGGCGCGGTCTCGGTGCGCGGCGGCGCGGGCAGCTTCGCGCGCTGCTCCGGCGTGAGCTCCAGAACCGGCAGCTTGGAAGGCACCTTGGCGGTGCTGATGGAGGAAACGAATTCCTGCTCGGAGGGCAGGTCCTGCGCGGCGTCCAGGCGCTGCAGCCGCTCGCCGTCGAAGTACGCGGTGACGCTGCGGCGCTGCGGCTCGGCGCCGGTGCGCCGGATGGTGAAGATGTAGTCCCAGCGGTCGGCGTGGAACACGTCGGTGAGCAGCGGCGAGCCCAGGATGTCGCGCACCTGCGCGCGGCTCATGCCGGGCTGGATCGCCGCAGCCTGCTCGCGCGTCACCACGTTGCCCTGCACGATCTCGATGCGGTAGGGCGTGATCACGCCGAGCAGGTTCTGGTCCGAGGACTGCAGCGAGGCGCAGCCTGCCAGCGAGCAGGCCGCCAGCAGTGCGGCGGACAGACGGAAGACTTGGCGATGCATGGGATGGGCCTGCGTCGGACCGGGCCTCGCAGGGCTGGCTATGATCCGGCCCATTCTACTGGCCCCCTTTCGGGGGCTTGTCCTGTTCAAGAGAGCCGTCATGACGCATGCCGATGAACTCAAGAGCAGCGGCCTGAAGGCAACGCTGCCGCGCATCAAGATCCTGGAGGTGTTCCAGAAAACCAGTCAGCGGCACATGACGGCCGAAGACGTCTTCAAGGCGCTGCTGACCGAAGGCTCGGACATCGGGCTGGCCACGGTGTACCGCGTGCTGATGCAGTTCGAGCAAGCCGGGCTGCTCACGCGCAGCCATTTCGAGTCGGGCAAGTCGGTGTTCGAGCTCAACGAGGGCCAGCACCACGACCACCTGGTGTGCCTGACCTGCGGCCGCGTGGAGGAGTTCTTCGACCCGGAGATCGAGCGCCGCCAGCGCGCCGTGGCCGAGGCGCGGGGCTTCACGATCCACGATCACGCCCTCGCGCTGTACGCCACCTGCACCAAGTCGGAGTGCCAGTTCCGGCCGAAGTAACTCTTCTTTTCCCCGGGCTCCGGGCCCGCGCGGCGGGCAGCGCTCAGCGCTGCATCGCCTTCTGGTGGCGCTGGATGAACTCGTTGTAGGTGTCGATGCCGCGCAGCTGCAGGATGGTGTTGCGCACCGCCGCCTCCACCAGCACCGCGAGGTTGCGGCCCGCGTCCACCGCGATCACGACCTTGCGCACCGGCACGCCGAGGATCTCCTCGTACAGCGGCTCGTAGGGCAGGCGCTCGAATTCGCGCTCCAGCGTCTCGCGGCGCACCAGGTGCACGATGAGCTTGAGCTTCATCTTCCGCCGCACCGCCGTCTCGCCAAAGATGGCCTTGATGTCCAGCAGGCCGATGCCACGCACTTCCAGCAGGTTGAGCAGCAGCTCGGGGCAGCGGCCTTCCAGCGCGTTCTGCGCCGTGCGGTGGATGTCCACCGCGTCGTCGGCCACCAGGCCGTGACCGCGCGAGATCAGCTCCAGCCCCAGCTCGCTCTTGCCCAGGCCCGACTCGCCGGTGAGCATCACCCCGAGGCCCAGGATGTCCATGAACACGCCGTGGCGCGTGGTGCGCTCGGCGAAGAGCTGGCCCAGGTAGCTGCGCAGCACGTCGATGACGTGGCCGGCGGACTCCTTGCTGGCGAACAGCGGAATGCCCGCGCGCTCGCACAGCCGCAGCATCACTTCCGGCGCCGGCTGGTTGTCGGCCACCACCACCATCGGCGGCTCCAGCGTCAGGATGCGCGTGGCGCGGCGCTCCTGCACCTCGGCAGGCACGGCGGTGAGGTAGCGCACCTCGCGCTCGCCCACGATCTGCACCCGGTAGGGGTGGATGTAATTGAGAAAGCCGACGAGGTCGGCCGAGGAGTGCGCCTCGCGCACCGCGGCCTCGTCGAAATGGCGCTCGGGATGGGCGTGACCCGCCACCCATTCCCAGCGCAGCGCCTTGCGGTGTTCCTCGAACAGCGCCTCGGCGCTGACGGAGATCGGTTTCATGCGGCAGAGCCTCCGGGGCGAAGCCGCAGCGCGGATTTCAGGCGACTGATTTGAGCGGCTCCCAGTTCTGGATCAGCTTGTGCAGCGCGGCCGCGTCGGGCTCGGCCTTGAGGCGCTCGCGCAGCTCGCGGTCGCTGAGCATCTCGGCAATCTCGGACAGGATTTCCAGATGCCGCTGCGTCGCGGCCTCGGGCACCAGCAGGAAGATCAGCAGGCTCACCGGCTCGTCGTCCGGCGCGTCGAAGGGGATGGGGTGCTGCACGCGCAGCACCGCCGCGAGCGGATTCTTCAGGCCCTTGATGCGGCCGTGCGGGATGGCCACGCCATGACCCAACCCGGTGGAGCCCAGCCGCTCGCGCGCGAACAGGTTGTCCGATACGGTGGCGCGGGCAATGGCGTGCTGGTTCTCGAACAGCAGTCCCGCATGCTCGAAGACCCGCTTCTTGCTGGTGGCTTCGACGTTCACCAGCACATTGGTGGCAGGCAGGATGGCGGCGAGACGGTTCATGATGCTTTCTCCGCAGCGCAGGTCTTCCGGGCGGTTGCGGAGACTGTGACAGGGCGTTCGATTATAGAAAGCCCTCTTGTCACGCCCCCCGGAGGGCCTCCCTCAACCAGTCCGGTGTTGCGTGAATGCTGCGCACATCCGCCCACCGGAGCTTTTAGCAAAAAGCGGCCCCGCGGGGCCGCTTGGTGCGGAGCCGGGGACGGCTCCGGGTCAGTTGCTGAACGCTCAGACGCTCGCGGGCATGCGCTTGGCAGAAGCGTGATGGTGCTCCTGCGTACGGTCCTTGTGGCGCATGACCTGCCGGTCGAGCTTGTCCATCAGCTGATCAATCGCGGCATACAAGTCTTCGTGCGACTGCTCCACGAAGATGTCTCTTCCCTTGACATGCAGCGTCACCTCGGCGCGTTGGCGGCGATCCTTTTCCTTGGACTTGTCAATCGCCAGCAGCACGTTCACATCAACCACCTGGTCAAAGTGGCGCGTGACTCGATCCAGCTTCGTCAGCACGTACTCGCGCAGGGCCGGAGTCACGTCGAGATGGTGTCCGCTGATCGTCAGATTCATCAGAGCCTCCTTTCGGAAGGGTTGCTACACACGGGAGGTGACCGCAGCACCGACCCGTTGAATTCAGTTTGCCCCCGAGCCCGGGTAGTGACAAGGCGATGACAGTACGGTTTGGCGGCGCATTACGGTAAGAGTTGACGCATCGCAAGGCCTGCTCCAAAACGCGAAACCGCGCGCATTGCGCCTTGATGCGACATTTGCCACCCGCGCGGCGGTTTCCCGGGTGCGTCCATGCCGCCATGGGTACGGCCGGCACGGCACAATGCCCGCGGACCCCAAGCACACCATGAACCCCGAGTTCTTCAGCGCCATCGACACCGGCCGCGCGCGCAGCAACAACGAGGACGCGGTGGCACTGGACGAGGCTGCGGCGCTGGCCGTGCTGGCTGACGGCATGGGCGGCTACAACGCCGGCGAAGTCGCCAGCGGCATGCTCACCACGCAGTTGCGCAACGAGCTCGGCCGCTGGCTGCAGGAAACCGCGCACGCGGCCACCGACCAGGAAGTGCGCCGCGCCATGGAGTTGTGCGTCGGGCAGGCCAACCGCGCCATCTTCGAAGCCGCACGCGCCAACCCGCAGTACGCCGGCATGGGCACCACGCTCGTGATGCTGGTGTTCCGCGCCGGCCACGTGCTCAGCGGCCATGTGGGCGACTCGCGCGCGTACCGGCTGCGCGGCGCCAAGCTCATGCGGCTCACGCGCGACCATTCGCTGCTGCAGGAGCAGATCGACGCCGGCCTAATCACGCCCGAGCAGGCGGCCTTCAGCGCCTACAAGAACCTCGTCACCCGCGCCGTGGGCGTGGAGGAGCGCGTGCTGCTGGAGACGCAGATGCACGAGCTGCAGCCCGGTGACCTGTACCTGCTGTGCTCGGACGGGCTGTCGGACATGCTCGACGACAACGCCATCGCCCAGATCCTGCTGGCCCATGCCGACCTGGCGCAGGCCGGGCGCGCCCTGGTGGACGCCGCCAACCAGGCGGGGGGAAAAGATAACATCGCCGTGATCCTGGCCCGCGTGCCGGGACCGGCGGCGGCCCGCTCGTGGTGGCCGTTCAAGCGCTGAGGTCCGCCATGCCCGCCGGGCTCGCCGCCTCCCCTGCCAGCCACACGAGGACAAGCATGGGCAAACTGGTCGTCTCCCTGGACGGCGTGGTGATCAAGCAGGTCGATCTCACCAAGGAGAAGACCACGCTGGGCCGGCGTCCCTACAACGACATCGTGATCGACAACCTCGCCGTCAGCGGTGAGCACGCCGTGCTGCAGCGCGTGGGCGACGCGGTCTTCATCGAGGACCTCAACAGCACCAACGGCACCTACATCAACGGCCGCGCCATCCGCCGCCAGCAGCTCGCGCACAACGACAGCGTGGAGATCGGCAAGTACAAGCTGCGCTACCTCGCGCACGACGAAGGCACGCCGGAGCCGCCCCGCCCGCCGCGTGCCGCCCCCGTGCCCGATTTCGCCCACACCGCGCCGCTGCCCGGCGCGGGCAGCCCGTTCCCCATGCCGGCCGATGCCGGTTCCGACATGCCCGTGGCCACGCTGCGGGTGCTCAGCGGCAACGCCGCCGGGCACGAGGTGATGCTGACCAAGATCGTCACCACCGTGGGCAAGCCCGGCGTGCAGGTGGCCAGCATCACGCGGCGCCCGGGCGGCTACGTGCTGACCCATGTCGAAGGCAGTGCCCGCCCCGGCATCAACGGCATGCCGCTGCAGTCCGACGCCATGCCGCTGCGCGACGGCGACGTGATCGAGCTCGCCGGCACCCAGATGCTGTTCGTCCTGCAACGCTGATGCACACCGGCGCGAACCTCGGCGCGCCGCGCTCCGGCTCATGAACATCCGCGTCTTAGGTTGTGCCGGTGCGATTGCCGCGGGCAGCTTCACCACCTCGTTCCTGCTGGACGGCGACGTGCTCATCGACGCCGGCACCGGCGTGGGCACGCTCACGCTCGAAGAGCTCGCCGGTATCGACCACATCCTGCTGAGCCACTCGCACCTGGACCACGTGCTGGGCGTGCCGCTGCTGGCCGACAGCGTCATGCGCATGCGCGCCGCCGCGGGCCGCGGGCCCATCCGCGTGCACGGGCTGCCCGAGACGCTGCAGGCGCTGCGCGATCACCTGTTCAACAACCGCATCTGGCCCGACTTCACGCGGCTGCCCACGGCGCAGCAGCCGGTGCTGGTGCTGGAGCCCTTTGCCGTCGGGCAGGCACTCGCGCTGGGCGAGCGCCGCATCGAGGTGCTCAGCGCCGCCCACACCGTGCCGGCGGTGGGCTTTGCCGTCTTTGCCCGCGCCCAGGGCCCCTGCTGGGTCTTCACCGGCGATACCGGCCCCAACGAGGCGCTGTGGCAGCGCCTGGCGCAGCTGCCGGTGGCGCACCTGGTGATCGAGACCTCCTTCTGCGACGAGGAGGCCACGCTGGCCCAGCTCAGCCGCCACCTGTGCCCGTCATCGCTGGCGGCGCAGCCGCTGCAGCAACTGCAGCAGTCCCAGGAGCCGGCGCAGCTGCACATCACGCACGTCAAGCCCGGCGAGGTGCGCACGGTGATGGCGCAACTGCGCCGCCATGGCGTCAAGGCGCACGCGCTGCGCACGGGCGACCGCTGGCAGCTTGACTGAGCGGGGCCAGTCGGGCGGCGCCTGACGTTTGTCCCGAGCCCGGCGCCCCGGCGCCAGCCCCAGCATGGCGCCACCGGGGCGGCGAGCGTTTACTTCACTTCCAAGCCCGTCCTCCGGCCGCAGCCCCGGTGCTGTCGTGGTGCCGGTGCACCCACCTCTCACAGACCAAGGGAAGGAGGACGTTCCATGCAAAGCACCCGCCTCAAGCAACGGGGTTTCACGCTCATCGAGCTGATGATCGTCGTGGCGATCATCGGCATCCTGGGCGCCGTGGGCTTGCCGCTGTACCAGAACTACATCGTCAAGGCCCGCGTGGGCAATGCGCTGCGCTCGGCCGACGCGCTCAAGACCGCCGTGGGCCTGTGCATCCAGGAGCAAGGCGGCACGCTGGCCGGCTGCAGCCAGGGCGCCCAGGGCGTGCCGGCGTTCACGCCCACCAAGGAGGTCGCCTCCGCCACTGTCGCCGACGGCGTGATCACCCTGACGCTGGCCAGCGGCCTGGGCAACGGCGTGGATGGCCGGACCATCACCTTCACGCCGCAGCCGGGCACCAGCAGCGTGGTCTGGCTCAACTCCACCAGCGTGAGCCATGACGACGCCGCGGAGCTGATCCGCCGGAACAACCCGGCCGGCGCGGGCAGCGCCGCGTCCGCGGCCTCCTGAGCCGCCGTTGCCGGCGGCGCGCCGGGCTCGGCGCGCATCCCATTCCAAAGACCGCCTCGGCGGTCTTTTTTATGTCCGCACGAGGTTGCCCACAAGGTTGTGCACGGCCGGTGCAAGGGACACGTTGGCTCTCCGCGACGTCCACAACGAGCGACGCTAGAAGCAACTTTATTAATTGGTGTTGGTGATAGAGGTCGCCCTGATCTGTGGACAACTCTTTTTTCCCCTTGTTTATCAAAAGCTTATGCCAGGTACAAGGCTGTGCGGCCCACGGCTGGATTAGTTCTTTCGAAAACACAACAACTCGGCGCAGCGACCTGTGGCATGTGGACAAGCCCAAGTTGTCCAGATCACTGTCCACAGCCTTGTGCAGTGCGGCACGCGGAGGTGCGGGAGCTTCTTGCTAGAGTGCGCCGCCTTCGCTCAAACGCTTCATCCGTGCTCCCGATGTCCTCTCCCGCGCTGTTGCTGGCGGCGCTGCTGGCCTGCTGTGTGCCCGCCCTGGTGGCCTTCAACCTGCCGCCTTCCGCCACCTTCTTCAACCAGGCGGCGGCTCTGGGGCTATGGGGCGTGTTTGCCGCGCTGCTCGGAATGCCGCGCGGGCGGGCGGGCGGACGCGCGGCCATTGCGCTGCTCGGCGCGCTGGCGCTGCTGGTGCTGAGCGTGCTGTGGTCCGCCGCGGTGGCGTTGCCGGCCAGCCTGGCGGCGTCGGCACTGGGGCTGTTGCTGGGCGCGCTGGTCATGGCGTGGTCCGGCGCGGCGCTGCAGGGGCCGGCACGCGCGGTGGCGCTGCAGGTGTTCTTGCTGGGCTGGGTGGCGGTGGGCGTGCTCAGCAGCGTGATTGCCCTGGTGCAGGTGTTCGCGCCGAACTTGGCTGACGGCGTGCTGGTGGCGCGTTCGGGTCTGCCCGGCCGCGCCGTGGGCAACCTGCGGCAGCCCAACCACCTCAGCACGCTGTTGCTGTGGTCGCTGGTGGCGCTGGTGCCGCTGCGCGAGTCCGGACGCTTTTCCACCCGCAGCACGGCGCTGCTGGGCGCGCTGATGGTGGTCGGGATCGAGCTGTCGGGATCGCGCACGGGCACCCTGGGCGTGCTGCTGCTGGCGCTGTGGGGGGTGGTGGACAAGCGGCTGTCGCGTCCGGGCCGGTTGCTGCTGCTGGGAGCGCCGCTGTTCTATGCCGCCTGGGCGATGGGGCTCAAGACGCTGCAGGCGGACAGCACGCTGGGCGCGGCCACGCGGCTGGGTGAGGCCGACGTTTCCGGCTCGCGCTTCGGCATCTGGCGCAACACCGTGGAGATGATTGCGCAGCAGCCCTGGACGGGCGTGGGCTTCGGCGAGTTCAACTTCGCCTGGACCCTGACTCCTTTCCCCGGCCGCCCGGTGGCTTTCTTCGATCACACCCACAACGTGGTGCTGCAGTTCGCGGTGGAGCTGGGCGTGCCGCTGGCGCTGCTGGTGCTGGGCTTGCTGGGACTGGCCTTGTGGCAGGCTTGGCGGCGCACCTGGGCCGTGAA
The DNA here is from genome assembly GCF_000430725.1 of Azohydromonas australica DSM 1124. GTDB lineage: Bacteria > Pseudomonadota > Gammaproteobacteria > Burkholderiales > Burkholderiaceae_C > Azohydromonas > Azohydromonas australica. Next base: position 169,696 of record NZ_AUMO01000032.1, read on the forward strand.
GGGCGTTGCGGGCACGGCGCTGCGCGCCCTCTTCGTGATGGTGCTGCTGGTGGCATTGCACAGCCAGTTGGAGTACCCGCTGTGGTACGCCTACTTCCTGCTGCCGGCGGCGTGGATGTGGGGCGTGTGCCTGGGCACGCCGCCGGCGGTCCCGGCCGAAGCCGCCGTGGCGCCCCGGCGTCTGCTGATGTCGCGGCTGCCCGGGCTGCTGCTGGCGGCGGGGGCGGTGTTCTCGCTGATGGATTACAGCCGCGTGGTGTCGATCTTCTCGCCCGGCGCGGACGCGGGCCCGCTGGCGCAGCGTATCGAGGACGGCCAGCACAGCGTCTTCTTCGCCCACCATGCCGACTACGCCGCCGCCACGACGGCCGACGCCCCGGCCGATGCGCTGGTGGCCTTCGAGCGCGCCACGCATTTCCTGCTCGACACCCGGCTGATGCAGGCCTGGGCCGAGGCGCTGGCCGATGCAGGCGACGTCGACCGCGCACGCCACGTCGCGCAGCGCCTGCGGGAGTTCCACTATCCGCAGTCAGAGCGCTTCTTCGCGCCGTGCGCAGCCGGCGCGCTGCTCAAGGCGGCCGACGAGAAGCCGTTCCAGTGCGAGAAGCCGGAAAAGGCGCTGGAGTGGCGCGATTTCCTGGACGTGATGCCCTGACGGAGACGGCGCGGCGCCCGCCGCGCCCCGGGCTCAACCCCCGGCCTGCCAGTGCCCCGACTTGCCGCCCTTCTTCTCCAGCAGGCGGATGTCGCCCATCACCATGCCCTTGTCCGCGGCCTTGCACATGTCGTAGATGGTGAGCAGGCCCACCTGCACCGCGGTGAGGGCTTCCATCTCCACGCCAGTGACGCCCACCGTCTCCGCCTGCACCGTGCAGTGCACGCCGGGCAGGGCCTCGTCGACGTCGAGCTCCACCGCTACGCGCGTGAGCGGCAGCGGGTGGCACAGCGGGATCAGGTCCGAGGTGCGCTTGGCGGCCTGGATCGCGGCGATGCGGGCGATGCCCAGCACGTCGCCCTTCTTGGCCGTGCCCTCGCGGATCAGCGCCAGCGTCTCGGGCAGCATGCGGATGCTGCCGCTGGCGCGCGCCACGCGGTGCGTGGCGGCCTTGGCCGAGACGTCCACCATGTGGGCCTGGCCCTGGCTGTCGAAGTGGGTGAGCGGGTTGTTCATGGGGGGAAACCTGGCAGCAAAAGCGCGGTGCGATCATAGCCAGCCGTTCTGCAGCCCCCTCCAGCGACCTTGAAGCACTCCCTTGCCGCCTCCGCCCTCGCCGCCGGCCTGGCGCTGGCCGCGCTGCCGGCCGCCGCGCCGCGGGCGCAACCCTCCTCCTCGTCCCTGCCCGCGCTGGGCGATTCGGTCTCGGGCGAGTTCAGCGTCGATACCGAGCGCCGCCTGGGTGACCAGATCATGCGCGAGGTCCGCCGCGACCCGGCCTACCTCGACGACGCGCTGCTGCTCGACTACGTGCAGTCGCTGTGGCAGCCGCTGGTGGGCACGGCGCGCCGGCGCGGCGAGATCGGCGCCGACACGGCCAATGCCTTCAGCTGGGAGGTGTTCCTGGTGCTGGACCGCAGCGTCAACGCCTTCGCGCTGCCCGGCGGGCACGTGGGCGTGCACCTGGGGCTCATCGCCATGACGGCCAGCCGCGACGAGCTCGCAGCGGTGCTGGCGCACGAGCTCTCGCACGTCACGCAGCGCCACATCGCGCGCAGCATCAGCAGCTCCTCGCGCCAGTCGATGGTGGGCATGGCCGCCATGATCCTGGGCGTGCTGGCCGCCAGCCGCACCGGCAATGCGGCCATGGCGCAGGCGGCCGTGGTGGGGGGGCAGGCCGCCATGGTGCAGGGACAGCTTAACTACTCGCGCGACATGGAGCGCGAGGCCGACCGCGTCGGCTACGGCGTGCACAGCGACTCTGGCTACGCCAGCGCCGGCGTGGCGGGCATGTTCGAGAAGCTGGAGCACGCCAACCGGCTCAACGACAGCAACAACTACCCCTACCTGCGCTCGCACCCGCTGACCACCGAGCGCATCGGCGAGGCCCGCGCCCGCGTGCAGGCCGATCCGCATGCCGCCAAGAACGTCCCGCCCGACGGCGCCATCGAGCACGCGCTGGCGCAGGCACGTGCGCGCGTGCTGATGGACACCACCGTGCAGGCGCTGCGCCGCAACCAGGCCCAGCAGGCCGGCCCGAACGCGGGCGCGGCCGAGAAGCTGGGCGCGCTGTACGCGCAGGCGCTGGCCTCCACGCTGCTGCGCGAGTTCGAGCCCGCCGACGCCGCGCTGGCCGCAGCCGACACGCTGCTGCAGCGCGAGGCGCCGCCGGCCGCGCGTGGCGGCGACGCGGCCCAGTGGCTGCAGCTGTTGCGCGTGCAGTCGCTGCTGGCACGCGGCGACGCGCGCGCGGCGCAGCAGCGCATGCAGGCGCTGCCCGACAGCGGCAGCTCGCGCCCGTTGCTGCTGTGGCATGCGCAAGCCGCGCTGGCCGCGGCGCGGGCCGGTGCGGGCACCGAATCGCTGCGGCGCAGCACCGAGGCGCTGCAGACCTGGGTGGCCGAGCGGCGCGAGGACGCCGGGGCCTGGCAGCTGCTGGCGCAGTGCGCCGACCAGCTCGGCCTGAAGCTGCGCTCGGTGCGCGCGGAGGCCGAATCGCGCGCGGCGCTGGGCGACATCCCCGGCGCGGTGGACCGGCTGCGCGCCGGCCAGCAGCTCGCGCGCAGCGGCGCCGCGTCGGACTTCATCGAGGCCTCCATCATCGACGCGCGGCTGCGCGAGATGGAGGCGCGCCGGCGCGAGCTGGCCGATGAGATGCGCAACCAGCGCTGAGCGCCGCAGCGCGGCGGCGCCTCTTCAGGCGCCGAACATCGACTCCATCGCCGAGTCGATGACCATGCCGCAGGCGCTGTAGATCAGCGAGCCGATCAGCGCCGCGACGAAGCCGTTGACGTTGAAACCGTCCAGCACCGAGGCCGCGAACCAGAACATCACGGCGTTGATGACGAACAGGAACAGTCCCAGCGTCAGCAGCGTCACCGGCAGCGTCAGCAGCACCAGCAGCGGCCTCACCACCGTGTTGAGCAGCCCCAGCACCAGCGCCGCGACCATCGCGGTGCCGAAGCTCGCCACCGACACGCCCGGGTAGAGATAGGCCACCAGCAACAGCGCGGCGGCCAGCAACAGCCAACGAACGAGCAGTTTCATGCGGCCAAGCATAGCCATGGCCGAGGCCCGGCCGTGCGTCCGCGAGTCGCCCGCATGCCACAGGCTGCTTAAGAAAACTTAAGATTTCGTTTGATTGAGAATAATTCTTGTTTAGAATGTCCTCACACAGTTTGTGACCTTGGTCTGAAGAGATCGCGGAGCCCAGTGATGAATTTGCCGCCCCTGCCTGCTGGCCACCCCGAGCCGATGACGCCCAACGCTCGCCGCGCGCTGGGTGCGGGGATGCTGGCGGCGCACGTGGCGCTGGGCTGGGGCCTGCTGCAGCTGGAGCCGGTGCGCGAGGCCGTCGCCGAGGTGATTCCGCTGACGGTCAACTTCATCGCCCCGCCGGCGCCGGCGCCCGCGCCGCCGCCCCCGGCGCCGGTGAAGCGCGAGCCGCCCAAGCTCAAGCCGACGCCGGCGCCCAAGCCCGTGATCACCAGCGCCCCGACGCCCGCGCCGCAGCCGCCGGCCTTCACGGCCCCGCCCGCGCCGCCGGAGCCCGCACCGCCTGCGCCCGTGGCCGCGCCGCCCGCACCTCCGGCACCGCCGGCCCCGCCCGCGGCGCCGCCGCAGCCCAAGACCATCTCCATCAGCGCCGTCGAGTACCTCACGCCGCCGGTGCTGAACTACCCGCCGGCGGCGCGCCGCGCGGGCGAGTCCGGCAGGGTGACCGTGCGCGTGCTGGTGGACGCCCGCGGGCTGCCGCAGCAGACGCAGGTCACGCGCTCGTCGGGCTTCGCGCGCCTGGACGAGTCGGCGCTGGCCACGGTGCGCGCCACGCGCTTCAAGCCCTACATGGAAAACGGTCAGCCCCACGCCTTCTGGGTGCTGATGCCCCTGATCTTCGAACTTGAGGAGTGAGCCCCATGAACGATCCCCAAACCGCCGTGGGCTTTGCCCATTTCCTGGGCCAAAGCGATGCCGTGGGCAAGGGCCTGCTGCTCATCCTCGTGGGCATGTCGGTGCTGTCCTGGGCGCTGATCGCCATCAAAGGCATCGCGCACGTCCTGCGCAAGAAGCGCAGCGAGCATTTCCTCAAGTTCTTCTGGGACGCGCGCTCGCTGGAGGAAGTGGGCAACGAGATCACCACCCACGGCTCGCACGACCCGTTTTCGCACCTGACTGCACATGCGATGCATGCGCAATCGCATCACGCCAAGTACGGCGCGGCCAAGCTCAGCGAGGCCGGCTCGGCGCAGGACTTCGTCACCCGCACCATCAAGAAGGTGCTCGACGAGGAGACCACCCGGCTGGAGAACGGCCTGACCGCGCTGGCCACCGTCGGCGCCACCGCGCCCTTCGTGGGCCTGTTCGGCACGGTGTGGGGCGTCTACCACGCGCTGCTGGCCATCGGCATGAGCGGCGCGGGCACGCTGGACAAGGTCGCCGGCCCGGTGGGCGAGGCGCTGATCATGACCGGCATCGGCCTGGCCGTGGCGATCCCCGCGGTAGTGGCCTACAACGCCTTCACGCGCAGCAACCGGGTGCTCAACGCCCGGCTCGACGCCTTCGCCTTCGAGCTGCTGACCTTCCTGTCCATGGGCCAGACCATGAAGCCCGCGGCGACCGAGCCGGCTGTCGAGCCGGGCAGCAACGTGCGCGGCCTGCGCACGGCCGGTTGAGGCCTCATCCCCGCGACCTCAAGGAGTTCCTGCCATGGCCTTCGCCAGCTTCGACCGCAAGTCCTCATCCGCGCCGGTGTCCGACATCAACATGGTCCCGCTCATCGACGTGATGCTGGTGCTGCTGGTGATCTTCATCGTCACCGCGCCGCTGCTCACCCACGCCGTGAAGCTGGACCTGCCCAAGGCCAGCAGCGCGGTCAACCAGGCGCCGCCGCAGAAGGTCGAGTTCGCCATCGACGCCACCGGCCAGCTGTTCTGGAACGGCGAGCCCGTGAGCCGCGAGGAGTCCGCAGCGCGCTTTGTCGTCGAGGGCGCCAAGGACCCGCAGCCCGAGGTGCACCTGCGCGCCGACCAGGCCGTGGCCTACCGCTTCGTGGCCGAGACCCTGGCCGATGCCTCCAAGGCCGGGCTCTCCAAGGTGGGCTTCGTCAGCACGCCCGAGACGCCCTGATCTCCCGGGCGCGCCGCGCCGTCGCCGCGCGCCCTCCCCCGTTTCCTGCCGATTTTTCAGGCGCCGCGTGCGCCTTGGCCGAACTCAACCTGGAGTATTCGCATGACCCACAAGAACGACCGCCGCGCCCTGCTCCCGCTGGGCGCCCTGGCCGCCGGCTTCAGCATCGCCGGCGCCGCGATGGCCCAGCAGGCCGAGGCCCCGGCCAAGGAAACCGAGGCCGTGATGCCCGCGGTGCGCGCCAAGGCCGCCGGCGAGCCCAAGGGCAACGACAGCCTGCGTACCACCACGACCACCATCGGCAAGGGCAAGCAGGCGCTGCGCGACATCCCGCAGTCGGTGACGGTGGCCACCGAGAAGCTGATCGAGGACCGCAACCTCGACACGCTCAAGGAAACGCTCAAGAACACTGCTGGCGTGACTTTCATGGCCGCCGAGGGCGGCGAGGAGGACATCCGGCTGCGCGGCTTCTCGCTGGCCCAGGCCGGCGACATCTACGTGGACGGCCTGCGCGAGCCCGCCTTCTACGAGCGCGACACCTTCAACTACGACCGCCTGGAGCTGCTGCGCGGCTCGGCCTCGATGCTCTTCGGCCGCGGCTCCACCGGTGGCGCCGTCAACCAGGTCAGCAAGCTGCCGCAGCTCAGCGATGAGCATGAGGTGCGCGTGACGGCCGGCAACCACAGCTACCGCCGCTTCACCGGCGACTTCAACATCCAGACGGGTGAAGAGTCGGCGGTGCGCCTGAACACGATGTACACCAAGGCCGACAACAACGGCGCGGGCAGCAGCATCGAGAAGGGCGGCTTTGCCGGTTCCTTCCGCACCGGCATCGGCACCAACGACGAGTTCACCCTGTCCGGGTTCTACCTGAACAACAACAACGGCATGAACTACGGCATGCCCTGGATCAAGCCCACGGCTGCCAGCCCCAGCTCGACCAACACGCTGCTGCCGGGGCTGGACCCCTCCACCTACTACGGCATGGCCAGCGACTACAACGACGGTTCGGCCCGCCTTGCCACGCTCAGCCACCTGCACCGCTTCGACAACACCACTGAGTTGCGCACGACGCTGCGCAAAGGCAAGTTCGCGCGGGACCAGCATGCCTCCACCATCCGCTTCGCCGGCACGCCGCTCAACTCGGCCGCGGTGGACCTGAGCAACTTCGGACCCAGCACGGTGCTCACCCGCGGGACCCCTCTGAAGATTCAGAACCTGGATACGCTGCAGCTGCAAAGCGACCTCAGCACCAAGTTCGACGCCCTGGGCATGCGCCACAGCGTGCTCGCCGGCGTGGACTTCGCGCGTGAGGAAAAGCAGGTCTACACGGCGCGCAGCGCCGTGCAGGGCGGCGTGGTGCCCGTCAAGCCCAACACCACGGTGGGCACGCCCAACGACGGCGCGTGGGTGGACGAAAGCCTGCGCACGCTGCGCGACGCGAACCAGTTCGTGGCCAAGTCCTGGGGCGTGTACGCGCAGGACATGGTGCAGGTGGCCCCGAAGTGGAAGGTGCTGGGCGGCGTGCGCTACGACCACATGAAGGGCTCGTTCAACCAGTTCGCGATCCCGGCCAACGCGCCCGGCCCTGTCACGACGACGAGCTACGAGCAGAACATCGGCGAGTGGAGCAAGCGCGTGGGCGTGCTGTTCCAGCCCAACGAGCTGCAGTCCTACCACTTCTCCTGGGGCACCTCCTTCAACACCTCAGGTGACTCCTACTCTTACAGCGCCTTCAGCGCCAACACGGATCCGGAGCAGAGCGAGAACCTGGAGCTCGGTGCCAAGCTCGACAGCGCGGACGGCCGCTTCACCACCCGTCTGGCCCTGTTCCGCTCGACCAAGAAGAACGAGCGCAACACTGACGCCACCGAAGGCCCGCTGGGTGAGGAGGCCTATCTGCTCTCGGCCAAGCGCCATGCCACGGGCCTGGAGATCGACCTCACCGGCCGAATCACGCCGAAGTGGGAGGTGTACGGCTCCTACATGTGGATCCCGGAAGCCAAGGTGGATGCCACGGCCTCCAATGCCAGCTTCGGCAACCGCGCCGGTGACCGTCCGGGCCTCACGCCCAAGCACAGCGGCACCATCTGGACCACCTACCAGGTGCTCCCCCAGCTGCGCCTGGGCGCGGGCGTGAACTTCCGCAGCAAGCAGTCGCCGGCGGACATCTCGACGCAGAACGGCGGCTTGCCGTGGAGCGCTCCGGGCTGGGCCACCTTCGACCTGATGGGCGAGTACACCTTCAGCGACAAGGTCTCGCTCAAGGTCAACGTCAACAACGTGGCCGACAAGTACTACGCCGATTCGCTCTATCGCGGCCACTACATTCCCGGCTTCGGCCGCCTCGTTCAGGCGCAGCTGATCAGCCGCTTCTGATCCCCCCGCTCCTCTGACCGCGGCGGCCGCTCCTGCTCCAGGACGGCCGCCGTTCCCGCTTCCACTCCTTCATGACGGGTGCGCCCATGCTGCTCCACGTTCCCGAAGTCCTCACCCCCGACGAGCTGCGGCAGTGCCGCGAGATCCTGCGCGACGCGCCCTGGATCGACGGCCTCGCCACCGCCGGCGCGCAGTCGGCCGCGGTCAAGAACAACGAGCAGCTGCCCACGCGTTGTGAGCAGGCGCAGGCGCTGCAGGGCATCGTGCTGCGGGCGCTGGAGCGCCATCCCCTCTTCTTCTCGGCGGCGCTGCCCAAGCGCATCCTGCCGCCCATGTTCAACCGCTACGGCGGCACCGCCAACACTTACGGGCCGCACGTGGACATGGCGGTGCGCCACACCGCCGAGCGCAACGTGCGCGTGCGCACCGACATCTCCTGCACCCTGTTCTTCGCCGAGCCCGAGGAGTACGACGGCGGCGAGCTGGTCATCGATGACACCTACGGCAGCCAGCGCGTGAAGCTGCCGGCCGGCGACATGGTGCTCTACCCCGGCACCAGCGTGCATGGCGTGGCGCCGGTGACGCGCGGCTACAGGCTGGCCAGCTTCTTCTGGGTCGAGAGCATGGTGCGCAGCGACGAGCAGCGCCGGCTGCTGTTCGACCTGGACATGAACCTCATGCGGCTGCGCGAGCGCGAGGGCGAGACGCCCGAGGCCGTGGGGCTTACCGGCACCTATCACAACCTGCTGCGCATGTGGGCCGACACCTGAAGGCCGCGCCATGAGCAGCAACGCCCCTGACGCCGCGGCGCGGCCGCGCATCCCGGCCGGCATCGCCAGTGCCGCCGACTACGAGCCGCATGCGCGCGAGCGCATGGACCCCGCCGCCTGGGCCTACCTGTGCGGCGGCGCGGGCGACGAGATCACGCTGCGCGCCAACCGCGAGGCCTGGGACGCGCTGCGGCTGCTGCCGCGCGTGCTGCGTCCGCTGGCCGGTGGCTGCGCCGGCATCGATCTGCTGGGCCGGCGCCTGGCCAGCCCGCTGCTGGTGGCGCCCATGGCCTTCCAGCGCCTGGCCCATGCCGACGGCGAGGCCGCCACCGCGCTGGCCGCCGCGGCGCAGGGCGTGGGCATGGTGCTCAGCGCCCAGGCCAGCCAGCGGCTGGAGGACGTCGCCGCGCTGGTGCGCGACGAGGCCGACCGCGGGCCGCTGTGGTTCCAGCTCTACCTGCAGCGCGAGCGCGGCCACACGCTGGAGCTGGTGCAGCGCGCCGAGGCCGCGGGCTTCGAGGCGCTGGTGCTCACGGTCGATGCGCCCACCTCCGGCGCGCGCGACCGGGAGCGCCGCGCCGGCTTCTGCCTGCCGCCGGGCATTTCGGCGGTCAACCTGCGTCCGCAACCGTCGCCGCCGCAGGCCCAGGACTTCTTCGCCCAGGTGGTCGCGCAGGCACCGACCTGGGATGACGTGGCCTGGCTGCGCTCGGCCACGAGGCTGCCGCTGCTGCTCAAAGGCGTGCTGCACCCGGCCGACGCGCGCCAGGCGCTGGCGCTGGGCGTGGCCGGGCTGATCGTCTCCAACCACGGCGGGCGCACGCTGGACACGGCGGTGAGCACCGCGCGCGCGCTGCCGCGCATCGCCGATGCGCTGGGCGGTGCGCTGCCGCTGCTGGTGGACGGCGGCATCCGCCGCGGCACCGACGTGCTCAAGGCGCTGGCGCTGGGCGCGCACGCGGTGCTGCTGGGCCGACCGGTGCTGCACGGCCTGGCCACGGCCGGGGCGCTGGGCGTGGCCCATGTGCTGCGGCTCGTGCGCGACGAATTCGAGATCGCCATGGCGCTGTGCGGCTGTGCCGGCGTGGCCGGCATCGGCCCCGAATTGCTCGATCCGCCGGCTTGAGCTGGCGCATTCCTGAGCCTTGGACGGCCCGGCTTGGACCGTGCGTCGGCCTGTTTTGATGCCGTGGTGCCACAAATGCCCGCTTTATGATGGCGCGACAGCTTCCGGAAACGGTTTCCCAGAGGGAAAACAGTGGCTGCGGCTTCTCACTCCCCTAGGGGCGCAGTACCATTTGCCCTGCAGGGTGCCGCAGAGAAAAGAGGGTTCATGCAGCCTTCGCCCCACCCGGCGCATCAACTCAGTAATTGATGGAGAGATTCCAAATGGCAACTGCAAAGAAAGCTGCGTCCAAGACGGTCGCGGCGAAGAAGGCCCCGGCCGCCAAGAAGGCCGAGTCGGCGGCCACCGCCGAGGGCAAGCGCAGCCCCAACGCTGCCTTCATGAAGGAGATGAAGCCCAGCGCCCAGCTCGCGGCCGTCATCGGCGACAAGCCGATGCCGCGCACCGAGGTCACGAAGAAGGTGTGGGACTACATCAAGGCCAACAACCTTCAGGACGCTGCCAACAAGCGCATGATCAACGCCGACGCCAAGCTGAAGGACATCTTCAAGAAGCCCCAGGTGTCGATGTTCGAGATGACCAAGCTCATCAACGAACACCTCAAGTGATCGTCCGGGCGCGCTCCAGCGCCCACGTCATCGAAAAGCCGGCCCCGCGCCGGCTTTTTTCATGCCCGCGTGGCAGTACCTTGCGGGCTCTTCATGAGAACCATTCGCATTCGTGTGGTAGGCTGAAGTCATTCATAACCGACTCACCCCATTGCACAGAGGGATGCCATGAAGCCGTTCGTTCTCGTCGCCGCCACGCTGGGCCTGGTCGCCAGCCTGGGCTCCACCGCCGTCATGGCCAAGGCCAACTGCAAGGCCTACCCGAAGGAGGAGTGGCTGAAGGAGGACGAGGCGCGCTCGCGCATCGAGGCCCAGGGTTACAAGATCAACAAGTTCAAGGTGGACGGCAACTGCTACGAGATCTACGGCCGCGCGCCGGACGGCCGCAAGGTCGAGATCTACTACGACGCCAAGACGCTCAACCCGGTCAAGACCGAGTACGGTGAGTAAGTCCGCGCCGCGGGTGCACCGCGGCACGGGCAGCACCGACGTTGCCGCGTCAACCGCCGTGCGCGTGTGGGACGCCGTCGTGCGCCTGGCGCACTGGACGCTGGCGGCCACGGTGCTCTTCGACTGGGTGCGCGACGACGGCGACCGGCTGCACCGCACGGTGGGCTACGTGGCCGTCGGCGCGGTGGTGGCGCGGCTGCTGTGGGCGCTGCTTGCGCGCCGCGGCTACGCTGACCTGTCGCACCTGAAGCCCTCGCTGGGCGCCACGCGCACCTACCTGCGCCAAGGCGCGCCGCGGCACGTCGGCCACGACCCGCTGGGCCTGTGGATGGTGTGGCTGCTGTGGGCGCTGGTGCTGCTGCTGGGCCTCACGGGCTGGGTCAGCCGGCTCGACGCCTTCTGGGGCGAGGACTGGCCCATCGAGCTGCACCAGTGGCTGGCCGATGCGCTGGTCGCCTGCGTGGTGGTGCACCTCCTGGGCGTGGCCGGCATGAGCTGGCACTGGCGCGAGAACCTGCCGGCCTCGATGCTCACCGGCCGCAAGCGCGCCGACGAACGCCGGCGCTGAGCTTTTTCAGGGCGCCAGGTGCGCCTGCAGGAAGGCTTCGAGCTCGCGCAGGAACTCCGTGTGGTGCGCCTGGCGGCTGAAGTGATGGTCGCCGCCCTCCTGCTCCATGTAGCGGTAGCTCCGGCCGGCGCTTGCCAGCGCCTTCGCCATGTCGCGGCTTTGTTCCACCGGCACGCGGCGATCCGCGGTGCCGTGCACCAGCAGCACCGGCACCTCGATGCGCTGCGCCTGCAGCGCCGGCGAGGTGGCGCGCAGCCGCTCCCGGTCCTGCCACCAGTTGCCCAGGACCCGGCGCGAGCCTTCCTTGCCGCCGATGAACTCCGTCCAGTGCAGCGCCAGGTCAGTCAGGTTGGACACCCCGGCGAAGCTCACCGCGCAGCGGTACAGGTGCGGCGTCTTGACCACGCCCATCAGCGCGGCATAGCCGCCGTAGCTGGCGCCGACGATGCAGATGCGCCGCGGATCGGCCACGCCCTGCGACACCGCCCACTGCACCGCGTCCTCCAGGTCTTCCTGCATTTCCTGGCCCCACCGCTGCAGCCCGGCCTTCTGGAACTCGGCGCCGTAGCCGCTGGAGCCGCGGAAGTTCACCTGCAGCACCGTGTAGCCCCGGTTCGCCAGCAGCTCGGTCCAGGGGTCGAAGCTCGCGTCGTCTCGGGCATACGGCCCGCCATGCGGCAGCAGCACCAGCGGGCCCGGCGCCGTGCCGCCGTTGCGCGCGTGCGTGAGGTAGGCCGCCAGCGACAGCCCGTCCCGCGCCTGGATGCGGACCGCCTTCTCCACCGTGCCCGTGAAGCCGCGGCGGCCCGGGTAGATGACGCTCACCAGCAGCCGCTCGTTGCCGACCCAGCGCGCCCAGCGGAAGCGGAACTTCAGGTTGTCGGTCTTCATGAGCGCGCGCAGCTCGCCGCCGTCCACGTCGCGGGTGACGAGCAGCGTGTCCTCGCCGCGGTTCACCAGCGCCGCGAGGCGCGCGCCGTTGGGCGAGAGCGACACGCCCGTGAACATCGGCAGCCGCGCGAAATGCTCCAGCGGCACGCGCGCCGGCGCGGGCGGTGCCGCCTCGGCGGGGGCAGGCTGCTGCGCGGCAGGGGTGTCACCGGCGCCTGCACGGCACGGCGCCCAGGCCATCGCCAGCGCCGCCAGCGCCAGCCCACCGGCGCGCCAAGCCCGACCTTTCAACGTCGCGCCCGCGTACCCCACTCCCCTGCCGCGCCGGCTTGCGCGCTCTCCTATCGTGTATTCCCTGCTTGGTCTTGCGCCGCGCGCTCTGGTCTAGCGCGCATCGTGTTGGGCCGGCCCACGAAGGGTTCGTTGCCCACGTACTTTTATTGTGCCGTGTCAAGACCTTCCCACTCCCCGTTTCACGGGGCGCAGGCATGATGCCGCCTTTACAACCTGCTTCGTGCTCCGCCATGCAAGGCCATCCCGCCGTCCTCGATGCCCTCAACGCGCTGCTTGTCGGCGAGCTTGCCGCCCGCGACCAGTACTTCATCCACTCGCGCATGCTGGAGGACTGGGGTTACGGCAAGCTCGCCGCGCGCATCTCGCACGAGATGGAGGACGAGACCGGCCACGCCGACGCGCTGATCAAGCGCATCCTGATGCTGAGCGGGCGGCCCAACATGGTGCCCGCGCCGCTGAACGTGGGCACGGACGTGCCCAGCGTGCTGGGCAACGACCTGGCGGTCGAGTACTCGGTGATCAACCACCTGCGCGAGGTGATCGCGCTGTGCGAGCGCGAGCGCGACTTCGTCACCCGCGACCTGCTGCTGCCGATGCTGGAGGACACCGAGGAAGACCACGCCCACTGGCTGGAGCAGCAGCTCGGCCTGATCCAGGCCGTGGGCCTGCCCAACTACCTGCAGAGCCAGATGGGCTGAGCGGGCCTGCGGCCGCAGCCGCGGCCTCCCTCTCCATGCAACAGGCCGCCCTTGGGCGGCCTGTGCTTTTGCATCGTTCAGCGCACGGCGCCTATGGCGTTGCTCAGGGCAGCCACTGCGCCAGCTGGACCCACATCTGCGCGATGGAGATGGGCTTGGTCCAGTAGTCGTCGAAGCCGGCGTGCTTGGCCGCGCGGGCCTGCTCGGGCATGGCGTCGGCCGACAGCGCGATGCACGGCAACCGGGCCGTGACCGGGTCGGCGCGCAGCTGCGCGATCAGCTCCAGTCCGGTCATGTCGGGCAGGTTCATGTCGATGAGCAGCAGCTCCGGCGCATCCTCGCGCGCCGCGCGCAGGCCCGAGGCACCGTCGGGCTCGATCTGCAGCGACCAGCCCTCGTGGCCGCGGAACATCTCCGTCATCAGCAGCGCGTTGAGCGGCTCGTCCTCGATGTAGAGCACGCGTCGCGGCGCACGGTCGGCGCCTGCCGACGAGGCTGCGCGATCAACCGACATGCTGCTGCAGGAAGTCCAGCGAGCGGCGGCGGGCCAGCGCGGCGCTCTCGGGTTCGAAGGCCGCGCGCTGGTCGCAGTTGAATCCGTGGTCGGCCGGGTACACGTGCACCTGCACCTCGGGCCGTGCCTGCGTGAAGGCCTGCACCTGCGTCTGCGGGATGAGGTGGTCGCGCTCGCCGAAGTGCGCCAGCACCGGGCAGCGCGGCTGCAGTGCCGCCTGGTCGGGGATGCCGGCGCCGTAGTAGCTGATGGCCGCCGACAGCCCGTCGAGCTTGCCGGCCGATAGCCATGCCATCAGCCCGCCCCAGCAGTAGCCCACGATGCCCACCTTGCCGTGCTTCGCGCCCTCGGCGATGGCAGCGGCGATGTCCTGCAGCACCAGGTCCTGCTGCGCCATGGCCGCGGCCTTCAGCTCGCGCCCGCGCTTGACGTCGTCCTCGCCGTAGCCCAGCTCCACGCCGTGCTCCAGGCGGTCGAACAGCGGCGGCACGATGGCGACGTAGCCCTCGTCGGCGTAGCCGCGCGCCACGGCGCGGATGTGCGAGTTCACGCCGAAGATCTCCTGCAGCACCACCAGCGCGCCGCGCGGGCGCCCCTGGGGCAGCTCGATGAAGGCGTCGAAGCGGTGGCCGTCGGTGGCCTGCAAGGGTTGTAGGGACATCAATGGTCTCCGTTCTCTTGTGGTTTGTAGTGCTGCAGGCGGCGCTCGACGAAGTCCAGCCGGTCCTGGCCCCAGAAGATCTCGCCGTCGATGACGTAGCTGGGCGCACCGAAGACGCCGGCTTCGATGGCGCGCTGCGAGTCCTCCTCGTAGCGCTGGTGCACGCGCTGGGTATGGGCGTCGTCCAGCCGCGCGAGCTTCAGGCCCTGCGCCTTGAGCAGCTCGGCCAGCGTGGCCTCGTCGGCGATGTTCTTTTCCTCGACCCACAGCGCGCGCATCACTGCGCCGGCCAGTGCCATGGCGGCGTCGGTGCCGTCCTGCAGGTCCACCGCGATGATGAGCTTGGCCGCGTCGTCGGGATTGACGGGGAAGTAGCGCGGCGTGGGGTTCAGCGGCGCGTGGAGCCATTCGCTGAAGCGCTTGAGCTCCAGGAGCCGGTAGGCCTGGCGCTCGGGCGCGCGCTTGGTCAGCGGCAGCCCGCCGGTGAGCGGGAACACGCGTCCGCCCAGGTCCACCGGCAGCACGCGGACTTCGGCGCCGTGCTGGCGCGCGATGTCCTGGAAGCGCTGGTGGCCCAGATAGGCCCACGGCGAGTGCGGGGCGAAGTAGTAGTCGATGGCGAGGCTCATGTACGACAACCGTCCAGGGCGACAAAGGACCGGCACCATAGCCGATCCGCCGCGTCCCTCCTCCGGATGGGCGCTTGGACCGCAAATGGGTGCCTCCGCGGCCAGGGCCCGACCCGACGCGCCGCCCCGGCCTTGCTGCTGCGCAGCAGATTCATTGCCCGCTACGGCGGTGAATGGGACTGTAGCCGAGAGGATTACATTTGCTCACATGGCGCTTGCCAGAACGCGACAGTTGCGCCTGGAACCCGCCATGGAAAGGCATGCGCCGGCCGCGGCCCTCGCCGCACCGCTGCCGCGCCACCGGCAACCCGCCCCCGCGTCACGGGCGGGAACAGCACCACGCCCGGGTCGCCTTATCCCCGCTCCAGCAGCGGCGCCAGGAACCGCCCGGTGTGGCTGTCCTTGCAGGCGGCCAGATCTTCCGGCGTGCCCGCCAGCATCACCCGCCCGCCGCCCGAGCCGCCTTCGGGGCCCATGTCGATCAGCCAGTCCGCCGTCTTGATCACGTCCAGGTTGTGCTCGATCACCACGATGGTGTTGCCCGCGTCGCGCAGCTGGTGCAGCACCCGCAGCAGCAGCTCGATGTCGGCGAAGTGCAGGCCCGTGGTCGGCTCGTCCAGGATGTAGAGCGTGCGACCGGTGTCGCGCTTGCTCAGCTCCAGCGCCAGCTTCACCCGCTGCGCCTCGCCGCCGGAGAGCGTCGTCGCGCTCTGGCCGAGCGTGATGTAGCCCAGGCCCACGTCCAGCAGCGTCTGCAGCTTGCGCGAGATCGTCGGCACGGCCGAGAAGAACGCCGCCGCCTCCTCCACCGTCATGCCCAGCACCTGCGTGATGTTGCGGCCCTTGTAGAGGATCTCCAGCGTCTCGCGGTTGTAGCGCGCGCCGTGGCACACGTCGCAGGGCACGTACACGTCCGGCAGGAAGTGCATCTCCACCTTGATCACGCCGTCCCCCTGGCACGCCTCGCAGCGCCCGCCCGAGACGTTGAAGCTGAAGCGCCCCGCCCCGTAGCCGCGCTCGCGCGCCGCCGGCACCTCGGCGAACAGCTCCCGGATCGGCGTGAACAGCCCCGTGTAGGTCGCGGGGTTGGAGCGCGGCGTGCGGCCGATGGGGCTCTGGTCCACGTTGATGACCTTGTCGAAGGCCTCCAGGCCCTCGATCGCCTCGTGCGGCGCCGGCTCCAGGTTGCTGTTGTAGAGCTTGCGCGCTACCGCCGCGTACAGCGTGTCGTTGACCAGCGTGCTCTTGCCCGAGCCCGAGACGCCCGTGACGCAGGTCAGCAGCCCCACCGGGATCTCCACGCTCACGCCCTTGAGGTTGTGCCCCGAGGCGTTGACGATGCGCAGCCCCGTGCCCGCTTCCCACGCGCGCCGCTGCTTGGGCACCTCGATGCGCAGCCGCCCGCCCAGGTAGCCACCGGTGAGCGATTCGGGGTGGTCCATCACCTCTCGCGGCGTGCCGCGCGCGATCACCTCGCCGCCGTGCACGCCCGCGCCCTTGCCCATGTCCACCACGTAGTCGGCGGCGCGGATCATGTCCTCGTCGTGCTCCACCACCAGCACCGAGTTGCCCAGGTCGCGCAGGTGCTGCAGCGTGCCGATCAGCCGCTCGTTGTCGCGCTGGTGCAGCCCGATGCTGGGCTCGTCCAGCACGTACATCACGCCGGTCAGGCCGCTGCCGATCTGGCTCGCCAGCCGGATGCGCTGCGCCTCGCCGCCGGAGAGCGTGTCGGCGCTGCGGTCCAGGCTCAGGTAGTTCAGCCCCACGTCGTTGAGGAAGCGCAGCCGGTTGCGGATCTCGCTGACGATCTTGTCGGCGATGGCCGCCTTGGCGCCGCGCAGCGTCAGGCCCTCGAAGTACGCCAGCGCGTCGGCCAGCGTCGCGTGCTCGACCTCGTAGATGGGCTTGCCGGTCTCGCCCGGCGCGGCGTCCGCGGCGTGCAGGAACACGTGGCGCGCCTCGCGCCGCAGCCGCGTGCCGCGGCACTCCGGGCAGGACTGCGCGTGCTGCATGCGCATGAGCTCCTCGCGCACGGCGGCGGAGTCGGTCTCGCGCAGGCGGCGCGTGAGCAGCGGCAGGATGCCTTCGAAGGGGTGCGAGCGCTTGACCGAGCGCGACTTGCCGCGCGCGCCCTCGGCCTCGTAGGTGAACTCGATCTCCTCCGTGCCCGAGCCGTGCAGCAGCACCTGCCGCACTTGCGGCTCCAGCTCCTCGAAGGGTTGCTCCAGGTCGAAGCCGTAATGCTTGGCCACCGCCTCCAGCAGCCCGTAGGTGTAGCTGTTGCGGCGGTCCCAGCCCTTGATGGCGCCGCTGGCCAGGCTCAGCGAGGGGAAGGCGACCACGCGCTCCGGGTCGAACACCGTCACGTGGCCCAGGCCGTCGCACGACGGGCAGGCGCCCGTGGGCGAGTTGAATGAGAACAGCCGCGGCTCCAGCTCCGTGAGCGAGTAGTCGCAGTGCGGGCAGGCGAAGCGGCTGCTGAAGGGCGTCTCGCGCCCGCTGTCCATCTCCAGCGCCAGGGCGCGCGCGTTGCCGATGCGCAGGCAGGTCTCGAAGCTCTCGGCCAGCCGCTGTCGCAGGCCCCCGCTGCCGCCGGTGCCGGTGTCCTCGGCGCGCACGCGCACGCGGTCCACCACCACGTCGATGTCATGCGCGCGGCCGTCCGCCGCGGGCAGGCTGTCGATGTCCACCACCTGCCCGTCGATGCGAAAGCGCACGTAGCCCTGCGCCTGCAGGTCGGCCAGCACCGGCGCGAAGTCGCCCGTGCGGGCGCGCGCCACGGGGGCGAGCAGCATCAGCTTGGAGTCTTCGGGCAGCGCCAGCACCGTGTCCACCATCTGCGCCGTGCTCATGGCCTGCAGCGGCAGCGCGTGCTGCGGGCAGAACGGCGTGCCCGCGCGGGCGTAGAGCAGGCGCAGGTAGTCGTGGATCTCGGTGACGGTGCCGACGGTGGAGCGCGGGTTGTGGCTGGTGGCCTTCTGCTCGATGGAGATCGCGGGCGACAGGCCCTCGATCACGTCCACGTCGGGCTTGTCCATCAGCTGCAGGAACTGCCGCGCGTAGGCCGACAGGCTCTCGACGTAGCGGCGCTGGCCTTCGGCGTACAGGGTATCGAAGGCCAGGCTGCTCTTGCCGGAGCCGCTCAGGCCCGTGATGACCACCAGCGCCTGCCGCGGCAGGTCCAGGTCGATGTTCTTGAGGTTGTGGGTGCGCGCGCCGCGCACGCGGATCGCAGGCGTCTCGGGATTCAAGGGTTTTCACTCAGCGCTGGACAACCGGCCATCATAGCCAGCGCCCGCGGCGCTCGGGCCGGACCCGGGGTCAACGGCGCAAGTCCTGTCAACCCGCCGAGGGGGGATGGGGCGATCCCCCGATGGCGGTATGCCGCCGCTTCGGTATACGTCCCCCGATGAACGACGACACCCTGCGGCGTTTCGCTGATTCGGTTCCCGCCACCACAGCCGCCTTGCCGCCGGCGGCTCCCGTGGTGTCACTCTCCGAGGTGCCCGAGAAGCCCTCGGGCGCCGATGCGCCGGACGCGCACCGGGCGGCCTACGCCATGGACCGCGTGCTGCACGCCGCCGCCGCGCAGGTCACGGGCGGGCTGTCGCCCATCTCGCTGGGCCTGGCGCTGGCGGACTGGAGCTGGCACCTGGCGGCGCAGCCGGCCAACTCGGCACGGCTGGCGCTCTCCGCCCAGCAGCATGCGCTGGAGGCGCTGTCGGACTGCGTCAGCGGCGACTGCAGCGGCCCGCTGGCCGCGGACACGCGCTTTCGCGACCCGTCCTGGCACCAGTGGCCCTTCGCGCCGCTGGCACGCGCGCACCAGGCGGCGCAGCACTGGTGGCAGGACGCCAGCCGGCTGCGCGGCATGACGGCGCACCACGCGCAGGTGGTGCGCTTCTTCTCCCAGCAGTGGCTGGACATGCTGTCGCCCAGCAACAACTTCTTCACCAACCCCGAGGTGCTGCGCCGCACCGCCGAGCGCCAGGGGGCGAACCTGGCCGACGGCTTTGCCAACCGGCTGGACACCTGGCGCCGCCGCCACGGCCTGGAGCCGCTGGCGCCGCCCGAGCACCCTTACCTGCCGGGCGTGGACCTGGCGCTCACGCCGGGGCAGGTGGTGCACCGCAACCGCCTGGTGGAGCTGCTGCAGTACGCGCCCACCACCGAGGAGGTGCAGGCCGAGCCGGTGTTCATCGTCCCGTCCTGGATCATGAAGTACTACATCCTGGATCTCTCGCCGCACAACTCGCTGGTGAAGTGGCTGACGGACCAGGGG
This sequence comes from Azohydromonas australica DSM 1124, assembly GCF_000430725.1. GTDB lineage: Bacteria > Pseudomonadota > Gammaproteobacteria > Burkholderiales > Burkholderiaceae_C > Azohydromonas > Azohydromonas australica. Next base: position 188,847 of record NZ_AUMO01000032.1, read on the forward strand.
CACACGGTGTTCATCCTGTCCTGGCGCAACCCCGACGAGAGCGACGCGCTGCTGAGCCTGGACGACTACCTGGAGCTGGGCATCCTGGACCCGCTGGCGGCCATCGCGCGGCAGATCCCCGACCAGCCCGTGCAGGCCTGCGGCTACTGCCTGGGCGGCACGCTGCTGTCCATCGCCGCGGCGGCGCTGGCGCGGCCGGGCCAGGTGGAGGGCGCCGACCGGCTGCCCCGGCTTGCGGGCGTGACGCTGCTGGCGGCGCAGACCGACTTCACCGAACCGGGCGAGCTGGGCGTGCTGATCGACGAGTCGCAGGTCGAGCTGCTGGAGGACGTCATGTCCGAGCGCGGCTTCCTCACCGGGCGGCAGATGGCCGAGAGCTTCCAGTTCCTGCGCTCGCGCGAGCTGATCTGGTCCACCCGCATGCGCGAGTTCTGGCTTGGCGAGCGGCTGCAGCCCAACGACCTCATGTCCTGGAACGCCGACGTCACGCGCATGCCCGCCGTGATGCACAGCCAGTACCTGCGCCGCTGCCACCTCCAGAACCAGCTCGCCCACGGCGAGTACCCGGTGCAGGGGCGCCCGGTGTCGCTGGGCGACATCCGCCAGCCCATCTTCTGCGTTGCCACCGAGCTGGACCACGTCTCGCCCTGGCGCTCGGTGTACCAGCTGCACCGGCTGGTGCACACCGAGCTGAGCTTCGTGCTGACCAACGGCGGGCACAACGCAGGCATCGTCTCCGAGCCCGGCCATGCGCGGCGGCGGTTTCGGATGCGGCGCGTGGCGCATGGCGCGCACTGGGCCGGGCCGGACGAGTGGCTGCAGGGCGCCACGCCGCACGAGGGCTCGTGGTGGCCGGCCTGGCACGACTGGCTGGTGGAGCACAGCCGCGGCCGGGTGCCGGCACGCCCCGTGCCGCAAGGGCTTGAACCCGCTCCAGGGAGCTACGTGCATGTGCGTTACCACGACTGACATGGGAGCGGCCGGCGCCGTCCGGCCGCCTCGACCATGAGCCCGCGCCGCGGGTCCCGGCGCGCTGCCGGGGCGGCGCTGCTGGCCGCCACGCTGCTGCTGGGCGGCTGCGGCGGCGGCGTCTGGGTGGGCGTCGGTCCGGATGATGACCCGCCCGGCGTGGCGCTGGCGGTCTCGCCCACGCAGGCCGTGCCCGGCCAGACCGTCGCGCTGCTGGCCGACGCGCGTGACGACTACCACGTGGACTACGTCGCCTTCTACCAGCTGCTGCCCGACGGCAGCGCCGTGCGGCTGGGCATCCAGTTCACGCCGCCCTACCAGCTCAACGTCGTGCTGCCCACCGACGCGGCCCCGCTCACGCAGTTCTTCGCCCGCGCCGTGGACGACGTGGGCCAGTTCGCCGACAGCGCGGTGGCGACGGTGCAGGTGCTGCGCTGAGCCGGGCCGAGGGCCCCGTGCTCAGCGCGTGGCGCAGCTGAAGCTGGCGGCCTGGTTCACGTCGCCCGTGCCCTGGTAGCGCGGCCAGCTCGGGTACTCGCACAGCGGGCGCGTGCGGCCCGGCACGCCCACGGTGTCGGCCACCACCTGGTTCATCGGCGCCACGCCCCGCTCCACCCAGTTCTCCAGCGCCGTGAGCGAGTCCCACGCGGCGCCGAACTGGTTGCTGACCGAGTGCCCGTAGCCGGGGATCTCGTAGTAGCGCAGGAAGCTGGCGGTGGCGGCGTCGCCCATGGTCTTGCGCACGCGCACCACGAACTGCTGCGTGGCGCGGTTGCTCACCAGCGCGTCATGCACGCCATGGGCCAGCAGCAGCTTGCCGCCGCGGGCGCGGAAGACCGAGAAGTCGGTGCGGTTGGCGTCCTGCAGCTCGATGAGCTGGACGATGCGCTGCTGCCACACCCCCGGCCGCTCCGGGTCCAGCGCCAGGGAGTTGAACATCGTGTCGTCGGTGACGAAGTAGCGCACCCACTGGTCCCAGAAGGTGCTGCTGTAAGGCGGGCTGGTCGCCACGCCCGTCAGGCTGGCCAGGCCCACGCCGGTCATGGGATAGGCGCTGGGCGCGTCGGTGCCCAGGCCCAGCGTCAGCACCGCGGACTGCGCCGGGTTGGGCACCGCGAAGCCGAAGTCGGTGCCCCAGGTCGTCAGGCCGGGGTAGTTCTTCTCGCCGCTGGGCAGCGTGAAGGTGGGCACGGTCGGGGTGTTGAGCACTTTGAAGGCGGCGATCTGCGCGTCCGTGAGGCAGCCGTCGCCGGAGGTGCCGGGGGCGCAGCGCAGCGGCTGGTCGCCGACGGTGGCGGTGGCCGGATCGAAGCTGGTGTCGCAGGCGGCCTGGTGGCTGATGAGGCCGTCCTCCACGCCGTCGAGCGCGTCGCAGGCCTGCAGCGCGGCCTTGTACAGCGCCTGGCGCTGCGGCAGCCCCGGGAAGGCGCCGGGCTGGGCCAGCGCGCGCGTCATGCGGCCGAAGTGCAGGTTCAGCACCGCCGCGTTCCAGGCCGGGTACAGCGCGATGGCGCCGTCGAAGTCCCGCGGCCAGCGCTCCACGGCCAGCAGCGCCTCGCGCCCGCCGGTGGAGCCGCCGGCGAAGTAGGTGCGCTGCACCTCGCGGCCGTAGTAGGCCCCGATCAGCGCGACGGCGGTGTCGCGCGTCTTCTTGAGGGCGTCGCCGGCGAAGTTGCGGCGCGCCTCCAGGTTGGCGCCGAAGCTGCCGTCGCGGCTCGCCCCGGCGGGCGGGCGCAGCGACTGGTGGCCCGAGTCGCTGCCGAACACGGCGTAGCCGCGCGCCAGCGGCAGGGGCTGGTCCACGGGCCCGGCGGGCACGTTGCCGGCCGCGTTCGGCACGGTGCCGCTGTAGCCGCCGCCGCATGAAAAAGCCGGGCCGCGAAAGCGGCCCGGCTTGCAGAGCGCAGCCGGCGTGGGAGCCGGCTGGTGTGCGGAGGGCGTCAGTTCGGCACGTTGATCGCGTTGCCGCTGAAGCCGATGACGTCGGTCGCCGCCGGCGAGACGGCGATGGCCGGCAGGTTGACGGCGCGCGTGGGCGCCGGCGCCGCGCCGGGCGTGCCGCCGCGCGGCGTGGTGCGTACCACCTGGCTGGGCGGCAGCGCGGTGCCGGACTTCAGGTTCGCGTACATGGCGTTCAGCGCGTCCACGAAGTAGACGTGCAGCGGGATGTAGCGGGTGTCGAAGCCGGTGAAGCCCAGGAAGCCGTCGAAATGCTGGCCGTTGGTGACCTCGACATAGCGCACCGGGCTGGCCGCGCCCTCGGCCACGTGGTTGGCCGCCACGTAGGCGCGCGCGGCGTTGTTCACCGGCAGCAGGGCGTCGCTGCGGCCCGCCACGATCAGCGTGGGCTTGCCGCGCACGTTGGCGGTGGCCAGCGTCTCGGTGATGCCGGTGCGCACGCGCTGGCTCTGCTCCAGCGTCGGGGTGGTGGTGGCGGTCAGCGGCGCGTTGGTGCGCGGGTCGGTGCCCGTGTAGAGCGCGCGCAGGCACATCGCGCTGTCGAAGCCGAAGTCCGCCGTGTTGGTGCTGGGCGAGACGGCCAGGTCCCAGCGCTTGGCGCCGCCCATCGAGTTGTTGACGATCACCGCGGCCGGGGTGCCGTTGGCCGTGCCGTTGGCCACCGCGAAGCTCTGGGCCTTCTGCAGGGGCGTCGCGGCGGTGGCCGTGGCCAGCGGCGCGGGGCTGCCCGTGGCATCCACGCCCGCGAAGCTGACGCCGCACACGTTGTCCGCCACCGAGAAGCGGCCGTAGGCGTTGGCGTACATGCTGGTGACGATCCAGGCGTTGCCCAGCCCGTAATGGGCGTTGTGCATGGTGTCGTTGTAGGTGCCCCAGCCGTAGTTGCGCAGCCGGTTGAGCGCGTCGGTGGCCTGGGTGGCGGTGTCGGCCCCGCTGACCAGCCCGGCCGCGGCCAGCGCGGTGCAGCGGCTGGCCGCGCGCGCGTTCATGCCCGTGAGCGTCATGTAGTTGTGCAAGGACACCTCGGCGCCCATCGAGGCCTCCGGCGCCAGGGCCGCGCAGGGCTGGTAGAGGTTGGCGAAGCTGAAGTAGTCGTACAGCGGCTTGCCGTAGCCGCCCACCGCGACGCCGCCCTGCTGCACGCCGTAGGACGTGGTCGCGAGCTGCGGCGAGGCGCCGGGCTCGCCCGCCACCACCGCGTCGATCAGGCCCTCGGTGTCGAGCTCGGCGGCGCGCAGCACGGCCGTGCCGCCGTTGGACACCGAGGCCGCCATCACCAGCGTGTTGCCGGGGTCGTAGCGGCGCAGCTTGTAGCTGGTGCCCAGGAGCGCGGTGCCGTACTCCTCGTTGAGCACCCACAGCGCGAAGCGCGCGGCGCCCAGCGTGTCGCTGCCCCAGTCCTTCTCGGGGTTGAGCTGCGAGTGCGCCTGCTTGAGCGCGACGCGGCCGGGGAAGGCGGCGAGGAAGGCGCTGCGCACGGCGTCGGTGAGCTGCGCCGCGAAGTTGGCGGGCGAGCCGGTGGCCGTGGCGCTGCGCGCGGCACGGGTGCCGTCGACGCGGTTGACGCTGTCGTCCGCCAGGTCGTGCAGACCGATGCCCTTGCCTGCGTCGGTCATCGCCACCGCGCAGCCGCGCTTGAGGCCCCATTCGGCCACGGTGCCGATGGCGCCGTACACGCCGCGCGAGCCCGAGGACGGCGCCACGACAACGCAGGGATCGCTGGGGTTGAAGCTGGCGGGCACCTGCACCGCCATCGTCACGCGCTTGGTGCCTTCGGGGTTGTCGAGCACGCCGATGTACTCGACGCCGGGGATCAGGCCCTCGCCCAGCGTGTCGTTGCCGGCGAGGTCGATGTTGGGGCCGAACAGCGTGCCGAAGCCGCCGTTGGTGGTGGCGGTGACGGTGGTATCCACCAGCCCGCGGTAGTTGGAGAGGATGGCGTTGCGCCGCAGCTCCAGCGCCGTGGGGTTGAGCGGGTCGGCGTAGGCAGGCGTGGGCGAGGTGCTGGCAAGCCCGGTGCGGCCCAGGCCTGCGGTGAGCAGGTCCTGGGTGTCGGCCGTGGTGCCGGCGCCACGCGCGGTGGCGGTGTAGGCCGTGCGCGACAGCGAGGCGGTGTTCTCCGGCAGGGTGTTAATGGGCGGGTCGTCACCGCCACCCAGGCAGCCCGCGAGCGGGACGCAGAGCAGCGCGGCAGCGGCCGCCACGGGCAGGCGGCGCGGGATACGGATGCTTTCCACGGACATCACATCTCCTTGACGTGTTGTGCAACGCGGGCCTCGTCATCCCTCACCCGCGGCAGTTCGAAGCGAACGTCCCAGGCTACGGGGGCCTGCCTCGCGGGGGCAGTTGCGTGATCGCTTAGGCAAAGACCCGATGCGGGACAACCCGGGGATGGAGCGGATCGGCGGCCCGGCTCGGGCGCCCGGCAGCGCGTCAGCCCGGGCTCAGCGCTCCAGCACGCGCAGGATCTCGCGCCCGTAGGCTTCGAGCTTCTTGGCACCCACGCCGCTGATGTGGCCCAGCGCCTGCAGCGAGTCCGGGCACTCGGCGGCCATCTGCGCCAGCGTGGCGTCGTGGAAGATCACGTAGGCCGGCAGCCCGTGCTCGCGCGCCACCTCGGCGCGCCAGGCCTTGAGCTTGGCGAAGCGCTCCTGGCCCGCGGCGTCCAGCGTCGCGGCCGCGGCCGGCACCCGCTCGCCGCGCTCGGCGCGGCTGGCGCGCGTGCCGCGGGTGCGGGGAGTGGGCTCGCGCGGCTCGCGCAGCACGATGGGCACCTCGCCCTTGAGCACCGCGCGCGCGCTGGCCGTGAGCGCGAGCGTGTTGAACTCGCCCTCGGCCTGCACGTGGCCCAGCGCCACGAGCTGGCGCAGCACGCCGCGCCACTGCGCCTCGGACAGGTCCGCGCCGATGCCGAAGGTGGAGAGCTTGTCGTGCCCGTACTGCGCCACCTTCTCGGTGCGCTTGCCGCGCAGCACGTCCAGGAGCTGGCCGGCGCCGAAGCGCGAGGGCCCGAAGCCGCCGCCGTGCTGCGCGAAGCGGTAGATGCAGGACAGCGCCTTGCGCGCGGCCTCGGTGGCGTCCCAGGTGCGCGGCGGGTGCAGGCAGTTGTCGCAGTTGCCGCAGGGCCGGCTGGCCTCGCCGAAATAGGCCAGCAGCCGCACGCGGCGGCAGTCGTGGGCCTCGGCCAGGGCCAGCAGCGCATCGAGCTTGGCGCGCTGCAGGCGCTTGAAGTCTTCCTCGGCGTCGCTCTCGTCGATCATGCGGCGCTGGTTGACCACGTCGGCCAGGCCGTAGGTCATCCAGGCGTCGGCGGCCTCGCCGTCGCGGCCGGCCCGGCCGGTTTCCTGGTAGTAGGCCTCGATGTTCTTGGGCAGGTCCAGGTGCGCCACGAAGCGCACGTCGGGCTTGTCGATGCCCATGCCGAAGGCGATGGTGGCCACCATCACCAGGTCCTCCTCGCGCAGGAAGCGGTCCTGGTGGCGGCGGCGCACGTCGGCGTCCAGCCCGGCGTGGTAGGGCAGCGCGCGGATGCCCTGCTGCTCCAGCCACTCGGCGGTTTCCTCCACCTTGCGCCGGCTCTGGCAGTAGACGACGCCGGCCTCGCCCTCGTGCTCGTCGCGGATGAAGCGCAGCAGCTGTGCGCGCGGGTTGTCCTTCTCGACGATGGCGTAGCGGATGTTGGGCCGGTCGAAGCTGCTGACGAAGGCCGCCGCGTCCTCCAGCTGCAGCCGCTCCACGATGTCGCGCCGCGTGTGGTCGTCGGCCGTGGCCGTGAGCGCCACGCGCGGCACGCCGGGGTAGCGCTCGTGCAGCGCCGACAGGCCCAGGTATTCCTCGCGGAAGTCGTGTCCCCACTGGCTGACGCAGTGCGCCTCGTCGATGGCGAAGAGGCTCAGCAGGGAGCGCTCGTGCAGCGAGTCGAGCATCGCCAGCATGCGCGGCGTGAGCAGCCGCTCCGGCGCGACGTACAGCAGCACCAGGCGCCCGCTGCGCAGCTCGCGCTCCACCTGCTGTGCCTGCTCGCTGGAGAGCGTGGAGTTGAGGTAGGCGGCGTGCACGCCGGCTTCTTCGAGCGCGCCGACCTGGTCGTGCATCAGCGCGATGAGCGGGCTCACGACGACGGCCACGCCCTGGCCCTGGCGGTGCCGCACGATGGCCGGCACTTGGTAGCACAGGCTCTTGCCACCGCCGGTGGGCATGAGCACCAGCGCGTCGCCGCCGTCGACGACGCGCTCGACGATGGCGGCCTGCGACCCGCGGAAGGCGGTGTAGCCAAAGACCTGCTGCAGCACCTGCAGCGCGGGGGAGGAATCGGGAAGGGCGGCCATGGTGCGGGAAGCCGGCGATGGTAACCGGCCGCCCGCGGCGGGCCTTTCCGGAGGGTTGGCCCAAGGCCCCGGCCCGGGTGCGGCAGGGGGCTTGCGGCACAATCCTGCGTTTACGTACAGATCATCGCGCAGGAGCGTCCCATGGCCAGCGTCAACAAAGTCATCCTCATCGGCAATTGCGGGCGCGACCCGGAAGTGCGCTACACGCCCCAGGGCACGGCCATCTGCAACGTCTCGGTCGCCACCTCCAGCCGCCGCAAGGACCGCAACACCGGCGAGACGGTGGAAGACACCCAGTGGCACCGCGTGACCTTCTACGAGCGCCTGGCCGAGATCGCCGGCGAGTACCTCAAGAAGGGCCGTCCCGTGTACGTCGAAGGCCGCCTGAAGTACGGCAAGTACACCGACAAGGACGGCATCGAGCGCAACACCGTGGACATCGTGGCCGAGCAGATGCAGCTGCTGGGCGGCCGTGAAGGCATGGGCGGCGGCGACGACATGGGCGGTGGCGGCATGGGCATGGGCGGCGGTGGCGGCAGCCGCGGCGGCTACAACCGCGCCCCGGCCCGCGGCGGCGACGACATGGACGGCGGCGGCGCAGCGCCCGCCCCGCGCGCCGCGGCCCCGCGTCCGGCCCCGCAGCGTCCGGCGCCCGCGCCTCAGCAGCGCCCGGCCACCGGCTTCGACGACATGGACGACGACATCCCGTTCTGAGCCCGGTCTTCACCTGGATCAATAAGCGGCCCGAGGGCCGCTTTTTCACGTCCGGGGCCCGCGCGACCTTTGCCACACTTGGAGCCCATGTCCTCCGCTTCCGAACCCCTGCTCGTCGCCTGCCTGTGTGCCGCCTGGTGCGGCACCTGCAAGGAATACCTGCCCGTCTTCGACGCCGCCCGCGACGCCGCCCCGCCGGGCGAGCATTTCATCTGGGTGGACATCGAGGACGACGCGGACGTGGTCGAGGACATCGACGTCGAGAATTTCCCCACGCTGCTCGTGGCCCGCGGCGACACGGTGCTGTACTTCGGCGTGCTCACCCCGCAGCCGGGGCTGCTGGCGCGGCTGCTGCAGGCTGCGCGCGAGGGCAGCCTGAAACCGCAGGTGGGCGACGCCGCCGTCGCCGCCCTGCCGGCGCGCGTGCGCGCCATGTCCGGTAACGCCTGACACCTTCGCCGCGCACGGCTGTGCCCGGCGCATAAGCAAGCGCGCAAACATTCGTTGGTCCGCCTGGGGGGCCTTCCTAGGATGCCCTCATGCATCCAAGGAGGACCTTCATGAAATCGCTGTTCTTGAGCGCGCTGCTGGCCGTGGCGGCCCTTGGCGCCAACGCCCGCGACATCGCGCTGCTCAACGTCTCCTACGACCCCACGCGCGAGCTCTACCAGGACGTCAACGCCGCCTTCGCCAAGCAGTACCAGGCCAAGACTGGCGACAAGATCGACATCAAGCAGTCGCACGGCGGCTCGGGCAAGCAGGCGCGCTCGGTCATCGACGGCCTGGAGGCCGACGTGGTGACGCTGGCGCTGGCCTACGACATCGACGAGATCGCCGCCAAGGCCAAGCTACTGCCGCCCGACTGGCAGAAGCGCCTGCCGCAGAACAGCGCCCCGTACCGCTCCACCATCGTGTTCCTGGTGCGCAAGGGCAACCCGAAGGCGATCAAGGACTGGGACGACCTGGTCAAGCCCGGCGTCTCCGTCATCACCCCCAATCCCAAGACCTCCGGCGGCGCGCGCTGGAACTACCTCGCCGCCTGGGGCTACGCCCAGAAGAAGTACGGCTCCGAGGCCAAGGCGCAGGAGTTCGTCGGCAAGCTGCTGGCCAACGTGCCGGTGCTCGACAGCGGCGCCCGTGGCGCCACCACCACCTTCGTCGAGCGCGGCCTGGGCGACGTGCTGCTGGCCTGGGAGAACGAGGCGCTGCTGGCGCTCAAGGAACTGGGCCCCAGCAAGTTCGACATCGTCGCGCCCTCCGTCTCCATCCTGGCCGAGCCGCCGGTGGCCGTGGTGGACAAGGTCGTGGACAAGAAGGGCACCCGCGCCGCGGCGCAGGCCTACCTGGACTTCCTCTACACGCCCGAAGGCCAGGACATCGTCGGCAAGCACTACTACCGGCCGGTGGACCAGAAGGCCGCGGCCAAGTACGCCCAGCAGTTCCCGCAGCTGAAGCTGTTCACCATCGACGAGGCCTTCGGCGGCTGGGCCAAGGCGCAGCAGGTGCACTTCTCCGACGGCGGCACCTTCGACCGCGTCTTCGCCCGCAAGTAACTCCCTGAAGGGCCTGCCGCCATGCTTTCCCGCCTGCTGCTCAAGCAGCGCAGCGTGCTGCCCGGCTTCAACCTGGCACTCGGCTTCACGCTGCTCTACCTGAGCCTCATCGTGCTGCTGCCGCTGTCGGCGGCCTTCATCAAGACCTCGGGCATGACGCTGCAGGCCTTCTGGGATGCAGTGAGCTCGCCGCGCGTGCTCGCCTCCTACCGGCTGACCTTCGGCGCTTCGCTGGCCGCGGCGCTGGTCAACGCGGTGTTCGGGCTGCTGGTGGCCTGGGTGCTGGTGCGCCAGCAGCTGCCGGGCAAGCGCATCGTCGACGCGCTGGTGGACCTGCCCTTCGCGCTGCCCACCGCCGTCGCCGGCATCGCGCTGACGGCGCTGTACGCGCAGAACGGCTGGATCGGCCAGTTCCTGCCCTTCAAGGTCGCCTTCACGCCGGTGGGCGTGTTCGTGGCGCTGGTCTTCATCGGGCTGCCCTTCGTGGTGCGCACGCTGCAGCCGGTGTTGGAGGACCTGGACCGCAGCGTGGAGGAGGCGGCCGCGACGCTGGGCGCCTCGCGCGCGCAGACCTTCTTCAAGGTGGTGCTGCCGGTGCTGCTGCCCGCGCTGCTCACCGGCTTCACGCTGGCCTTCGCCCGGGCGCTGGGCGAGTACGGCAGCGTGATCTTCATCGCCGGCAACCTGCCCATGGTCAGCGAGATCACGCCGCTGCTGATCATCACCCGCCTGGAGCAGTACGACTACCACGGCGCCACGGCCATCGCCGTGGTGATGCTGGTCGCCAGCTTCGTGCTGCTGCTGCTCATCAACGCGCTGCAGGCCTGGACCCGCCGCCGCCAGGGAGCCACGACATGAGTTCCGTCCTGCCCGTTTCCCCCGTGTCCCTGGGCGCCGCGGCCCTGCCCCGCCCCGCCGCCGCGGCGCGCCGGAAAAAATCCCAGGCCCGGCAGCGCTGGACCAATGCCCTGCTGGCGGGCGTGGCGCTGCTGTTCCTCACGCTGTTCCTGTTCGTGCCGCTGGCCTCGGTGTTCGTGCAGGCCTTCGCCAAGGGCGTGGGCGTGTACTTGGACGCCATCTCGCACCCCGACGCGCTGGCGGCCGTGAAGCTCACGCTGCTGGCGGCCGTGATCTCGGTGCCGCTGAACCTGGTCTTCGGCGTGGCGGCAGCCTGGGCCATCGCCAAGTTCGAGTTCCGCGGCAAGAGCGTGCTGCTCACGCTCATCGACCTGCCTTTCTCGGTCAGCCCCGTCATCGCCGGCCTGATCTACGTGCTGGTGTTCGGCCTGCAGGGCTGGCTGGGCACCTGGCTGCAGGACCAGGACCTGAAGGTCATCTTCGCCGTGCCGGGCATCGTGCTAGCCACCGTCTTCGTCACCTTCCCCTTCGTGGCGCGCGAGCTGATTCCGCTGATGCAGGCGCAGGGCAAGGACCAGGAGGAAGCGGCGCTGGTGCTGGGCGCCTCGGGCTGGCAGACCTTCTGGCACGTGACGGTGCCCAACGTGAAGTGGGCGCTGCTGTACGGGGTGATCCTGTGCAACGCGCGCGCCATGGGCGAGTTCGGCGCCGTGAGCGTGGTCTCGGGCCACATCCGCGGCGTGACCAACACCATGCCGCTGCACATCGAGATTCTCTACAACGAGTACCAGTTTGCCGCCGCCTTCGCCGTGGCCTCGCTGCTGGCCGGGCTGGCCCTGGTGACGCTGGTGCTCAAGGCGCTGGTGGAGCGCCGGGTCAAGGCCGAGTTGCGCGCGCAACAGGCTGCGGAAGCCGCCGCATGAGCCGGATGAACCCTGCCGACCTTCCCCTGAACGAACACGACGCAAGCAAGGACCGGAGAGCCGCATGAGCATCCAGCTGCACCAGATTTCCAAGCGCTTCGGCCCCACCGTGGTGTGCGAGAACGTGGACCTGCACATCCCCGCCGGCGAGATGGTGGCGCTGCTGGGCCCCTCGGGCTCGGGCAAGACCACGCTGCTGCGCATCATGGCCGGGCTGGAGGCGCCCGATGCCGGGCGCGTGTTCATGCACGGCGAGGACGCCACCGACGCCCCGGTGCAGGAGCGCCGCGTGGGCTTCGTGTTCCAGCACTACGCGCTGTTCAACCACCTGAGCGTGCGCGACAACGTGGCCTTCGGGCTGCGCGTGCAGCCGCGCGCGCAGCGGCCGTCCGAGGCGCAGGTCCGCCGCCGCGTGGACGAGCTGCTGGAGCGCGTGCAGCTCAGCGCGCTGGCCGGGCGGCATCCGGGGCAGCTCTCCGGCGGCCAGCGCCAGCGCGTGGCCCTGGCGCGCGCCCTGGCGGTGCAGCCGCAGGTGCTGCTGCTGGACGAGCCCTTCGGCGCGCTGGACGCGCAGGTGCGCAAGGAGCTGCGCCGCTGGCTGCGCCGGCTGCACGAGGACATGCACGTCACCAGCGTCTTCGTCACGCACGACCAGGAGGAGGCCATGGAGGTGGCCGACCGCATCGTGGTGATGAACAAGGGCCGCATCGAGCAGGAGGGCCGCCCGCAGGAGCTCTACGACCGCCCGGCGAGCCCCTTCGTGCTGCAGTTCCTGGGCGACGCGCAGCGCCTGGACGACGGCGGCACGCCGCTGTGGGTGCGCTCGCACGAGATCGCCGTGCATCCCGAGCACGCGCCCGGCCGCCTGTCCGCGACGCTGGTGCACGCGCTGTGCATGGGCCCGCGCATGCGGCTGGGCTTCCAGCGCCCCGACGGCGCCAATGTGGAAGTGGAGCTCACGCGCGAGGAGTTCCAGGCGCAGCCGCTGGACGTGGGCCGCGCCTACCACCTGGAAGCGCGGCGGCCGGCACGCTTCCAGCAGGCGGCTTGAGTCGAGAACCAGGACCCGCCCCCGGCGTTCTGCCCAATCTGCTTGCGGCGGCTTGGGGGCCGCCTGGACTCCCGCCTGCGCGGGAGTGACGAAGCGGTTTTCGAAGCCACGCAGCTCACGGCCAACGCCCTGCGGCGCGCTCCGGGGCCCGGCGGCGCCCCGGCCCGGGGGCGGGCCGGGCATAAGCTTCTGAAAATCCTTTCCTTGGGGCGGCTCGGCGGCCTCGCCTACCATCGCCGCCGTCGAATAAATCCATCCCGCTTTCGCGGGGCCCCTGCCGCCATGACCGTTCGCAATCCCCTGCGCCGCCGCCTCGTCCTCGGAGCCCCGGCCGCCGCGCTCGCCGGCGCCCTGCCCACCCTCGTGCACGCCGCGCCGGTGACGCTGCTCAACGTCAGCTACGACGTCGCGCGCGAGTTCTACAAGGACTACAACAAGGCCTTCGCCGCCTACTGGAAGAAGACCGCCGGCGAGGACATCACGCTCAACCAGTCGCACGGCGGCTCCAGCAAGCAGGCGCGCGCGGTGATCGAGGGCCTGGACGCCGACGTCATCACCATGAACCAGGCGCTGGACATCGACGTGGTGGCCGACAAGGGCCTCATCGCTGCCGACTGGGCCAAGCGCCTGCCCAACAACGCCGCGCCCACCTCCTCGGTGACCATGTTCCTGGTGCGCAAGGGCAATCCCAAGGGCATCAAGGACTGGTCGGACCTGGCCAAGCCCGGCATCAGCGTCGTCATTCCCAACCCCAAGGTCACGGGCAACGGCCGCTACACGTACCTGGGCGTGTGGGGCTCGGTGATCAAGGGCGGCGGCACCCCGGCGCAGGCGCGCGAGCTGACCCAGAAGATCTTCGCCAACGTGCCGGTGTTCGACGGCGGCGGCCGTGCCGCCACCACCACCTTCGCGCAGCGCAACATCGGCGACGTGCTGTGCACCTTCGAGAGCGAGGTGCAGTCCATCGTCGAGGAGTTCGGCAAGAACTTCGACTTCGTCTACCCGTCGCGCACCGTGCTGGCGGAGAACCCGGTGGCCGTCGTCGACAAGGTGGTGGACCGCAAGGGCACGCGCAAGCAGGCCGAGGCCTACCTGAAGTACCTCTGGTCGGAAGAGGCGCAGCAGATCGCCGTGAAGCACAACCTGCGTCCGCGCGACGCCAAGCTGCTGGCCGCGCACGCCAAGGACTTCCCCAACGTCGCCACCTTCACGGTGGACGAGGTCTTCGGCAGCTGGAAGAAGGCGCAGGCCGAGCACTTCAACGACGGCGGCATCTACGACCAGATCATGGCCAAGAAGTAATTCACGCCCGCGGGTGGCCGACAGCGCGCCGCCCGCCCTCGCATCGGCGCCGGCCCTGCTCCCGTGCGCCAGAATTCCCGGTTTCCCTATCCGACAAGGCGCATCCGTTCTCCCGGGCGGCTGCGCCTTGTGCTTGTCATGCTCTTCTCCCGCACCCTGCTCAAGCGCCACAGCGTGCTGCCGGGCTTCGACCTGGCGCTGGGCTTCACGCTGCTGTACCTCAGCCTCGTGGTGCTCATCCCGCTGTCCTCGGCCTTCCTCAAGGCCGCGACCATGACGCCCGAGGGCTTCTGGGACGCCGTGGCCGCGCCGCGCGTGGTGGCCTCCTACCGGCTGACCTTCGGCGCCTCCTTCATCGCGGCGCTGGTCAACGCCTTCTTCGGCCTGCTGATCGCCTGGGTGCTGGTGCGCTACGACTTCCCCGGCCGGCGCCTGGTGGACGCGCTGGTCGACCTGCCCTTCGCGCTGCCCACCGCCGTGGCCGGCATCACGCTCACGGCGCTGTACGCCGAGAACGGCTGGATCGGGCAGTACCTGCCCTTCAAGGTCAGCTTCACGCCGCTGGGCGTGTTCGTGGCGCTGCTGTTCATCGGGCTGCCCTTCGTGGTGCGCACGCTGCAGCCGGTGCTGGAGGACCTGGGCCGCGAGCTGGAGGAAGCCGCCGCCACGCTGGGCGCCACGCGCTGGCAGTGCTTCACGCGCGTGACGCTGCCGATCCTGGCGCCCGCGCTGCTGACCGGCTTCGCGCTGGCCTTCGCCCGCGCTCTAGGCGAGTACGGCAGCGTGATCTTCATCGCCGGCAACCTGCCCATGGTCAGCGAGATCACGCCGCTGATGATCATCTCCAAGCTGGAGCAGTACGACGTGCCCGGCGCCACGGCCATCGCCGTGGTGATGCTGGTGACGAGCTTCGTGATGCTGCTGCTGATCAACTCGCTGCAGGCCTGGTCCCGCCGCCGGGAGGGCCGCTGATGAGCAACCCCATGTCTTCTTCCTCCAGCTTCCCCGACGCGCCGACCACCGAGCCGGCCTGGGTGCGGCGCACGCTCATCGCGGTGGCGCTGGTCTTCCTGACGCTGTTCCTGTTCGTGCCGCTGGTGCTGGTGTTCATCGAGGCCTTCAAGAAGGGCTTCGAGGTCTACCTGGAGGCGATCGTGGAGCCCGATGCCGCCGCGGCCATCAAGCTCACGCTGATCGCCGCGGGCATCTCGGTGCCGCTGAACCTCGTGTTCGGCGTGGCCGCCGCCTGGGCCATCGCGAAGTTCGAGTTCCGGGGCAAGAGCCTGCTGCTCACGCTGATCGACCTGCCCTTCTCGGTCAGCCCGGTGATTGCCGGCCTGATCTACATCCTGGTCTTCGGCTTGCAGGGCTGGCTGGGCGCGTGGCTGCAGCTGCACGAGATCAAGATCATCTTTGCCGTGCCGGCGATCGTGCTGGCCACGCTGTTTATCACCTTCCCCTTCGTGGCGCGCGAGCTCATCCCGCTGATGCAGGCGCAGGGCGTGGAGCAGGAGGAGGCGGCTACGGTGCTGGGCGCCTCGGGCTGGCAGACCTTCCGCCGCGTGACGCTGCCCAACGTGAAGTGGGCGCTGCTGTACGGCGTGATCCTGTGCAACGCGCGCGCCATGGGCGAGTTCGGCGCGGTGAGCGTGGTCTCGGGCCACATCCGCGGCCAGACCAACACCATGCCGCTGCACATCGAGATTCTCTACAACGAGTACCAGTTCGCCGCCGCCTTCGCCGTGGCCTCGCTGCTGGCGGCGCTGGCGCTGGTGACGCTGGCACTGAAGTACATCGTCGAGCGGCGCGTGAAGGCGCAGCTCAAGCAGGCCGGCCGGAGCGAGTGAAGTCCCATGAGCATTGAAGTCAAGAACCTCGTCAAGCGCTTCGGCAGCCTGGCCGTCTGCGACAACCTGAACCTGACCATCAACTCCGGCGAGCTGGTGGCGCTGCTGGGCCCCTCGGGCTCGGGCAAGACCACCCTGCTGCGGATCATCGCGGGGCTGGAGAAGCCCGACAGCGGCAGCGTGCTGTTCCACGGCGACGACGCCACGCGCACGGCGGTGCGCGATCGCAACGTCGGCTTCGTGTTCCAGCACTACGCGCTGTTCCCGCAGATGAACATCTTCGAGAACGTCGCCTTCGGGCTGCGCGTGCGCCCGCGCGCCACGCGGCCGAGCGAGGCGCAGATCCGCGCCAAGGTGATGGAGCTGCTGAAGCTGGTGCAGCTGGACTGGCTGGCCGAGCGCTACCCGCACCAGCTCTCGGGCGGGCAGCGGCAGCGCATCGCCCTGGCACGCGCGTTGGCGGTGGAGCCCAAGGTGCTGCTGCTGGACGAACCCTTCGGCGCGCTGGACGCCAAGGTGCGCAAGGAGCTGCGGCGCTGGCTGCGCCGGCTGCACGACGAGATGCACGTCACCAGCGTCTTCGTCACGCACGATCAGGAAGAGGCCATGGAGGTGGCGGACCGCATCGTGGTGATGAACCAGGGCCGCATCGAGCAGGACGGGCGTCCGGATGAGGTCTACGACCACCCGGCCACGCCCTTCGTGCTGCAGTTCCTGGGCGACGTGAACCTGTTCCACGGGCGCACCGGCCACCACGGTGCCGCGCGCGAGGGCGAGGTCACGATGACCTACGTGCGCCCGCACGAGCTGCAGATCCTGGGCGAGGCGCGCCCGGGCGCGCTGCCCGGGCGGCTGCAGCAGGCGCTGACGGTGGGGCCCAACACGCGGCTGGAGTTCCGGCGCCTGGACGACGAGAGCTACATCGACGTGGAGCTGCCGCGCGCGGAGTACCTGGCGCTGCGCGAACAGCTCAAGCTGGAGCCCGGCAGCCAGGCCTGGCTGCTGCCGCGCCGTGTCACGCGCTTCGTGGAGCGGGCGGAGGAGCCGGAGGATCCGGCGGCGATGATCTGACGCCACGGCACGCGCGGCGGGCCGTTCATTGCCGAAGGACCTGGCCCGGCGGCACGGACACCCGCCCTGCATACTTCCCCGCATGAAAACCCTGACTCCCCTCCTCGCCCCGCTGGCTGCCGCGCTGGCGTTCACTGCCGCGCCGGCGCTGGCCGGCAAGACCCTTGACGCCATCAAGCAGCGCGGCCAGGTCGTGGTCGGCGTGAGCACGGGCGTGGCGGGCTTCTCCGCCGCCGACAGCCAGGGACGTTGGAGCGGCTTCGACGTGGACTTCGGCCGAGCCTTCGCCGCCGCGGTGCTGGGCGACGCCGACAAGGTGCGCTGGGTGCCGCTGAGCTCGCAGCAGCGCTTCACGGCGCTGCAGTCCGGCGAGGTGGACGTGCTCTCGCGCAACACCAGCTTCACGCTCACGCGCGACGCCTCGCTGGGCCTGCAGCAGACCGCCATCAACTTCTTCGACGGCCAGGGCTTCATGGTGCCGGCCAAGACCAAGGTGAAGAGCGCCAAGCAGCTCAAGGGCGCCAGCGTCTGCCTGCAGTCGGGCACCACCACCGAGAAGAACCTCACCGACTTCTCGCGCACCAACAACCTGAACCTCAAGCCCGTGGTGTTCGAGAAGATCGAGGCCGCCAACGCCGCCTACTTCTCCGGCCGCTGCCAGGCCTACACCACCGATGCCTCCGGGCTGGCCGCCATCCGCTCGCGCGAGGCCAAGGACCCGAAGGAGCACGTGATCCTGCCCGAGCTGATTTCCAAGGAGCCGCTGGGCCCGCTGGTGCGCCGCGGCGACGACGAGTGGTTCACGGTCGTGAAGTGGGTCGTCTACGGGCTGATCGAGGCCGAGGAGGCCGGCATCACCCAGGCCAATGCCGACAAGCTCAAGGCCGAGAGCACCGACCCCGTCGTGCAGCGCCTGCTGGGCAAGAGCGACGACATGGGCAAGCTGCTGGGCCTGGACCGCGACTGGCTGCTGCGCGCCGTCAAGGCCGTGGGCAACTACGGCGAGATCTACGAGCGCAACGTCGGCGAGAAGACGCCCGTGGGCCTGCCCCGCGGCAAGAACGCGCTGTGGAGCCAGGGCGGCCTGCTGTACGCGCCGCCGGTGCGCTGATCCGCCAACCCCGTTCACGCTGAGCCCTTCGGCAGGCTCAGCCTGAACGGGCTCATTTCTGGACTGAACGACGGATGAAAGCGACTTCCCGCGCCCGGCTGGCGCAGGCGCTGGTGCTGATCGCGCTGGCGCTGCTGCTGGCCTGGCTGGCGCGCAACACGCTGGCCAACATGGCCGCGCGCGGCATCCAGGCCGGCTGGGACTTCATCGGCGACGCCGCGGGCTTCGACATCGGCGAGGCACCCATCGCCTTCGACGCCGGGCAGAGCTACGGCCGCGCCTTCCTGGTGGGCGTGCTCAACACGCTGCGCGTGGCGCTGGCGGGCATCGCCACGGCCTCGCTGCTGGGCGGCGCCATCGGCTTGGCGCGGCTGTCGCGCAACGCGCTGCTCAGCCGCCTGGCCGGCCTCTACGTCGAGCTGTTCCGCAACGTGCCGCTGCTGGTGCAGCTGCTGCTCTGGTACCTGCTGCTGGTGGAGTACCTGCCCGATCCGGGCGAGCCGCTGCAGCTGGGTTCGTGGTTCCTGCTCAGCAAGGGCGGGCTGTCGCTGCCCTGGCCGGGTGAAGGCGGCTGGAGCCTGCCGCAGCCCGGCCCCTTCGCGGTGGAAGGCGGCGCCACGCTCACGCCCGAGTTCGTGGCGCTGTGGGGCGGCCTGAGCCTCTACACCGCCGCCTTCATCGCCGAGGTGGTGCGCGGCGGCATGCTGGCCGTGCCGCGCGGGCAGACGGAGGCGGCGCTGAGTATCGGCCTGTCGCGTGCGCAGGTGCTGCGGCGCGTGGTGCTGCCGCAGGCGCTGCGGGTGATCGTCCCGCCGCTGGCGAACCAGTACCTGAACCTGACCAAGAACTCCTCGCTGGCCGTGGCCATCGGCTATCCGGACGTGGTCTCCATCGCCAACACCACGCTGAACCAGACCGGGCGCGCGCTGGAGTGCATCAGCCTGATCATGGCCGTGTACCTGTGCACCTCGCTGCTGACCGCAGCGCTGATGCACGCGCTGGACCGCCGCGCGGCCATCCGGGAGCGCTGATGGATCCGCGGGACGACTTCCAGCCCATCCCGGCGCGCCGCCCACCCCCGCCGCCGGAGCTGGCCACGCGGCTGCGCGAGCGGCTCTTCGGCGGCTGGCTCAGCGGCGCGGTGACGCTGGCGATCCTGGCGCTGGCGGCCTGGGCGCTGCCGCGCCTGCTGGACTGGGCGCTGTGGCAGGCGGTGTGGGCGCCCGACGCCGAGGCTTGCCAAGCTGCGCGCGGCCACGGTGCCTGCTGGGGCGTGGTGGCGGAGAAGCACCGGCTGATCCTGTTCGGCCGCTATCCCTTCGAAGCGCACTGGCGCCCCGCCGCGACGCTGGCGCTGTGGGGGCTACTGGCGCTGTGGAGCGTGCTGCGCGGCGGCCGCCCCGGCGGCGGGCGCGCGCTGGCCTGGGGCTGGGTCGCCGGACTGCTGGCGGGCGTGGGGCTGCTGCGCGGCGGCTTCGCGGGGCTGCCGCTGGTGACCACCGACCAGTGGGGCGGACTGCCGCTGACGCTGCTGCTGGCGCTGGTCGCCATCGCGCTGGCCTTTCCGCTTGCGGTGGCGCTGGCGCTGGCGCGGCGCTCGGGGCCGCCGCTGCTGCGCGGGCTGGCCACGCTCTACATCGAGCTCGTCCGCGGCGTGCCGCTGGTGTCGGTGCTGTTCATGGCGAGTTTCATCTTTCCGCTGCTGCTGCCGCCGGGAAGCAACCCGGACGTGCTGCTGCGCGTGCTCGCCGGGCTGTCGCTCTTTGCCGCCGCGTACCTGGCCGAGACCATCCGCGCCGGGCTGCAGTCGGTGCCGCTGGCGCAGGCCCAGGCCGCGCGCAGCCTGGGCCTGACGCCGTGGCAGGTGCAGCGCCTGGTGCTGCTGCCGCAGGCGCTGCGCGCGGTGATGCCGGCGCTGCTCAACAGCTTCATCTCGACCTTCAAGGACAGCTCGCTGGTGACCATCGTCAGCCTCTACGAGCTCACCGGCGCGCTGGGCCTGGCGCTCAACGGCGACCCGGTGTGGCGGCCGTTCAAGGTGGAGGGCTACCTGTTCGTGACCGCGATCTATTTCATCGGCTGCGCCGCGATGTCGGCCGGCGGGCGCTGGGCGGAAGCGCGCTGGCGGCGCGGAGGCTGAGACACATGGCGAACGATCGTGATCCCGCCCCGCTGGTGCGCTTCGAGCGCGTCAACAAGTGGTTCGGAGCGCAGCACGTGCTGCGCGACGTCGACCTGGCGATCCAGCCCGGCGAGCGCGTGGTGCTGTGCGGGCCGTCGGGCAGCGGCAAGTCCACGCTGCTGCGCTGCGTGAACCGGCTGGAGTCGTTCCAGGAGGGCCGGCTGACGGTGGACGGCGTGGTGTTCGAGCCCGGGCGGCGCGAGGACGAGCGCGCGCTGCAGGCGCTGCGCCGGCGCGTCGGGATGGTGTTCCAGCAGTTCAACCTGTTCCCGCACCTCACCGTGCTGGAGAACCTGGCGCTGGGCCCCGAGCTGGCCGGCGAGCCTCGGCTGCAGGTGCGCGAGCGCGCCCTGGCGCAACTGGCGCGGGTGCAGGTGGCGGAGCAGGCGGATAAATACCCGCTGCAGCTCTCGGGCGGGCAGCAGCAGCGGGTGGCCATCGCGCGGGCGCTGGTGCAGGCGCCGCGGCTGCTGCTGTTCGACGAGCCCACGTCGGCGCTGGACCCGGAGATGGTGCAGGAGGTGCTGGACGTGATGCGCGCGCTGGCCGACCAGGGCCAGGCCATGCTGTGCGTCACCCACGAGATGGGCTTCGCGCGCGCGGTGGCCGACCGCGTGGTGTTCATGGACGAGGGGCAGATCGTCGAGGAGGCGCCGGCGGCGCAGTTCTTCGAGGCGCCGCGCAGGGCGCGCACGCGCGCCTTCCTGCAGCGGGTACTGGACCCGGCGGGCGCGGCGCCGGGGTTCCCCCACGCCTGAAACGAGTGGTTGCGCGCGGCACACTGCCGCCCTTCCTCAATCACCCTGCGATGCCGCCCATGACCGACGTGCGCCAGCCCGATTTCCGTATCGATCCCCAGTTCACCGAGCGCTGGTCGCCCCGCGCCTTCACCGGCGAGGCGCTGGAGCGGGCCACGCTGATGACGATCCTGGAAGCCGCGCGCTGGGCGCCCTCGGGCTCCAACCTGCAGCCCTGGCGCTTCGTCTATGGCCTGCGCGGCACGCCGGCCTTCGAGACGCTGGCCTCCACGCTGGCCGAGGGCAACCGCGCCTGGGCGCCGCAGGCCGGTGCGCTGGTGCTGGTGCTGTCGCGCACGCAGCGCGTGGTGCCCGGCAAGGAGCAACCGCAGCCCATCGTCTCGCACGCCTTCGACGCGGGCGCGGCCTGGATGAGCCTGGCGCTGCAGGCCCAGGCGCTGGACCTGCACGCGCACGCGATGGGCGGCTTCGACCGCGCCATGGCGCGCGAGCGGCTGGGCGTGCCCAAGGACGTGGAGCTGCACGCCGTGGTGGCGCTGGGCCGGCGCGGCGAGGCGTCGCTGCTGCCGCCGTCGCTGCAGGAGCGCGAGCAGCCCAGCGGGCGGCTGCCGCTGTCGGCGCTGGTGGCCGAGGGGCGGTTCGAGTTCGAGGGCTGAGCGTCCGGCTTTAAAGCGGCGCCGGCTCGGCCGCCGAGGCGCGCGTGGCCTGGGCCTGCATCACGATCTCGGGCTTCAGGTGCGGCGCGAAGGACTGGATGAAGTCGTAGGCGTAGGCGCGCAGCAGCGCGCCGCGGCGCAGGCCGATGCTGGTGGTGTTGATGGCGAACAGGTGCCGCGCATCGATGGCCCGCAGCGGCTGGTCGCGCTCCTCGTCGAAGGCGATGGAGGCCACGATGCCCACGCCCATGCCCAGGCCCACGTAGGTCTTGATCACGTCAGCGTCCATGGCGCTGAGCACCAGCTGCATGTTCAGCCCAGCGCGGCGGAAGGCGTCGTCGATGGTGCCGCGGCCTGTGTAGCCGACGTCGTAGGTGATCAGCGGGTAGGCCGCCAGCCGTTGCAGCGTCAACGGGCCCTGCAGCAGCTCGTGCTCCGGCGGCACCACCACCGAGTGCGTCCAGCGGTAGCACGAGAGCGCCACCAGCCCGTCCTGCTCGGCCAGCGACTGCGTGGCGATGCCGATGTCGGCCTCGCCGCTGGCCAGCATCTGCGCGATCTGCTGCGGCGAGCCCTGGTGCAGCTTGAGGCTCACGCCGGGATGGCGGGACTGGAAGTCGCGCACCACCGCCGGCAGCGCGTAGCGCGCCTGCGAGTGCGTGGCGGCAATGGAGAGCGTGCCCACGTCGCCCTTGCTGAAGTCCTCGCCGATGCGGTGCAGGTTCTGCGCCTCGGTGAGCAGCCGCTCCACCACCGGCAGCAGGGCGCGCCCGGGCGCGGTCAGCCCCGTGAGGCGCTTGCCCTGGCGCACGAAGATCTCGATGCCCAGCTCCTGCTCCAGCTCGCGGATCTGGCGGCTCACGCCGGGCTGCGAGGTGTGCAGGGCCTGGGCGACTTCGGTCAGGTTGAAGCCGCAGCGTACGGCCTCGCGCACGGATCGCAGTTGCTGGAAATTCATGGCGGCTCCCGTTATTGATGCTCGCTGGGATTATTTGAAGCCGCGTTTGATGAGCCAACGAAGGGTTAAGTGCTTGTTCATGCGGTAAGCGCATGAACTGTCCGGTCCCTGTGCGCCGAAGGGATTAAGCCGGCCTCTGGCGGACGGCCGGCACGTCCCGTCAGTCCGGGCTGGCCGTGGCGATGACGCCGCCGCCCAGGCAGACCTCGCCGTCATAGAGCACGGCCGACTGGCCCGGCGTGACGGCCCACTGCGGCTGATCGAAATGCAGCGCGACCGCGTCCGGCGCGGGCAGCGACAGCCGGCAAGGGGCGTCGGACTGGCGGTAGCGCGTCTTGGCTGCCAGCGCGCCGGGTGCGGGCGTGCGGCCCGCCACCCAGCTCAAGTCCTGCGCCACCAGCGAGCGGCTCAGCAGCCAGGGGTGGTCGTGGCCCTGCACCGCGTAGAGCGTGTTGGTAGCCGGGTCCTTGCGCGCAACGTACCAGGGTTCATGCTCACCACCACCGCGGGGAGCGCCCTTCTCCTTCACGCCGCCGATGCCCAGGCCCTGCCGCTGTCCAAGGGTGTAGAAGCTCAGGCCCACGTGTTCGCCGATCTTGCGGCCGCGCGCGTCCTTGATCGGCCCGGGCTGGTTGGAAAGGTAGCGGTTGAGGAACTCGCGGAACGGGCGCTCGCCGATGAAGCAGATGCCGGTGGAGTCCTTCTTCTTGGCGTTGGGCAGGCCGGCCTCGGTGGCGATGCGCCGCACCTCGGTCTTGGGCAGCTCGCCCACGGGGAACAGGGTGCGCGAGAGCTGCGGCTGGTTGAGGCGGTGCAGGAAGTAGCTCTGGTCCTTGAGCGGGTCCAGGCCCTTGAGCAGCTGGAACTCGCCGGCCACCTCGCGCACTCGCGCGTAATGGCCGGTGGCGATCTTCTCGGCGCCCAGGCGCATGGCGTGGTCCAGGAAGGCCTTGAACTTGATCTCGGCGTTGCACAGCACGTCAGGGTTGGGCGTGCGGTTGGCCTGGTACTCGCGCAGGAACTCGGCGAAGACGCGGTCCTTGTACTCGGCGGCGAAGTTGACGTGCTCGATCTCGATGCCGATGACCTCGGCCACGCTGGCGGCGTCGATGAAGTCCTGGCGCGACGAGCAGAACTCGCTGTTGTCGTCGTCTTCCCAGTTCTTCATGAAGATGCCGACCACCTCGTGGCCCTGCTGCTTGAGCAGCCAGGCGCTGACGGCGGAGTCCACCCCGCCGCTGAGGCCCACCACCACGCGCCGGGGCCGCGCGCCGGTGTGCACCGCCGGGGCGGCGGTCGAAGAAAGCTCGGTACTGCTCATGCCTTGATCTGGGGCGCGAAGACGCTGGGGTCGGTGGTGATGAGGTCCATCGGGTAACGCTTGCCCGACAGGTAGTCCTCGATGCCCCGCATCAGCAGCGGGTTGCGGTGGCGGTGGGTGTTGGCGCGGATCTCGGCCGGCGTCATCCACAGCGTGCGCACGATGCCCTCATCGAGTACCCAGCCGGGCTGCGGCGCGCTGGCCGTACCGGCGAAGGCGAAGCGCAGGTAGGTGATGTCCTCGCCCGTGCCCTGCCGGTACACGCGCGAGAGGTACACGCCCACGAGCTGCGTGGGCACGAACACGCAGCCGGTCTCTTCCAGAACCTCGCGCGCCACGCCTTGCAGCAGCGATTCACCCGGGTTGAGATGGCCGGCCGGGTTGTTCAGGCGCAATCCCTCGGCCGTGTGCTCCTCCACGAGCAGGAAGCGATGCTCCCCATCGACCACCTTGCCGATGAGCGCCGCGACGGTGACGTTGGGTTTCCATCGTTCTGACATGGGCGCGATGGTAGCTTCCGACCAACGCCCGCACCTTACCAAGGCCGGATTTTGGTCCGTAGCTTTCTATAAGGTGGTATAGAAGAGCGTAATGTGAAATTTTCACGATCATGGAAGGAGACAAGCCATGCTGATCGGAGTGCCGCTGGAGACGGCGGCGGGAGAGACCCGGGTCGCGGTGACGCCGGAGACCGCGAAAAAGCTCAAGGCGCAAGGGCACCAGCTCTTCGTGCAGTCCGGTGCCGGCCTGGCCGCTGCCGCGCCCGATGCGGCCTACGCCGCGGTGGGCGCCGAGATCGTGGACGCCAAAGCGGCGCTGGGCTGCGACCTGGTGCTCAAGGTGCGCTCGCCGTCCGCCGAGGAGCTGCCGCTCATGAAGCGCGGCGCGACGGTGGTCGGCATGCTCAATCCCTTCGACCGCGAAGGCCTGGAGCGTCTGGCCGCTGCCGGCGTGACCGGCTTCGCGCTGGAGGCCGCCCCGCGCACGACGCGTGCGCAGAGCATGGACGTGCTCTCATCCCAAGCCAACATCGCCGGCTACAAGGCCGTGATCATCGCGGCCGACCGCTACCAGAAGTTCTTCCCGATGCTCATGACCGCCGCCGGCACCGTGAAGGCCGCGCGCGTGGTGATCCTGGGCGTGGGCGTGGCAGGGCTGCAGGCCATCGCCACGGCCAAGCGGCTCGGCGCCGTGATCGAGGCCTCCGACGTGCGCCCCTCCGTGAAGGAGCAGGTCGAGTCGCTGGGCGCCAAGTTCATCGACGTGCCCTACGAGACGGCCGAGGAGAAGGAAGCGGCCGAGGGCGTGGGCGGCTATGCGCGGCCGATGCCCGAGAGCTGGCTCGCGCGCCAGCGCGCCGAGGTGGCCAAGCGCGTGGCGGCGGCCGACGTGGTGATTTCCACCGCGCTCATTCCCGGACGCCCGGCACCGAAGCTGGTGTCGGCGGAGATGGTGCAGTCCATGAAGCCCGGTTCAGTGGTCGTGGACCTGGCGGCGGCCAACGGCGGCAACTGCGCGCTGACGGTGCCCGGACAGATCGTGCAGGCGCACGGCGTGACGATCGTCGGCGAGACCAACCTGCCCGCGCTCGTGGCGGCGGACGCCTCGGCGCTGTACGCGCG
>NZ_KE387212.1:0-8873 GCF_000430725.1 Azohydromonas australica DSM 1124
AAGCCCGACGGCGTGCTGAGCTTCGACCGGCTGTCCTCGGTGTTCATCAGCAACACCAACCACGAGGAGAACCAGCCGGCGCACCTCACGCTCAAGGACGCGAGCGTGCCCACGCGCATCAACCGGCCCAAGTTCGCCGGGCCGGAGAGCCGCTACTGCCCCGCGGGCGTGTACGAGTTCGTGCCGGCCGAGGGCGGCGGCGAGCGGCTGCAGATCAACGCCCAGAACTGCGTGCACTGCAAGACCTGCGACATCAAGGACCCGACGCAGAACATCGTCTGGGTCACGCCCGAAGGCGGCGGCCCCAACTACGCAGGCATGTGAAACCGTCGGCGGGGGCCCGGCAGCCCGCGGCCGACGGCACCAACCGCACTCCCCATTTCCACCATCACAGGAGACGACACCATGGCGCACGCCTTCATCTGCGATGCCATCCGCACCCCCATCGGCCGTTACGGCGGCGCGCTTTCCAGCGTGCGTGCTGACGACCTGGGCGCCATCCCGATCAAGGCCTTGATGGCTCGCAACCCGCAGGTCGACTGGCAAGCGGTGGCGGATGTCCTCTACGGCTGTGCCAACCAGGCCGGCGAGGACAACCGGAACGTGGCGCGCATGGCCAGCCTGCTCGCCGGGCTGCCGGTGGAGGTGCCGGGTGCGACCATCAACCGGCTGTGCGGCTCGAGCCTGGATGCGGTCGGCTCCGCGGCGCGTGCGATCAAGGCGGGGGAAGCCAGCCTGATGCTCGCCGGCGGCGTGGAGAGCATGTCCCGCGCGCCATTCGTCATGCCCAAGGCTGAGAGCGCCTTCAGCCGCAGCAACACGGTCTACGACACGACCATCGGCTGGCGCTTCATCAACCCGCTGATGAAGGCGCAGTACGGCGTCGACTCGATGCCTGAGACGGCCGAGAACGTGGCCACGGAGTACGGAATCAGCCGCGAGGACCAGGACCGCATGGCGCTGGCCAGCCAGCTCAGGGCCGTGGCGGCCCAGGAAGCCGGCCACTTCGCGCGGGAGATCACGCCCGTGACCATCGCGCAGAAGAAAGGAGAGGTGCTGGTGGTGAGCCGGGACGAACATCCGCGGCCGACCAGCCTGGAGGCCCTGGCCAGGCTCAAGGGCGTGGTGCGCCCGGACGGCACGGTGACTGCGGGCAACGCCTCCGGCGTCAATGACGGCGCCTGCGCGCTGCTGCTGGCCAACGAGGCCGCGGCGGCAAAGCAGGGACTGACGCCCAGGGCGCGTGTCGTGGGCATGGCCACGGCCGGCGTGGCGCCGCGCGTGATGGGCATTGGTCCGGCACCGGCCACCGAAAAGGTGCTGGCACAGACCGGCTTGGCACTGGAGCAAATGGACGTGATCGAGCTTAACGAGGCCTTCGCCGCCCAGGGTCTGGCCGTGCTACGCCTGCTGGGCTTGAGAGACGACGACGAGCGCGTCAACGCCTGGGGCGGCGCAATCGCATTGGGTCACCCGCTGGGTGCGAGCGGCGCCCGCCTGGCCACCACGGCGGTCAACCGACTGCACGTCAGCGGTGGCCGCTACGCGCTGTGCACGATGTGCATCGGCGTTGGGCAAGGCATCGCGCTGGTGCTCGAGCGCGCGTGACACGGCCCTGGGTACGCGCTCGCATTGAACTCAGCCCGGTTCTACGGATGGTTTGTCGGCTTGGAGCTCAAGCCAATCCTGGATTGATGGCTCAACTCGATGACGCCCGGACAACGGCGCCCTCGCCTGCGGCACCACAGTCTTCAGGCGCAGCGTCTGCAGCATCTGGTAAGCGGTACCCACCACCGCGGACAGCACCGGCAGCCCGTTGCGGCCCTCCACCGACTGCCCTTCGCCACCATCCTCATGCACATGCGCGACAACGCCGAGGGCGTTTTGGCGATCAAGTGAGTGCCACTGGCAAGTGGTTCAACTATGAGCGCACATATCGCCCCCTTCAAAGTGCTGCTTCTGCGAACCACATCTGCATCGCGGTTCAGCCTTGAAAAGGCGCTCTCAAGGCTTTGCGGCAGGAGAAGCCAGGGGTTTGCCTTTTTCGACAACGTAGACACCCAAAATTCGTGTGGGAGCGTTGCCGGCGTTATGGGCATCGTGCACCGTACCGGCAGGCACCACGAACGATTCGCCGGCCTTGTAGACATGGGGCGGCTGGCCATCGATCAGCAGCTCGAACTGCCCCTCCTGCACGTAGCTGATCTCGTCACCGGGATGCGTATGGCGGCCTGCCCTGCCGTCCGGCGCAATCTCTATGCGCACCACTACCGCCTCGCGGCCAGGCACCGACACGTCGGCTTTGTTGATGATGGTGCGGGTCAGTCCAGTGGCTTGAGCCCAGACGCTGCCCGCGCCTGCGCACGCCAGAACGGCAGCCAGGGCATGGGCGGTGAACCGAGTTGATTGCATGGCGTGAACCTTTCTCAAGTGAAGACCAAGAACCAGGGCGTGCGGTCGATGCATCAGGCCAAGGCTGGCGGCAGCAGTTGCAGCCCCAAGGCCCTCTCGGCGAGCCAGAGGCCAGCCCAAACAATCGCCAGCGCGGAGCCTCCCTGCAACAGCACGGGCCGGTAATAGCGGGTGTGCCGCAGCGCGAACGCCGCCGGCAGCAGCATGGTCACCAGCGCCATCTGGCCCAGCTCGACGCCGGTATTGAATCCAGCCAGCGCCAGAGCCAGCAAGGCGTCCGGCAAGCGCAAGCCGGTGAGCGCGCCGGCGAAACCGAAGCCGTGTATCAGGCCGAAACCGAAGGCCGCGTACCAACGGCGGCAGGTCACCCGGGGCCGCACGTTGTCCAGCGCGGTCAGCAGCACCGATGCGGCGATGGCCGACTCCACCGCGCGCGACGGCAGCCACACCATTTGCAGTACCGCCAGGGCCAACGTCAGCGAGTGCGCCAGCGTGAACGCGGTGACGACCTTGAGCGTGTCGCGCAGCACGTCGGCCAGACGCTGCCTGGGGTGCCAGCGGCCCTGCTCGTACCTGAGCACCGCCGGCAGCAGCAATGCGCCGAGGAACAGCAGGTGATCCTTGCCCATGGCGATGTGGGCCATGCCATCGCGCACGAATGCCCGGAACAGCGGCCCGCGCGCCGGCAAGGCGAGCGTGAAGCGCAGCGCCCTGTGTCGCGCATCCAGCAAGCCGAGCTGGGTGCGGGCGTCTTCGCGCAAGCGCACGACGTGCTGGCCCATGGCGGCATCGTCAACGGGCGCAACATCGCGCAGCCGCAGTTCGCCCGCGCCCCGCGGGGCACAGCGCAGCGCGAAGCGCAGCACAAGGTAGTTGCTGTCCTCGTGCGGCTTCACCGCCGCGCCCGCGGGCTCGCAGTCGTGGCCGTCGCGTGTCAGGCGCAAGGACGCCAGCACGGCGGCAGCAACGGCATCGCCATGGCGGGCCAGCCAGCCGGTGCGGTCCGCATCGCCTGCGAATGCCATGTCCAGCCCGGCGGCGCGTGCTCCTGCGGCCAGCGACAGGATCCATTCGCCGCGCACGCCCTCGCCCGTCACGTCCAAGCCCAGGAAGCCGTCGCCGCCGATGTGAGCCCATGCCGGGGCCGCCAGCGCGCCGGCCAGCACCATCAGCAGTGCAGCCAGCACGCGCGCCGGACACGGCGCCTGTGCTGCCACGGCGATAGCGCTGCGCATGGGGGCTACTTCTTCAACCATTGCGTGCCGGTGGGCCCCATGCCGGAGTCCTGGAACACCACCGGTCCGTCCTTGGCCAGCACGTAGTGCGGCACCCCAGCCTGCATGACCATGAAGGAGCCGGCGCTGAGCTTGCGTGCGGTGTCGGGCTTGAAGTCCTGGCCCACGCCGGCGTAGAGGTCGCCCGAGAGGATGGTGAAGTAGCGGGTATCGGGATGGGTGTGCGGCGGGATCACGCTGCCCGGCGCCATGCGCACGCGCAGCTCGTAGAGCCCGGGCTTGTCGGCAGCGCCGGAGAGGAACGCAACGTCCACGCCCGGCGCAGGTGCCAGCGGTTTCCAGGGGACCTGCTCCGGGGTCGTGACGGGGGGCGCTTCTTGCGCCTGGACACCGAACACGGCGGCACAGCACGCCAGCGCGGCGGAAACGGTTCTGAGGGCCAACATGAGCAACCTCCTTCGCGACAGTTGCACGGGGAAAGGCGGCCTGCACGAAGACACCGTGTCGACCACCGCCGCAACCAGGATGCGCGGCGCTGGCACACCGATGGCATACCGATTCGCGTCAGGTTCTCAGGCCGGCTCCTCCAAGCTGCGTCCGAGCACCTGGCTCGCCGCCGAGGGGTGCCGCCCCGCGCTGGCCAGCGCCCGGCACAGGCGCTGGTACAGCGCCCGGCCTTCAGCCCGGCGGCCGGCAACCCGGTGGCGGTGCATCAACGCTTGGTAGGGCGCCTCGGCCAGGGCATCGGCCTCGATGGCGCGCAAGCCGCACGCCAGCGCGTCGGCGTGGGCCCCGTCGCGCTCCAGTCGTTCGATCTGCGCCACGACAAGGTGAGCGAAACGCGCCCGCAGTTGCTCGCGTGCGGCATCGCTCCACGGCGCCTGCACCTCCAAGGGCAGCAAGGGGCCGCGATACAGTGCCAGCGCTTGCTGGGCGACCGCGGCGGCTTGAGTGTCTTGCAGCTGCGCCGCCAGGGCCTGCGCGCACAGCCGCTCGAACGCCCAGGCGTCCACCCAGCAGCAGCGCGGCTCCAGGCTCACCGCTCCCTCATGCAGCCGCACGGCCTGCGGCGATCCGAGGATGCGGCGCAACCGGTACAGCGCCGCTTCCAGCGCCTGGTGGGCAGCGTCGCCCTC
This sequence comes from Azohydromonas australica DSM 1124, assembly GCF_000430725.1. GTDB lineage: Bacteria > Pseudomonadota > Gammaproteobacteria > Burkholderiales > Burkholderiaceae_C > Azohydromonas > Azohydromonas australica. The sequence goes on from NZ_KE387212.1 coordinate 4,784, forward strand.
GAGCTCCGGCCACAGCGCGTCCTCCAGCCGCTGCACAGCTACGTCCTGGCCGCCGAAGGCGATCAGCGCCTTCAGCAGACCGATCACGCGCTTGGGCGCCTTGCGCGTGAAGACCAACGGCCGGCCCTGCACTTCCAACTCGAAGCTGCCCAAGGCTCGCACCTTCACGGGCCAGGGCCAAGCCTGCGTGGCCTCGACGGGCGGTGCCATGGCGAGCCCTTGCGCCACCTCTGACACGAAGTGCGGCTCGATGTCCAGCGCCAGGGCCCGGGCGCACAGCACACCGGCGTCCTCGTGCAGCAGCCACGGCGTATGGCGCAGGTTCATCTCGCGCGCGAGCCGCCAGCCCCGGGCCAGCGCCGGGGCGGCCCGCTGCGCGTCGGAAGCCATCAAGGCTTCCAGCAGCGCGCTTTGGCTATCGAGCACTCGGTTGCCCAGCTCGTCAGCCAGGCGCCGCAGGGCCGCGAGGTCCTGCCTGGCCTGCGCCGTATCGCCCTGGGCCCAGGCGACGCGGGCACGCAGGTGCAGGCAGCGCGCGTGGGTCACCAACCAGCCCGAGGCCGCAGCCAGTTCGACGGCCAGCGCGGCGTGCCGCTGCGCGGCGGACGCGTCGCCGCGGCACAGGGCGATCCAGGCGGAGAGATGGTGGTAGTAGATGCCCGGCGTGCCGCGAGTGGCGTCAGCCTGCTGCGCAAGCTCGTCGCACAGCCGCGCGGCCTCGTCGAGGTCGCCACTCATCAGCGCGGCGCGCCCGCCGTGGAAACGCAGAAAGCTGTTCCAGGTCGTGATGCCGGTTTCGCGCGAGCGCGCCAGGCCCTTGCGCATCGTTGCCAAGGCTGCATCCAGCTCGCCCGCTTCGACTTGGTAGATGATGCGGCCCAGGTGGCTGAAGCTCTCGGTGAAGGCCGACAGGTTGCGCACACGGTCGGCGGCGTCCAGCAGCAGCCGCGCCTGTAGCAGCTGGCCGCGCTGCGTCTCGTAGCTCACCGCAAGGTAAGCCAGGTAGACGCGCTGGCCGGCGTCGGCGCCGGCGGACAGGCCCAGCGTCACCGCCCGGTCCCGCCAGCGCCCGTAGTCCGGATGGCGCGGGCGGCGGTGCCACAGCGCCACGAACATGCCGTAGACGAAGGGATATTCGACGTCTTCGCAGGGAAAGCTGTCGTCATGGCGCAGCAGCTCGTCGGCCACGTCTATCCAGTGGTCCAGCCGGTGCAGCGGGGCATGGGCGTTGAAGCGTATGGCCTGCACCACGCGCGCCCAAGCCAGCAGCCGCCCGGCGCGCTCGCCCGCACGGCCGAAGAGCTCGAAGGCACGCGTGCACACCCGCTCGCTATGCGCGGGGTCCACGGCCAGCAGCGCGTGGCCCTGCCAGTACGACAGCCAAGCATCGCGCTCCACGCGCGGCGCGGGCATGGCATCCATCCAGCGCAGCAGCAGTTCGTGCCGGCCTTGGGCGATCAGCCCCGGCGCGGCGTGGCGCACCAGGCGGGCCAGGCCGTCCCAGTCGAGCGCCTGCTCCAGCAGCTCGACGGCGGCGTCCCACTGGCCGTCCTCTTCCAGGATCGCCGCGGCGCGCTTCGCCAGGGCTTGGCGATCGGGCGCCGGGATGCTGCGTGCCGCTTGATCCAGCAGGAAGGCACGGAACAGGGCATGGAAGTGGTACGACAGCCCGCGGTTGAGGCGCCGGTCGGTGAACAGGTGGCGCCGGTACAGCGTCTCCAGCAGCGAGCCGGCGTGGATGGCCCCGCTCAGGGCTTCAACCTGTGCCGGCGAGGCGTGCGGCAGGTAGGCCGCGCGCATGAGCGTGTCGCGGTCGGTGGCCGACACCTGTTCGAAGATCAGTCCAGCGATGTAGTTGAAGACCTCCTGCATCGTCTCGCCCTGGCCGATCTGGTTGACGCTGCCAGTCTGGTGGTAGCGCTCCAGCATCAGCACCACACCGGCGGCCCAGCCTTCGCAGGTGGCCACCAGCTCGTGCAGCACGGCGGCGTCCAAGCCCGGACGGCTGGCCCGTGCCAAGGCGCACGCTTCCTCGTCTGTCAGGCGCAGTGCCTGCCAGTCCAGGCGCGCCAGGCGCTGAACGGCCACCAGCGAGGCAAACGCGGGGGGCAGCTCGTCGCGACTGATCAGCACGAGGTTGACCCCTGGGCCCAGTTCCTGGGCGGCATCGCACAGCATGGCGTGCAGCGGCGCCTGCAGGCCCAGGACCTGGTAGTTGTCGAGCACCAGCAGGGTGCCGGGCGGCAGGGCCTCGGACAGCTCGCGGAACCACCGCCGCGTGAAGCCTGCCAGGTCGCCCCGCAGTTCGGCGCTGAGCAAGGGCAGGTGCAGGCGGCGCTGCGGCAGCGCGGCCGTTGCGGCACGGCGCAGGTAATAGAAGCACGTGGCGGGATCCTCGTCGCCGCCGTCGAGCTGCATCCACAGCGTCATCGCACCACGGGCTTGCGCATAGCCGGCCATCAGCGTGGTCTTGCCCGCGCCCGGCGGGCCGATGACGGCTATCAGCGGATGCCGGCGCAGCTCGTCGAGGTGCCGGTAGATCCGTTGCCTAGGCACGGCGGCATACAGCTCCGGCCGGGTGAGCTTGGCAAGGCTTGGCATCGCTGATTTGGCAGCGGCCATGAGGCGCCTTCACGTCAATCTTCTTCCGAATGGCGGCCAACGACGGGCTATTGGCTTGCCTGAAGGTTTGCTCACCTCATTCGGTGGCATCGCGCATGCCTAAAGTGGCAACGCGCCAGTGAAGTTAACGCAGATAAACGTGACCATCACAACGGCCGTACAGGTGCGCCTCCAGCGCGCCAAGGCTTCGTCAGTCCCCGTGGCCGCGGCAATGAGGAGCGGCAAGTCTGCGATGCGACGGAAGACCGTGATGCGCTCGATGCCGTCCACGCCGCTGATGCGAATGGCGTGGCCCAACGCCGCCTGCTCGCGAAAGGCGTTGCCCGCCTCGGCGCTCAGGGTCGTGCCTACCCCCTGGCTGACACCGCACACCACGCGCGCGCACCACGTCGTCGAGCCCCACCAGCGACACCAGGCCTTGCACTTCCAGTGCCACGCCGCGGTAGACCCCCTCGAAGTGGCCCGGATCCACCGAGGCCACCGCCACGCCCAGCAGTTTTCCATTGGCGGCGTCGACGCGGCGTGAAAGCTGGATGGTCCACCGCCCGGACACCCTGACCAGCCCCGGCTTGCCGAACAGACCGTCCTTGCTCATGGACGCGGTCACCGTGCACTTTCGTGGCGGGGGCGGTTGTGAACGTCGGGTGGGTGCTGTCCAGGCTGTTTCGCGAACACGTCACGCGGCAGTTCAGTGCCGTGCTCACGGCCGAACTCGAGCAGGTCATGGCCCGTTTCGAACTGGATGCTCAAGGGCGGCCCTACCTCGATCCGGTAGCCCTGAGCGACCCGCGCTGGAAACGGCCCTATTCCGGGCTGGATTGGCAGGTGGACCAAACCCGCTGCGTGGCGGCTGCTGGTCGCGGCGGACCGCCATGCGACAGTGGAAGCCATCAAGCGCTTCAACGGCGTGCAGGCCTTGTCACTGGTCGCGCGGCTGGGACTGTTGCTGCCGGGGGCGTCAATATCAAGATCATGCTGAGCGGCTGTGGCGGGCAGAGCCTGGGCATTGTTCAGCCTCTCTCATTTGCGCCTCCGTGCTCGATAGGAGGTGAATCAGCGACTGCACATGGCGCGTTTGATTCCGACCCGCGTCGCGTCGCGAAAGTCGATGTGGTCAGGAAGATATGAGAGCCCATTTTCAGGGCGGGCTGCGACGCTCGGCACGCAGCCCGCGAATACGCTCTCGAGCCTCAGTCCGGAGAACACGCCGGTGCAGGCGCCGGCTTCCGGTAGGCGTGCAAGAGCCCTTTCAGACGTAGCGGTACGGGCGCTCGTACTTCCAAAGCGTGCCGTTGTAGCCCACGGCCCAGACGTTGTCGTCCAGTCCGACGGCAATGCTCTCGAAGCCGCTGCCCGGGACCTTGACGAAATAGCGGCCGGTGTCGGAGTAGTAAATTGAGCCGTCGTCCTTGCGCGTTACCCAGATCGTGCCGCACGGCGAGACCGCCACGTCCACGAGGCGGGACGG
>NZ_KE387212.1:8883-57296 GCF_000430725.1 Azohydromonas australica DSM 1124
TCTGGGCTACAGCACCGAATCAGGCCTTGCACGCATCCTGAAGCAGGTCCGTGGAACAGTGATGGAGCGGCTGCACACGCACACCGTGTTCACAGCTCACCTGGCATCCGTGCTCAGGACAATGGCGCTCAGCGGGCGAGGCGTGGCTTGGCTGCCGGCGACACTGATCCGAGAAGACCTGGCCAGTGGCCGATTGGTTGCGGCGGCACCTGACGACTGGCGCATCGCGCTGGACATCCGGCTGTACCGGGATCGCGCTGCCGTTGGCGCTGCGGGCGAGGACTTCTGGACCGCTGTCAAGCAGAAGGACGCAGCACCCTGAGCGCCTGCAGCCAGCTTCGTGTGAACGCCGCTGAAGCTGCGCAAGCCGTCGTGGAGTTCATCGCTGATCAAATAATTCTTCTTATCGGATCAGCAGCGTCACAGGCCTAAACTGACTGGCATGGAATTGCGCCCGTCCACTGCCGAGTCCGCCAGCGTGCAGTCGTTGCCCGATGCCGCGGCGCTCTCGGCTCTACGGGCCTGGCACGAAGGCCTGTCCTCACGAGAGGCCGTGGCGCGCTTCATTCCCGAACGGCGGCTGCTTGGCGGCTCGTCGCGCGCCATGATCGGCGACATCCGCCGGCAGCTCGCCGCCTTCGCGGCCAGCCGCCAGCGCGAGGACCTGGCGCGGCTCATCACGGGCACGGCGCGCAAGGGCGCTGCGGCCGCACGTGCCGTCGCGCAGGCGGTCGAGGCGCTACGCCATGCGCCCATCCCGCAGCCGCTCATCGGCGACGACGTGGGCCGCTGGCTGCCCCCGCGCGTGGCGGCCGTGCTGCACAAGGCTGGCATCAGGACCCTGGCCGAGCTCACGCTGCGCGTGCCGCGCCGGCGGCGCTGGTGGATTGGCATTGCCGGGCTCGGGCAGGCCATGGCAGCCCAGGTGGAGGACTTCTTCGCAGCACACCCCGACCTCACCGAGCGGGCACGGGCGCTAGTGACCGTGCCCTCGATCGGTGACGTGCGTCCGTGGGAGCACATCGTCGTGCCCAGCGAGGTCGACGGCACCCAGGGCACCTTTCGGGCGCCACGCGAGTCGTGCTCGCTGCGGGCCAACAACGACTTCGAGGCCGTGCAGATCTGGCTGTCGATGCACGAGGCTCCGGCCACCCAGCGTGCTTACCGCAAGGAGGCCGAGCGCTTGATGCTCTGGGCCATCTTCGAACGCGGCCTGGCGCTGTCCTCGCTCACTACCGAGGACGCGGCGGCGTACCGCGCGTTCCTGCGCCATCCGGCACCGCGCTCGCGCTGGGTCGGGCCTGCCACGGCGCGGTCCTCGCCGCTGTGGCGTCCCTTCACCGGCGGTCCCTCGCCGCGCTCCATTGCCTACGCGCTCTCGGTGCTGGGCGCGCTGTTCCGCTGGCTCATCGCCAAGCGATACGTGCTAGCCAACCCGTTTGCCGGCATCCGCGTGCGCGGCGCACGCTCGGCCGGCCTGGACACGACGCGGGGATTCTCTGGCGGCGAGTGGCAGCTTCTGCGCACGGTCGCCGACGCCTTGGAATGGTCGTACGGGTGGACGCCGGCCGCGGCGCGGCGCATGCGCTTCGTGCTTGACTTCGGGTTCGGCACGGGGCTGCGCGCCAGTGAACTGGTGAACGCCGTGCTGGGCAACGTCGAGATCGACGCTGGCGGCGAGGTCTGGCTGCGCGTGGTCGGCAAGGGCAGTAAGCCCCGCAAGGTCGTGCTGCCCCTCATTGCGCGCAGCGCGCTGGAAACCTACCTGGTGCAGCGGCAGTTGCCCGTGAGCCCAGCGAAGTGGGATCCGGGCACACCGCTGTTGGGCAGCCTAGACGATGGGACCGCCATCATCGCCAGGCGGCTGTGGGCGGCGCTCAAGCGCTTCTTCGCGACGGCGGCTACGGTGCTCACCGACGTCAACCCGGCGCTGGCCGAGAAGCTGGGCCGGGCTTCACCGCACTGGCTGCGCCACAGCCATGCCTCGTATGCGCTGGAGGCCGGCGTCGACCTCACCACGGTACGCGACAACCTGCGCCACGCGTCGGTGTCCACCACCTCGCTGTACCTGCACGCCGACGATGAGCGCCGCGCCAAGCAGATCGGGGCAGCGTTTTCTGGCCACGGAAAACGGTGATATTCCCACGGCAAAACGCACCGATTTACACGGCCAAACTGCGGTCGCCGTAATTCAAAATTCCGTAAGCCGTTGTCCCACAAAAGTTTTTAGACTCAAAGCGCACCTTTTTGCACGCAGAGTCCGTCCACCCCTGTTCGGGCTGTTTCGCGAGCATGTCACGCGCCAGTTCGCCGCCACGCTGACGGCCGAGCTCGACCAGGTCACGGCCCGCTTCGAGCCCGATGCCGCTGGGACTCCCCGGCTGGATCCGGCAAGCCTGAGCGACCCGCGCTGGGTCCGTCCCCATTCGGGGCTGTACTGGCAGGTGGACCGCAGCGACGGCGTGACGCTGCAGCGCGGCGTGCTGCGCTCGCGCTCGCTGTGGGATGCCGAGCTGCAGGCGCCGGCCGATCAGCCGGCCGACGGGCAAGTGCATGTACACGAGGTGGTTGGCCCGGGCGGCGCGGCGCTGCTGCTGGTCGAGCGCACGGTGCGCATCGCCGCAGCCGGCGGTCCCGGTGCATGGCGGCTGCTGGTCGCGGCGGACCGCCATGAAACCACGCAGGCCGTCGAACGCTTCAACGGCGTGCTGGCCTGGTCGCTGGCGGCGCTGCTGGGGCTGCTGCTGCTGGCCGCGGCCGCCCAGGTGTCCGTCGGGCTGGCGCCGCTCAAGGCGCTGCAGCAAGCGCTGATAGACGTGCGCGAAGGCCGCCGGCAGCGCCTGCAGGGCCGCTTCCCGCTGGAAGTGCAGCCGCTGGTGGACGACTTCAACGGCGTGCTGGAGCGCAATGCCGAGGTCGTGGCCCGCGCCCGCACGCAGGCAGGCAACCTGGCGCATGCCCTCAAGACGCCGCTGGCCGCGATGGCACAGGCCGCGGGATCCGTGCAGCGGCATCCGGCGGAACTCGCGGCGCTGCCCGGCCTGGTGGCGGAGCAGGTCGAAATCGCCCGGCGCCACGTCCACTGGCATCTCGCCCGGTCGCGCGCCGCCGCAGCGCAGGGCGTACCGGGCATGCGCGCCGAGGTGGCCCCTGTCGTGCACGGGTTGGTGCGCGTGATGTCGCGCGTGCATGGCGAGCGCGGGCTGCGCATGGAAGCCGATGCCGTACCGCCCGGGCTGGCCTTTGCCGACGAGGTCCAGGATTTGCAGGAGATGCTGGGCAATCTGCTGGACAACGCCTGCAAGTGGGCACACAGCTCGATTCGCCTGTCAGCTGCGCCGCTGACGGGAGCAGGAACGCCGCGGCTGCGACTGGTCGTCGAAGACGACGGACCCGGCATCGCCGCGAAGCGGCACGAGCTGGCTCTGGCGCGCGGCTGTCGCCTGGATGAGGCTACACCCGGTAGCGGCCTGGGGCTGGCCATCGTGCGCGAGCTGGCCGATCTCTACGGAGGCCAGATGTCGCTGGCCTGCGCGGAACTGGGCGGGCTCAAGGTGGAGTTGTTGCTGCCCAGGGCGTCAATATCGAGAGCACGTTGAGCGGCTGCGGCGGGCAGCAACCGGGGCATTGTTCAGTCCCTCTCATTTGCGATTCTGTATTCCGACCCGCGTCACGTTGTTCAGACCGAGGTGATCAGGAAAATATGAGAGCCCATTTTCAGGGCGGGCTGCGGCGCTCGGCACGCAGCCCGCGAATGCGCTCTCAAGCCTCAGTCCGGAGAACACGCCGGTGCAGGCGCCGGCTTCCGGCAGGCGTGCAAGAAACCGTTCACACGTAGCGGTACGGGCGCTCGTACTTCCAAAGCGTGCCGTTATAGCCCACGGCCCACACGTTGTCGTCCAGTCCGACGGCAATGCTCTCGAAGCCGCTGCCCGGGACCTTGACGAAACGGCGGCCAGTGTCCGAGTAATAGATAGAGCCGTCGTCCTTGCGCGTTACCCAGATCGTGCCGCACGGCGAGACCGCCACGTCCACGAGGCGGGACGGGGCACGCCAGATCCGGGTCCACGAGCCGTTGTAGTAGCGCCATAACGTGCCGTTGAAGCCAACGGCGAACACCGTACCGTCCAGGGCCACCGCGACCCGGGCAAAACCGCTGGCCGCGACCTGAGTGAAGTTGCCGTTGCGGTAGTACCAGATCGTGCCGTTGCGCCCGGCGAGCCAGACCGTGCCGTCAGGGCCGACCGCCACGTCGCCCATGCCGCTGGCACCGGTATCGGTCCACTTGCCGTTGCGGTACACCCACAAGGTGCCATTGAACCCGACAGCCCACAGCGCGCCATCGGGTCCGGCGGCCACCCGCTCGAAGCCGGAGGCGTCGACCTGCGTGAAGCTCACGCCGTTATCCGTGTACCAGATCGTGCCGTTGCGACCCGCCACCCAAACCCTGCCTTCATAGCCGACTGTGACATCGCCTATGCCCGAGGCGGGCGTCTGCACCCATTTCCTGAGTGAGGGCCGCTCGTGCTCAGGCACCTGCGCAGCAGCGATTTCGGGCAGCAAGCCAGCACCTGCTGCAGGCAGCGCTGCCGCCAGCGCCATGAAAGACCGCCTATGTTGTTGAGCCATTGCAATCTCCTCGCAAATGGAAAACTCCCTGGGTTGATACGGGAATCAAACATGCAACGGGCAGCCCAAGTTAGGCCGCAACCAGCACTCCTGTTTTCAGGAATCTGCAAAATGGCAATAAACCCCACTCGAGCAACCAATGGCCGAGCCAAGTATCTGGTCAGCCGCATGGTTGGATCGAGCGTTGACATGAAAAAGCATCGACCCCAACCGGGAATACATTCCGTTGGCTTACATGCTTTACATCGGTTTCTGGGGGACCGTTTACGCTGAACTGTGGGCGCTCTATTAAGGCAATTCAAGTCCCACCGATGAAGTTTTTTCTTTAGGCCAAAGAAAATGGATTGGCGTCTTCAATGACACCGTTCTCTCACATCAAGGGAATGCGACCCAATACAGTTGACGGCAAATTTTTGATGTTCATCAAAAGACGAACCTGCAATAGGTATACGCGGTCCCTACAACTTCGTTGCATAAGTCCGGCGCAGGAAGAGATTCCGCCATCTGGCCACAAAGTTATGCCGCGGCCACCGTTTCATGCCGGCCGAGATGGGTGGCACATCTGGTGCTGTCCATAAGCGACTGCGGTGCGGCGCCGGCGCAGTGCCCGATCTCCGGCAGAGCGTGCTGAACGTTGGTATCGGCTGCACCAGCCCGCCGCGCTGGCGGCGCTTCATCGGGCGGCTGCCCACCCCGCTGTTGCTGGTCCTGCTGGTCGCAGCCATCACGGGCGATGCACTGAGCTTCGGCATCGTGGCGGCCGTGATCACCGCCAGCGTGGACCCGGACCTGGTGCAGGCACAGCGCGCGGGCCGCACCACCGAGTTCCTGCAGCAGGCCGTGGCGCTTCGCGTGCGCGTGCGGCGCGACGGCCAAGCCGTGGAGCGCCCGGTGCGCGAGCTGGTACCCGGCGATGTCGTGGAGCTGGCCGCCGGCAGCTTGGTGCCTGCGGCGGCACGGTACTGCAGGCCACCGACTTTTTCGTCAACCAGGCGCTGCTCACCGGCGAGGCTGTCCCGGTAGAAAAACACGCCGCACACGTCAGCACCCAGGCTCAGCGTGATGGGGATGAAGCGGCGACGGCGCTGCAGTCGCCGCACGTGCTCTACGTGGACAGCTCGGTGGTGTCCGAGTCGGCGCCCATGCGCGTGGATGCCACCGGGGCGCGCACCGAGCTCGGCCGCATGGCCGGGAGCCTGCAGAGCCCCGCACCGCCGACCGAGTGCGAGCGCGGCACACGCCTCTTCGGGATGATGCTCATGGCGCTGGCGCTGCCCTAGCTGCCGCTGGGCCGAGCCTTCGGTTTCGTGCACTGCCCGCTGCGGTACTGGCCCTGGTAGGCGGGCTCACCGCCGCCTACCTGGTGCCGGACGAGGGCCTCAAGCGCTGTTTCTTCCAGCCCCACCGCGGCGCGGCAGCCCAGATCCTTGTTGCCGTGGTGATGCGGCGCGCGGGCCAGGTGTGTCAGCGTGCCGCTTGCCGCGCCCGCGTATCGAGATAGCGGTAGAGCTGCGCGATGCCCGAGCGCACGGCCGGGTTGTCTTGCCAGGCCGGCATGGCATGGCCATCGGCGCGCGGCTGCACGACGCTGTCCAGCAATGCCTGGCGCGCGGCTTGCGGGTCCGCGGCCTCGGTGGCCGCGATGGTCCACGCATAGCGGCGCAACACGGCTTCGGTGAACCTGGCCTCGCTCATGCCCCCCACCCGCTGCAGCAGGCTGGGCGCGCGCCCCGTCCCCTTCGCGTCCTCGCCGTGGCATCGCGCACAGTGCGTCTGGAACAGCTGCTGCCCCAGGCTGGCGTCCGCCGGCGTCGCCGAGGCCGGCTCGGCCGGCGCCGCTGGCGCGCTCAACACAGGCACGGCGGCACAGAGCGCGACGGCGGCCAGCAGCCGCGCATGTCTTGCAGGGATGGTGGCCATGGGAGCTTTCCCTTTGGTTGCGCGCCATGCCTCGTAGGCGGCGCGGCAGCGGCGTCAGTGCGCCATCAGCACGGGCAGCGTCATGGACGCGAGCACCGTTCGCGTGGCGCCGCCCAGCAGCAGCTCGCGTGCACGGGTATGGCCATAGCAGCCCATCACCAGCAGGTCCGCATTCAGGTCTGCCGTGCGCGAGAGCAAATCTTCACCCACCTGGCCTTCAGCCGCTGCTTCACGGGAACAGGTCACGTCAACGCCATGGCGCAGCAGGAGCGGGCGGATCTCCTCAGGATCACCGTCCCAGCTCGACACGTGGACGGCAGCGCCCGGCTGCAACAGGGGCAGCACCGCGGACAGCGCACGAGCCGCCTCGCGCGTGGGCTTCCAGGCGATCAGCACGCGGTGGCCCACGTCGCCAAAGTTGCCTGCCCAAGGCACGACCAGCACGGGCTTGCCGCTGTCCACGACGACCGAGGGCACGAAGTCCGGCGGCACACCGGCGCCTGCGGGATCGCTGCCGTCGTACTGGCCCAGCACCACCAGGTCGTGATGGAAGCTCTCGCGCACGAAGCCGGGATACAGGGCGCGCAGCGGGCTCAGCTCGGCCCAGCGCACGTGCACCTCATCGCTTTGCACGGCTTCGACCAGCGCGCGCGCCATGTCCCGGCGCTGGCAGTCGACCTCCAGCATGTCAGGCATGAAAGCGCCGGCGTCCGGAAACGGCAGTGTCACCTCCAGCACGGCCGGCGTGACGGCATACAGCGCTTGCACCGTTGCGTCCAGGCGCCGCGCCAGCGTTCGGGCCAGCTCCAGCCGCATGCGGCTGCGCGGCAGTGCATCGACGTGCACCAGGATGGAAGCCATGAGACTCATCCACTTCTCCTTGGCCCGCACTTCGCGTGACGGCGCATTGTCCGGCTCCTCAGGCCGCGCGGCGCGGCATGCCTCTGTCCACTCCGCTCACTCGATGGCGATGCGGCGGCGGCGTGCGCCTTCGCGCTTGGGCAGCGTGAGCTTGAGCACGCCGTCTTCCAGCTTGGCCGCGACACCCGCTTCATCGATCTCGCTGGGCAGCGTGAAGCTGCGCGAGACGCTGCCACGATAGGTCTCGCGCATGAGCACGCGGGCCTTGTCCTTCGGGTCCTTCTCCTCTGCATCCCTGCGGATCTCGGCATGGATGCCGACGCGGTTGCCGTCCACTTCGACCCGAATGTCCTCCTTCTTCACACCGGGCAGCTCGGCGCACACGGCATAGCTTTTGTCCTTCTCCTCGACGTCCAGGCGAATGTCGCCCATGCCCATGATCTCGGAGCCTTGGGCCAACGAGGGCAGCAGGCGGCGGAATTCGGAGAACAGGTCGTCGAAGCGCGACAGCGGAGTCAAGGCAGTCATCGATATCTCCTTTCCATAAGGCTCTTTCCAGGATGCATTTGCAACCATGTCCTGAAGATTGCCGGACGCCACCATGAGTGCTGCCGGTACAGGACAAATCCAATCTAGGCCGACCGGTGTGGCATGGCTTGCGGCAGATCAATTCCGAGCGCGAAGGCTTTTCACTGCAGCCATGGGCATGCATGGCGCGTGCATGCTCGACACCGCTGCTGCCGGGCGGCAATGCGCAGCGTGTCCTTGATGCAGCAGGTGAAACAGCACGAGCTTGGCGTTGGAAACCGCTGCCGCATGCGAGATCTGCCGTATTTGCGAAATCTCAATGACCACGCTGCCCGAAGCATGACCATGGCGCGACCGGCCGCCCACCGCGGCCGAGTTGGAGGAATGCGATGTACTCCAGAAGCCTCGTTCCCTTCGACGGCAGCGACCCTTCTGTCCAGGGCCTGCGCGAAGCCATCACCCTGGCGCGGGAATTGAAGTCCACTCTCGTGCTGCTGCACGTGGTCAACGAGTACCCGCTGCTGGTGGACATGGCCGCCGTGACCGGTACCGACGAGATCCGTCGCGATCTGCTCGATCTGGGGAAGGAACTGCTCGCACAGGGCTGCCGCGAAGCCGAGCAGGCCGGTGTGCAGGTACGGCCCGTGATGCACGAGATCACGTCCGGCCGTGTCGGCAACGTGATCTCCGAGCAGGCCAAGACCCAGGACTGCCAGCTCATCGTCATGGGCACGCATGGACGGCGCGGCATCAGCCGCCTGACGATGGGCAGCGATGCCGAGATCACGGCGCGCTGCGCGCCGGTGCCCGTCATGCTGGTGCGGCACCAGGGCTCGCAGCCCTGATACCACGAACGCGGTCACGTTCGTCGTGCGGGCGACACTGCGTCGGCGTTGCGTGCACATGGGTGACACCGCGGGGCCGGCCAGCAGCTCGTTTCATCGGAGGTCCAAGCATGGCTGCCAAGCAACTGCTCTTCCGCGAAGAGGCACGCGACAAGATCCGTCGTGGCGTCGAAATCCTGGCCGATGCGGTGAAGGTGACCCTCGGCCCGCGTGGGCGCACCGTCATCCTGGACCGCGAATTCGGGGCGCCGCAGATCGTCAATTCCGGCGTGGTGGTGGCCAGGGCCATCGAGCTGCAGGACCGTTTCGAGAACATGGGAGCGCAGCTGCTGCGCGAGGTGGCCGCGCGCACCAGCGAGATGGCCGGCGACGGCACCACGACGGCCACGGTGCTGGCGCACGGCATGATCCAGGAAGGCCTGAAGTACCTGGCTGCCGGCATGAACCCGATGGCCCTCAAGCGCGGCATCGACCAGGCTGTCGAGCGCGTGGTGCAGGAGCTGCAGCGCATCGCCCAGCCCTGCACCGGGTCGCAGGAGATCGCGCACGTGGCGAGCATCTCCGCCAACAACGACCGCTCCATCGGCGAGCTCGTGGCGCGCGCCATGGACAAGGTGGGCCGCGAGGGTGCGATCTCGATCGAGGACGGCTCCGGCATGGTCAGCGAGCTGGAGGTGGTCGAGGGCCTGCAGTTCGATCGCGGCTACCTCTCGCCCTACTTCATCAACAACGCCGAGCGCCAGGCCGCGGTGCTGGAGGACGCGGCCATCGTGCTTTGCGACCAGCGCCTGTCCTCGGTGAAGGATCTGGTGCCGGTGCTGGAGGCGGCTGCCAAGGCGAGTACGCCGCTGCTGGTCATCGCCGAGGATGTGGACGCCGAAGCGCTGGCCACGCTGGTGGTCAACACCATGCGCGGCGTGCTCAAGACCTGTGCCGTCAAGGCGCCAGGCTTCGGCGACCGGCGCAAGGCCACGCTGCAGGACATCGCCGTCGTCACCGGGGGACAGGTGATTTCCGAGGAACTGGGGCTCACGCTGGCGAAGGCCGGCATGGAGCATCTGGGGCATGCGCGGCGGGTCGAGGTGGACAAGGACCACACCACGCTCATCGGCGGCGCGGGAGACGCCACGGCCATTCGCGACCGGCTGGCCTCGCTGAGGAAGCAGCGCGATGCGATCACCAGCGACTACGAGCGCGGCCAGCTCGACGAGCGCATCGCCAAGCTCTCCGGCGGCGTGGCGCTGATCAAGGTGGGCGCCGCCACCGAAACCGAGCTCAAGGAGCGCAAGCTGCGCGTGGAGGATGCCCTGCACGCCACGCGCGCGGCGGTCGATGAAGGCATCGTGCCCGGTGGCGGCGTGGCCCTGCTGCGCGCACGCAAGGCCCTGGCCGACCTGAAACTGCCGACGTTGGACCAGGCATCGGGCCTGAACATCGTGGCGCGCGCCCTGGAGGAGCCGCTGCGGCGCATCGTCAGCAACGCAGCCGACGAACCCTCCATCGTGCTGCACCGGGTGGACCAATCCGATGCACGCGGCTTTGGCTACAACGCCGCCACGCGCGAGTACGGCGACCTGCTGGAGATGGGCGTGATCGACCCGGCCAAGGTCACGCGGCTGGCGCTGCAGAACGCCGCCTCCATTGCCAGCCTGGTGCTCACCACCGACTGCCTGGTCGCCGACGCCCCGGTCAAGCCGCAGGCCTCCGCTGGCGATGCGGGTGGACCGGGCGAGATCTATTGACGATCACACGGGGAATGCCGTGAGCGCGGTGCCGCTGCCGTGGCACACGGTGGCGCAACGGCAGCGGCCGGCGCAGAGGCGCCCGCACATTGCCACTCAAGGAGACCGACATGAAGACGGATGCCGAGCTGAAGAAGGACGTGGAGGACGAACTGGACTGGGATCCCGCGGTGAATGCCACGGCGCTGGGCGTGGCGGTCAAGGACGGCGTGGTCACGATCTCGGGGCACCTGCAGACCTATCCCGAGAAGTGGGCCATCCAGAAGGCGATGCGACGCGTGGCCGGGGTCAAGGCCGTGGCGCTGGAGCTCGACGTGCGCCTGTCGCCGGACCACAGGCGCAGCGACACCGACATCGCCCAGGCCGCCGAGGCCGCGCTGGAGCAGTTGTCCTCCATTCCCGGCAATGCCGTGCGGGTGATGGTGGACAAGGGCTGGGTGACGTTGCAGGGCGAGCTGGAATGGGACTACCAGCGCCGGCTGGTGGAGAAGTCCGTCAGCCACCTCAGGGGCGTGGTCGGCGTCTCCGACGACATCACGCTGAAGCATCGCCCCCAGCCGCCCGACCTGGCCGAGCGCATCCGCAAGGCACTGGTACGGCGGGCGGAACGCGAGGCGCGCCACATCGATATCCAGACCAGCGGCAACGGCAGCGTGACGCTCAGCGGCAGCGTGCACTCCTGGGCCGAGCGCAGCGCGGCCGAAGGCACCGTGCGCTCCGCGCCGGGCGTGCACTGGGTCACCAACCAGCTCAAGGTCGGATGACAGCGGGCTTGAGCTGTGCGAGGCCCGCACAGGCGGGAGCGCCGCAAGAGGTACGGCTTGGCATTGCAGGGGATGACAGGGCCGCACCGCGCATCGTGGCGTTCGTTCTGGCCGGGGGCGAAGGCACCCGGCTTCGCCCGTTCACGCGGGAGCTTCCCAAGCCGGCCCTGCCGATGGCCGGCGGTTGGCGAATCATCGACTTCGTGCTGAGCAACCTGTACAACTCGAGGATCCGCCAGATCTTCGTGCTGCTTCAGTACAAGCCGGACATCCTCGTCAACCACCTGAAGCGGCAATGGAACATCTCCATCCTGCACGCCGGCGACTTCGTCGAGCCGGTGGTTTCGGGAAGCAGCACGGCGGGTCGCGTGTTCAAGGGCACGGCACACGCGGTGTACGAATGCCTCGAACGGCTCGACGCGCTCGATCCGCAGCTGGTGGCCGTGTTTGCCGCGGACCATCTCTACCGCATGGACGTGCGGCAAATGGCGGCCTTCCACATGGCCATGCGAGCGGACGCCACTGTCGCCACCCTGCCCGTGGCGCTGGAGAGCGGCAGTGAGTTCGGCGTGGTCTGCACCGACCGCAACGCGCGAATCCTGGAGTTCCAGGAGAAGCCGGCCAGGCCCGTGCCGATGCCGCACGATCCCCGCCGCGCGTTGATTTCCATGGGCAACTACCTGTTCAAGCCTGAGATCCTGTACGCGGCGCTGCAAGCCGCGGTGGCCCGCGGCGAGTATGACTTCGGCCGGCATGTGCTGCCACAGATGATCAAGAGCCATCGCGTGTGCGCATACGATTTCACGCACAACGCGGTACCGGGCGTCCTGACCCAAGAGCAGCCGTGCTATTGGCGTGACGTCGGCACCGTCGAGGCCTACCTGGCGGCACAGCGAGACCTGTCAGGACCTTCACCCCGCTTCAGCATCGACAACCCGGCATGGCCCATAGACTGGCATCGCACGCAGCAAGAGCCTGCGGACTCAAGGCCGAAACACCTGGCCCGCCCGGTCGCATGACGCCGTTGTCGCGGCAGGACTCAGGGGCGTGCGACCGTCAATGCCAGGACACGGCTTGGACGATCGGCGTGGCGACGTCGCGCCCCACGACGGAACGCGCAAAGAAGTAGTTGTTGCGGGCGCGCTCGCTCAAGGCATCAAGATCCACGTGCCCCTCCTTGTCGCATGGGAAGGCGTAGGCACGGCCCTCGTCGAAAAGGAACTGGAAGCGCAGCTCGTAGCGGGCAAGACCGGCATTCGTGGCGCTCATGGCGAACCTCCATCGATGCACTCAAGTCTGAACTTAGCCTCCGCTCATCAACCTGCGATGAATGAACGCAAACGCATGGAAATGCGCGGTGAATGGCGTGTGACAAAACGCGCCGTTGCGGCAACGCAATTTTGCAGTGTGGGCGCACCTGATATTTCTCAAGCGCCGTGGGGAGCCGCGCGGCAGACTGGACGCGATTCGAGGAGGTCCACATGCATGGCCGCGTGATCGCCATTGGCTCGTCTGCGCATGGCATCGAAGCGCTTCAACATTGCGCAATGGGTGGACCAAACCACGCCACCAAGCTGACCCGACGCATGGCAGTTACAGAGGCGTCCCGATGAAAGCCACTGCCGAACCGGATCAACCGAGCGCCGTTCGTCCTTCCAACGCACGAAGGGTTCGCCGCGACGCCGGCAAGCTGCCGGCGGCCTGCCCATGACACCGGAGGACGACATCACGCCCGCTTCGCTCGATGCCGCAGGAGACCGGTCCCAGCCGACCTGCCTCATCACCGGCGGCTCAGGCTTCCTGGGCATCAATCTCGTGCGGTACCTGCTGCAGCACGGCATGAGCCTGCGCACGCTGGACATTGCACCCTTCGATTACCCGGAACAGGTTCGCATCGACGCGTGGCAGGGTGACATTCGGGACGGCGCCGCGGTGGACCAGGCCTTGGAAGGCGTGACGACCGTGGTGCACTGCGCGGCTGCGCTGCCGCTGGCGCCAGCTGCGGAGATCATGTCCACCGGCGTGGACGGCACGCGCACACTGCTGGAAGCTTCGCTGCGACACGGCGTGCGGCGCTTCATCTTCACGTCGTCGACAGCCGTGTACGGCATTCCCGAGCATCACCCGATCCGCGAGGACGACGCGCTGCGGGGCGTGGGGCCCTACGGGAATTCGAAGATCCAGGCCGAGCAGCTTTGTGCCGAGTTCCGCCGCCATGGAGTGTGCGTGCCGGTGCTGCGGCCCAAGACCTTCATCGGCCCGGAGCGGCTGGGTGTGTTCGAGATCCTGTACGAATGGGCGTTCGAGGGGCGGCGCTTTCCCGTCCTGGGCCGGGGAGACAACGCCTATCAACTGCTCGACGTCGCCGACCTGTGCGAAGTGATCCACCGCTGCATGGTGCTCGACGAAGCCGTGGTCAACGACGTCTTCAACGTCGGTGCGCTGGACATCGGCACGATGAAGGAGAACGTGCAGGCTGTGCTCGACCGTGCCGGCCACGGCAGCAAGGCCGTATGCCTGCCCGCGGCGCCGGCCGTCTTGGCTCTGCGTGTCCTGCATGCCCTGAAGCTGTCGCCGCTGTACGAATGGATCTACCGCACGGCCGATCGTGACAGCGTCGTGTCCATTGACCGGCTGCAGTCCCGCCTGGGATATACGCCGACCCGCTCCAACCGCAGCGCGCTGGAGGCCAATTACGACTGGTATGTGCAGCATCGCCACGAGTTCCAGGGCCACGTCGGAATCTCGCACCGAACGCCCTGGAGGAAAGGCGTTCTGGGATGGGCCAAGTGGTGCTTCTAGCCAACGCCCCCGTGCCGCTGGTGGTCGATCTGGACGACACGCTGGTGCGCAGCGGCCTGCAGGCGGAATGCCTGCTCGTGCAGGCCAAGACCCACCCCGCCATGGTGCCGACGTTGCTCCCCGCGCTCCTTGGCGGTCATGCACCGTGGCGCCAGGCGTTCGAGCCCGACACGATGCCGGACGTCAAGACGCTCCCCTACCATGGGCCGCTGCTGGAATACCTGCAGGTCCAGCAGCACCTTGGGCGCCGCATCGTGCTCGCCACGGCCGCGCCTGAAGAAGTGGCGCAGGCGGTGGCCAGGCACCTGCACCTGTGCGAGGTGGTCCTGGCGGCCAAAGGCACCGACGGGGGGCGGTCCGGCCATCACCTGAGGGCGCTTCTCGTGGCTCGCTTCGGCGAGCGGGGCTATGACTATGCCGGTCACCGCCGGACCGACTTGCCGGTCTGGTCCTCGGCCCGCCGGGCTGTGGTGGTGGGCGTCGATGCCGCACTGGCAGCCGACGTGCAACGGCTCACCACGATAGAGCAAGCCTTCACCACCAGCCGACCGTCCCTGCACACCTGGCTCGGCGCCGCGCGCTGGAAGCACTGGCTGAAGAACCTGCTGGTGTTCCTGCCTTGGCTGGCCGACGAACGGCTGCGTGGCACTCACGAACTGCTTGCCGCGTGCGCCGCCTTCGTGGGTTTTTGCCTGACGGCCTCGTCGGTCTACCTGATCAACGACCTCATCGATCTGCCCGGCGATCGCCGCCACCCGCACAAGCGCCAGCGTGCCCTGGCCTGTGGTCGCCTTTCCATCGCGCAAGCTGTCTGGCTGGTAGTAGCGTTGTGGACGGCGGCAGCCGTCGTCGCGTCACGCCTGCCCGGCGGCGTGGGGCTCACGCTCGCGGGCTACGTGGCACTCATGCTCGTCTACACGCTCAGGCTGAAGGACCACAGGGTCGTGGACGCCATGGCGCTCGGCGGGGGCTACGCCCTGCGCGTGGTGGCTGGCGCAGTCGCCTTGCCGCTCGACGCGCCCATGCTGCTGTATGGCTGGAGCGCTTTCACGTTCGGTGGGCTGGCCCTGCTCAAGCGCCGGGCGGAACTGGCCGTATCGATCGAACGCCTGGGCGACAAGGGACACGCACGCACGTACCGCCCCAGCGATGCCCGAATGCTGGAGGGGATGGGGCAAGCCTGCGCCGCCGTCGGAGCGCTGTGGCTGGCCCTGCAGCCGCTCGTCGACCCGCCGCGGGCCGGCGCCGCGCGCTGGGCACTCTGGAGCCTGTGCCTGCTGCTGTGGACCTGGACGCAGCACATGTGGCGCATGGCGCGACAGGCACGCATCCGAACCGATCCGGTCGACTTTGCCCTGCACGATGCAAGCAGCCGGATCGTCGTCGTCCTCATGCTGTTGCTGCTGTGGATCGTGGCGTGAACAACGGCTCCTGTCTTCGTCGCGGCAACGCGTTCCTGACCTTGCTCGGCCTGCTGGGTGCGGGCGCCGCAGCGGCACCACCGCCGACCATCGTCGATCTGCAGCGCTGGCGCGTGGAGAAGGCCGTGCCGCTGCAGGGCAACGCGCGGTATGCCGGCGCCAGGCTGGTGAACCTGAATCCTTCGGCCAACGCCTGGTTCGTGCTCACGCTCACGTCGGCGCCGGCGAAGACCGAGGTCAGCTTCCACCTGGAGAACGCCGATCCCGGGCGTCAGCAGGTCCGGCTCGACGCCGCGGACGGCGGCACCCTGGTGCTGTCGGCAGGCGGACAACACCTGCGCTGTGCGCCCTGGAACGGTGACGGCATCCCGGCGCTGCAACAGGCCCGCAATTCGGCCCTGCCCTTTGCACCGCTTTGCGAGGGACGGTTGTACCTGCGCAACCCGGTTTCCGGTCACCGGACCTCGTTGGAAGCCACCACCGAGTTCCTGCGCGACCATGTCTGGGGCGGAGAACGGATCGTGCAGTTCGCGCGCAGGGAGTTCTTCCCGGACGCGTTCATCGAGCATGGCCGGGCTGCTTCTGCGCCGGCTACGCCCGCCTCGAACGCCGCCATGCCGCAACCGTTGGCACCCGCGGCCACGCGGGCCGGGCTGGCGGACCCGGTGCTCGTGCCCCAGCGCATGGCCCTCGACATCGAAGGCCTGCGCCGCGGCCTGACGCTGGGCAGCTGGTATGCCGTGCGAGGGCTTGCCGGCGTGCATTTCAGCCTTTACCAGGCGGCAGCCCTGCCTGATGACGCTTCGGGCGGCGCCCAAGCCTGGCGTCCCGACGAGGTGGAAGCCGGCGCCATGGCGTATCTGGTGGCCTTCGACCTGTCGCAGTTCGATCTGGGCTTCTCCTTGGGCACCGAGCACCCCCGCCTGGGCTGGTCGCCGCGCGCCCTGCCCGCCGTGCGCGATGCCTCGCTGCCCGGGCCGGACGGCCTCGCCACCGCGGCGCCGCTGGTGCGCACCGGCATGCTCAGCCCCGGCCTCCAGCCGCGCGTGGCCGCCACGTTCACGGGCGGGTTCAAGCGCGAACATGGCGCCTTCCGCTATGGCGCCCTGGCACAGCGCCATCACGGCAGCCACTACGGCTTCATCGAGCAGGGCACGCTGTTCAGCAGCCTGGTGCCCGGCCTGGCCACGCTGTATGTGCTCGACAACGGCGAGGTCGGCATGAAGACCTGGAGCGACGCCGACGGCGTGCTTCTGCCCCGCATCCGGGACGCGCGCCAGAACGGCGTGCCGCTGGTGGAGGCGGAGGCGGCCGAGGAGCCGCCCCGCATCGGCGCCCTGGTGAACCAGTGGGGCCCTGGCAACTGGTCCGGCTCGGCCCAGGAGGAGCTGCGCTCGCTGCGCGCCGGTGCCTGCCTGCTGCAACACGGCGGCCGGCGCCACCTCGCCTATGGCTATTTTTCCGCCGCCACGCCGATGCTGATGGCCCGGGTGTTCCAGGCCTACGGGTGCCGCTACGCCATGCACCTGGACATGAACGCCCTGGAGCACACGTACCTTGCGCTGTACGTGCATGCCGCAGACCAGGTGCTGGTGCAGCACCTGATCGACGGCATGGGGCAGTTCGAGAAGCGTGCCGGCAACGGCTTGCTGACACGCTTCATGGGCTACTCCGACGACCGGGACTTCTTCTACCTGCTGCGCAAGGAGCCAAGCCGATGAGACGCCCCGCCATCTGCCTGCTGCTCGGCCTCCTGCCCGCTGCAGCCGTGGGCCCGTCGCAGGCCGCCTCTCCTCTGGCCGAACAGAACGAGCGCCTCTTCCAGCGCCTGCAGCAGGCGCATGGCCTGTCGGACGCCCAGTTGCAGGCGTTGCGCGGCATCTTTGCGCGCTCGGGCTTCGTCGGGCAGGGCAACCCGGCCGTGTCCGTCCACCCTCACTCGCCGGAGCAATGCCGCAGCCGCGTCGAGGCCGCCGTGCCCGGCGGCTACGACAACGAGCGCTACCGGCGCATCTGCGGCGGCCGCTACATGGCTCCCCTGTACGACCCGAGCCGCGAGCGCGCCGAGGACGCCCACGCATGCATCGACCAGTTCGAGTTCCCCGACATGCCCTGTGAATATCCGGTGGTCTGGGCCAAGGCCCGGGAAGCCGCGCAGATCTGTGCAGCCGTGGGCAAGCGGCTGTGCGATGCCCACGAATGGGAAGGCGCCTGCCAGGGTCGCCTGGAGCCCCCCGACTACCGCTTCGACCTGGCGCGCGGTGTGGCTGCGGACGCAGCCATCCGCAGCATGCGTGCCGCCCACAACCGCGCGCGCGAGGCCACGCGCCGCTGGAGCTACGGACCGGCCTACCGCAGCGGCATCTGCGCCACCGGCAGCCGCAAGACACCGGGCTGCCAGGGTGGTGGCTGGAGTGCCTGCGGATCCAACACCTACCCCAGCGGCGACTTTCCCCAATGCCACAGCCCGCTGGACGTTTACGACCTCAACGGCAATGCCGCGGAGCACATGAACCTGCCGCTCAACCCCTCGCAGATGGCCAGCCTGGGCAGCCGGGAACTGGGCCATACGGAGATGAAGGGCAGCTGGTTCGTGTTCGACAGCATCTACGCCCACGAGGACTGGTGCCGCTGGCGCGCACCCTACTGGCACGGCAGCCGGGTGATGGACGAGCACAGCCACGCCAACTACCACCTCGGCTTTCGCTGCTGCAAGACGCTGGACCGGCGCTGACCCGAGCGCCGGCTGCTCGCCCGTGCCGGGACCGGCGGCCATGCCCCTGCACACGGGCCATGCGTGTTGAAGACGCATCCGTGCCAAGGTCGCCGCCCTGGAGACTGTAAGTGACCGTCGAAGGGACCGGCCCACGGTTTGACGAACTTCAAGTTTTCGCGGTGCCATGGGAGGAACATCAGTCCGATTGCCTTGACACCAGGGCCGTGACGCAGGCCGTGCTTGGCCCTGAAGGCGGCCGTTTCCGCAATGGCGGATGCCGGCCATCGTGCCCCGCGTCCCTGGAGGAGCTGTCATGAAGCACCCGAACACCTGGTGGCCGGCCCTGTGCCTGGCGACGTGCGCAGGCCTGCCGGCGCATGCCGCGCCTGCGGCACCCTCGCACGCCAACCTGTACGCCGCGGCGCCCAGCGTGGACATCGAGCAGCCGGTACCCGGCGACTTGCTGGCCGCGGCCGGGCGCATCCGCGTGGCGCAGGCAGTGGCCGAGGACGCCGCGTTGGCCGCGGGCGACATCGCGGTGCAAGCCCCCGTGGGGCAGGACCTGCGTGCCGCAGCGGGACGGCTGTCGCTCGCTACGCGCGTTGGTGGGGATGCCCACCTGGCCGGCGGCAACGTGCGCCTGGAGCCGGGAAGCGAGATCGCGGGCGGAGCCTGGATCGCCGGGGGCGACGTGCAGCTGCACGGCCGCATCGGCCAGCGCGCCAAGCTCTACGCCGGCCACCTGGTGCTGGGCGGTGAGGTGGCCGGCGACCTGCAGGCCGCGGCCGACAGCATCGAACTGCTGCCCAGCGCCCGCATCCAGGGCCGCCTGCGCTACGCCAGCGCACACGAGGCCCGGATTGCAGACGGTGCCGTCATCGCCGGTGGCGTCGAGCGCGAGACCGCGCCCGAGCGCCCTCAGCCGCAGGCCGCGAACCCGGCAGCGGCACTGGCGTTCTGGCTGCTGGGGCTGTTCGCCGTCGGCGCTGTCTGGAGCCTGCTCTTCCCGGGCCTGGCGCAGCGGGCCCAAGCGCAGTTGCAGTCGGCACCGGGACCCAGCCTGGCTTTCGGTGCGCTCACGCTGCTGGGCGTGCCCGCCGCAGCCCTGCTGCTGATGCTCACCATCATTGGCGCCCCCCTGGCCTTGGCGCTCATCGCCGCGTACGCGCTGGCACTGCTGGCCGGCTTCCTCGTCGTCGCCGGCACCCTGGCCGAGCGTCTGCTGCAGGTGCGCGGCCGCGAGGCTTCCCCACGCATGCGCCTGGGCGCCATGGCGCTGGCACTGCTGCTGCTCATCCTGGCCGGTTTCCTGCCCGTGGTGGGCTGGCTCGTAGCCCTCATGGCGCTGATGGCAGGTACCGGCGCGCTCGTGCGGCAGCGGCTGCATCGGACGCCGGCTGCGTGATACAGGCCCCAAGCAGTGTCAGGCCGGGCCCCATGAACTGGCTTGGACGATCTGTCCGAAGGAGCCGGATGGGTTCACGGCGTTCCTTTTTGCGAGGTCCATGGTCGCGGCGCGATCGACGACGGGCCGGGCGATGGCACCTGCCCGGGGCCGAAGCGGGTGAAGATGCCGGCCAGGCTGCCGGCCATCAGCGCCGTGACGTCCACCAGGATCGCCGGCAGCGCCACGCCTCCCGGAGAAGCCAGGTACAGCGGCTCCCACACCGGGTTGAACTTCGCCTTGTAGTGGCGCAGCCCCTCGAAGTTGTAGAAGTGCTCGCCGTGCCGGTAGAGCAGTGTGCCGATGCGGCCCCAGATCGGCGCGTCGCGCCGTGCGTCCAGCCCGGACAGCGGCGCCATGCCGAAATCGAACCACCGGTAGCCCTGGGTGCGGCCCCACAGCATCAGCTCGCTGAACAGGAAATCCATGCTGCCCCGGGGAGCCGTGGGCAGGCGGCGCATCAAGTCGACCGACAACTCCTGCCGCCCCGCGCCGCACCACAGGTTGGCGAAGGCCACGATGCCCTCCTCGCCGCGCACCAGGGCCAACGGAAACTGCTCCAGGTAACGGGCGTCGAAGGACGCATTGGAGAAGCCCTTCTCGTGCGTGGCCTTGGCCCGCAGCCAGGCGTCGGACAGCTCCCGCAGCGCGGGCACCAAGGGCGGCACGGCCTCGCACGGCACGATCTCGAAGCGGTAGCCGCAGCGCAGCAGCCGGTTGCGCGCCTGCCGCAGGCCCGCGTGCGCGGGCAGTGCGAGGTCGAAGCGCGTCAGGTCCACGCGCGCCTGCTCGCCCAGCGGCGTGAGCACCAGGCCCTGCTCCGCGTACTCGGCACGGCGCTGGCCGCGTACCTCGAAGAAGACGCACCAGCCGTCGTAGCGGTCGCACAGGTCATGGAAACGCCACAGCAGCTCGCGCCCGCCGGCAGCGTCGCCCACGGGATCGCCCATCGCAATCCAGCTGCGGCCGCTGCGGCCATACATGAGGAAGGCGTCCCGCGCCTGGCTGAACAGCACGGCCTTGTCCCCGCGCAGCACGAGGTTGGCATAGGTGCAGGGCGAGCGCTCGACGATGCGGCGCGCGTGTTCGATGTCCTCGGCGCAGGCCACGGCGATGGCGGGACGCACCGGGCGCAGCAGCCGGTACAGCCCGAATAGCGCCGCCAGCGCCACGGCGCCCACCGTGGCACGCAGCGAGCGCGCAGCCTCGGCATGCAGCGTGAAGCTCCACCAGGACAGATCCGCGTGCAGCGCATGGCGGTTGGTAAGCAGCACCAGCCAGCCGGAGGCTCCCAGCACCATCACGATGGCCGCGATCCAGGGGGCGCGCAGCGGCTCGCCCAGCAGCGAGGACCTGCGATGGAACTGGCGTCGTGCCGGCAGCAGCGCGACGGCAGCGCAGCCCATCAGGAACGCCTCCTCGTAGTCCCAGCCCTTGGCCAGCGACAGCAGCGACGCTCCCAGGAGCAGCACCAGCGCCAGATGCCATGCGGCATCAAGCCGGCGCTGCAGGGCGTGCGCCAGCAGCAGCAGCGCCGACCCGGCCAGGCTGGCCAGGAAATGCGAGGACTCGATCAGCGGCAGGGCCAGCACGTGGCTCAGCACTTCCAGCCG
The DNA here is from genome assembly GCF_000430725.1 of Azohydromonas australica DSM 1124. Lineage (GTDB taxonomy): Bacteria > Pseudomonadota > Gammaproteobacteria > Burkholderiales > Burkholderiaceae_C > Azohydromonas > Azohydromonas australica. Next base: position 30,169 of record NZ_KE387212.1, read on the forward strand.
TCCGGCAGAGGCCGGCAGCGAACCGGAAAACAGCAGCAAGGCGCCGGCCATGAACACCAGGGCGGCCAGGATCTGCGGCACCAGCGCCATGAGGATGCGCGTGCCCGATGCGAGCCGGCTGCGCCAGGCCGGCGGCAGCCCCCTGCCCGCGCGCAAGCCCACCAGCAGGGCCGCGGCGAACAAGGGCGCGATGAAGTAGACGCCGCGAAACAACAGCAGCGCCGCGGCGAGTTCCGCGGCGCCCACGCGCTGCCCCAGCATCAGCACCATCGCCGACTCGAACACGCCCAGGCCACCGGGCACGAGGCTGGCATTGCCGGCAAGCAACGCGATCAGGAATACCGCGACGCCTTGCAGGTAGCTCACGCCGGCCGAAGGCGGCAGCAGCGCGTGGAACACGGCGGACATCAGGCACAGGTCCAGCGAGGCAACCCCGAGCTGACCCAGCGTCAGCGCCGGCGACGGCAGCCGCCACGGCCTGGGGCCCGGCATCGACAGGCGCCCAGCGGCAGACGCCACGCTGAGCAGCAGGTACGCACCCAGCAGCGCGAGAAACGCCCAGCCCAACGCCCGGGTCGTCGCCCCGGCCCAGCGCAGCGCCTGCGGCAACGGCACCGGACCGAGCACGAAGGCCACGCCGCCCACGCCCAGGAAGCCGAGCCAGAAGCCGGCGCTGCAAAACAGCACCACCTTGGACACCTCGGCGGCGGACAGGCCCGCCGCGGTGTAGGTCCAGTAGCGCACCGCGGCGCCCGTGACGAGGGTGTTGCCGAAGTTGTTGCCCAGCGCGTTGGCGATGAAGGCGGTGGACGCAACCGACGCGCCGGGCACGCGGCGGCCGATGAAGCGCATGGCCAGCAGGTCGTAGCCGGTGAGCGTGGCGTAGCCGGCCAGGGTCAGCAGGCCTGCCTGCACCAGCGCGCTGGCCGGCAGCGCCGACACCGCGTCGAGCAACTCGTGATAACGCTGCCCGCGCAGCCAGTCCTGCAGCACCCACAGCGCCAGCGCGAACACGGCTATCCCGGCAAAGGGACCGGCCCTGCGCAGCAGGCGGCGGGCTAAGGCCAGACGCTGATCCAGCGGACGGGGCGGGAGCATCCGTGCATGCTCGTTGGCCGGTTCCGGCAGGACTTGCCGCAACTCGATTCAGTGCGCCATCAGCACCGGCAACGCCATGGCAGCCAGCACCGTGCGCGTCGCACCGCCGAGCAGGATCTCGCGTGAGCGGGTGTGGCCGTAGCAGCCCATGACCACCAGGTCCGCCCCCAGCTTGGCCGCGCGGGACAGCAGGCTCTCGCCGACGTGGCCCCCGTCGGTGTTCTCCTGCACATACTCGGCATCGATGCCGTGGCGCAGCAGCAGTGGCCGCACCACCGTCGGGTCACAGCCCCAGCCGGCGACCTGTACCGCGGCGTCGGGATGCACCAGCGGCAGCGCCGCGGACAGCGCGCGAGCCGCTTCCCGTGAGGGTTTCCAGGCGATGAGCACCCGTCGGCCGACGTCGCCGAAGCGGCCGCTCGACGGCACCACCAGTACCGGCTTGCCGCTGTCGATGACCACCGACTCCACGAAATCCGCCGGCATGCCAGCGGCGGCCTCGCTGCCACCATGCTGGCCCAGCACGACCAGATCGTGCAGCCAGGCCTCGCGCACGAAGCCTCTCGTCACGGCCTGATCCCGCGGTACCTCGGCCCAGTGCAACCGGGGCTCAGCCGGAACGGCATCGACCAGGGCGCGTGCCTGTTCCCTGCAGCGGGCATCGAAGGCCGCGTTGCCGGGCAACAGTACGCTGCCCTCGACGAAGAACTGCGACGGCGTTGGCGCAGGCTGGGGCGCACAGGCGTAAAGCGCCGTCACCGTCGCTTGCAGACGCTGTGCCAGCGCCCGGGCCACTTCCAGCCGCATGCGGCTGTGCACCGAGGCGTCGACGTGAAGCAGGATCGAAGCCACCATGTTCATGGATACCTCCTGAAGCATCGGATCGGCGGGCAACCGCAATTTAGGCCTGTCCAGCAGGCGCCACTTGCGTCATGTCAAGCGCGCAAGCGCGACCGGATCCGTAGTGGCCCACAGTCGTTGCCGTGATACCCCGTCTCAATAGGGCGTGTCTCGCCAACCGTGGCGGCAGGACCAGCGCGCCACCGGTCCCTCCAGCGCAAGGAAGAGCAGCGTGACAGCTGCAATCACGCCGGGAGCCAGGCCCAGGGACTCGCGCAGCACCAGCAGCGGCAGCAGCGCTTCGGGCACCTGGTCCAGTCCCGTGGCCTTTCCGCTGGATGGAATGCCCAGGCGCCGCTTGACGAAGCTCGAAAGCAGGTCGCCGGCCATGGAGAGCAGCCCGACGGCAGCCCCGGTCGGCGCGGGGAATCCCATCAGCGGGGCCATCAACAGGGTGGCCACCGTCGCGGCCACGACCCCCCGCACGGTTTTCGAATGCCCCAGCAAGGGCTTGCCGTCGAAAAACCGCAGACCGCCGTCCAGAGGAGCGTTCCAGCGGTCGCATAAAAGACGCTTCACCGCGATCGGCGCCGTGTTGGCCACCGTCAGCAGCACCAGCAGCTTGGCAGTCAGCACCATCGAGTCGGGCATGGCTTGCGGGCTCCTGAAGGCAAAGCCTGCAGGCTGCGAGCCGGCATCACACGGCCTGGGCCGGACGCCTGGCGGCCTCCTCGTCCCGCAGGGCCCGGCGCAGCACCTTGCCGATGGGACTCTTGGGCAACGCATTGCCGCGCAACTCCAGTTGGCGCGGCACCTTGTAGCCGGTGAGGTGCTTGCGCAGGTGCTCCATCAGCTCCGCCTGCGTCAGCGTGGGGTCCCGCGGCACGGCAATGAGCTTCACCGCCTCGCCCGAATGCGCATCGGGCACGCCGATCGCACCGGCCTCCAGCACTCCCGGGTGCATCGTGGCAACCTCCTCGATCTCATTGGGATAGACCTTGAAGCCCGAGACGATGATGAGATCCTTCTTGCGGTCGATGATCTGCACGCGGCCCTCGGTGTTCACCAGCGCCATGTCGCCCGTGTGCAGCCAGCCGTCCGGTTCCAGCGCGCGTGCCGTCTCCTGCGGATGGTTCCAGTAGCCTTTCATCACCTGCGGGCCGCGCACGCACAGCTCGCCGACGTCGCAGATACCCAGCTCTCTGCCCGTCTCGTCGCGGATGCTGATGTCGGTGGACGGCAAGGGCAGGCCAACGTTGCCGGAGAACTCCTCGACATCGAGCGGGTTCGCGCAGACGATCGGCGAAGCCTCGGTCAGGCCATAGCCTTCGATGATCGGCACGCCCATGACCTCGTGCCAGCGCTGCGCCACCGATCGGTGCACCGCCATCCCGCCGGCCACGGCGATCTTGAGCGCGCTGGCATCGACCTCGTGGATGGATGGGGCGTCGAGCAGCGCATTGAAGAGCGTGTTGACGCCGGTGATCGCGGTGAAGCGCAGGTGCTTGATCTCCTTGATGAACGTCTCCATGTCGCGCGGATTCGTGATGAGGTGGTTGTCCGCGCCCCACAAGAGAAAGAACAGCGCATTGGCCGTGAGCGAGAACACGTGATACAGGGGTAGCGGGGTCACGGCGATCTCGGCGCCTTCGGTGAGAACGCCGCCGATCCACGCCGAGGTCTGCAGCAGATTGGCCACCATGTTGCCGTGCGTGAGCATCGCGCCCTTGGCCACGCCCGTGGTGCCCCCTGTGTATTGCAGGAAGGCCAGGTCGTCACGGCCCAGCGGCTCCTCGTGCAACCGGTGCTGGGCGCCGCGCTCCAGCACGTGGGCCCAGTCGAACGCGCCTTCGATCTTCCACTCCGGCACCATGTGCTTGACATGCTTGACAACGAAGTTGACCAGCAGCGACCTGGGCAGGCTCAGCATGTCGCCCAGGCGGGTGGCGATGACCGTCTTCACCGCCGTGTCGGGCAACACCTCCTGCAGCGTATGTGCGAAGTTCTCCAGCACCACGATCGCTTCCGCGCCCGAGTCGCGAAGCTGGTGGCGCAACTCGCGCGCGGTGTACATCGGGTTGACGTTGACGACCACCATGCCGGCGCGCAAGGTACCGAACAGGGCCACCGGGTACTGCAGCAGGTTGGGCAGCATGATCGCCACGCGCGTGCCCGGGTTCAGATGGGCATGTTGCTGCAGGAACGCACCGAACTGCGCCGTGAGCTGGTCGAGCTCGCCATAGCTGATGCTCGTGCCCATGTTGGTGAACGCAGCAAGATCATGGAAGCGGGTACAGCTGCTTTCGAAGACGTCACGCAGCGACTGGTAACGGCCCAGGTTCGCCTCAGCCGGGACGCCCTTGGGATAGTGCTCGAGCCAGATCCTGTTCATGCGACGGCCTCCTGCAAGCGTCCGATTTCCGCCGTGAAGCGGGCAACGATGCGTTCCGGGTCGCGGACCAGGCCGGCGTCGGTCATCAGGCCGAACTGCACCTGTCCTGCATAGGAAAGGATGCTGATGCCCAAGGCGATGCCGCCGGCCTGCGGCACCCAGAACAACGGCTGCTCGATCTCGACGCCCGCCAATTCCAGTCGCTGTCGCGGTCCCGGGACATTGGTGACCACCGCGGTGGCGTGCGATCCGAGCAAGTGAACGAGCTGGTCCTGGAATGCGCGCGGTGCCTGGCCTGCGAGGCCCTGCAGCCCCAGCAAAAGCAGCGGCTGCGGCGACTCGCGCAGTGCCTGCATGCGTGCGTGCACCGCACGCACGCGCTCGAGCGGATCGGCGGTTCCCAGCGGCAGTGCCAGGAACACCAGGCCGAACTCGTTGCCCAGCGTCTCGGGAGCTCCTGCCGCCCTGAGGTTGACCGGCACCACCACGCGGATGTCGAGGTTCCGTGCCGGGTCGCGATGCGCCATGAGATAGGCGCGCAGCGCACCGGCGGCTGCGGCCAGCAGCACGTCGTTGACCGTGCAGCCGAGCGCCCTGCCCAGCTCCTTCACGGCGTCCAGCGGCAGCGGATCGCACCAGGCAATGCGCTTGGCTGGACCGAGCTGGCCCCTAAATCGCGTGCGCGGCTCTGGTGACATGGCCAGCAGCCTGGCGGCTTCGCCCAGGGCCGCGGTACTGGCCTGGGCGTAATCGAAGGCCTTGCCCGGATGCTGCAGCAGTTCCCAGAACAGCTGCGTGCCTGTACGGGTGAGGTCTCCCAGCCAGGGCAACCATCCGCCCGAGGCCGACGTCGCGCCGTGACTTGGCACGTGCCGCTGCCTGCCATCACGGGTGAGTGCCAGCAGCACGTGCATGAGCGCGGCGCCGTCGGCATAGCAATGGTGAACGCGCACGATGAGCGCGCTGCGGCTGCGCCGATAGCCTTCCACGAGATGCACCTGCCACAGGGGCCGGCTCGCATCGAGCGGCGTACTGGCCAGATCGCTCACCAGGTCCTGCAGCTCGCGCTGGCCGCCCGGCCGCGGCAACGCCACACGGTGCACGTGATGCCCCAGGTCGAACCAGGGATCGTCTTCCCAGTAGAACCCGGCCGCCTCTTCGACGGGCCGCCAGCGGAATCGCTCGAATGCCAGCAGGCGCGTGCGCAACAGCCGCATCAGCCGCGACATGTCGAGCCGGCCCTTGAGGATGATTACCGCAGTGATCACCATGGGACTGGTGGGCCGATCCATGCGCAGCCACGCCGTGTCGGCACCGGACATGCGAATGGTCACGGCCGCTCCACCCAGCGTTCCAGCCGATCCAGCGCACCGCCCAGCCGTTGGAGCACTTCGGAGTTGGCCTGCGCGCGAGGCGCGCTTGCCGCTCGCAGCTTGGAATTCCGAATGGAAATGCCGTGGCGCTCCAGGCAAGGCGCCAGCGCTCGCTTGCGCGTGGACAGGTCGAGCAACGTCGCGCGGTAGGCCTGTTCAAACACCCGGTGGCGTGTCGTGTCGTCGAAGACGTTGGTGAAGAGCAGATGCGGGTTGTCTCGTGGGGGCTCGAACAGCAGCACGTGGGCGCCCTTGTACTCGGAGCGGTATCGCGCCATGCCGACCTGCATGCGCGACTGGATCAGCGTGCGGAAGGCCTGTGACAGCACGGTCGACAGCCCCCCTTCGACAAGCCTGCGGGGCCGATGGTGGCTGTGCCGCAAGGCCAGGCGCGCGTCGAACGGCACGATGGGATTGATGCAGAACAGCAACCGTGCCCCTTCGTGAAGCGCCACCGAGGCGTGCATGGTCTTGCGCAGCGCACCGTCGACATAGTCGTGCCCGTCGATCCGCACCGGTGGATACAGCCCGGGCAGTGCCGTGCTGGCCTGCACGGCCCGCGAGATCGGCACGCGGTCATGGCCGGCCGAGCCGAATGCAACGGTCTCGCTGCTGTCGAGATCGGTCGCCACGAGTCGCAACCTGGGGCCCAGCCGGCGGAAGTCGTTGCTGTGTCCATTGGTACCGAAGGCGTGTTCCAAGAAGCGCGCAAGGGGTTCGTTGTCGAACATCCCGCTGGGAAGCAGCCGACCAAAGCGCGACACCAGCCCGCCGCGTCCGCCCAGGCCACCGTTGAGCCCCTGCCGGAGCGCGTCCAGCGCGAGACCCGGCAGCATCACAGCGCGGCGCACCAGCTCACCGATAGCCGGGGCCAGGAACAGTCCCTGGTCCACCGGGTACTCGGCCGACGCGGCGTCCACGAGGATCTCGCGCAGTTGCGCCACCGAGAAGCCGTTGGCCAGCAAAGCCCCCACGAGGGCGCCCGAGCTCACGCCCACGTAGACATCGAGGTCGGCGAAGTCGATGCCATCCAGCGCATCCTGCAGTGCACAGAGCGCGCCGATCTCGTACACGGCGCCCACTGGCCCGCCACCGGCCAGCGCCAGCCCGATCGGCGCCAACCGCCTACGGCCGGGCCTGGGAGCGGATCTTGCGCTTGACGGGCTTGCGGCCATGGCCTGCACGGTTGCGCCGGGCGAGCGCGGAAACGTGGCGGTCGAGATCGGCAACGCGGCGTGAGAGCTCGCCAACATCGCGCGCGCTGGGCACGTCCGCTGATACCAGCAGCCTGGCAAGTCGCTTTTCGACCAGCCGCTCGATGCTGCCCACACCCGCGCTCAAGCGTGAGCGCACCTGCCGCACGCCGCCCACGGTCAACGCGTCGGCGCACGCCCTGCCCTCGTCCACCAACAGCTCGAAGAGCTTGCTGCCTTCCCTGCGCGCGGTGTAGAGAGCGCCGACCCCGGCCAGCCAGATCTCGTGCCCCGAGCGGGAAACGGCCTGCAGCAGGCCTGTTCCGGACTGCATCTTCGCCATGGCGACCTTGCCTCCTTGGGTACTGCGGGACGGCCCCGGTAGCTGGAACATGCCACGTCCGGAGGTCTCAAATTTGACGCGGCGCAAATCCGCGATCACGCGCCGTACCAGCATCCGCGTCAGCACCATGAGAAACGCAACCTTCGTTACCGGGGCCAGTGGCTTCATCGGCAGGCGACTCGTCACGCAGCTGCTGGCGCGCGGCGAGGGGCCGGTCTACGTCCTCGTTCACCCTCGCAGCGTCCACAAGCTCGAAGCGCTCTACCTGCGCTGGGGCGTGGACCGCACCCGTGTGACGCCGGTGGTGGGAGACCTGACGCTCCCGATGCTGGGCGTCAGCGCCGAGGACGCCGCGATGCTTCGCGGCCGTGTGCGCCACTTCTTCCACCTTGCAGCGGTGTACGACCTCGCGGCCAGCACCGAAGCGCTGGTCAGCGCCAATGTCGAGGGCACGCGGCACGCGGTGGAGCTCGCGCAGGCCATCAGGGCGCAGTGCTTCCACCACATGAGCTCCATTGCCGCGGCCGGCCTGTACGAGGGCACGTTCACCGAGGACATGTTCGAGGAGGCCGAGAAGCTCGACCATCCGTACTTCAGCACCAAGCACGAGGCCGAGCGGATCGTGCGCTCTGAGTGCACGCTGCCTTGGCGCGTCTACCGCCCGGGCATCGTGGTCGGCCAGTCCGACACCGGCGAGATGGACAAGATCGACGGGCCCTATTACTTCTTCAAGGCCATCCAGAAGTTGCGCCGGCTGTTGCCGCCCTGGTTCCCCGCGATCGGCCTGGAGGGCGGACGGTTGAACCTCGTGCCGGTGGACTTCGTCGTGCGTGCGCTGGACGAGCTGGCGCACCGTGAAGGCCTGGACAGGCACTGCTTCCATCTCACCGACCCCGAGCCCAAGCGCGTCGGCGAAATCCTGGACATCTTTGCCCGGGCCGGACATGCGCCCCGCTTCGTGCTGCGCATCAACCCACGCCTGCAGGAGCTCGTGCCTCGCAGCCTGCGCGAAGGCCTGGCGCTGCTCACGCCGGTGCACCGACTGCAGGCGGCGCTGCTGCGCGACCTGGGACTGCCCGCGCAGGCCATGCGTTTCGTTAGCTACCCGACGCGTTTCAGCAACCGAGAGACGCGCAAGCTCCTCGATGCGGCCGGCATTCGTGTGCCGGCGCTGGAGGACTATGCCTGGAAGCTCTGGGACTACTGGGAACGGCACCTGGACCCGGAGCTGCGCCTGGACGAGAGCCTGGCCGGCGCGCTGGGCGGCAAGGTGGTGATGATCACTGGAGCGGCCGACGGTATCGGCAAGGCCACCGCGCGCAAGCTGGCCGCGGCCGGCGCCACGGTGCTGGTCGTGGACCGCGACGCGGCCAAGCTCGAACGCATGCGCACGGAGCTTGAGCCGCAGGGCTGGCGGATGGGGTTCCATTGCGCCGACCTCACCGACCCGTCGCAGGTGGCACACCTGGCGGGCGACGCAGTGGAGACCTTCGGGGTGCCGGACGTGCTGGTGAACAACGCCGGCCACTCGATCCGCCGCGCGATCGAGCATTCCTACGACCGCTTCCACGACTTCGAGCGCGTGATGGCCCTGAACTATTTCGGGGCGCTGCGGCTGACGCTTGCGCTGCTGCCCGCGATGCAGCAGCGTCGCAGCGGTCATGTCGTCAACATCTCCTCGCTGGGCGTGCTCACCAATGCGCCGCGTTTCTCGGCCTACGTGGCGTCCAAGGCGGCCATGGATGCCTTCGCGCGCTGCGCGGCGGCGGAATTCGCCGACAGCGGCGTCGAGTTCAGCACGGTGTACATGCCGCTGGTACGCACGGCCATGACCGCACCGACCGAGGTCTACCGCGCCGTGCCCATGCTCTCGCCTGACGAGGCCGCGCAGTTGGTGGTCCAGGCCTTGATCCACCGCCCGGCTCATGTGGCCACGCCCCTGGGCCTGTTCGCGCAGGTGCTGCACATGGCATCGCCGCACCTGGCCCATGCGGTGATGAATCTGGCCTACCGCATGTTCCCGGAGTCGCGGCGCGCGCTGGGCGAGTCCGGCCCGAGTGCCGAGGCCACGGCCGACCAAGTGGCGTTGGCCAAGCTCATGAAGGGCATGCACCTCTGACCGCCGGACGGTGGCGCCCGCTTCTTCTTATGACGGGCCTCCTGTCGTACGGCCTGAAGTGGCTCCCTGCCGACTGCCGACTTCAGGCCGGTACGCACCGTGCCAGGGCTTGCGCCATATCAACCGTGCAGACGCGCATCCAGCCGCGGCTGCAACCAGAGCTCGATCGACGCCAGGCCGGTTGGGGCGGCAGCGATCGCATCCGCGAAACTTGAGCATTCGCAAGCACGGCGCGGCAGGGACGACCAACATGGCTCTTTCCCGGCGGGTTCAGCCGGGTGACGAAGGAGTCGGCAAATGGACAAGGAGCTTCGACAAAAGATCCTGACCCTGCTGGATCAGCACCGGATCATGACCATCGCCACGCTGCGGCCGGACGGGTGGCCGCAAGCCACGACCGTTGGCTATGCCAACGACGGCCTCACGCTCTACTTCCTGTGCGGCTTGGACAGCCAGAAGGCGGTGAATCTCACGCTGGACGACCGGGTGTCACTGACCGTGGATCACGATACGCCGCAGGTCATGGAGATCAGCGGCCTGTCCATGGCCGCCCGGGCGCGACCTGTCGCCGATGCCGCGCAGGCCCAACGGGCCCTGGATCTGCTCATGCGGCGCTATCCCGAGCAGACGGGATTACCACTCCCGATGCCGTCGCCCAACGACGTGCGGATATTCCACGTAACCCCGGTCGTCATATCCGTGCTCGACTACTCCAAGGGTTTCGGGCATACCGATCTCATCCAGTGCGATTGAGCAGAATGCAACCGGGTCGTCGGCCTGCACCAATGGCGAAGCCTCAAACCCACGGTTTCGTGGCTTACCGATACCGCTCATCCGGGGTCGCTTGGGCCCGACGCTGCGCAGGCCGCGCTCTGGATCCGATCAGGAAGCTGATCAGCCGGTCAGTCCAGGCATCGTAGGGCGGCTTCGTCAGGCGTGCCAGCGCCGCGCCCGCCCACGCGTGCTGCAACAGCACGCCCTTCTTCTTTGAGAACGTCTGGAACCCGTCGAACCCATGGTAGGCGCCCATGCCGCTGGGCCCCACGCCGCCAAAAGGCAGCCCGTGCTGAGGAAGATGGAACATGCAGTCGTTGACGACGGCACCACCTGAGACCGTGTGCTCCAGAACGTGGTCGATGCGGGCGCGGTCCTGGTCGAAGTAGTAGAGCGCCAAGGGCCGCGGCTGCGCGTTGATCATCGCGATGGCCTCGTCCAGTGCGCCATAGCCGACGATGGGGAGGACCGGGCCGAAGATCTCCTCCTGCATCACCCGCATCGACGCCTTCACGTCCAGGACCAGCGTGGGCGGGAACGCGCGGCGACCCGGGATGGGCAACTCGTTGGCCGGATTGATCTGCACGATCGTGGCGCCCTGGGCGCGGGCGTCGTCAACCAGGGACCGCATGCGCTCCAGGCCTGCCTCGTTGACCATGCAGGTGTAGTCGCCTGACGAGAGCGGATGCGCGTAGCGACGGGAGACGACTTCGACGGCGTCTCGCACGAACTCGTCCATCCGGCGTGAAGGCACCAGGACATGGTCCGGCGCAATGCAGGTCTGGCCAGCGTTCCAGAATTTCGCGGAACAGATGCGGTCGGCGGCGACGTGGGTCGGGTAGGACTCGTGCACCAGCGCAGGCGACTTGCCGCCCAGCTCCAGTGTCACCGGCGTGAGGTTCTCTGCGGCCGCCTTCATCACCAGCTTGCCCACCCGCCCCGATCCCGTGAAGAGCAGATGATCGAACGGCAGCGCCGCAAAGGCAGCCGCGGTTTCCGTCCCGCCCGAGACGACGGCCACATGGTCTTCCGCAAAGGCTTCGCACAGCATCCGCTCGATCACGCCCGCGGTCGCAGGCGCCATCTCCGAAGGCTTGACCATCACGCGGTTGCCGGCCGCCAGCGCATTGGCCAGCGGCAGCAGGCTCAGGAGCACGGGGTAGTTCCATGCGCCGATGACCCCCACCACGCCCAGCGGCTGAAAGAGGATCCGCGCCCGGCTGGGCAGGAACTGCCAGTTCACGCGAACCGGACGCGGACGCATCCAGCGCCGCAGGTGGCGCCGGAGGTAGCGGATCTCGTCCACCAGTGGAACGATTTCGAGCAGCCGAGTTTCCTGGCTGGAGCGATGGCCGAAGTCGGCATGCAGCGCCTCTGTCAACGGCTCCTCATGCTCGAGAACACTGTTCAGCAGGGCGTCCAGCGCCTGCATGCGTTGCGCATGGACCATGGGCTCGCGCTGGCGGGACGCGTCGTGCTGACGGGCAAAGACCGCGTGCAGCGCTTCAAGGCTGGGCGTCGTCTTAGGTGCCGTCGTCATGGCCGGATCTCCTCGCCGATGGCATTCCAGGACTGGTGCTCGGCACGGCAGATGTGGCTCATCGCATGCTCGGCCAGGGCCGTGATGGTGAGGCTGGGATTGACGCCCAGGTTGGCGCCGAGCATGGAACCGTCGCAGATGTACATGTTCCGGTAGCCGAAGACGCGGTTCTTGCCGTCGCAGACGCCTTCGGCGCGGCTGGCCGCCATTGCCGCGCCGCCCATGCAATGCGCGGTCATCGGCACGTTGAGCATGATCTCGGTCACCGAGGTCATCGGAACGCCGCCGGCGGCACGGGCTGCCTTGGCGGCGAATGCGTTCGCCTCGGGGATGAAAGTCGGGATCTTGCGCCCGTGCGTGGCCAGACTTTTCGAGAACGGCCAGAACCAGCGCCGGGTCCAGCGCATCGTGAGGTGGTCATCGAGCGTCTGCATGCACAGCAGGATCATGGTTTCCCGTGCGAAGCCGAACGGGCAGAGCACGCGCAGCGTGCGCACCGGCTGCGTCGCCAGCAGCCGGGCCAGGGTGGCGAGCCACCAGAGGATGCGCGCGCAGCCCGGACGGCCCAGCGTCATCACGGTGGACATCAAGCCCATGAAGTCGGAGCCTTCGGGATAGCGCACGGCTTCGATGTGCGTACGGTCGTCGAGGTACACGCCCGACCCGATGGCGACGCCCTTGGACAAGTCCAGCTTCGACCCGGGGAAGCGCATGCCGATCAGCGATTCGGCGTTGGTGCGGACATGGTGGCCCAGTGCGTCCGAGATCCTGGGAAGGGAGCCGCGCTCCTTGAGCCTGAACAGCAGTTCTTGGGTGCCAAGCGACGAGGCGGCAAAGACCACGCCGCGGCAACGAAAGCTTCGCGCCTGGCCCCGTGCGGATGCCGATGACGCCGACGTGGTGACCACGTATCCCCTACGGCCGTCGTCCCAGCCTTCGAGCGGCCGCACATCCACCGCTTTGGTTTGCGCGAACACGGTGGCGCCTTTGCGCTCGGCCAGGTAGAGGTAGTTCCGGTCCAGCGTGTTCTTGGCGCCGTGCCGGCACCCGATGAGGCAGCCGCCGCAGCCGATGCACGCGTTGCGCGCGGGCCCCGCGCCGCCGAAGAACGGGTCCTCGTACCGCGTGCCCGGTGCATCGCCCTCCTTGGCGAACAGGACGCCCACCTCGGTCGGGTAGAAGCTGGCGTGGACGCCGGCAGCGCGGGCCATGTGCTCCAGCCGCTGGTCCGCCGGACCCAGGCACTGGTTCGTCGTCACGCCGAGCATCCGCCTTGCCGTCGCATAATGTGCCGGCATCACCGCGGCCCAGTCGTTCAGGCTCGCCCAGCTGCCCTGGCTCCAGACGTGATCGGGAGCGGCCAGCAAGGTGTTGCCATACGTGATCGAGCCCCCACCGACCGCGTTGCCGTGCAGCACCACCACGTGCTTGAAGAAGCGCATGCTGAAGAAGCCACGCAGGCCGATGCCAGGCTGCCAGATCCAGTTGCGCAGGTTCCAGTTCGATCTGGGCAGTTCATCCGGCGTCCACCGGCGCCCCTGTTCGAGCACCACGACGCGATAGCCCTTCTCCACCAGGCGCAGCGCGCAAACGCTGCCACCAAAACCCGAGCCGATCACGACGAAGTCGCAGTCGTACCGTGGCGGGTTGTCAGCGTCTTCGTCGAGTACGGGGCGGAACACGGCTCACCCTTCGATGGCGGCGTTGCGGGGCTGGGGCGGCTTGCGGGGGGCACGCTGTGGATCAGCATGCGCTTGTGCGCACCGGCTTCGCGCGATGCTGCTCCAGGTGGCTGGTCAGCACTTGAGCAAGCGCAACTCTGGGCGACGCCGGCCTACCCGCCCGTGGCGCGGGCGGTGAGCGCCTGCCGACTCAGTTCCTCGATGCCTTCAATGGGGCCCTCATCGCTGAGCAACGGGGACAGCAGCGGATCCCGCAGCACGTCGAAGAGCGATCGCGGCTGGCCATCGATGAAGACCGTGGTGCCGATCAGCCGCACGCCGTGGCTGTAGTCCGCGTAGCCGGCGCCGTGCACCGTGCTCAGCGGCTGGATCGGCGCACGCACGCCGCGATGCCAGCCATAGATTGCCACTCGGCCCAGCGTCTGCCACAGGCGGTTCGTCAGCACGAGGTCCTTCTTGTGGCCTGCCGTCAATTCCGACGCGGCGGCCGGCACGGCGCTGCGCTGTTGAAGGACCATGGCGTTGTGGCGCAGCACGTACGCCGTGGAGCGCATCTGGTCGTTTGGCGGCAGTGGCTGCGGCTTCAGCCGAAGGTCGGCCTGGGCGTAGATGGCATCGACGATCCGCGTCGTGGGCAGCGTGAATGCGAAGGCCTCCGCGATGGACAGCGCGGCCGCCAGTCCCAACGGCATCAACAGGTAGTCGCTGTCACTGCCAACGGCCAGATAGTCGGGCAGCACGCACAGCGTGATGCGCTTGGCGCGCCTCGGGGCCGCGCCAGTGTCGATTTCCACGGGAACGGCCCGGCGCATGAAGGCGGGCAGGTTTCCGGCGCGCAGTTGCTCCAATGCCTCGCGGTCGCGCTCAAGCCCACTGATTTCACGAACACGCTGTGCGAAGCTGCTGCCCGTGAGGCTTTGCGCCGGTCGCGGCGGTATGTGTTGCGTGGCCTGCTCGCATGCTTGAGAGGCGGTGGCCGCCGCGGCCTGCACAAGCAAGCCCGGCAACGCAACACATGCCAAGCCAATTCGGCACAAATCGGGCAATTTCATCGTCGGACGGCAGCAGCGCGCAAGCGCCGTTATAGCGCACCGCACTGCGCACGGCCTCTCCATGCACGGAGGCGACACGAGGTCCTGACGCACGGCGGGCACCGTGCCGTCCTGCCGTTACGGGAGGGCCGGCCCGTCAATTGCGAATTCGCAATCCGCGCTGCACGGGCCTTGTCACCATGCGCCTCATCCGCCGCTGAACGGCTCCTCCAGGAGAATCGCGATGTACTCCAGGATCCTCGTCCCCCTTGATGGCAGCGACACCGCCGCGCTGGGTTTGAGTGAGGCGCTAGCCCTGGCGCGCGAACTGCGCTCGACGCTGCTGCTGCACGTGGTCAACGAGTTCCCGATGCTGGTTGAAATGGCTGCCGTGAGCAGCGTCACGGAGATTCACGAAGGCCTCATCAAGTTTGGAACCGAGTTGCTGGCCAAGGCCAGCCGCGACGCCACGGCGGCTGGCGTGCCGTGCGAAACCCTGTTGCACGAGATGGTTTCCGGGCGCGTTGGCGACGTGATTGCCGAGCAGGCGCGGGCGCGTGACTGCCGGCTCATCGTGATGGGCACGCACGGCCGCCGTGGCGTCAGCCGCCTGGTCATGGGCAGCGACGCCGAGATCGCGGTGCGCTGCGCGCCGGTGCCCGTGCTGCTGGTGAGGCAGCAGGGCGCGCCGGCCTGAGCCCGGCCGCTGACCAGGCACCGTGCGGTCCGGAAGGAATTGTCCAGGCGCTGGAGCACCACGTGGCTGCAGCGCCCAGCGCAGTGGCCAGAGATCACGATGCGTCTCCCGTTGTCCGTACGCGCGCATTTGTCGAGGAGAAGCTCATGAAAACCGATGCCGAGCTGAAGCAGGACGTGCAGGACGAGCTGGACTGGGATCCGGCCGTGGATGCCACCGCCATCGGCGCAGCGGTGGAATGCGGCGTGGTCACGCTCGCGGGCCACCTGCAGACCTATGCCCAGAAATGGGCCGTGCAGAAGGCCCTGCAGCGCGTGGCCGGGGTCAAGGCTTACGCGCTGGAACTGGACGTGCTTCTCGCGCCCAACCACCGGCGCAGTGACACCGAGCTCGCCCAATGCGCCCAGGCGGCATTGCAGCAGCTGGCCATGCTGTCCAACGTTGGCGTGCGGCCGACCGTGGACAAGGGCTGGATCAAGCTGCAGGGTGAGGTGGACTGGGAGTTTCAGCGACGCCTGGTGGAAAAGACCATCAGCCACCTCAAGGGCGTCGTGGGCGTGTCCAACGACATCACGCTCAAGCATCACTCCACGCCGCCGGACCTGGACGATCGCATTCGGCGTGCACTGGTGCGCCAAGCCGAGCGCGAGGCGCTTCACATCAAGGTGCAAGCCCATCCCAACGGCACCGTGACGCTCAGAGGCACGGTGCATTCCTGGCACGAACGCTGTGCGGCGGAGGGCACGGTACGCGCAGCGCCGGGCGTACGCTGGGTGGTGAACCGGATTCAGATCAAGGAGGGGGTCAGGGAGTGAGGTGAAACCGCCGACGGGCGGTTGCGCAACACGGCACACAGCACCAGCAGCGCCAGGCCGCATCGGCGCGGGATGCGTCGCAGGCATCGGCTCATGCGTGATGTGGCCGCCAGCAGCTGAGTTGTTCGAACAGCCGCTGGCACAATTGACGGCGCACAGATCTTGCGTGTTCACGGCCACTCGGCTTCGGCGATGGCGCCAGAGCACGTCGCCCGTCTTGCCCATGCATCTACCCTTCCACCCGCCGCTGCTCACGCCGGAAGCCGTTCCCACCCCTCACGGCGAAACGCTGCTGCACCTGGCCCGCTCTCTGCGCACCATGATGCATTCCGGCCCCGTGTCGCCGCTGTTGGACAACAAGCACCTGGGCCTTTTGTCTGTCGACGGCCGCAGCTCCTCTCAAGACGCGGTGGCAGATGCTGCGCGTGGACTAGGAGCGCGCGTGGCTTGGATACCGCCCATGGCCGTCCAGGCAGGCGACGGCCCGCAGGCTCACGACGCCGCGCGGCTGCTGGGCCGCTTCTATGACGCCCTGGATTGCGAGGGCTTGCCGGCCGATCTGGTCCACCGCCTGCGCCGCAATTGCGGCGTGCCGGTGTACGAGGGACTGGGCCGCCGCGACCATCCACTGGCCCAACTGCTTCCCCACCTGGATGCGGACCCCATCCAGGCGCCTGGCGCGCCCGCTGGCGATGTGGACGGCCATCGCTTCCTGCTGCAAGCCCTGCTGGTGCACACGCTGCTGTAGCGCAGGAGCGGCAGTTCTTACAAAAGCCCGCCCTTAGCGTCCCTCCTGCAGCGCCTGCATCGCCGCCTGCGCAAGCTGCTCGCGACTGCAGGGCTTGCGCAGCACCCGCCAGGCGTAGCGGTCGGCATCGTTTGCAGACACGGACTGGTTGAAATAGCCCGTCGTCAGCAGCACAGCCAGCCCTGGCCAGCGCACCACCGCACGCCGCGCCAGCTCAGGGCCACGCATGCCTGTGCCCAGCACCACGTCGCTGACCAGCAGCTCGAAGGCGGCTGGCGGCGCCAGCAACAGGGCCTGCTCGGCGCTGGCGCAGGCCGTGACTTCGCAGCCGAAAGACAGCAGGACGTTGCGCACCACCTGGCGCACCTCGGCGTCGTCCTCAACCAGCAGCACGCGCAACCCGGCCGGTAAAGCGGCTGCGGTCTGCACGGGCTCGCTCGCCGCCACCACGGTGGTCGCGAGCGCGCACGGGATGTACAGCGTCACCGTCGTGCCTTCGCCGGGTGCGGAGTCGAGCACCACCGCGCCATGCGACTGGGTCACGAAGCCGTACACCGTGCTCAGCCCCAGGCCCGTGCCGCGGCCCGAGGGCTTGGTGGTGAAGAAGGGCTCGAAGGCGCGCTCACGCACCGATGCCTGCATGCCCGCGCCGCTGTCGCTGACGGCGATGGCGACATAGCCCACCTCGGATGCAGGCAGCCCGCCCTCGCGCGCCGCGCCGGGCGGCAGCGTGTCGCAGGCACGGCAGCTGAAGCACAGCTGTCCGCCCTCGGGCATGGCGTCGCGGGCATTGATGGCGATGTTGAGCAGCGCGGACTCCAGTTGGCCGGGGTCGACCAGCAGGGGCGAGGTCGGGACGATGTCTACCCCGATCTCGATGTTCTGTCCCAGCGTGCGCCGCAGCATGTCCGCCAGCGAGGCCACGAGCTGCGCCGCGTCCACCTCGCGCGGCTGCAGCACTTGGCGGCGCGAAAACGCCAGCAGCTTGGACGTCAGCTCCGCGCCGCGACGGCAACCGCGCAGCGTCGCGTCCAACAACTGCTGGCCATAGGCGTCGGCGGCCAGCGCGGGCAAGTCCTGCAGCACCTGCAGGTTCCCGTGGACCACGGTGAGCAGGTTGTTGAAGTCGTGTGCAATGCCGCCGGTGAGCTGACCCACGCTCTCCAGCCGCTGCGCGTGGCGCAACGCCTCCTCGCCCTGCGCGCGCTGCAGGCTGCTGGCCAGCAGGTTGGACAGCGACTGCAGGTAATGAACCTCGTCGTCGCCGAAGCGCCGCGGCCGGCGTGAGTGCACGCTCAGCAGCCCGATGGCATGGCCGCGGTCCAGCAGCGGGACGATCAGCGCGCTGGACAGCCCGGCAGCCCTGCGCGTCGGTGGCGCTTCGAAGCGCGTCTCCTGGGCATAGTCCTCGACCACCAGCGGTTCAGTCCGGCGCAGCACCTCTCGCGCCTCGGCATCGGGCTCGAAGAGCTGCTCCGCGTCGGCTCCGGGCACGGCGCTGCAGGCGCCCGCCACGCGCAGCAGCCGCTTGTCAGGCTCCAGCAGCAGCACGGCTGCTTCCTCGCACTCCAGCGCCTGCATGGCGGCTGCGGGCACGCGCTCCAGCAGCAGGCGCGGATCGCGCGCATCCACCGCCTCGCGCCCAAGCTGCGCCACCGACTCGCTGTAGCGCGCGCGCTGCAACGCCTGCCGCACGCGCGGGTAGGCGCCCACGTCGCGTATCGCCGCCAGCACATAGGGCAAGCCCTGCGACTGCAGCGGGCTCAGCGCGATCTCCACCGGCACCTGCGTGCCGTCGCGGCACAGCGCCACGAGCTCCATCTGCATGCCCATCGGTCGTGGAACGGGATGCTGCGCGTAGCCAGCGCGGTAGGCAGCATGGCGGGGCCGGGCGGCGTCAGGCACCAGCGCGTCCACGCTCAGCCCGCACAGCTCCTGCACCGTGTAGCCCAGCAGCTGGGCCGCAGCGGGGTTGGCCAGCACGATGCTGCCATCGGTGTCCACCAGCAGCAGTGCGTCCGGCGAGGCGCTGAACATGGAGCGATACACCGTGTCCTCGTCTGGTCCTACGACCAGCAAGTCCGGCGTGCGTGAAAGATGGAATGCCATAGGTGGCAGGGCACCAGGTGCGAAGCGCTCTCAGCGCAACTCGACCTTGGGCAAGAAGAGGTAGCCCGCGGCGCGCACCGACTTGATGATGCGAGGCTCCTCGGCGGCGTCCTCCAGCTTGCGGCGCAGGCGCCCCACCTGCACGTCGATCGTGCGGTCAAACGGCCCGGCCTCGTGCCGGTGTGTGGCCTGCAGCAGGAAGTCGCGCGAGAGGACCTGCCCCGAGTGCTGCACGAACACCGCCAGCAGCTCGAACTCGCCGGTGGTCAACGTGACCTCATGGCCGTTGGACGCAAGCCGCCGGCGCGCGGCGGTGTCCAGCTTCCAGTCCTGGAAGCGGTGCCGAGAGCGCGGCACAGACGGCGCCGCGGCCGCTGCAGAACTTGCCGGTGGGTCGTCGGTGGGCGTCACGCGGCGCAGCACGGCCTTGACACGAGCAAGCAGCTCGCGCAAGTCAAAGGGCTTCGTGACGCAGTTGTCGGCGCCGATTTCCAGACCTACCACCTTGTCCACCGAGTCGCCGCGGCCGGTGACGATGACCAGCCCACGGTGCCAGTGCTCGCGCAGCCGCCGCGCGATGGCGAATCCGTCCTCACCCGGCAGGCCCGGGTCCAGCAGCACGAGCTGCGGCGCGTCCGTGGCCATGAGCGCCACCAGCGCTGCGCCATCGTGCAGCTGGCTCGCTCTGAAGCCCTGCGACTGCAGGTAGTTCGCCAGCAGCAGCGTGATGTCAGGCTCATCGTCCACGACAACCAGAGGCGCCGAGCTCACAGCCCAACTCCATTGGCGCTGCCGGCAGGCGTGGCGGAATGCCGTCCCGAACACGCCACAGCTGCACCGCGCGATACCGGGTGCCGCACTCGATCAACCAACATCCATAACCCCCTCCTTGCGCCGCATGGCGGCTTGCATCCAGTGGCCGCCATCCGAGTGGAGTGCGATCACGCCGTCGGGACTCCGCTCCGCTGCCGCTTACTCGACAACATTCCTTCTCCTTTATCCCGTGCCCCCGGAAATGTCCAAGTGTGCGAAACATATCCACACCCATCCGGCAAAAATTCGTACAAAGTGCTTCCGCCGTAAATACAGTCCAGATGCCTGCAACTGTTGGTTGCCAGTTCTAGTCAATTGCCGGTTTGAAAGCACTTTCAGTGACCTTTTTTCAGCCCCGCACTGCCCTGAAAACCTGCCGGATTGCCACCATGAGAAATGCCAGCGTCGGCTACATCAATAAAGCGGACAGTGCCTTGGCCTTTGGCGGGGTGGCGAGGGGGATGGTCAGGCAGATCTGTAACGACAGCGTGCCCCCCAAGAGACGTCGCAACAACCGAGTCGGGTCGCTGCCATTCCAGGGAGCCAGTGCCGGCGCCGTTGCGTTCGCACACTGACGGATGCCTTGTGCCTGCAGCCGCCTTGCGAATTGTCAGCATCGCTGCGCAACGCCCCTTCATGCTCAAAGACCGCCACTGCACAGCATGGAGGCCTGCGATGCTGATGTTCACCCTGGACCGCGACGCCCAGTTGGCGACGAACCTTGCCGCCAGCCTGGACCTGCAGCTCTCGCCGCACGAGCTGCGGCTCTTCGAGGATGGCGAGCGCAAGCTGCGCCCGCTGTGCGACCCGCGCGGCGACGACGTCTACGTCATCCACAGCCTGCATGGTGACGCGACGGACAGCCCGCACGACAAGCTCTGCTCGCTGCTGATGTTCATCGCCACGCTGTACGACCACGGTGCAGACCGGGTGAGCGCAGTGCTGCCCTACATGGCCTATGGCCGCAAGGACCGGCGCACCAAGCCTTTTGACCCGGTCGGCCAGCGCTACCTCGCGCAATTGTTCGAAGCGGTGGGCACGGCACAGGTGTTCGTGCTGGAGGCTCACAACGCCGCCGCGCTGCAGAACGCGTTCCGCATTCCCGTGCAGCACCTGGAAGCGCACCTAGCCTTCTCGTCCCTGGCCCATCTCCTTCACGACGCGCACTCGGTGGTGGCCTCGCCGGACCCGGGCGGCGTCAAGCGTGCGCAGCTGTGGCGCGAGGAACTGGAGAGCCGCCTGCAGCGGGACGTGGGCTTCGCCATGATCGACAAGCGGCGCAGCGCCGGCGTGGTCAGCGGCAGCGAAGGCGTCAGCGGTGAGGTGCACGGCGCCACGGTGCTGCTGCTCGATGACCTCATCGCCTCCGGCGGTACGCTGCAGCGGGCTGCGCGGGCCCTGCGCGAAGCGGGCGCGCGCAGGGTGCTGGCTTTCGCCGCGCACGGGCTTTTCGTGGGCTCCGCGGCCCAGACGCTGGCCGAGGCCGCGATCGAGTGCGTCGTCGTGAGCGACAGCGTTCCCGCGCAGCGCGTGCCGCGGGACAGCGCGCTGCATCACAAGCTGCAGCTGGCCTCCTGCGTGCCGTTGCTGTCCGAGGCGATCCGTGAAAGTCACCTGGCCTGGAGCCGCTGAAGCGCGCTTCGGGCCTGCGCCAGGTACTGGCGACCCTGCGGCAACCACCGGGCTGGCGTGCGGGGCCGCGCATCGAGCAGGTGTGCCACGGACAGCCGTGCCCGCAGCACCGCCCGCCGCGCGGTGTAGAAGTCGGCCAGCAAGGCAGGCGGCTCGTTCCCGAGCGCGGCAGCAGTGCGGCGCCACAGTCGCTCGCCAACCCAGGCTGCGCCAAGCACCGTGCACTCCAGGCCCAGAAACGCCAGCTCGTCGAAGGGATCCACCTGCCGCATCGCGGCCTGGAACTCCAGCGCGTCGATGACCACCGGCGGGTCCAGCAGGCACACATGCTCGGGCCGAAGGTCGCCATGGCCATCAACGATGCAGCCGGCGTCGGCCCGGTCACGCAGCAGCCCGGCATGGCGCTCGATGGCCGTGTCGTACAGGTCCAGCACGGCGCGCATGTCGACGTCGCTGCAGCGCGCGTCCGACATCACCGCCCGGTTGTCACGCTGCTCTGCACGCGCCCGGTCAAGGTACTCACCCCCGCCCAGCGGCACGGCCTCGGCGGCGCGGTAGAAGGCGGCTAGCGTGCCGGCAAGACGGTCCACGTCGGGCAGGCGCAGCGCGCCCTTCTTCACCAGCTGGTCGAGCATGCGCTGCGCGGGCAGGCGCCGCATCCACACCAGCCAGTCCACCGTGTCCCCGTCCCTGCCGGGCTCCGATGCCGGCCCAAGGCGGAAGCGACCGCCGCACAGGCGCAGCGCCAGCACGCCCAGGTACACGTCGGGCGCGAGCCGCCGGTTGAGCCGCAGTTCCTCCCAAGCATTGCGCCCACGCGCCTGCACCGTGGAGAAGTCGAGGAAGGGGTAGACAACCGGCTTCTTGAGCTTGAATACCTCGTCGCCGTACAGGACGATCCAGGACATATGGGTTTCGATCAGCTTGGCCGGCTCGGCACGGCCGCCATGTGCCTCGGGCGAGCAAAGGAAGCACAGCTTTTCGGCCATGCCTGGGGCGATGTCCGGTCCCGAAGCTGGCATGAGTTCATCTCCCGGTAGCACGACAGCACATGAGCGGCCGACTCGGCCGCACGCCCGGCGACACGAGGGCGGCGCTCAGCGCGGCTCGGTTTCCTCGTGCCGCTGTGCGGCGCCGACAGCGCCCGCCAGCGCCTGGAGCTGGCGGCTCAAGGCCAGGAGCAGATCGTCCACGGCCAGCAGGCCGATCAGCCGGTCCTGCGGGCCGACCACGGGCAGGCGGCGCACGCCCTTGCGCCGCATGGTTGCCAGCGCATCGAACACCGAGTCATGCTCGCGGACCGACACCACGTCGCGGCTCATCAGGTCCGCCACGCGCAGGGCTTGCGCATCGGCCTGCGCGGCAACCACGCCCATGGCGATGTCCCGGTCGGTCAGCATGCCCACCACTTGGCTCTCCTGCGGCGACACCTGCTGCACCACCACGAGACAGCCGAGGTGCCGCTCACGCATCTCCCGTGCGGCGTCCGTGATCGACAAGGACGGGTACGCCACGCTCACGTTGCGGGAACACAGCTCACCCGCCTCCAGATCCTTGCCCAACATGCTGCACTCCTTCCTGCATCCAGTACCCATCCGGCGCCATTCACCACCGGCGCCGGCCACTCTAGAAAGGTCGCGGGCATGCAGCTTGAGACTTCGCAAGTCCCGCACCGTTCCCTCACCTGCCCCGTCATGGCGCCCTCGCCTCCTCCACGGTACGCGGGAAGCGGTAGAAGTTGTCGTTGAGGTAGCGCGCCACGGCCTGCACGTCCGCCTCGTCCCATTGGAGCCCGCTCACGTCCTGCCAGCGCCGCACCTGGAACAGCAGGGAGCCCCAATCGGTGGCGCGCCGTCCCTCGCGCCAGTGCACTTCCGCGTTGTGGCAAGCCAGGCAGTGCGCCTCGTAGAGAAGCTCTCCCCGGTCGCGAGGCTGATGGGCCTGCGGCCACGCCAGCGCGCTGGCCAACGCGAGGGACACGGCACAAGGCAGTCGTTGCAGCGTCTTCATGCGGGCACTCCATGAATGGGCACTCCATGCGCGACTTCCACGTGCATCCGGCATCACGGTTGCACTTGGCACGTGACGGCGGTTCGCGTGGATGGCACCACGGGTGGACCGTAACCATAGGCGCACGCCGCAATCGTCGATTGACGCAGCGCAATCCAGCCCCCGGGACCACTTCCATGATGAAACCCTCGGCTGCAGGCACGCGGCCAAGGAGGATCGACTCATGAACATCGCAGACATCTGCAGCCAGGATGTGGTCAGTATCGACGCACAGGCATCGCTGCGCGAGGCCGCGGCCCTCATGCGCAGCCAGCACGTGGGTGCGCTGGTCGTCTCCGAGGCGGGCCCGCAGGGCGGGGGCCAGCATGTCGTGGGCGTGCTCAGCGACCGAGACCTGGCCATCGAGGTGCTGGCTCGCGGCGGCGAGGCTTCGGAGATCAGGGTGGGCATGGTTGCCAGCCACAAGCTGGTGGGGGTTCCCGCACAGGCCGGCGTGGCCGAAGCCGTGGAGCTGATGCGCGGCGCCGGCGTGCGCCGGCTGCTGGTCGTCAATGCCGACGGCAGCTTGGCGGGCATCGTCTCCAGCGACGACCTGCTGGAGGCCCTGTCCGCGCAGCTCGGGGGCCTGGCCCAGGCACTGCGCTCGGGCCTGGAGCGCGAGCGCCGCGAACGCAGTGCACTGACCCGGCCCTCCGTGCGCCCGATGTTCCTGAACGCCGGCACGCCGGGCCTGCCTTGGACCGGCAGCGTCGTCGCTCCACATGCCCCGCCCGCCGCGTAAGCGAGACCGACGCCTGAGCCGCCGCTCAGGCGTCGCGTAGCGGCTCCCCGCAGCCCGCTGAGATCACCCTGCGGGCCAGATCCCGCAGCCTGATCAGCCCGTCCCATCCCGCGTCAATCGCGCACCCCGGCTCGTGGATGGCGACTTCGATCTCGCCGCGCCTGGGCCACCACGACCCGTCTCGCAGCACCGATCGCGCCCCTTTCAGGCTGACGGGCACGACGCCCAGCCCGGACTGCGCGGCAGCGACGAAGGCGCCCATGTGAAACGGCATCACCCAGACGAGCAAGTGGTCAACAGCAGTGACGGCTTCGTCGGCCTGCTCGCCCAGGGCTATGGACGCCCGCAAGCGACCTCGTGCCGCCCCGGGGCCCAAAGTGACGGAATCAAGCGTGCCATGAAAGAGAGGAAATCAATGAAGTCTTCAAAACCATCCTGGTACCGGCACTTGGTGGCCGCCACGTTGCTGTTCAGCGTTGCCGTACCGGCCCTGGCGCAGCAACACGCCAACATCTTGTTCGTCTTGGTAGACGACATGGACGTGGAGTTGTTCCAGCACATGCCAAAGACCCGCCGGCTGCTGGCTGGACAAGGCGCCACTTTCGAGAACAGTTTCGTGAGCCTGGCGCTGTGCTGCCCCTCACGCACCACCACGCTGCGCGGACAGTTCGCGCACAACACAGGCATCTTCACCTCGCACTGGCCCGACGGCGGCTTCATGAAGTTCAACCGCGACGGGCTGGAGTCTTCCACCGTGGCGACGTGGCTGCAGCGCGCGGGCTACCGCACGGCGCTGCTCGGCAAGTACCTCAACGGCTACCCAAACGACGAGACCGGGCGCCTGTACATCCCGCCGGGCTGGAGCTACTGGTTCAGCCCCAACGGAGGCACGCCTTACGACCAGTTCAACTACCGCATCAACTCCAACGGCCGCACGCTGAGCTTCGGCAGTGCGCCGCAGCAACACCTCAACGACGTGCTGCTGGCGCAAGCCACGAGCTTCCTGCGCGAAACTGCGGCGGGTGCACCGCGGCAACCCTTCTTCCTCTACCTGGCGCCTTATCTGCCGCATGCGCCGGCGACACCACCCCAACGCTACGCGGACTCGCTGCCCAGGATCACGGCGCCGCGCACGCCCTCCTTCAACGAGGCCGACGTGAGCGACAAGACGGGCTGGATGCAGTATGTCAAGTTGCTGACGCCTGCCGATGAAGCCGATATCGACGCTCTTTACCGCCGGCGGCGGCAGTCCGCCCTGGCACTGGACGACATGGTCGAGAGCTTGGTTGCCACGCTGCGCGCCACCGGCGAGCTGGAACGCACGTACTTCTTCTTCACCTCTGACAACGGCTTTCACCAAGGACAGCATCGGCTCAAGGAGGGCAAGAGCAAGCTCTTCGAGGAAGACATCCGCGTGCCGCTGGTGGTGCGCGGGCCTGACATCCCGGCCGGGCGCGTGGTGCACCAAATCGTGGCCAACGTCGATTTGGCGCCGACCTTCGCTGACATCGCGGGCGTCGAGACGCCGGACTTTGTAGACGGCCGCTCGCTGGTGCCGTTGTTCAGCGGTCCAGCGCCGGCGCGCTGGCGCCAGTCGCTGCTGCTGGAAAGTCCTACCAGTGACGAGAGCGTCGGCCGCGCTGGCATCGAGGAAGGCCTGCTAGAGCCGCGCGACGGCGGCGAGGCCGATACCCACCCGGTGTGGAAGAACCACATCTACCGCGGCCTGCGTACCGCGCAGCGCCAAACCTTCGCGCTGTACGAGAACGGCGACGGTGAGTTCTACGACCTGGCGCAGGATCCGTTTCAGCTCACCAACCGCTACAAGTCGATGCGGCCAGCGCTGAAGGATGCCCTGGCGCGGCAGTTGCGCGTGCTGCGCGGCGCCGCCGGGCAAGCACTTCGCAACGAGGAGGAAACAGCAGCTGGGCAGCGGTAGCCCGGCTTGAAAACCAAACCGAAAACTGTCCGTGGAACCAGGGTAAGCCAAATTCAGTCAACCAAACTGGACGGACACGCCCCTTACGCGTGCCTCAACGACATGCTCACGCGACTGCCGAACAGCGAGCCAGCGGGATGACGCGCTGTTGCCGCATCGCTGCAAGCCGGTCATCTGAGATCAACGGCCATGGCACTGCTCTGACTTCCGCGGTCGCTTACGGCG
Source organism: Azohydromonas australica DSM 1124 (assembly GCF_000430725.1). GTDB lineage: Bacteria > Pseudomonadota > Gammaproteobacteria > Burkholderiales > Burkholderiaceae_C > Azohydromonas > Azohydromonas australica. The sequence continues at coordinate 56,323 of NZ_KE387212.1, forward strand.
CAGTTGCTGTTCCGCAAGCTACGCCGGCATCTTGTCGACCTTGGAAGGCGCACGCGTCGTGGAAAACCGCAGCGCACTTGTCCGCTTGAAAACTGCCGTGGCTCGCTGCTGCGCTTGCATCGACCGCAACTTCCATGTCTGCACCCAGCCCCATACGCACTTGGCTCTCCACCTGGCAAGCAATTCAATTATTTGATAAGGGCACTTCTCCTTGCGGGATGGCTATTGGCGTGTCGCGACCACTCGCGGAATTGCTGGACCTGGCTATTCGAATTACTGGACTTCAACAGCTGCACGAGACCGACGCGCGGCGCGAGCGGAAGTTGCCCTACGCTGCCATCGCAGCCGCCGCCGGCAGGGTCCCAGCTGACCGCTTCTACCGCCGCGCCGCCTATGCCGGCGGCGCCGTCACAGCCAGGCCGGGAGGCTTCCGCTTCGGCGAGAAGGTGTCGTTGTCAGCGACGGCGCGAACGCCGTCGAAAACCACCGGCTCGAAACTCGACGCCTGGACCTCAAACTTCACTTGAAGTGGTCTCTCCGGTGGCGAACAAGACCAACGACTCTGAGAGACCGGCATGACCAACAACAGGTCGAACAAGACAACTTTCGAGCCACTGGTCTTTGACGATCTTCGGAACGGCGATGACAGTTGTTCGAGGACCGGTATATGCAAATCCAGATCGACACCATCGTGAGGGTCAACCAGCACACCGCGATGATGGAAACCGCAGACGGCCCAGGCTGGCGGGTGCCGTTCCGGCTGCTGCGCCACGTCGTCGATATCTGACTTCGGCGGTCTCTGCCAGTAGGGTGCAGGCGCCACGCCCACCTTGCGGGCTCCGTGACTCTACTGATCCGGCCGATTCGCCAAGTTATTGATTTAGAAGCTCTAACTTTTTGCCCTACGAAGGCAGCAAATGGTTCCAGCAAATGAGCGCGCAACCCAGGGTCAGAAAGGCCTGATGGATGTCGGC
>NZ_KE387212.1:58406-201869 GCF_000430725.1 Azohydromonas australica DSM 1124
GCCTACAGGGCTTGCCCATCAAGCGAGCCGTATACATGCGTGCAGACCAGTTCCATCACAACGTAGAGCTTGCAAAAGGCGTCGGCTCCATACATGCGGAAAAGTACGAGATCCCCGTCCATGGCCGTGCACGCCACCGGCAAAAGAGGCGGGTCCTGACAATTTCCACGGGACTTTAGAAGCTCTAACTTTTTGCCCTACGAAGGCAGCAAATGGTTCCAGCAAATGAGCGCGCAACCCAGGGTCAGAAAGGCCTGATGGATGTCGGCACGCCGCTCAAAGCGCGTGTGCAGCCGACGCATCTGGTGCAACCACGCGATCGTGCGCTCAACCACCCAACGTTGCTTTCCCAGACCGGAGCCATGAGGCGTGCGACGACGGGCAAGGCGAGGCCGCACGCGCAGGGCTCGCAGCCAGCGCCGGTGTGGCTCCGAGTCGTAGGCGCGGTCGCCCAGCAGCGCCTTGGGACGGCGGCGCGGGCGGCCACGCTTGCCGCGCACCGGCGGCACCGACTGAACGAGCGGGCGCAGCTGCGTGCTGTCGTGGCGGTTGGCACCCGTGATGTGCGCGGCCAGCGGCACGCCTTGCCCGTCAGTGAGGATGTGGTGCTTGCTGCCTTTTTTGCGCCTGTCCACAGGGCTTGGCCCCGTTTGCTCGCCTGCATGAACAGCACGCACCGAAGACGAGTCGATCACGGCACGGGACCAGTCAATGCGATCGGCCCCGCGCAGCCGGGCCAGCAGCTCAGCATGCAGCTTGTCCCACACACCCGCAGCATGCCAGTCGCGAAGGCGGCGCCAGCAAGTCATCCCGCACACGCCCATCTCAACGGGCACGTCCTCCCACTGGATGCCAGTCTTGAGGACAAAGACGATACCGGTCAGGCACCGCCGCGGGTCGGCCGGCTTGCGACCCGTGTGGTCCTTGCGGCGCGGTTTTGGCGGTGGCAGCAACGGCTCGATCACAGCCCAGAGTTCGTCATCAATCAGCGGCCTTGCCATGGTGGAACCTCACCCAGTAGACGCTCTCACTGGCATGCCAGCATCTACCATGCCCGCAAAAAGTTAGGGCTTCTTAACTGAACTTTAGGCGCCGAGGCGCACCCATCTGCACGGGAAGTGCGTCCACCCCGGGCAATGATTGAAAAGTCACTGTGACGTTTTGCGCCGAGTATTCAGCGCTGCGTGGCGATGCACGATCTGCAAAGTATTAAGTGAAATATCAGTATCAAATGACGGAACTGAGCCAGCTTATTCGAGGGCTGGCTGTTGGCGAGCGTGAAAAATAGACTGGCACCTTGCACCGGAGTTTCCTCTGGATGGGTATGCCCGCATGGCGGGCTTCATTGGATGGAGGTGCCAATGGTTGCACGTCATAGTCTGGTGGGCCTGGCCATTTCGGCTGCGCTGGCCCTGGTTGCGGCGGATGCCCAGGCTCAATTGCGTTATCGGCTCAAAGTTTTGAGCTTTGGGGTTCCTGTCGGCGAGGAAGAATTTTTCAACCCTGCCGCCATCAACAACCTCGGTGCGGTGGCCGGCACGGGGTACCGTGAGGGCGATGAGTGGTACGACCTCAACGCCATCGCCCACGTCGCCCTGGGCAAGACTGCAGTGCCCTTGCTGGGTGCCGAGGCGTTCACTGAATCTCAAGCCTACGGGATCAACGACCGCAACCAGATCGTCGGCAGTTACAGGCTGCCGGATACCGGCGACCGTGTTCCGTATCTTTACCAGGGTGGCCACTATCGGAATTTGCGCGTCGAAGACACGAAGGGCGATGACTTTGCGACGGATGTCAACGCCTCGGGCCAGGCCGTGGGACGCGCCAACGGACGAGCCTTCCTCTTCGACGGCGTGCGTTCGCGGTATATCGACGTGCCCGGTGCCGTCTCTTCGCAAGCCCTTGCGCTCAACGATCATGGGTCCGTGGTGGGCTCCGCTACCTTCAACGCGCCCGGTGGCGACTACGAAGACCGTGCCTTCGTGTACGACGGCCGTGAGGTGAGATTGCTGAGCAGCCCGCCGAATTCGCAGCCTGCTCAAGTGGTCACCATCAACAATCCCGGGCAAATGGCCACCATCGCCTACAACCCCGATGACAACGCCACCCGGTCCTTCATCTACGAGGCCGACGGCCAGGTGACGCAGATCGCCAGCCTGGCCACGCCGCCCGGGGAGCGGGAAGTGACCACCGTGACCGGCCTGAACAACCGGGGCTGGGCCGTGGGCCGCTCTGTCGGCAGCAATTGCACCGAATCGACCTGCTTCGAGGCCTTCCTGTGGCGCGACGGCAAGACCGTCAGCCTCAACGACCTCCTCGTGCCCTGGCAGGCCAAGCGTTGGCACCTGTCAGATGCCGTGGCCATCAACGACCGCGGGCAGATCACGGGCCGGGCATCGTTCGACTTCCTTGCCTTCGACACCTACGTGCTGACGCCCGTGCCCGAGCCGCAAGGCTGGGCGCTGTTGCTGGCCGGGCTAGGGCTCGTCGGCATGGTGGCGCGACCGCGGCAGCACCGTCCGGTGCCATAGCAAGGTCCCTTCAATGCCCTAGCAACAAGGGCCAGGCCTCTGCGGGCGCCGCTGAATCGGCTGTCCGTCCCGCTGGAAAGCCCTCATTCCCGCCGCCCGGGGCAGGGTAGACAGACTTTCCGTGCATGTATGGAGCCGACGATTTTGCAAGCCCTACGTTGTGATGGAACTGGTCTGCACGCATGTATCGGGCTCACTTGATGGGCAAGGCTGATTGCATGCCCGCAGCCTCGATAAGATCCGCGCATCCCGTCCTCAGCAAATTGGCGGCCTGATTGCTCAGCCGGCGCCGAAAACAGGTTCTCGGGATGCTGGTCTGACCGATCCGTCATCACGTGGCGTAGAACGTCGCAAACCTGCGCTGGGTGTGTTCCTTCTTGAGGTAATTGCTGCTGCCGGCCGTGTCCGAAGTCGGCGTGGCGGTGCCGAACTCAGGCGGCACCAGAACGCACGTACTCGCGATCGCTGCTGAGCAGCGACTGGCTCATCCTGGCGTTCTTGTTGGCCAGGGCGACCGCGGCACGGAGGTAGCCCCGGCGCGCGATGAGCTCGCACAGCCACCTGCTCTGCGCGTCGGCCTTGCCCGCGGCATACCTGAGCACCGATCTGGCGCCGTGGATGAGCAATGTCCGCAGGTAGCTGTCGCCGCGCTTGCCGATGCCGAATAACCGCGACTTGCCGCCCGACGAATACTGCCTCGGCACCAGACCGAGCCAGGCCGCCAGGTGCCGGCCGTTCCTGAATTTGCTGGCATCGCCAACAGCCACCACGATGGCAGTGGCCGTCACGGCGCCCACGCCGTCGATGGCGCTGATCTTCTTGCACAGCGCCGAACTGCGCATGAACGCCTTGATCTTCTGATCCGCCTCAGCGATGCGCGCCTCGACGCTGCGCAGGTGCTCTAGCAAGTCCATCAGCAGGTCGCAGCAGAACTGTGTGAGCTCAGCGTTGTCACTAGACAGCACAGCCAGCATCGCACGGTGAAACGCCGCCGGCGACTGCGCGATGATGATTCCGCGCTCCGCCAGGACGCCACGCATCTGGTTGATGATGGCGGTCGATTGATGCACCAGCAACTGACGCAGCCGGTGCAGTGCCTGCATGTCATGCTGCTCCTCCATCTTGACAGCCACGAAACGCATGGCCGGGCGGCTGGCGGCCTCGACAATGGCTTCTGCGTCGTTGCGATCGTTCTAGTTGATCTTCACGAACGGCGCGACGTACTGCGGGCTGATCAGCTTGGCTTCGATGCTCATCGCCTGTAGGCAGCGCGCCCAATGGTGCGCCGAGCTGCACGCCTCCATCACGACAAGCCGCGGCTTGAGCTGCGCGATGGCAGCCAGCAGTCCTGGACGGCAGACCTTGGAGCGGTGCAGCACCCCAGGCGGTTGCGGCGGGTTCCGTGCAGCTGGAAAACGTGCTTCGCCAGATCGATTCCAAGGACGTCGACTTCCATGATGGGCCTCCGTACCGAAGTCTGGAAATCCGGCAACAACTCCGCCCGAAGAAATGAGGCGTCGGCTCCATCACAGTAGATGGGTGCGGTAACTGCCATTTTTCAATGGCCGGACAAGCAATTACGGTGTCCACGCCAAGTCTGGCGCCGTGGCATCGTTGCCGTCGATGTCACCGTTGCGGAACGCGGTGGGCGGACGCCAGAATCCGTAGTGATGCTTCGCGTCGAACACGGCCACCAGCGTATCAGCCATGGCCATGTAGGCCCGTGCGAACAGCCTGGCGTTCTGCACCGGCGTGCGTTCGCCACGAGCCGCGAAGTCGCGCAGGATGGGGTTGCATGTCGGCGCCCCGGTGAGCGTACAGAACTGCGCAACAGGGGCTTCCGACTTCGGGGCGTGGGCCACCGCTGTTGCCGACATGCCGCGGCGCGCGGCGCCACTGGTGTACCAGGTTGGCATTGCGGCCGTGGGCCTGGGCCACAGCTGCCACCGACGCACCAGGCTCTTTGCAGGCCGCCAGCACGGCTGCCTTGAGCTCGGCGCCATGGCGCAGCCGGGGATTGTTCCTTGTACATAGACGTCCATCAACCGGTTTGATGGAAAGCATCGTTGGCGTCTGGCTTCAGCTACTCAAGATGGGAGAACTGGATGCTTACGTCCCGGCGCATCGAGGTCACGGTGTTCAGCTTCGCGGCCGTGCCGCACCTGGTGGTAGAGACGGGCAGCGTGGGCACCGTGCACACCCGGCTGGCGCACCCTGCGCAACGGTCGTTACCGCTGAAACTTTCTCGTGAGCTCGTACCCGTGCTCAAGATGCAGCAGGCGGTTCAATGGCACAAGTGCCGCACGCAGGCTCCCGCTCTGGTCTGGCTGCATGATCTGCTGCGTCAGTCGGTGCTGCTTACGGACGCACGGGCAGCTTGACAAGCCACTGCAAGGCAAGACGTTTGACGCGTTCGGCCGATCATCCCGATTGAGGATACGTCCGGCGTCATGGGTGTCATGGCCGCTGCCTGGTGCAGGGATCAACGTGCTGGGGCTGATGCTCGATCCGCGGCCGGTCTGCCAAACCTGGTGAACTGGCTGGATGTCAACGCCGACCCGCTGCACTGGAGCCAGCGCATGGCCTGATCGGCTGCACTTCGCGCAGCTCTGGGCTCGACTGCCGGATGCTGGTGCGCCTGGCCGGACTCGAACCGGCACGAGTTTCCTCACTGCCCCCTCAAGACAGCGCGTCTACCAATTTCGCCACAGGCGCGTGGGCCGGCCTGGAGCCGGCGGCTGAGATGCTGGCAGGGGCCGCGCCCGTTGAGACGCAGCGGCCTGACCAAGGCGCGAATGATACCCGAAGATGTCGATGCCGTTGAGGCCACATCGGTGCCCGTGTCGATTCGCGTGCATCGAGCGTCAGCCACCGCGGTGTCTGCTGAAGCAGCAGCTGACGCGAGCGCTGAGCCTGCTGGAGCGCGTCCAGCAAAGCGACCGTCGGGCCGCCGAGTCGTGTACCTCGCACTGCCGCTGCAGCAGCGCGCCTTGATGCCGCACCACCTCGAAGAGGAAGACACCGTGCTGTTGCCGCACACCGCTTGGCTGCTGATGGCAGAAAACTGGTCAAGCGTGGCGTCCCGGATGTCAACGGTGGTCGAACAGAAGCCGGCCGGCCGCCGTTGAGTAGCAGCACAAGAGCGCCTGGTGCGCTGCAGTCCGGAAGGCCAGCTTCGCATCGCAGGGCGTTGGCGGCATGTCGGCCACGAGAGGCGCGTCCGCGCCCGTACAGCCCGCGCAGGCGGCAAAAAAAGCCCCGGTCCTTGCGGAGCCGGGGGCTGTGAGGAAAGTCATCAATGAAGCGTAGCTGCGCTCCCGCAAGCTACGTCGCCATCTTGCCCGCCATGGCCGGCAAGGCCGTTGTGGGAATCCACAGGGTGCCGGAAAGGTATCCCTGCTCTCGCCGCCTGATTGCGCCAGCTCCCGCTGCAACTCCTACAGTGTGGGCAGCCGACTTCATACGAAAGCCGGCGAGGAGATGCCCATGAAGCTCTACATCCCGATGGCAGCGCTGGCCGTGGCTCTGGCTTCCACGGCAGTCTGGGCACAAGACCGGCCGCTCACGCGCGCCGAAGTGAAAGCCGAGCTCGAACGCGCACGCGCCGACGGCTCGCTGCAAAGGCTCAACAGCGATTACTCCAACTGGTGGGAAGGCACGAGCCAAGGCGCCACTCCAGCGGGCGCTGCCGGCCGCAGCTTCGACAGCGGCGCACCGGCCATGCAGGGCGCCAAGTCCCGCGCCGAGGTGAGGGAGGAACTGCGCCGTGCCCGCGACAGCGGTGAGCTGGAGAACCTTCGGGATAGCTACGTAGGGGGCCACTGAGCCGGCCGCCCGGCCGATGTGAGGCCGGGCGTTTCGGCCCGGCACGGGAAGTCCCTTGCATACGCGTTCGATCGATGAGGAACCGGCCGGCGCGCTGCTGCGGATGGCTTGAGGAGTTGTCCCACGAAAGCCTTGTCGTGGAGCCTGGCCGCCTTGGTGCTTCAAGGCGCGCAACCCCTGCCCGCGCAGGCCGCCCTGCCCTCCTACCGCATCGATCTCCTCGACGCCGCGCCCGCCGGTTTCACCTTCGGGCCCGCGTCGATGAACGACCGCGGCGCCATCGCCGGCCTGGCGACCGACAACAGCACCTTGCAGCAGCAGCTGGCGCTCTACCGCGGTGGCCGCTTCGAGTTCCTGGGCGCGCTGGACAGCCTGGGCGGCTTCAGCGACCTGCGCGAGGTGAACAACCGCGGCGAGGTGGTGGGCCACGTCTTCCGCAGCGAAGGGGTGCGGCCCTTCATTTACAGCCGCGGGCAGCTGTCGCTGCTGCCGCTGCCTGAAGACGCGCGCGGCCAGGCCCGGGTGCTGGACATCAACAACGCCGGCCAGCTCTTCGTCGGCTATTCGATCGACCGGGACAAGGACGCCAATGACGAATGGGGCGCCTATGTCTACGACAGCGGCCGCTACACCCTGGTGTCGGGCGGCAACTACTTCGGCGTGGACATGAACGAGAAGGGCCGGGCGGTCGGTGACTTCTTCGACGAGTCCGGCGACCCGATGATCTACGGCGCCAACCTGTTCGCCAGCGGCCAGTTCGCCACGCTCGACAGCCTCAAGCGCCCGAGCGACGTGCCGTGGCAGCTGCTGCAGACCTTCGCCATCGACAACCGCGGGCGCGTCCTGGGCTTGGGCAGCATCGCGGACAACGAGTACCGCTTCTTTCTCGCCACGCCGGTACCCGAGCCCGGGACCCTGGGCCTGATGCTGGCCGGCAGCACGCTGCTGGCTGCAGCCCACCGCCGCCGGCGCCCACGCTGAACCGGCAGCCCCGGCCCAGGCCGTCCCGGGCCGGACGCATCCAGAGACAAACTTGTGAAACGGTGGCGAGCGTCGAAGGTGCCGCCGGGCCTCACAGCGCCAGGCTCACCGCCGCCACCGCGAGCAACGCCGTGGTGAACCAGCCCAGGGCCTGCAGGCCGCGGCCCACCGTGAAGCCTCCCAGCAGCTGCTTCGAGCGCGCTGTCCACATCAGCGCCACAAGCAGCGGCACCGACACCACGCCGCTGATGATCGACGTGAGCACCAGCGCGCGCATGGGATTCACCTGCAGCAGCGTCATGGCGACACCCAGCGCCACGGCCAGCAGCATGACGAGGTAGAAGCCGCGGGCCGCGCGGAAGCGCCGCTCCAGGCCCCGCCGCCAGCCCAGGCCCTCGGCCAGCGCGTAGGCGGCGCTGCCCGCCAGCACCGGAATCGCCAGCAGCCCCGTGCCGATGATCCCGGCCGCAAACAGTGCAAAGGCCCCTGGACCCGCCAGCGGCTGCAGCGCCTGCGCCGCCTGTGCCGCGGTGTCGATGTCGCGTATGCCGCTGGCGTGCAGCGTCAGCGCCGTGGTGAGCACGATGAACCAGCCGATGCCGTTGGAAATGGCCATGCCCACCCCGGTGTCCAGCGCCGAACGCGAGAACTGGCGGCGCGCCTGCTGCGGTGCGGCCCGGATCGGCCGCTCATCCGGCGCAGCGCGCTGCTCCTCGACTTCCTGCGCCGACTGCCAGAAGAAGAGGTAGGGGCAGATGGTGGTGCCCAGCACGGCCACGAGCATCTGCGCGTACTCGCGCGAGAACTGGACCTGCGGCACCAGCGTGCGCCGCAGCACCTCATCCCAGGGCACGTTCACGGTGAATGCGGCGGCCACGTAGGCCAGCACGCTCAGCGTGAGCCATTTGAGGTAGCGCACGTAGCGGCTGTAGGGCACGGCCACCTGCAGCGCCACGGACACGGCGCCCATCCCCACGGCCCAGGCCTCGGCACGGCCAGGCAGCAGCAGCGTGGCGGCCTCGCCCATGATCATCAGGTCGGCGCCGATGGTCACCGCGTTGGTCAGGAAGAAGGCCAACAGCAGCGGCCACAGCAGCCAGCGCGGCAACACGCGCGCGAGGTTGGCGGCCAGCCCCCGGCCCGTCACCCGCGCCACGCGCGCGCAGATGGACTGCACCGCCACCATCAGCGGGTAAGTCAGGCCCATGGGCCACAGCATGGCCATGCCGAACTGCGCGCCGGCCTGGGCGTAGGTCCCGATGCCGCTGGGGTCGGCATCCGAGGCGCCGGTGATCAGGCCGGCAGCGAAGCGGCTGCGCTGGGTGGGCGCGCCGTCCGGCGGATCCGTCGCCGTGGCAAGCAATTGGGGTCGGGAAGCCATGCCCCGACTCGGCAACCGGAAAACCTGGGAAGGATTCCGAGCCTTGCGGGGTCAAACCGGCGTCATCTCATCCGCCCGCGCCCGCCTCACCTCAACGCTTGCTGCTGGCGCACGGCCGAGTGCCGGCCCTGCCCCAGGCTACGCCAGGCAGCCGTCCGGATGGCCGCAGCCGGCATTCATTGCCAGCGCGTCAGCCCTGCGATAGGACTCCAGGCGCGCGGCGAGGAAAGCCCGCTCTTCAACGGGCAGGTGCTGCTCACGCAGCTGATGCTCAAGCGCACTCAGCGCCGCGGCGGAGATGCGCTGCAGCTTGCGGCGCACGATGGATTCGACGCCGCAGCCGGCTTTGATTTCTGGTTCTTGCATGCGTGTACTGCGCGGGACCGATGAGCACCGGCACGGCCAATTCGACCAAGGTACTGAACCGGTCATGGAAAGCGTTCAAAGAGGAGTTTGGTCAGCTCGGCCGTTGCGCCGAGCGCTGACGTCACTGGATCGGCCTGGCCACACGAAGCTCATATCGTGCAGCCTGGAAAACCGTGAATTCTTGCCGCCATTGCCAACCTGGTCTATTCGGGGTTCCCTGGGGACACCGTACGGTGGCAGGTTGCCCTTCAAGCCGTGCGCAACGGCGCCTTCACGCTGAAGACGCTACCCCGGCCAGGCGGCCCGACCGCCTGGTGACGGCGCTGCACGCAAGCCGCCTCGATCTGCGGCGGCGCCTGTTTCATCAGCACCTGCCCCAGGCCGATGACGGCGTTGAGCGGCGTGCGGATCTCCTGGTTGGCCTCCAGGGCCGTGACGTCGCCGGTCCATCGGTTCCAGGCATCGAGCAGCGTTACTCCATCACGTTGCACCGTCTGGCCGCATCGCTGGAGCGGCTCAGCCCAGGCGGCGCTGCCGTGCGGCATCGACAATTCCTCAAGCCCCAAAGCCAGAAATCCCAGGCCTTTTCGCGACCATGACGTTCAACCGCCCCTCGCCCGCCCGCATTCTCCTTGTCGAGGACGAAGGCCTTGCCGCCCTTGAGCTGCAGCGGCTCCTCCAGGACCTGGGCTACCAGGTGGCTGGAAGAGCCCACGGCGGCGCGCAGGCGCTGGTGCTCGCGGCGAAGCTGCAGCCGGACCTGGTGCTCATGGACATCGACCTGCAAGCCCCCCTGGACGGCGTACAGGCGGCACTGCAGCTGCGCCAGGGCGATGCCCCGCCCGTAGTACTCCTCACGTCGCAGCTTGACCCCGACACGGTGGCCCGGGTGGCGCGGGCCGCACCCCACGGCCTGCTGACTCGGCCTTTCACGGCGGAGGCACTGCGGGCGGCCATCGAAGTCGCCCTGGCGCGCGCACGGCAGGAGAGGCACGCCACGGCCGAGCGGCAACAGGCCCAGGCGCAGCAGGCACGGCAGCTGCGCCAGGCCAACGAGGCGCTGCAGGTCCAGGGCCGGCACCTGGCCAATCTCAACGAAGCCTTGTGGCAGTCCGTGAACGGCACCGAGCCGGCCGCGGCGCCGGCGCCGGTACCCCTGGACGACCCGAGGCGGCTGGCGGCGCTGGCGCGCACGCAGCTCATGGACTCCGCGCCCGAGGAAGTCTTCGACGGCTTCACGCGGCTGGCCGCGGCCTCTCTGCAAGTGCCGGTGTGCCTGGTGAGCCTGGTGGACGACCGGCGCCAGTTCTTCAAGAGCGCCGTGGGGCTGCCCCCGCCCTGGGACACGCTGCGCCAGACGCCGCTGTCCCACAGCTTCTGCCAGCACGTGGTCAACTCGGGCGCGCCGCTGGTGGTGGAGGACGCGCTGCTGGACCCGCGCGTGCGCCACAACGGTGCCGTGCACGACTTGGGCGTGCGCGCCTACCTGGGCGTGCCGCTCGCCACGCCCGACGGCCAGGTGCTGGGCAGCTTCTGCGCCATCGACAGCCACACGCACCACTGGAGCGAGCACGACCGCGAGCTGCTGGAGCGCATCGCGCAGTCCGTGCTCGCCAGCATCGCGGTGCGCATGCAACTGCGCGCGCTGGAGCAGCGCGTGCAGGAGCGCACGGCGCAGGTGCGGGCGACGGAAACCAGGTACCGCGGCCTGTTCGACTCCATCGACGCGGGCCTGAGCATCATCGAGGTGCTGTTCGACGAGCACGACAAGCCCACCGACTTCCGCTTCCTGGAGGTCAACCCGGCCTTCGAGCGGCAGACCGGCCTTCGTGGCGCCGTCGGACGGCGCATGCGCGAGATCGTGCCGGCCCACGAGGACCACTGGTTCGAAGCCTACGGCCGCATCGCCCTCACGGGCGAGCCCATGCGCTTCGAGAACGAGGCGGCGCAGCTGCAGCGCTGGTACGAGGTCTACGCCTACCGGCACGGGGAACCGCAGCAGCGGCAGGTGGCCGTGCTCTTCAACGACATCACCGCACGGCGGCAGGCCGATGTCCAGCTCCAGGCGCTGGCCGCGACCCTGGAGCAGCGCGTGCAGGAGCGCACGGCCGAGCTGATCGCGGCACGCGACGCCGCCCATGCCGCCAGCCGGACCAAGAGCGCCTTCCTGGCCAACATGAGCCACGAGATCCGCACGCCGATGAACGGCATCATCGGCATGACCGAAGTGGTGCTGGACGGCAAGCTCGACAGGGACCAGCGCGAGCTGCTGGGCGTGGTGCGCGAGTCGGCGCAGTCGCTGCTGTCGGTCATCAACGACATCCTGGACTTCTCCAAGATCGAGGCCGGCCACCTGGACTTCGAGCACATCGGCTTCGACCTGCACGAGCAGGTGATCGCCACGGTGCGCACGCTGGCCGAGCCGGCACGCGAGAAGGGCCTGGCGCTGGAGTGGGTCATCGCGCGCGACGTGCCGCGCCGCGTGGTGGGCGACCCGCACCGGCTGCGCCAGGTGCTGCTGAACCTGCTGAGCAACGCCGTGAAGTTCACGCTGCACGGCGGCGTGACGCTGGTCGTTTCGCGCCGTCCCGAAGCCGAGAGCGAGGCCGGGCAGGGCTGCGTACTGCACCTGCGCGTGCGCGACACCGGCATCGGCATTGCGGGCGACAAGCTCCAGGCCGTGTTCGAGCCGTTCACGCAGGCCGACGCGTCGACCACGCGTCGCTTCGGCGGCACCGGGCTGGGACTGGCCATCTGCCAGCGCCTGGTGAGCCTGATGGGCGGCGAGCTGTGGGCCGAGAGCGAGCCGGGCCAGGGCAGCACGTTCCACTTCACGACCCGCCTGGGCCTGCAGGGCAGCGTGGAGGACGAGCTGCTGCGCGACGACGGCGCGGGCGAGCCGATGCCGCGCGTGCTGATCCTCGATGCGGCCCCGATGCAGGACGGCACCCTGCTGGCGACGCTGGCGCAGTGGCGGCTCAAGCCCGTGGCCGTGGCCGAGCTGGCGGAAGCGGTGCGGCTGATGGAGTCGACGGCGCGGCACCACCGCGCGATCCAGAGCGTGCTGGTGCGGGCCTCGATGCTGTCGCTGCAGCCGCTGCGAGACCTGGGGCAGCTGCTGCCGCGGCTGTGCGGCACCGCCGCCCACGGCCGCCCGGTCATCCTGCTGGAGGACGAGGCCCTGCCCGAGGCGCAGCGCAGCCTGTTCAAGGTGGCTATCGCGTGGCCCGGGGTGCCCTCGGCGCTCTTCGATGCGATGACCACGTTCGAGGGCTTCACCCACAGCGCCCTGGGCAGCGGCGACGCGGCAGCCACGGGCAGCGTGGGCGGCGCACCGGCACGGCACCGCATCCTGCTGGCCGAGGACAACCTGATCAACCAGCGGCTGGCCGTCCGGCTGCTCGAAGGCCTGGGGCACGAGGTGGTGGTGGTCGGCCATGGGCAGGAAGCCGTGCAGCGTGTGCAGGCCGAAGACTTCGACCTCGTCCTGATGGACGTGCAGATGCCGGTGATGGGCGGCTTCGAGGCCACGACCGCGCTGCGCGCCCTGGAGGCCCCGCTGGGCCGGCACACGCCGATCGTGGCGATGACGGCGCATGCCATGGCAGGCGACCGCGAGCGCTGCCTGGCGGCCGGCATGGACGGCTACCTCAGCAAGCCCATTTCCAAGGCCGAGCTCGCGCGCGCGGTGCAGGAGCACGCCCGGCGCCGCAAGGCGCCCCGGCAGGACGAAGCGGCGCCTTGCGCCGCCGGCCCGGCACAGGCGCCGGCCTCGCCCGCGGAGAAACCGGCCGGGCCGCTGTACGACCGACCCCGGGCCGTCGAGCTGCTGGGCGGCGACGAGGAGCTCTTTGACGACGTGGCGAGGCTGTTTGTGGCCCAGGCCGAGGCCGAGCGGCGGGCGCTGCGCGACACCCTGGGCGCAGGCGACCTGGAAGGCCTGGGCCGCGCGGCCCACGGCCTCAAGGGCAGCGCCGCCACGGTGGGCGCCGCGGCCACCAGCGAGCACGCTTCGGCGCTGGAACAGGCCTGCACGACGGGCCGCCCGGACGGGGTGCGCACGCTCGTGGATCAGCTGCTCCAGAGCCTGGATGCCCTGGAGACCCAGCTTCGGCAGGATCTGGGCGAGGCAGAACAGGCCCGGTAAGGACGCCTTGCGCCGTGGCGCTACATCTGGCGGATGAGCTCGCCCAGCGTCGCGATGCCGGGCTCGATGGCGGGCAGCGGGATGGCCGACCAGCCGATGCGCACGAAGTGCCGCGGCGCGGGCTCGGTCATGAAGAACACCTCGCCCGGCTCGATGAGCACACCGCGTTCGCGAGCGCGCGCCGCCAGCTCGCCGCCGTCCATGCCGTCGGGCAGTTGCACCCAGCAGGAGCTGCCGCCGGACACCGGCACCACCCGGCATCGCGGCGCATGCTGCGCCAGCGCCGACAGCACCGCGGCGGCCCGGTCGCGCCAGGCGGCGGCCTGCCGGCGCAGCAGGGAGTCGTGGTGCCCGAGTGACAGGAACAGCGCGAACGCCCGCTGCACCAGCGCGGACGGATGGCGCAGCTCCAGGCGGCGCAGCGCGCGCAGCTCGGCGATCAACTCGGCCGGGCCCACCACGTAGCCCATGCGCAGTCCCGGCGCCACGCTCTTGGAGAGGCTGCCGATGTAGATCACGCGGTCCTCGCGGTCCAGGCTCTTGAGGGCGGGGAACGGGTCGCCGTCGAAGCGGTTCTCGCTCTCGTAGTCGTCCTCGATGATCACGAAGTCGTGCTCCTGCGCCATGCGCAGCAGCGCCTGGCGCCGGTGCAGGGGCATGGTGACGGTGGTCGGGCACTGGTGGCTGGGCGTGGTGTAGATGTAGTCGCAACCAGCCAGTGCCGCTTCCACCGGCAGCCCGGCCTCGTCCACCGGTACCGGGCGCAGCATGCCGGTGCGGCTGGCGAAGATGTTGCGCGCGTCCGGATACCCCGGGTCCTCCATCGCCACGCGGCTGCCCTCGCGCATGAGCAGGTCCGCCAGCAAGTACAGCGCATGCTGCGCGCCCACCGTCACCACCACCTCCTCGGGCGCCGCCCACACGCCGCGCCGCGGCAGCACGCGCGAGCAGATCTGCTGCACCAGGCGCGGGTCGTCGCGCATGATCTGGTCGGGCCCCCAGTCGCGGATGTCCACCACGCTGAGCGTCTTGATCACGCACTCGCGCCAGTCGGCGGTGGGAAACAGCGCGGCATCGAACTGTCCATACAGGAACGGATACGGGTAGCGCTGCCAGTCCGCCGGCTTGACGATGCTGCGCAACGCCGAAGGGTGCTGCTTGAAGCGCGACGGCCAGTCGGGCCGCCGCGCTGACGCGGGCTCGGGCGATGCCGGCGCCGCGCCAGGCTCGGCGCGCACCCGGCCCGCGGTGATGTCGGGGCTCACGAAGTAGCCGCTGCGCTGGCGCGCCTGCACATAGCCCTCGTCGGCCAGCTGCTGGTAGGCCAGCACCACCGTGTTGCGCGCCACGCCCAGCGCCTGGGACAGCTCGCGGCTCGAAGGCAGCGGCGTGTGCGGCGGCAGCAAGCCGTCCAGGATGGCCCTCACCACCATCGCGCGCACCTGCGCCTGCAGGCCCTGCTGCTGCTGCTGGGCACCGTGCTGCAGCAACTGCTTCCACAGGGCGGCATCCAAGCGCTGTGCCATGACTGCTCCGTTCTGGACTCAACGATCGGCCGGATCTGGCCCTAACCGCAGGCGGCGGACGTGGCCACACTGCGCAGCCGGCAAGTGTCGCCCATTGCAAGGAACCTCCATGAAGCCGATCCACCGCATCATCGACCAGGCGCGCAGCGCGCCGCAACGCATCGTGCTGTGCGAGGGCGAGGACCCGCGCGTGCTGAGCGCCGCGACACGCGCCCGGCGCGAAGGCATCGCGCGGATCTCGCTGGTGGGCGACACGCGGCGCATCGTTGCGGCGGCACGCGCCTGCCGGGCCGACCTCGACGGCGTGGACCTCATCGATCCCGCGGCACCCGCGCACCTGCAGCCCCTGGCCGACGCCCTGCACCGGCTGCGCCAGGCCAAGGGCATGACGGCGCAGCAGGCCGTGCAGGAAGCGCGCAAGCCGTTGGTGGCCGCCAACCTCATGGTGCGCCTGGGACAGGCCGACGGGTCGGTGGCCGGCGCCGTGCACACCACGGCCGACGTGGTGCGCACCGCCCTGCAGATCATCGGCAGCGACGGGGCCTCCGGCCTGGTGTCGAGCTTCTTCCTGATGATGCTGTGCCAGCCCTTCCACAGCCTGCAGGGCGGGCTGATCTTCTCGGACTGCGCGCTGGTGGTGGAGCCCGACGCGGCGCAGCTGGCCCAGATTGCCGCCGCCGCGGCCGACAGCGCGCGCTCCCTGCTGATGGCCGAACCGCGCGTGGCCATGCTGTCGTTCTCCACCGACGGCAGCGCGCGCCATCCGGCCGTGGACAAGGTCACGGCGGCCACCGCGCAGCTGCGCCGGCTGCGCCCCGACATCGCCGCCGACGGCGACGTGCAGCTCGATGCCGCCCTCGTGGCCGAGATCGCGCAGCGCAAGCTGCCGGATTCGCAGGTGCAGGGCCGCGCCAACGTGCTGGTGTTCCCGAACCTGGAGGCCGGCAACATCGGCTACAAGCTCGCCGAGCGCCTGGGCGGCGCGGTGGCCATCGGGCCGCTGCTGCAGGGCCTGGCGCGGCCGGCCAACGACCTCTCCCGCGGCTGCAGCGCCGACGACATCTTCCACGTCATCGCCGTCACCGCCGTGCAGGCCCAGGCGACGGCGGCGCGGCGCAAGGCGCCGGGGCCTGCGGCGGCATGCTGTCCATGACGCTGCCGGACGGCACCTTCGCGCTGCTAATGCTGGTCGCGCTGGGCAGCTGGTTCCAGACGCTCACGGGCTTCGGGCTGGGGCTGATCGTGGTCGGCGCCGCCAGCGCCCTGGGCCTGCCGCTGGCCGGCGTGGCGACCTTCGTGAACCTGGTGTCGCTGCCGCAGAACGCGCTGGCACTGCGCGGCTGCGGCACGCACATCGACTGGCGCCTGGCCGCCGCCGCGACGCTGGGACTGCTGCCCGCCGTCGTGCTCGGGCTGCTCCTGCTGGAGCAGCTGGACGCCACCGCCGCGCTGGCGCTGCAGGCGCTGCTGGGAGCGCTCGTCCTGCACGCGGCGCTGGGGCTGCTGCGCCGGCCCCGGCCGCTGGCGCAGCCGTCGTCCACGCCCAGCTTCGTGCTCAGCGGCCTGGCCGGCGGCCTGATGGGCGGGCTCTTCGGCATGGCCGGTCCGCCGCTGATCCTGCACTTCTACCGGCAGCCGCTGGACGTGGCCCGTATCCGCAGCGCGCTGCTGGTGGTGTTCACCGCGATGTCCCTGTGGCGCACCCTGGCCAGCGCGGCGCAGGGCCATCTGGACACGACGCTGGCGCTGCAGGCCGGCGCCGCGCTGCCGGTGATGGCCGTGGCCACGCAACTGGCCCGGCGCCTTCCGCCGCCGCTGTCCCAGGCCGGGCTGCGGCGCCTGGCCTACGGGGTGCTGTGGGTGCTCGGGGCGTGGCTGCTCATCGACGCGCTGCGGCGGCTCGTGCCTTGACGGGCGGGAATCCGCCGGCGCGCCCCTTCGATCCAGGACGAACCCGCGCCGAAGTCGCCCGGCGCTTCGCGGCCCGGCCTTCGCCGGGCCGCCCTGCACCTACCGCGGCTGCTCGTTGCCGTAGGTCTTGACCAGGTACTCCACGATGGCGGGCATGTCGGCCTCGTCCACGGGTGCCTTGAACACCATCTTCATGCGCTTGACCATCGCCTCCCAATAGGGGCGCGCGGCCGTGGGCGGCTGGTAGGCCATGTACTCGGCCGAGTGGCAGGCCACGCAGTTCGCCTGCGCCTTGGCATAGCCCGGCAGCGTGCTGGGCTTGAGCTGCAGGCCGTCGGGCGGCAGCTCGATGCGTTTCACATCGGCCCGCGCCGCGCCGGCCGCGACACCGATCACCAGGGCCGCCACCGCGGCGGCCAGCGTCTTGACTGCTTGTCCCATGGCTGTCCTCCTCAAGCGGCGGTGACCTTGACCGACTCGACCACGTTGCGCATGTAGCCCGCGGGCTGCCACAGCGCCTGCATGGGCTGGCTCTGGCCCGAGCGGTTCCATGCGCGCACGCGCAGGTCGTGCGGGCCCTTGGCGGGCGTGAAGGCGAAGCTGAACTCGCGGAACGAGTAGCGCCCCAGGTCGTCGCCCAGCCGGGCGCCGCGCCAGCTCTGGCCGCCGTCGGTGGAATACGCCACCTCGCGCACGCCCTGCCCGCCGTCGAAGGCGATGCCGCGCACCACGGTCTCGCGCCCGGCGGCCAGCCGCGCACCGTCGGACAGCGAGGTGATGAAGGAGCGCACGTTGAAGCGCCCGATGGGCCGCGTGGCCGTCGGCGCCGTGCCCGGCTCGACGCAGGCGCAGTCGTTGTCGGGCACGCGGTAGGCCGGCTTCATCCAGAAGCCGTCGAACACCTGGTCGACGACCTGGATCTCCGACAGGTGCTTGACCCAGTAGGTGCCGTAGTGCCCCGGCACCACCAGCCGCACCGGGAAGCCGTTGAGCAGCGGGAGGTCGGCCCCGTTCATGCGGTAGGCGAGCATCACCTCGCCGTCCAGCGCGTGGTTCAGGTCCAGCGCCTTGACGAAGTCGCCGCCGCCAAAGAGCGCCGTGTCCAGCCCGTCGAAGGTGACCTGCCGCGCCGTGTCCTTGACTTCGGCGCGCGCCAGCACGTCCTTCAGCGGCACTCCCAGCCAGCGTGCGTTGCCCATGGCGCCGTTGCCCAGCTGGCCACCCGTCACGCGCGGCTCGAAGAGCCCGCGGCTGTTGCCCGAGCACTGGTTGACGGCGACGATTTCGACGGGTTTGAACTGCGAGCGCAGCTCGGCCATGCTCAGCTCGAAGGGCTTGCCCACCGCGTTGCCGCCGATGCGGATGACGTGCTTGTCGCCGTCGATGGCCGTCGGGATGCCGGCGTGGTGGTAGCGCACGAAGAACGCGTCGTTGGGCGTGAGCAGGCCGTCGTTGAAGACCTCGAACGGCGTCTCCAGCTGCGGCGGGCGCGAGGTCAGCACGATCAGCGGT
This sequence comes from Azohydromonas australica DSM 1124, assembly GCF_000430725.1. Lineage (GTDB taxonomy): Bacteria > Pseudomonadota > Gammaproteobacteria > Burkholderiales > Burkholderiaceae_C > Azohydromonas > Azohydromonas australica. The sequence goes on from NZ_KE387212.1 coordinate 76,587, forward strand.
CGCTTCTCCGGGTAGGCCACCAGGCGGCGGGCGCCGTTGGCGAAAGGCAGCTCGAAGGCCGCGCCCTGCGCCAGCGCAGTGCGAGCCAGGCCAGCGCCGGCCAGCAGCCCGGCGCCGCCGGTGAGGAGCCTGCGGCGCAGGCGGTTGATGGCGTCGTGATCACTCATGGGAATGTCTCCTCCTACAGGGGCAGGACAGGAACCGGGAAGCCTTCCCGGGCCGCGAGCCGGCGCCTTGCGCCGCCGGTGAAAAACAGGACGTGACTGGGCTCATTCCAGTTGGCGATTGCCGTAGAAGAATTCCGTCATGCCCGCGCAGGCGGGCATCCACGCTGACCGGGACGCCGCCCGGAGTTCGTGGACACCCGCCTTCGCGGGTGTGACGGAGTTCTTCAAGTCGGCATCAAGAACTGGGATCAGGCCCGGGCCACGCGCACGAGGGTGTCGATCACGCGGGCGACCAGCGCGCCGTTCAGGCCCTCGCCCAGGTCCGCCGCGACGCTGTGCCGGTACCACGCGCCCAGGTCCAGCCCCACGCCCACGCCGACGAGGGCGATGCCCGCGCGCTCCTGCTGCGCCACCACCTGCTGCAGGTGGTGGTCCAGGTAGCGGGCGTCGTTGGCCTGCTGCGTGGCGCTGTCCATGGGGCAGCCGTCGGACACCACGACCAGGATGCGCCGGCCTTCCGGGCGCGCGCGCAGGCGCTGCGCCGCCCAGGCCACTGCCTCGCCGTCCACGCCCTCGCGGAACAGGTCGCCCTTGAGCAGCGCCGCTACGGCCAGCCGGCTGCGGCGCCAGGATTGCGCGGCGTCCTTGAACACCAGGTGGCAGCGCTCGTTGAGCCGGCCCGGGTGGGGCGGGCGCCCTGCCGCGAGCCAGTCGGCGCGGGCACGGCCGCCGTTCCAGGCACCCGTGGTGTAGCCCAGCAGCTCGGTGCTTGCGCCGGCCTGCTCCAGGCAGCGCAGCAGCAGGTCCGCCAGCAGCGCCACCGCCTCGACGTGCCGGCGCATGGAGCCCGAGCAGTCGATCAGCAGGCTGACCGCGGCATCGACCCGCGGCCGCGGCGACTCCAGCCGGAACACCCGCCGCTGCGCCGGGCTGCTCACGAGCTGCGCCAGCCGCCGCCCGTCGACCCGGCCCGCCTCCAGGCCGAAATCCCAGTCGGGCGCGGCCGGCAGCGCCAGGCCGTGCCGCAGGCGTTGCGCCAACCGGCCCGGGTTGAGACCCAGCCGGGCCATGCGCTGGTCCATCTGCTCGCGCCAATCGCGCAGCAGCGCCGGGCGCACCAGCGTCGCGGCCTGCAGCTCGCGGTCGTAGGCCGTGGTGAACACGCGGTAGGCCGCGCCGGCGCCGTCCAGCAGCGGGCTGTGGCCGGCCGCGGGCGCCGGCAGCGCGGCCTCACTCTCGGTGGGCGGCAGCAGCGCCGACAGCGCCGCCTGCGCCCGCGCCTGGGCCTCGGGATGGCTGCCGGTCGGCGCAGCCCGGTCCGCCTCCAGCTGCGCGCCGGTCCAGCGCGCCAGCGCCAGCGCCGGCAGCGCGAAGGCCGCCTGGTCGTCCAGGCTGCGCTGCATCTGCAGGAGCCAGCCGCCGATGGCCGGCGTGATCCCGGCCCGGGTGGCCTCGATCAGCCCCTCGCTCTCCTCGGCCAGCGGCCGGCGGTTGAAGCGCGACCAGCACAGCTGCGCCAGCGTGTAGAGCAGCAGGCCGGCCGCGCTCTCGGCCAGGCCCTGTGCCAGCGCCGCACGCGACCAGGCCGCGAAGCGCGCGTGAACGTTGGCGGCCAGCCCCGGCAGCGACGCGGGCAGCCGGCTCTCGCAGCGCAGCTGCTCCAGCAGGTCGAACACCAAGCGCTCCACGGCCTCGGCGGGCGCGTCGCCCTCGTGCCGGCCCAGGTCGCCATGGCGCAGCCGCAGCGCGGTCGCGTCGCAGCAGCCGCGCTGCGCATGCAAGCCCTCTTCCGGCTGCAGCCGCAGGTGCGGCGCCTCGACGCGCAGCACCCGCCCGCGTTCGAGCAGCCGCCCGGCACGCGATTCCACACGGCGCGCGGACAGCGCGCGCAGCGCGGCGCCGCACAGCGCCTGCTCCCGTTGGCGGCGCGCTTCCATCAGGCCTGCAGCGCGGATTCGCGCAGCTCCAGGTCGAAGCAGCGCTGGAAGTACTCGGCCACCAGCGGCCGCTCGGCCTCGTCGCACTTGTTGAGGAAGCTCAGGCGGAAGGCCAGCGCGGGGTCGCCGAAGATCTGCTGGTTCTCGGCCCAGCTGATCACGGTGCGCGGCGACATCAGGCACGACAGGTCGCCCGCGGCGAAGCCCTGCCGCGTGAGGCCCGCCACCGCTACCATGCGCTCCACCAGGGTGCGGCCCGCCTCGTCGTCAAGCGCCGGCACGCGGGCGCGCACGATCGCCGCCTCCTGCGCCGGCGCCAGGTAGTCCAGCGTGGCGACGATGTTCCAGCGGTCCACCTGCGCGTGGTTGAGCAGCTGCGTGCCGTGGTAGAGGCCGTCGAGGTTGCCCAGGCCCACGGTGTTGGCCGTGGCGAAGAGCCTGAAGGCCAGGTGCGGGCGCAACACCCGGTTCTGGTCCAGCAGCGTGAAGGCGCCGTCGCGCTCCAGCAGGCGCTGGATCACGAACATCACGTCGGGCCGGCCGGCGTCGTACTCGTCGAACACCAGCGCCACCGGCCGCTGCAGCGCCCAGGGCACGATGCCTTCCTGGAACTCCGTCACCTGGCGGCCCTCGCGCAGCACGATGGCGTCGCGCCCGACCAGGTCGAGCCGGCCGACGTGGCCGTCGAGGTTCACGCGCACGCAGGGCCAGTTCAGCCGCGCCGCCACCTGCTCCACGTGGCTGCTCTTGCCCGTGCCGTGGCGCCCCTGCACCAGCACGCGGCGGTTGTGCGCGAAACCGGCCAGCAGCGCCAGCGTCACGTCGGGCTCGAAGTGGAAGGCCGGATCGACCTCCGGCACGTGCTCGTCGCGGTGGCTGAAGGCGGGCACCCGCAGCGGTACGTCGAGGCCGAAAAGCTCGCGCGCGGACAGCAGAAGGTCGGGTTGCATGGCGGCTCCTGGGTGGGACGGGAGTGGACGGCCTGGCGCTCAGGCGCTCTCGCGCGCCTCGCCCGGCTGCGGGGACTCGATGGCCGCCAGCGCGGCCGCGGCGCGCTGCAGCGCCGGCAAGTAATGCAGCGCCTTGGCGTTGTCCATGCGCATGGACGGCGCCTGGATCGCCACGCCCATGTTGGAGCGCCCGCTGGTGCCCACCAGCACCGCGATGCAGCGCAGGCCGGGCAGGAACTCCTCCTGGTCCAGCGCGTAGCCCTGCGCCTTGACCTGCTCGAGCTCGGCTTCGAGCTTCTCGAAGTCGGTGAGCGTGTGCGGGGTATAGGCCTCCAGCGGCACGTTGGCGAGCAGGCGGCGGCACTGCGCGGGGCTCATCTGCGCCAGGAACAGCTTGCCGCTGGCCGAGCAGTGCACAGGCACGCGCGAGCCCGGGTGCAGGTAGAAGCGCAGCGGCGCGGGCGTCTCCACCCGGTCCAGGTAGAGCACCTCGCTGCCCGAGAGCGCCGTGATGTTGCAGCTCTCGCCCACCTCGGCCACCAGCTGGCGCAGCACCGCGTGGCGCGCGCCGTGGCGGGTGTCGTTGAGCAGCAGCTGCTCGGCCAGGCGGCGCAGCCGCACGCCGGTGCTGTAGTGCCGGCCGTCGCCTTCGCGCTGCAGCATCCCCGCGGACTCCAGTTGCTGAAGCATCCGGTGCAGCGTTGGCTTCGGCACGCCCGTTTCCTCCACCAGCGTCTGCAGCGAGAACACCTCGCTGCGCGCGGCAATCACTTCCAGCAAGGCCAGCAGCCGCATGGTGGGCGTGTCCCCGTCGATGCGGGCGACGTCGTCGGGCAGTGAGTTCATGGCATCTCCTGAAGTTGGAACGAATCGTACCGGAAAACGAGATTTCTCATTGCCTTTTGCGAGATGGTCCACTACATTGGCTTCAACGTCTCGGAAATCAGAACAAAACGTTCCGAAAAAGAGGCGCACTTCAGCAGGAGACTTTCATGAGCGAGCAACGCAGCGTGGCCGTCGGGCCGCAGAAGATGACCCCGTCCGAGGCCTTCGTCGAAACCATGGTGGCCAACGGCGTCACGGACATGTTCGGGATCATGGGTTCGGCCTTCATGGACGCCATGGACATCTTTGCCCCCGCGGGCATCCGGCTGATCCCGGTGGTGCACGAGCAGGGCGCGGGGCACATGGCCGACGGCTACGCCCGCGTCTCGGGCCGCCACGGCGTGGTGATCGGGCAGAACGGCCCGGGCATCAGCAACTGCGTCACCGCCATCGCCGCGGCGTACTGGGCGCACACGCCGGTGGTCATCGTCACGCCCGAGGCCGGCACCATGGGCCAGGGGCTGGGCGGCTTCCAGGAAGCCAAGCAGCTGCCCATGTTCCAGGAGTTCACCAAGTACCAGGGCCACGTGACGCACCCGGCGCGCATGGCCGAGTTCACGGGCCGCTGCTTCGACCGCGCCATGAGCGAGATGGGGCCGACGCAGCTCAACATCCCGCGCGACTATTTCTATGGGCAGATCACGGCCGAGATCCCGCAGCCGCAGCGGCTGGACCGCGGCCCCGGCGGTGAGCAGAGCTTGAACGAGGCCGCCGAGCTGCTGGCGACGGCGAAGTTCCCGGTGATCATCGCCGGCGGCGGCGTGGTGATGGCCGACGGCGTCGAGGCTTGCCAAGCGCTGGCCGAGCGGCTGGGCGCACCGGTGGTCAACAGCTACCTGCACAACGACAGCTTCCCGGCCAGCCACCCGCTGTGGTGCGGCCCGCTGGGCTACCAGGGCTCCAAGGCGGCGATGAAGCTGATCTCGCGCGCCGACGTGGTGGTGGCGCTGGGCTCGCGCCTGGGGCCCTTCGGCACCCTGCCCCAGCACGGCATGGACTACTGGCCCAAGGAGGCCAAGATCATCCAGATCGATGCCGACCACAAGATGCTCGGCCTGGTGAAGAAGATCTCCGTGGGCATCTGCGGCGACGCCAAGGCCGCGGCCCAGGCGCTGGTGCAGCGCCTGGGCGAGCGCACGCTGGCGTGCGACGCCACGCGCGCCCAGCGCGGCGACGACATCGCCACCGAGAAGGCCGCCTGGGAGCGCGAGCTCGACGCCTGGACGCACGAGCGCGACCCCTTCAGCCTGGACATGATCGAGGAGGCCAAGGGCGAGCGCACGCCCTTCGGCGGCCACTACCTGCACCCGCGCCAGGTGCTGCGCGAGCTGGAGAAGGCCATGCCGCCCGACGTCATGGTCTCCACCGACATCGGCAACATCAACTCGGTGGCCAACAGCTACCTGCGCTTCGAGAAGCCGCGCAGCTTCTTCGCGGCGATGAGCTGGGGCAACTGCGGCTACGCCTTCCCCACCATCATCGGCGCCAAGGTGGCGGCGCCGCACCGCCCGGCCATCTCCTACGCCGGCGACGGCGCCTGGGGCATGAGCCTGATGGAGACGCTGACCTGCGTGCGCCACGACATCCCGGTGACGGCGGTGGTGTTCCACAACCGCCAGTGGGGCGCGGAGAAGAAGAACCAGGTGGACTTCTATAACCGCCGCTTCGTCGCCGGCGAGCTCGACAGCCCGAGCTTCGCGGGCATCGCCAAGGCCATGGGCGCCGAGGGCATCGTGGTGGACCGGCTCGAGGACGTGGGCCCGGCGCTCCAGCGCGCCGTGGACCTGCAGATGAACCACGGCAAGACCTGCATCGTCGAGATCATGTGCACGCGCGAGCTGGGCGACCCGTTCCGGCGCGACGCGCTGGCCAAGCCGGTGCGGCTGCTGGACAAGTACCAGGACTTCGTCTGAGCGAGTCCGCTCCCGCCCCGCCGCCGTCCTGGCGCCGCGGGGCCTGACCCGCCGGCCTCCCGCGTGGAGGCCGGGCCGGCGTCCCACGCCCCCTGTCGAGGTTCCGATGCACGCCCAACCTTCCCTGGCGCCGCCGCTGCTCGGCCAGCTGCGCGGCTTCCTGCCCGGCCTGATGCTGTGCGCCACCATCGCGCTGGCCGCCACCTTCGTGTCCGAGCACTACGGCGGTCCGCAGTTCCTGTACGCGCTGCTCATGGGCATCGCCTTCCACTTCCTGGCCGATACGCCCAAGTGCCAGCCCGGCATCGAGTTCGCGGCCAAGAAGTTAGTACGCATGGGCGTGGCGCTGCTGGGCGTGCGCATCGCCGCCAGCGACGTGGCGCACCTGGGCCTGGCCGGCGTGGGTGCGCTGGCCGGCGCGGTGGTGCTGACCATCGGCTTCGGGCTGCTGCTGGCGCGGCTGCTGCGGCTGCCGCCGGCGCTGGGCCTGCTCTCGGGCGGCGCCACCGGCATCTGCGGTATCTCGGCGGCGCTGGCCATCTCCTCCACCCTGCCCGCCACGCGCGAGAACGAGCGCTACACGCTGCTCACGGCCATCGGCATCGCCGCCTTCTCGACCCTGGCGATGGTGCTGTACCCGCTGCTGGTGTCGGGGCTGCACCTGTCCACGGCCGAGGCCGGCCTGTTCCTGGGCGGCTCCATCCACGACGTGGCGCAGGTGGTGGGCGCGGCGTTCATGATTTCCCCGCAGGTGGGCGACGCCGCCACGCTGGCCAAGATGTTCCGCGTGGCCCTGCTCATGCCGGTGGTGCTGGCGCTGGCGGTGCACGCCGGCCGCAACCGGGGCAGCGGCGGCGGCGCCCGCAACGGGCCGCTGATGCCGGTGTTCCTGCTGGTGTTCGCCGCCCTGGCCGCGGCCAACAGCCTGGGCTGGCTGCCGGCGTCCGCGGTGACGGTCGGCTCGGAGCTCTCGCGCTGGTGCCTGGTGGTGTCCATCGCCGCGCTGGGCGTGAAGACCTCGCTGGAGAAGCTCGCCGAACTGGGCTGGAAGCCGATCGCGCTGCTCTCAGGCGAGGCCGTCTTCGTCGCCGGCTACATGCTGCTGGTGGTCACCCTCATGCGCTGGTTCGCCGCCTGACGCCGTGGACCCATCGATAGGCCGCAACTGGCCCTAGGTCCCCGTGCACCCCCTGACTAATCTGGATCCAAGGCCCGCACCCACAGCGGCCCACACCAAGGAGACGACATGAAGCGAGACGACGACCTGCAGCCCGGCGTGGAGTTTCTCCAGGCCTTCGGCGACGCCTGGAACCGCCACGACATCGAGGCACTGATGGAGTTCATGGACAGCGAGTGCACCTTTCACGCCGTGGCCGGCCCGGACCTGATGGGCCGCAGCTTCGTGGGGCGCGACGAGGTGCGCCAGGGCTTCCTGCTGGCCTGGCAGACCTTCCCGGACGCGGCCTGGCTCGATGCCGACCACTTCGTGCAGGACGACCGCGGCGTGACGGAGAGCACCTTCTGCGGCACCCGTGCCGACGGCACCCGCGTCGAGGCGCGCATGGTGGACGTGTTCACCTTCCGCAACGGCAAGATCGCCATCAAGAACGCCTACCGCAAGGACCGCCCGCCGGTCCAAGCTGCGCGCTGAAGGAGCCGCGCCATGCAAGCCGTCGCTTCCCAGACGCTGCTGCGCACCGGCCACGCCACCGAGCCCGTGCGCCCCTACGACCCGGCCTATGACCCGCTGGTATCGCCCAACCCCGGACAGGGCCGCGACTACGCGCCCACCTACTGGATCGGCACCGCGGGCGCGCCGCCCGAGGACGACGGCCCGATCACGCACGACGTGGACGTGGACGTGGCCCTCATCGGCTCCGGCTTCACCGGGCTGTGCACCGCCATCCACCTCGCCCGCGACCACGGCATCAAGGCCACCGTGCTGGAAGCCAACCGCGTGAGCTGGGGCTGCAGCACGCGCAACGGCGGGCAGGCGCAGTGCGCCTCGGGCCGCCTCAAGCGCTCGCAGTGGATCGAGCGCTGGGGGCGGGACACCGCGCTGCGGCTGCACGAGGAGGTGTGCGCCGGCATGCAGACCTTCAAGGAGCTGATCGCCGACATCCCCTGCGACCCGCAGCCCGGCGGCCACCTCTACATCGCGCACCGCGCCAAGGCCATGCCCGCGCTGGAGAAGGAAGCCAGGCTGCTGCGCGAGGTCTTCAAGTACGACGCCCGCATCCTCGACGCCGACACCGTGCGCCGGGAGTACGTGGACGACCGCGAGGCGGCCGGCGCCATGCACGAGCCCGAAGGCATCGGCATCCATGCCGGCAAGCTGGCCTTCGGCTACCTGCGCAAGGCGCGCGCGCTGGGTGCCACCGTGCACCCGTCCAGCCCCGTGCTGGGCTGGGAGACGCGCGGCGGCGTGCACTACCTGCGCACGCCCGGCGGCGTGGTGCGCGCCCGTGCGGTGGGCGTGTGCACCGGCGGCTACACCTCGCAGGGCCTGCACCCGCAGCTGCGCAACCGGCTGCTGCCCATCCTGTCCAACTCGATCGTGACGCGCCCGCTCACGCCGCAGGAGATCGAAGCGTGCAACTTCCGCACGCACCAGGTGATCACGGACACGCGGGTGCTGCGCCACTACTACCGGCTCATGCCCGACGGCCGGGTGCAGATCGGCAGCCGCAGCGCCATCACCGGGCGCGACGCGCCTCAGGAGAAGTACCGCGCCTTCCTGGAACGCGACCTGGCGCGCAAGTTCCCGGCGCTGGCGGGCATCCGCATCGACTACTCGTGGTGGGGCTGGGTGGACGTGAGCCACGACATGATGCCCCGCATCCACCAGCCGCAGCCCGCGGAGTCCATCTACTACGCGCTGGGCTACGGCGGCAACGGCGTCATGTACTCGGCGCAGGCCGGCAAGCGGCTGGCGCAATGGATCGCCGGCCGGGGCCGCGAGTTGGACCTGCCCATCTTCACCTCGAAGCTGCCCTTCCCCAACGTGCGCGAGCTGGTGGAGTCGCAGGCCTTCGCGCCCTTCAGGCGCCTGGGCCAGCGCGTGCTCTACCGCTGGTACCACCTCCAGGACGAGGTGCTCTGAACACCTGACCGCATCCCACACGGCCGGCCCGCAAAGCACGGCGCCGCGCCACCCCAATCCACGATGGAGACCAAGGAGACGACATGAACCAGCCCATCAACACCCTGCGGCGCGTAGACGAGGACATGCCCGCACGCGGCCCCACGGCACCTTCGAGGCGGCGGCTGCTCGCCACCACCGCGCTGCTGGCGCTGTCCCTGGCCGCCGGCGCGGCCTCGGCCCAGCAGAAGGAGGTGACGATCGCCTACCAGCCCATCGCCAGCCCGCTGATCCTGGCCATCGCCACCGGCAGCATCGAGAAGGCCACCGGTTACAAGATCAACTGGCGCCAGTTCGACTCCGGCGCCAAGGTCGCCACGGCGATGACCTCGGGCGACGTGCAGCTCGGCGTGATCGGCTCCAGCCCGCTGGCCGCCGCGGTCAGCCGCGGCGTGGAGCTGCAGCTGGTGTGGATACTCACCGACATCAACGAGGCCGAGGCGATGGTGGCGCGCAACGGCGCGCGCATCGAGCAGCCGGCCGACCTCAAGGGCAAGCGCCTGGGCGTGCCCTTCGTCTCGACCACGCACTACCACACCATCTTTGCGCTGGAGCAGTGGGGCATCAAGCCGACGGAGGTGCAGCTGCTCAACATGCAGCCCAACCAGATCGCGGCAGCCTGGGAGCGCGGCGACATCGACGCGGCCTTCGTGTGGGACCCGGCCCTGGCGCGCATCAAGCAAAGCGGCAAGGTGCTGGTGACCTCCGGCGAGCTGAGCAAGAAGGGCCGCGCCACCTTCGACGGCGTGGCCGTCAACCGCAAGTGGGGCGAGGCCAACCCGGAGTTCATGGCCCGCTTCGTGAAGGCGGTGGCCGAGGCCGATGCCGCCTTCCGCGCCAACCCGCAGGCCTGGGACGCGGAGTCGCCCAATGCCAAGGCGATCTCCTCGCGCATCGGCGGCACGCCCAAGGACGCGGCCGACGCGCTGCACCTCTACGCCTTCCCGTCCGCCGAGCAGCAGGCCACGGCGCAGTGGCTGGGCGGCGGCAAGGACGGCGGCGCGGCCAAGGCGCTCAAGGCCACCGCGGAGTTCCTCAAGGCCCAGAAGCGCATCGACACCGTGCCGGCGGACTACTCGGCCTTCGTGGCGCCCAGGTATCTCGAAGCGGCGCTGAGCCTGAAGTGACGTCCCCGGCCTCGCGCCGGGCATCCAAACACCGGGCCCGCACAGCCGTCCAAGGCGGCGGCCCGGCGACAAGGGGTTGCTCATGTCCACTGAACATCAACTGCAAGTCCGGGACGTCAGCGTCATCTACCCGGGCCGCACGCAAAGCGAGCGCGTGCACGCGCTCGACCACATCGACCTCACCATCCATCGCGGCGATTTCGTCGTGGCGCTGGGCGCCTCGGGCTGCGGCAAGACCACGCTGCTGAGCCTGATGGCGGGCTTCATCGCGCCCTCGCAGGGCGAGATGCTGCTGGGCGGGCGCCGCGTCGAAGGCCCGGGCTCGGACCGCGGCGTCGTGTTCCAGAAGCACGCGCTGCTGCCCTGGCTCAACGTCATGGAGAACGCCGAGTTCGGGCTCAAGCTGCAGGGCGTGCCCAAGGCGGAGCGGCGCGAGCGCGCGGCGCGCAACCTGGCGCTGGTGGGCCTCAAGGACTTCCACCAGCACATGATCTACCAGCTCTCCGGCGGCATGCAGCAGCGCGTGGGCATCGCCCGGGCGCTGACCTGCAACCCGGCCATGCTGCTCATGGACGAGCCCATGGCCGCGCTGGACGCGCTCACGCGCGAGACCATCCAGGAGCTGCTGCTGGACGTGTGGCAGAAGACGCAGAAGATGTTCTTCTTCATCACGCACAGCGTGGAGGAAGCCCTCTTCCTGGCCAGCCACCTGATCGTGATGTCGCCGCGCCCCGGGCGCATCACGCACCGCTACGAGCTCGACTTCAACAAGCGCTTCCTGCAGACCCGCGACGCGCGCGCCATCAAGTCCAGCCCGGACTTCATCCGCATGCGCGAGGTGGTTCTCAACATCATCTATGGCGACGAGCGTGCCGGCGCCGCACACCAGGAGACGGCCCATGTCTAAGATCAGCAGCCTCCCCAACGTCGCCGCGCTGGACGTCGACCGCCACGCGGCCCCCGTGGCCATGAAGACCCGCCTGTTCGCCAAGCGCTCGGTACGGCCGGGCGAGCACTTCGGCGCGCCCGGCCAGGGCAGTGCCGCGGGCATCGCCAGCGCCACGGTGGCGGCGCTGCTGCTGCTTTGGTTCCTGGTGAGCAATGCCGGCTGGGTCAAGCCGCTGTTCCTGCCCACGCCACAGGCCGTGATCGAGAAGTTTCTGCTCGTGGCCACCGAGGGTTTCGCGGGCGCCACGCTGCTGGAGCACACGCTCACCAGCCTGTCGCGCGTGATGGGCGCCTTCGCGCTGGCCTGCGTCACGGCCATCCCGATCGGCGTGATGATGGGCGTGAGCCGCGTGGCGCGCGGCCTCTTCGACCCGCCCATCGAGTTCTACCGCCCGCTGCCGCCGCTGGCCTACCTGCCGATGGTCATCATCTGGTTCGGCATCGGCGAGTTCTCCAAGGTCTACCTGATCTTCCTGGCAATCTTCGCGCCCATGGCCATCGCCGCGCGCTCCGGCGTGCGCTCGGTGTCGATCGAGCAGATCCATGCCGCGTACTCGATGGGCGCCACGCGGCTGCAGGTGATCCGGCACGTGATCCTGAAGTCGGCGCTGCCCGAGATCTTCACCGGCATGCGCATCGGCATCGGCGTGGGCTGGACCACGCTGGTGGCCGGCGAGATGGTGGCCTCCACGCGCGGGCTGGGCTTCATGGTGCTCAACGCCGCGGAGTTCCTGGCCTCGGACGTGGTGATCATGGGGATCATCGTCATCGGCCTGTTCGCCTTTGCCTTCGACCTGATGATGCGGCACTTCGAGAAGGTGCTGGTGCCCTGGAAGGGCAAGGTCTGACCCCATCGCTGCACTGAGTGGGCGCGGCCGGCAGCAGCCGGCCGCCGACACGGTGCAGCCTGATTGAGCCGATGGCCGGTTGGCCGGGCGGTGGACCTGCACCACGTGCTGGGACACGGCCCGGCCCTTGCACAATGGCTGGGAAGCGGACCCTGGAGCCTTGAGGTTGCGGCTGGCAGGATGCCGGGTTGCTTTCGCTTGCCCGGCCTCGTCAATGATCCCTTCAGCCATGTCGCAGTACCTCAAGGGCCGCAAGGGTCTGGAAGCCTTGGTGCCGGGCTCGCGGTGACGCCCGCAGCACCTCACGACCGTGCCGGCCCGGACCTGGCGCGCCTCATCGCGGGGTACGTCGGCCTGCACGCGGCCATGGCCGGCGCCCGCATGGCCGCCCCGCTGCTGGCCTTGAGCCTCGGCCATGGCAAGGCCGCCATCGGCCTGCTGGTCGCGCTGTTCGCCCTGGCCCAGGTCTTCCTGGCGCTGCCGGTGGGCCGCCTGGCCGATCGCCGCGGCCTGAAGCTGCCGGTGGGCTGGAGCGTCATCGCCGCCACGGTCGGCGCGGGCCTGGCCGCGGCGTGGCCGGTGTATCCGGTCCTGTGCGCCAGTGCCCTGCTCACCGGCGGCGCCGTGGGCGCGGCCACCATCGCGCTGCAGCGGCACGTGGGCCGGGCGGCTTCATCGACACATCAGCTCCGTCAGGCCTTCGCCTGGCTGTCGACGGCGCCGGGACTCTCCAACTTCCTGGGGCCCTTCGCTGCCGGCCTGGTCATCGACCGCGCAGGCTACCGCGCCGCGTTCGGGCTGCTGGCCCTGTTGCCGCTCCTGGCCTGGCTGCTGATTCGCGCCGTGCAGGAGCTGCCCAACCAGCACGCGGCCGGTGCCGGCAAGTCCGGCACGTCCTGGAACCTCTGGCGCGACCCGATCTTCAGCCGCCTGCTGCTCATGAACTGGTGCATGGCCGCGGCCTGGGACGTCCACGGCTTCATGGTGCCGGTGCTCGGCCACGAGCGCGGCCTGTCGGCCTCGGTCATCGGCGGCATCCTGGGCACCTTCGCCGTGGCGGTGGTCGCGGTCCGGTTGGCCTTGCCCTTGATCGCGGCCCGGCTGCAGGAATGGGTGCTCATGGTCGGCGCCATGGCCGCCACGGGGGTCCTGCTGGTCCTCTATCCGCTGGCACAGTCACCGCTCGCGATGGCCGTGTGCTCGGCCTCGATCGGCATCTTCCTGGGCGCCGTGCAGCCCATGGTCATGAGCCTGCTGCACCAGATCACGCCGCCACACCGCCACGGAGAGGCCGTGGCCATGCGGCTCATGGTCATCAACGTCTCCAGCGTCGCGATGCCGCTGCTGTTCGGCGCCGCCGGCGGCCTCGTGGGCGTGAGCGGCGTGTTCTGGACCATGGGCCTGGTGGTGGGGCTCGGCAGCCGCCTCGGCCTGGGACTGCGCCACCGGGTCGGTGGCAGCATCGGCCACTGATCGATCCCGACACCAGAGACTGAACCGGCGCGTTGGTGACCGCTCCCCGCGCTCCATGAAGAAAGGAAGTTCCCCATGAGGACCAGAACCCCGGCCGTTGCATGGCACGGCACGCGCCGGCCCACGATCGCTGCGGGGCCGCGATGAGCCGGCCGCACCCGCCCCTCAACACGGTCCAGCCCGACCTGGGCAGCGCACGTCCGGGCTGGGACGGCGACGACCTGCTGGCGCTGCTGGTTCCCGAGCCCGACGAGGCCGGCGTGCTGACGAGCCAGCGCAGCGCGGCCAATTCCAACGGCGCCATCTTCGGCGGCCAGCTCATCGGCCAGGCCTTGATGGCGGCGGCCCACGGGCTGTCGCCCAGGCTGGCGGCGCACAGCTTGCAGCTGAACTTCCTGGCACCCGGGCTGACCGACAAGCCGCTGCAGTTTGACGTACGGCGCCTGCTGTCGGGGCTGAACTTCACGACCCAGCAGGTGATGGGGCGCCAGGGCGAGCGCCTGGTGTTCAGTGCCCACGTGTCCTTCCATCGTGGCGAGCCCGGGCCGGACTTCGCGCCCGCGCTGCCCCAAGGCGTGCCTGAGCCCGAGTCGCTGCCCACGCTGCGCGAGGCGGTACAGCGCTTTGCCGACCGCATCGACCCCGCGGCCCGTGAGCGCATCAGCGCTTCGCGCACGCTGGAGCTGCGCCCGCTGGACGCCGAGCGCTTCCTGCTGCAGCGCGAGCCCTCGGGCACCATGCGCTACTGGATCCGTGCTTGCGGCCCCCTGACCGACCGGCCCTGCCTGCACCAGGCGGCGCTGGGTTACCTCTCGGACTACTGGTTCCCGATGGCGGCGCTGTCGCCGCACCTGGGCGTGAAGGTCGGCACCGGGCTGTACGCGGCCAGCCTCAACCACGCGCTGTGGTTCCACGCCCCGGTGCAGGCCGACGACTGGTTGCTGGTGGAGGCCCAGGCGGTTTCCACCAGCCAAGCCCGTGGTCTCACCCAGGGCAAGGTCTGGAACCGCCGCGGCACGCTGGTGGCGAGCGTGGCCCAGGAGAGCCTGTTCCGCGGCTGGGTCGAGGAAGGCGGCACGCTCACGGCGCCCTACCGCGCCGGCCACGCACGTGTTGCAGCCCTGACCCTCAAGCCGCGACGCGGGTGAGCATCGCTCGCAGTGAGCCGGCACTTCGCTTGCCGGGGCCCAGCGCCTCGCGCACCCCCTTCACAGCCAGCGCGCAGGCATGACGGAGCCCAGCCATGCACTTCCGCCACTGCCACGCGCTCGCCCGGCGCCTTGCCTTCTTGTTGATGACCCTGGCGGCCTGCTCGCCGACCTGGTCGCAGGACACCGATCCCGACCCCGCCGAGCACTGGGTCGGGACCTGGAGCACCGCGATGCAGTACCCGGTCTTCCCGCCCATACGCAAGGGCTTTCCGGGGCAGACGATGCGCCAGATCGCGTTCACCAGCATCGGCGGCAACCGGGTGCGGGTGCGCTTCTCCAACATCTACGCCAGCGACCCGGTGACCATCGGCGAGGCGCGCATCGCGCTGCAGAGCAGCGGCCCGGCAGTCCAGCCCGGCACGGACCGGGTCCTGACCTTCGACGGCAAGCGCTCCATCACGATGGCGCCTGGCGCCCTCGTCGTGAGCGACCCGGTGGACTTCGAGGTGCCGGCACGGACATCGGTGGCCGTCAGTGCCTATTTCCCGGGCGCCACGGGCGCGCCTACGCTGCATTTCCGGGCCCGGCAGACCAACTACATCTCGCCGCCCGGCAACTTCACGGCCGCGGCCAGCATGCCGGTGGACTCCACCGAGTTCTGCGTCTTGCAGGGCGGGCGCCGCGTCTGCAGCTCGCCCTGGTACTTCCTGGACGGCATCGAAGTCCAGGCGCCAGCCGACGCGTCCTCCATCGTGGCCTTCGGCGACTCCATCACCTCCGGCGCCGGGACGCCGGTCAATGCGAACCGGCGCTGGCCCGATCAGCTGGCGCGGCGGCTGGTGAACCAGGGGCTGGTGCGCGGCGTGCTGAACCAGGGCATCGACGGCAACAAGCTGTGGTCCTCCTGGCTGAGCGAGAACGCCCAGTCCCGCTTCGGGCGCGACGCGCTGGACGCCACCGGCGTGCGCTACGTGATCATCCTGATCGGCATCAACGACCTGCGCGCCGGCGTGCCGGCCACGCGGGTCATCAGCGGACTGCAGCAGCTGGCCGCCCGCGCGAAGGCGCGAGGCCTGCGGGTCTACGGCGGCACCCTGCTGCCCAACGGGAAGGCGCCGGAGTCCGTGCAGGCGGAGCGCGAGGCCGTCAACCGCTGGATCCGCACCAGCGGCGCGTTCCATGCCGTGATCGACTTCGACGCCGCGCTGCGCGACCCGGCCGAGCCCCGGCGCCTGCGCGCGCTCTACGACAGCGGCGACTCGCTGCACCCCAACGGTGCCGGCCACGAAGCCATGGTAGGCGCCATCGACCTGTCCCTGTTCAGGCGCTGAGCGTGCGGGCGGCCGTGTAGTTCAGGCCGCCACCGAGGCCGGTGCCGGCGCCGGCCGACAATGGCGGCCTCATGAAAACGCTTATCGTCGCCGAGAAGCCCTCGGTGGCTGCCGACATCGCCCAGGCGCTCGGCGGCTTCACGCGCCGGGGCGGCTACTTCGAGCGCAGCGACCTGCTGGTGGCGGCCGCCCGCGGGCACCTGGTGCAGCTGGGCGTGCGCAAGGACGACGACCCCGGCTTCAACCTCGCGCGGCTGCCCGTCATCCCGCAGCGCTTCGCGCTGGAAGCCCTGCCGGACTCCAAGCAGGTGCTCGACCTGCTGCGCCAGCTCGCCGCCCGCCCCGACGTGGACCGCCTGATCAACGCCTGCGATGCCGGGCGCGAGGGCGAGCTGATCTTCCGCCTCATCGTGGAGTTCCTGCGCGTGCGCAAGCCCATCGAGCGCATGTGGCTGCAGACCATGACCTCCACCGGCATCAAGCAGGCCTATGCCCACCGGCGCAGCGACGCCGACATGCGCCCACTGGCCGCCGCGGCCCGCTCCCGGGCCGAGGCCGACTGGCTCGTGGGCGTCAACGCCACGCGGGCGCTGACCAAGGCCAACCTCGTGGCCCCGGGCGAGCTGGTGTCGGCCGGCCGCGTGCAGACGCCCACGCTGGCCCTGCTGGTGGACCGCGAGCACGAGATCCGCAACTTCGAGCCGCGGGACTTCTGGGAGGTGATCGCCACGCTGTCCGTGGCGGCCGGCGCCTGGCAGGCCAAGTGGTTCGACCCGGCGTTCAAGCCCGGCGACGACCCGGCGGCCCGGGCCGACCGCACCTTCGACCGCGCCGTGGCCGAGGCCGTGCAGCAGGCCTGCAGCGGCGTCGCGCCCAGCTCGGTCGTGGACAGCTCCAAGCCCGTGCGGCGCCACCCGCCCAAGCTCTACGACCTGACGACGCTGCAGCGGGAGGCGAATGCGCGCTACGGCTTGTCCGCCAAGACCACGCTGGCCCTGGCGCAGGCGCTGTACGAGCAGCACAAGGTGCTGACCTACCCGCGCACCGATTCGAACCACCTGCCCGAGGACTACCCGCCCAAGGTCGCCAAGGTGCTGCAGCTGCTGCCGGACAACGTCCAGCCCTTCGCGCAGGCCATCCTGGACCACGGCTGGGCCGCCCCGCGCCATCCCGTCTTCGACAACCGCAAGATCTCCGACCACTTCGCCATCATCCCCACCGGCAAGGCGCCGACGGGCCTCTCCGAGACCGAGGGCCGGATCTACGACATGGTCGTGCGCCGCTTCCTGGCCGCCTTCCACCCGCCGGCCGAGTACCTGGAGACGACGCGCCTGGCGGTGATCGCCGGCCACCGCTTCCGCGCCACGGGCCGCGTGCTGGTGTCGGCGGGCTGGCTGGCCGTCTATGGGGGCGAGGCCGCCGCCGTCGGCAAGGAAAAGGGCCGCGAAAACGGCAAGGAGAACGGAAAGGAGAAGGGCAAGGACGCCGACAAGGAGCCCGTGAACCTGCCGGCCATGCGGGCCGGCGAGCCGGTGTCCAACGACGCGGTCACGGTGCGCGCCGGCCAGACCACGCCCCCGCCCCGCTTCACCGAGGCCTCGCTGCTGGCGGCCATGGAGAACGCCGGCCGGCTGGTGGACGACGACGCGCTCGCCGCGGCGATGAAGGAGCGCGGCCTGGGCACGCCGGCCACCCGGGCCAACACCATCGAGGAGCTGCTGTCGGAGAAGAAGCACTACGTCGAGCGGCACAAGAAGGAGCTCGTGCCGACCGAGAAGGGCATCCGGCTCGTCCAGGCGCTGCGGGAGAACGGGCTGGTGTCCCTCGCCTCCCCGGAGCTCACGGGCGAATGGGAATCCCGGCTGGCGCGCATCGAGCGCGGCCAGGAGACGCGCGAGGCGTTCATGGCCGGCATCGCCGGCACCACGCAGGACCTGGTGGAGCGCATCCGGGCCAAGGCCGTGGCCGCGCCGGCGGGCGCCGGCGCCGGCAGCGGCGGCACCGAGACGGACATCGCCTGCCGCTGCGGGCAGTCCCGGCTGCAGGAGCGGCCCAAGAGCTGGAGCTGCCCGAAGTGCGGGCTCGCGATCTGGAAGGAAATCGCCGGCCGCAAGACGCGCAAGACCGACGCCAGGGTGCTCTGCAAGGCCGGCCACACCGCCGTGCTGGACGGCTTTACCAGCAAGGCAGGCAAGAAGTTCTCGGCCGCGCTGCGCCTGGTGGCCGGCCCGGACGGGGGCAAGGTCGAGTTCGACTTCGACGCCCCCAGGCCGGCGCCGGACGACGGCGCCGCCCCGGCCCGGCGGCCCCGGCGCGAGGCCGCCGGGCCACGGAGCGGGCGTCCGAGCCGTCCGGCCCCCCGGCAGCCCTGACGCGCCCTCGCTCCGACGCCCAGGTATCGATAGTGGGCTCCCATGACAAAGCTCCTGCCCACGGCAGTCGGGTTCTCACTGTCGTGCCGCGGCCGGGCTTCGTAGCCTGTGGCCATGAAGCACGATGACGACATGCAAACCGTGGACTCGACCATCTGGCAGCAGGGCTTCGCCGTGGGCGCGCAGTCCCCGGCCTGTGCCTGTCCGTTCCCCAGGCGCTCCCAGCAGGCCCGGAGCTGGCTGCTGGGCTGGGAGCAGGGCATCCAGCAGCTCCTGGCCCACGATCGCCGTGGCGAGCAGGCGGCGCTGGCCGCGGTGTCCACGCTGCACGCGCAGCCCGGCCAGCTGACCCGGCGCCACTGAAGCCAACCCTGCGCCGCACCGCGGCGACGCCTGAAGCTCACGCCGGCGGCGATCCCGCCGGGCCCTCGGCATCGGCCGTGGCAAACGGCAGCTGCACGTTGAAGGTGCTGCCCACGCCGGGCCGGCTTTCCAGGGTGAGCGTGCCGCCCATCATGCCCACCAGCCGCCGCACGATGGACAGCCCCAGGCCCGTGCCGCCGAAGCGGCGCGTGGTGGAGCTGTCGGCCTGCGTGAACGGCTCGAAGATGCGCCCCTGCTGATCGGCCGGGATGCCGATGCCGGTATCCGCGACGCTGAAGAGCACCCCCACCTGGCCCGGCTCGGCCACCGGTATGCGCACGCGCAGCGCGACGCTGCCGCTGGCCGTGAACTTCACCGCGTTGGACAGCAGGTTCAGAAGCACCTGGCGCAGCCGCAGCGGATCGCCCACGAGGCGTTGCGGCAGCGCCGGCGCGACGTCGGCCACCAGCGCCAATCCCTTGGCGTCGGCCTGCGGCCGTACCAGCGCCAGCACGGTGCCCAGCAGCGGCAGCGGCTCGAAGGGCACGGCTTCCAGGCGCATCTCGCCGGCCTCGATGCGCGAGAGGTCCAGCACGTCGTTCACCAGCGCCAGCAGCTGTTCGCCGGCGGCGTGGATATGGCCCACGAAGCGGCCGACGTCCTCGCCCAGCGGACGCTGCCGCAGCAACTGGCTCAGGCCGATCACGGCATTGAGCGGCGTGCGGATCTCGTGGCTCATGTGGGCCAGGAACGCGCTCTTGGCGTGGGTGGCGGCCTCGGCCGCGTCGCGCGCCGCGGCCAGCTCGTCGGTGCGCTCCCGCACCCGCTGCTCCAGCGTGGCGTTGAGGGCCTGGAGCTGCATTTCCGCCTGCTTGCGCTCGGTGATGTCCAGGTTGACGCCCACCATGCGCAGCGCCCGCCCCTGCTCGTCGCGCACGACCTGGGCCCGCCCCAGCAACCAGCGCAGCTCGCCATCGGCGCGCACCAGCCGCATCTCCATCTCGAAGGCGGCATCGCCTTCCAGCGCCTGGGCCACCGCCGCTTCGACCGCGGCGCGGTCCTGCGCGTGCACCATGGCCAGGAAGATGTCGCCGCACGCCAGGCCGTCCTCGCGCACCGGCAGTCCCAGCAGCTCGAACATCTGCGCATTCCAGTGCGACTCGCCCGTGGCCAGCGCCCAGTCCCACACGCCCATGCGGCCGGCGGTGAGCGCGATGTCCAGCCGCAGCTGCGCCTGCGCCAGCTGCTGCGTGCGCTCCTGCAAGGCTTCGCTGGCGCGGCGCTGCTGGTCGATGTCGTCCAGCACCATGAGCGCCCCGGTGACGGAGCCCAGGCCATGGCGCAGCGGCGTGGCCACCGCGCGGATCCAGACCTGGCGGCCGTCCGGCCGGTGGTAGAGCAGCTCCAGCTCGGGCCGCGTCTCGCCCGCGAGCGCGCGTGCCAGCACGTGCTCCTCGGCCTGCACGCGCCGGCCATCGGGATGGAAGGCGGGATAGGCGCCGTAATCCCGCGCGCCCAGCCCATCCGGCGCCGGGTGGCCGAGGATGGCCTCGACCTGGCGGTTGGCCTTGACGATGTGCCCGTCAGGCGCCTCGGCGAAGGCCAGTCCCACCGGCGCGGCTTCGAAGATGGCCCGCAGCAGGTCCTCGCTGGCGCGCAGCCGCTCGTCGGCTTCACGCCGGGCCGTGACGTCCTGGAAATACACGCCCAGCCCGTGCGGGGCGGGATAGGCGCGCACCTCCAGCCACATGCCCAGCCGCGGATAGAAGGCTTCGAAGGCCATCGCCACGCCCTGCACCATGGCGTGGCGGTACAGCCGCTCGAACACCGTCCCGACGATGTCCGGGAAGACCTCCCACACCACATGGCCCAGCACCTCCTCGCGTACCGCACCCGTCACCGCCAGCGCACGGTCGTTGACGTAGGTGAAGCGCCAGTCGCGGTCCAGCGCGAAGAACGCGTCGCTGATGGCCGCCAGCATGGACTCCACCTGCGCGCGGGCCGCGTGCTCGGCCTCGTACATGCGCGCTCGCTCCAGCGCCTGGGCGCACAGCTGCGCCAGCGCCCCCAGGTAGCCGAGCTCGGCTTCGCTCATCGCATGGTCCCGGTCCCAGTCGAAGGTCACGAAGCCCAGCACCGTGCCCTCCCGGTTTCCCGGCTGGGCCAGGGCCGTTGACAGCAGCAGCGGGAACGTGGCCGTGGCGCGGTAGTTGCCCATTTCCACGAGCTCGCCCAGTGCCGGATAGCGCGCCGCCAGTTCCGCGCCCGAGCCGATGACCACCGGCTGGCGCCGCGCCATGGCGTCGGCCGCCGGCGTGAACGCGTCGGCAGGCAGGCGGCGCCAGGCCCGCACGATGGCCTCGCCATAGCCGACGGCCGCCAGCAGCTCCATCGTGTCGCCTGGGAGCGCGCCATCCACGAGGCGGTACACCGAGCCCTGGCTGGCGCCGATGGAGCGCACGCCCGCCTGCAGCGTTGCCATGGCCACCTGCTGCGGCGTGCGCGCCGCCGACAGCGTGGCCGTGAGCCCCTGCAGCTGCTCGATGCGCTCGCGCGCCAGCGTCTCGGCCGCTAGCAGCTTCTCGCGCTCCATTTCAGCGGCACGCAGCGCGGTGACGTCGAGGGCCACCACCACGCCGCCGACCAGGCGGCCCTGCGCGTCGCGCACCGGCGCGGCGCTGTTGAGGAGGAAACGGGTGGGGCCGGCATCGAAAGGCTGGCATTGCACCAGCTGGCCCCGCACCACCTCGCCGCGCAGCAGCGAGCGCGCCAGCGCCCATTCGTGCGCCTGGACACGCTTCCCGCCGTCCGCGTGCCAGCCGACCCATTCGCCGTACTGCTGCCAGCGCGCGGTATCGGGCGGTCTGCCCCACAGCGCACGGTGCGCGGCGTTGTCTCGGGTCAGCCGGCCCTGCGCGTCGGCGATGGCCACGCCCACGGGCAGCGCGTCCAGCACGGCGCTCAGGTGGGCCTCGCTCGCGTCGCGCGCCCGCTCCGCACGCGCCCGCTCCACGGCCGCCCACAGGCGCTCGCACACCTGCTCCGCCAAGGCAACGTCGCCGGCCGTCCACTCGCGCGGCTCGGGATGGTGGATGAACAGCAGCGCCACCAGGCGCCCGTGCTTGACCAGCGGCACGTCCAGGATGCTGCGGGTGTGGATGCCGTCGTAGGCCGCCACCACCTCGGCCGCGCTGGTGCGCGCGTCGAGCCGGACGTCGCGGATGGCCACCGTGCGCCCAGCCTCGATGTCGCCCAGGTAAGCCGCGCCGAAATCCGGCAGGCACCAGGTGCCGACCACCGAGGGGATGCGCCCGTCGTTCCAGTCGCGATGCACCGTGATGCAGGGCGGCGCGCCGTCGATCTCGCCGTAGCCGACCTGCGCCACGCCCAGGTACGCACCCAGCGCAGCCGTGGCGGCATCCATCTGGTCCTGCGGCTCGGCCAGGTCGCGCAGGGTCTCGCTCACGGTGAGCAGGAAGCGCGCGCGCTGCTCCTGCTCGGCCAGCGCCTGCTCGGCGCGCACCATCTCGTCCACGTCGGTGGCCGAGCCGACCCAGCCGACGAGCACGCCCGCCGCGTCGTGCCGGGGCACCACGTGCACCAGGTGCCAGCGCCATTGCCCGTCATGGCGGCGAAGGCGCCGGCGCGAGGAAAACTCGACGCCGTCGGCCATCCGCTGCGCCCACTGGGCCTGCGCGGCGGCCAGGTCTTCGGGGTGGAGCAGCGGGTACCAGCCCTGCTCGGCCAGCTGCTGCGGCGTCAGGCCGCTGTATCGCAGCCAGCCCGCGCTGGCCCAGACGTTGGCGCCACCGGCATCAGCCTCGAACACCAGGTTGGGCAGGACGTCGACCAAGCCCTGGAATCGGCAACACGGCATGCAGCCCTCGTGACAGCCTTGACCAAAGCCCGCAGGTTACCCACGCCGGCGGGCCCGGCGTGGCGGAAGCGTCAAATCCGTAACGTTTCAGGCAGGGCGCCCGGACATTGCGCGTGTGGCGCCGCCGCTTGCCCGCCCGGCCGGCCTGGCCTTGAGCAGCCGCAGCCCGTTGGCCACGACGATCAGCGTCGCGCCCATGTCGGCGAACACCGCCATCCACATCGTGGCCGAGCCGAACACCGCCAGCACGAAGAACACGGCCTTCACGCCGATGGCGAACGCGATGTTCTGCCACAGCACGGCGCGCGTGCGGCGCGAGAGCCGGATGGCCTCCGGGATGCGGCGCAGGTCGTCGTTCATCACCACCACGTCGGCCGCTTCCATGGCGGTGTCGGTGCCCGCCGCGCCCATGGCGACGCCGATGTCCGCGCGCGCCAGCGCCGGCGCGTCGTTGATACCGTCACCCACCATCGCCACCGCGCCGCGCCGGCGCAGCGCCTCCACGGCGGCGAGCTTGTCCTCAGGCAGCAGGTTGGCGCTCACCTCGTCGATGCCGGCCTGCCGCGCGATGGTCTGCCCCGCAGCGGCGTTGTCGCCCGTGAGCAGCACCGGCGTGACGCCCAGCGCGCGCAGCTGCGCCACCGCCTCGCGCGAGCTGTCCTTGATCGTGTCGGCCACGGCGAACACCGCCAGCACGCCGTCGTCGCCCATGAGCAGCGTGACGCTGCACCCCTGCGACTCCTGGGCCTGCAGCCGCTGCTCCAGCGCGGCGCTGCACTGCCCGCGCTCCTCAGCCAGGCGATGGTTGCCCAGCACGACGCGCCGGCCCTCGACCACGCCTTCCACGCCCCGCCCGGCCAGCGCCTTGAACGCCGTGACGCCGTCGCCCTGCAACGCCAGGCCCTGCGCGATGGCTTGCGACACCGGGTGGTCCGAGCGCGCGGCCAGGCTTGCGGCCACCTGCGCGTTGGCGTCGCGCTCGCCCTGCAGGCTCTCCCAGTGCACGAGCTTCGGGCGGCCCTCGGTGAGGGTGCCGGTCTTGTCCAGCGCCACGACCTTGATTTCCCGGGCCTGCTCCAGGTAGGTGCCACCCTTGATCAGCACGCCGCGCCGCGCCGCCGCGGCCAGCGCGCTGACCACCGTCACCGGCGTGGAGATCACCAGCGCGCACGGGCAGCCGATGACCAGCAGCACCAGCGCCTTGTACAGCGCTTGCGTCCAGGTCGCGTCGGTGAGCCACGGCAGCAGCACGGCGGTGGCCAGGGCCAGCGCGAAGATGGCCGGGGTGTAGACCTGCGAGAAGCGGTCCACGAAGCGCTGCGTCGGCGCCCGCGCGCTCTGCGCCTGCTCGACGGCGTGGATGATCCGCGCCAGCGTGCTGTCGGCGGCCGGGGCCGTCACGCGCAGCTCGATCTCGCCGGTCTCGTTCACGCTGCCCGCGAAGACCGCATCGCCCGGCGCCTTGTCCACCGGGATGCTCTCGCCGGTGACGGGGGCCTGGTTCAGGGCGCTGCTGCCCCGCGTGACGACGCCATCCAGCGGCACGCGCCCGCCCGGGCGGATGCGCACCGTGTCGCCCACGGCCACATTGCCGGCGGGTACCGCGCGCCAGGTGCCATCGGCCTGGCGCACGTCGGCCTCCTCGGGCGCCAGCGCCATGAGGGTGCGGATCGCGTTGCGGGCCCGGTCCGCGGCGCGCGCCTCGACCAGCTCGGCAATGCCGTAGAGCGCCATCACCATGGCGGCCTCGGGCCACTGGCCGATGAGGAAGGCGCCGGTGACGGCCACCGACATCAGCGCGTTGATGGTGAGCCGGCCGCGGCGCAGCGCCGCGAAGCCCTTGGCGTAGGTCTCCAGGCCCGACAGCCCGATGGCGGCCAGCGCCAGCGCCATGCCGGCGGCTTCGAAAACCAGGGTGTGCGGCGCGAGGAGCTCGATGCCCTCGGCCACCAGGGCCAGCACGAGCGCCAGCGCCAGGCGCGGGATGCCGTAGCCCGCGTCGTGGCTGTGGTCGTGGTCGTGGCCGTGGTGCTCCTGCTTCGCCGCAGTGCTGCCGTCCTGCGGTGGCTGGTGCAGCGGCTGGGGCTTGAAGCCGGCGCGGGTGATGGCCTCCAGCGCCCGCGGCAGCACCGGCGCCGGGGCAGTGATGGCCAGCGTGCGCGCGCCGAGCTGGAAGTTGAGGGCGCGGATGCCGCTGACGCCTTCGAGCGCGCGGCGGATCTCGGCCTCCTCGACCGGGCAATCCATGGTCGGGATGCGGTAGACGGTCGTGCCGGCACGCGGCGTCGGCATGGGCAGGGCAGCGACGGTGGCGGCCGGGGCGCCGCCGCAGCAGGCGCCGCCGCTGCACGAAGAGGAAGGGGAGTCGTGGGGCTTCATGGTGGCTTTTCCGATCTGCCACCATTGGAAACCCTGTAGCAGGTACAGAGTCAAACGCCCCGGCCACGGAGCGTGAAGGGGGTAATGACGATGAAGATTTCCGAGCTTGCCAGCGCCACTGGCACACCGGTGGAGACCATCCGCTACTACGAGCGCGAGGGGCTGCTGGCCGCGCCCGAGCGGGCCGACAACAACTACCGCGTCTACGGGCCCGCGCACGTGGAGCGGCTGGCCTTCGTGCGGCACTGCCGCAACCTGGACATGACACTCGACGAGATCCGGGTGCTGCTGCGCTACAAGGACGCGCCGCAGGCGCACTGCGGCGAGGTCAACGCGCTGCTGGACGAGCACATCGGCCACGTGGCGCAGCGCATCCGCGAGCTGCGCTCGCTGGAGAAGGCGCTCAAGGAGCTGCGCCGGCAATGCGGCCAGTCGCAGCCCGCGCGCGACTGCGGCATCCTCCAGGAGCTCTCGCAGTCGGCCAGGCAGGTACCGTCACCCCGTTCGCAGCTGGCAGGCCACCCCAAGGGCAGCCACTGAAAGGCCCAGCTCGCTGCTGCCCGTGCACTGCGTTGCGCTCGAAGCCCTCGCCGCGGATGCCGGGTCCTGGGCATCGGGCCAGCGGTAGGTGCGCGTGAGCGTGCGGCCGTCGCTGGTACGGCACCGGCCGTGGCTGGGCACCAGGCCGGCGTCGGACAGCAGCTCGAACACCTTCACGGCTTCGGTCAGGCGCGTGGTCTCGACCACGTGCACGAGGTCGCCGTAGGCGTCCTCGATGCCGATGCGGATGGGCTTGGCTTCGGGATCGGCCGGAGGCTGGCGTCGCTGGATCTCCAGCAGGCGCAGCCGCAGCTCGATGCAGCCGGGCCAGTTGATGGTGCCCAGCGACAGCTCCGGGACCCGAAGCGCGATCCTGGATTTTTGGGTACTGCTCATGCCGGAACATTTGCAATCCCGGTTCCCGCCGCGGGGGTCGCACGCCCGGGCCGTTTCCATGCCGACCCGGGTTCGGAGGAGGGAACTTTGGCGATGGGCGCCGTGGCCCAGGCTCAGTTCTTCAACGACGGCAGGCCATCGAGCGGTCGGGTGAGCAGCGACTGCACCGCCTTGAGCAGCGCCTCGATGTCGAAGGGCTTGCGCAGGAAGGCGTCGAAGTGCTGCGCGTGCGCGCTCAAGGTCGATGCCGCGGCGCCGCTCATCAGCAGCACGGGCAGGTTGCGGTGTCGGGGCAACTGCCGCACCGCCCGCGCCAGCTCCACGCCGCTCATGCCCGGCATCATGTAGTCCGTGATGAGCAGGTCGGGCGCAGCCTGTTCGATGCGCTCCAGCGCCTGGCGGCCGTCACTCGCCACCGTGACCAGGAAACCTTCCTCATGCAGGATGAGCGCAAGCACCTCCGCGTTGGAAACCTCGTCATCCACCACAAGAATGCGCAGCGGGTTCACGCGTCGGTCCCGCCTTCAGCGTGGGTGGCGCCCACGGACGCCGCGGTGTCCTTGACCTCCAGGCCCGTGGACGTGAGCACCAGCTCGCGCACGCGCTGATCGCAGCGGCTGTTGCGCGCCTTGCCGATCCACATGCGGTGCTGCACGCTGTGCTCGACCTGCACGGCGAGCCGGATGATGTTGTCGCAAAGGGCCGACATCGTCGGCGTGTTGATCGGAAAGGACGAGTGCTCGGCGTCCGTCTCTTCCACCGTGATCAGCGAGGTCGCGCCCGAGCGCCTGAGCTCGTTGGACAGGCTCGCCAGGAAGCTGCCGTCCCGCGTCTGGTAGGCCGTTGCCGCGGCGAAGCCCCCCAGGCTGTCGACGACGACCCGCCGGGCGCCGGTCTGGCGTATGGCCTCCAGCAGCCGCGCGGCCAGCTCGTCGAGCAGGTTCTCGCCGAAGGGCTGCCACACGAAGTGCACGACGCCCGCATCCACCAAGGGTTGCAGGTCGTGGCCCAGCATCTGCGAGATCTGGAGCAGGAACTCCGGCGACTCGTAGAACCCGAAGTACAGCCCCGGCTCCTGGACGCTGGAGCGCGACAGGAAGTGCAAGGCCAGGCTGGTCTTGCCGCTGCCCGAGTAGCCCGACACGGCCGTGACGCTGGCCTCGGCCAAGCCGCCGATGTCGAACATGCGGTCCAGTCCGTCAATGCCGGTGGACAGGCCGCGCCCCTTGATGGCGGTGTGCGGCGAGTCGCGCCGAGCGGACTCCAGCCGCGGGTACACCGTGATGCCGTTGGGTCCGATCCGGAAGGAGTGGGTGCCGCGCAGCGTGTTGCTGCCGCGGAACTTCACCACGTCGATCCGGCGCTCGCGCCGGGGGCCCAGGGCGCATTCGCGCAGCAGCACGATGCCGTCCACCATCGTCTGCTCCGGCGACACGGGCCGGTCGGCGTCGTCGCTGGCCAGCAGCAGCGTCGTGCAGCCCGTCAGCGTGGAGTGCGCCTGGATGTCGCTGATGAACAGTTTCAGCGACTCCTCGGAGGCCGCGGCCTGGGCCGCGATCACCAGGCCATCGAGCACCAGCAGCCGGGCCTTGTGGGTGCGCATCTCGCCGCGCAGCAGGTTCACCACGCCGGGCAGGCCCGCGTCGCGCAAGGCGTTGAAGGCGCTGACGTAGTAGACGTTCTCCGGCACCAGGCTTTCGTCGAAGAACGAGAACGAGCCCATGTGCTGCATCAGCCGGGCATGCGACTCGGCCAGCATGGTGATGTAGACCACCCGCTCGCCCGCCGCGGCGAGGTTGAAGCCGATCTGGTTGGCCAGGATCGTCTTTCCCGCGCCCGGGGACCCTTGCACCATGTAGACGCCGGACTTGAGCAACCCGCCGCCGATCACCTCGTCCAGGCCGGCGATGCCGGTGGGCACGCGGGGCAGGCTCGGGGCGCGGGAGGTCTTGTCGGAAGTCATGTTGGAGCGGCCAGCGGTGGGCGGGCTGAGGTTGCAAAGACCGGGAGTTTGAGGCGAAAGATCGTGCCGCCCTGGGACCCGGCCTGCACATCGACCGTTCCGCCATGGGCGCGAACGATCTGCCCCACCAGCCACAAGCCGATTCCGAAGCCGCTCGTGGTGCTCGGTATCCCGACCACCCGCTCGAACTTCTCGTACAGCCGCAACGCCTGGGCGGGATCGATGCCCGGCCCTCGATCCGAAACCGACAGGCGGATGTGCCCGGCGTCCTCGCGGTCAACGCTCACCTCGACGGCCGTCCCCTCGCCGTGCTTGATGGCATTGGTGACCAGGTTGCACAGCACCTCCTCGACGGCGCGCGCATCCCAGTGCGCCATCAGGCCCGGTTCGACGGCAGCGTGGATCGGCGCGCCGCGAACGGCGGCCTCCTGTGCACAGGCGCCCACCACCCGCTCCACCAGCGCCGGCACGTCCACCGGCTCCACGTCGAGCTTGAACTGCCCGGCGTTGAGCCGGCTGACGTCGAGCAGCACGGTGGCGCGCTGCACGAAGCGCCGCAGGATGCGGCGGGCGCGGCCCAGCTCCTCCACCGCGCGCGAGCCGTGGCCGTGCGCCAGCATGCGTTCGACCGCATGCAGCTGCAGCGAGAGCGCGTTCATCGGGCTGCGCAGCTGGTGGCCGACGATGGCCAGGAAGTCGTCACGGGCGCGAACGCCCTCCTCCGCCTCGGCCAGGCGGCCCAACAGGATCTGGGCCAGCGGACGGCGGGCGTGGCTCCATTCCTTGCTGATCTCCGTGGTGGAGGACGCCGGCAACGGTTGTCCCGAGAGAGGGACCGGGGCCTTGCCCGACCCTGCAGCCGGCTCCGCGCCACCCTCCGCCGACGCCAGCGGCACGCGCCACAGGACCGTGGTCCCTGCGCCGGGTTGCGATTCGATGGCGAAGCTGCCGCCCAGGGCCTCAATGCGCTCCTGCATGCCCAGCAGTCCCCAGTGGATGCGGTTGGGCGCGGGAACCATGGCGTCGGCCGCATCGAAGCCGATGCCGTCGTCCTCGATGCTGGCCACGAGGTGGCGGCGGCGTCGCGCCAGGCTCACGCTCACCTGGGAAGCCTGCGCGTACTTGGCCACGTTGGTCAGCGCCTCCTGCACGACCCTGAAGGCGGCAGCCTGCACGTGGACCGGCAGCCGGACGTGGTCGAGCCCCTGCAGCTCCAGGTCGACCGCCACGCCGGTGAGCTCGGACCAGGTGCGCACATAGGCCTCCACGCCTTCGCTGAGCCCGCAGTCCTCCAGCGCCGTGGGCCTGAGGATGAAGACCAGGCGGTCGAGCTCGCGGTCCACGCGTTGCGTCTGGGCTTCCAGAACCTCCAGCTGCTGCCTTGCCGTCGGGTCGGTCAGCTCGCCCTTCAGGCCGTTGACGGCCAGCAGCAAGGACGCCAGGTACTGGCCCAGCGAGTCGTGCAGCTCGCGGGCGATGCGCCGGCGCTCGTCGTCCTGCACGGTCTCCACGCGCAGCAGCAGCTGGCGCAGGGCCTGCGTGCGCTCGGTGACGCGCTGCTCCAGCAGCTCACGCGACAGGCGCTGCTCGTGCACGTCAGTGGCCGAGCCAAGCCACTGCACGACCCGGCCGTCACGGTCGCGCAGCGGCTCCGCGCGCACCAGGTGCCAGCGAAAGCCGCCGTCGAAGCGCCGGATGCGGTGTTCGCTCTCCCACGCCTGCTCCTTCTGCATGGCCTTGTTCCGGCGCGACAGCACCTGCGGCAGGTCCTCGGGATGGACCGTCGAGTGCCAGCCCTCGCCCAGGTTCTGCGCCTCGTCCAGGCCGGTGTACTCCAGCCAGCGCCGGTTCACCCAGTCGGTACGGCCATGGGCATCGTCGCTCCAGAGCAGGTCGGGCACGAGGTTGGCGATGGCCCGGATGCGCGCCTCGCTCTCCTGCAACGCCTGTCTGGCTTGCCAGCGGGCCGTGAGATCCACCGTCACCGCCAGCAGCCGCGGCTCGCCGCCGTCCAGCGCATCCAGCCGCGTGAGGCTGCTCTGCGCCACGACCTGCGTGCCGTCCGGGCGCCGGTAGCGCTTCTCCAGGGTCGCGCTGCCTCCTGCCTCCAGCACCTGCAGGGTGGCAGCCAGGCTCGGGGCCACATCGTCCGGGTGGGTGACATCCGCGATCGCCACCTGGCACAGCACGTCGGGGCTGCGGCCGAGGATGCGGCCGAGCTCGGCGTTGGCCTGCAGGAAGTGTCCATCCGGGGCGATCTCGGACAGCCCCACCAGCGCCCGCTCGAAGAACACGGCCAAGCGGGCCTCGCTCTCGTGCCGTGCCGCCACGGCCCGGACCCGGGCCGTGGTCTCGACGGCGGTGACGCACACGCCCGCCACCGTCCCGCCCTCGTCGCGCAGCGCGCCCAGCGAGACGGTGAAGTACGCCGTCTCCCGGACGCTCCCGCGCTGCACCTCCAGGGGCACGTCCTCGCCAAGCGCCGGCTTGCCGCTGCGCAGGACCTGGTCGGCCAGCACAGCGAAGCCGTCCCAGAGGGGCCGCCAAGCCTGGCGCGCGGGCAGGCCCAGCGCCTGGTCCACCCCGCCGCCCAGGATGGACCGTGCCGCGTCGTTGTTGATCTGGACCAGCTCGGATCCCCAGCACACCACGCTGGCGAAGCCGCAGCCCAGGCAGGTGTCCACGGCCTGGCGCAGGCTTGCCGGCCAGGTCGCGATGGCGCCCAGCGGCGTGGCCGCCCAGTCGTGCGCCCGGATGCACGCGGCCATCTCGCCGTCGTCGGCAGGCCAGCCAGGCACCGCCGCGCTGGCGACGGCTTCGGCCATGAATCGCTCGGTCATGCGCAGGCTTCCATCGGACGGGTGAAGGACGGGCTCCCGCGTTGAGCGGGAGCCGTCGTCCGGAACACCGGTACCAGGAGCAGGCGGCTTGCCCTCCCGGGGCGCCTTGCCGGCCCGCGGCGTTGTGGGGCCTGAAAGCCTTGCCCGGCCGGCCTGCCTACGGCGCCTCGCGGTGGCTGGCGTAGAAGCGCAGCAGCCAGGAGCGAAGCGCGGGCGCCTGCCACTGCCCCGCGTCCAGCCGCGAGCGCAGCAGCGGCGTGAGCTGCACGCCGCGGGCCACCAGGTCCTCGCGCAGCCGCTTCAGCCAGCGGAACTGCTCGTCGCGCGGCAGCGCGGCAAAGGCCTGTTCCGCCTCCACCAGGTTGTCCTGCGCCGGCGTGGCCTGCGGCTGTGCCGCGGGCGCGGCCGGGGCAGGCGGCTTGGGCGAGGGCAGCACCGGACTGGCGGCTGCCGCCGGCCGCTTGTCCGGCACGCCGCCGAGGATCCATTTCAGGTGAGAGAGGCGGTTGACGATGGGCGCCTTGGCCGAGGCCACGTGCTGCGCCAGCGTGTCCAGCGCGCGCGCCACGGCCTCAGGGCCGTAGCGCTCGGCCAGGGCGTCGAAGTCCTGCTCGCGGATCTCCAGCGCCAGCGCCCTGCCCTGCGCCGTCACGTCCACCGGATGCTCGGCTTCCAGCGCCGCGGCGGGCTGCGGGTCCTTGCGCCGGACCAGGAACTGCACCTCGCCGGAAAACTTGCCGTTCTTCTTGTGCTCCACGAGCTCGATCTCGATCTCGGAGAGCTCGTTGATGTTGCGCACCGCGGGCGCCACGAACTCGTTCTTGAACTTGCGCCACTCGCGCAGCTTGGACTGGTCGGTGCCGCGTAGCACGGGCAGCCACCAGGTCCAGTCCTGGCGCATCGTCCGGCCCACGCCCTGGTAGCGCGCGCAGATCTCGTACAGCGCCACGGCGCAGTAGGTCCCCAGCCGGGCGACGGTCTCCAGGTTGACCTGGGCCCAGCGCTCGGGGTCCAGCATCTGGCGCTTGATGGCCGGGGGATACCACCACCGCACCCAGTTCTCGCGCCCGACCTTGTAGAAGTCTGCCTGCGACAGCAGCGTGAAGACCTGCTCCCGCTCCGCCTCGCCCGGCATGACGTCGCCGGGCGAGAGCTGCCGCCACTCGATGATGGTGGTCATCATCTCCTTGAGGTAGCGCTTGGCCGAGGCCGTGGCGGAGCTGTCGGTACCGGCGTGGTGAAGGATGGCGTGCAGCGGTGCGGCGTAGCCCTCCTCCCGCGTGTCGCCCGCGGCTTGCGCCAGCCGGCCCATCACGTTGTAGACCTTGCGCGCCGTGACGGTGAGCGAACGGTTGACCGGCACGATCGCCAGCGCGGACACCGGCTTGTTGAACGTGGTGCCCGCTTCTTGTGGCGGCGCCGGCCGGGGACGGGTAGACATGGGCACAAGTATATGTCCAGGGCTTCTTGGACAAGACCAGACATGGCCTGGTGTCGTCCCTGCGCTCACTCCGACTGAAAAAGCCGGACATGGCGGCACGCCGGATACCGCTCAAAGACTGGAAAAGCCGGACACGACCGGCTTGCGAAGTGACCGATCGGGCTGAAAAGCACGGACATGCAACCGGCCCAGAGGCCTGTCTGTGGTGTCGAGGCGACTTGTCCACAGCCTGATAGCCCCGGATCGGGCCGGACTGGAAAGGCCGGACCTTGAGCCTGAAAGGCCCGGACAGGCTGGCTGAAAATGCCGGACCCGCGGACTGGATTTGCCGGACATGAGATCAACGCAAGTCGTTGTCGTGCAATGGAAAAATCCGATTGTCCACAGGCCTAAAGGTATTGAAGGAGTTAAAGACTTCTTGAAGCCGAAGCCTTGAGACAGAGAGCCGAAAACATTCAGAAAGCTGTGGTGTGGCTTGAAAGATGCAGAAATAGCGTATTTCTGCGAATCCTGCATCTCCTCCTAGAATGCCGCAACACGCGTTGTGATCGCGCTGAAGGAGAAGAAACTTGGAAGTCACCCCGCTTGCCGCTACGGAAGACATCACGCTGCCGGCCATCCTGGAGCAGGCTGAGCGCGTGAAGGACGTCGTGGCCTATGCGCGCGAAACCATGCTGGCGCCTACCCAGCGCAAGAAGCCACCGGTGTTCTCGACCGCCAAGCTCATGGACCTCACCGGGCTGGAAAAGCCGCAGGTGGACTACCGGCTGCGGCGTGGTGAGCTGCCCAGCGGCCGGCTCACACCCAGCGGGGCCCGTCGCGAGTTCTCGCTGAACGAAGCCCGGGTGTGGGTTCGGGAAAGCCGCCGCAATGAACTGCGCCCGGCGGGCGCCACGGCCATCACCATTGCCATCGGCAATTTCAAGGGAGGCGTCAGCAAAACGACCACCGCAGCGACCCTGGCACAGGGGCTGAGCCTGCAGGGCCACAGCGTGCTGCTCATCGACTGCGACCCGCAGGGCAGTCTCACCACGCTCATGGGCATCCTGCCGGACTCCGAAGTGGAGCTGGACGACACCGTGATGCCGCTGTTCTCGGGCCGGCAGACGGACATCACCTACGCGGTCCGCAGCACGTACTGGGACGGTATCGACCTGGTGGCTGCCGCGCCCGTGCTCTTCGGCGCGGAGTTCGCGCTGCCGGCCCGGCAGACGCAGGAGCCGGGTTTCGAGTTCTGGAGCGTGCTCGACTACGGCCTGGATGCCGTGCGCGAGAAGTACGACTTCATCATCATCGACACGCCCCCTGCCCTGTCGTACACGACGATCAACGCGCTGATGGCGGCCAACGGGATCATCATGCCGCTGCCGCCCAACCCGCTGGACTTCGCGTCCTCAGCCCAGTTCTGGGACCTGTTCGGCGACCTCACGAACCAGCTCATCACGCAGCGCGGAGGCCATAAATCCTTTGCCTTCGTGGACGTGCTGCCCACCAAGGTCGAGTCCGCTGACCAGACCAGCCTGCTGGTGAAGAAGTGGATGGCCTCGGCCTATGGCGACAAGCTTGTGAGCGTCGAGATTCCCAAGACTGCGGCGGCCAACGCTTCGAGCGCGGAGTTCGGCACGGTGTACGACCAGGTCGAGAGCGGCTCTGCCCGGACCTTCAAGCGCGCCACCGACGCCTATGACCGGCTGGTCGAGCTGATCGAGGACCAGGCGCAGATGTTCTGGCACAAGCAGCTCGGACAAGGTGGAGGCGTGTGATGGTGATCAGGAAGAAGGGCCACGACGTCGACTGGAGCAACGTTCCGCGCCGTGCAGCGACGCCGGCGGCCGAGACGGCCGCAGCGCCCGTGATGCCGCTGTCGCCGCCCGCCGTGCCAGCAAGTCCTGCTGCCCCTGCGGTGCCGGTGGCCGAGCCTGCTGCGGCGGC
The DNA here is from genome assembly GCF_000430725.1 of Azohydromonas australica DSM 1124. Classification (GTDB taxonomy): domain Bacteria; phylum Pseudomonadota; class Gammaproteobacteria; order Burkholderiales; family Burkholderiaceae_C; genus Azohydromonas; species Azohydromonas australica. The sequence goes on from NZ_KE387212.1 coordinate 110,562, forward strand.
TTCCGTGACCGGGCCGGCCCCTGCCGCGGCAGCCAGGCCCAGGACCGGACCCGGCTACAACGCGCTGCAGATCTTCACCGGCAACGCGCTGCAGGAGCGCATCACCGAGCTGGAGGAGGAGGTGCGCCGGGTGAGCGAGCAGCGTGGCGCCGTGGCACTCGATCCGCGCAGCGTCGTGCCCAGCCGCTGGGCCAACCGGCACGAGGCTTCCTATGCCGGCAAGGCGTTCGAGGAGTTGAAGGCGGAGATCAGGGATGCGGGCGCGAACGTGCAGCCGATCATGGTACGGCCCCTCCCGTCGCCGAAGGACGGTGCCCCGCAGTACGAGATCGTGTTCGGGCATCGGCGCCACCGCGCCTGCCTGGAGGTCGGCGTGCCGGTGCACGCGGTCATCAGGGAAGTCAGCGACCATGAGCTCTTCGGCTTCATGGAGCGCGAGAACCGCACGCGGCAGAACCTCTCCGCCTACGAGCAAGGGACGATGTACCGGCGGGCACTTGACGAGGGCCTGTTCCCGTCGCTGCGCCAGCTTGCGGCCCATATCGGAAGGGACCATGGCGACATCTCCAAGGCACTGCGCATCGCCGCGCTTCCGGCTGAGGTTGTCGCCGCTTTCGCGTCGCCCAACGACATCCAGTTCCGGTGGGCTTCCGTGCTCACGGACGCGCTAGAGCGGGACCGGGCGACGGTGCTGCGCGTTGCGGCCGATCCACTGCTCAAGGAACTGCCGCCTCGGCGGATCTTCGAATCGCTGATCGGCAAAAGTGGTGGACCGTCCACCACTGCGTCGGCCAGCGGCGCCGCGGAGGGTGATTCCGCAGCCGCCGCTCCGACTCCGCAAAGGTTCGACCTGGGCAAGGGCAGGGCGCTGGTCGTGCGCCAAGCGGGCAACCGCATGGTGTTGGAGATCGACGGCGCGTCACTGGCACCTGAACGCTGGGCGGAGCTGGCGTCCAAGCTGGGCCGGCTGCTTCGCTAAGCCTGGGCCCGCGCAGTGGTGGACCGTCCACCACTGCGTGGCTGGTGTCGCCAGGCAGACCACGTATCGCCTGCCCGCTTCAATCGGTTCTTGCGTGATCGGTTGGTGGACGGTCCACCACTGTGCCGCAGCGGACAGCGGCCGCGTGGGTCCCGTGGCACGCCATGCGCAGACTTCCTGGCTGCGGCGTCGCCAGGAAAGGGTGGTGGACCGTCCACCACTGCACGGCTGGAAGCCTCAACCCGAGTGCGCGTCACGTATCCAGTTCAATTGGTTCTTGTGGCCGGGCGGCGGTCGGTCCATCACTGTGCGGTAGCGGACAGCGTCTGCGCAGGCTTGCTCGTGCGCCATGCGCGGGCTTCTTGGCCGTGCGGTTGCCAAAGGCGGGTGGTGGACGGTCCACCACTGCTCGGTTGGAAGCCATGAAAACCGCATCGGCCGCCGACGCGAACCGGCAGTTCTCCAGCCTGCTGCGCGAGGTGGCGACTGGCGAGGTGGTGACGATCCTGGCGCGCGGCAAGCCCGTGGCAACCATGGCGCCGGCGCGGGCGGAGGAGGGGCCCAGGCAAGGCACCAAGGTGAACCTGCTGCAGCGGCTGCGCAGTCAACAGGCTTCCGGTGCGCGGGACTGGACCCGCGGCGAGTTCTACAGGACTGAGTGGTGCGGGTCGTTCTGGACACCAGCCTCCTGGCCTACACGGAGGGCCAGGGCGACGAGTCGCGCTGCGGCATGGCGCTGCGGCTGGTCGAGCAGCTGCCCGGCACGCAGGTCGTGCTGCCGGCGCAGGCGCTGGACGAACCCTTGCGCGTGCTGGCCGCCAAGGCCAGGCGTCCTGCCGCCGAGGTGCGCGAGGCGCTGCTGGGATGGGCCGACAGCTCCGAAGTGGCCGACTCCACGCAGCAGGCCTTCCAAGCAGCGCTGGACCTCACGGTCGATCACCAGTTGCCCATGTGGGACGCGCTCACCCTGTTCGTAGTGGCCGAGAGCCGCTGTTGGCTGCTGCTGAGCGAGGATCTCTCCAACGGCTTCACCTGGCGGGGCGTGACGGTCGTCAATCCCTTCGCGCCCCAGCGCGCCGAACTGCTCGGCCTGCTGCAGCCCGGCGCCTGAACCCGCATCGCGGCTGACGAGCCCATGCAAGTCCCTGTCGCGCTTGAAAGGCGCGTCACTCCAGTACCTGCAACGCAAATTGACGCCTGAAAACTGACCTGAGATTACTTCGATTAACCGTGTCTATAAATGATGTGCGATCGCTTTGCTGGGGCTCTGTCCAAGGCAGAGCACCACGGGCAGCCGGCATGCGCGAGGCCAACTTGGGCGCGCGCCGCAGGCTCTGGCAGCACAGGGGCACAATTCGTCCATGGCAGCCCAGGAGTCCCCGATGAAACCCCGTCCCGTCTTGAGCGAAGCGGCCATGCAGGACGCCGAGGCCCGGTTCCCCGAGCTGGCCGCCCAGGCCGGCCGTGCCGCACACCAGCGGGCGCTGCAGCGCCTGGGCAAGGTGGTGAAGGAGCAGGACGGCCAACTGGTCGAGGCGCGTGCCGACGGCACGGTGCAGGTACTCCATCCCTTGCCTGCAGCCACTGCGGTACAGCGCGGGATGGTGCTCAAGCGCCGCAGCGCCCGTTGAAGGGCCTGGCACTTCCCCGGCTGCGGGTGTTCGCCGGGCCCAACGGCTCGGGCAAGAGCACGATCCGCGAGCTGTTGCGCGAGGAATGGATCGGCGTCTACGTGAACGCCGACGAGATCGAGAAGGTGCTTCAGCGCGAGCGGGCCATCGACCTGGCCGACTTTGCATTGACCGACGCGACCGCTGGGTTGCAGCGGCGGCTCCACGGTTTCCTGCACGTGTCTGCATTGTGGCGACGGGCCGGGCTGGCCGGTGCCGTGGAAGAGCTGCAGATCGACGGCTGGAAGCTGGCCTTGGGCGCCGTGCCCGTCAATTCCTATGTCGCCGCCGTGCTGGCGGACTTCATCCGGCGCGAGCTGCTGGCCGCGGGCCTCTCGTTCACCTTCGAAACGGTGATGTCCTCGCCGGACAAGGTGGACTTCATGCGGCAGGCCCAGGCACAGGGATTCCGCACGTACCTGTACTTCGTGGCCACGGCCGACCCGGAGATCAACGTCGCCCGGGTCCGGCAGCGCGTGGCCGAGGGCGGCCACGACGTGCCCAGCGACAAGATCGTGCAGCGATACGGCCGTTCCATCGGCTTGCTGGGCCAGGCCTGCGACGCCGCCAACCGGGCCTACATCTTTGACAACTCGGGCGATCAGCACGTGCTGATCGCCGAGACCACCGATGGCGAGACGATGACGCTGCATGCCGACGCGGTGCCGCAATGGCTCACTGCAACGTCGCTGTGGCAGTCGTTCCAGCCGGATCGCTCGGACGCGTAGGCATCTGCACGAACGAGGTCTTGGACGTGGCCGCAACGCCGGCCGGGCGGCCGCTGGTATGCCCGCTGCCGCGGTTCGACAGCGCCACCCCGGGCTCGCACCGAGTTGCGCGCGGTGGACCACCTCGCCGTGACGGATGCCTTGACGAAGGGCCCGAACGTGCGATGGCACGTTGCGCTTGTAGTCGCCGAGTTCCTGGTGAAGCTTCCAGGAACCTGCATCTGCCAGCTCGTTGCGCTGCCGCGCTTCCGCTACGCTGTGTGACACAGCTGCGCGACACCATCGCGCCGAGGAGCCTGCGGATGACGAACAGACCGCGCGAGCCGCTGCGCCTGCATGTCCCGGAGCCCAGTGGGCGCCCCGGGCAGCACACCGATTTCTCCTACTTGCACCTGTTCCCGGCCGGCGTCGCGCGCCGGCCACCGATCGACGTCGCGCCGGCCGACACTGCCGACCTGAGCAACGCGCTGGTGCGCGTGCTCGACGACGAGGGCCGCGCCGTCGGCCCCTGGGCACCCACTGCCGACGCCGCGCTGCTCAAGCGCGGCCTCGTCGCGATGCTGCGCACCCGCGCCTTCGACGCGAAGATGTTGACCGCGCAGCGGCAGAAGAAGATCTCGTTCTACATGCAATGTCTCGGCGAGGAGGCCATCGCGACCGCGCATGCGCTGGCGCTCGAAGCGGGCGACATGTGCTTCCCGACCTATCGCCAGCAGGGGCTGCTGCTCGCGCGCGACGACATCCCGATGTCCGAGCTGATGTGCCAGCTCATGAGCAACGAGCGCGACCCGATGAAGGGCCGCCAGCTGCCGGTGATGTACTCGTACAAGCGGGCCGGCTTCTTCACGATCTCGGGCAACCTGGCGACGCAGTTCATCCAGGCGGTCGGCTGGGCGATGGCGTCTGCGATCAAGGGCGACACCCGGATCGCCTCCGGCTGGATCGGCGACGGCGCGACCGCCGAGGCCGACTTCCACACCGCGCTGACCTTCGCCCACGTCTACCGCGCGCCGGTGATCCTCAACGTCGTCAACAACCAGTGGGCCATCTCGACCTTCCAGGCGATCGCCGGCGGCGAGGCGACGACCTTCGCCGCGCGCGGCGTCGGTTGCGGCATTGCCAGCCTGCGCGTCGACGGCAATGACTTCCTCGCGGTGCTCGCCGCATCGCGCTGGGCCGCCGAGCGGGCGCGCAGCAACCTGGGCCCGACGCTGATCGAGTGGGTGACCTACCGCGCCGGCGCGCATTCGACCTCCGACGACCCGTCGCGCTACCGGCCCGCCGACGACTGGGAGCACTTCCCGCTGGGCGACCCGATCGAGCGGCTCAAGCGCCACCTGGTCAAACTCGGCGTCTGGAGCGACGACGAGCACGAGCGCACGCGCAAGGCCCTGGAGGCCGAGGTCGCGGCGGCGCAGAAGGAGGCCGAACGCCACGGGACGCTGCTGGACGGCCACATCCCGCCGCTGGAGTCGATGTTCGACGACGTCTTCGCGGCCATGCCGCCGCACCTACGCGACCAGCTGCGCCAGGCGCACGAGGCCGAGGCGGCGCGCCGCGCCGGCAAGGAGGCCTGACATGGCGCAGATGACGATGATCCAGGCGCTGCGCTCGGCGATGGACGTGATGCTCGGCCGCGATCCGAACGTCGTGGTCTTCGGTGAGGACGTGGGCTACTTCGGCGGCGTGTTCCGCTGCACCGAGGGGCTGCAGGCGAAGTACGGCCGCTCGCGCGTGTTCGACGCGCCGATCTCGGAGGGCGGGCTGGTCGGCGTGGCGGTCGGCATGGGCGCCTACGGGCTGAGGCCGGTGGTCGAGGTGCAGTTCGCCGACTACTTCTACCCGGCCTCGGACCAGATCGTTTCCGAGGCGGCGCGGCTGCGCTACCGCTCGGCCGGCGACTTCACGGCGCCGCTCACCATCCGCATGCCTTGCGGTGGCGGCATCTACGGCGGCCAGACGCACAGCCAGAGCCCGGAGGCGCTGTTCACGCATGTCTGCGGCATCCGTACCGTGATGCCGTCGACGCCCTACGACGCGAAGGGGCTGCTGATCTCGGCCATCGAGTGCGACGACCCGGTCATCTTTCTGGAGCCCAAGCGGCTCTACAACGGTCCCTTCGACGGCTATCCGGACAAGCCGGTCGTGCCGTGGGCCAGGCACCCGGCCAGCGAGGTGCCCGAGGGCCACTACACGGTGCCGCTGGAGTCGGCAGCGGTGTTCCGCCCGGGGCGCGACGTCACCGTGCTCGCCTACGGCACGATGGTCTTCGTCTCGGAGTCGGCGGTGCAAGAAAGCGGGGTCGATGCCGAGATCATCGACCTGCGCAGCCTGTGGCCGCTGGACCTGCCGGCCATCGTCGAGTCGGTGAAGAAGACGCGGCGCTGCGTCGTCGTCCACGAGGCGACGCGCACCAGCGGCTTCGGCGCAGAGCTGGCCGCGCTGGTGCAGGAGCATTGCTTCTACCACCTGGAGGCGCCGATCGAGCGCGTCACCGGCTGGGACACGCCGTACCCGCATGCGCTGGAATGGGCCTACTTCCCGGGCCCGGGGCGCATTGCAGCGGCGCTGCGCCGCGTGATGGAGGACTGAGCATGGCTGCACGTGTCGTCAAGGTGCCGGACGTGGGCGAAGGCATCGCCGAGGTCGAGGTCGTCGAGTGGCATGTGAAGTCGGGCGATGAGGTCGCCGAGGACCAGTCGCTCGTGACGCTGATGACCGACAAGGCCTCGATCGAGATTCCTTCGCCGTCCGCGGGTCGCGTCGCCGCGCTCGGGGGCGAGGTCGGGCAGATGCTCGCCGTCGGCTCGGTGCTGCTGCGCTTCGAGGACGCGGCCGGCGGCGAAGCGGGCGCGGCCGACCGGCTGCCGGCCGCCGGGGGTGCGCCGGCCGACCAGCCGGTGAAGGCACGGACGGCGCCCCCACCGCCTTCGGCCGGGCAGCGGGCCGAGCCGGCCGCGCCCAGCGCGGCGCTGGCTTCGGCGCCGCGCGACGAGCGCCCGATCGCGTCGCCCGCGGTGCGCCGCCGCGCCTGGGAGCTCGGCATCGAATTGAAGGACGTGCAACCCAGCGGCACCGCCGGCCGCATCGTGCACGCCGATCTCGATGCGCATGTCGCGCGTCACGGCCATCGGCCACCATCGACGCCGGCCGCGGCGCTGAGCGGTGCCGCCGCCCCGCGCGAGGACACCCAAGCGGTGCCGGTGAGCGGGCTGCGCCGGCGCATCGCGATGAAGATGCAGGAGGCGAAGCGGCGCATTCCCCATTTCAGCTATGTCGAGGAGGTCGACGTCACGGAGGTCGAGGCGCTGCGCGCGACGCTGAACGCGAAATGGGAACACGAGCGGCCGCGGCTGACGCTGCTCGCGTTCATCGCGCGCGCGATCGTGCTCGCCTGTGCCGAGTTCCCGCAGCTCAATGCGCGCTTCGACGACGAGGCCGGCGTCGTCACGCGCCACGGCGCGGTGCACCTCGGCGTCGCGACGCAGACCGCGCACGGCCTGATGGTGCCGGTGCTGCGCCATGCCGATACGCTGGACCTGTGGGCGATCGCCCGCGAGGTCACGCGCCTGGCCGAAGCGTCGCGCGCCGGGCACGTGACGCGCGACGAGCTCACCGGCTCGACCATCACGCTGACCAGCCTCGGTGCGCTCGGCGGCATCGTGTCCACGCCGATCATCAACCACCCGGAGGTCGCGATCGTGGGCGTCAACCGCATCGTCGAGCGGCCGGCGCTGCGCGGCGGCCTCGTCGTGCCGCGGCTGGCGATGAACCTGTCGTCGTCCTTCGACCATCGTGTCATCGACGGCGCCGACGCGGCGCGCTTCGTGCAGGCGATCCGCGGGTTCCTGGAGCAGCCGGCGACGCTGTTCATCGGCTGACGCGGCGCGCCGCTGGCCGGCGCCGCAGTGCCGAGCGTTGACCGGGCAACCCCGACATCGCGTCCAGGCGCGGCAAGGGGCTGGCCGCTCAGGCCACGGCGCGCAGCAGCGCCGGCGCCTGCTGGCGCGACTGCAGCAGCCGCGCCGCCTGGTCCACGGCCTCGTCGATGCGCGCGCTCAGCGCGTCGCTGTTCAAGGCGTAGCCGTCGAAGTCGCTTTCGGTGGCATAGACGGCCGAGGGCACGGTGAGCGCGCGGAAGAAGGCGAACAGCGGGCGCAGCTGGTGGTCGACCACCAGGGCATGGCGCGGGCTGCCGCCGTTGGCTGCCAGCAGCACCGGGCGATCGACCAGGGCCTCGGGATGGACCAGGTCGAACAGGTGCTTGAACAGGCCGCTGTACGAGCCCTTGTAGACCGGGCTCACGGCGATGACGAGGTCCGCAGTCTCGATGGCCTGCACGGCCGCGCGGCCGGCCGGCGGCAGCTCCTGCGTCGAGAGGCCCACGCCGATGGCGGGCGCGATGGCGTGGATTTCGAGCACGCGCAGCTGGATCGGCAGCCGTGCGGCCAGGGCATCGGCGATCGCCAGCGCCAACGCCTTGGTGCGCGAGCGTTCGCTGGTGTTGCCGATCGCGAGGGTGACTTGTCGAGTGTTCATGGGGGCTACCGTACCGTCAGCCCATGTGGCGCAGGAACGAATCAATGCGCAGATGAGAATTCAGGTTGAGCATGATTACGACGCACCACGATGCAAGAAAGCAATGTTTTCATCGTGGAGCCGCGCCGCGTCGGAGCTGACGTTTCAGTGCAGCCGCCCGCCCCGTACCGGCCGCACCGGCTCGGCGTCCATGCGCGCCAGCAGCTGGTCCAGGCCATCACCCTCGCTGGCGGCCACGCGCAGCGCCTGCGCCGGCCTGTCGCTGCCGTTGCCGCGGCACACCAGCATCGCGTCGCTCCAGGGCGCGTCGTCGGGACGGCGCCGCGCGCGCAGCCAGCCGCCGCGATCCAGCAGGAACTCGGTGCCCGCCAGTGCCTGGGACGGCACCCCGGCCGCCAGCGCGTAGGCCTGCCAGGCGGCCTCGGAGACGGCCAGGCAGCCTTCCTGCGCCCGCGCCACGGGGGAGAGCAGGACGGTCTGGAAGCGCGGGTCCTCGCGCGGCGCCGGCTGGCGTGGGCCCAGCGCGACGACGCGCAGCCGCTGGCCCCGCAGCGCCGTCAGTGGGCGCAGCGGGCCGCCGTCGCATTGCACCGACATCGGCGGTGCGGACAGCGGCAGTTGCCACTCGCCGGCACGGGCCAGCTGCTGGCCCGCGGCATGCAGCTGCAGCCAGCCCACGAGCTGCCACACCGCCTCGTCCGGCAGCTCTCCGGGCAGCGCGGGCATGGTGCTGCGGCCCTGCGCGTCGCGCATGCCGTGGCGGATGTGCCAGAACAGCTCCCCGTCGCTGCGCCGCCACAGCAGGCTGCGGTTGAAGGTCGGCGGCCAGCGCGGGCCCTCGGCCGCGCGCGGGCCGTCACCGTCGCCGTTCTCGCCGTGGCAGGCAAGGCAGTGCCGGGCGTAGAGGCCGGCGCCGTGCAGCGGGGCGCTGGCCGCGGCGGCTTCGGGCAGGCGGTGGAAGCTGGTCGGCATGGCCGGCGCCCACAGCAGCACCGGTGACGGCCATTGCCAGGCCGCGCTGCCCAGGCCCGTTGCCCCCAGGCCCAGCATCAGCGCCGCCGCACGACGCGCGCGCAGCGGCCAGCGCAGCAGCGCGGCCAGCAGCAGCGCCAGCGCGGCAAAAGCCAGGAGCAGCAGCACCGTGCCGACCTGGCGCGCGTGAGCGGCGTCCAGCGTGAGCATTGCCGCCGACACGCGCATGTCGAAGGGCCAGGCCGGCTGGCCATGGACCAGCGGCGCCAGCCCCAGGGCATGCAGGACGCGCAGCAGGCCCTGCTCCAGCTGCGTGATGGACGCCAGCAGGGCGTCCAGGCCGGAGCCGCGCCACCAACCGTTTTCCATGGAAGCCGACTCTCACCAGCTCTGGTCCAGCCCCAGCTGCCGCAGCGCCTCGTGCCGCAGCCGCGCCAGCGCCTCGTCGCCGCGGTGCCGCGGGTAGGGCAGGTCCACGCGCAGCTCGGCCAGCACGCGCGCTGGGCGCGGGCCCATCACCAGCACGCGCTGCGCCATGAACAGCGCTTCCTCCACGTCGTGCGTGACCATCAGCACGCTCAAGCCCGCGCGCTGCCACAGTGCGACAAGCTCGGCCTGCATCGCCAGCCGCGTGAGCGAGTCCAGCTTGCCCAGCGGCTCGTCCAGGATCAGCAGCGCCGGGTCGTTGACCAGCGCCCGCGCCAGCGCCGCGCGCTGCGCCATGCCGCCCGAGAGTTGATGCGGATAGCCCTGCGCGAACTCCGACAGGCCCACCAGCGCGAGCGCCTCGTCCACGCGGTGGCGCTGGCGGCCCAGCTCGCCGCGCGCCTGCAGGCCCAGCGCCACGTTCTCCCACACGGTGCGCCAGGGGTAGAGCGTCGGGTCCTGGAACACGACCACGCGCGAGGGCGCGGGGCGCAGGATGGGCCGGCCGTCGTGGTGGATGCTGCCGTTGCTGGCCGCCTCCAGTCCCGCCACCAGCCGCAGCAGCGTGCTCTTGCCGCAACCGCTGGGCCCCAGCAGCGCGACGAACTCGCCGGGGCGGATGTCGATGTCCAGCGCCTGAAGCACCGGCAGCGGGCCCTGCGGCCGCTCGAAGGCGTGGCTCACGCCCCGCACCGCGATGTGGGCGCCCGCGGCGCGCGCCGGCGCGGGGGCTTGTCGTTCCTGCGTGGCGTTCACCATTTCAGCGTCCCCTTCTGCCAGGCCAGCGCGCGGTCGCGCACGGCAAAGAGCGCGGTGATGAGGCCCGAGAACAGCGCCGCCATCACGAACAGCGCGGCAAACATGTTGGTGTAGGCGGCCCAGCCCTGGGCCCACGTGAGATACCAGCCCAGCCCGGCTTTCACGCCCATCATCTCGGCCGCCACCAGCACCGAGAAGCTGGCTCCGAGGCCCATGAAAAGGCCCACGAACACCTGCGGCAGCGCCGCGGGCACGGCCACGCGCCAGATCAGGAACCACTCGCTGGCGCCCAGCGTGCGTGCCACGTCGTAGTACTGGCGGTTGACGCTCGCCACGCCGGACCAGGTCAGCACCGTCACCGGGAAGCCCGTGGCCAGCGCGATCAGGAACGCGGCGGCCGACCAGCTCGACGGTGCCAGGAAGAAGGCCATGGGCAGCAGCGCCGTGGACGGGATGGGGCCGAGGAAGCGCAGCAGCGGGTGGATCCAGTAGCCGGCGCTGCGCGACCAGCCGATGGTCACGCCGGTGAGAAAGCCCGCCAGCGCGCCCACGGCCACGCCCGCCGAGAGCAGCAGCAGAGAGTGCGCGGCGCACTCGGCCAGGCGCTGGTAGTCGCCGCCGTAGACCTCGATGAGCGACTGCGGCGGCGCGAAGAAGGGCGCCGGCAGCCAGGCCAGCTTGGCCGTGAGCAGCTCCCACAGCGCCAGCAGCAGCGGCAGCGCCACCAGCCAGGGGCCGAGCCGGCGCAGCGCGGCGTCCGCCCGTGCCAGCCGCCCGCCCTGGGCGGCGGCCAGCGCCGGCAGCGTGGCCGCTACCACCAGCGCCAGCGCCGCCAGCAGCAGCGCGGCCACGCCCAGCTCCGTGGTGTAGGCCCACTCGCTGAAGCCCAGCTCCACGTTGGGCAGCCGCCAGGTCAGCAGCCCGAAGGCGGCCCAGGCCAGCGCGGACAGCGCCCCGGTCCACCACACCCGCAGCGGCCGGCGCGCGGCTTCGGGCCGCGGCAGCGCGGGCGAGAGCCCGGAAGAGAGGATGCTCATCGCCGCTCCCTCAGGCCAGCACGTCCGCCACCACGTGGCTGGCGAACTTCGCCGGGTCGGTGCCCGGCTTGAACACGCCGATGGACTTGAAGTCGCGGGCGTAGAACTCGATCTGCTGGCGCAGCGCGACGCCGGACGGATGGTGGTTGTGCGTGAGCGTGCCCAGCACGGCGCGCAGGTCGGCCTCGGGCACGGGCGAGAACTTCGAGAAGATGCGCGCGCTCTCGTTGGGGTTGTTGGCCACCCAGTCGCTGGCCTCGACGATGGCGCGCGTGAGCGCCGCCGAGGTGGCCTTGTCGCCGCGCACCAGCGAGCCGCGCACGCCCAGCACGCAGCAGGTCTTGTCGGCGTACTCGCCGGTGAGGTTCGTTGCGACCTCCACCAGGTCCTTGTGGCGCTTCTGGATCAGGTAGAGGTTGGGGTCGCTGTCGGCAATGGCCTGGATCTCTCCTTTCTCCGCCGCCAAGCCCAGCAGGTCCGCGGGGTACTGGCGCCACTGGACGTCCTTGTTCGGGTCGAGGCCGTGCTTGCTCAGCAGGATGGCGAAGAAGTTCTTGCCTGGGCTGGCGAGATCGCTCACGCCGATGGTCTTGCCCTTGAGCTTCTGCAGATCGGTGACGCCGGCCGCCTTGGAGCCCGCCAGCCGGGTGCAGCCGCCGTGCGAGGCGCCGGTGATCTTGACGTCGAAACCCTGCTCCAGCGCCTTGAGCCAGCGGTGCACCATGCCCACGCCGGCGTCGGCCTTGCCGGTGGCAATGGACTCCAGCAGCGCGTCCGTGGAGCCGCTGAAGTTGGTGAGTTCCACCTTCACGCCGTGCTTCCTGAAGAAACCCAGCTGGTCGGCCACCGGCACCGGGACCAGGCAGATGGCGTTGGCGTTCCAGGCCAGCGTCAGCGGCTTGCCGAGGCTCTGCGCCGCGGCGACGCGGTGTGCGCCCAAGCCCGCGCTGGCCGCCACCACGGCGGCGGCGCCGGCGCCACCGAGGAGCTGGCGGCGGGTCAGGGGGGCGCGCTCAGGAGCGGCTGGTGGATTCATCGTTCCTCCCGGAAGTTGCGTTGCGAGAGCGCATTGCACCGGGAGGATGTTCAGCAGGCAAATAATGTTTGGGTGGATTCATATGCAAGACGCATGAATCCGGCCGCCATGAAGGCTGACCTTACTTCTGGGGCCGATCGGCGGAGCGGGCTGCTGCCGGCTGTTCCGCGCCCATCCCCCGCACCAGCGCTGCGCCGAAGTGCTCGATGGCGCGCTGCAGGTTGCCCTGCGCGGCGGTGCTGACCATCCACACGTCCAGCGCCAGCGCGAAGTCGCGCACCGTCAGCACGTCCAGGGCCTCGGCATGGCCGCTGGCCTGCAGGGCCGGGCGCGAGACGAAGCCCAGGCCCAGGCCGGCGGCGACCAGGCCGAGCTGCAGCTCGCTGCCATGCGTCTCCAGGTTGAGCCGGAAGGGCAGGCCTTGCGCGGACAGCGCGCGCTGCAGCGCGGCACGGAAGCCGCAGCCGTCGGGGTTGAGGATCCAGCCCGCGTCGAAGATGTCCTTGAGCCGCACGCTGCCCTTCGCCAGCCGGCCCTTGGCGGCCACGACCAGCAGCTCCGTGGAGGCCAGCCGCTGCGCACTGAGCGTGTCGGGCCACACCTTGGAGGCCGGCATGAACACCGCCGCCGCGTCGAGCCGGCCCTGCTGGACCGCGTCCACCAGCCGGGTGCTCCAGTCGGTCGCCACCTGCAGCTGCACTTCGGGGAAGCTGCTCTTCATGTCCAGCAGCAGCGCCACCAGGCTGGACGCGCCCATCGAATGTGTCAGCCCCAGGCGCAGGCGGCCGCTGGGCATGGCGTCGGTGGTGACGAGGCCGCGCAGGGCATCGATCTCGCGCAGCGCGGCGCGGGTCTGCGCATGCACGCGCAAGCCCAGCGGCGAGGGCTTGGGGGGCTTGATGCTGCGGTCCAGCAGTTGCACGCCCAACGACTCCTCCAGGTTCTGGATGCGGCGCGTGGTGGCGGGCTGGGTCAGCCCGAGCTCGCGCGCGGCCAGGCTGATCGAGCCGTGGCGCACCACGGCGTCGAAGGCGCGCAGGTCTTCCGTTTTCATCGATGCATGCAGGGAGCGGGACTGGGGCGGCACTGTATCGCCTGTCCCTTGCGCTCCATGCCCGGGTTCGACGGCTTCGCCCGTGCCGTGCGCGCCGGCGACGGCCGGACACGACCCCGGGCGGTCGTCGCTCACGCGCCGCCCAGCACCTTGAAGCCGTGCGTGCCGTCGCGGCCCAGCTGCGCGACCAGCCCGAATTCCCAGTCCAGGTAGGCCTGCATCGCCTCGCGCGGCGCGTCGGTGCCCTCGTAGGGCCGGCGGTAGCGGTCGATGCGCGGGCTCGCCAGCCGCTGTTCGCCCGACTCCAGCGGCCGGCCCTCGGCGGCCCAGGCGGCGTTGCCGCCTTCCAGCACCGCCACCGGCACGTCGGTCAGCCGGGCCAGGTCCGCCGCGGCGAAGCGTGCCAGCGCGCTGCTGCCGCAGGTCAGCACGATGCGCCGCGGCGCCGGCAACGCCCGCAGCGCCTGCGGCAGTTGCGCGCGCAGCACCCACCACGCGCCCGGAATGTGGCCCTTGACGTGGTTGGCGCTGGTGGTGACGTTCAGCAGCAGCGTGCCGTCGCCCTGGGCGAGCTGGTCGGCCAGCTCGGCCGGGGTCACCGAGTCCACCGCCGGAAACGGCGCGTGCGGCGGCTGCCAGGCGCCGGTCTCGGTGAACTGCGCCGCGGCGACGTCGGTGAGCCAGCCCACTTCCCAGCCCAGCTGCGCCAGCCAGTGCGCCGTCATGGCCGCGCGTACGCCGTCGGACTCGCTGCCGCCGTCCGCCAGCACGATGCGCGCGCCGCGCACGGCGGCGAACACGTCGGTCTCCTGTACCAGCTGCCCGCCCGGCGCGCTGCCGAAGCCCGGCAGGTGGCCGGCGGCGTATTCCTCGGGCGTGCGCACGTCCCAGCTGTAGACGGTGCGCTGCCGGTCCAGCGTCCAGGCGGCCAGGCTGTCCCGCGTCAGGCGCAGCGCGCCCGCGCGGTCGGCCAGGGCCTGGGCGGCGGCCTGCGCGGCGCGGCGGCTGGACTCGCTGGCCGGGCCGAAGCGGCGCTGCGCGCCGTGGTCCAGCTCGAAGCCGGCCAGGGTCCAGCCGATGGTGCCGTTGCGCAGCGCGGCCACGGGGTTGGGAATGCCGGCGTTGACCAGGCTCTGCGTGCCGATGAGGCTGCGCGTGCGCCCGGCGCAGTTGACGATGACGCGCGTGGCCGGGTCGGGTGCGAGGTCGCGCACGCGCAGCGCCAGCTCGGCGCCGGGCACGCTGACGCCGCCCGGGATGCTCATGGTCTGGTACTCGTCGAAGCGGCGCGCGTCCAGCACCACCACGTCCGAGCCGGCATCCAGCAGCGCCTTGACCTCCTCGGCCGGCAGCGAGGGCGTGCCGCGCTCGTGCTCCACCAGCTCGCCGAAGGCCTTGCTGGGCACGTTCACGTCGCGGAACAGCTCGCCGCCGGCGTCGCGCCAGCCCTGCAGGCCGCCTTCGAGCAGGTGCACGCGGGTGTAGCCCAGCGCCTGCAGCCGCCGCGCCGCGGGCTCGGCCAGGCCCTCGCCGTCGTCGTACACGGCGATGTCGACGTCACGCCGCGGCAGCCGCCAGGGCGCGTCGAGCTCGATGCGGCCGGCCGAGATCTGCACCGCGAACAGCGGGTGTTCCTGGGCAAAGGGGTCCTCCTCGCGCACGTCGATCAGCGCGATCTCGCGCCTGGACAGCAGCGCGGCGCGCACGTCGGACGCGCCCAGGCGCGGCAGGTCGGGAGAGTCGGGCATCAGGTGGTCTCCTCGGAGCGGTCCCAGAGGTTGGGGACCCAGTTGTTGGAATAGCCGGAAACGAAGGGTTTACGGGTGCCGTCCGGGCCGTAGACCCAGCGGTGCACGGCGCCGATGTTGGCACCGTAGACGTGGATGGAAATGGAGGTCCGGTCGTCGAAGGCGTTGCTGACCTGGTGGATGTCGCCCAGCGTGGGCGACACCGCCTCGACGTCACCCGGGTGCAGCCGCTGCGGCGGCCCGGAGGGCACCAGGCAGCCCGCGGCGTCATGGGCGAAGCCCTGCGCGATCTCCTCGCCGCGCAGCATGCCGATGAGGCCCCAGACGGTGTGGTCGTGCACCGGCGTGCGCTGGCCCGGGCCCCAGACGAAGCTCACGACGGAGAAGCGCTCCAGCGGGTCGGCGTGCAGCAGGTACTGGCGGTAGTGCTGGGGATGCGGCTGGGCCAGTTCCTCGGGGAGCCAGTCGTCGCGCGCCACCAGGCGGGCGAGGGCGCCGCGTACGGCGGCCAGGCGCTCCGGCTCCGGGGCGTCGTGGTCCAGCGCGCGCGTGACCGCGACCACGAAGTCGCGCAAGGGTGTGGTGCTCAAGGGAGTCTCCTGAAGCTTCGGGAATGCGGGTTCAGCCCGCCGCGGCCGGCTGCATTGCAATGCGGCCGGCCGCCACCAGGGCGCTGTCCTCCTGCGGCGTGTGCACGCGCCCGCACAGCACGTCGCGGTGGTAGCGCTGCAGCGGGTTGGCGCGGTCCAGCCCGTGGTTGCCGGACTGGCGCAGCGCCAGCTCGGCCACGGCGATGGCGTTGCGCGTGACGGCGACCTTGAGCAGCCCGCTGTCCGCCACCGGCCAGGGCCGTCCCGCGTCCGCCGCGGCGGTGGCGGCGTCGAGCTGCGCCTGGCTGGCGAGCAGCAGCAGCTCGATCTCGCCCACGGCCTCCTGCACACGCGGCAGGCTCGCCAGCGGCGCGCCCAGGCTCGACGGCACGCGCCGGCGCAGGAAGTCCAGCAGCCAGTCGCGCGCGTTGCGCGCCACGGCGTCGTAGAGCGTGCCCAGCAGCACGTTCATCCAGGCCTGCTGCTCCGGATCGGGCCGCGTGATCCACTCGCCGGGCGCGCGCAGGTCCACCGCGTGATCCAGCGGAATCGGCACTTCGTCCAGCAGCACCTCGTCGCTGGCCGTGGCGCGCATGCCCAGGTGGTTCCAGCTGCGCTGCACGCGCAGGCCCGGTGCGTCGGCGGGCACCAGGAACTGACCCACGCGCGGCTCGGCCTCGTCGGTGCGGCCCCACACCACCAGCCAGCGCAGGCCGTCGATGCCGGTGGTGTAGAGCTTGTGGCCCGAGAGCCGCCAGCCGTCGGGCGTGTGCCGCGCCACGGTGCCGGGCAGGCCGCCGCGCGCGGGCGAGCCCAGCTCGGGTTCCACGCGCAGCTGGTTGCCCAGCGCGCCTTCGCGCACGGCGCTGCGCAGCACGCGCTCGCGCAGCGCCGCCGGCCAGCGGCAATCGGGCTGGCTCAGCAGCCGCGTGAGCAGCAGCTGCATCACCAGCACCAGCGCCGTGGCCGGCTCGCCGCGGGCGACAGCGGCGACCAGCTCGCGCGCCTCGGCCAGCCGCCCGCCGGCGCCGCCCAGCTCGCGCGGCACCACCAGGCCCGGCAGGCCGTGGCGGCGCAGCAGCTCGAAGTTGGCGTGCGGGAAGCTTGCGCTGGCGTCGTGCTCGGCCGCCGTGGCGGCCAGGGTGCGCGTGATGTGGGCCAGCAGCGCTGCATCGGGTCGGCCCGCCGGCGCAAAGGCGGGCTCGGGCGCCGTGTCCAAAGCCGGTGGAGCGCTTGCGCGCGCCGGTGCCAGGGTGTCGAGGCTCATGCGAAGTCCATGCGAGATCTGATCCGGCGGCCAGCGTAGAAGCGGACGGCCAGCCCGGTCAAACATGCAATGCAAGCATGAATAGCAGTTTTGATTATTTGCCTTGCCCGGAGCCGGCGCTCTACGGTGGCGGACCTTTCAACCTTCCGCACACCCCAGCAAGGAGCCCCTCCATGAACGTCGAGATCATCGGCATGATCACCACCCAGCTGCAGTCGGAGACGCTGCGCCCGCAGGGGCCGGTGATCGACCGCGACTACGTGCGCCGCTTCGCCCAGGCGCACGAGGCCGCGGGCTTCGACCGCATCCTGGTGCCGCAGCACTCGACCGGTCCGGATGCCAGCCAGGTCATCGCCTACGCCTCCAGCGTGACCGAGCGCGTGCACTTCCTGCTGGCGCACCGCCCGGGCTTCATCGGGCCGGCCTTCGCCGCGCGGCAGCTGGCCACGCTGGAGAACTTCACGGGCGGCCGGCTGGCGGTGCACATCATCTCCGGCGGCTCGGACGAGGAGCAGCGCCGCGACGGCGACTTCCTCGACCACGACCAGCGTTACGCCCGCACCGACGAGTACCTGCAGGTGCTGCGCCGCACCTGGACGGCCGAGGCGCCCTTCGACCACGAGGGGCCGCTGTACCGCTACGAGAAGGCCTTCTCCGAGGTCAAGCCGCTGCAGAAGCCGCACCTCCCGATCTACTTCGGCGGCGCCAGCGAGGCCGCGCTGCGCGTGGCCGGCAAGCATGTCGACGCCTACGCGCTGTGGGGCGAGTCGCTGGAGCAGACGCGCGAGCTGACGCAGCGCGTGCGGGCCGAGGCTGCCCGGCACGGGCGCGACATCCGCTTCTCGGTCTCGTTCCGTCCGATCCTGGCCGACACGGAAAGCCAGGCCTGGGAGAAGGCCGAACACATCCTGGCCGAGACGCGCCGCCTGCGCACCGAGGCGGGCTGGTCGCGCGGCGGTCCGCAGCAGAGCGAGGGCGCACGCCGTCTGCTCAGCGCGGCCGAGCGGGGTGACGTGGTGGACGAGCGGCTGTGGACGGCCGTGGCGCGCGAGACCGGCGCGCGCTCCAACAGCACGGCGCTGGTGGGCACGCCGGAGCAGGTGGCGCAGGCGCTGCTGAAGTACGTGGAGCTGGGCGTGGGCACGCTGCTTATCCGCGGCTTCGACCCGCTCGACGACGCCGTGGACTACGGGCGCGAGCTGATCCCGCGCGTGCGTGCCCTGGTCGCCGAGCGGGAAGCGCGGCAGGCCGCGAACGCGCCTGCGGCGGTGCTGGCGTGATGGCGGTGCCCGGCCTGCCGGCCGGGGCTGTCGAAGAGCCCGAAAAACGCTGACCCGCGAGCCGGCCGGGGCCGTGGCGTCACGGCGGGCGGCGTGAAAGGCCGGGCACGTGATGGCCCCCAGTGAGCACGCACTCCGCCTGGGCTACGCTGTCGCATGGACGTAGACAGCTCCAACGACAAGCCTGTTCCCCGTTGGCCGATCGCTGCCGGCGAGATGGCGCAACGTGTGCGCGAGTTCGACTGGGCTGCCACTGCACTGGGTCCCGCCGAGCAGTGGCCCGTGAGCCTGCGCACGACCGTCGAGACGGTGCTGGCCCATCCCTGGCCGACCATCGTGCTGTGGGGACGCGAGCTCATCCAGATCTACAACGACGCGTACCGGGGTTTCATGGGCATGGACCAGGCGGCGGGCCTTGGGGCTCCCGCCGGCGAGGTCGGCCCTGTCAACAGGGCCGTCTGCGAGCGGGTTTGGCAGGGCGAGTCGGTCAGCCTGGAGGAGACGCTGCTTCCCGTCACGCGTTCGGGCCAGCGGGAGGACGCCTGGGTCACGCTAGCCTGCAGCCCGGTGCGCGACGACTCGGGCCGCGTGGCCGGTGTGCTCCTGACCGCCATCAAGGCGGCGCCGCGGCTGCGCATGGAAGCCGCATGGCATGAAACCCAGGCGCGCCAGGCGTTCCTGCTGCGCCTGAGCGACGCGCTGCGCCCGCTGCAGGACGCGCAGGCGATCAAGCGGCAGGCCACGCGGCTGCTGGCCGAGCAGCTGGGCGTGAACCGGGCCTTCTATGCCGAGGTCCGGGGCGACGACTGGATCGTGGTCAAGGGCTACGAGCAGGGCGCAGTGTCGCTGCCCGATGGGGCGTACTCGGCTCGCACCTTCGGTGACTGGATCATGGCCACCTATGGCGCCGGCGAGTGCCTCGTGTTTCACGACAGCGGTACCGACCCGCGGTTCACGCCGGCGCAGCGCCAGGCGCACGCCGCCGTGCAGATCCTCGCCGCCGTGGGCGTGCCGCTGGTCAAGGAATGCGCGCTGGTGGCCATCCTGGCCGTGCACGGCGCCACGCCCCGGCGCTGGAGCGACGAAGACGTGGCGCTGGTGGAGGAGACGGCCGAGCGCACCTGGGCTGCCGTGGAGCGCGCACGCGCGGAAACCGCGCTGCGCAACAGCCGCGAGCAGCTGGGAATGGCCTTGCGGGCGGCCACCATGGGCGTCTTCGACTGGGACCCGGCGACGGACTGCCTCGGCCTCACCGACGAATCGGTCGAGCTCTTCGGCCTGGAGCCGGGCCTGCGCTTGCTTGGCATCGAGGAGTTCCTGAAGCTCATCCACCCCGACGACGCGGCGCGCTATCACGCTGCCTTGCTGGAGGCGGGCCAATGCGGCCACGACTGGCACAGCGAATACCGCGTGATTCGCCCGTGCGATGGCAGGCTCGTGCGGGTCGAGGAGCGGGGCCGGTGGGTGGTGGATGCCGCTACCGGCCGGCCACGCGTCAAGGGCGTGCACTGGGACGTCACGGCACGCCGGACCGCGCAGGAGCGGCTGCAGGGCGCGTTTTCGCTCGCCACGGTGGGCGTGTTGTTCTGGGGGGCCGGCTTCCGGCTCACGCAGGTCAACGACGCCTTCCTGCGCATGAGTGGCTTCACGCGCGAGGAGGCGCTGGGCCGTACCTGGCAGGACCTCACCCCGCCGGAGTTCCACGCTTTGTCATTGCACGCGGTGCAGGAAGTTCTCGCCCTGGGCGAGGCCACGCCTTACGAGAAACAGTACATCCGCAAGGACGGGTCGCGCTGGTGGGGCCTCTTTGCGGCCCGCAAGGTGGGCGACGAGGTGCTTGAGATCGCGATCGACGTCTCGGCACGCTACCGGGCCGAGGACGCCAGCCGCGCCAAGAGCGCGTTCCTGGCCAACATGAGCCACGAGATTCGCACACCCATGAACGCGATCCTCGGGCTGGCGCACCTGCTCGGCCAGGAGAGCCTGGCACCGCGCCAGGCCGAGCAGGTGGCCCGCATCGGGGACGCGGCGCGGCATCTGCTGTCCATCATCAACGACATCCTGGACCTCTCCCGGATCGAGGCCGGCAAGCTGCAGCTCGAAGAGCGCGACTTCGAACTGGCCTCGCTGCTGGAGCAGGTACGTTCCATCGTGGGTGCGGGTGCCGCCGCCAAGGGACTGCGCCTGGAGGCGGATGCCGGCACGTTGCCGCGGTGGCTGAGAGGCGACGAGACACGCGTGCGCCAGGCGCTGCTCAACTACGCGGGCAACGCCGTCAAGTTCACGCCGCAAGGTCACGTCGCGCTGCGCGCGCGGCAGCTGGATGAGCGCGACGGCAGGCTGCTGGTGCGCTTCGAGGTCGAGGACAGCGGCGTGGGCATCGATCCGGCGCAGTTGCTGCGGCTGTTCGAGGCCTTCGAGCAGGCCGACGCCTCCACCACGCGCGAGCATGGCGGCACCGGCCTGGGCCTGGCCATCACGCGGCGCCTTGCCGAGCTCATGGGCGGCAGTGCCGGCGCGCAACCGCGCGAAGGCGGCGGCAGCATCTTCTGGTTCACGGCATGGCTGGGCCGTGGCGCCGGTGTGCAGGCTCATGAGGAGGCCCGGCCGGCAAGGCCCGACGCCGAGCTGCGCCAGCGCCATGGCGGCACACGGGTGCTGGTGGCCGAGGACAACGACATCAACCGCGAGGTGGCGCTGGCGCTGCTGCGCGCCGTCGGGTTGCAGGTGGATTTCGCGGAAAACGGCCAGGCCGCCGTGGAGAAAGCCAGCCAGGCCCGCTACGCGCTGGTGCTCATGGACATGCAGATGCCCGTCATGGACGGATTGCAGGCCACGCGGGCACTGCGCGCGCTGCCCGGACTGCAGGCGCTGCCGATCCTGGCCATGACGGCCAACGCCTTCGACGAGGACCGCGACGCCTGCCTGGCCGCGGGCATGGACGACTTCGTGTCCAAGCCGGTGCAGCCGCAGGCCCTGTACGCGACGCTGCTGAAGTGGCTCGATCGCGGCTCGCCGACGCAGGCGGATGCCACCGCGAACCCTGGCTCCGCCAACCGAACCGTGCCACCGCGCCGGCGTTGAGCGCGCACAGCCGGCGCTCGCCGGCTCAGCCGTGGCGCCGGCGCGCCGCGGCCCCGACCACGCCCAGGCCGGCCAGCAGCATGGCCCAGGTCGAGGGCTCGGGGACGGGCGTGAGGACCAGCGTGCGGAAGGATTGCCAGGGCGTGTTGTTGCGGCTGTGGACCAGGATCTGGCCGGCGTCGTTGATGGCCACGGCATTGGTGATGTGGCGCAGCTCGCCGGCGTTGCCCCACAGCAGGCCGTTGAGGTCGTAGGTCTGGCCGTCGCGGTACAGGAAGCCGACATCGGAGATGTCCCGCGTGAAGAAGCTGCCCACCACCCAGCCGTCTTCGTTGATGTCGTTGGCCTGGCCCAGCACGCTGCCGGGCAGCGTCAGCGGCGTGATGGTATTGCCGCGGTACAGCACCGCCTGGCGCGTGCCGTCTTCGCCGGCCTGCCAGCTGTAGCCCACCATGTCGCCGGCGTTGTTGAGGGCCAGCACGCTGCTGTAGTCGCCGCCCAGCGTGGGCAGGTGGCGCAACTGGCCATCGCTGTAGGTGAAGCCTTCGAAGCCGCAGCAGCTGGTGAAGATCTCGCCCGCGACCACCCCGCGGTCGTTGATGGCGTTGGCCGTGTGGCTGCGCAGCGGCTCTTCGCTCAGGTAGCGCAGGCGCCCGTTGTCGTAGATGAAGGCGCGGCCGTTGCCCGCCGCGCCCACCACCTGCCCGGCCTGGTTGATGGCCTTGGCCTCGCCGCCCCAGCCGGGCGCCAGGCCTTCGAGCTCGATCACCCGACCGTCGCGGTAGAGGTAGGGCACCGAGCGGCCATCGCGCCCAAAGCTGCCGACGATATCGCCGCGGTCGTTGATGCCGAAGCCGCGCGAGGTGCTTTCGTTCAACGGCGCGATCTGCTGCAGCGTATGGTTGCCGTAAAGGAAGACCGAGCCGTAGCGAAATTGCTCGGGATCGTCGAAGCGGCTGTAGCCCGTGACCTGGCCCAGGTTGTTCATGGCCAAACCGTAGGTCATGCGTGCCACGGGGTCCGATCCCCCGACCACCTCCACGCGGTACTTGGGCGGCCCCGAGGGCGCGCTCCATGACGCCAGCGCCAGTGTTGACAGGGCAACGGCAAGGATGACGGTCTTCATGCAGTGGCTCCTTCGTGTTCGAAGCACCTCCCCGCGTCGGGAGGCGAGCCCTCTGCGCCCGGACCCCGGCGCCAGGACCCGCGTGCCGGGCCTGCGGCCCCACGGCGGGCCGGCGGCGGGCAGCAACCCATGAGCCCAAGACGTTGCGCAGCGCAAGCACGATGACCGGATGTAGTGTCGGCACGGCCCGACGCGCCGGCGTCGATGGTGGTGACGACTGACCAAAGAAGGAGTACAGCAGCGCCAGCGGCTGCTCGCAGCCTCCACCAGGGGCGCCATGATGAAAAACGCCTTGTCCAAACAGGACGAACAGCAATGCCTGGAGCGGGCGTTGCGCACGCTCAGCGGCTGCAACCGGGCCCTGTTGCGAGCCACGGAAGAGGCGGCCCTGTTGCAGGAGATCTGCCGCGTGGTGGTCGAGGAGGCCGGCTACTGCCTGGCCCGCGTCGGACGTGCCGAGCATGACGACGAGCGGACGGTCACGACGCTGGCGCATGCCGGGCGTAGCGCCGCTGCCGATACCGGGGCGCTGTGGTGGGACGACACCGAGCGCGGCCAAAGTGCCACCGGCACGGCCATCCGTACCGGCGCCGAGTGCCTGTTCAATGACGTGCAGTCGCAGGCCTACCCGCCCATGTGGCGCGAGTTCGCGCGCCGCCGCGGCCT
Organism: Azohydromonas australica DSM 1124; assembly: GCF_000430725.1. Lineage (GTDB taxonomy): Bacteria > Pseudomonadota > Gammaproteobacteria > Burkholderiales > Burkholderiaceae_C > Azohydromonas > Azohydromonas australica. The sequence continues at coordinate 133,523 of NZ_KE387212.1, forward strand.
GGGCTCGGTGCTGGCGCTGCCGCTGCACATCGGGGGCGAGCTGTTCGGGGCCCTGAGCATCGGGGCGCCCGAGGCCGACGCGTTCGGCCATCGGGAGCTGCAGGTGCTGCGCGAGGTGGCGGACGACGTGGCCTTCGGGCTGGAGTTCCTGCGGCTGCGCCAGCGACGCGAGCAGGCCGAGGCCGAGGTGCTGCGCCTGAACCGGGCGCTGCGCATCCGCGCGGCCATCAACCACGCGCTGACCCAGGCGCAGGACGAGGCCGTGCTGCTGCAGGAGGTCTGCCGCGTGGCCGTCGAGGAGTGCGGCTACCGGCTGGCCTGGGTGGGCTACATCGAGCCCGACGAGGCCCGGACGATGCGCCCCATGGCGCACGCCGGTTTCGAGGAGGGCTTCCTGAAGCTGCGGCGCAGCCTGGCCGCCTCGAAGATCGGCCGCACCATGGCGGCGTGCCTGGATGCGCAGCGGCCGATGGTCATGCACGACGTCGCCAACAACCCCGGGTACCCGTTCCGCGAGGAGGCACGCCGGCGGGGGTACGGGTCGGTGGTGACGCTGCCCTTGCGGGTGGACGGCGAGCTGGTGGGGTCGGTGCAGATCCTGGCGGCGGAAACCGACGGCTTCGACGAGCAGGAGGTGCAGCTGCTCACCGCCACAGTCGCCGATCTCGGTTACGGACTGGGCGCGCTGCGCCACCGCCTCAAGGCCGCGGCAGCCGAGGAAACCATCCGGCGCATGGCGTACTTCGACAGCGTGACCGGGCTGCCCAACCGGGTGCGCCTGTGCCAGCTGCTCGGCAGCGCCATCGACGTGGCCCGCGCCGGGCGCTGGCCGCTGGCCCTGGTGCGCATCGGCATGGCGCATCTGCAGGAGCTCAACGCGACGCTGGGCAGCGCGGAGGTCGACAAGCTGATGGTGGCCGTGGCCGACCGGCTGCAGCAGACGGTCGGCCACGCCGGCACGCTGGGCCGCCTGGCCGACGCCGAGTTCGCGGTGCTCATGCCGCGTTCGGGTGCGGAGCAGGCCATGGGGCTGGCGCAGCGGCTCCTGGCCGCGCTCGACGAGCCGGTCGATGTCGCGGGCGTGCTGCTCGATGCGCGCTCGAACGCGGGCGTCAGCCTGTTCCCGGGACATGCCGCGGACGCCGAAGGCATGTTGCGCCGCGCCGGCATAGCGCTGGCGCAGGCGCGCGCCATGGGTACGCCGGTGGTGCTGTTCAAGAGCGGCTTCGACCGCGACTGCGCGCAGCGCCTGGCGCTCATGGGCGACTTGCGCAAGGCCATCGAGCACGACGAGCTGATGCTGTACTGCCAGCCCAAGCTCAAGATCGCTTCCGCGCAGGTCTGCGGCGCCGAGGCCCTCGTGCGCTGGCAGCATGACCGCCTGGGCCAGGTGAATCCGGGCGAATTCATCGCGCTGGCCGAGCAGACCGGGCTGATCACGCGGCTGACCTACTGGATGCTGGAGGCCGCCCTGCGCCACAGCTATGCCTGGCGCGAGCAGGGCCGGGCACTGCCCCTGTCGGTGAACCTCTCGGCACGCGACCTGCACGACCCCAAGCTGCTCGGGCGCATCGAGGGCGCGCTGGCGACCTGGGGCGCCGAGCCGGACTGGATCGAGTTCGAGCTCACCGAAAGCGCGCTGATGCTCGACCCGGCGGCGGCGCTGGAAAAGCTGCAGCAGCTCAAGCGGCTGGACCTGCGGATCGCCATCGACGACTACGGCACCGGTTACTCCTCGCTGTCGTACCTGCAGCGCCTGCCGGTGGATGCCCTCAAGATCGACCAGACCTTCATCCGGGGCATGCGGCGCGACGCCGACTCGGCGGCGATCGTGCACTCCACGATCGACCTGGCGCACAGCCTGCGCCTGCTGGTCATCGCCGAGGGCGTGGAGGACGATGAGACCTTCAGCCATCTCGCGGCCATGGCCTGCGACCAGGCGCAGGGCTATTGCATCAGCCGGCCGCTGCCGGCCGACGAGTTCCAGGGCTGGTACATGGGCCGGGCTTGAGGGTGCTGTCCGAGTACGCATGCGGGCAGCGGCATTGCTGCAACCTGGGCACAGGCTCGGACGAGGCTTGCACGTGGACCTGAACCGATTCGACCGCGACTCCACCGGCTGGCCCTTCGCCGGTGGCGAGATGGCACGGCGCGTGCGCGAGCACGACTGGGCCGCCACCCCGCTGGGGGCCGCGCAGCGCTGGCCGGCCGTGCTGCGCACGACCGTGCAGCTGCTGCTGGCGCATCCCTTCGCCACCATCGTGCTGTGGGGGCCGCAGCTCATCCAGATCTACAACGACGCCTACCGCGACCTGATGGGCGTGAAGCATCCGGCCGGGCTGGGCCAGCCCACGCACGAGTGCTGGCCCGAGGTCTGGCACATCAACGCGCCGATCTACGAGCGGGTCTGGCAGGGCGAGTCGCTGGTGTTCGAGGACGCGCTGTACCCGCTGGCGCGCTCGGGCACGCTGGAAGACGTGTGGCTGTCGCTGACCTACAGCCCGGTGCGCGACGAGGCGGGCACGGTGAGGGGCGTGTTCATCACGGTCATCGAAACCACGCGCCGGCTGCACGCCGAAGCGGCGCAACGCCAGGTCGAGGCACGCCTGAACTCGATCTTCGAGCGGGCGCCGGTGGGGCTGTCCGAGATCGCGCCCGATGGGCGCCTCCTGCGCGTCAACCCGGAGCTGGCCCGCATCGTCGGCCGCGGTGCCCAGGCGCTGCTGGGGCTGACGATCGGGGACGTGACGCACCCTGACGACGTGCCCCGCAGCCTGGAAGCGGCTGCACGCGTGCTGGCGCAGGGCGGCAGCGTGACGCTGGAAAAGCGCTACCAGCGCCCGGACGGCACGCTGGTCATGGCCCAGAGCAGCCTCACGCGGCTGGAGCCCGAACCCGGTTCCGAGCCCCGCCTGCTGGCGGTCACGGTGGATCTCACGGCGCGCCGCCAAGCCGAAGCGGCCCTGCACGAGAGCGAGGCGCAGATGCGCGCCATCGCCGACCTCGTGCCCGACCTGCTCTGGAGCAACGGGCCCGGCGGCCAGGTCGATTGGTACAACAAGCGCTGGCACGAGTACACCGGACTGGGCACGTCCGACAGCACGGGCCAGGGCTGGACGTCGACGATCCATCCCGATGACCTGCCCGCCACCCAGGCGGTCTGGCGGCGCGCGCTGGCCACGCCCGGGCCAGTCATGCACGAGCACCGCATCCGCCGGCATGACAGACTGTACCGCTGGCACCTGCTGCGGGCCGAGCCGATCTTCGACACGCAAGGCCAGGTCGTGCGCTGGTTCGGCGCAGCCACCGACATCCACGAGCAGCGCACCGCGCGCGACAGGCTGGAGCAGCAGGTGCGCCAGCGCACGGCCGAGCTGGAAGCGCTGAGCGAGCGCGAGAAGGCCATCGTCGCGAGCGCCCGCATCGCCGTCATTTCCACGGACCTGGAAGGGCGCATCACCTCCTTCAACCCGGCCGCCGAGGCCATGTTCCGCAGCCCGGCGCAGCAGGTGCTGGGGCGCCTGGTGACGGAGTTCTGCGAGCCCGACGAGCTGACCTACAAGGCGCAGTTCTTCCCGCCCGACGTGCAGGCCGAGGGCTCGCGCATGCCCGCGGCGCTGATCGCCGGCCTGCTGCCCGAGCGGGCGCGCCCGGGCGAAGGCCCGCGCAACGAGTGGACGTACATGCGCGACGACGGCAGCTCCTTCCCCGGGCTGCTGCACCTGAGCGTGCTGCGCGACGCGCAGGGGCAGGCGCTGGGCTTCCTGGTGCTGCTGACCGACCTCACCGAGCGCAAGGCGCTCGAAGAGCAGCTGCGCGAGCGCACCCGGCAGGCCGAGGTGGCCAGCGCGGCCAAGACGGCCTTCCTGGCCAACATGAGCCACGAGATCCGCACGCCGATGAACGCCATCATCGGGCTCACCCACCTGCTGCTGCGCGACACCAGCGATCCGCTGCAGCAGCAGCGCCTGGGGCAGGTCGGGGATGCGGCCCGGCACCTGCTGCAGCTGATCAACGACATCCTGGACCTCTCCAAGATCGAGGCCGGCAAGATGGTGCTGGAGGACAGCGAGTTCTCGCTGGACGAGCTGCTGGGCCGCTCGCTGGACATCGTGCACGCCCTGGCGGCCGACAAGGGGCTGGCGCTGCGGCTGGACACCGACGACCTGCCCCGGCGCCTGCGCGGCGACCCCACGCGGCTGTCGCAGGTGCTGCTCAACCTGCTGTCCAACGCGGTGAAGTTCACGGCCCGGGGCTCGGTGCAGCTGCGCGGCCGGCTGCTGCGCGAGGACGGGCCGCGGCTGCTGGTGCGCTTCGAGGTGCAGGACACCGGACCGGGCATCCCGCCGGAGCGCCAGGAGGCCGTGTTCGAGGCCTTCGAGCAGGCCGACGGCTCGATCACCCGCCGCCATGGCGGCACCGGCCTGGGCCTGGCCCTGGTGCGCCACCTCGCCACGCTGATGGATGGCGAGGTGGGCCTGCACAGCGTGCCGGGGCAGGGCAGCACCTTCTGGTTCACCGCCTGGCTGGGCCGCGCGCGGCCGTCCGAGGCGCAGGGCGCGCCGGCGGCGGCCGGGGACCGGGGGGCACCGGCCGCCAGCGACGCGGCCGAGGCCGATGCGCTGCTGCAGGCGCTGCAGCAGCGCCGCGGCGAAACATCCGATCCGCTTTCCAGGGAAGCGTCGGAGGCCCTGCTGCGCTCGCGCCACGGCGGCCAGCGTGTGCTGCTGGTCGAGGACCACTTCGTCAACCGGGAAGTGGCGTCCGCCGTGTTGCGGGCCGTGTCGCTGGAAGTGGAAACCGCCGAGGACGGCCGCGGCGCGCTGGAGCTGGTGACCAGCAAGCCCTACGACCTCGTGCTGATGGACGTGCAGATGCCGGTCATGGACGGGCTGGAGGCGACGCGGCAGATACGCCGGCGCATCGGCGCGGCACTTCCGATCATCGCCATGACCGCCAATGCGTTCGAGGAGGACCGGCAGGCCTGCCTGGACGCCGGCATGAACGACCACGTCGCCAAGCCGGTGGAGCCCGCGCGGCTGTACGCGACCTTGCTGCAGTGGCTGCCGCGGCCCACGGGCTCGTGAAGCGCCGCGGCGTCAGTCCTTCACTACCTCCGACGCCAGCTGCCGCAGCCGCGTCGCCACGAAGCGCGCGGCCCGGGACAGCGGCCGGTGCGTGCTCAGGCTCAGCGCGATGGTGCGCGGGATCTCGGGAGCCACCACGCGGCTCGCGCCCAGCGTGCCCGCCTTCAGCTCCTCGCCGAGGGCCATGAGCGGCAGCAGCGTGAAGGCGTGGCCGCTCATGGCCACGTCCTTCATGGCCGAGGCGGTGTCCACCTCCATCACGGTCTCCAGCGCCACGCCGTGCTTGTGCGAGAGCTGCTCCAGCACGCTGCGCATGCCGTTGGGCATGGCGGGCAGCACCAGCGGCAGGCCAGCCAGCGCGGCGAAGTCCACGGTCGGGCCGGACAGCGCCGCATGGCCGGGCCGGCCGGTCAGGAAGGTCTGCACCGTGGCCAGCACGTCCTCGCCGCGCTGGGCCGCGGCGCCGTAGCGGTTCACCACCATCATGTCCAGCAGCCCCGACGCCAGCGCTTCGTCGAGGTGGCCGCTGAAGCCCTCGACGACGTGCAGGCGCACGCCCGGCGCCTGCGTGCGGATGTCGGCGATCAGGCGCGGCAGCAGCGGGCGCGACATCGAGGGCAGCACGCCCACGTGCACCGTGCCGGTCAGCGCGCCCGCGCTCTCGTGCGCCACGCTCTCCAGGCGCTGTACCTGGTCCAGCACCCGCTTGGCCTCGCCCAGCATGCGGCGGCCGAAGTCCGACAGTGCCATGCCGCGCCCCGTGCGCTCGAAGAGGCGGTCGCCCCACTCGGCCTCCAGCAGCGCCACCTGGCGGCTCACCAGCGAGGGCGCCATGTCCAGCGTCGTGGCCGCGCGCGACAGCGAGCCCAGCTCGGCCACCAGCACGAAGGTCTGCAGCTGCTTCAGGTGCATGGTTTCACTTTAGTCGAAACCTGAAATCTGCCATTTCCACTTTTTCGCAAGCGGCCGGCTGCCTACGCTGTGGGATACCGATTCGAAAGGAGACAGCCCATGAAGCTCTTGATTCCGTTCGTCGCCCTGGCCGCGCTGGCGCCGCCAGCCCAGGCCCAGGCCTTTCCCCGGCAGCCGGTGGCGCTGGTGGTGCCTTTCCCGGCCGGCGGCCCGACCGACGCCATGGCGCGCCTGCTGGCGCAGAAGCTGGGCGAGCGCCTGGGCCAGCAGGTGGTGGTGGACAACCGCGGCGGCGCCGGCGGCACCCTGGCCGCGGAAGCGGTGGCGCGGGCCAGGCCGGACGGCCACACGCTGTTCTTCGGCACCACCGGCACGCTGGCCATCAACCCGAGCCTGTACCCGAAGCTGCGCTACGACCCGGTGAAGGACTTCGCGCCGGTCAGCCTGATGGCGACCACGATGAACGTGCTGGTGGTCCACCCCGGCGTGCCGGCGCAGAGCCTGGGCGAGCTGGTCAAGCTGGCGCAGGCCAAGCCCGGCGACATGACTTACGCCTCGGCGGGCAACGGCAGCTCCAACCACCTGTCGGGAGAGCTGTTCAAGGCCCGCGCCGGCATCCAGCTCACGCACGTGCCCTACAAGGGCTCGGCGCCGGCGCTGGTGGACCTGTTCGGCGGCCGGGTGTCGATGATGTTCGACACCGTGGCGCAGCAGGCGCCGCACATCGGCGCCGGCAAGGTGCGCGCGCTGGCCGTGACCGGACCGAAGCGCTCGCCGCTGCTGCCCGGGGTGCCGACGGCGCAGGAGGCCGGGCTCAAGGACTTCGACGTGACGATCTGGTTCGGCGTGCTGGCGCCGGCCGCCACGCCGGCACCGGTGGTGGAGCGCCTGAACCGCGAGATCGTGGCCGTGATGTCCACGGACGAGATGAAGCAGCGCATGCAGGCCGAGGGCGCCGAGGCCCGTCCCACCACGCCGGCCGAGTTCACCGCGCTGATCCGGCACGACATCGCCCAATGGGCCCCGGTCGTCAAGGCCTCGGGCGCCACTCTTGAATGACTGCTCCAGACGCCATGAACACGCTTGATTCCCGCCTCGCGCGCGCCTTCGCGCCGCGTTCCGTCGCCGTCGTCGGCGCCACCGAGGACCGCAACAAGGTCGGCGGCCGGCCACTGCACTACCTGCAGCGCTTCGGCTTCGCCGGCGCCGTCTACCCGATCAACCCGCGGCGCGACAGCGTGCAGGGCCTGGCCGCCTGGCCCTCGCTGGCGGCGCTGCCCGAGGCGCCCGACGTCGCCGTCGTGGCCGTGGGCCAGGAGCAGGTGGCCGAGGTGATCCGCCAGTGCGCCGCCCGTGGCGTGGGCACCGCCGTCGTCATGAGCTCGGGCTTTGGCGAGACCGGCGCCGAGGGGCTGGCGCGGCAGCGCGCGCTGGTGGAGGAGGCGCGGCGGCTGGGCGTGCGCCTGATCGGGCCCAACGCCCAGGGCATCGCCAACTTCGGCAGCGGCGCGGTGCTGAACTTCAGCACCATGTTCATGGAGGTAGCGCCGCAGGACGGGCCGGTGGCCATCGTCAGCCAGAGCGGCGCGGCCAGCGTCATGCCCTACGCCCTGCTGCGCGAGCGCGGCATCGGCGTGCGCTACCTGGTGGCCTCGGGCAACGACGCCGACGCCTCGGTGGGCGAGCTGGCCCTCGTGGCGGCGGCGGACCCAGACATCCGCGTCGTGCTGCTCTACATCGAGTCGCTGTCCGACCCGGCGACGCTGGCCGAGGTGGCGCGGCTGGCCAATGCGCGTGGCGCGGCGGTCGTGGCCCTCAAGTCGGGCCGCAGCGCGCGCGGCGCCCAGGCCGCGGCCTCGCACACCGGCGCGCTGGTGCATGACGACGTGGTGGTCGATGCCTTCCTGGAGCGCCACGGCATCTGGCGCGCCGCCGACGTGCACGGCCTGGTCAACGCCGTCGAACTGGTCCTGGCCGCCGGTCTGCACCCGGCCGAGCGGCTGGTGGTGATGAGCCACAGCGGCGCCGTGGGCGTGCTCAGTGCCGACACCGCCGAGCAGCTGAAGCTGCCGCTGGCCGAGCTGGCGCCGGCGACGCTGCAGGCGCTGGCGCGCGTCATGCCGGGCTTCGCCACGGCCGGCAACCCGGTGGACCTGACGGCCTCGCTGCTCACCGACGGCGGCATGTTCGCCGCGACGCTGGAGGCGCTGGCGGCCGACCCGCAGGCGGACCTGTTCCTCATCGGCGTGCCCGTGGCGGGCGAGGGCTACGACGTGGAAGGCATGGCGCGCGACACCGCGCGCTTCATGGCCGCCCACGGCAAGCCGACCGCCGTCTCGGCCCCACAGGCTTCGGTGCGCGACGCCTTCGGGCGTGCCGGCGTCCCGGTGTTCGGGCACGAGACCGACGCCCTGGCCGCGCTGCACCAGCTCAGCCGCCACGCCCGGCTGCAGCAGCAGGCGCTGCGCCGCTCGGCCGCCGTGGAGGCGCTGCCGTCGCTGCCGGCGCTGCAGGGTGTCGCCACGCGCTCCGGCCCTGCCACGCTCAGCGAGGCGGACAGCCTGGCCGTGCTGGGCCACGCCGGCATCCCGCTGGCACCGCACCGCCCATGCCGCACGGCGCAGGAGGCCGTCGCTGCCTGGCGCGAGCTGGGCCCAGAGGTGGTGCTGAAAGCCTGCTCGGCCCACATCCCGCACAAGTCCGAGCACGGGCTGGTGTTCCTGGGCCTGGACAGCGAAGGGGCGGTGGCCGAGGCCTTCGAGCACTGTGCGGCCCGCGTCCGCGCGCTGGAGCTGCCGCTGGAGGGCGTGATCGTGGCCCGGCGCGTGCGCGGGCGGCGCGAGTTCGCCCTGGGCGTGCGCCAGGACCCGGCCTTCGGCGCGGTGGTCATGGTCAGCGACGGCGGGAAGTACGTGGAAGCGCTGCGCGACTTCGCGGTGCTGCTGCACCCCTTCACCGAGCAGGACGTGCTGGAGAAGCTGGCGGGGCTGCGCATCGCGCCGATCCTGGCCGGCGTGCGCGGCGAGCCGCCGGTGGATCGGGCCGTCGTGGCGCGCTGCGCCGTGGCGCTGGGCCGGCTGGCGGCGGCGCACCCGCGGGACATCGCCGCCATCGACCTCAACCCGCTGATCGTCGGCAGCGCCGGCGAGGGCGGCTGGGCCGTGGACGCCGTGGTCGAGCTGACGGGAGGCCGCCATGCGTGAGGAACCCACCGTGACCGTGGAGATCACGGACCGCATCGCCGTCGTGCGGCTGCACCGGCCCGCGGTGATGAACGCGGTCAATGACGCGCTGCGGCGCGAGCTGGGCGCGGCGCTGCGCGAGCTGGATGCCGGCGACGCGGCGGATGCCCTCGTGCTCACCGGCAGCGGCGAGCGTGCCTTCTGTGCCGGGCAGGACCTGGAGGAGTCGGCGGCGGTGGACACCACCACGCTGGCCGGCTGGCTCAACCGGCAGCACGCCATGTACCAGGCGCTGCGCGACGTGGACAAGCCGCTGGTGGCGGCGATCAACGGCACGGCCGTGGGCGCGGGATTCCAGATGGCGCTGCTGTGCGACCTGCGCGTGGCGCATGCGGACCTGCGCATGGGCCAGCCGGAGGTGAAGGCGGGCCTGGCCAGCGTCGTGGGCTCGTACCTGATGTCGCTGCAGATCGGCCACTCGCTGAACCAGCAGCTCTCGCTCACCGGCGAGCTGGTCAGCGGCGAGCGCGCGCACGTGCTGGGCCTGGTCAACGACCTGGTGGCGCCGGCGCAGGTGCTGCAGCGGGCAGTCGAGCGCGCCCGCGCCCTGGCTGCGCTGCCCGGTGCCGCGCTGCGCATGACCAAGCGGCGCTTTCGCGAGCGCACGCAGGCCGGCTTCGAGGAGGCCTGCAACGCGGGCATCCGCTACCAGCTGGAGTGCTACGCCACCGGCGAGCCCACCCGCGTGATGCAGGCCTTCCTGGCGCGCCGCAACGCCGCCCATTCCTGAGGACACACCCATGAACCAAGAGCAGATCTACATCGACGGCGCCTGGACGCCGGCCGGCGGCACGGCCCTGACGCCGGTGACCGACAGCTGGACCGAGCAGCCCTTCGCGGCCTACCGCAGCGCCTGCGCCGCGGACGTGGACCGGGCGGTCCGGGCCGCGCGCCGGGCCTTCGGCACCTGGTCCGCGACGCCGGTGGCCGAGCGGGCCGCCGTCGTGCGCCGGATCGCCGCGGCGCTGCGTGAGCGCGGCGACGAGCTCACGCGCGTGATCTCGCGCGAGGTCGGCATGCCGGCGAAGCTGGCCGCGCGCATCCAGGTCGGGGCGCCGATCGCCGCCTGGGACGCTTATGCCCGGCTCGCCGATGAAGTGGAGTGGGAGACGCGCCTGGGCCACTCGCTGGTGCAGCAGGTGCCGGTGGGCGTGGTGGCCTGCATCACGCCCTGGAACTACCCGCTGCACCAGGTCACGGCCAAGGTGGCGCCGGCGCTGCTGGCGGGCTGCACCGTCGTGCTCAAGCCCTCGGAGCTGGCGCCGTCGAGCGCCTTCCTGCTGGCGCAGGCCATCGAGCAGGCGGGGGTGCCGGCGGGCGTGTTCAACCTCGTGCACGGCACCGGGCCGGAGGTGGGCGAGGCGCTGGTGCGGCATGCGGAGGTGGACATGGTGTCCTTCACCGGCTCCACGCGCGCCGGCCGGCACATCGCCGCGCTGGCCGGGCAGGACGTCAAGCGCGTGGCGCTGGAGCTGGGCGGCAAGTCCGCCGCGCTGGTGCTGCCCGGCGCCGACCTGGGCGCGGCGGTGAAGGCGACGCTGGCCGGCTGCTTCCTCAACTCCGGCCAGACCTGCTCGGCGACGACGCGGCTGCTGGTGCCGCGCGACCAGTACGAGCGTGCCGCCGCGCTGCTGCGCGAGGGCGCGGCGGGCTACCGCATGGGCGATCCGGCCGATGGCGCGACGCGCTTGGGGCCGCTGATCTCGGCGGCCCAGCGGCAGCGGGTGCTGGGCCTGGTCGAGCAGGCGCTGGGCGAGGGTGCCACGCGGCTGAGCCCGGACGTGGCGCTGCCGCCGCACGGCTTCTTCGTCGCGCCCACCGTGCTGGGGAACGTGCGGCCCGACAGCGCCATTGCCCAGGAAGAGGTGTTCGGCCCGGTGCTGGTGCTGCTGCCCTACGAGGGCGTGGAGGAGGGCGTCGCGCTGGCCAACGGCACCGCCTACGGGCTGGCGGCCAGCGTCTGGGGGCCGACGCCGGCGGCGGCGCTGGCCGTGGCGCGGCGGCTGCGCGCGGGCCAGGTGGACGTCAACGGCGCGCCCTTCAACTCGGCCGCGCCCTTCGGCGGCTTCGGGCAGTCCGGCCTGGGGCGGGAGAACGGGCGCCACGGCCTCGAGGAGTTCCTGGAGCCGGTGTCGATCCAGATGCCGCCCGCGTACTTCGACACCCCGTCCACGAACCAGGAGTGAAGCCATGGACTACCAGCAACTGACCTATTCCACCGAGGGCGCGACCGCCGTCATCACCCTGAACCGGGCCGAGCGCATGAACGCGCTGACCAAGGTGCTGGAGGCCGAGCTGCGTGCGGCCATGGAGCGGGCCGGGCGCGACCCCGCGGTGCGCGCCATCGTGCTCACCGGCGCCGGGCGCGCCTTCTGCGCCGGCATGGACATCGACGAGCTGGAGGTGCTGCCGCCGGAGGACATCCGCGCCCAGGAGTGGATGCGGCCCTACGACATGAACCGGCGCGCCGACTACCAGACGCGCTACTCGTACTTCCCGGCGATCGCCAAGCCCGTGATCTGCGCCATCAACGGCGCCGCGGCGGGCCTGGGGCTGGTGATGGCGCTCTACAGCGACTTCCGCCTCGCCGCCAGCACGGCGGCCTTCGCCACCGCCTTTGCCAAGCGTGGGCTGATCGCGGAGCACGGCATCGCCTGGATGCTGCCGCGCATCGTGGGCCACGCGCATGCGACGGACCTGCTGCTGACCTCGCGCAAGGTCGGCGCCGAGGAGGCGCTGGCGATGGGGCTGGTGCACCGCGTGGTGGAGCCGCAGGCGCTGCTGTCCACCGCGCTGGAGCTGGCGCGCACGCTCTCCACCGAGGTGTCGCCCCGTTCGGTGGCGGTGGTGAAGCGCCAGCTCTGGGAGTCGCCCTACCAGTCGCTGGGAGAGGCCGTGGCGCTGGCCAACGCCGAGATGTTCACCAGCCTGCAAAGCGAGGACTTCAGGGAGGGCGTGGCGCACTTCCAGGAGCGCCGCGCGCCGCGCTTCACGGGGCGCTGAGCGGGAGATGAGGTGACGTAGCCGCCCGGTCGTGCAGGAGGCGGCTTCGCTGCGAGGTGGTCCAGCGCGAGCCGCGGCTCGACAGCTGGCAGCGCCAGCGTTCGCTCCACACGGCGCTGCACGGCGGAAAGTGAAGGGAGCAAACTCCGTCATCTTCCACAGGAGGAGATCCGCATGTCTCTGATGCGTTCGTCCTTGTCCTGGCCTGTCGCCACGCGGGTGCTGCTGGCGGCCCTTGCCGCAACTTCGGTCCTCGGCGCCGTACCGGCGCAGGCCGGCGCCAAGGCGCCTGATCTTTCCACGAAGGGTTACGACTACTACCTCACCGGCAGCGCCACCGACGTCGCGCTCCTGCCGCCCGGCTCGCAGATGGTCGTGCTGATGGGCGGCGAAAACGATATCGCCGAGCCCCTGCGGCGCCTGGTCGACAAGGCAAGGGGCAGCTCCAGCGCGAAGGTGGATGTGGTTGTCATCCGCACCTCGGGTGCGGACGACTACAACGTGAGCTTCTCGGCGCTGGCGGGGGTCGATTCGGTGGAGACGCTGGTGCTCAAGAAGCAGGCGGCGGCCAGCGACCCGGAGGTCAACCGCATCGTGCGCAATGCCGACGTGCTGTTCATCGCCGGCGGTGACCAGTCCAACTACATCGCGCTGTGGAAGGGCACGCCATTGGAGGCCTCGCTCGGCCACCTGCGCAGCCGCCGGGTACCCATCGGGGGCAGCAGCGCCGGCATGGCGGTGCTGGGCGATGTCGACTACACGGGCGAGAACGGCAGTGTCACTTCCGCCGAGGCGCTGGCCGATCCGTATGACAAGCGCATCACGCTGAGCACGACGTTCATCACTGGGCTGCCCGGACTGGCCGGCACCACCACCGATACCCACTTTCATGTGCGCGACCGCATGGGCCGCCTGGTGACCTTCCTGGCGCGGACGATCCGAGAGGGCCTGGCGGGGCTGGACGTTGTCCGGGGCATCGGCGTGGACGAGAAGACCGCGGTGGTGGCGGACGACGGCATCGCCACCGTGGTGGGCAGCGGCGCCGCGTACTTCCTGCGTCCCACCCAGGCTGCCGACACCATCGCGGCGAAGACGCCGCTGGCGTTTCGCAACGTGCAGGTTCACAAGGTGGCCGCGTCGCCGTCCGACGCCACCACGACCGTGCGGTTCAATCTCACGAACTGGACGCGCAGTGACGACACCCCGCCGTACTACCTGGATGCCCTGAGCGGAAGCCTGACCTCGACGCAGGCAGGCGGCCTAGTGTACTGAGGCGCCGCGGACGGGGTGCGGCGGGCAGTTCGCTGCATGGCGTCAATCCCAGCGCGGCGCCAGCCCCTGCGGATCGACGAGGCGCTCGCCCCGGTCCAGCGTGGCGATGCGGGCCATGTCCTCGTCGCCCAGGCGCAGTGCCCGAGCCTGGAGATTCGAGGCCAGGTGGGCGCGCTGCGTGGAGGAAGGGATCACGGCGTGGCCCAGCTGCAGCGCCCACGCCAGGACCACCTGCGCCGGCGTCGCCTGGTGGCGTTGCGCCAGGGCCTGGATGACGGGGTCCTGCAGCACCTTGCCGTAGCCCAGCGTCATGTAAGAGGTGATCCGGACACCGGCCGCCCGTGCGGCCTCGACGACCGCACGGTTCTGCAGATACGGGTGCAGCTCCACCTGGTTGGTGGCGATCGCGCCGGGGCCGGCCGCGGCCACCGCCTGCCGCATCAGCGCCACGTTGAAGTTCGACACGCCGATCTGGCGCGTCAGGCCTTCGCGCCTGGCCTGCGCCAGCGCATCCAGGGTTTCGGCGAGCGGCACGGCGCCGTCGGGCGACGGCCAGTGGATCAGCGTCAGGTCCACGTGGTCGGTGCGCAGCTTGTGCAGGCTCTGCTTGAGGCTGGGCACGAGCCGGTCCCGCGACAGGTGCTCGGTCCAGATCTTCGTGGTCAGGAAGAGCGCCTGCCGGGCCACGCCGCTGCCGGCGATGGCCTGGCCCACGGCCTCCTCGTTGTCGTAGATCTGGGCCGTGTCGATGGCCCGGTAGCCCAGCTCCAGCGCGGTGCTCACGGAGTCGATGGCGGCCTGGCCTTTCAGGCGGAAGGTGCCCAGGCCGAAGTCAGGAATGGCTTGCATGGTGTGTCAGTCCTCGTGAACGGAAGGGGTGATGAAGGCCCGGCTCAGCAGCGGCTCGACAGGGCGCCGCGTGCGGCGTGGGTTACGGTGTCGCGGCGGTCCAGGTGTCCGCTGAGCTTCGTCAGCGCCAGCGACAGCAGCACCACCAGGGCGCCGATCCAGGGCGTGTGCATGAGGCCCAGCCGCTCGACGATCAGGCCGCCGCCCCAGGCCGCGGCCGCAATGCCGAGGTTGAAGGCCGCGATGTTCAGGCCCGAGGCCACGTCCACGGCCTGGGGCTCGAAGCGCTCGGCCTGCTGGACCACGTACACCTGCAGCCCCGGCACGTTGCCGAAGGCCACGGCGCCCCAGGCCAGCACCGTCAGCACCACCAGCCAGGGGCTGTGCGCCGTGAAGGTCAGCAGCATCAGCACGCCGGCCAGCGCCGCGAAGATCAGCTGCAGGGCCGGGATCGGTCCCTTGCGGTCGGCCAGGCGGCCGCCCCAGACGTTGCCGATGGCCACGGAGACGCCGTAGGCCAGCAGCACCCACGCCACGGCGCCCTGGCTGAAGCCGGCGACGTCCTGCAGGATCGGCGCGAGGAAGGTGAAGGGGATGAACGAGCCGCCGTAGCCGATGGCTGTCTTCGCGTACACCAGCAGCAGCCGTGGTTGCGCCAGCACCCGGGCCTGGCTGCGCAGCGAGGCCGGCGGCGCATGCCGGATGCCGTGCGGCACGGCGAGCAGGCTGGCCAGGAAGGCCAGCAGGCCCAGCGCGGCGACGGCCAGGAAGGTCTCGCGCCAGCCGAAGTGCTGGCCGATGAAGGTGCCCAACGGCACGCCGGTGACCAGCGCCACCGTCAGCCCGGTGAACATGGTGGCGATGGCGCTGGCGGCCTTGTCCTTGGCGACCAGGCTGGTGGCGATGGTCGAGCCGATGGAGAAGAACACGCCGTGCGCCAGCCCGGTGAGCACCCGCGCCAGGACCAGCGACTCGTAGCCCGGCGCCTGCCACGCGAGCAGGTTGCCCGCCGTGAACAGCGCCATCAGCGCCAGCAGCAGCGTCTTGCGCGGCAGGCGCCCGGTGAGGGCGGTGAGCACGGGCGCGCCGATGGCGACGCCCAGCGCGTAGAGGCTGACCAGCAGGCTGGCCGAGGGCAGGCTGACTTGGAGGTCGGCGGCGATGGTCGGGATGAGGCCGACAATGACGAATTCCGTCGTTCCTATGGCGAAGGCGCTGACGGTGAGCGCGAGCAGTGCAAGGGGCATGGGCAGCTCCAACAACAGGTTGGGCGCCACTGTGGGCCCGCAGGCCCGGCGGAAACAGCCGTGCCGGGGCAGATGATTCTTGACGCCGAGTCAAGAGCCGGCGGTCAGCCGGCCGCCGGCTTGCGCGCGCGTCCCCTGGCGGGCGCGGCCTCGCACAGCTCCTCGTCCGTGGACAGCCGCTCGCTCACGAAGTCCAGGAAGCAGGTGATGCGCGCGGCCAGCTGGGCGTTGCGGTAATAGACCGCGTTGATCGGCTGGCGCACCTCCCGCGTGTGCGGCTCCAGCAGCTGCACCAGGCGGCCTTGCCGGCGGTCGGCCTGCGTCATGAAGTCGGAGAGGCAGGCGATGCCCAGGCCTTGCAGCGCGAGCTGGCGCAGCGTCTCGCCGCTGGAGGCGGTGAGCGTGGGCACGATGGGCCATTCGTCGCCATGCTCGCCGTGCAGCGGCCAGCGGTTGAGCGACTCGGGCTGGGTGAAGCCCAGCAGCACGTGGCGCGTGAGGGCCTCGACCGTGGCCGGGCGCCCGTGGCGCTCGATGTAGGCGGGGCTGGCCAGCACCCGGATGCGGCTGCTGGCCAGCGGCCGGGCGTGCAGCGTGGAGTCCTGCAGCGCACCGATGCGGATGGCGACGTCGGTGCGCCGCTCCAGCAGGTCGATGTTGAGATCGTCCGTGTCCAGCTCCAGGCGGATGCGCGGGTACTTCAAATGGAAGGCCGGCAGCAGCGGCACGATGGCGTGCAGCATGAAAGGCGTCGCGGCATTGACGCGCAGGCGGCCGGCGGGCTGGCGCCGGCGTGCGGCCATCTGTTCCTCGGCCTGGTCCACCGCGGCCAGGATCGCGCGGGCGTGGCCGAGGAACGCCGCGCCCTCGTCGGTGATCGCGATGCGCCGCGTCGTGCGCCGCAGCAGCGTGGTCTCCAGCTTGCGCTCCAGGCGGCCCAGGGCGCGGCTGATGCCCGAGACGGTCTGGCCCAGCTGCTCGGCCGCGGCGGTGATCGAGCCGGTGTCCACGACGGTGGTGAAGGCCTGCAGTTCTTCGAGGGTGGTCTTCATGGGGGAGCCATGATGCCGGTCAGAACGCCATGCGGGCATTCACGCCCACGTGGCGTGCCTGCTGGCCGTCCTGGTTCCTCAGCCAACCCAGTGACAGGCTGGCTTGCACGGGCCCCGCACGGATGCCGGACAGATGCATGCCGAGGCGGGACTCGCGGTAGTCCGGCGCCTGCATCCAGGCGAACTCCGGCCCGGTGGAAAGGCCGTGAGGCAGGCCGATGCCGAGGTTGGCATACAGGTTCTTCGTGCGGTTGGCGGACGAGTAGCTTGCGAGCGCGAAGCCGGACAGCGCCTGTTCGGCGCTGAAGTACCCCGACACCGTTGCCTTGGCTCCCAGTTTGCTGCCTGCGCCGTCGCCGGGCGACCGGTAGGAAAGGTCCTTGGTGTAGAGCGACGGACCCAGGGCCGCCATGAAGCCGTAGGCGGCCTTGTTGTGCTCATAGCCCAGCAGGACGCTGACGTCCGAGTAGCGGCCGCGAACGACGCCCTGCGGGGCCGCGTTCAGGGCGTAGCGGTAGTAGCCCCGCTGCGCCACGCCCTGGACACGCCATCCCGGGCGGTCGTTCGGGGTCACCGGGGCGAAGGTCAGCATGGCGCCAAGGCTGCCTGTGTGGAGTGCGCTCGCACCGATCCAGGCCTCGCCTGCCATGCGGCTGTCGCGGGCCTGGACGGCCGGCGCGTGGCCCAGCAGCAGGGCCACGAGCAGGCCTGTGCCCGGGGGTGCGAGACGCCGCACCCAGTGCTTGTGTCGCGCCGGCATCAGGGCTCGCTCCGGGCTTGTGCCGTGGCGGCCGACGTCATGGCCCATGTCCGGCCGGGCTCGGGACGGCTGCTGCCTTCCGGGCCCGGCTCATCGGCCGCGTGCTGGCGCTGCTTGAAGTAGGGCAGCTCAAGCCATCGGTACGAAACGCCTGCCAGCGCGGCACTGGCCAGCAGCGAGACAAGCATCAGCACGCCGGAATGGACGGGGAGCGGCAGCGAAGCCCATCGAGGTCCCAGGTGGTCCACCACCACAACGATCATCAGGCCGTGCAGCAGGTAGAGGCTGTAGGACCAGTTTCCGAGGCAGCGCAGCAGCGGAGCGTTGAAGCACCGGGCCAGCAGGCCGTCGCCGGCGATGGCCTTGGCCACCAGCAGCCCGCAGACAACCGCATAAGGCCAGGAGAAGAGGTTGTAGTTCTGCGTGAACGAGAACAGCAGCGTCACGCCCAGGTACGGCAGCAGCACGGCCCAGTCGGGCAGCAGGCTTGTCCAGCGCCTCAACGTGCCCGGCGGCAGCGCGGCCATCCATGCCCCGGCGAAGAACATGACGAAGCGCGCGTAGTGCGACCCCAGCAGAATCGCGGCCAGCGGCACCAGCAGCCCGGCCCAGGCCACGTGGGCCGGCCGCAGCGCCGCATGCCAGCGCCGGATGGCCAGCAGCAGGGGCGGCATCGCGAGGTAGAACAGCCACTCGAAGCTCAAGGACCAGCTCGCCACCAGGATGGCCTTGATGCCCAGCTCCGGGATGCCGTGAAGCATCAAGGCGTTCTGGAGCAGCAGCTTCCAGTCGTAGGTCACGTTCCAGAAAGTCGCGTGGTAGGCGGTGTAGATCAGCAGCCAGACCGCAAACGCCGGATACAGCCGGGCCAGCCGATTCCACAGGAAGCGGCCATAGCGGAATTCCGGCCGTGCGACCAGCCTGAAAATCAGGAATCCGCTGAGCAGGAAGAACAGGTCCACGCCGTAGTGCGACGCCCACAGGTAGTGGGCCAGCGCAGGGCCGATGCCTGGCGCATCGAGGATGCTGGAGTGCTCGAAATCCGGGCCACCGTAGCGGCGCACGTAGTGATCCGCGAAATGGACGAGGAACACGAGCACGACGGCGTAGCCGCGCAGCCCTTCCATGCCCGTGATGCGCTCGCGTGGCGGCGCGCTCGTGCACGGCTCAGTCCGCATTGGCAGAGGCGGCCGGGATCCGGTGCAGCGAAGCAGACCGCTCTGGCGCGGGAAGGGCCTTCGGCTCCTGGGCGCCAGCGCCGGCCTGACGAGCGGGAATATGTCTCGCACTGGCGCGGTACCAGGTTGCGCAGCCGAGCTTCAGGTCGTTCCAGGCTTCGCGCATGCCGATGAAGCGGACGACGCCCCAAGCCAGGCACAGCGCGTTGAAGCCGGCGAAGGCCGCCAGGAAGAGCTGATCCGCCTGTGCTGCCGCCACCGCGCTGGCCGAGGCCATGGCCGGAAGGCCGAGCTGGGTGGCCACGTGCAGGGCGGGTGAAGCCGTGCGGTCGCCCACCTTGGGCGTGCGCGCGAAGGCCGACTTGCGCCGCATGACGATCTGCCGCACGGACTGCAGCACCCCGGCAGCGTTGACCGGGATGAGCATCAGGTTGAGCGCATAGACGCGCCAGAAGTCGAGCCACGAGTAGCCGCAACGCCGCAGGTCGCGCGCATACACCAGGAGGTAGGGCAGTGCTGCGGCGGCCAGCCAGGGGCTCGCCAGTGCCGGGTCCATCGGCAGCAGGGCGAGTAGCAGCACCCCGATGCTGGAAAGGGTGGGCGACAGCAGGTAGTGCGTGCGCACGAAGAGCTCCAGCAGCCCGGGCCGCCGGCCCTGCGGACGCATCACGTAGCGCAGCAGGTCCGCCAGGATCAGCAGCCCGCCGTTGGCCCAGCGCCGCCGCTGGATGATCAGCGCGCCGAAGTCCGGCGGCGTGGCGCTGAATGCCAGACGCTCAGGGTGGTTGTGCAGCGTCCAGCCGTGGCGCACGAGGTCCAGCGTCGATCCCGTGTCCTCGATCACGGTCTTGTCCTGGATGAAGACGGGTACCTGGAAGCCCCGTTCCTGCGCCGTCTGGCGGATGTCGTTCAGCGCCTTCACCCGCAACAGCGCGTTGGCGCCGACCCAGTACGTCGCGCCGAAGAACGTGAAGCCCTGGTGCACCAGGTACTGGATGTCCGTCTGCGCGCCGGCGCAGCGCTCCACGAGGCTCGCCGCGTGCGGATGCGCCGAGTACGGCGTCTGCACCACGGCCATGCGCGGGTCGGCCGCCATGATGGGGGCGAGCTTGAGCAGGTAGTCATGCCGCACCAGGCTGTCGGCGTCCAGCGTGAGCAGGAAGTCCTCTGCCGGCACGACGAAGTCGGCTTCGCCGGTGGCGCATTCCACCAGGTGGCAGCCGTCTGCCCTCGCGTGCTCCTTGAAGCTGCGACCGAGCAGGCCGATGTAGCTGTTGAGGTTCATGGCCTTGCTGGGCGCATGCGACAGGTTGCGGTAGCGCTTGCGCTCGAAGCGCGTGATCTGCGTGCGCAGCAGCGATGCCAGCCGCTGGTACTCGGCCCACAAGGCGTCGCGGTCGAGTGCCGCACCGCTGAGCAGTCGCTGAGACCGCTCGCGATGCAGGCGCGCCAAGGGCAAGACGATCTCGTCGTTGAAGAAGCGGTCCACATGCGCAAAGGCATTCCCGCTCATTGGCTCGGCCAACTGCTCCACCCAATCGGCCAGGCTGGCATACAGCGTGGCGACCCGGCGTGTTTCCGCGCCCAGGTCCAATGCCTGCCCGCCATCGGCACGGTGCATGAAGTCGGTGAACGCCAGCTGGTAGCGCCGGCACTCGTCGCGGAAACAAGCATGGAGAGAAGCGATCAGCTGCCTTGTCGCCTCCAGCGCTTCGCGATCCACCCCCGGTCCGGAACATGGATCGTCGACCAGCACGACGATGCGCTTGGACGGGTACTCGCTCAGGGCTGCGGACACCACGGTCTGCCGGATGACGCGCAGCTCCTCCTTGTACGAAGGCACGAGCACGCAGACCCGGGGCGTCCGGACCGCGCTGGAGATGGGGGCCGCCCGCTCCCTGCACTGAGGTGAGCCGTGTTGTTGACGACGCAGCCATCCGATACGGGACAGCAGATAAACCGCGCTGCCGTAGGTGAAGCCGGAGAACAGCGCCAGGACCAGCACGGCTTGCCACACGGCGAGGCCTTGCATGGCGTGCACTTGCGCCAGGACATGCCCTGCCGCCAGCGCGAAGGCAACAGCAGTGGCTACCATCGCCAGGATGGTGACAAACATCTCTCTCATCGATTGGATCCCTCGGTACTGAAGCGCGGCCTTGGCCGGCTTCGAGTCACTTGCACGGACTGGCCTGCGTGAAAGCAGGCGCGTGCTTCTTTGTTTGCGTCACGCGCTCAGTGATGCGGCGTGGACGCCAAGAGGGAATCTACGGATTGAAGTTGCCAGAGCGGACGCTAACTGGCGATGGGGTTGATACGGTGCCGTCAGTAATCGGATCAGAACCGCTCGTCCGTATCCAACCTGTAATCACTACAACGTTCATGCAGCCATCGAGTCATTCGATGCGTGAACAACTGGTTGAGAAGTCATTGCTCTGCAGATGGCAGCGGCCGGTCGAGCCAGCCGTGCCAGCGCGCGCCGGATGACATCGGGTCGCTCAGGGCTGAGGCAACACGAGGTGGGTTTGTGCCGAGCGGCCGGGAGAGGCCAGCTGCAATCCATACAGGCAGGAGCCGGCATGGCACTCGTCCAGCCGCTGTTCCCTTGACCGTCGCAGTGCCGTGGTCTGGAGGCCAGGGAGGACCGGTGCATCTTGCTGATGCTGTGCCGCTTGGAGTCCTGGATGGGAAGAAAAGCGCACGTCCTTCGCCGGATCGTCAGCCGTGATGGACTTGGCCGACAGGAATACTGCCGCTCCAACGATGCCGATACAAAACGCCGTCGGCACAAAGAAAAGGCAATCCCTCGCAAAAAGAGCCGCCTCGATCATGGCGTTCAACTGCCTGCTCACAATCGCCTCCCCATTGAAAAGCTCTTTTTGAGCTTGGATTGCAGGTGACCGGCTGCAGATTCAGGCCGGTAAACATGCATTATCGATGCGTTATCGCAAAACGTATCTTTTGAATCCAAAAAATATTTCATTTGGTAAACATCGTCACCTGCTCACCCTTGGGCCGGGTGTGCGGCTTGACGGTGACGACTCAAGCTGGTCAACAGCCCGCTTGGGCCGGGGCATCAGCCGGACCTCCAAATCCGGTCTCGGCGCTCTGCGGCGCTGCCGCTTTCCGCGGTGCGGCCGGGACGCTTGCAGCCATGCCGTGATGACCAGTCGCCGCGCACCGTTCCCGCTGCAGCTCCAGGCACTGGTCCACACCCTCTGGCGCCACCGACCGGTGCGTCGGTTTTCTTTACAGGCTGCAGTCGGCCTCGATGAGCGTCATATCGATTGCCGGCCGGCTATTTGAGATTGCCGGTTCCTGGCGCGCCATCGTGTCGTTGCTGGGTTCATGGAACCCTGCAACCAGGGGGTGCTTTATTTTTATTTCGTTGGTATGGAAATCCATCCTTAAATGCTATATGTATCTTGATTATTCCGGCGGTTTACAAATAATGTCGCGGCCTTTTACACGTGGTCCGGCGGAGGCAGAAGGATTCTTCTAAGCGCTTGATCTGCAAAAGAAAATCGTTTTGGCATAACTGCTGCTATTGCGTGGCGCCACTGTGCAATTTCGACACTGGCAAGCCAAGCAAGGGAGTTGATGTGTCTAAAAGAATCCAACTGGCAATTCGACAAGCCGCAGCAGCGGTAGCGTGGTCGTTGTCGGCCGCAACGGCTGCCATCGCAGCCCCGGTGCATTTCGACGTGCAGGCGACGGCGCTTGCGCTGGGGCCGGGTTATGGCAGCACTGCCGGCCGGCTCGGCATGCAGGTCTCGTTGACCGATGCATCGCTGCACCACTTGGCCGATCTGGCCACGGGGCAGTCCTTCAGCTTCGAGGTGGGCAGCCTGAAGTTGAAAGACGAAGGCGGTGCCAGCAGCAATGCCACCATCGATGCCAACGAAACGGATGGCCTGGAAGTCAGCGCCAGCTTCGTTTTCAGCAACCCTGTGAGCGATTCCTACTTCGTCACGGCCACCGGCACGGCCACTACCGGTGGCATCAATGACGCCGGCGTCGACTTGTCCATCGCCTGGAATCCCTTGCTGCTGGACTTCGGCATCGGGGGGCAGTTCCGCCTGACGATGAACACCTTGAACTTCACGCTCAACGACCAGACGTTGCAGCAGTACGCCACGCTCACGCTGGTGAGCGAGCCCGTGTCTCCGCCCAATAACGCCGTGCCCGAGCCCGGCTCGCTGGCCCTGACTGGCCTGGCCTTGGCGGGCCTGGCCTTCGCGCGTCGCCGCCAGCAGTAAGGCCGCTTGCGCGGCTGAAGGCTCAGTCTGTCCGGCAGAGCGGGCCGCTGCAAAATGGGACCGCGTGTGTCGCCCGGGGTGATGCGCAGCATCACCCCGGCCTTCCAGACCGCATCAACGCGAGCAGCTTGGAACCATCCTTCAGCGAAGCCGCGTGTTCGCTGGGCCCACTACCGCAGGTGAAAGGTCCCGTTGATCGTGATACCGGCCGGTGCCATGGGCAACCCGATCTGTACCGGGACAGGGACCGGCACGGCGCGGTAGTGCACGGGCGGGGGTGCGTAGACCGGCGCGGGAGCGTAGTACACGGGAGCCGCTGCCCTGCACTTGCGCTCCTCCTTGTAGCCCCCGTCCTTGTACTTGCGCTTGACCTTGCAACTTCCGTCCCAGAACTCCTCCTTGTACTCGCCGCGACCATGAGCCTGGGCAGAAACGGAGACAGCCAGCAAGGCCACCGACAGCAGGGACAGCACCTGGAATTTCATCTTCAACTTGACGACATCGCGGGGCGCCATGGTAGGTGCTGGCCCTGCGCGTTTTGGCCGGCAGGCGCTCACCATGACGTTGAAGGTGTTACCAAGTCGCTCTCTTGCATGTGAGCGCTGGCCGAGCCATCTACACGCCGATTTCAATCGTTGAGCTGACGCGGTACCGGTGCCAGGGCGCAGCGCAAGGGGTCGCTGTTCCCCATTCAGGCAACGCTGCGTTGCCCCGGAGGTCGCCCAGTCGGGAACGAGTTTTGCACTCGCGGTGGGCCGCTGATGTGGCAGCGGCTGACTCAAGAGGCCTCCGATGAAACGCACATTGACAGTCCTGGGCATGCTCACCGCAGGTGCGGCAGCGCTGTACCTGACCGATCCCCAACATGGCCGCCGCCGCAGGATGGCGTTGCAACACCAGGTCGCCGACGCGTCCCGGGAGGCCGGGGAGACCATGGAAGGTGCAGGCAGCCAGGCCCTGGACCGCCTGCAAGACCTTGGCGACAAGAGCCGGCAGTCGGGCCATCGAGCCGCAGACCGGCTGCAGGCCTGGGCCGATGAAGGCCGGCATGCCGGGCGCAGGACCTGGTACCGGGCCAAGGCCCTGGCCCGCGAAGGCCGGGACAGACTTTCAGCGGCGCATGACACCGAGCCGCCGGAGCCTCGCCGCTCCGGCATGAGCCGCCCGCTGCTGACGGCCGTGGGCGGCATTGCCGTCGGGGCGGCTGCGCTGCTGCTGCTCGATCCGCAGCAGCGCAGCCGGCGCTGGGCACAGCTGCGTGACCAAGCCCTGCGGCTGGGCCGCAGCGGCGCTGGCCTCGTCGGCGTGGATCCGGACGACCTGGGCGAGCGCGCCCGGGGGCTGGTCTCGCGCGCGGCCGGTCTGCTGCAGCGCAGTCCGCCGGACGACGCCGTGCTCGTGCAGCGCGTGCGTGCCGCGCTGGAGCGCTCGCTGTCGCATCCGGATGCGATCCGCATCACGGCGGACTCGGGCTGCGTCAGCGTTGGCGGCGCAGTGCTGGCGGAGGAACTGGCTCGGCTGTTCGAGTCCGCGGCTTCTGTGCGTGGCGTGCGCAGGGTCCAGGAGGCAGGACTGGAGGTGCATGCCTCGCCCGACGAGGTGCCAGAACTCCAGGGCGGCTCATCCCGCGACACCGATGCCGTCTCGCTGCAGGTGTACGACACCGACGGCTCGCGGCTGGCGGCCCTGGCCGGCGGTGCGGCGCTGGTGCTCTACGGGGCCTCGCGGCGTGGCCTTCCCGGCCTGGTCGCAGCCACCGCGGGCCTCGGCCTGGCGCTGCGGGCCGCACGCAACGAGGGCCTGCGCGAGCAGACCGCTCGGCTGGTGCCCAAGATGAATGCCCTGGTCCAGCGCGTCCGCTCGTCGCGGGAGAGCGAGCCGGCCGAGTTGCAGCCGCTGGGCTTGCCGGCGCCGGGCGGTGGTGCAGCGCTGCACTGACGGTACACGGGCGCCGCGGCGGGCCGGCTGCCTGGGCAGCCGGCCTTCTTCATTAAGATGCCCGAGCGAATACCTGTTTGCGCTTTCCGTGCCGTGATCCCGAGCCCGTCACGGCAGCCGTTTCTGGAACCGGGCTCCCAGAACACAGTCAGGCACATCTGTGAGTACTGCCTACACGCTTTTCAGTCAGGTGTTCAGCCTGCACTCGGTCTTCTCCGACGCCATGCTCAACGGGGTCAGCTCGACGGCCATGCAGGAGCTGGAGTTCTGTGCAACGGCCTCCGCCTTCGGGCTCCTCATTGCCGTTGCAGCCGCCCTGCTGCTGCTGGTGCCGGCGATCGCCGGAGCCGTCATGCATGAAGGCGAGCTGGCCGGCATTGCCGGCCTGGGATTCGCCAGCATCTTCGTGCTCGGCCGCCAGTCCCGCCGCTGCGCAGGCTGGCGTGCGCTGATCCACGCTTGCCAGCCGCTGTCGCGGGACCTCGACGAGCTCACCACGTCCGTGGCGGCGCAAGCAGAGGTGCAGGAACTTTCGTTCCTGTCCCCCGGCGCGCGCGACTACCTGGAGCGGGTGCGCACCCAACGCGCCCTGCGCTGGGGCGACCTGTGGGTGGCCCGTGACCTGGCCTGGCAGCCCGCCGACGCGCGCAAGAATGGCGAGACGGGGCTTTCGCTGCGGCATGCGATCGCCTGAGCGTTCTCGCTGAATTTGTAGCCGGATAGTGTCCGTGCCGTGAGCGCCATGCCCGGCCCGGCAGGGAGGGCCCATGGACCGCTTTCTGTGCATCGAAGCCTTCGTGCGCGTTGCCGAGACGCAGAGCTTCGCCGAGGCGGCACGGCAGCTGCGGCTGTCCAAATCGGTCGTGACCACGCGGGTTCAGCAATTGGAAGAGATGCTGGGCGACGCGCTTTTCCATCGCACCACGCGCACGGTGCGCCTGTCCGAGATGGGAAAGGTCTTCTACCGCGACTGCAGCGAGCTGGTGGCGCGTACCAATGAGCTGGTGGACCAGATGCGCGAGGTGCGCGGCACGCCCGCCGGCACGCTGCGCGTGCACGCGCTCACCGGCTTCATGCTCGGCCACGCCGCCGGCCTGCTGCGCCAGTTCCAGCAGCGCTACCCGGAGATCGTGCTGGACCTCTTCGTCAGCGACGTCGTGATCGACCCGATCAAGCAGGGCTTTGACGTGGCGCTGCAGATCTTCCGGCCGGTGTCGGAGGAACTGGTCTCGCGGCGTGTCTTTCCCGTGCGGCGCCTGTTCTGCGCGTCGCCAGAGTACCTGGACCGGCATGGCATGCCACGGCTGCCGGCTGACCTCTTCGGTCACCGCTTGGCGCTGTACTCGGGCTATCCCTCGCGCGACCGCTGGACCTTCCACCGTGAAGGCGAGGAACCACTGACGCTGGAGCTCAAGCCCATGGTGATGAGCAACTCCGTGCACCTGCTGCGCGACTACGCCTGCGAGCACGCCGGCATCGCCTGCCTGCCGACGCTGGTGGCCTCGGACGCGATCTGCGACGGCCGGCTGCGCGTGGTGCTGCCGGAGTTCCAGCTTTCCTCGTTCTGGCTCTGCGCCGTGTACGCGCGCACGCAGCGCGGCACCTTCAAGCTGCGCCTGTTCATTGAAAGCCTCAGTGCCGCTTTCGGTGGCGAGCCGCCCTGGGACCAGGCGCTCATCGAGCGCGGCCTGCTGCCATCAGAGCTGCTGGAGGATCCGGGTTGACCCGGGGCATTGTTCGGGTTTCGCAAATGATCTGCTCGTGTCCTGCCGGCTACCGGCGCGCAGGGGTGGTTCCTAGACTCTACGCACCGATCCACCCCCAGCCTCGAGCCGCTGAGCCGCCCCGCCGCGGCGGCCCTTCCAGGAGTTCTCACATGCATCTCGCGGACCTTCAGGCCGCGGTGGGCTTGCGCACGCCCATACGCCACCAGCTCTTCATCGACGGCCAGTTCGTGGACGCGGCCTCCGGCCAGACGCTGCCCACGCTGAACCCGCACGACAACAGCGTCATTGCCCAGGTCGCCATGGCCGGACGCGACGACGTGGACCGCGCCGTGGCCGCAGCGCAGCGCGCCTTCCCGGCCTGGAGCCGCCGGGCTGCGGCCGATCGCGGGCGCATCCTGCTGCGTCTGGCCGAGCTGATCGAGATGCACGCCGACGAGCTGGCGACGCTGGAGTCGCTGGACACCGGCCACCCGCTGCGCGACTCCAGGCACCTCGACGTGCCGCGCACCGCGGCCTGCTTCCGCTACTTCGGCGGCATGGCGGACAAGTTCCAGGGCGAGACCATTCCGGTGGAAGCCGGATTCCTGAACTACACGCTGCGCGAGCCGCTGGGCGTGGTGGGGCAGGTGGTGCCGTGGAACTTCCCGCTGATGTTCACGGCCTGGAAGATGGCGCCGGCGCTGGCCGCGGGCAACTGCGTGGTGCTCAAGCCCGCGGAGATCACGCCGCTGTCGGCGCTGCGCATCGCCGAGCTGATGGCCGAGGCGGGCATGCCCGACGGGGTGGTGAACGTGCTGCCGGGGCTGGGCGGCGTGGCGGGGCAGTACATCGCCGAACACCCGGCCATCGCCAAGGTGGCGTTCACCGGCAGCACGGCCATCGGGCGGCGCATCGTGCAGGCCTCGGCGGGCAACCTCAAGAAGGTGCAGCTCGAGCTCGGCGGCAAGGGCGCCAACATCGTCTTCGAGGACGCCGACCTGGATGCGGCCGTCAACGGCAGCGCCTGGGCCATCTTCCACAACCAGGGCCAGGCCTGCATCGCCGGCTCGCGGCTGATGCTGCACGAGCGCATCGCCGACGCGTTCCTGGACCGCTTCATCCCCCTGGCGCGGTCGGTGCGCCTGGGCAACCCGCTGGACGCGTCCACCGAGATGGGCCCGCTCACCAGCGCGCAGCACCGCGACCGCGTGCTGGGCTACGTCGAGGAGGCGCGCGCGCAGGGCGGCGAGGTGCTCAGCGGCGGCCGGCCGCCGGTTGATGCGGCGCTGTCCGCGGGCTGCTACATCGAGCCCACCATCGTGCATGCGCGCAGCGAGCGCGACCGCATCGCGCAGGAGGAGGTGTTCGGCCCGTTCGTGACCGTGCTCACCTTCAGGGACGACGATCAGGCGCTGGCCATGGCCAACGCCACCGAGTACGGGCTGGGCAGCGGGCTGTGGACCGCCAGGCTGCAGCGCGCGCACCGCTTCGCGCGCGAGCTGCACGCGGGCATGGTCTGGATCAACAGCTACAAGCGCGTGAACCCGGGCTCGCCCTTCGGCGGCACCGGCGCCAGCGGCTACGGCCGCGAGATGGGCTTCGAGGCCATGCGCGAGTACACGCAGGTCAAGAGCGTGTGGGTCAACGTCGATGCGCAGGTCCCGCCGTGGTATGCGCGCTGAACCGTTGTCAAAGCAGGAGCAAGCCATGAAGACCATTTCCTCCTTCGTCGTCGCGGGCGCCCTGGCCTTGGCCGGGGCCGCGGCATCGGCGCAAGCCTGGCCGTCCAAGCCGGTGCGCATCGTCGTGCCGTTCCCGCCGGGCGGCATCGTGGACACGGTGGCCCGGCAGCTGCAGCCCGGGCTGCAGCAGGCGCTGGGACAGGTGGTGCTCATCGACAACAAGGCCGGCGCCGGCGGCTCGGTGGGCGCGGCGGAAGTGGCCCGCGCGCCGAACGACGGCCACACGCTGCTGATGGTGTTCGACTCCTACGTGACCTATCCGCTGGTGTATCCGAAGGTGGGCGAGAACATCCTGCGCAGCCTGGCGCCCGTCACCCAGATCGTCAGCAACCCGCTGGTGCTGGTGGTGAGCCCGAAAGTGCAGGCGGCCGACCTGAAGTCGCTGGTGGCGCTGGCGCGCAGCCAACCGGACAAGCTCAACTACGCCACCACCGGCGCGGGCAGCAGCAACCACCTGACGGCCGAGTACTTCAAGAGCGTCTCAGGCACGCGCATCACGCACGTTCCCTACCGCGGCGGCGGCCCGGCGCAGCAAGACCTGCTGGGCGGACAGGTGGACATGATGTTCCTGTCGGCGGTGCTGGCGCAGCCGCACGTCAAGGGCGGCAAGCTGCGCGCGCTGGCGCAGACCGGCGCCACCCGCTCCGCGGCCTACGCCGACGTGCCTACCGTCGCCGAGTCGGGCTACCCGGGGTTCCAGGTGGAGTCGTGGGTGGGGATGCTGGCCCCCACCGGCACGCCGGCTCCCGTCATCACGCGGCTGCAGGCGGAGATCGCCAAAATCGTTGCGGCGCCAGCCTTCAGGGCGCGCCTGGAGGAACAGGGGCTCAAGGGCATCGCCAGCACGCCCGAGCAGTTCGCCCAGACCCTGTCCTCGGAGCGCCAGCGCTGGACGCGCCTGGTGGCTGACCGCAACCTGCCGCTCGAATGAGGCTTTACCCATGAACGTTTTCACCTTCGATGCCCACCTGCCGCGCGTCCTGTTCGGCCCCGGCGTGCTGGCGCAACTGCCTGCCGAGATCGAGCGCCTGGGCGCGCGCAAGGCGCTGGTGCTGTCCACGCCCGAGCAGGCGCAAGAGGCACGGCGCGTGGCGGAGATGCTGGGCGAGCGTGGCGCGGGCGTGTTCCCGCGGGCCGTGATGCACGTGCCGGTGGAGGTGGCGCGCGAGGCTGCCGCGGAGGCGCGGCGCCTGGGCGCAGACTGCGCCGTCGCCATCGGCGGCGGCTCCACCACCGGCCTGGGCAAAGCCATCGCGTTGGACAGCGGGCTGCCCATCGTTGCCATTCCAACCACCTACGCCGGCAGTGAGATGACGCCGATCTACGGCCTCACCGAGGCGGGCCTGAAGAAGACCGGGCGCGACCCCCGGGTGCTGCCGCGCACCGTGCTGTACGACCCGCAGCTGTCCATGACGCTGCCCGTGGGCCTGAGCATCACCAGCGGCCTCAACGCCATCGCGCACGCAGCCGAAGGGCTGTACGCGCACGACGGCAACCCGATCGTGGCAATGATGGCCGAGGAGGGCATTGGCGCCCTGGCGCGGGCGCTGCCCGCGCTGCATGCCGACGGCCACGACGAGGCCGCGCGCAGCGACGCGCTCTACGGTGCCTGGCTGTGCGGCGCCGTCCTGGGCCACGTGGCGATGGGGCTGCACCACAAGCTCTGCCACACGCTGGGCGGCAGCTTCAACCTGCCGCACGCCGAGGTGCACACCGTCGTGCTGCCGCACGCGCTGGCCTACAACGCCCCCATGGCGCCGCAGGCCATGGCGCGCATTGCGCGGGCGCTGGGCGTGGACGATGCGCCGCTGGGGCTGCAGCAACTGGCCAGGCAACTGGGCGCGCCCACGGCGCTCAGGGACATCGGCATGCCCGCCGATGGCCTGGACCGCGCCGCCGACCTGGCCGCCTCCGCGCCGTACCCGAATCCGCGTGCGCTGGAGCGGGCCGCCTTGCGCGCACTGCTGCAGCGCGCCTGGGAAGGTGCGCCGCCTGCCGCCTGACATGCTTGAAACAAGGCGTGACTCCTGTTGAGCGGGCAACGGGCGTCACGGGAACGTCATTCGCGCTTCCTATGGTGGCCGCGGTGCAGGGGATGCGGGCGCGGCGAGCCGCGCGGCAGCCGCCTGCCGCAGACGATGCCACCCTATGGAGTTTGTTGAATGACCTCGTCCCGCCGCAGTTTCATGCGCATGCTGGGTGCCGGCACCCTGACCGCGCCGCTGGCCACCCTCTACAGCCGCACGGCGCAAGGCGCACCCGCCTTCGGCCCCGGTTTCGGACCGCTGCAACCCAGGCTGCCGCTCAACACCGAGGACGTGGTCCTGCCCGGTGCCTTCGACTACCGCGGCCAGCCGCTGATTTCCCTGCCGGAAGGCTTCCGCTACTGGGCCGTCTCCATCACCGGCCAGACCATGAGCGACGGCACGCTGGTGCCGGGCGACCATGACGGCATGGCCTGCTTCCGCGGGCACGACGGCACGACGATCCTCGTGCGCAACCACGAGCTCAGCAACCGCGAGTCCAAGTTCGGCAACCCTCGTGGCGTGGACGTGGCCGACGCGCTGAAGTTCGACCCCTGGGCCAACGGCGGCACGACCACGCTGGTGCTCGACCCCGAGGGCCGGCTGCTGCGCCACTACGCCTCGCTGGGCGGTACCAACAACAACTGCGCCGGCGGTCCCACGCCCTGGGGCACCTGGCTGAGCTGCGAGGAGACGACCAGCCTCGCCGCGCCCGGCACCTTCCAGCAACGCCACGGCTACGTCTTCGAGGTGCCGGCCGTGGCCTTCGGGCCGACGCGCGCTCAGCCCATCGTGGGCATGGGCCGCTTCAGCCACGAAGCCACCGCCACCGACCCGCGCACCGGTGTCGTCTACGAGACCGAGGACACCGGCGACAGCCTGTTCTACCGCTACGTGCCAAAGGAACCGGGCCAGCTGCTGGCCGGCGGCACGCTGCAGGCGCTCAAGCTCAAGGAGTCCGCGGCCTCGGTGGACACCTCGACCGGCTTCCTGGGCCGGCTGAACCAGCCGATCCCGGTGGAATGGGTGACGATCGACAACCCCGACCCGGCGGACAACGTCTTCGCCAACAGCACGCGCGCCCAGGGCCAGGCCAAGGGCGCGGCGCGCTTTCGCCGCGGCGAGGGGGCGTGGTACGGCAACGGGCTGGTGTACTTCTGCTGCACCAGCGGCGGCAACCTCGGCGCCGGCCAGGTGTGGGCCTACGACCCGGTGGCCCAGACGCTGGCGCTGGTGGTGGAGTCCACCGACCGGGCGGTGCTGGAGGCGCCGGACAACATCACGCTGGGCCCGGACGGGCGGCTCTACATGTACGAGGACGGTGCCGGCGGCAACAACATCGTCGGAGTGAACTCGCAAGGGGAGCTGTTCCGCGTGGCGGAGAACCGCATCAACGACAGCGAGTTCTGCGGCGGCTGCTTCTCGCACAACGGCCGCTTCATGTTCGTCAACATCCAGTCGCCCGGCATCACGCTGGTGATCGAGGGTCCCTGGCGCAAGGGACAGCGCTGAGAGAAGCGCCCGCGGCGGGGCATCCGGGCTGCCGCCGCGGATGCCCCGTGGCAAGCTCCTGCAAAAACGGAGATGCCATGCCCAAGGCCACCACCCCGACCAAGACCCGTTCGCAAACGCGTGGCGAGATCAATCGCCAGTCGATCCTCAATGCGGCCTCGCTGCTGTTCATCGACAAGGGATTCGGCGGTACCAACATCAACGACATCGCCGATGCGCTGGGCGCGACGCGCACAGCCGTCTATTACTACTTCCAGAGCAAGGAAGCGATCCTGGAAGCGCTCACCGAGGAGGTGACGGAACAGGCCGGCGAGCTCGCGCGCAGCGTCAGCGGCCACGACGAGCTGCCGGCCGAGCAGGCGTTGCGCCAACTGGTGATGCAGCACGCCACGCTGATCCTGACCCACCCGCTGCAGTTCCGGGTCGTGGAACGCAGCGAGAGCAGCCTGCCCGAGCCGCGGCGCGCCGCGGCGCGCGCGGCCCGCCACTCGGTGCTCGACCACTTCGTGCACGTCATCCAGCGCGGCATCGACGCGGGCGTCTTCGTCGCGCCCGATGCGCGCACGGCCGCCCTGGCCGTCATCGGCATGTGCAACTGGAGCGCCTGGTGGTTCGAACCGGAGGGCAATGCGGTCGAGCCCGTGGCGCAAGCGCTCACCGAGCTGGCGCTGCGCAGCGTGGTCCGCGACCAGCAGCGTCACCTGCGCCCGGCGTCGGCGGCGGAGTCGATCCGCCTGTTGCGCGAACACCTCGACCTGCTGGAGGCCCAGGTGCGCCAGTCGCCGCCCTGAGCAGAAAGGTTCGGGAAAATCCTGATCTGACGCAAACGTCAAACATTTGACGTTGTCGTCAATGACGCCTATCGTTGATGCATGTCAACGAGAGGCGCCGCTGCCGCGGCGATCGGACGATGCGTCAGACCCTGGCCCAGCCCACCGCCGGCTTTCTCAACACCGACTGGAACCCGCGCGACATCCCGAGCGGCACGGCGACGCGCAACGTGGTGCTGCGCACCGCGGACGGCGCGGCCACCGGGGGCTCGCTGTACACGCCGGCCGGCGGCAGCCGCACCGTGGTGTGCGTCATGCACCCGCGCGAGTTCATGGCGTGCCACTACCTGATCCCGGACATCGTCGGGGCAGGGTATGCGGCCTGGTCGCAGTCGCCGCGCTCGGTGGGCAACGACCTGCGCCTGGAGCACGAACTCGCGCTGCATGACGTGGCCGCAGGCCTGGCGTTCCTGCGCTCGCAAGGCTTCGAGCGCATCGTGCTGCTGGGCAACTCGGGCGGGGCGGGGCTGTATGCCTTCTACGTCCAGCAGTCCTCGCTGCCCGGGAGCGAGCGCATCGCGCGCACGCCGGGCGGCCGGCCGACGCAGCTGGCCGAGCTGGACATGCCGACGGTGGACGGCCTGGTCTTCGTCGGCCCGCACCCGGGGCAGGGCGCGCTGCTGATGAACTGCATCGACCCCTCGGTCAGCGACGAAGGCAATGCGCTGTCGGTCGATGCGTCGCTGGATCCGCTGAACCCCGACAACGGCTACCGCGGCCGCGAGGGCACGCGCTATGCGCCAGCCTTCATCGAGCGCTACCGCGCCGCGCAGCGCGCACGCGTCGAGCGCCTCGACGCCCTGGCGCGCGAGCTCATCGCGGCGCGCCTGGCCGCGCGCAAGCGCATCAAGGACATGGGTGATGCAGCTCCGGTCGCGGACCGGCGCATGGCCGCGCACACGCCCATCATCAACGTCTGGCGCACCGACGCGGACCTGCGCTGCTTCGACCTCTCGCTCGACCCCTCGGAGCGCCGGTTCGGCTCGCTCTGGGGCAGCGACCCCTTCGCGTCGAACTACGGCGCCGTGGGCTTCGCTCGCCAGTGCACGCCCGAGAGCTGGCTCTCGACCTGGTCGGGCCTGAGCTCCAACGCCACGCTGGAGAAGACCGCCGCGGCGCTGGTGCAGCCCACGCTGGTGGTCGAGTACACGGGCGACCAGGCGTGCTTCCCCGGCGACGTGCGGCGCATCGTCGAGGCCATCGCTTCCTCGGACAAGCAGCACTTGCGCGTGCGCGGCGACCACCACGGCCGCGCCCTCTCGCCCGGCGAGGAACCGGGCCGCCTGGCCGCAGGTCGCCATCTGGCCGACTGGCTGCGCCAGACCTTCCCGCGCTGATTCCCTTCCCTCAGTCCTTCAGGAGACTTTCATGTCGGCTCAATTTCCCGTGCCGTCGCGGCTGGTGCTGCGCGGCGTGGACCACACCGCGCGCCCCACCTGGAAGCTGCGCGAGACGGTCGAGTTCTATCGCGACACGCTGGGCCTGCCGCTGGTGCACGTCATCTCCGCCCGCGGCTGGGGCCCGGCCACGCATCCGGACTTCCTGCACTTGTTCTTCGACAGCGGCAACGGCAGCACCATCGCCTTCTTCTACTACCTGGGCAGCGACGAGCCGGCGTCGCTGCAGGGCCGGGCCCAGCGTTCGCCGCTGCCCGAGGATCATGTCTTCGACGCCACCCACACCGCGTGGCTGGTCCAGGACGCCGCGGAACTGCGCGCCTGGAAGGAACGGCTGGAATCCCGGGGCCTGAACGTCTCGGTGGAAACCACGCACGAGGTCATCGAGTCGATCTACGTGCGCGATCCCAACGGCTATTTCATCGAGT
Organism: Azohydromonas australica DSM 1124; assembly: GCF_000430725.1. Classification (GTDB taxonomy): domain Bacteria; phylum Pseudomonadota; class Gammaproteobacteria; order Burkholderiales; family Burkholderiaceae_C; genus Azohydromonas; species Azohydromonas australica. The sequence goes on from NZ_KE387212.1 coordinate 167,958, forward strand.
TCACACGCAAGCTGCGTCCGCTCACCGCGGTTGACGCTGCCGATGCGGCACTGACGCTGCAGGCCGCCATGGAGGCCGAGGACCAGGCCGCGCACGCCGGCCGGCGTGTCACGCGCATCGACGAGGTCTGGGCGCGCAAGGGAGCGCTGCTTGACGGCGAGCGCGGCGCGGGCGTGCGTCTTTTCGTGCCGCAGGTGGAGGAGTTCGCCGCGCTGGTGCGGGCCGCGCGCGCCCGAAGCACTTGCCGCGTCGGCGAGGCGCCGGGCTACCACGTCATCGAGGCCGACGCGCCCGTCGAATTCGGCCGCCGGGAGCTGGGCCTCAAGCCGGCCGTCTGGTGGGGGCTCTTCACCGGGGGCCTGCACGGAACCATCGAAGCCTTCGACCGCGACCACGTGCGCATCGTGCCGCAGGCGGCCTGAGACACCGGTCGATCCAGCGCATCACCCGAGGAGACAAGCCATGTCCGGCCCCCTGAACGCCATCGAGGGCGTCATCTACCACCGTGCCGAGGACGCCCGCCGCTGGCTGGCCGACGGTGCCTGGATCGACCGTACCGTCGGCGACGCGCTGCGCGACACCGCGCGCCGCCACCCCGACCGCGTCGCCTTCGCCAGCGACGAGCGCAGCATCACGTTTCGCGAGCTCGACGAGGCGACGGACCGGCTGGGCGCCGCGTTGCTCGCGCTGGGGCTGGAGGCGGGCGACCGGGCGATCTTCCAGCTCGGCACGACGGTGGAAACGGCGCTCGTGCTGCTCGCCTGCTTCAAGGCGGGCGTCGTGCCGGTGTGCTCGCTGCCCCAGCACCGGGAGGTCGAGATCGGCCAGCTGGCACGCCAGAGCGGTGCGCGCGGCTACTTCGTGCAGGCCGACTTCGGCAGCTTCGACCTCGTGGGCTTTGCCCGGCAGATGGCGCAGCAGTTGCCCGCGCTGCGGCACCTGGTGGTCGTGCGCGGCCGTGCCGAGGGCTTGCCGGACCTGCAGGCGCTGATCGATGCCATGCCGCTGGAAGAGGGTCGCCGGCGCCTGCGCGACGTGCCCCTGGGCCCCGAGGACGTGCTGAGCTTCCAGCTCTCCGGCGGCACCACCGGCCTGCCCAAGATCATCCCGCGCTTCCACGCGGAGTACCTGGGCCACGCCGCGGGCTGGATGCGCACCTACGGCATCGATGCCGACAGCCGCGTGATCTGGTCGCTGCCGCTGCTGCACAACGCCGGCCAGCTCTATGCCCTGGTCCCGGTCGCGCTGCTGGGCATCACGACGGTGCTGATGCCCCGCGTGGACATCCGCCGCATGCTGGAGCTGATCGAGCGGCACCGCGTCACGCATGCGCTGTCCATCGGTCCCATCGCGCCGCAGCTGCTGGCCTACACCGAGCTGGCGCGCCACGACCTGTCCTCCCTGCGCCTGTTTGCGACGATGAGCCGCGCCGACAGCCTGGAGGCTCACCTGGGGCTGCCGTGCTCGAACCTGTACGGCATCACCGAAGGGCTGCTGCTGGGCTCCGGGCCGGACGCAAGTGCCTTTCGCCGCCATCACACGCAGGGCGCCTCGGGCTGCGCCCAGGACGAGGTCCGCCTGCTGGAGCCGGGCTTGGAGACGCCCGTGGCCCCCGGCGCCATGGGCGAGCTGTGCTTCCGCGGCCCCGCGACGCTGCCCGGCTTCTTCGACGCGCCCGAGGCCAATGCCCAGGCCTTCACCTCGGACGGCTTCTACCGCACCGGCGACATGATGAGCGCGCACCTGGTGGACGGTGTCACCTGCTATGCCTTCGAAGGACGGCTGCGCGACAACGTCAACCGCGGCGGCGAGAAGATCGGCTGCGAGGAGGTGGAAGCCTTCGTGAGCCGGCACCCGGCCGTGGCCGATGCCAAGCTCGTGGCCATGCCCGACCCGTTCTACGGCGAGAAGGGCTGCATCTTCATCATCCCGCGCCCGGGCCAGCGCTCGCCCGACGTGGCCGAGCTGGCGCGCTTCCTGGTGGCCCAGGGCCTGGCCAAGTACAAGTGCCCGGAGCGCGTCGAGACCGTCGAGGCCTTCCCGGTCACGCGTGTGGGCAAGCTCGACAAGCCGGCGCTCAAGCGCCAGATCGCCGAGACCCTGGAGCGCGAGGCCGCCGCGGCCGAGGGGAGCCGGCCGTGATCAGCACCGAACACGTCGCGAGCCTCATGCCGCTGGTGGTGCGCCGGCGCGTGCGCTGGGGCGAATGCGACCCCGCCGGCGTCGTCTACACCGCCGCCTTCGCCGACTACGTCATCAGCGCCGCCGAGCTGTTCTACGGCGCGCTGTTCGACACCACGCCGCAGCGGGCCAAGCACGAGCAGGGCTTCGGCACGCCGACCCGGGCGCTGGACTTCGACTTCCAGCGCTCGCTGCGGCCCGACGACCTCTTCGACATGACGGTGACGGTGGCCGCCATCAACGAGCGCAGCTACGTGCTCGACGTCACGGCCCGCACGCCGGAAGGCGAGGTGGTCTTCGTGGCGCGCCTCACGCCGGTGTGCGTGGCGCGCGACGAGCGCCGCTCGATCCCGATCCCGGCGGCCTTCCGAACGGCCCTGCAGCGCTACCAGGCCGACTGCCGCCTTCACGCATCCCACCAGGAGACCACCCCATGAAGATTGCCGTCATCGGCGCCGGCCCGGCCGGCCTGTACTTCTCGCTGCTGGCCAAGAAGCACGACCCGCGGCACGAGATCCATGTCGTCGAGCAGAACCCGCGCGATGCCACCTACGGCTGGGGCGTGGTGTTCTCCGACGTGGGCCTGGGCTTCCTGCGCGAGGCCGATCCCGACTTCTTCACCGAGTTCACGGCGCACCACGAGCGCTGCGACTACATGGAGATCGTGCACCGCGGCACGCGCGTGCAGGTGCACGGCAACCACTTCTCGCGCACCTCGCGCATCGACATGCTGGGGGTGCTGCAGCGCGCCTGCGAGCGCCAGGGCATCCACGTGGAGTACGGGCGCCGCATCGAGGACGTGGAGGCGCTCTCGCGCGAGGTGGACCTCGTGATCGCGGCCGACGGCGGCAACAGCGCCGTGCGCCGGCAGTATGCGCAGCACTTCAGGCCCAGCTTCGAGAAGCGGCGCAACAAGTTTGCCTGGTACGGCACGCGCCAGCGCTTCCACCCGGTGTCGCTCATCTTCCGCGAGACCGAGCACGGCGTCTTCATCGCGCACAGCTACCAGTACAGCCCGGAGCTCAGCACCTTCCTGGTCGAGGTCGATCCGCACACGTGGCAGCGCGCCGGCCTGGACCGCATGAGCGAGGACGAGAGCCGGCGCTACTGCGCGCAGGTGTTCACCGCCGACCTGGGCAGCAACGAGCTGCTGACCAACCGCTCGCTCTGGTTCGAGGCCAACATCGTCAAGAACGAGCGCTGGACGCACCGCAACATCGTGCTGCTCGGCGACGCCCTGCGCACCGTGCACTTTTCGCTCGGGTCGGGCACGCGCATGGCGATGCAGGACGCGATCGCGTTGCACCACGCCATCGCCGAGCAGCCCTCGGACCTGGAGGCGGCCTTCGCGGCCTTCGAGGGCACCCGGCGCCCCGCGTCGTCCACGTTCCAGGCCGCCGCGGCCCGCAGCCTCGACTGGTACGAGAACGTCGCAGGCCGCCTGCACCTGGACCCGGTGAGCTTCGCCTACGACTACATGCGCCGCACGGGCCAGGTCACGCACGAGGACCTGCGCCGGCGCGATCCGCACTTCACGGCGGCCTATGAGCAGCTGCACCCGCAAGCCGCGGCTGCCTGACGACATGACCCACCCAACCGGAGACAAGACCGTGACGACATCGCTGAAACATCGCCGGCTGTACGCCGGCGCCGTCCTGGCCCTGGGCCTGGCGGCCCAGGCCGCGGCGCAGACCTTTCCCGCCAAGGCGGTGCGGGCGGTGCTGCCGTACTCCGCGGGCAGCGGTCCCGACGCCGTGGTGCGCCAGGTGGGCGAGAAGCTGGGCAAGGACTGGGGCCGTCAGGTCATCGTGGACAACAAGCCCGGTGCCAACGGCTGGCTGGCGGTGGGCGACGTCAAGCGCGCGCCAGCGGACGGCTACACCCTGCTGGCCGTGGACAACACCCACGTGACGCTGCAGCCGCACCTGTACAAGCAGCTGCCGTTCTCGCCCACGAAGGACTTCGAGCCGGTGGCGCCGCTGTACTCGACGTACTTCTTCATCGTCGTGCCGGGCAACTCGCCCTGGAAGACGGTGGCCGACCTGGTGGCGGCAGCCAAGGCCGAAGACGGCAGGCTCACCTACGGCACCTGGGGCATGGGCAGCGTCGCCCATGTGGGCACCTCGATGCTGGAGTCCGCCACCGGCACCCGCATGACGCACGTGCCGTTCAAGGAACTGCCCCAGCTCTACTCGGCCGTGGCCACCGGCGAGGTGGCGTGGGCCTTCGGCACCGCCGCCACCGTGGGGCCGCTCCACAAGGCCGGGAAGGTCCGGCTGCTGGCTGTGGCAGCGCCCAAGCGCCTGCCCGGCTACGCCGAGGTGCCCACGGTGGCCGAGGCCGCCGGACCGGCCGGCTTCGAGCTCAAGACCTGGGTGGCGCTGTTCGCACCCAGGAGCACGCCCAGGGCCGTAGTCGAGAAGATCAACGCCGGCGTCGGCAGTGCGCTGATGACCCCCGAGGTCCGCGAGCGCCTGGCCGTCTTCGGTTTCGAGCCGTGGGGCGGGGCGCCTTCGGACGTTGCCGCCGCCATCGATGCCGACACCCGCCGCTTTGCCGACATCGTCAAGCAGGCCCGCATCCAGCTCGACTGACCCAGCACCCGTAGGAAACGACATGAATGCACGGACCTACCGCATCGGCCAGATCGTGCCGAGCTCCAACACCACGATGGAGACCGAGATCCCCGCGATGCTGCGCGCCCGCGAGGCGCTGCGGCCCGAGGTGCGCTTCACCTTCCATTCCAGCCGCATGCGCATGCACAAGGTGACGAGGGAAGAGCTCGAAGCCATGAACCGCGAGGCGGTGCGCTGCGCGGCGGAGCTGGCCGACGCCCGCGTGGACGTGATGAGCACGGCCTGCCTGGTGGCCATCATGGCCATGGGACTGGGGTACCACCGGCAGGTGGAGCACGAGCTCACCGAGATCGCGCGCATGAACCACTCGCTGGCGCCGGTGATGACCTCCGCCGGCGCGCTGGTCGACGGGCTCAAGGCGCTGGGTGCCCGGCGGGTGTCGCTGATGGCGCCCTACATGCGGCCGCTCACCGAGCTGGTGGTGCGGTACATCGAGCACGAGGGCATCAAGGTGATCGATTCGCTGAGCTTCGAGATCCCGGACAACCTGGAAGTCGGCCGGCGCGACCCGATGCAGCTGGTCGAGGACGTCAGGCGGCTCGACACCGACGGTGCCGACGTGGTGGTGGCCTCGGCCTGCGTGCAGATGCCCTCGCTGCCGGCGGTGCAGCGCATCGAGGACATGCTGGGCATCCCGACCGTGTCCACCGCGGTGTGCACGGCGCGCAGCATGCTCGACCACCTGGGCCTCGAAGCGGTCGTGCCCGGCGCCGGGGCGCTGCTGGCTGCGCGGTAGACGCGCACCGGCGCCGCCTGCGCCAAGACCGGGTTCAGCTCGGCAGCATGAAGCCTGCGAAGAAGTCCGTGAGCGCCTGGTGCGCCTGCAGCGGCAGCACGTGGGCGACGTACTGGTCGGGGCGCACCACGACCAGGGCACCGTGTGCGCGGTCGATGCCCCGCAGGTCGAAGATGTCCGGGCCGTTCCTCACATCCGGGCAGAACACCTTCTCGCAGTCGCGCAGGCCGTAGCGTCCCTTGTGCGGCAGCAGCAGGGCGGGCAGCGATTCGAGCGCCAGCTCGCGGTGTCCCTGCTGGAAGACGGCCCGCAGGTCGAACACCGCGTCGACGTCCTGGCCCGGGCGGGTGTACCGGCGCACCGGTGAGTCCGGCGACGCCTCCAGGAAACCGCACAGGGCCCGGATGCCCGCCTGGTCGTCCAGCGGGTCGTCGGCGCCGGCAAAGGCGTAGAGGCGCCAGCGGCCGTCGGCCTTGCCGGCATGGCCCAGCTGCACCGGCCTGGCATCCGCGAGGCGCAGCACCGGCGCCGAGTGGAAGCGCGTGCCGATCACGAACCCGGCGGCTAGGTGCTGGTGCGTGGCTTCGCCGCAGATGGCGGACGGGCGGTAGTGCGTGCCCATGCCGGCCGTGAAGCGGCCATGCCGCTCGAAGTAGGTCTGGAACTCCTTCGGGTCCACGCCTTCGGCTTCGCCGCCGGCCACTTGCCGGGCGCGATCGCTGAACATCTTGGCCCACTCGCGATCGAAGTCGATCAGCTCCTGCGCCACGACCTGGCGCTCGGCCGAGTAGGTGTGCAGCAGCGCCGGCGTGCATTGCCGGCGCAGTACCGCGGCCAGCTTCCATCCCAGGTTGAAGCTGTCCTGCATGGAGAAGTTCATGCCCTGGCCGGCCTTGGGGCTGTGGGTGTGGCAGGCGTCGCCGGCGATGAACACGCGTGGCAGGCGCGCGCCAGGCGCCTGCGTCGGCACGTCGTCGTACTGGTCGCAGATGCGCTGGCCGATCTCGTAGACCGACCACCACGGCACCTCCTTCACGTCCAGACTGTAGGGGTGCAGGATGCGCTGCGCCGTGGCGATGAGCTGGTCGAGCGTGATCCCGCGGTGGGCCACCCGCTCCTCTTCGCCCAGCTTGTCCATCTCCACGTACAGCCGCACCAGGTAGCCGCCCTCGCGCGGAATCACCAGCAGGTTGCCGTGGGAGGACTGCACGGCGGCCTTGTAGCGGATGTCGGGGAAGTCGGTCACGGCCAGCAGGTCCATCACGCCCCAGGCTTGGTTGGCGGAGTCGCCGACCAGCTGCCGGCCGATGGACTTGCGCACCGCGCTGCGCGCACCGTCACAGCCGATGACGAAGCGCGCCTGCACCGTTTCCACCTGGCCCGCGTGGGCCGCGTCGGTCCGCTCCAGACGCACGGTGACGGGGTAATCCGCAGCCTCGTGGTCCACCACGACATCGAGCAGGCGGCGCGCGTAGTGCGGCTCCAGCCGGCTCGGCGAGTTGCGCATGAGGTCCAGGTAGAAGTCGTGCACCCGCGCCTGGTTCAGCACCACGTGCGGGAACTCCGACAGGCCGTCCTCCGTGTCCTGCACGCGGCCGTGGCGCACGACGGCGCCCGGGTCCGACTCGTCGGGCTTCCAGAAGGTCACCTCATTGATCCAGCAGGCCTCCTTGAGCACCCGCTCGCTGAAGCCGAAGGCCTCGAACATCTCCATGGTCCGGCAGGCGATGCCGTCGGCCTGTCCCAGCTGCAGGGGGCCGTCCTTCTGCTCGACGATGCAGGTCCGGATGTCGGGAAACGCGGCCAGCTGCGCTGCCAGGGTCAGGCCGGCAGGGCCGCAGCCCACGATCAGCACGTCCGCTTGTGCCGGCGCCGCATCCGTGTGCCGGGCCGCCGAGGCAGACGCTTCGGACACGTGCGGATCGCCTGGCTTGAAGCCATTCAGGTGGAACTGCATCGCTACTCCCGTGGGCCCCAGGCTGCCTGCCGAAGGACGCTTCCTTCGGGCGGGGCAACCGCGGTACCCGCGGGCCAGGGGCCTCCCAGGCTTCAGGTCGGCGCCGGCTGGCGGCCCGGATCACTGGAGCTGGATGTGGGCGTCGGCGATGACCTTGCGCCAGCGGGCCGACTCGCTCTGCGAGAAGGCCTTGAACTGCGCGCCGTCGATGGGCATCGGCTCGCCGCCCTGGGACGCGATCCAGTCGGTCGTCTCCTTCTGGGCCAGGGCACGTGAGAACGCCGTGCCCAGCCGCTGCGTGACCTCGTTGCGGCTGCCCTTGGGCACCACGAGGCCGAACCACTGCTGCACGACGACGGACGGATAGCCCGCCTCGGCCGTCGTGGGCACGTTCGCGATGAACGGGTGGCGCGCGGGGCCCGCGACGGCCAGGATCTTCAACTTGCCGGCCTGCCGCTGCTGCTCGGCCGTGCCGGCGGGGACGATCATCAGGTCCACGTTGGCGCTGATGAGCGCCGTCACGCCCGGGGCCAGGCCCTGGAACGGGACGTGCAGCAGGTCGACGCCTGCTGCCGACTTGAACAGTTCCGTGCCCAGGTGGGCCAGGCTGCCGTTGCCCCACGAGGCATAGGAATACTTGCCGGGCTGCGCCTTCGCCAGGGCAATGAACTCGCGCAGGCTGTTGGCCGGGACATGGTTGCCCACGGCAATCGTGTACGAGAACTTGGCCAGGCCCATCACGTCGGCGAAGTCGCCCGTGGCGTAGGGCAGCTTCGCGTAGTAGATCGGGTTGATGGCATGGGTATCGGAGGAAGCCACCATCAGCGTGTAGCCGTCGGCCGCGGATTTGGCCGCGAAGCTCGTGCCGATGGAGCCGCTGGCTCCAGGGCGGTTGTCGACGATGAACGGCTGTCCGAGTTGCACGCTCACCTGGTCGCTCAGCCGCCGGGCTAGTGCGTCGGTGATGGCGCCCGCGGGCCACGGAACCACCACCCTGACGGGCTTGCTGGGGTAGTCCTCGGCCTGGACGGCGGGCGTGGCACCCAGGAGCGCGACCACGGCGCACAAGCCCGCGGCGGCGGTGCGAAAGGCTGGAACGAACGTGCTGGCGCTGCGGGGCATGGCTGATGGCGAGGTTGATGCGATGGCCTGCCATCTTGGGTTCGTGTGGCCGCAAGGCTTGTCCTGGGGCGCCGTGCCGTGATCCCGCGACGACAGCGGCACATACGCCGACGAGCAGACCCGCGCGATGGGCGCTTCGGGCGCAGAGCCCGTCAACAGCGTTCGCGGGCTGAAGTCGCAACGGGCGCCAGGCCTGAATCACACGACAGGGACGGCCAGGCGGATTCGGTCTTGATGGCTTCCTTGGCTGCCAAGGCGGCCGCACCGGCAACGACCGCGCCGCTCGTACGGCGCGCGATGGCGAGGCCCTGCCCCAGCGTCTTGTGCAGCCCCCGGCTGGTGCTGTCACGCACAAGCGCCTGGGGTTGCGGTGCGCACCGGCCCGTGCCCGGCGCGCACCTGGAGCGGTTCGACCTCGTGCGGCGCGTGCGCGCGTGGCCGCCGGCGCCGAAATGCCTTGAACCGCGAGCCGCCGTGGGCGCACTCATGGGCCGGACTTGAGCAGTGCAGCCAGTCCCTGCAAGCGGCAGATGCCGCCCCATAAGCCGGCGTGCCACGCCTGTTTATCCGAAACACCCTGAACCCCCGCCATGCCCGAAGCCTTCACCCAGCGTTGGACCTTCAGCCAGCCTTCGCCCCTGGGCGACATCAGCTCCAGCGTCGAGCTGACTTCCCAGGGCCTGACCTTTCACTCCGACGCTGCGCTCGATACCGGTTCGCACACCGTGCGCTGGGATGCCATCACGCAGGCGGCCACGGCGGTGGCCGACATGCCCGGCGGCAAGAACGGGCCTGACATGCCGCGCTGGATGCCCAGCCGCCTGGAGTGGCTGTTGATCGCGCGCACCGATGGCGCTGCCCTCATGCGGCCGCTGCCCGACGGCGACGCGCGCGATCGCCTCGTTGCCGAACTGCGCCGGCGGTTGGGCCCACGCTGGGTCGGCGAGGGCCTGCCGCTGCACGCGGCGCGCCGGCGCCTGGGGCTGTCCTCGCGGGGCCAGACGCTCAAGGTCGCATTGCTGGTGCTGGCGGTGCTCGCGATCCTGTTCGGGCTGCTGGTGCTCCTGGCGTTGCTGGCCTCGCCGGTGTTCATGCTGCCCGCCGCCAGCGTCGTGGGCGGCTGTTGTTTCCAGCGCGGCCTGGCCGGGCTGCGCGATGCGCTGCAGATCACCAACATGCCCACCGCCAGGGTCACGAGCGCCGCAATGGGGCTGGTCGAACTGCAGGGCCGGGCCGTCACCGATGCGCCCTGCGCCGCCGGCGCCAGTGGCCGGGCGAGCGTCTGGTGGGATGTGGCCGTGGACGCCTGGGAGTCGGACGCCAAGGGCAGCGACGGCGGTTGGCGCCAGCTCGTGGCCCGGCATGGCGGTCGCACGGATGCGCTGGTGTTGCAGGACGCCACGGGCCGGCTCCCGATCTGGCTGCGCGATGCCGACTTGCTGCTGCAGGAGCACGCCTGGGAGAGCGGCAAGGACGAGCTGCCGGCGGCCGGGCGCGAGCTGCTGCGGGCTGCCGGCCTGGCCTGGGACGGCGCCAGGCGGCTGCGCGTGCGCGAGCGGCGCATGGAAGCCGGCGGGCCGCTGTACGTGCTGGGCACGCTGGACGAGGCTCGCCACCTGGACCTTGCCAGCCTTGACGTGCGCGGCTTCGCAGGACTGGCGCGCGCGCTGCGCACGGGTGCGTGGCGCAGCGCGCTGGTCCAGAGGCTGCCCGGGGTCCTGCGGCCCCCCGTCATGGTCACGCTGGCCTACCTCGACATGCTTTTCAGCCTCGGCCGTGGCGGCGAACGCGCCAGCGCGCCTCGGGACGCGGCGCCGCCCTTGGGTCTCGATCCCGCCGCGGTGCTGGTGTGGAAAGGGCGCGCCGGCCGCCCGTTCATCGTCTCCGACCAGCGAGAAACCGGTGCCCTGGCGCAGTTGCGCAAGCGCTCGCTGCTGTTGCTTGCCGTCGGTGCCGGCGTCATGTGCTGGTGCCTGCACGAGCTCATCCAGCTGTTCTGAACTCCAGGAGAAGATCCATGATCGCAGTTGCCGTCCTCATGTTTGCGCTGTTGCTGCTCGCCCTGGCCGTCGCCGCCTATGGCGTGGCGCTGTTCAACGCCCTCGTGGGCGTCAAGCACCAGGTGGACCAGGCCTGGGCCAACATCGACGTGCTGCTCAAGCAGCGCCACACGGAGCTGCCACGGCTCATCGAGGTGGTCAGGAGCCACGCCGGCTACGAGCGCGAACTGCTGCAGCGCATCACCGAGCTGCGTGCGCGTACCGGCCAGGGAGAACCCGACGGCACGCGGCTGGCTGCCGAGGGAGCGCTGTCGCGAGACGTGGCGCGGCTGCTCGCCGCAGCCGAGGCCTATCCCGAGCTCAAGGCCAGCGCCGCCTACCTCGAACTCCAGCAGCGCATCAGCGCGCTGGAGGACCAGATCGCACACCGGCGCGAGTACTACAACGATGCGGTGAACCTCAACAACGTGCGCATGGAGCAGTTCCCCAACATGTTCCTCACCGGCATCGCAGGGCTGGTGCGTCGGGATCTGTTTGCCGCGACCGAGCAGGAGCGGCGCGAGTTGGATGTCGGGGCCATGCTGGCCCATTGAGGATTCCAGGCCCGAAGGGCGGCAAGCGACTCGACGCCGAGCCCAGGCCCGCTGCTGCGAAATCAACCTCCAGCAGTCGACTCCTGAACCGCTTCGCCGGCCACGGCAACCCAACCTGACCGAAGCGAATCAGCGTGGCGCCGTTATGGGCTGACCCCGGGCGGTGCACTGGAACGTGAACGTGCTCTGGCGCCAGGAGAGGCGGCTGCAGCTTGGCAGCATCGGTGGACGGCGCGATGCCGCTGCTTCCCGTCCTTGCAGCCGCCGGTGGTGTACCTTTTGAATTCGCCGGCTTGACTCACCAATGCGTTGATCACGCCGACGTACCCATCCAGCCATTTCCCGGCGTTTGCCTGTCTGCCCAGGTATCGGGTGAGCGGCGTTGGAATCCGGCATCAAGGAGTCAGCCATCAACCTGAGGCAACTGCGCTACTTCACCCGCATCGTCGAGGCAGGAAGCATCACCCGCGCGGCCGAGCAGCTCTTCGTGGCGCAACCCGCGCTCGGCATGCAGATCAAGCAGCTCGAGGAGGACCTGGGGGTCGAGCTGCTGCAACGACATTCGCGGGGCGCGTCCGCGACCCGTGCTGGCCAGGTGCTCTACGAGCGCGCCTGCGAGATCCTGCGACTGGTGGAGGAGGCGGAGCGCCAAGTGGTCGCGGCGGGCCGTTTCGCTACCCAGAGCATCGTGCTGGGTCTGACCAACGGGTTCGTCAACCTGGCGGGGCGGGACTTGGTGCTGCGGGCCCGTGAGCGTCTGCCAGGCGTCAAGCTCGAGATCGTCGAGGAGCGCAGCCTCGTGCTGCTGGACGCGCTGGAGCGGCATGAGATCGACGTTGCACTGGCCTACGAAGTGCGCGAGCGTCCCAGCCTGATGCGTGTGCCGCTCATCGAGGAAGAGCTGTTCTTCGTCAGCCAGGGCCCCGGCGGCAGCCAGGCCTGTGCCGAACCGCCGATCGAGTTTGCCGAACTGGTCCGGCGGGAACTCGTGCTGCCCCGTCAGCGCGACGGCGTGCGCCAGCAAGTGCTGGCCACAGCCAAGCGCATGGCGCTGGAGTTGCGCATCGTCGAGGACGTGTCCTCGATCTCGCTGATGAAGGAGATGGTGGCCCGGGGCGACGCGGCGTCCGTGATGCCCTATGGCAACGCCGTCGACGACATCGAGAACGGGCGCCTGCGCGGCCGCAGGATCGTCAATCCGACCGTCAAGCGCACGCTCTACCTCGTGCGCTCGCTGACCCGTGCCGCCTTCGAGCACGAGGAAGCGTTTCTCACGCTGTTGTCGCAATCGGTGAGCCAAGTGGCTCAACGCATGGGCCCGCTGGCAACACGGCTGGATCCGCTGGATCGGCCGCTGGGCCAGACGCTGGCCGAACTGCGGAGCAGGGGCCACTCCCTGGGATAAGCCAGCGAGCCCAAAGAAAAAGTTTGAGCAGGGAGACACCGATCGTCTTGGACGCCTGGCAGTGAAGTGGCTGTAATCCAGGCCAGACCCGCGTTGTCACGTCGCGGGCAGGCCTCAGGAGACAAGGCGATGAACACGACCAGCAACGCTCGGCGACAGTTCCTGCACGCATCGGCGGCGGCCCTGGCCGCCTCGGTGCTGCCCGGACGGGCACTGGCGCAGGACTACCCCAGCCGCCCCGTCAAGCTCCATGTCGGCTTTTCGGCCGGCGGGCTCACGGATGTGCTGGCCCGGCTGACGGCGACCTACCTGGGCCCCAAGCTGGGCCAGACGGTGGTGGTCGAGAACAAGACGGGCGCCGCGGGCAACATCGCCACCGAATACATCAGCACGGCAGCACCAGACGGCTACAACCTGCTGTTCTCCTCGGTCGGCCAGATCGTGGTGTCGCCACACACCGTCGGCAACATGCGGGTCAGCCCGCAAAACGACCTGAGCCATATCTCCATGGTGGGGGAGGGTGACTTGATCCTGACCGTCAGCGCCCAGGTCCCGGCCCAGGACGTTCAGCAGTTCATCGAGTACGTGAGGAAGAACCCCGGCAAGGTGTTCTACGCGGACTCGGGTGCCGGTGGAAACCTGCACCTGTACATGGAGTATTTCAACCTCCTGGCCGGCCTGCAGATGACCGGCGTGCACTACCGGGGCACGGCGCAGCTGATGCCTGATCTGGTCAGCAATCAGGTGCAGATGAGCCTCAACGCCTATCCGGCGATCGAGGCATATCTCCAGAAAGGACTGCTGCGCCCGCTGATGATCGTGGGCAGGCAGCGTGAGCCCAAGCTGCCGCAGGTTCCCACGGCTGCCGAAGCCGGGATGCCACAGCTCGAGGTCTGCACCAACTGGTTCGGCGTGCATGCGCCCCGCAATCTGCCGGAGTCAATCCGCCAGAAGGTTCAGCTGGCATTGTCCGAGGCGGTCAAGCTCGATGCCATGAAGACGGCGCTGGCGGCGCAGTCGATCCGCCCTGTGGGCAGCAGTCCTGCGGAGTTCATGGCGCGTATCGCGGCCGACTCGGCCGCGTTCGAGAAGGTCGCGCGCACGGCCAAGATCCAGGTGTCCTGAGCCATGGACAGCCATAGGGACGTGCGCATGGACGCCGGCGAGTTGCTGGCCTTCGCCGCCGCGATGTTCAAGGCCGCCGGCCTTGGCGACGCGGACGCGGGCGTGATGGCCGACAGCCTGGTCGGTGCGGACTTGCGCGGCACGCACTCGCATGGCCTCATCCGGCTGCCTTTCCTGGTAGCCCGGCTTCGCGACGGCGGAGCGAATCGCCAGGCGCGGATCAAGGTGGTCAGGGAGGCGCCCGGCACGGCGCTGCTCGATGGCGATCGCGCGCTGGGCGCCATCACGGCCACGCGTGCCATGGAAATGGCAGTGGCCAAGGCCAGGACGCAGGGCATCGGCTTCGTGGCCGCGACCAACAGCGACTTCATCGGCGCCTGCGCCCACTACGCGATGCAGGCCCTGCCGCACGACATGATCGGCGTGGCCTGGACCAACGGCTTTCCCGGCATGGCGCCCTGGGGCGGCCGGCGCAACACCATCGGCAACAACCCGATCGCGTTTGCCGCACCCAGCGGCTCGCATGGCCCGGTGGTGCTGGACATGGCGCTGAGCGTGGCTGCGGGCGGGCGCATCCGGCTGGCCGCCAAGCGCAAGGAGCACATCCCGAAAGGGTGGGTGCTCGGCCCTGACGGCGAGCCCACCGACGACCCGGCCGACCTGGCCGCCGGTGGCGCGCTGCTGCCGCTGGGCTACAAGGGCTACGGCCTGGCCGTCTTCGGCGAGATCCTGTGCGGCGTGCTCACGGGCTCGAACATCCTGGGCGAGGTGCCGGCCTGGTTCACCGACACGGACCGCGCCATCGGCAATGGCCACATGCACATGGCCATCGACATCGCCCGCTTCATCGAGGTCGCGCAGTTCAAGCGCCGCGTGGACCTGCTGTTCGAGATGCTCAAGGCCACGCCGCGCGTGCCGGGCGTGGAGGACATCCTGCTGCCCGGGGAACGCGCCTGGCGCACGCACCAGGCGCAGCTCGTGGAGGGCATCCCGGTGCCCCGCGCGGTTGCCGACGACCTGCTGACGCTGGCCGACCGCCTTGGCGTGCCCGCCCCCATGGCGCTGTCCTGACACCTGCACCTTCGTTGCCAACACCATGCTCAAGCACCTGACCCTGGCCCACCTGACGCTGGGCACCACGCCACTGCAGACCATCGAGGCCGCGGCTGCCGCCGGTTTCGGCGCGGTGGGCCTGCGCATCTGCGCACGCCGGCCCGGCGAGCCGTTCGACACACCCGTGCTGGGTGTGCCCACCATGGTGCGGCAGCTGCGCCAGCGCGCCAGCGACCTGGGCGTGCGGCTGTCCAACGTCTCGGCCTACCAGTTCTACCCCGAAGTCGGCTGGGATGACGTGGCACCGGTCATCGACACGGTGGCCGAGCTGCAGGTACCGATCATCGTTGCCAACTGCTTCGACCCCGACACGGCCCGGTTCACCGATGTGTTCGGCCGCTACTGCGAGCGTGCAGCACAGGCCGGCATCCGCATGGCGCTGGAGTTCCTGCCCTACAGCGGCGTGCGGGACCTCGCCACGGCCTGCCGCATCGTGGCGTCGGTCGGTACGGCCAGCGCGGGCCTGCTGATCGATGCGCTGCATCTGGACCGCTGCGGCGGTGGCCCGCAGGACCTGCGCGGGCTCCCGGCAGAGCGTGTGGTGTTCGCTCAGCTGTGCGATGCCCGCCGGCCGGATGGTCCCATGACCGATGCCGAGCTGCTCGCGGAGGCCCGCACCGCGCGGCTGCCGGCTGGCACGGGAGCGCTGCCGCTGTTCGATTTCCTCGACGCGCTGCCGCCTGGATGCGAGATCGAGTACGAGGTGGCACGCGCCGACATGGCCCAACGCTCGCCGCTGGAAAAAGCCCTGGCGGCGGCGGCGGACGCCAGCCGTTTCATGGAGAGGTATTCACGGCGACACCATGCCGCCGTCACGGAAGGAACCAACGCATGAGCGCCACGACCACCAAGCCCCTGCGCGTCGGGGTGCTGGGCTGCGGCATGATCAGCGCGGACCATTTCACCGCCTGGCAGCGTGCCCAGGGTGCGCAGGTGGTGGCGGTCTGCGATCCGGTGCGCGACCGCGCGCAGGCCCGGGCAGACCAGTTCGGCATCGCGCAGGTCTACGACGATGCGCAGGCCATGATGGCTTCGGGCCCGCTCGATGCCGTGGACATCATCACGCCGCGCGAAACGCATGCCGGCATGGTGCGGCTGGCAGCCCGGCACGGGCTGCACGCGCTGTGCGAGAAGCCGCTGTGTCCGACCTATGGGGAGGCCGTCGAGCTGGTGCGCGAGGTGGGCGACACCATCCACGTGATGGTCAACGAGAACTGGCGCTACCGGGCCTACTTCCTGAAGGTCGCGCAATGGCTCAAGGCAGGGCGGCTCGGCACGGTCACGCAGGCACGCATCGCGCTGTGGCGTTCGAGCATGCTGCCGCGCCGGGAGGACGGCCGCATCCACGCCCTGACGCGCCAAGCCTTCCTCGCCCGCGAGGAGCGCGTGCTGATCGCCGAGTCGCTGATCCACGAGATCGACGTGGCGCGCGCGCTCTTCGGCGAGATGGAGCTCGTCGCCTGCAGCACCGGCCATGCATGCCGGGAAATCGTGGGCGAGGACAGCGCCACGCTGCTGCTGCGCGCTCGGCATGGACTGACCGTGACGATCGACGGCGTGATGACGGCTGCCGGGCACGAGACCCGCGCGCCCGACCGCATGGAGATCGCCGGGACGCGCTGCAGCGTGCTGCTCGAGGGCGCGGTGCTGCAACTCATGGGCGCCGAAGAAGAGACCCATGTCTTCGATGAGGCGCAGGTGCGGCAAGGCTGCTTCGACGCGTCGATCCAGCACTTCGTGGACCAGGTGAGGGCGGGGGGGCACTTCTGGACTTCCGCGACCGACCAGCTGGCCAGCCTGCAGCTGATGGAGCAGGCCTACCAGGCCGCGGGCCGTCCCGCGCCGCTGGCCCCGCAAGACCTTCCGCCCGTGGCGCCGCCGCGCATCACGGGTCACCTGTCCTGAACGATCAACGAGAGGAGAACGAGCATGGCCCTGGCCGGCAACGCCCTGGTGGCGATCTGGAACGACATCGCCCCCGAGATGCGCGAAGACTTCTTCGAGTGGCATCCGCGCGAGCACATGGTGGAGCGCCTGGGCATACCGGGCTTCCTGCGTGGGCGCCGCTATGCGGCGGTGCAGGCCGACGTGGAGTTCCTCACCCTCTACGAGGTGGCGGGCCCGCAAGTGCTGGTCAGCGACCTCTACCGCCAGCGGCTGAACAACCCCACGCCCTGGTCCAGCAGGACGCTGCCGGGGTTTCGCAACAACGTGCGGGGCGCCTGCCGCATCCACTTCACCGCTGGCGCAGCCATGGGCGGCTTCGTGTACACGTTGCGCCTGGAGGCCGAGGAGGGCCGGGAGGAGGCACTGGTTGACGCCCTTCAGCGCCAGGTGATGCCGCGCCTGTGCGACCAGCCGCGCATCACCGCCGCGCACTTCGTCGAGAACGACGTGTCGTTGACCGGGGGAAATGCCGGCAACCAGCGCGGCCGGATGATCGAGCTGCCGCACCTGGTGGTGCTGATTGAAGGCTCGACGGCCGATGGCGTGCGCACGGCGGCGGCCCGGTTCCTGGCGCCCGAGGCCCTGCGGCCCCTGGGAGCTCGGCCAGGGATGAGCGGTGGCCTGTACCAGCTGGAGTACAGCATCCAGAACCTTGCCAGCGGGCCGCGCTGAGCCATGGGATCGCCACAACACACGCCCTGTGACGAGGGCCGTGACCGGCTGGCCGTGGTGCTGGGCGGTGCCAACGGCATCGGGGCCGCCACCTGCACCCTGCTGCGCGAGCGCGGTTGGCGTGTCGTGGTCGCAGACATCGATGTCTCGGCGGCCCAGGCGCTGGCCCGGGACATCGGTGCAGCCGCGCTGCAGCTTGACCTGTGCGATGCTGCGGCCGTCGGCCAGGCCGCTACCGCGATCGAGGAGCGCCACGGCGCTCTTTACGCGATGGTGAACTCCGCTGCGGTCTTCCAGCCGCAGCAGCCGCCGGAAACCCTGCCGCTGCAAACCTGGGACCGCATCGTCGACCTGGCCTACCGCGGCACCTATGTCGGCAATGTGGAGTTTGCGCGTCGCATGGCGGCGCATGGCGAAGGTTCCATCGTCAACGTCTCGTCGATGGTCGGGCAGCGGCCCAACCACGGCCACGCCTACTACTCGGCCAAGGCGGCCGTGAACATGCTCACCGAAGGCATGGCGGGCGAGTGGGGGCGCAGCGGGGTCCGTGTCAACGCGGTGAGCCCCGGTTTCGTCGCCGTGCCGCGCATGGTGGCCAACATCCGGGAAGGCCGGCGCTATGCCGTATCGCCTGCCGAAGTCAGTGCCCTTGGGCGTCTCGTGGAGCCGCTGGAGGTCGCGCAGGCCATCGCTTTCCTGCTGTCCGACCAGGCGTCAGCCATTACGGGAGCGAACCTGAGGGTTGACGCTGGCGTGTTGGCGGCCAACGGATGGGCCGTACATGGCGGTGTTCCCCAAGCCAGGCCGCGTACAGGCGGTCATGGCTTGCCTGAGGCGGGCCGCCCGACGGACTGACGCAGCACGCAGACGGGGCAGCCCGAACCGGAACATCCTTTCGGTGTGGGATGTCAGCCCGCCTCGGCCACGCGCTCGCGGGCAAAGGCAGGCCCACCGGGCCGCGTGCGCAGGCCGTCGCGAAGATGTCGCCAGGGCAGCTGCGACGGATCGGCGATGAAGGGGCCCGGCGCCCGCACCACCAGGATCTCCTCGGCGATGGCGGCGAAGTCGGCGCGGAAGTGCACCGAGCTCTTGTTCACCAGGATCTTCATCGCCTCGGGCTCGATACCCACCGCGCGGTACATGTTGCGGTCCAGCAGCTGCGCCTTGGCCGAGCTCACCACGATGCGCACCCCTTGCACGCGCAGGCACGACATCGGGCCGAGGTCGGCCTGCTTGCCGTGCATCATCGGCCCGCCGAAGACGAACCGGCCGTTCGACAGCGCCTCCACGCGGAAGCGCGCCCGCAGCGGCACGTCGCCGGGCACCTGCGGGCAGCCTCCGAGCGCCAGGTCGACGAGGGCGCCCACGCCGGCGCGGTGCGCCGCCGCAGCGGCCGCGGGGTCGCAGATGAGGCCGAGGGCCGCCTCCTGCGCGTCGGCCTGCAGCAGCGCGCGCAGCAGGCCCGTGGTGTTGGCATCGCCACCGACGCCCGGGTTGTCCTGCGTGTCGGCCAGGATCACCGGGCGCCGTGCCGCAGCGGCAATGTGCAGTGCACGCTGCACCGCGGCCTCCGGTTCCTCGAAGTGCACGGCCCATTGCGCCTCAGGCCGGCAGATGCGCTCGAACAGGGCATCCACCGCCTGCTCGATACGTCGCTTGTCCTCTCCGTACCCCCACACCACCGGCCCGCAGCCGTCGAAGTCCGAGGCAGGAAATCCCGGCGCGAATGACAAGGACAGCGGCCCTTGCGACTCCAGCCCTTCGAGCAGCTCGTACACCGCCTGCGCCGGCTGCATCATCGTCGACATGCTGTTGACCGGGATCAGGAACGGCACGCGCCGGGCCACGCGGTGTGCCTGCCGGCCGTCAAGCAGCTGCAGCAGCAGCTCTGCCGCGCGGCGTCCGGTGTCGGCCATGTCCACATGCGGGTAGGTGCGGTAGGCCACCAGGCCATCAGCCAGCGACAGCATCCGCTCGGTGACGTTGGCGTGCAGGTCCAGCGAGGCGACGATCTTCATGCCGGGCGCTGCGGCCGCACGGATGCGCGCCAGCAGCTCGCCCTCGCCGTCGTCCACGTGCTGCGCCACCATGGCGCCGTGCAGGTCGAGGTAGATGGCTTCGAAGCCGCCGCGGCCGACAGCGTCGAGGATCTCGCCGGCGATGCGCTCGTAGGCGTCACGCGTCACGTGCGCCGAGGCGCCGGCCCCGGCCCAGATCACGGGCGTCACCGTGTGGCCGTGCGCCTGCACGGCGCGCACGAAGCCGGCCACGGGGATGTTGACCTCCAGCAGGTCCAGCACCTGCGCACCGCGCGCCAGGCCGGGAAAGTCCTCCCCGCGCACGAAGTTCTCGTAGGCGGCAACGGTGGGGGCGAAGGTGTTGGTTTCGTGCTGGAAACCGGCGACGAGGATGTTCATGGGCTGGCCTCTCGGGAAGATGGGCAGGCAGAGCGGGCGCGTCACTGCGGCGACAGCTTGACGGAGCGCGCCATCGCGTTGAGCTTGGCGATCTCGTCGGCATAGAACCTGGTGGAGACGGCCAGCGGCTGCGGCTTCATGGGCTGCGCGCCCGACAGCGCCAGCGCCCGGGCCACCTCCGGGGATTGCAGGGCGCGGTGCGATGCTTCCAGCAGCACGCCGGCGCGCTCGGCGGGCAGGCCGGCCTTGGTCATCACGCCCACCCAGACGGAGTGCACCAGCTCCAGCTTGTGTGGCAGGTCCGATTCCGAGATGGCCGCCACCTCCGGCAGCGTCGACATGCGGCTGTCGGAGAGCACGTTGAGCGCCTTGATGCGGCCGGTGGCCAGCAGGCCGATGGACCCGCCGAGGTTGGGCAGGATGGTGATGTCGATCTGCTGCCCGGCCAGGTCCTGAAGCATCGGCGTCGCCCCTTTGTAAGGCACGTGCATCAGGCGCGCACCGGTCGCCTGCGCCATGTACTCGGAGACGACGTGGTACATGGAGCCGTGGCCCGGGCTGCCGAAGGTCAGCGGCCGGCTGCCGGGCTGCTTGCTCGCGGCCACCAGCTGCGCCAGCGACGTGGCCGGCAAGCCTGGACGCGCCATGACTACGAGCGGGTGCGACGAGACTGGCGCGATGAGCGCCAAGTCCTCCGCCTTGTAGCGGGCCGTAGGGTTGGCCAGGGGCGCAAAGATCGCTTCGTTGGGCGAGCCCATGATCAGCGTGTAGCCGTCCGCCGGGCGGCTCATCAGGCGCTGCATGGCCAGCACGCCGAGCGCGCCCGGCACGTTCTCGATGATGACGGGCTGGCCCAGCGCCTTGGTCATGGCCGGCTCCATGGCCCGCGCCACCGCATCTGCCGGACCACCGGGCGGGAACGCCACCAGCAGGGTTACCGGCTTGCTCGGGAAGACTTCGGCGGCCGGGGCCGGCGCGGCGGCGGCGACCATCGTGGAAGCGGCCAGGAGAAGGCCCGTCGCGCGCTGGCTCAGGAAGTGGTTCATGCTCGTCTCCGATGCGGGGTGGGGTTCGAGACGATTCTTCGACCGGTCCTGTGTTCGAGCAACAGCAGTTTTTTCACCACTCCGTTGCCGTTTGGGCAACAGCCACGTAGGCTGCCCCACCATGCCTGACATCAACCACAAGCGCCTGCGCTATTTCCGGGAGGTGCTGGAGCACCGCTCGATCCGCGGCGCAGCCGATGCGCTCAACACCGCGCCGTCGGTGATCACGCGTCAAATTGCGCTGCTTGAGGAGGAACTCGGGCTGGTGCTGTTCGAGCGGCAGGCGCGCGGCGTGGCGCCGACCGAAGCGGCGTCGCACCTCATCGACTACTGGCGCGGCTGCCAAGCCCATGAGCAGCAGTTGCTGGAGCGGCTGCGCGCCATAGGAACCATGGACGCCGGCAGCGTGCGCATCGTGGCGAGCGAAGGGTTCATCGACGGGCTGCTGCAGCAGGTGGTCGCGCCTTTCTGCGCGGAGCATCCGAAGCTGACGGTCGCTCTCGACGCGCTGCCGGTGAACGACGTCATCGAGGCCCTGGCCGAAGACGCCGCCCATATCGCGGTCGCCTACCACCCGCATAGGTCGGCCCCTCACTTGCGGTGAACGACTGAAGTCGGAAATGGGCCGGAACGGCCCTTTTTGTTGTACTGTTCGTGCTAGTGTAACTTGACACCTTTGTGGAATGACTTTGGTGACGGAACCGCACTACTACCTGCATTGGCCGTCTTCCGAGACGATGAAGCAGGCCGGCTACGGAACGGTGGCCCACGTCCCTTGCGTCTTTGACAAGAACTGGGCTTACGTCGATGAGGCGTCGCGCTACCTGCGAGAGCGCGCACTTCTTGAGTGGACCCCGGCAGGTCAGGTGGACGACAACATCGAAGACGCCGGCACCTCTCGGTATCCCACGAGGAAATCGCTGCAGAACTACGGCGAGCGTTTGACAAACTTTTTGGAATGGTGCGAATTCCGAAACCTTGCTTGGAGGGAGGTCCATTACACCGACCATCTGATTGATCGCTACCAAGCCGAAATGAGAAATGGAGCTTGGTCCGAGCGACACAGACCTCTCGCACCCCGCACGATCAATGCGCGCGTCGATGAAGCCTGCTATTTCTTGCGGTGGGCGGCAAGCCACGGATATCGAGGCCCATTCAAAGTCGTCTCCACCTTGAAGAGAAAGAAAGCGGGTTCGGCAACCCACTCTACGCAACGCACCGTTACCGTCAAGGTCCGTGCAGGCAAGGTAAGACCCAATCCTGCCGAACTGCGCATCCCAACGCCAGAAGAGATGAAGCGCTGGCACAGGGCCGTGCTTGTTAGAAAGGGCTATACCAAGGCTTTGATGTGCCGCCTGACCTGCGAAACCGCTCTGCGCATTAGCGAGGTTGTCAACTGGGAATACGAAACTCTCCCTCTAAATCCAGATGAATGGAAAGTGGTTGGTGACATTGTCGAGGTGACGATCTCGAAAGGCGTCAAGGGCACCAAGAGCGACGGCCCGGGCGGCAACGAAGGCCGCCCCCGCGTAATCGAAATGCCGCTGAAGTTGGCCCAAGAACTCCATCGCTATCGAATGGAATTCAGGCCAAGCATCCGAAGGAAATGGATCAACGCGGCGGCGACGCCCGCTGAAAAGATGGCACGGGCGAGCAAAGCCCATGGACGGTTGTTCCTCTCGGAATTCAACGGGGAACCGGTGACGCAGGACCGTTTCTGGGAGGCGTGGAAAAAGAGCGGCTATCTCCCCTACCCGGAATGGCACCCCCACCTGGGACGGCACTACTGGGCATGCAGCACGCTTCTGAAAGAGGCCGAGGCGCAGCGCGAATTCGTCATGAAGCACGGCAAGCACCTGCCGATGGACTGGATCACCGGCATCACGGCTTCGACACTCTTGATGAAAGTGCAGCCTCAACTGGGACACCTCGATCCAGAAACCACCCAAACGTATCTGAAGTGGACGCATCAGCTGTTGAAGTTGCAGATTGACCAGGACTACGCGGATTACCTGGACGCTGCATGGGACGTTGAAGATTGCAGGGAGGCTTGACCATGGCAGATCCAAGAAGGAAAAAGGCGAAAGGCGGGAAAGGACCCGGTCTCGCCCTAGTTGATGCCCTTCCATCGCCGTCAGCTGAGCATGGTGGCTTGGTGTTTTGGACGCAGCACGAGAAACGAGTGCCGGTCGATCTACGAGAGTTTGTTCATGGCCGATATGACGCCGCGGAAGGGAAAGTCGGGGAAAGACTGTGGGGTGGTGACTTCGATGGAATCCCCGAACTTACGTATCAACTTGCTCCGTACATCCATGCTGCTTGGGTGAGCCTAGCTCCCGGCACCGTTGACCAAAAAAAGAAACATTTGTACGCGTGGTGGCGCCTATTCAAGAAGCACAGGGCGATTGCACCGATCAATACTGTCGAGGACTTAGATGGCGACACCTACCAGGGATTTGCACGCTTGGCCCAAATCTCTGGGGAGCCGGTGTCCACATTTCTCACCGTCGTGAACGCCTATCGAGAGGCACACGACATGCCGGAATTGGCATGGGTCGGTCTTGAAAATTCAGACACTCCTTCTCCAGCAAAGGAGCAGCCGAGCGAAAAGGAGGTGAAGCCCCTATATCACGAGTTGGTGCACAGGTACTACGCCATCCTGAAGAGATGGGAGGACGCTGACGCCGAGGCCAGAGCCGGCACAGATTATTCAGCGGATCTTCTCAAAGATGATCTTTGGACTGGCTGTCTGCCGACGACAGCAGATTTGCATGCCACCTATCGAGGATTGGCGGAGCGCATGAAATACCCCTGCCCAGGTCGGAGATCAGTTTGCGAGTTCCTTAAAGTACCTGAAAGGAAATTGAATGCCTTGAGCCCATTTGCGATTCCCGCTGCAGGCCTTTACCCCACAAAAGACGATATACAAGTCTTCTTCAATCTTTTCTTGCTGAAGACCGGGTGGAACGCGGCCACGGCGCGTGAAGTCGATGCTGCTACTGGTATCGAAAAGCACCCAACGGCGCCGATGTATCACGTCGTGCGAGGGAGAAAAGAACGGGCAGGTGGAACGTATCAGGTTGCAGTGGGGTCGGAAAAATCGCAAATCGCCCCGGGGAACATTCTGCGTGCGCTTATCAAACGTACTGCACCATTAAGAAAGCAGGTAGAGATTGAATTGGGGAGCGTCCGCAAGAAACTTGAGGACGTGCCGCAGGATCACCGGCTTCTTGAGGAAGAGACGCGTCTGCAAGAAATGACAACCAACCCTTGGTTGTATTGGTGGCCAACGCGTGGCATTCATGTCTTGGACGAGCGGAGTTCCACATTCATGCAGGATCTCGTGCGGGAAGTGAATGAGCGCCTTCCGGAGGAACGCAAGATTAAGATCAACGTCACGTCAAGCGACTTCCGCGACGCGTACATTTCGTTTGCGTACCGGAGATCCGGGTACAACTGGCTGATGGCCAAGCTTGCGGCTGGCCATGAGAGCATCACTGCGCTGCAGCATTACCTCAAGTCACGCCAGTGGAAAGAGCACAGTATCCGCAAGGTTGCCATTTTCTCAAAAGCCATGTGGGACGAAATCCGGAATCGAAGGGTTGTCGATGCATCTATTCTGCGGGCGATGGTTGAACGCGGCGATATTACGGAAGAGCAACGGCTGCGACTGGAGAAGCATAGAACCATAGCCGGCATGGGCTGCAAAAGTTTTACCAAGCCTCCTGTCCAGATTGCACCGGAACATAAGGAGGGCAGCGGTTGCAGAGTGCAGCGTTGCATCCTTTGCCCGCATGGTGTGATATTCCAAGATAGCCTTGACCATATTGCACGGCGCGTTGCCGAGTTGCACGACATCAAGACGAATCACACCTCCTTGGTGGCATGGCACGATTCCCTGTTCAAGCTGGAACTGGCGAACGGCGAGGAAACGCTGCAGGTTAATTTCGATGCAGCACTGGTCAAGGAACGCGTCGATTACTGGACCAACCAGATAGCAAGCGGTGCGCATAAATCCATCATTATGGAGGGTGCGTATGCTTAAAGCCATTGCCGCAGAAACGCTTGACCAGATCGAGACGGGCGATTTGAGCGCCGCGCTGCTAGAGCTTGAGCGCAAAAGGAGCGAAGCCGCACTGTTGTTCCGTCCGGCTCAAATTCACCTCTACGGCCCCGACCAGCTCCTGGAAGTTCAGCGTCACTTCGGACTTGGCGACGAGTGGGGCGTGATTGACGTACCGGCCGAGTTGCTTGCTCCCAACCAGCGGTCTGAGACCAACCGCATCAGAAACTATAAGAAAATCTGCGCGAAGGAGAACGTCGCTCCTGAACGGCAGCACGCTGGTGTCCTGGCACTGGTGAGATACCAACTCCTGCTCTTTGCTGCACCGTGCAGTCCGGGCGGCGTCACACGCTATTTCCTGAAGCCATCATCCATCCTTGCCGAAATGAACCGCATGCAGCCGCTTGTCAGGGCGTGCATCAGGAATCCAGCCGCAAAGGAGCATAGCCTTTTGACTTTGCTGACGGAGCAGGAATACAAGGCATGTGCGCACACCCCTGCTCTATGGAAAACCTTCAGAGCAACAATGAGCAAGCTGCGGGACTACGGCGCCCGGGGCTACTGGCTGGACATTCCTCCCAAAATTGGCACCGAATCAAACCCACCGAAAGACGCAGCAGGCGTTGCAATTGAAAATCCTCGCCGCGGATCGTCCGAAGAACTTGTTCAGCCGATCCCCGAAAAAGGTCAAGGGCATACGCCTTTACCAGACCTCTTCGTGACCGAGGCTGGGTATCGCTCATATTGGATGATGCGAGAGATGGGCCCTTCTCTTCTAAAGGTGGCCAACGGGTTCATTGATATTGCGAAACGGTTCCCTGCTCATACCTCTCACGCCAAGAGCAAGCGTGCCGCTGCGCAGAAGGAGTTCTTGAAGAATTTTGTCTGGAAAGACGCCAGCGGAAGCGTCATCACCAAGCTGCCATTCAAGATTCGTGCAGTGGCTCGCCCGTCTCGCCCAGATTTAGACCGGGAGATTGATTGGCCTCCAAAGAACGCAGATCAAATGCAAGTCCTCTGGACATTGCTCCAAACATCCCATTTGTTCATCGTCCTATTGAGCATCGGTGGGCGAATCAGTGAGAGCCTGTCACTTGCTCCTGGGTGTCTCTCAGAAACGCGCGACGGCATCCCGCTTGCAAACGGACGCACCTATAAGCTCTACCACAAATTCGACGGGCAAAAGCGCGACTGGCCGCTGCCGCCAGAAGCGCTTGAAGCCATTCGTCAGCAAGAGGAATTGACCCATGTGTGCGCCGAAATGGGCGGACCAAACGACATCCCCACGCCGCCAGACAGGAGCAAGGCGGGCATGTTGTGGAACACTATCGGGAAACTTGGCTATACACCACTTACTGCTCCAAATCGCTATCTTCAATTCCAGGCGGACTACTTTGGCTTGTCGGATCTACTGGAAGGCGACACCATCACACCCCACCGATTCCGTAAAACGATCGCACGCCTGATCGCTCTCGCTGTTGTAGGGGCTCCAAAAATCCTGATGGATCTCTTCGATCACAAGACGATCGAAATGACTCTGCACTACATCCTGACCGACCCGGAGGTGCGCGCTGAATTGACCAAGGTGGCCAAGGAACAGACGATCATGTTCAATGAGGTGGTCGAAATCGCGAAAGAGGAAACTCGGAAGATTGCGGAGAATGCGATTCGCGACGCACAGAACTACGGCGGCCCGGCAGTGACCCCATTGAAAGCAGCGGTGAAAGCGGAAAGAGCCCGATTGGGTCGCCAATTGGGTGCAGCTGATATTCGTGATTTGGCCGATCTGCTGACCCTGGACCGTCAGCACTGGATGTATGTGCGGCCCGGCGTTATCTGCACAAAGTTGCCCGGTCAGGCTGGACCGTGCAATCTGAATCTTGGTGAGCCAGAACCCTCGCGCTGCAGGTCTCATTGTGAAATGCGCTTGGAGGAAGCGTGGTTGATGCAGGACGTTGATGGAAGCGTCGAAGACAGTGTTCGCTATTACGAAATAGAGCGCGCTGCTGGCAACGAATATGTTGCAGAAATGTGGGCAGGCCAAATCCTCACCCATGTTCGCAGGTTCGATGCCGTATTCGAGAAGTGGAAGAATCATCCTGTTGTCGCCCAACTACTCGAAGGTTCGACGGAGAAAGTTGCATGAGCACCACGGAAATGAAACAAGTTCCGCCGGACGGTCTTATAGCCTCAGCGAAAGGTCGGACAAATGATTTTGTGGCGCGCTTGGAAGAGGCAATGCGCAGGATTGAGATGGAGATCGAACAGAACGATGGCGTGTACCCGCTAAACAAGGGGAGAGTTAATCAGGCAGAGGTATGTCGGCGAGCAGGGAAGAACAAGCGAACCCTTCAGACTTCGATCCATAAAGATACGACGAAAAAGAGAGTCGATGAATTCGTTGGACGCGTATCCGCAGGACTCGTCTCAGGGAGAAAATCAGTACGGAAAGCAGTAACTGAACGCGCCGACTACTGGAAGGCGGAACATAATAAGATTGCCGACAACTATCACCTCATGAAGTTGGAGCAGATTGAGGATCGGCGCCGCATTGCGGAGCTTGAAAAGGAAGTCAGGAAACTCGTAGTTCAAATCGAGGTGATGAATAATGCTTCCTCGGTAAGAGTTAGATCTCTCCCCAAAAGGAAAGAGTAATCATGCCAAGAGAAAGTGTCATTCCTGCCATCAAGGCAAAGCTTGAGGAATACCTTCAGGGCCTTCAAGCCGCTTGGGTGGCCCAAGGCGGAGCGGTCAAGGACCGAACTCCGACGCTTCCAGCCACTTCCGACGAAAAGGCGAATGTCTCAGCTATCGCGCGAGACATTGGCCTGAACGAGAACCAGAAAAAGTATCTTCACGAACGTCAGGAACTCTGCGTCCTTGTCAATGCCGTCGCGTTGGAGCAAGGCCTTCTCCCCATTGGCGCACGCAAAGAAAAGGCACTGAAGGAGGCAGAGAAGAAGGTTGACGAGGATTTGAAGGGCAGGCTTAATAGACAGGCGAAGAGGTCGAGAGCAGCTGAGTCCGCTGCGATTGAATCCAGCGCGGCAGAACAACGTTTATTGGAACGTGTTGCCGAATTGGAGGAGCGGCTCGCCAAGAGGGAGGCCCACATCGTTCGTCTTGAAGCCCGATTGCAAATGATGGAGAACGGCATCTATGTGGAGGCGACATGAGCCATATTGCCGGCGACTTCATCGTTAACAAGGTGGTAAGCCTGTTGCCGGGTGGATGTCTACTCAAAGTGCAGGACTATCTCGGCAACAAATTCAACATCAAGTACAACTGGCCGAAGGATCAAGCGCTCGCGCCTGTGGAGGGGGAGACCTATTACGCCGAGGGAAACGTTGGGCCCTACCGCGACAACCACGGTAATATCCACCAGCAGATTGCAGCGCTGATTCTCAAGCGAATAGTCACGTCAGGCAGCCTGATCATTCCTTGGCTCAAAAGGCTCCCCGGCATCGGTGACGCAATGGCCAGTCGCTTGCTCGCAGTGTTTGGCGTAAGCCTGCCAGAAGTGTTGGCCGACGCCTCTCGCATGGAAGAAGTCGCGAAGGTTCTTGATCCGCTGAAACCGAACTTGGCCCTGTCAATTGCGGCCCAGGTTTATGCAGCGGCGGCCAAGCTGCACGTCGAACAAGACCTGCTGAAGGCTGAGCTGGAATTCCTGCATTACCTTGAGGAACTCGGCGTCACCGATCCTCGCGTGGCGCGGCGCATGTGGAGGCTCCTGTACGGCACGGACGCTAAAGAGCGCTTGACCGGTCACCCCTACTTGGCGGCGAGCTTGGTTGGCTGGAACACTGCCGACCACATTGGTCGCAAGTTGCTGCGCGCTCAAGGGGCGGTGCATGGGCAGCTCGGCAACCATCCGGCGCGGCAACTCGGAGCCCTCGCAAGCTGCTGGCGGGAGCTATGGGCTGATGGCAGCACTGCTGCCACGCCTGAGCAGCTAGAACCGCTTTTGGAGCGCCGCGGCGTCGATCCGAGGGCCACGATAACCCTCGCTCTTCAAAGGCGCGCTGTGGGCCGATCTGGGGGCCTTCTGAGGGCTCCCGGCGCTTCATGGATCGAGGATGACCTGACACAGCGCATCGAGGAGATGGAGCGTTCTCCAATCTTCGTCCAAGCCGTCCATGTCCCGGTAGATGAGGCGCTTCACCGCGGGGTCTACGACGCCGAAACCTCAACGGGCTTGCCTCTGCACTCGGAACAGCATGACGCGGTGGTCCAGATCTTGACCAGGCCCTTTGCTGCCTTGCAAGGCCCGGGCGGCGCCGGCAAGACAACGACGATCAAGGTGCTCGCCCGATGCTGGGAGCATCTGGGCGGTCACGTCGTCCTTGCCGCACCCACGGGTAAGGCAGCCTTACTTCTGCAGGAGGGAGCGTCCGCCCCGAATGTACGGAGGGAAGCCTATACCGTCGCATTCCTGATCACAGGGCTCAACAGGCTCAAGGCTGCCCTTGAGGGGAAAGAGACAAGGAGGATTCCTAAACCACGCCCCTGGCACATGAGGGCAAATACCCTGCTGGTCATTGACGAGGCGAGCATGCTCGACACGCCAACGCTGCGCGAGTTGCTGTCGCTGATGCCCTACGGCGCTCGCCTGCTTCTGGTCGGCGATCATGGGCAACTGCCAAGCGTTGGCCCGGGCAAGGTCTTCCACGATGTGGTTGCTGACGAAACCCGTGTATCGGCGCTGAAGATCCCGCGCCGCGCCGTCACGGGCAGCCCGATTCCGGCTGCAGCCGATGCGGTGCGGGAAGGACGTGTCCCAGAGCTTCCCGTATGGAGCGGGCAGGACGAAGGCATCTTCCTGGCCGAGCCTCAAATGACGCTGGAGTCGGTCTACGAGACCGTCCGGCGTTGGTCCAAGGATGTCTTGGTTGCGGCCGCGAGGAAGCAGGCCGTGGACCACTTCAACCAGCTCGCCGCCAACGCTTGCCGACCTGTCGGTGCTCGCATCGTGCGTCTCAGCGCACGCGCTTACCTGGCTGTAGGCGACCCGGTGGTGTGCACGCAGAACTGGTACAAGCATGGGCTGCGCAACGGTACCTTCGGACGTGTCATCGACATCGACGAGAAGGACCGCGTGAAGATCCTGTGGGACGGCTTCCGCGAGCCACTTCAGCTTCCCGACGAGGTACGCATCGATGTGGAACTAGCGTACTGCGTGACCTGCCACAAGGCTCAGGGTGCCGGGGCGAGGCACGTCATCGTCCTGATGGAAAAGACGCTGCTTGTGACGCGCGAATGGCTCTATACCGCCATCACGCGTGCCCGCCAGCATGTCGTGATGGTCGGCCCGATCGAGCACTTGGTAGACGGTGTTGCACGCCGCGAATCGCGTGTCACAGGCTTCCGACTGCCCCTCGCCCCCGACTACAGCAATGGCTTCCCGACGCCCATCTACGGCAGCATCTACGATCTTGAGCGTGAGAAGGAATACGAAGGTTTGAGGCTGTTCTGACCATGGCTCACCCTAGAAGCCGCTCATAGATAACGCGGACAGCGCCATATTCCTCCGGTATTCTTGGAGGGTGCCGCATGCTGTTCGATGACGATGACCCGGATGGAGTGGGCGACTAGCTGTTCCTCTTATCGTCGTCAAAACATGGTGTCAACAGCCGGCGTATAAATTTTTCCTTCTAACAAGGGACGTTCTCCACCATCAGACGTCGGATGCGTCAGCTAAAGTGTCAACAAATCCGGCTATCGAGCCCGAAGCATCCCGACTTGTTTACACACCGCGACTTTCGGCCGCCGCACTAGATGCTTTGTCAACCGTCAAACGAACACGCTAACAGTCCGTCCGCAATCAGCGCCTGCACCGCCTATGAAGCCTGTTCAAAGAATAATAAACACAAACGGAAGCACATCGGGCGCACATCAACATTTTATTTACGTCAACCAGCGAAAAACTTGTGAGCGGCACATCAAACACCAGCAACCCGCTTGCCTCGCCACAACGCGAACATTCGGGCGCGACAACCTATGGCAAGTTTGAGTATCAATACCACTGGGCACTATGCAAGGCACTCAACCTTCATAACGAAGGCAAAGAATATGTTGTGTTTGTCGAGTATCACGAAGACGTAATCGTCGGGGATAGTCTTGACGCAGACCAAGTGCAATTTCATTTTCATCAAGTAAAAAACTATGCCGGCGGACCGTGGAAAATAAAAAAAATCATTACCAGACAAAAAGCAGACGGATCGAAAGAAAAGTCGTCAATTCTGGCGAAGATGATTTCCGGTGTAAAAGGCAAGCCCTTTTATGGCCGCTTGCTGTCTCTCGGTCTCGTAAACGCAACCGGCTTTGAGCTGGAGCTAGCCACGGCAGGCTTGAGTCTTTCCACCATCTTTGTTGACGATCTCTCTCCTGCAGCGAAGGCACAGTTAGCGGCGGCACTGAAGGCAGAGATTGGCGACGACGATATACCCGGCATACTTTGTTTTATCGTCTCAGATCTTCCCACGCAACGTTTCCAAGAAACGTCGATAGGTCACATCGCGGGCTGTCTTGAGTCAAAAATCCAAATTGCGGGTATCGTGCAAAAAGCATATATCTGGCTTTAATGGACGATCTTCGTCGCAAAGGGGCACTACCTTTAGATTTTACAAAATGGGACCACTGCGTAAGAGAGAAAGGGATTACATCAAAAAACGTCCAAGATGTCATCAAACTCTACTCGCATGAGCCAACTATCGACAAGGCACTAGAGACGTTTCACAAGGGGCTGACTATCCTAAATGCAGACAGCGGCTCTGTCGTAACCCTTGCTAGAAGTTTCAAGCGCCACTACCAACAAGTTAGCTTTGAGCGATCGCTGCGTCAAATAAGCACAAATAAGACGGTCAGCGAGGCTGTGAACACAATTCTCGACCAGCCTGATAGCGAAGCCATTATCAATGCAGGGCTGAACACTTTTTTAAACGCTGTCTTGCGCATAATTCCGGAGGAGAAAAAGAATGACTTTCCGGATCCTCAAATTTTGAAAACCGCCATCATTTATGAATTCTCAAAACAGTTCTAAGCCAAAAAGCAATGCCGCAAACTACAAACTGCTCGTCCGAAACCTAAGAAACAAGTGCCATGAAAAAATTGATATTCAACCGCTTGACGGCGATCTCCGATTCCATCGGGTGTGGCGGGCAATTCGAATTAGGTCCAAAGCTGAATCTAATAACGGGTAATGACAATAGCGTTGGCAAATCAACGCTCGCGAAGCTGTTCTTATGGGGCTTGGGCTGTGATGCACAATTCGACACTACCTGGAGCGCATTCGATGTGCGCGTCCTCGTAGAGTTTCGAATCGAAGACGAAGCCCTTAAGATTGCCCGACAAGGTAACCAAGTATGGTTAGGCAAAAGTGATGGCTCGTGGCAACGGTACTCAAAAATAACCGGAGATTATGCGGCAACTTTTGCCGAACTAGTTGGCTTCAAGGCATTGCTGCCAAATCGGGCAGATGCGTCCAAACTTGAAGTGCCGCCACCAGCGTTCTACTTTTTGCCGTTTTATATTGATCAGCGAAAAAGCTGGGATCAAGCTTGGGCGGGATTTGACGGCCTCCATCAATACGCAAAGTGGCAAAAAACCATTATTGAGTACCACACAGGGTACCTTGGGACTCGACACTTTGAAATTGAGAGAGCGCTGACGATCACAATGCCTAAGAAACGTGAGGCGCAGGAGGTTGTCAAAAAGATAGAGGCCGCGATATCGGTCGTAAACGAATACGCTCCACCTTCGGACCGTATAATTGCGATATCAAGCGACGAAGTGGACTCGCTCGTGGCTGATATTGCAGAGTCGCTGTCGCATCTCCAAAAGCACCAAGAAGAGCTGCTGGACAAGATATCCAAGCTTCAAATCGAGAAAGAAGTGGCCGAAAGTCAGCTTAAAATTGCAACTGCCGCCGCTAAAGAACTAGGAGAAGATTATACTTTTTCCGTTGAAAATATTGAGAAAGATGTTTTGGTGTGTCCAATATGTGGCACCGAGCACGATAACTCGCTCCTTAGTCGCTCATCCATATTGGCAGACAGAGATAAGGCGCTTGAGGTCGCAGATCGTTTGTCTACTAGCGTCCGAACCTACGAGGTTAAGCTCGCACAATTGAAAGCAGTCTTGTCGAACACCAAGCAAGAAATCGATGCTATAGAAAAGAGATGCGCGACAAAAATCGATCCGGATGGTGATGCCGCTAACCAGAGTGCGTCGGCCTTCATTGAAGGGCTAGCGTCTGCAGCTGTTCAAAAGAAAGTTTTCAGAACCCGTAATGAGAAGCTGGGAGTCATCAAAGAAATAGAGCGCGACAACAGGTTATTGAAGAAACAACAGCGCGGATTAATGCCAAAGGAAACCCGCGAAGACATGAACGACGAGTTTGCAGGCACGCTGCGTCAGTATGCCGCACGACTCAGCACAACAGGTGTCAATTTGGCCCCTGTGCGTGCTCCTACCGACTACAAAAAGCTTTACGGCAGCGGTGGAGCAGCTGAGAGCGTTCGCGGGCTACTTGCTTATTACTTGGCTGTGTTGCGCCGAATCTATGATAGGACTTACGCAAAAGTTTGATAGAAAATCATAGAAATCCCATGAATTAATTTCAACTTGAACTTCTTGAAAGCATAGATCATAGTTTTGTCTTTCACTAGGCGGCGACATGAATCCATCCCGCGTGGACTACTGTCAGTTCCTGTTATCGAGTCAGGTCAACTTCACCTTGACGCACTATGCCGAGCATCATGCCCACTTTAGCCATGACGCCCTCAATCGGTATTTGAACGGCGAGCGCATCACATCACGCATCATTTGGGAAAACATTCGGCCGCACGTGATTCCCAGCGCTCATGGCTATCTGATTTTTGACGATACCGTACTCGAC
>NZ_KE387213.1:0-105210 GCF_000430725.1 Azohydromonas australica DSM 1124
AAAACTATGATCTATGCTTTCAAGAAGTTCAAGTTGAAATTAATTCATGGGATTTCTATGATTTTCTATCAAACTTTTGCGTAAGTCCTACTTTTATCTTTCTCAATATAGCTGGACCCAAACCAGAATTTGATATATACACCCCACTGCGCCCGGCAGTACCTTCTGCATGGGGAGTAATGCGCACCAAGGGCGCAACAGAAACCCGATTGTGAATCCTAGATAGCTCAACCTGTCGCCAAGAAAACCAAAGAGCCCCTATTGACACAACAATTGCGAACGCCGAGAAAATTGTTTGAAGAGAGGCGTGACTTGCGCTCCTCATACAAGAAACCAACCGCCCCAATAATTGACGAACACTTGCTTTCATAAACACAAGCTCCATCACGAAAAATTAAAATGCCCCCCTGCGCGGACAAGAGGGCATAGCAAGTCATTTCAGAATATTCGCAGCTTTTATCCCCCGCTGTATTCCCCCACCCAGTCCGCATACGGCCCGTGCACCCGCTCCAGCGCCAGCGCGTAGATCGCGGGCAGCGTGTAGGGGTGCAGCTCGCGGATGGCCTCCTCCACCGCCGCGTAGCGCGAGGCGACGGTCTTGAGCATCAGGCGGTACTCGCCCTCCTGCTGCAGCTTGTTTTCCCAGATGTAGACGCTCTCGATCTGCGAGATCTGCGCACAGGCCACGAGGCGGCGCTCCACGAGTGCGCGCGCCAGGCGGCGCGCGTCGTCGCTGGTAGCCACGGTGGTGATGACGACGATCGGCTTCATCGGCAGGCTCCTCTCTCTCCACGTGAAAAACGGACCAGGGAAGACGTAAGACGGAAAGCGGAAGGCGAAAGCGGCTCCGGGCTGTCAGCGCGGCGCCGTGGTGGCGGGCGTCGCGGGCGAGGGCTCGGTCGCCGACGGCACGGGTGAGGACGCCGGCTCCGAGGCGGGCGGCGCCACCGGCGAGGCCGCGGGCACCGCCGCCGTGCCGGCCAGCACCGGCACCGTCAGGCGCTGCGCCGCGCCCACGCCGGCCAGGTCGCCCGCGGCCTTGAGGTCGCCGGCGATCACGCCGCGCAGCGCTTCGGGCGCCCAGTACTTCTGCGCGAAGGCCTGCACCTGCTGCGGCGTCACGGCGGTGATCTCCTGCACGAAGCCGCGCAGCTCGGCCAGCGGCCGATCCTGCGCCACCTGCCCGGAAATGGTCGCCGCCAGCCCGCCCACGGTTTCCAGCCGGCGCGAGAAGGCGCCGGTGAGCGTGGCCTTGCGTGCCTCCAGCTCCTCCGCGCCCGGGGGCGCGCCGCGCAGCCGCTCGATCTCCTCGCGCATGACCTGCAGCACCTGGCCGGCGCTGCTGTTCTGCGTCTGGGCGCTGGCGCTCCACATGCCGCCGCCGGGATGGGCCTCGGCCTCGCTGTGCGCGCCGTAGCTCAGGCCGCGCTTGATGCGCACCTCCTGGTTCAGCCGCGCCGAGTAGCCGCCGCCCAGCAGCACGTTGGCGCTCTGGCCGATGCGGCGCGTGATGCGGTCCTCCTTGTCCAGCGCGACGAAGGGGGCCACCACCATCACGCTGCTCTGGCCGGCGCCGGGCATGTCCACCAGCACGGCGGCGTCCTTCTGCGGGCTGGGCTGGGCGGTGACCGGCGGCGGCAGCGGCGTGTCCGGCGCGCGCCAGTCGCCGAAGTGGCGGCGGGCGAGCTGCATCGCCTGCGCCTCGGTCACGTCGCCGGCCAGCACCAGGGCCGCCTGGTCGGGCCGGAACTGCGTGGCGTGGAAGCGCTTGATGTCGGCCACGGAGATCTTCTGCAGCGAGGCCGGCGTGGTGGAGACGCCGTAGGGCGAGTCACCCCAGTAGGCGCGGCGCGCGGCGATGGCCGCCACGGTGCCGGGGCTGGACAGCGCCACGCGCAGCGAGTCCAGCGATTGCGTGCGCGCGCGCTCCAGCTCGTCGGCCGCCAGCGTCGGGCGGCGCGCCACGTCGGCGATGAGCGACAGCGCCGCGTCGAGCTTGGGCGTGGTGACGGTCATGGAGACGGTGGTGGAGCGCCAGCTGCTGCCGGTGTCCAGCGAGCCGCCCAGCGCCTCGGCCTGCTGCGCCAGCATGGTGGCGTCCACCGCGCGCCCGCCGCGCTTGGCGCCCTTGGACAGCAGCGTGGCGGCCATGGAGGACAGCCCGGCCAGGCCCGGCGGGTCGGTCTCGGGGCCGGCGCGCACCAGCAGCCGCGCGCTCACCAGCGGGATGTCGCTGCGCGGCGCCACGACCACGCGCAGCCCGTTGGGCAGCCGCTGCTCGGGCATGGGCGGCAGCACGGCCGGGCGCGGCGGCTGCGCTTCGGGCGGCGCGTCCACGCCGGGGGTGGCGGCGCGCGCGGCCAGGGCGGCCAACAGCAAGGCGGCCAGGGGGAGGAGCCGGGGTGCCTTCATCAAGACTTCTTCTCCGTGTAGTCGAGCGTCACGCGCGGGCGCTCCAGGACGTAGCTCTTGAGCACGCGCTGCACGTCGGCGGCGCGCACGGCCTGCAGCTCGGCCAGCTCGCGGTCGGCGGCACGCGGGTCGCCGCGCTGGATCACGGCCCAGCCCACGCTCTGGGCGCGGCCGTGCGGGGTCTCGCGGCTGGCGAGCTCGCCGGTGAGCACCTGCGTGCGCACCTTCTCCAGCTCGGCGTCGGGAATGCGGCGCGTGGCCAGGCGCTCGATCTCGCGCAGCAGCGCCTGCTCCAGCTGCGCCGTGGAGTGTCCGCCCGCGGCGATGGCGAAGGCCATCAGCAGCCCGGCATCGGCGTTGAGGTCGGCGTTGAAGCCGGCGGCCTGCGCCGACTGCTCGCGGTACACCAGCGCCTCGTTCATCCGCGAGGACTCGCCGGCCGACAGCAGCGCCGACGCCACACTCAGCGCCGCGGCGTCCGGGCTGTCGGCACGCGGGCCCTGCCAAATCAGTGCCACCGCCGGCAGTGGCACGTTCGGCCCGAAGGCCTGGGCGCGGCTGCTCTCGGTGCGGCGCGGCTCGCGGACCGTCACGCGCGGGATGGGACGGTCGGGCTTGGCGATGGGGCCGAAGTAGCGGTCCACCCAGGCGTCGAGCTGCTTGGGCTCGAAGTCGCCCGAGACGATGAGCGTGGCGTTGTCGGGGCGGTAGTAGGTGTCGTGGAAACTGCGGACGTCTTCCAGCGTCGCAGCGTTGAGGTCCTCGATGCTGCCGATGACGGGGCGCTTGTAGGGATGCTCGATGTAGCCGTACTGGGGCAGCACGTTGAACATCCGCCCGTAGGGGCTGGCGAGCACGCGCTGGCGGTATTCCTCCTGCACCACGGCGCGCTCGCTGTCGAAGTTGGCCTGGTCCACCACCAGGTTGCCCATGCGCTCGGCCTCGGCCCACAGGATGCGCTCCAGGTGGTTCGACGGCACGGTGCTGTGGTAGGCCGTGACGTCCTCGGCGGTGAAGGCGTTGTTGCTGCCGCCCACGTCCTCGGTGAGGCGGTCGAAGGTGGCCGCGCCCATGTGGCGCGAGCCCTTGAACATCATGTGCTCGAAGAGGTGGGCGAAGCCCGAGCGCCCGGGCGGGTCGTCCTTGCCGCCGACGCGGTACCAGACCTGCACGCTGACGGTGGAGGTGTTGCGGGCCGGCAGCGCCAGCACCTGCAGCCCGTTGGCCAGCCGGCGCTCGTGCAGCGGCAGTGGCGGCACGCGGATGGTTTGCGGCGGCGCGGCGGCCCAGGCCGGCAGCGTGGCCAGGGCCGTCAGGGCAAGCAGGCAATCGCGGCGATGGGGCATCGGCGGCTCTCCTTTGAGTTCTCGTGCGACCAGTGGCCGGCCATCCTAGCCCGGCGCCTGGGCACAATGCCCCGATCCGGCCCGAAGCCCGTGCGCGCCGCAACGGCCGCGCAGCGCGTCCCTCCCCCGCAGCACCCCACCGCGATGCAGCTCCACTACCACCCCGGCAACGCCAGCATGGCGCCGCACCTGCTGCTGCAGGAGATCGGCGCGCCCTTCGAACTGAAGTTCGTGGACCGCGACCGCGGCGAGCACCAGTCGCCGGCCTACCTGAAGCTCAACCCCAACGGCCGCATCCCGGTGCTGGTCGACGGCGAGCTGGTCCTCTACGAGGCCGCCGCCATCTGCCTGCACCTGGCGGACCGCTTCCCCGAGGCACGCCTGGCGCCGCCCGTGGGCAGCGCCGAGCGCGCGCGCCTCTACCAGTGGATGCTGTGGCTGAGCAACACGCTGCAGGCCATGCTGATGCACTGGTTCTACCCGGAGCGCCTCGTGGACAGCGGCGACGCCGCCGCCGCGGCGCAGGTGCGCGCGCAGGCCGAGGAGCAGATCGCCAAGATGCTGCAGTTGCTGGACGAGCAGGTGGCGGCTGCCGGCGGCGCGTGGCTGCTGGGCGCCGACTTCACGGTCGCCGACGCCTACGCGCTGATGCTGTGCCGCTGGACGCGCAACTTCGACCGCCCGGCGCGCGAGTACCCGCACCTGGGCCCGTACCTGCAGCGGCTACTGGCGCGACCCGCGGTGCAGAAGATGTTCGAGGCCGAAGGGCTGCAAGCGCCGCTGGTGTGAGACCGCCGCGGCGGCGGTCTGCAGAAAACAAAACGGGCCCTGAACGGGCCCGAGTCGCTTGATGGCAATGGCCGCTTCACGCGGCCGGCTTCGGCTTCTTCAGCCGACGTAGTGGCGCTCGTAGCGGTCGGCGGCGCACATCAGCTCGCTCGACAGTCGCGGGTCTTCATGGCGCAGGGCATGGGCCAGGGCGCGGACGTCGGCCACTTCCTGCTCATGGGTGCGCGGAGCGGGCGCGAACATCACGCGCAGGCCGTTCCAGATGCGGGTGAAGACCTCGGCGGCGACCACGGCACCGCGCGGCGCAGTGCGACGGAAGGCGGAAACGGTGATGGCAGTCATGGTGGTCCCTCTTCAGAAAACATCGAACTCTTCGATGGACCGAATACTAGGGTTTCCCCCTAATTTACACAATTGAAGAGTAAGCAAGCCTGCTATAAACGAACCGCATAACACGATCGACCATGAATTTCCGCACGCTGGACCTGAACCTGCTGCGCGTCTTCGACGCCGTGATGGCCGAGGGCAGCCTCACGCGGGCCGCGACGTCGCTGGCGATGACGCAGCCGGCGCTGAGCCATGCGCTCAAGCGGCTGCACCAGGCGGTGGGCGAGGAGCTGTTCACGCGCGGCGCGCGCGGCATGCAGCCCACGCCGCATGCGCAGGCGCTGTGGCCGCAGGTGCGCGCGGCGCTGGCCTCGCTGCGCCAGGCGCTGGCACCGGAGGAGTTCGATCCACGCTCGGACCCGGTGAACTTCCGCGTCGCGCTGGCCGACGCGACCGCGGCGCTGCTGGCGCCGGGGCTGGTGGAGTGCATCGAGCGCGAGCACGCGCTGGCGAACCTGCGCTTCGTGCCGCTGACCACGCGCGACCCGCGCCCGCTGGTGGAGCGTGCCGAGGTGGACCTGGCCATCGGCCACTTCCCGTGGGTGATCCCGGCGCTGCAGGCGCAGGGGCCGGAGGCCACCCTGCGCCACGCGCGGCTGTACGAGACCGACTACGTGTGCGTGATGCGCCGCGGCCACCCGCTGGCGCAGCAGCCGCTGACGCTGGACGCCTTCTGCGAGGCGCACCACCTGCTGGTGAGCTTCTCGGGCCGTCCGCACGGGCTGGTGGACGAGGCGCTGGCGGCACAGGGGCGGCAGCGGCGCATCGTGCTGACGGTGAACCAGTTCTTCACCGCCGGGCTGGTGGTCACGCGCTCGGACCTGCTGACGGTGCTGCCGCGCCACTTCCTGCCCGCCACCGGCTACCAGGAGGAGCTGGCGGTGCAGCCCCTGCCCCTGACCCTGGCGAGCGTGCAGGTGGAGATGCTGTGGCACGTGCGCCAGGACGCCGACCCGGCGCAGCGCTGGCTGCGCCAGCGGCTGCTGGAGGCGGTGGCGGAGTAGGCGTCAGGCCAGCACCGCGGCCATCGCGTCCGCCACGGCCTGCACGTTGCCGGTGTTGAGGCCGGCCACGCACATGCGGCCCGAGCGCACCAGGTAGACGGCGTGCTCCTCGCGCAGGCGGTCCACCTGCTCCGCGCTCAGCCCGGTGTAGCTGAACATGCCGCGCTGGGTCAGGAAGTAGTCGAAGTTGCGGCCCGGCAGCTTGGCGGCGAGCACGCCGTGCAGGCTGCGGCGCATGCCGGCGATGCGCTCGCGCATCGCCGCCACCTCGGACTCCCACAGCGCGCGCAGCTGCGCGTCGCCCAGCACCCGGGCCACCACCAGGCCGGCGTGGATGGGCGGGCTGGAGTAGTTGCGGCGCACCGTGGCCTTCATCTGGCCGAGCACCAGGTCGGCTTCCGCGGCATCGGCGCACACCACCGACAGCGCGCCGGCGCGTTCGCCGTAGAGGCTCATGCTCTTGGAGAAGGAATTCGCCACGAAGAAGCGCAGGCCCGCGTCGGCCAGCGCGCGGATGGCGAAGGCGTCCTCCTCGATGCCGTCGCCGTAGCCCTGGTAGGCCAGGTCCAGGTAGGGCAGCAGCTTCCCTTCCTTCAGGATCGGGATCAGCTGCAGCCACTGCTCGCGCGTGAGGTCCACGCCGGTGGGGTTGTGGCAGCAGGCGTGCAGCAGCACCACCGAGCCCGCGGGCACCTGGCGCAGCGCGGCGCACATGGCGTCGAACTTCAGCCCGCCGGTGGCGGCGTCGTAGTACGGGTAGGTGTTAACGGTCAGCCCGGCGCCTTCGAACATGGCGCGGTGGTTGTCCCAGGTGGGGTCGCTGACCCAGACGCCGATGCCGGGGAACCAGCGCTTGAGGAAGTCGGCGCCGACCTTCAGGCCGCCGCTGGAGCCCACGGTCTGCAGCGTGGCGATGCGCCCGCTGGTGACGGCCTCGTGGCCGGCGCCGAACAGCAGCTTCTGCACCTCGGCGCGGCAGGCCGCGGAGCCCTCGATGGGCAGGTAGGACTTGGGCGCGCTCTGCTCCAGCAGCTGGGCTTCGGCACGGCGCACGCTCTCCAGCACCGGGATGCGGCCGGCATCGTCGAAGTAGATGCCGATGGAGAGGTTGACCTTGTGGGGCCGGGGGTCGGTCTGGAACTGCTCGTTGAGGCCCAGGATGGGATCGCCCGCGTAGGGCTCGAGGTGCTGGAACATGGGGGTGACTCCGAAGGAGCCGGGATGATAGGCCGCCCCCGCGGCCCCTCCTGCGCGCGGCCTCAGCCGGCGTCCAGCGCCTTTTCGATGTCCGACTCCAGCTTCTCGGGCGCCTCGGTGGGCGCGTAGCGGCGCACGCTGCGGCCGTCGCGGCCGACCAGGAACTTGGTGAAGTTCCACTTGATGGCCTTGCTGCCCAGCAGCCCCGGCGCCTGCGCGCACAGCCACTTGTAGAGCGGGTGCGCGTGCGCGCCGTTGACCTCGACCTTGCGCATGAGCGGGAAGCTCACGCCGTAGCGCGTGCTGCAGAAGTCCAAGATCTGGTCTTCGGTGCCGGGCTCCTGGCCGCCGAACTGGTTGCAGGGGAAGCCCAGCACCACCAGGCCGCGCGCGCGGTAGCGTTCCCACAGCGCTTCCAGCCCGGCGAGCTGCGGCGTGAAGCCGCAGCGGCTGGCGGTGTTGACGATCAGCAGCACCCGGTCGTGGTATGTCATCAGGGGCAGCGGCCGGCCATCGATGGTGTGGGCCTCGAAGTTGTAGACGGTGGTCGCGTCGTTCATGGCGTCGGCTTCTTGGTGGCCTGGGAGCGGGCATCGTAGCGCCCGCTTTCCACGTGAAAGCCTTCAGTGCGCCGGCTTGCCCGGGCGTCGTGCCGCCAGCACCACGGCCGAGACGATGAGCGCGCCGCCGGCCAGCAGCCGGGCGCTGAACTCGCCCGCGCCCAGCGCGAAGGTCGAGACCGAGGCGAACAGCAGCTCGCTGAGCATGACCACCGCCGTCACGTTGGCCGGCAGCCGCGAGGCGCCGTACTGCAGCGCCAGGTTGCTGGCGATGAAGCACAGGCTGAAGGCCACGGCGGCCAGGCCCCAGGCCGGCGTGGGCAGCGCGGGCGGCGCCACGGCGCCGGCAGTGGTGAGCAGCGCCGCCAGGGTGCCGGCCACCACCGCGCCGCCCAGGAACATCGCCAGGCCGCGCGCGGCCGCCGGCTGGTGCGCCTCGCGGCGCAGCATCACGTTGTTGACCGCGAAGCAGAAGCCGCCCACCACGCCCAGCACCTCCGCGAGGTTGCGCGGCAGCGGCAGCCCGCCCTGCTGCGGCCACAGCACGACGGCCGCGCCGGACAGCGCCAGCACCATGCGCAGCCCCGCGGCGGCGTCCAGGCGCTCGCGCAGCAGCACCCGCGCCAGCAGCAGCGCCCACAGCGGCATCAGGTAGAACAGCAGCACCACCCGCACCACGTCGCCGATGGCCACGCCCCAGTTGAAGGCGGCGTTGGTGCTGCCCGAGGCCAGCACCAGCACCCACAGCACCGGCGTGCGCAGCATGTGAATGAGCGCGCGCGGCTGCGCCGCGGCGATGAGCAGCACCGCCAGCGTGTAGATCAGCGCCGTGGTCCACAGCGGATGCAGCCCCTGCGCCTGGAACTGCCGGAAAGGCCACCAGGACACGCCCCAGACAAAGGCGTTGAAGGTCAGGGACAGGGCGGGGAGGACGGGAGAGGGAGAGGAAGGAGGCCGCAAGGTCATTCGCTGTCTCCGTTCGCCCTGAGCCTGTCGAAGGGCCCCGGCCCGGCCGGCCGGCAGGGCTTCGACAAGCTCAGCCCGAACGGGT
The DNA here is from genome assembly GCF_000430725.1 of Azohydromonas australica DSM 1124. Lineage (GTDB taxonomy): Bacteria > Pseudomonadota > Gammaproteobacteria > Burkholderiales > Burkholderiaceae_C > Azohydromonas > Azohydromonas australica. The sequence continues at coordinate 8,747 of NZ_KE387213.1, forward strand.
GTTCTTGTTCAGACGGAGAAGGATCGGTCAATGCCGGTCGCTGCGCGCGATGGCCAGCAGCCGCTCGACCTCGTCGCGGTGGCGCACGCAGTTGCGCTGGTGCCAGCGCCCGATCAGCGCCATGGTGCCGGCCACGACGATGCCGAAGATCGTGATGGCACCGAAGGCCGACAGGCCCAGCTTGGTCATGCCGGTGTAGAAGGCGCCCAGGCCCAGGATGCAGGCCTGCTCGTTGAAGTTCTGCACCGCGATGGAACGGCCCGCGCCCATGAGGTTGTGGCCGCGGTGCTGCAGCAGCGCGTTCATCGGCACCACCAGGTAGCCGCCGATGCCGCCCAGCAGCACCAGGAAGGGCGCGGCGATCCAGACGTCAGTGATGAAATTCATGCCGATCACCAGCAGCCCCATCAGCACGCCCAGCGGGATGACGCCGGTGGCGCGCTCCAGCCGCATCGCCAGCGAGGCCACGATGGCGCCCACCGCCGTGCCGATGGCCACCACGCCCACCAGCGAGGAGGCCTGCGTGGTGCCGTAGCCCAGCGCCGCCGCGGCCCAGGCCAGCACGATGTAGCGCAGGTTGCCCGAGACGCCCCAGAACAGCGTGGTGGTGGCCAGCGAGATCTGGCCCAGCTTGTCGGCCCACAGCCGCGCGTTGCAGTGCGAGAAGTCGCGCACCAGCCCGGCGGGGCCCAGCTCCAGCGGCTGCAGCGGCGCCTCAGTGCGCGGGATGCGCAGGTTGAACAGCGCCGCCAGCACGTACAGCAGGATCATCGAGGCGATGGCGGCCTCGGGCGGCGTGTCCACGCCGGTGTCGATCAGCGGCAGGTCGAAGCCCAGCAGCACCGAGCCGAAGCGGGCGCCGACGAGCTGTCCGCCCAGCAGCACGCCCAGGATGATGGAGCCGATGGTCAGGCCCTCGATCCAGCCGTTGGCCTTGACCAGCTGCGACGGCGGCAGCAGCTCGGTGAGGATGCCGTACTTGGCCGGCGAGTACGCCGCCGCGCCCAGCCCGACGATGGCGTAGGCCGCCAGCGGGTGGGTGCCGAACAGCATCATCAGGCAGCCCACGACCTTGATGCTGTTGGCGACGAACATCACCTTGCCCTTGGGCACCGCGTCGGCGAAGGCGCCCACGAAGGGCGCCAGCACCACGTAGAACAGCGCGAACATCGGCACCAGCGCCGCGCGCTGCCACTCCGCAGCCCCCGAGGTCTTGAGCAGTTCGACCGCCGCGACGAACAGCGCGTTGTCAGCCAGCGAGCTGAAGAACTGCGCTGACATGATTGTGTAGAAGCCTTTTTTCATGCGCAGCGGGCGGAGGGCATGCGCCGCTCCCGGGGGAGGCGCCTGCGCCAGGAAATGCAGGTGGGGGGCCTGGAGCCAAAGCGCGGGGTTATAGCACGCGGCTTTTTGGCTTCCCGCAGGGTGAAAGCGGGCCGGAACCCAAAGGCAGAATTGCTGCTCACTTCTGCCTTCGCCGCCGTGCCATGCCGCGCCCGATCCAAGCCCTCATCCACACCGACGCCCTCACCCACAACCTGGCGCGCGCCCGCGACGCCGCGCCCGACGCCCGGGTGTGGGCGGTGGTCAAGGCCAACGCCTACGGGCACGGCATCGAGCGCGTGTTCCAGGCCCTGCGCGGCGCCGACGGCTTCGCGCTGCTGGACCTGGACGAGGCGCGGCGGCTGCGCGAGCTCGACTGGCGCGGGCCGATCCTGCTGCTCGAAGGCTGCTTCGAGCCGCGCGACCTGGAGCTGTGCTCGCGCCTGGACCTGTGGCACGTGATCCACCGCGAGGCGCAGATCGACTGGCTGGCGGCGCACAAGACGCAGCAGCCGCACCGGGTGTTCCTCAAGCTCAACAGCGGCATGAACCGCCTGGGCTTGCGGCCCCAGGCCTTCAGGAGCGCCTGGGCGCGGCTTAACGCGCTGCCGCAGGTGGACGAGATCTCCTTCGTCACCCACTTCGCCGACGCCGACGGCCCGCGCGGCGTGGAGCCGCAGGTGCAGCGCTTCCTGGAGGCCACGGCGGACCTGCCCGGCGAGCGCTCGCTGAGCAACAGCGCCGCGACGCTGCGCCTGGCCGGCACCGACGCGCGCGTGCGCGCCGACTGGGTGCGCCCGGGGATCATGGTCTACGGCAGCGCGCCGGACTTCCCCGAGAACGACATCGCCCACTGGGGCCTGCAGCCCACCATGACGCTGCGCTCGCAGCTCATCGCCGTGCAGCAGCTGCAGCCGGGCGAGACGGTGGGCTACGGCAGCACCTTCACAACCCAGCAGCCCATGCGCATCGGGGTCGTGGCCTGCGGCTACGCCGACGGCTACCCGCGCCATGCCGGCACGGGCACGCCGGTGCTGGTGGAGGGCGTGCGCACGCGCACCCTCGGGCGCGTGTCGATGGACATGCTGGCGGTGGACCTGTCACCCGTGCCCGCGGCGCAGCCCGGCGCGGAGGTGACGCTGTGGGGGCGCGGGCCGCGCGGTGCGGTGCTGCCCATCGACGAGGTGGCGCAAGCCGCCGGCACCCTGGGCTACGAGCTGATGTGCGCGCTGGCCCTGCGGGTGCCGGTGCTCACGGTCTGAAGCCATGAGGCCCAGCGTCCAGGTCCAGCCGCATGAAGTGCACTGCACCGCGGTGCGCGCGCAGGGTGCGGGCGGGCAGAACGTCAACAAGGTCTCCACGGCCGTCCACCTGCGCTACGACATCCGCGCCAGCTCCCTGCCCGAGGACGTCAAGCAGCGGCTGCTGGCGCTGGGCGACGCGCGCATCACGCGCGAGGGCGTGGTGGTGATCAAGGCGCAGGAGCACCGCAGCCAGGAGATGAACCGCGCCGATGCGCTGACGCGGCTGCAGGCGCTGGTGGACAGCGTGGCCGAGGCGCCCAAGGTGCGCCGCCCCACGAAGCCCACCCGGGCCTCGCAGCGCCGCCGCGTGGAGGCCAAGGCGCGCCACGGGGCGGTGAAGGCGCTGCGCGGACGCGTCGATTCCTGAGCCGGCCGCTACTGCGGCAGCGGCGCCAGCGTGCAGCCGTCGGGCTGGCTGTTGCACGGGCGCGAGCCCGAGGGCGCCAGCCAGTTCGCGCGCGTCATGGTGTCGGTCACCACCCGCGCCAGCAGCTGGTAGCCGTAGGGCGTGAGGTGCACGTCGTCGGAGAACCAGTATTTCGAGACGTCAGCGGCCACGGTCGTCGCCGCGCTGCAGAACAGCGCGGTGGACGCCTTCGTGAGGTCGCATGCCGGCGTGGTGGTGTTGAGCAGGCCGTAATTCGCCGGAGCCAGCGCCTGCAGCTCGCTGGCGGTGTACGCGTCCGCCACCAGCACGCGGGGCTCGTTGGCGAAGGCCTGCAGCAACGGCAGGTTCAAAGCCAGGGCCAGCTGCGAGACGGAGGCGCGCTGGGTCGGAGACAGCGCCGCCACTGCGGGCGTGACGCCGACGTCGGGCAGCAGCACCACCACCACGCGCTGCGCGCCCTTGGCCAGCAACTGGCTCTGGATCAGGCCCACCAGCTGCGTGCCGGCCAGCGTCAGCGCATCGCGGATCTGCGCGCCCAGCACGTTGAGATCGTCAGCGCTCGCACCGGCCTTGATCGCGGCCGTCAACCTCGAAAGCTGCACCAGGGCGTCGTTGCCGCCGGCCATCACCGTGACCAGGTCGCCGGCGGCGAAGCTGCCGCCCGCCACCGCGAGGTGGTGCGCGATCTGCGCCGCCACCGGCTCGGTCAGCGCGCCCAGGTAGCCGCGGGTGTCGCCCACGGCCAGGGTCGCGGCATTGCCCGGCCCGAAGGGCTCGGTGACCCGGGAGCCGCCTTGCGCGTAGTTGAAGCAGGTCGGGTGGTCCGCGACGGGCTCGGCCAGCGCCGCCAGGGGACCGCCGGCCGGCGAGTTCAGGCCCGTGCGCGCCGCGCAGGGGGCCGGCAGGGCCAGCTCGTGCGCGAGTTGCTCGGTCCAGTTGGTGCCGGCCTTGGGCCGGGTGGCCGGGTTGAAGTCATTGACCGTGTACTGGCCGCCGCCCAGTGCCGCGACGCCCCGCGTGCGGTACGTGCCCACGTCGCTGAGGCTGTCGCCGAAGCTCACCATCCGCGTGTAGGTCGGTGGCGGTGGCGGTGCGTCGTCGCCGCCCCCGCCGCAACCCGCCACCAGCAACGCCACGGCCGCCGCCAGGGCTGCCTTCACCTTGTTGTGCTTCATCCCCATGGACCCTCTCCTGCGGTGTCTGGACGCCAAGGGCGCCAGTGTGACCACGGGGGAGCCTCTTGCCAGTCGGGCATTTCAGCAGGTGGCGCGCGGGCGCAACAGCGCCCCGCCTTGGCCGCTCGCGGGCGCGGGGTTGGAGCGGGCCGGGACAATGGCGCCATGGCACGTGAAAAAAGCATCTACACCTGCACCGAGTGCGGGGGCACCAGCGCCAAGTGGTTGGGGCGCTGCCCGGCCTGCGGGGCCTGGAACACGCTGGTGGAAGGGCCGGCGGAAAGCGGCGGAACGGGAGCGTCGAAGAACCGCTTCCAGGCGCTGGCCAAGAGCCAGCCGGTGGCCACGCTCAGCGAGATCGAGGCCGGCGACGTGGCGCGCACGCCCACGGGCATCGAGGAGCTGGACCGGGTGCTGGGCGGGGGCATCGTCGCCGGGGGCGTGGTGCTCATCGGCGGCGACCCGGGCATCGGCAAGTCCACGCTGCTGCTGCAGGCGGTGGACGCACTGTCCCAGCAGATGCCGGTGCTCTACGTCACCGGCGAGGAGTCCGGCGCGCAGGTGGCGCTGCGCGCGCACCGCCTGGGCCTGGAGGGCGCGCGCGTGCGCGTGCTGGCGGAGATCAACCTGGAGAAGATCCTGGCCACCGTCGAGGCCGAGCGCCCGGCCTTCTGCGTCATCGACTCGATCCAGACGCTCTACTCCGAGCAGCTGACCTCGGCGCCGGGCTCGGTGGCGCAGGTGCGCGAGTGCGCCGCGCACCTCACGCGCGCGGCCAAGGGCGGCGGCACCAGCATCGTGCTGGTGGGCCACGTCACCAAGGAAGGCGCCCTGGCCGGCCCGCGCGTGCTGGAGCACATGGTGGACACGGTGCTCTATTTCGAAGGCGACACCCACTCCAGCTTCCGCCTGGTGCGCGCGATCAAGAACCGCTTCGGCGCCGTCAACGAGATCGGCGTGTTCGCGATGACCGAGCGCGGGCTCAAGGGCGTGGCCAATCCCAGCGCCATCTTCCTGTCCACGCACGGCGAGCCGGTGCCGGGCTCGTGCGTGCTGGTGACGCTGGAGGGCACGCGCCCACTGCTGGTGGAGGTGCAGGCGCTGGTGGACGCGGGCGGGCCCAGCCCGCGGCGGCTGTCGGTGGGCCTGGACCGTGACCGCCTGGCGATGCTGCTGGCGGTGCTGCACCGGCACGCGGGCGTGTCGTGCATGGACCAGGACGTGTTCGTCAACGCCGTGGGCGGCGTGCGCATCAGCGAGCCCGCGGCGGACCTGGCGGTGCTGCTGGCCATCCATTCCAGCCTGCGCGGCAAGCCGCTGCCGCGCGGCTTCATCGCCTTCGGCGAGGTGGGCTTGGCCGGGGAAGTCCGGCCCGCGCCGCGCGGCCAGGAGCGGCTCAAGGAGGCGGCCAAGCTGGGCTTCAGCGTGGCGGTGGTGCCGCGCGCCAACCTGCCCAAGAAGCCCATCGAGGGCCTGGCCATCCACCCGGTGGAGCGCATCGAGGACGCGATCCACGTGCTGCGCGAGCTGGACTGAACTGAACAAGACGACGAGGGAACGACATGAACATGTGGATCGGATGGGCGCTGGCGCTGGCCGTGCTGGCGCTGGGCTTCGTGCAGTACGGCTGGCGCGGCGCGCTGCTGGGGCTGACAGTGGTGGTGTTCTGGCTGGTGCTGCAGTTCAACCGCACCGTGAAGGTGATGCGCAACGCCAACCAGTTCCCGGTGGGCTACGTGGAGAGCGCCGTGATGCTCAACGCCAAGCTCAAGCCGGGCATGCGCATGCTCGACATCGTGTCGCTCACGCGCAGCCTGGGCCAGCGCCTGGAGGGCGCGGGCGACGCGCCGGGCGCCGAGCGCTGGCGCTGGCGTGACGCCGGCGGCGCCAGCGTGGAGGTGGAGATGCGGCGCGGGCGCTGCCGGCGCTGGACGCTCGCGCGCGAGGGCGACGTGGCGTAGTACCGGCACGGCGCACGCTGGTTCAGCGCCGCGCGGGCGGGCGGGCGCGGGGCGCCTCGTAGAATCGTGAGTTTTTCGTCACACCAAATTCCTTCGGAGTCCACGATGTCCATGCACGACCGCGACGGCAAGATCTGGATGGACGGCGAGCTCGTCGACTGGCGCGATGCCAAGATCCATGTCCTGACCCACACGCTGCACTACGGCTGCGGCGCCTTCGAGGGCGTGCGCGCCTACAACACGGTCAATGGCACGGCCATCTTCCGCCTGCGCGAGCACACCGAGCGGCTGTTCAACAGCGCCAAGATCCTGCGCATGAAGATGCCCTTCTCGATCGAGCAGATCGAGGAGGCGCAGCGCGAGGTGGTGCGCGTCAACAACCTGGAGAGCTGCTACCTGCGCCCGCTGGTGTGGATCGGCTCGGAGAAGCTGGGCGTGAGCCCCAAGGGCAACACGATCCACGTGATGGTCGCCGCCTGGTCCTGGGGCGCGTACCTGGGCGAGGAAGGCCTCAAGCGCGGCATCCGCGTCAAGACCAGCAGCTACACCCGCCACCACGTCAACATCACGATGACGCAGGCCAAGGCGGTGAGCAACTACAGCAACTCGATCCTGGCCAACATGGAAGCCACGGAGGACGGCTACGACGAGGCGCTGCTGCTGGACGCCGCCGGCTTCGTGAGCGAGGGCGCGGGCGAGAACATCTTCGTGATCAAGAACGGCGTGGTGTACACGCCCGACCTGTCCGCCGGCGCGCTCAACGGCATCACGCGCAACACGATCTTCGCCATCTGCCAGGACCTGGGCCTGAAGCTGGTGGAAAAGCGCATCACGCGCGACGAGGTCTACATCGCCGACGAGGCCTTCTTCACCGGCACCGCCGCCGAAGTGACGCCCATCCGCGAGCTCGACCGCGTGGAGATCGGCCGCGGCTACCGCGGTCCCATCACCGAGAAGATCCAGGCCGCGTTCTTCGACATCGTCAACGGCCGCAACGCCAAGTACGCCGAGTGGCTGACCAAGGTTTGAGTTGAAGGAGACCGTGATGAGTACCGAAGCCAAGTCCGTCGTCGAAGTGAGCGCGTCCGAGCTGCAGGGCCCGGGCGTGGTGTTCTGCCCGAATCCGAAGATGCCGCTGTGGAGCACCCACCCGCGCGTGTTCATCGACGTGGCCACCACCGGCGAGGGCTGGTGCCCGTACTGCGGCACGCACTACCGGCTCAAGGCCGGCGAGAAGGTTTCGGCGCACCACTGACGCCGCGCCGCCTGCCGGCACTCTCCCGCGCAAAAGCCGCCCGCCTGCCGGGCGGCTTTTTTTCGTCCCCGCGGCGCCCGCTTGCGCTCGCGGCGTCGGGTCTTGCGCCGGCGAGGCCGGGGTGGCCCCTCCCTACAATCCACGGCAAGGAACATCTGCCATGCCGCGAGACCAGGAATTCATTCTTACTTTGTCCTGCCAGGACCAGCCCGGCATCGTCCATGCCGTCTCCGGGCTGCTGTACCAGGCGGGCTGCAACATCATCGACTCGCAGCAGTTCGGCGACGTGGGCGCGGAAGACGCCACGGGGCTGTTCTTCATGCGGGTGCACTTCGAGGCGCCGCAGCACCTGTCGGACGCCGCGACGCTGGAGCGGCTGCTGGGCAACATGCGCCAGCAGTTCCGCATGGACGCCCGGCTGCATGCGGTGAATGCCCGCCCGCGCGTGCTGCTGATGGTCAGCAAGTTCGGTCATTGCCTCAACGACCTGCTGTTCCGCTGGCGCAGCGGGCAGCTGGCGGTGGACATCCCGGCCATCGTCTCCAACCACCCGGACTTCGCCGAGCTGGCCGCTAGCTACGGCGTCCCCTTCCACCACCTGCCGCTGGCCACCGGCTCGGGCGCCGAGGCCAAGCGCGCGCAGGAGCGCGAGATCGAGGCGCTGATCGAGCGGGAGCGCATCGACCTGGTGGTGCTGGCGCGCTACATGCAGATCCTCAGCAGCGAGTTCTGCCAGGCGCTGCATGGTCGCGCCATCAACATCCATCACAGCTTCCTGCCCAGCTTCAAGGGCGCGCGGCCCTACGCGCAGGCGCATGCGCGCGGCGTCAAGCTCATCGGCGCGACGGCGCACTACGTCACGGCCGACCTGGACGAGGGCCCGATCATCGAGCAGGACGTCGAGCGGGTGGACCATGCCCTCTCCGCCGAGGACCTCACCGCCGTGGGCCGCGATGTCGAGTGCGTGGTGCTGGCGCGCGCGGTGCGCTGGCATGTCGAGCACCGCGTGCTCATGAACGGGCACAAGACGGTGGTGTTCCGCTGACGCCACGCGCGAGGAACCAGCCATGGCGCGCCGCCCCAAGTCCGAAACCGCCGCGCTCATGGCCTCGCCCGAGGAGATCGAGGCCGAGTTCTACGAGGCGCTGCAGCGCGGCGACCTCGAACGGCTGATGGCGGTGTGGGCAGACGACGACGAGGTGGTGTGCGTCCACCCCGGCGGCCCGCGCGTGGTGGGCCCGGCGGCGGTGCGCGCCACCTTCGAGGCCATTTTTGCCAACGGCCCGGTGCACGCGAGGCCCGAGCAGGTGCGCCGCGTGCAGGGTCCGGGCTGCGCGGTGCACAACCTCCTGGAGCGCGTGGAGGTGCTCACCGACGAGGGGCCCTTGACCGCATGGGTGATGGCCACCAACGTCTACCTGAAGGGGCCCCAGGGGTGGCGATTGGTGGCGCATCATGCAAGCGGAGGCTCACGCGAAGAGCCTCCCGAGATCTCCGAGGCTCCAACCGTCCTGCACTGACATGGACTACAGCGCACCCTACTGGCTGCCCGGCGGAAACCTGCAGACGATCTGGCCGGCGCTCTTCTCCCGCCGCTTCGAGGGCCCCGCCCCCGACTACCAGCGCGAGCGCTGGCGCACGCCGGACGGCGACTTCATCGACGTGGACTTCCAGCACGGCCCGCCCGGCGCGCCGCTGCTGGTGCTGTTCCATGGGCTGGAAGGCTCCTCGTGCAGCCACTATGCGCAGGCATTCGCCGCCACCGCTCGCGCGCTGGGTTGGAGCTACGCGGTGCCGCACTTCCGCGGCTGCTCGGGCGAGATCAACCTCGCGCCGCGCGCCTACCACTCGGGCGACCATGCGGAGGTCGGCTGGATCCTGCAGCGCCTGCGCGAGCGTCACGGCCGCAACGTCATGGCCGTGGGCGTGTCGCTGGGCGGCAACGCGCTGCTGCGCTGGGCCGAGGAAAACGGCGACAGCGCCGCACGCGTGGCTCAGGCCGTGGCAGCTGTCAGCTCGCCGCTGGACCTCGTGGCCGGCGGCCACCACATCGGCGCGGGCTTCAACCGGCTGGTGTACACGCGCCTGTTCCTCAGCACCATGAAGCCCAAGGCGCTGGCCAAGCTGGCGCAGCACCCGGGCTTGTTCAAGCGCGAGAAGCTGCTGGCCGCGCGCACGCTCTACGAGTTCGACAACGCCTTCACCGCGCCGGTGCACGGCTTCCGCGACACCGACGACTACTGGACGCGCGCGTCCTCCAAGCCGCACCTGCACCGCATCCGCGTGCCGGCGCTGGTGCTCAACGCGCGCAACGACCCCTTCATCCCCGCCGCCAGCCTGCCCACGCAGGCGGAAGTCGGCGACTACGTGACGCTGTGGCAGCCGCTGGACGGCGGGCATGTGGGCTTCGCGCATGGTGCCTGGCCGGGCCATGTGCTGACGCTGCCCAGTGCCGTGACGCGCTGGCTGCAGTCGCCACGCTGAAACCATCGAGCAACACCATGGACGAGATCGTCAAGGCCGCGCTGCGCAAGTGGCCCGATGTGCCGCATGCCCGCGGCTGGCTGGGACTGGATATCCGGGGCCACTGGTACCTGCGTGACGAGGCCACGCAGGCCGCCGGCCCCTTCCCGCAGTCCCGGGGCAGCCGCATCGAGCACGAGGGACTGTGCGCCTTCATCGGGCGCAACTACCTGTGCGACGGCGCTGGTGCCTGGTTCTTCCAGAACGGGCCGCAGCGGGTGTACGTGGAGCTCGAAGCCGCGCCGTGGGTGTGGCGCCTGGACGAGGCCTTCCAGCTCCAGTCCCACACCGGCGCGCCCGCGCAGTGGCGCGGCGCCTGGCTCGATGAGCAGGGCCGGCTGTTCCTGGACACCGACCTCGGCCTGGGCCTGGTGCACAGCCACGACATGCCCCTGGCGGCGCAGGCCCTGGAGCAGGGGCTGTGGACGCTCAACGGCGAGCTGGGCTTCGAAGAGCTGCCCGGGCGCTTCAACTACCGCCTCAGCCCGGCGGTGGTCACGGACCGCTGGGAGCAGACGTCCCCTCATCCGCCGCAGCCTCCGCGGGGCTGAATCGCGCGCCCAGCGCAGACACGAAAAAGCCGGCCCTCGGGCCGGCTTTTTTGTGGGGCGGGGAAGCCTTACTTGGACGCGTTGGCCATGTAGGTCACCACGGCCTTGATGTCGGCGTCGGAGGCGGTGGAGCCGCCCTTGGGCGGCATGGCGCCCTTGCCCTTGATGGCGCTGGCCGTCAGCGCATCGATGCCTTGCGCCACGCGCGGCGCCCAGGCGGCCTTGTCGCCCACCTTGGGTGCACCGGCGATGCCGGCACCGTGGCAGGTCTGGCAGGTCTGCGTGTACAGGGCCGGGGCGGCAGCGCCGGCCTGGGCTGCGGGAGCGGGAGCGGGAGCGGCGGCGGCGACCGTCGCGGCAGGGGCCGGGGTGGCAGCGGCAGCGGCAGGAGCCGCATCGGCCGGCGCGGCGGCCGTCGCCGGGGCAGCGGCACCGGCGGGCGCCTTGGGCTCGGCGAAATTGGCGCCGCCCTTGTTGGCCATGTAGACCACGGCACGGCCCACTTCCACGTCGCTGAGCGCGCCACCCTGCGGCGGCATGGCGCCCTTGCCCTTGAGCGCCGAGGTCAGCAGGGCCTCGTAGCCATTCTTGATGCGCGGGCCCCAGGCGGCTGCGTCGCCGAACTTGGGCGCGCCGGCGGCACCGGTGCCGTGGCAGGCCGAGCACTGGGCCTGGAACACCTGCTCGCCGGTCTTGAGCACGCCACCACCCGCGGCAGCCAGGCGGAGCTCGATCGTGCCCACCGGCTGGATGCGGCGCGCCACGGCCTCCTCGGCCAGGATGTCGGTGCCCGCGCCAGGCTTCTTGCCGGCACCGACGTAGGTCACGAGCAGCACGATGCCGATGATGGGCACGAGGAACGCGAACAGCACGGCCCAGATCAGCTGCTTCGGCGTCTTGATCGGACCTTCGTGCGGCGCTTCGTGGTCAGGAGTGTGGTGGCTGTTGCTGGTCATGGTGGCTGGAGGTCTGCCGGCTGCGGCCGGGAACAAAGCGGGTGCGCCAGCGAGGCGCAAAACTTCGGAATTATATCGATGCACCCCCGCAGGACGGGGATTACCCGGATGGTGTACCCGTCGTCACCCGGTCCGACCGCCCTGAGCGGAAGGCCGCGCGAACTTGGGCGCCGGGTCTGTGCCGGACGCTATTGCCGGCGCGCGCCGCCCAGCACTTCTCAAGCATGGCTACAATGGCGGTTTCGGCGCCTGTAGCTCAATGGATAGAGTACTGCCCTCCGAAGGCAGGGGTTGCTGGTTCGATCCCAGCCAGGCGCGCCATCTACATCAAGCACTTACAGACGTTTCGGGGCCTGCAACGGGCGCCAGGTATGAAAAACGTCTGAAGAAGCACTCCCCAAAACGCCTCTGAACAAGCCTGGACGGAAAGCTGCCGCAGCAAGCTTGCGGCGCTCAACGCGCACCAGTAACCACATCAGGAACAAGACGGCGTTGGAGATGCGCGCTCCCACGTCGGGACGCGCAGGACTTGGCGCATGCATTCGATGCGCAGCTACGTCTGTTTGGCCCCGGCATGACTGCGATGCCGGCGGCGTGCAGGGCATTAATCACCGTCAGGGCGGTCGGGTTGGGATTGGGGCAGCGCCTACGGCGGTAATAGCCTCGACGGCGCCATAGCGCATCTCACGCGTGCACAGCGCAAGCCCTTCCAGGGCGGTCACGCTGGAACCGCCCCTTCAGGTGACGCCGCAGCAGCAAGGGCTTCCCCATCCAAGACCGACTGCACCGTTGCCACAAGTCGATCGCGCACCTCCGCCGCTGCCTTCGCCACGCAAACTGCCAGCCCGTTGGCTACAACTTCTTCCCGAAGTCCGACTAGTTGAGACAGTTCATGTGCGATGGCGTGAGGGTCTCCCAAGCCGCATCGAGCAAGAGCTGCTGTAGCTTCAGCATCCGATTCAAAATTGAAGTACTCAGTTATTTCGGCGAGCCCAATAGTCCTTGCAATATTGAGCGCCCAAAGCTCCGGACATGTATTTCCTGGGAGAAGGGACCACGACAGGCGGTGCTCCGCTCCTTCAAGTGGAAAGCGCGTTCGAGCAGTGCGGATATATCCCTGCGCTTCAGCAACAGTAACGTCGCCATCCCAAAACACTAAGCATCGCGCTCGCTCAACAAGGCGAAGATGACTCTGAGCCTGCAATGCAAGCTCTGTTTTTGCACCACAGCTCTTGACCGAAACACGCCTCCGAAGTGCCTTCGTCAGCATCTGCTGGATGAGCCCGGCGGCAAACTCATCCTCACACAAAATCAATAGTTCAGACTCGCTCGTCTCCGCCATTTCTGATAACGCGAATTGAGTAGTAGGTGAGGCAACTACCCGGTGCGAATCGCTTTCCCTGATGACAAGAGTTCTTGCTTGGCGAGGGAGTTGGTCCAGCACATGATGTGAGTGCGTCGAACCAATAATTTGAAGATCTCGTTCCCAAGCGATTTCAATCAATGCCTTCGTAGCCCGCTGCTGCGCAGCAGGGTGGAGTCCTGTTTCCAACTCCTCTATGACGACTAAAGTACCCTCAGGAACAGCTTCAAGCCGCGCCAGAAGACCAATCAATGCGTCTTCACCCGTACCCATGTTGAAGCTGGTGTAGCCTCCTTCTCGCCCACTGCGCCTGATGGTATAGCGGCTTCCACTGAGGATTTCAGCGCTGGGATACTGGCGTCCAAGTATTCTCCCCAAATGTCCACGCGCGTCCGCCGTCAGCGGAGCAGCATTAGGCGTCGCTGCTAGACCAAAGTGGGTTCGCAACGTCGGAAGTTCAATAGCTGGCACAGCACGCGACAGACCAAGGAATTCAACAGGCCGGACTGGGCGCCGCTCGTATCGCATCCACTTGTCGGACTGCTTGGAAATGGATACCTCAACACCCCTAGAAAATCCCCAGCAAATTTGAACTCCGGACACATCCGAGTCACCTGGGCCGCGATGAAAGAAGTCTTGAAACGTGTAGTAGCCAAACTCGCCGGCGCCGCTTCCAGCACGCCGCCGTGAGTTCGAGGGGATGTGTCCGGCATGACCATGAAATGCGAGCGCAGCCAACGACAACAATGTCGATTTCCCGCATCCGTTTTGACCAGAAAGGAACGTCACTGGAAAGCCAAACTCGACACTTAGACTCCGTATACCACGAAGCCCTCTTCCAGCCGGAGCTGTTATCGATATTGATTTCAAGAGCGGAAAGCGTCCGAAGCGACCACCATCCCACGCACGCAGAAGAGCACGCTCTGTACTGTTCAGTCTTGTTCCAGGCATTTGCCCTCCCTGATCGTGTTCTTCATGCTGTAACCCACTCCGCGGACAGTGCTTCTGCCTGCCGCAACACCGTTTCCGTCGCCGACTCCTGCTGATCAGGCGGATACTTATATTTGCGCAAGATGCGCTTGACCATGAGCCGTAGCTTGGCCCGCACGCTCTCGCGCAATGACCAATCCACACTGATGTTCTGCCGCAGGCTCTCCGTCAGCTCGTGGGCGATCTTCTTCAGCGTCTCGTCGTTCATCTCGCGCACGGCGGCCTCGTTGGTCGCCAGTGCGTCGTAGAAGCGCACTTCGTCCTCGGATAGGCCCAGGATTTCGCCGCGTGAGGCGGCTTCCCTGAACTTTTTGGCCATCTCGACCAGCTCCTCCATCACCTGCGCCGTCTCGATGGAGCGGTTTTGGTAGCGCTTGATGACGTTGCCCAGCAGCTCGGAAAACTTTTTCTCCTGCACGACGTTGTTGGCGAAGCGGCTCTTGATCTCGCCTTCCAGCAGCCGCTCCAGCAGCTCGACGGCCAAGTTGCGCTCGGGCAGGTTCTGCACCTGGGCCAGAAACTCGTCGTCCAGCAGCCCGATGTTGGGTTTGTCCAGCCCCACGGCGTCGAAGATGTCCACCACGCTCTCGGACACCACCGCCGAGTCGATGATCTGACGGATGGCCAGCTCGCGCTCCTCATCGCTGCGCTTCTTGGCCGTGAGGTCCTTCTTGGTCAGGATCACCTTCACGGCCTGCATGAAGGCGACCTCCTCACGCACGGCCTTGGCTTCGTCCAGCGTGCAGCACAGCGTGAAGGCCTTGCTCATGGCGACCGCGGTGTCGGCGAAGCGCTTCTTGCCCTCGCGCCCGGCCTCGGGCTTCAGACCCAGTACGTGGTTGGCGGCGCCGGCCAGCACCTTGTGGCCGCCGGTGAGGAAGCCGCTCCAGTCGAAGCCGTGCAGCATCGCGTGTAGCACCTCCAGCTTTTCAGCCAGCACGGCATAGGCCTCGTGCGCGTCCACCGTGGGCCGGCCGCGGCCCTTGCTGGCGGTGTACTCCTTCATCGCGGCCTTCAGCTCGTTGCCGATGCCGATGTAGTCCACCACCAAGCCGCCTTGCTTGTCCATGAAGACCCGGTTGACGCGGGCGATGGCCTGCATGAGGTTGTGGCCCTTCATGGGCTTGTCCACGTACAGCGTGTGCACGCAGGGCGCGTCGAAGCCGGTGAGCCACATGTCCCGGACGATGACCAGGCGCAGTGGGTCAGCCGGGTCTTTGAAGCGCTTCTCCAGCCGCTTCTTGACCTGCGCGCCGTAGATGTGCGGCTGCAGCAGCGCCTTGTCGCTCGACGAGCCCGTCATCACGATCTTGATGGCGCCTTTTTCCGGGTCGGGGTCGTGCCAGTCGGGCCGCAACTTCACGATCTCGTCGTACAGGTGCACGCAGATGCCGCGGCTCATGGCCACCACCATGGCCTTGCCCGGCTGCGCCTTGTCGCGATCCTCGAAGTGCGCCACCAGGTCGGCCGCCACGCTGGTCACGCGCGGCGTGGCGCCCACCACGCGCTCCAGTGCTGCCCAGCGGCTCTTGAGCTTCGCTTGGGTGCTTTCCTCCTCGTCCTCGGCCAGCTCGTCCACCTCGGCGTCGATGTGCGGCAGCTCGGACTGGTTAAGCGCCAGCTTGGCCAGGCGCGACTCGTAGTAGATGGCGACCGTGGCGCCGTCCTCGCGCGCCTGCTGCATGTCGTAGACGTGGATGTAGTCACCAAACACCGCCCGGGTGTCGCGGTCCTCGCTGCTGACCGGCGTGCCCGTGAAGGCCACGAAAGTGGCGTTGGGCAGCGCGTCGCGCAGGTGCTGGGCGTAGCCCACCTGATAGCGCTCGACCTCGTAGGTGCCGGGGTTCAGCGCGGCCGGGATGCCGGCAGCCTGACCGTCGCCCGTGGACACCGGGGCGCTGCGCAGCTTCACCGTTTTGAGCTTGGCCTCGAAGCCGTACTGCGTGCGGTGCGCCTCGTCGGCGATGACAACGATGTTGGAGCGGTCGGAGAGCACCGGGAAGATGTCCTCGTCCTCGCCCGGCATGAACTTCTGGATGGTGGCGAAGACGATGCCGCCCGACGGCCGGTACGCCAGCTTGGCGCGCAAGTCCTGGCGCGTCGTGGCCTGCACCGGCTGCTCGCGCAGCAGGTCCTGCGACAGGCTGAAGACGCCGAAGAGCTGCCCGTCGAGGTCGTTGCGGTCGGTGATGACGACGATGGTGGGGTTGGCCATCGCCGGCTCCTGCATCACGCGTGCGGCGAAGCAGGTCATGGTGATGCTCTTCCCGCTGCCCTGGGTGTGCCAGACCACGCCGCCCTTGTGCGAGCCGCCGGGGCGCGAGGCGGCCACCACCTGCGCGATGGCCGCACGCACGGCGTGGAACTGGTGGTAGCCGGCGATCTTCTTGACCAGCGCGCCGTCGTCCTCGAACAGCACGAAGTAGCGCAGGTAGTCCAGCAGGTACTTCGGCGCCAGCACGCCGCGCACCAGGGTCTGCAGCTCCTGGAATTGACCCAGCGGGTCCAGCGTTTCACCGTCGATGGTGCGCCAGCCCATGAAGCGCTCGCCATTGGCTGACAGCGACCCCATCAGCGCCTCGGAGCCGTCCGAGATCACCAGCACCTCGTTGTACTGGAAGACGTCCGGGATCTTGGCCTTGTAGGTCTGGATCTGGTCGTAGGCCTTCCAGATCGTCGCGTCCTCGTCGGCTGGGTTCTTCAGCTCCAGCAGCACCAGCGGCAGGCCGTTGACGAAGAGGACGATGTCGGGCCGGCAGGTATGGTGGGGCCCCTTGATGCTGAACTGGTTGACCGCCAGCCACTCGTTGGCCGTAGGCTCGGTCCAGTCCACCAGCCGCACGAAGTCACCGCGTGTCTCGCCGTCGCGCTGCACCTCCACTGGCACGCCGCCCACCAGCAGGCGGTGGAAGTGCCGGTTGGCCGACAGCAATGCAGGGATGCCGAGGTCCAGCACCTGCCGCACCGCGTCCTCGCGCGCCGCTGCTGGGATACCGGGGTTCAGACGCGTGACCGCCTGGCGCAGCCGCCCGGCCAGCACCACCTCGCGGAAGTGGGCGCGCTCGGGGATCGGGCCGTCGGGCGCAATGTCGTAGCCGCAGAGGGGCGTGTAGCCCACGTCCTGCAGCCAGCCGCGGGTTTCCTGTTCGAGTTGGTCTTCGGTCACGAGGCTGTGCCTCCCCCCATGTTCACGCCTTCGACATATCGCGAGAACGTGTTTATTTTTCAGCGAAAAATCGACATATCAGCGAGACGTGTCGATGCCATCGTCACTTCACCAGTTCGGCGAACAGCGCGTCGTTGATGTAGTACATCTCGCGGCCGTGCTTGCTAGCGCGCAGGATGCCCAGTCCCGCCAGGGTCTGCAGGTAACTCGACGCCGTCTGGCGCTTGGCGATGTTGGCGTCCACCAGGAACTGGATCTTGGTGTACGGGTGCTGGAAGATGGCCTCGATGAGGTCCTTGCTGTAGATGCCTAGAGCCTGCTGCTGCACCTGCTCGCGCACCTGTTCCATCAGCGCCCGGATGCGCGTGACCTGGTCGAAGGTCTGCTGCGCGGTGCTTTCGACCGCCCGCAGCATGAACAGAATCCAGCTCTCCCACTCCTGCCGCTCGGTGACGCCACGCAGCCCCTCGTAGTAGCTCGCCCTGTTGGCAATGATGTAGCGCGACAGGAACAGCACCGGGATGTCCAGCAGGCCCTGGTCCACCAGGTAGAGCAGGTTCAGGATGCGCCCCGTGCGGCCGTTGCCGTCCTCGAAGGGGTGGATGGCCTCGAACTGGTAGTGCATCACAGCCATCTTGACCAGCGGGTCGAGATCGTCACGCGCGTGGATGAACTGCTCCAGGTTGGCCAGCTTGTCGCGGATGACGGCCTCGCCCACCGGGGGCGTATAGACCACCTCGCCCTGCGCATTCTTCAGCGCCGTGCCGGGAACGCGGCGCACGCCAAAGTCCACCTCCTTGATGATGCGGACGATGTCGATGAACAGGTTGGTGGTGAGCGGGCGCGCTTTCAGTTCGCGAAAGCCGTGGTTCAACGCCTGCCGGTAGCGCAGCACCTCCTTGGTGTGCGGGTCAGCCTTGTCATCGGCGTCGGCGTCGGCGCGGTAGAGCTCGTCGTTGGTGGTGACAATGTTCTCGATTTCCGATGACAGCCGCGCTTCCTGCAGCACGATGCTGTTGATGAGCACGCCCTGGTTGGGAATCTGCGCCGCCAGCCCACGCAGGTTGGCCAGCACCCGGTTGGCAGCAATGGCCTGCTTGAGCACGGCCTTGGTTTCCAACTCGGCGGCTGGGGGCAGCAGGGGCAGGTCGTTGTAAGGCTGCTGGCGGTCAAATGGCACCGGCGGCCTCCAGTTCGACTTGCGCCTGCGGCAAGCGCAACTGGCCCGAAATCAGGCGGGGAAGGAGGGTGTCTCGTAGCGTGGAAAGCACTTCAGTGTGTTCTTGATTGGAAATTATCTTTAGCACTATAGGCTCAACTAATTCATCAAAAAGAGCAGCTATTTTTTCTGTTGGAAGGAGTGTCGGTAAATTTTCAAAGCCCGACTTGCTTAGATTGTGGAAAACAGATCCTCCTGACCCGCCAGTTTTGACTGCTTCACCAATCTGAAGCAATGAGAAGAGAGAAAAAGATTTACCCCATTGTGCAGCAGGAATAACGCTATTTATCTGCTGATTTGTCTGCGATGGCTTCGTTATACGTGCCACCAACCCTGGCGTAGCAATGCAGGAAACGCACACGGCTCCCTCGGGCAAGTATTTCCCGCGTTGAGTGCTGGCGCCTTTCAACGAAAGGTTGCGTCGAGTTGATGTAACCACCAAGTGCCCATGCATATCTGGAATTGTGATAAATGGCACATCACTCCCATAGTTATCGGCCTCCGAAGTCGATGGGGTTTTGCCACAAACGACTTGACCCAACTCACTCACTTTTCCAATGCGCCACCCTTTTGGAAGAAGCTTTCCATTGAGATTTTCAAATCCGTTGGGAAAAAGCATGGCCGTGGTCTCATCCATGCCTTTTAAGACGCGATCGGCCATCTTGTCCCGCACCGGATCGAAATCCACGAACCACGACTTGAACAGCGCCTGGGCTATGGCTTCAAGGGTGGTGTTGGTTTCGCGCAGGAGGGTGATGCGGTCGTCGAGACACGTCAGCACATCAACAATGTTGCCCATCAGCCCAACGTTTTTTGGGAAAGATACCGGCAACCCACGTATTTCAGTAAGAGATATGTATTGTTGAGTTGAGCCTTTCTTACGTTGCTCAATCAACCGCTGCCCTTGTGGGGAGCGGAGGAAGTAGTACAGCCACTTGGCTTTCAGTTCATTTCCACACTTAAGTAATCCGACATTCTTAATAGCAAAATCTGGATTTTTGGATGTTATAAGGCAAACTTCCCCAACCGTTCCAATCATCGTCAGCAGAAGGTCCCACTGATCCACTTTGCTGCGCTTATTAATATTATCGAAGTCTTTCTTCGAAATCAGGTAAGCGGAATCGAGCGACAAGCGACCATCTTTTACATTTTTTGAGGTAACAAGCAGTTTTCCATCGCTCGCTTCCTTGGGGCTGTCGTGTGTGCCATCCGCAACGCGGGCGCAAAACTGCTCACACTCAAGCGTATGGAAGTCAGTGCAAACCTCAAAACTCATACCCAAGCCCCCCCAGCTTTTGCCGTATCACCGCATCCAGCTCTGCGCCCTTGGCCATCTGCTCGCCTAGCCTCTCACTGAGCTTTTGCATCTTGTCGGCGAAGGCTTCGTCGTCGTCTTCCACCTCTTCAGCGCCGACATAACGTCCCGGCGTCAGCACATGGCCGTGCTGGGCAATTTCGGCCAGCGGCACGCTGCGGCAGAAGCCCAGCGCGTCGTCGTAGCTAGTAATAGTGGCGCCAGCTTCAACCTCGCCACGCCACGCAGCCACGGTCTCGGCAATGCGGGCAATTGCGTCATCGTCCAGTTCGGCCTGCACGCGCGAAATCATCCGGCCCAGCTTGCGCGCGTCGATGAACAACACCTCGCCCTTGCGCTTCTTCTGCTTGGCCAGGAACCAGAGGCAAGCCGGAATCTGGGTGTTGAAGAAAAGCTGCCCCGGCAGCGCCACCATCACCTCCACCACGTCGGCCTCCACCATCGCAGCGCGGATCTGGCCCTCATTGTTCTGGCTGGAACTCATTGAGCCGTTGGCCAGTACGATGCCGGCGCGGCCGGTGGGCCGCAGGTGGTGCAGCATGTGTTGCAGCCACGCGTAGTTCGCATTGCCCTGCGGCGGGTCGCCGTACACCCAGCGCGGGTCGCCCTCCAGGCTGCCGTGCCACCAGTCGCTGACGTTGAAGGGTGGGTTGGCGAGGATGTAGTCGGCGCGCAGGTCCGGGTGCTGGTTTTTGACGAAGGTGTCGGCCGGTTCGCGTCCGAGATTGAAGTCGATGCCGCGGATGGCCAGGTTCATCGCCGCCAAGCGCCAAGTCGTCGGATTGGACTCCTGGCCGTAGATCGACACGTCGCCAAGCTTGCCGCCGTGCGCCTCGATGAACTTTTCGCTCTGCACGAACATGCCGCCCGAGCCGCAGCAGGGGTCGTAGACCTTGCCGTCGTGCGGCGCTAGCACGGCGACCAGCGTCTTGACGATGGAGGCCGGCGTGTAGAACTGGCCGCCCTTCTTGCCCTCGGCGCTCGCGAACTGGCCCAGGAAGTATTCGTACACCTGCCCCAGCACGTCGCGCGCGGTGGCGCCGTCGGTGCCGAAGCCGATGGTGGAGATCAGGTCCACCAATTCACCGAGCTTGCCATCGGGCAGTTGGGCGCGCGCGTAGCGCTTGTCCAGGATGCCCTTGAGCTTCGGGTTTTCGCCCTCGATCAGCGCCAGCGCGTCGTCGATGCGCTTGCCGATTTCAGGACTCTTCGCTGCGGCGCGCAGCGCCTCCCAGCGTGCGCCCTCCGGCACCCAGAAGACGTTGACCTCGCGGTAGTAATCGCGATCCTCCAGCTCGGCGGCGATGTCCTCGGGGTCCACGTCGCCATAGAAATACTCGTCGTCGGGGTCCTGCAGTCGCTGCTCCAGCTCGGTGCGGCGCGTGGCGAAGGTGTCGGAGATGTACTTGAGGAAGATGAGGCCGAGCACGAGGTGCTTGTACTCGGCCGCGTCCATGTTGGCCCGCAGCTTGTCGGCGGTGGCCCAGAGGGTCTTCTTGATGTCGTCGAGCATGGTGTATCGGATTGTGCCCGGCGCTCGACGGGCCTCGCCGTGCGGCGAAGAGGGCAGCATGATGCGGTGGAGCATCCGCTGCCCGGATCATGGCCCTGTCCGCGGCCGTGTCACGGGGTGCTGTCGGCAATGAGGCGCCGTGCCTCACGAAGCTCCACGTTCACGGCCTTGCTCAGCTCGCGCAGCTCCATCCACTGACCACCCTTCCAGGCGTTACGGGCGGCCACGGCCTTGCCTGCCACGGTGCGCGGCCCGGTGGCCTGCTTCCAGGGCCGCCAAGTGCGGATCAGCGCCGCCTGCCGCGCCCGTCGTTCCGGCGTCCAGCCGTTGCTCATGGCTTACCTCCAATAGTTCGATTTGCCGGGTTTGGTTTTTTGCCGCGCGCGTGCACGTGCGCGGCTTGACGGCCTTCGCCGTGGTGGCAGCGTCGCCCGCAGCGGCGGTGCCGTTGTTCACCTGCTGCTGGCCGCCGTTGTTGATGTTGGCTTGGCGGGCGATGACGATGGGCGGGTTCTTAACCGTGGCCAGGGTCTCCAGGGTCATGCGGCACTGGTTCTGCGACTTCAAGGCCATGCGCAGCAAGGCCTCCATGTGTTCCGGCCGGTCCTGCCGGGCAGCCCGGCGCGCGAGGTTCATGAACATGGACTGCAGTGCCTGGGCCTGCGCCAGCAACATCGCCTCGGCGACCGACATGTCGCCGTCGTGCATCTTGCGGATACCGTCCGAAATCTCGTCCACCAGCGCACCGGGGTCCTGCTCGCCCAACGGCCCCTTGGCGAACTCCTGCATCACCAGCGCAGCATTGACGCTGGGTCGCAACGCCAGTTGCGCCACGGCCTGGGCTCGCTGAGCGCTGCCCGGGGCGGGCAGTTCGGACTTGGCCGTCGCAGCGGCATCTGCCTTTGCCACCGTGATCTTGTTGGTTTTCATTGTCATGTTGTCTGCGTGTTCTTGGTGATAGAAGACGTGCCGCCCTGTGCCGTGTGCTTGCCACCACCTGCGGTGTTCCGGGTGTTTCAGGTGTTCTATCGAGGAGAGGCAAGGAACACCGGGCGAGCTAGCAGGTGTTCGGCGGTGTTCCTGCCAGCTCTACGTCGGGGCGCTGGTGTTCGCCAGAACACCCCTGAACACCAAGCTCACAACCTCGGTGTTCCAGGTTTGAAGATGAAAGAACACCTAGAACACCTGGAACACCACAATGAGCCGGCATCCCTGCACGGGTCAGCCGCCGTGTACGGTCAGTCCACCTCCTCCATCACCTCGGCCGTGAAGGCGTACACCCGGACTTTTCGCCCGATAGCGGCGGGCGTCAGCGTCGTGCTGTTCTTGCCACCCGCACCCGGTCGCAGGACACCGGCATCGACCAGCACTTGCGCCGCCCATTTGGGATCGAAGCCCGCGCAGACCTCCTTCTTGAACACCTCGGGCAGGACGAAGAACTCCTGCTCGCCGTTGACCATGCGGACGAAGCCAGCCCGGTCGCGCACTTGACCGACGAGAGCCTCCACCTCTTGAAAGCGGCTGGCGCCGTGGGAGCCGAAGAAGGCCCGTACCTGCGTCAGCAGGGCGCGGTCTTCGCGGCGACCGGTGCCTCCGAAGCTCTCCAGCCATGCCTTGAAGCAGCGAGCCACGCCCACGGAAGTGCTGCCCTTCTCCCAGCCGGTGAGGCCGTATTCGGTGGCCAGCTCGCCGGCCACGGCGACCAACCCAAAGCGGCGGGCCACGCGGACGATTTGCCCGGCAGCCCCTTCAGGCACGTGCTCGGCCACGAAAGCGCGCACATCAGCAGCCACGCGCTCGACAAGCGCGGCGCGGTTTGCGACGACCTTGTGCAGCCACTCCAAGCCCACGGCGCCATACCGGCAGCTGCAGGCTTCCTTGAGTGCCAGCGCCAGGGCAGGAGCGCTTGTTTGACCGTTGAGACAGTCGAACAGGCCGTGCCCGGCGCCAGCGTCGGCTTCGATGTCGGCCAGTCGGATTTCCTGCCCCGCGTTGGTCTTCTTGCCTGCCTGGGCCATGAGCGCCGACAGCGACACCTCCCCGGCGCTCAAGAACAACAACTTCCACCGCGCCGCAAGCCGCGCACTGCCGGTGCGGCTCGCCCGGGTCTTGCCTTGCCCGTTGCCGAGCATGTAGGCGGCGTCTCCGGCCTCACGCGGGTCCACCTGGGACAGCTCGTCGAGGATGAGCAGGCCGTGGTTGTGGATCGCTGCCAAGCCCTCCAGCCCGTTGGCCGTGGTGCGCCACATCCGCGGGTAGTCGGCAGGGCTGCCCCAGATTGACGCAGCGACCGCCAGCGCCGTGCTCTTGCCGCACGACGAAGGGCCACGGAGATGGAACCCTCCAGAATCCTCGCCCGCCAGCTCCAGCAGCGGTCCTGCGAAAGCGCACGCCAACGCGAACATCAGTCGGCTGTTGCCAGCGGCAAGCGCCGCAACCTCGTCTCGCCACTGCGCTGCGGTACCCATTACCGAGAGCGCCGGCTCCAAGGTCTGCATGCTCTGGAACACCGTGCGCTCGCTGTTGCTGCCCACGACCTGGTCAGGGCGCACGTACACGCCGCCATTCCAGCCCAACTGATCGACGCAGCGCGCGCGCGCCAGCACCGGCCAGGCCTGCAGGTAGGTGATGAGCATTTCGCGCGCGGCGCGGCCCGGGGCGATGTCCAGGCCCAGTCGCGACAGTTCGCGCCGCACGTCCACGCCATCGCCCTGCAGCAGTTCCATGGGCATGGCCCACACATGGCGCACGCCGTCGGCGTCTTCCCACTCCAGCAGCCGCCCCCACTCGGACGACTTGGCGCCGCGCGTCATGGCTTTGATGCGCAGCGGAGAGCAGAGCCACAGGGCCGGCTTCGGGTTGCCGTCCTTATCGTGGCCGATGTAGTAGACGCCGGCGCGCTCGTCGTCCGTGCCGTCGCGCAGTTCAAAGCGCAGACCGCCGACTTCACACTCGGTCAACGGCCGCGGTTCTTCGGCGTCGCGCACGGCGCTGACCTTGTCCAGGTCAGCCGCCACGATGTCGTCCGTCAGCACCGGGCTCATGTGCCGCCTCCATCGCGGTGAGCCGGCTCGAAGGTGTCGAAGACGGTTTGCGCCACCATGTCGATCTGATTGCCGCCGCGCGCTGCCCACATGTCGCACCAGTCCATGCCGGGCACCGAGGGCGTGACCACGTCGCAGCGGACTCCGACGTTCGCCGCACGGGCCTTGAGCGCCAGTGCGGCGCGCTGGCCGGCTTCATCGGCGTCCGCGAAAACGATGAGACGCTGCACCTCCTGCGGCCATTTGAAGGACGCCATGGCGCTCGCGCAGTACGTCGCAACCGTCGGCACGCCCGAGGCCAGCCACGCAGCCAGCGCCGTCTCAATCCCCTCGGCGACGCCCAGCTCGCCATTGAGCGGCTTGTGCAGACGAATTGCGGCACCGGCCAGCGGGCCTGCCGCCCCGGTGAGTTTCTTGACCACGGGCACATCGGCCTTGCGGCCGTCCAGTGTCAGGTACGTGCGGTGCAGCGCCACTACCGCGTTGTGCGGGCTCACCAGCGGCGCTACGAGCGCGGGGAATCGGCCAAGCTCCAGGCCCGCGTGCCAGTACGGCACCGCCGGGTGGAAGCGCAGGCACGGCGGCATCGGCCACGGCGACGCCTGCAGCCGGTGGTGCAGATAGCGCGTCGCCGGGTCGTCGAGCGCCAAGGGGCGGCAGCCCGCCGCCATCATTGAGATAAGGCGGGCGTTCTGGGCCCACAGTTCGCGCTGCACCGCGGTGCGCTCCGCCTTGGCCGCCTCGATGTGCTTGCGCAGGGCGGCCTGCTCGCTCGGCGTCATACGGCTCTTCGGGATGGCCGACCACAGGCCGCTGATGCCCTGGCGGAAGCAACCGTAGACGCCGCTGCGCAGGTCGTCGAAAAGTTTGCACCAGCCGGCGGTGTCGCCGCGACGGTTGCTGGTTGAGAAGCGCATGAGCTTGCCCGGCGTGATCACGTCGGGCGCATAGCCCAGCGCCGCCAGGATGAACATGCGAAAGGCTTCGTACAGATCAGGCATGGCCCACCCCCAGCCGCTTGATCAGCCGCGTCGCGAAGTCCCGCTCGATGAAGTTGCGGAACGCCAGCTGGAGGATGAGTTGCTTTACGGCGGTCTGCAGGGACAGCTTGGCCTTCGCCAAAGCCGAATCGCTGACCGCCACAGAGGAGATGCAGGACGGTGCCCGCTCCATGTCCTTCACGAACGTGCTGTCGGCGATTGCACGCGAGAAAGATTTGGGCGAGACCGGGCCTGCCTTGACGGCATGCACCTTGTCCATGTTGTCCTCCGATTAGCTGTTGGCGGCGTCGCGCTGGCGCTGCAGCCAGGCGTCGAGGTCGGCACGCATGACGCCGGCCGCGCGGCCGCCGAGGCGGATGCGGGCCAGCTCTTGACGGCGGATCAGCTCGTAGAGGTGGGAGCGGGAGCAACCCAAGTAGGCGTGGGCTTGCGGGATGCGGAGCACCGGGCTGTCCGGTTGCGGCATGGGGTTGGGTTTGGTGACTTTTTCAGCCATGAACTCTTACTTCGGGTCGCTGAAGGGAGCACCACGGCAATAGGCACCCACTGTCCATGCATAGGTCAATGGGAGGAGAATTCCGGCGTCTGGCCTCAGAAATCAGACACCGGACACCTTTTGCGTTGGTGCTCGGTACGGGGTTCCCGAGTCAGTCTTGGACCGGCTGGCTCGGGGCTCCACCTCTACAAGCCTGCTGTATGTGCAGCCCTTCGTCGAGGTGTGCAGCGATCCTAAGAGCACTTTTTGGGCGGTCGCGGCCGTGTGACCAGACTTAGACAGGGCCACGAGATCGGCAACTCAACGAAACGTTGGCGCACCAACAAAACGTTGCGCTGAAAATATTTTGTTGCTCCTCTACAACACCAATTGAGCAAGCGCGTTCCGTGCGTAGTCCTGCTGCAGGTGTGCGTAGTGTTTGGCGATCATCTCGACTGACGTGCCGGCCAGCACAGCCACGGTTGTGAGATCCAGACCATGCCGGCTCACGAGATCGGTGATGACGCTGTGCCGCAGCGTGTATGCCGTCACTGAGTCAGGCAACCCTGCACCCGAAACCGCAGCTTTGATTGGCCACTTCCAACTGTCCTTGTCCCAGCGCCGACCGTTCGCATCGACGAACAGCGGAGCCTGCGGCAGTTTGTCGCGTGCCGCTTCAGCCAGGAACCCAACCGTGGCTGCTGGCAACGGGATGCGGCGGTCAGCCCCCGCTTTGTCGGCCCCGACTCGCAACGTGCCGAGCCTCGCGTTGAAGTCGGCGACGTTGAGCTGCGCCAACGCCCCCGGGCGCAGCGGCAATGCACACAGCGCCTTCAAAAAAGACTGCAGCGCAGGCTGCGCCGCATCAACCAGACGTCGTCGCTGATCAGGGTCGAGATAAGTATCGCGCCGCCCATCGGCGCCAGAGATCGGCCGCAGGGCCTGCTCCCATGCATGTGAACTCGTCACTAAACCGTCGGCCAGTGCCAGATTGAGCGCGGCCCGGAAGCTCGCCATGTCGCGGTTCAACGTGCTGTCGGCACGCTTCCCACCGTCCTTGCTGGCCACCGGTTTGGCAGCCAGCTTGCGTCGCCAATCCTTTAGGTGTGCAGCGGTCAGCTTTTTGATGTCGAAACCAGCCAGCCTTTCGTCGTAGACGTAGCGGCGGAACCGCGCAGAGGCTTCCGCGGCTTTTGCCTCGCCGGACTCATGCCGCAGGTGCTCGACGTAGCGCTCGCAGGCGCCTCGTACGGTACAGTTCTCGTCGCTGCCGCCCTTACCCAGGTGGTCGAACCATTCACGCGCTGCCCGCTGCGCCGCATCGAAGCGTTCGTTGGCAGGCAAGTGATCGAGAGCACCGAGCGTGGTCCACCGGTTTTTTCCTGCCGCGTCGTCGTAGTAGCGCGCCAGCCAAGTTCCGGGAGTCGCCGTGCTCATGCGCCGGTATCCCACGTAGCACCCTTTTTCGATGCGTTGCCAGTACGGATCGCGCCGTACCGGCAAGGCGTCGCGCGCAGCGACGGTGTTCAACTTCACTTTCACGGTCGAACAGGTATGAATTCGGTATGAAAAACTCTAGCGCACTTCCAAGTACCTTCAAGTACGCACGCAGAGGGAAGTGATGTGCGCGGATGTCGCCTGAAGTCCATATTCTCTGCCCTCCGAAGGCAGGGGTTGCTGGTTCGATCCCAGCCAGGCGCGCCAAATCAGCAGTCACAGATGCCTTTCACGGCCTGCAACGGGCCAGGGTTGTTGAGAAAGGCATCTGCAAGAACCCCGCAGTTCTTTCGGCCGTGCGTGCATGCCGCGGTCCGCAGTACGGCGCGATCGGTGGCCGGGGTACCGGCCGCTGCCGGGCCGCTCAGACGTAGGAGCCGCCGATGCCTCGCATCACGAACCATTTCGCCGGCGCATTGCTGGTATTCCTGGCAGGTTGTGCCACGGGCCAGGATTCTTCCGTCGCAGGCTCGGCACTGCCTTCGCCTGCGGCAACCCTGCCGGCGCCGCAGACCGTTCCCGCCGACACCGCCCAGGCCGCCGATACGGTGCAGGTGCCCTCTTCCATGGTGCAACCGGCTGCAGCCAGGAAAAAAGTGCAGCGCGGCCGCGCCTCCTGGTATGCGCACCGTTTCCAAGGCCGCCGCACCGCCAGCGGCGAGCGCTACAACCGCCACGCACTGACGGCAGCGCATCCCACCTTGCCCATCCCGAGCTACGCACGGGTGCGCAATCCGGCCAACGGCCGCGAAGTGGTGGTGCGCATCAACGACCGCGGCCCGTTCCACAAGGGCCACGTGATCGACCTCAGCCACGCCGCCGCCGCGATGCTCGGCATCGTGCACGGCCCGAGCATGGTGGAGATCGAGCAGATCAAGGACGTCGAGCGCCGCGGCAGCCACTGGCCGCAGGAGCGCGCGGCGCTGCCCGCCAAGCCGCTGCTCACGCTTTCGGCCCGCAACGACAAGGCGCTTTGAGCCCCACGTTCGGGACGTGGCGTCCCGGAACTTGTCAGCCCCGTCCCACAAGCCCCGGCGCTGCCGCCTGACAGACGCGCCCTGCCCTGGCCCGTAGCCTGCTCCGCATCCGAACAGCGATGCGGAGGTGATGCATGAAACGGCTCGGCCGGATGGCGGTGTTGTGGCTGGCGCTGTGCAGCGGCGCGGCCTGGACGCAGCAGGAGACGGAAAGCCGCAGCGTCCCGCAGGCGTCCGACGCCGTGAAGTACCTCAGCGGCGGCGCCGGCGACGAGGAGCGTTCGCAGCTGATGGCGCAATGGCCGCAGTTCCCGCTGCTGATCGTCTTCAGTGCCGACGGCGGCGCCTACGCGGTCCCCGACAGCGTGCGCATCGCCAACGCCCAGGGCGCACCGCTGCTGGAGGTGGGCCAGGCCGGCCCGCTGCTGATGGTGAACCTGCCGCCCGGCGATTACCGCGTGCAAGCCCGCATCGGCGGGACGGCGCAGGAACGCAGCCTGCACCTGGGTTCACAGCCCCAGCGCCTGGACTGGCGCATGTAGGCAAAACCGCGGGCGGCGCGCCCGGCCGGCCAAAAAAAACGCCCGCCCCTTGCGGGGAAGGCGCTTGAAGTCCTCGGAAAGGACGTCGTTGGGATCGGCAGACCGGACGCGCCGCATGGCGGCCCGAGCAACATCGGCAATTTAGGCAAGCCCTGGCAGGACCATACCCCTGACACAAGGGACAATGCATCCATGACCCCGCGTTCCGCCCCCGAATTTTCCCCACTGGACGAGCGCGAGCTGGCCGAACTGGAGCAGTTGCTCGATGCGCTGCCCACGCCGCTGGAGCCGCTGGACGTGTCGATGACCGACGGCTACCTGGTCGGCGTGCTGCTGCAGCCGCAGACCGTGCCCGCCGCGCAGTGGCTGCGCCACGTCACCGACGCCGATGGCCGCGAGGCCCCGCCCAGCGCTTCGCTGCAGCGGCTGCATGAGCTGGTGCGTCGCCGTCACGCCGAGCTGGAGCGCGCCATCGCGCAGCGCCAGTGGTTCGATCCCTGGGTGTGGGAGCTGGACGAGGACGCCAGCCCCTCTGAGGCCGTGATGCCCTGGGTGGCCGGCTTCGCCACCGCCATGGAGTTCTTCCCCGCGCTCATGCGCCTCGACGGCCCCGCCCTGCTGGAGCCGCTGGCGCAGCTGTTCATGCACCTCGATCCCGAGGACCTGGAAGACGCTGACGACCTGCTGGCCGAGATCGAGACCCTGGAGCCGCCGTCCGACATGGCCGAGGCCGTGGAAATGCTGGTGCGTGCCAGCCTGCTGCTGGCCGACATCTCGCGCCCGCGCAAGGCCCAGCCGCCCGCACGCAAGACGGCCCGCCGCCCCGGCCCGCCGCCCGGACGCCGCCCGCCCCCGCGGCGCTGAGCTTGATAACCCCACGTCCAGGCTGGACGCGGGACGCCTCTCACTGCACGGCGCCGAAGCAGCGCGCTGCGTGCAAGCCCAAGCCTTGCGCCACGCTGGCGAAGCGCTCGCCGCGCACGCTGCGCGCGGCCGGGAAGGCGGCGGCGATGCGATCGGTCAGCGGCTTCAGCCCCGTGGAGCCGCCGGTGAAATAGAGCGCACCCACCTCGGCCGGCGCCACGCCGGCGCGGCGCACCGTCTCCACGGCCGCGTCGGCGATGCGCTGCAGGTCGGCGTCCAGCGCCTGCAGCGCCTGCGTTTCATCGAGTTCCGAGGCCAGGCCCGGCTCCAGCAGCGACAGGTCGATGCACGCGTGCCCCGAGTGCGCCACTTCGATCTTGGCGCCTTCCGCCAGCGAGCCCAGCGCATGACCCAGGTGATCCTGCACCACCTTCATCAGGCGCCGGTGCTGGAGCGGATCGGCGTAGAAGTCGCGCATGCCGCGCAGTTCCGCCACGCGCGGCGGGGTGTAGACGGTGTTGATCAGGTGCCAGGTGGCGAGGTCGAAATAGACCTTGCTGGGCACCTCGCGCCCACTGGGACCCTGGCCGCGAAAGCCGCAGCACGGCAGCACCGCCAGCAGCTCGATGCGGCGATCGAAGTCGGTGCCCGCCACGTGCACGCCGTGGCTGGCCAGGATGTCGTCCTGCCGCTGCAGCCGCTCGCTGCGGCCGGGCCCCACGCGCACCAGCGAGAAGTCCGAGGTGCCGCCGCCGATGTCGGCCACCAGGACGAGCTCCTCGCGCTGCACGTTGCGCTCGTGGTCCAGCGCCGCGGCGATGGGCTCGTACTGGAACTGCAGCTCCTCGAAGCCCACCGAGCGCGCCGCCGCTTCCAGCGCGGCCTGCGCCGCGGCGTCGCGCCCGGCGTCCTCGTCCACGAAGAACACCGGCCGACCCAGCACCGCGCGGCGGACCGGGGCGCCCAGCTGGGTTTCCGCCTGCGCCTTGAGCCGGCGCAGGAAGGCGGCGATCACGTCCTGGTACTTCACGCGGTGGCCGGCGCCGATGTCGGTGTCCTGCGTCACCAGCGGCGAGCCCAGCACGCTCTTCATCGAGCGCATGAGCCGGCCGTCGAAGCCGTCCACGTAGGCCGCCAATGCGGCGCGGCCGTAGTGCAGCTCGGGCGGATGCGCCGAGTCCAGGTCCACCGCGTAGAACACGGCCGTGGGCATGGTGGGCTGGCTGCCCTCCAGCGCGACGAGCCGCGTGCCGCCGTCGCTGTCGGGCACGGCCACGGCGGAGTTGGAGGTGCCGAAATCGATGGCGCAGTAAGTCATGGCACGCACGGCGCCCGGGGCGTCCGCGAAAAAAGGGCGGCATTGTAGGCGCGCCCCCTTTTCCCCTCCCGGCAGACCCCGTGCGCGCCCGCTGCAGCCCGGGTGCGCCTCAGGCTGATGCGCTTACGCAGCCAGCAGCTGCCACGCCACCGCCACCATCGCCAGCGCGACCAGGGCGTCGATGCAGCGCCAGGTGCGCGGCTGCGCCAAGCGCGGCGCCAGCACCGCGGCACCCGCGCCCAGCGCCGTGAACCACATCAGCGAGGCAGTGGCCGCCCCCGTCGCGAAGGCCCCGCGCTGCGCGTGCTGTGCGCCCAGCGCGCCGATGAGCAGCACCGTGTCCAGCCACACGTGCGGGTTGAGCCAGGTCAGCGCCGCCGTGGTCAGCAGCACGGCGGCCCGTCCCTGCGTCGCGCCACCCGCGGCCAGGGCGCTGGTGCCGTTCCACGCCCGGCGTGCCGCCTGGGCGCCAAACCACAGCAGGTAGGCGGCACCGGCCCAGCGCAGCGGCGCCATCAGCGCCGGCGCGGCCTGCAGCACCTGGCCCAGGCCGAACACGCCCGCGAACACCAGCAGCGCGTCCGACACCGCGCACAGCGCCACCACTGGCGCCACGTGCGCGCGCAGCAGGCCTTGGCGCAGCACGAAGGCGTTCTGCGCACCGATAGCGACGATCAGGCCCGCCATGGAGGCCCAACCCTGGAGGAAAGCGGAGGAAGCGTTGGAAGACATGGGCGCGATTGTGTTCAGCCGCTTCCAGTACATGAACAATCTTTAAAACTTGTGCGACTTCATCAGCAACACTTATGAAAGACCTGGACACGGCCGCGCTCGATTGCCTGGCGGCGCTGGCGGACGAGGGCAGCTTCGAGCGCGCGGCGCAGCGCCTGGCCGTCACGCAGTCGGCGGTGTCACAGCGGCTGCGGGCACTGGAGGCGCAGTTGGGCCGGCCGCTGGTGGTGCGCGCGCGCCCGCTGCGCCTGACGCCGGCCGGGCGCGTGCTGCTGCGGCTGGCGCGCCAGTGGCAGGCCTTGCGCGTGGACGCCTCGGCCGAGCTGGGCCTGCCGCTGCCGCAGCTGAAAGTGCCCATTGCGGTCAATGCCGACAGCCTGGCCACCTGGGTGCTGCCGGCGCTGGACCCGCTGGTGCGGCAGCACCCGTCCCTGGCGCTGGAGCTGGTGGTGGACGACCAGGACTTCACGCACGAGTGGCTGCGCGACGGCTCGGTGCTGGGCTGCGTGAGCGCGCTGAGCGAACCGCTGCGCGGCTGCAGCGTGCGCCCGCTGGGCCTGATGCCCTACAGCGCCGTGGCCAGCCCGGAGTTCGTGCGCCGGCACCTGCCGCAAGGCCTGCACGAAGGCAACTTCGCGCAACTGCCCTTCCTGGTGTTCAACCGCAAGGACGCCATGCCGACGCGCTGGGTGGAGTTGGCGCTGGGCCTGCGTGCGCCGCGGCTGCTGGAGCGTCACGTGCCGGCCAGCGAGCCCTACATGCGCGCGGCGATGATGGGCTGGGGCATCGGCGTGCTGCCGCTGCTGCAGGCGCGCGCGGCGCTGGACAGCGGCGAGCTGCTGGAGCTGCGCCCGGCGCTGCGGGTGCCGCTGGCGCTGTACTGGCACCAGTGGGCGCTGGAGGGCTCGCAGGGCACGCCGCCGCTGCTGGACCGCATCGGCCAGGCACTGGAGGCGCATGCGCGGCAGGTGCTGGAGCGCTAGGCCGCGCAGCGCGGCTGCCGCACAAAAGCAAATGCCGGCGCGGAGCCGGCATTCAGGCGCGGCGCAGGGCCGCTCATGGGAGCGGAGCCCTGCGCGGGCAGCGGGCGCTCAGCGCACCAGCAGCACGGGCGTCTTGCAGTGCGCCATGACCTTGGTGGTCACGGAGCCCATCACCAGGTTGCCCAGGGCGCTGTGGCCGTGCGAGCCCATGATGAGCAGGTCGTACTTGCCCTTGTCGGCCAGGCCGGCGATGTGGTCGGCGGCGTGGCCCACCTTGCTGACGTAGTCGATCTCGACGCCCTTGTTCTTGAAGAACGTGCGGATGGGCTTGAACACCTTCTCGGACTCGCTCTCGTAGTAGGACTTGACCACGTCCTTGTCCAGCGCGGCGGCGGCGCGCGGCGGCACCGCGGGCACCACGTGCAGCAGCGTGTACCGGTGCGCGCCGGAGAGCCATTCCTCGTGCTCCGCCAGGTAAGCCAGCATGTGCTTGGTATAGGGGCTGCCGTCTACGGGAACGAGGATCTTCATGGGGTGAGCCTTCCAGTTTGTTGCTGAGAGGTGTGCAGTTTCGCACGCGCCCTCCGGCCGCCCTTGTCCAACGTCAAGGCGGCCGGCGGCTCAGAGCTCGATCAGGCGCAGGGGCTCGAAGCCCTCGGGCTCGCCCTTGTCCGCGGCGCCGCGCGCCTGGCACACCACGCGCGTGCGGCGGCCGTCCGCGTGCTCGACGACGTAGTCGTGGCGGCGGTGCACGTGGCCGTGCAGCCACAGGTCCACGCCGGGGAAGAGGTCGTCATCGGCGTTGCAGAAGCTGGCGGTGCTGGCCTGGCGGCCGTAGCGCGGGTCGGCGCTGCGCAGGCTGGGAGCAAAGTGCGTCACCACCACCGTGGCGTCCCAGCGGTCCTGCGCCGGCTCGGCCAGCTCCTGTTCCAGCCATTGCCGGCACCGCAGCCCTTCCTCGCGCACCGCCGCGGCGTCGAAGAGCGCGCCGCCGCGGGTGGACTGCTGCACCCGCGCGAAGTAGCCGCCCGCGCGCTGCGCCTTGACGCGCTGCGCGGCGCCGAAGACCTCGAAGTCGCTCCAGCGCACCGTGCCCACGAAGCGCACGCGCCGCCCGTCGGCGGCGGTCCAGACCAGGCGCTCGCGCTCCAGCAGCCGAAAGTTCAGCTCGGCACAGCGCGCGCGCAGCGCGGCCCAGGCCTCGTCCATGTCGCGGCGGTCGAACTCGTGGTTGCCGGCCACGAACAGCACCGGCACCGGCCAGTGGGCGAACAGCTCCAGCCCCTTCCAGCGGCTGTCGATGTCGCCGGCCAGCACCAGCAGCTCCGCGCCCGGCGCGGGCTCGGGCGTGAAGCTCTCGGTTTCGAGATGCAGATCCGACAGCAGCTGCAGGCGCATGCGTTCAGCTCAGTCCTTGCCGTGGCACTGCTTGAACTTCTTGCCGCTGCCGCAGGGGCAGGGGTCGTTGCGGCCGACCTTGGGCGTGTCGCGGCGCACCTGCTGCACGGCGTAGCGCTGGTCGGAGGTCAGGTCCCACAGCTCGGCCACGGCCATGATCAGGTCGTCCACGGCCTCGTCCACGTCGGCCAGCGGCAGCTCCTGGTCCAGCGTGGCCAGCATCTCGCGGTCCTCGTCGGTCTGCACCGGCAGGTGGCGGAAGATGCGCGCCAGCGTCAGGTCCACGGACTCGTCCGAGGAGTCCAGCAGCCCCGGGAAGCTGTGCACCGCGTGCTCGAAGCCGGCCACCCAGGGCATGAGCGGGCGCGAGGCCTCGGGCAGAGATTCCTGCAGCGCCTTGGCGTCGTCGATGGCCTGCTGCTCGTACTCGCTCAGGGGAACCTCGGGCTCGGCCTCGGCGCCCTCCTCGTCCTCGCCGTCCGACTCGGCGTCGAGCAGCACGGGATCGAAGCCGCCATCCTCGGCCAGGGCGCGGTTGAGCGCCTCGTAGCGGCGGCGGATGAGCGCCTGGCAGCGCTCCAGCCACTGGGCATCGGCGTCCTCGGGCAGCGGGCGCTGCTCGACGTCGAAGATCGGCGGCATCCAGCGCGACTCGTCCAGCAACTCAGGCTGCACCAGCACGCCGCAGAGGTAGCCGTCGAGCATCACGATGTCCAGCGGCTGCAGCGGCGCAGGCGCGGCGGCGAGGAGGTCGTCGAGCTCGGCGAGCTCCTGGTCGGTCAGGTCTTGTTTCATGGGCGGAATTGTCGGCCATGGCGCCGACCCGCCCCGAGGCAGGGCCGGCGCCATGAAAAGGAAAAGGCCCGCGCGGGGCGGGCCTTCACGCAGCGGCGCTGACGGGCGTCAGGCCGTCAGGTGCTTCTCCAGGCGGGCCTTGGCTTCGGCCAGCTCGGCAGGCAGGTGGCTCTTGAGCAGGTCGAACAGCTCGTCGTGCAGCTTGATCTCGTGCAGCCAAGCGTCGCGGTCGATGCTGGTGACGCTCTTGAACTGCTCGGCCGAGAAGTCCAGGCCGGTCCAGTTCAGGTCCTCGTAGCGCGGCGTGGTGCCGAACAGGTGCTCCTCGCCCTGGGGCGCGGTGCCTTCGACGCGGCCCAGGATCCACTGCAGCACGCGCATGTTCTCGCCGTAGCCCGGCCAGGTGAACTTGCCGTCGGCGCCCTTGCGGAACCAGTTGACGCAGAAGATGCCCGGCAGCTTCGCGCCCTGCTCCTGCAGCTTGCTGCCCAGGTTCAGCCAGTGCTTGAAGTAGGCGCCCATGTGGTAGCCGGCGAAGGGCAGCATCGCGAACGGATCGCGGCGCACCACGCCTTGCTGGCCGGCGGCGGCGGCGGTGGTCTCGCTGCCCATGGTGGCGGCCATGTACACGCCCTCGACCCAGTCACGCGCCTCGGTCACCAACGGCACCGTGGTGGAGCGGCGGCCGCCGAAGATGAAGGCGTCGATGACCACGCCCTCGGGGTTGTCCCACTCGGGGTCCAGCACCGGGTTGTTGGTGGCGGCCACCGTGAAGCGCGCGTTCGGGTGCGCGGCCTTGCGGCCGGTTTCCTTGGCGATCTGCGGCGTCCAGTCCTGGCCCTGCCAGTCGATCAGATGCGCCGGGGCCTCGTCGGTCATGCCTTCCCACCACACGTCGCCGTCGTCGGTCAGGGCGACGTTCGTGAAGATCACGTCGCGCTGCAGCGAGTCCATGCAGTTGGGGTTGGTCTTGCTGTTGGTGCCCGGGGCCACGCCGAAGTAGCCGGCTTCGGGGTTGATCGCGCGCAGCTTGCCGTCGGCGGTGGGCTTGATCCAGGCGATGTCGTCACCGATGGTGGTGACCTTCCAGCCCTCGAAGCCCGCCGGCGGCACCAGCATCGCGAAGTTGGTCTTGCCGCAGGCGCTGGGGAAGGCAGCGGCCACGTGGTGCTTCTTGCCCGCCGGATCGGTCACGCCCAGCACCAGCATGTGCTCGGCCAGCCAGCCCTCGTCGCGGCCCATGTTGGAGGCGATGCGCAGCGCGAAGCACTTCTTGCCCAGCAGCGCGTTGCCGCCGTAGCCCGAGCCGTAGGACCAGATCTCGCGCGTGGCGGGGTAGTGGACGATGTACTTGGTCTTGTTGCAGGGCCAGGCCACGTCCTGCTGGCCTTCGGCCAGCGGCGCGCCCACGGTGTGCACGCAGGGCACGAACTCGCCGTCCTCGCCCAGCAGCTCCAGCACGCGCTTGCCCATGCGGGTCATGATGCGCATGTTCACGGCCACGTAGGGGCTGTCGGAGAGCTCCACGCCCAGCTGGCTGATGGGCGAGCCCAGCGGGCCCATGGAGAAGGGGACCACGTACAGCGTGCGGCCGCGCATGGCGCCGCGGAACAGCGCGTTCTCGCCGGTCTGCAGCAGGGCGCGCATCTCGGCCGGGGCCATCCAGTTGTTGGTCGGGCCGGCGCCTTCTGCCGTCTCGGAGCAGATGAAGGTGCGGTCCTCGACACGGGCCACGTCGCTCGGGTCGCTGCACGCCAGGTAGCTGTTGGCGCGCTTGGCCGGGTTCAGGCGCTTCATGGTGCCGCCATCCACCAGC
This sequence comes from Azohydromonas australica DSM 1124, assembly GCF_000430725.1. Lineage (GTDB taxonomy): Bacteria > Pseudomonadota > Gammaproteobacteria > Burkholderiales > Burkholderiaceae_C > Azohydromonas > Azohydromonas australica. The sequence goes on from NZ_KE387213.1 coordinate 45,191, forward strand.
TGCTGGCACAGACGGTCGTACTCCTCCTGCGAGCCGTCGCACCAGTACACGTCACGCGCTTCGGTCAGGGCTGCGATCTCGGCGACCCAGGCGACCAGACGGTTATGACGGACATAAGCGGGGACGTTCAAGCGCAAGCCTTCCATGGCGGGTTGGTTCATGAGAACTCCGATCTAAAGAGAGAAAGACGGCATTGGGTCAACCTCGCCCTCGTCGCAAGGTAGGCCAAATACCGTCGGGCTGTGCGTAGCGCTCTGGATCGCAGAGGCGGTTTCACCCAGGTACGGCCTTCGATACCAAGCCGCCGGGCGTGCAGTGTGGCGGCAGTGTAATGGCGTGGTAACTGCCCAATCCCTGGGATAGCGCAAGCTTGGTGCATGAGCGGAGAACAGTCGTGGGGTCTTTCACGCCGGGGAGGAACAGCAGGCAAGCGACATGCCGTGATGCAATTCCGACATCGGCACCCAACTTTTTGCGATGCAGCTCCTGAGCCTGAACACCCTGACCCTCTCCCCCGACGGCACGCCCGCCCCGCGCCGCCAGCCCGCAGCCGACGCCCGCAGCGTCGAGCGCTACGGCATCGAGGACGAGCCGCCCGCGGCCACGCCCGCCTGCGCCCTGTTCGCCTATCCCTTCGAGCACTACCCGCTGTGGCAGACGCTGCGCGCCCAGGCCCGCGCCGCCGAGTGGGGCGAAGCGCTGCCCTACGGCGCGCTGGGCGAAGCGCTGACGCTCCAGGGCCTGCTGGAAGCCCAGGCCTGCGTGGGCGACGTGCTGGTGTTCGACAGCGGCTGCGAGCTGGCGGTGAGCGAGCCCCACCTGCCCAGCCCCACCCTCGACGCCGCCCTGGGCTTCAAGCACGCGGCGCGGATGATGTGGCAGTCGGGCCTGTGCGGCTTTCACCTGGGCGTGCGCATCGGCGGCACGCTGCGCAGCGGCGACCGTTTCACCCTGCGTCCCGGTCCGCGCGAGGTGAACATCGCCGACCTCTTCCGCGCCCGGCGCGGCTGAGGCCCTCACCTTCAGCGGCCGGCCAAGGGCAGCGACCGCAGCGCCTGGCGCCGCGCCTCCCAGCGGTACAGCGGCCCGGTCAACACCAGCACCGCGACGTAGCGCACCACGTGAAAGGCCGTGACCAGCGGCACGCCCAGCTGCAGCACCTGGGCCGTGATGCACATCTCCGCCATGCCGCCGGGCGAGTTGCCCAGCAGCACGGCCGCCGGCGCCAGGCCCGCAGCCCAGGCCAGCAGCCAGGCAAAGCCGGCCGACGCCGCCAGCATGGCCAGCGTCCCCGCCGCCACCGTGCCCAGCCAGCGCGGCGCAGCGTGCAGGAACTCCGGCGTGAAGCGCGTGCCCAGCGACACCCCGATGAGCAGCTGCGCCGCGTTGGTCATGGCATGCGGCAGCACCGCCTCGGGCAGCAGTCCGCTGCCCACCAGGGCCAGGCCCACCAGCAGTGCGCCCAACACCCACGGGTTCGGGCTGCCCAGGCGCCGCGCGACCAGCGCCCCGGCCAGCGTCGCCGCGCACAGCAGCCCCAGCAACGGCAGCGGCAGCTCTGCCGCGCCGGCGCGGGCCTCCAGCGGATGGAAGCCCGCCGCCTGCAGCCCCCAGGGCACGGCCACCACCACGATCAGCACCCGCAGCGAATGCGCCGCGGCCACGCGGTCCACGCGCCCGCCGTGGCGCTCGGCCAGCACCGCCATCTCGGAGGCGCCGCCGATGGCCGCGGCAAAGAAAGCGGTGGCACGGTCCGGCGCGCCGCTGCGCAGCAGCACCCGGTAGAACAGCGCGCCCATGAACAGCGCCCACAGCACGCCGACCAGCAGCGCCGGTGCCAGGCGCGGCAGCTGCTGCAGCACCAGCGGCGTGAAGTGCAGGCCCAGCGCGGTGCCGATGGCCCATTGCCCGGCGTTGCGCAGCACGGGCGAGACGCGCAGCCGCGCCCCGGCCGAACAGGCTATCGCCGTGGCCAGCAGCGGCCCCAGCGTCCAGGCCAGCGGCACGCGCAGCTGCTCGCACAGCAGCGCGGCCGCGGCGGCCAGCGCCAATGTCAGCAGCGCCCGTCCCCAGGTGCCGGGACTGCGCACCCAACGAGCCGCTGCCATGGCACTCAGGCCGGCAGCTTCGGGTAGTCGATGTAGCCGCGCGCCCCGCCGCCGTAGAGCGTGGCGGTGTCCAGCGGATTCAGCGGCGCGCCGCGCTGCAGGCGCAGGCCCAGGTCAGGATTGGCGATGAAGGGCTTTCCGAAGGCCACCAGGTCGGCGGCGCCACTGGACACCACCTCGACGGCCATGCGGCGGTCGTAGCCGTTGTTGACCATCCAGGCCGCCCGGGTCTGGCGGCGCAGCGCGGCGTAGTCGAAGGGCGCCACGTCTCGCGCCCCGCCGGTGGCGCCTTCCACCACGTGCACGAAGGCCAGGTTGTACGGCTCCAGCTGCGCCAGCGCGGCCTCGTACAGCGCCTGCGGGTTGCTGTCCTGGCCGATGTCGTTGGCCGGCGTCACCGGGCTCAGGCGCAGGCCGGTGCGTCCGCCGCCGATCTCGTCGGTGACCGCCTGCACCACCTCGCGCAGCAGCCGGGTGCGGTTCTCGATCGGGCCGCCATATTGGTCAGTGCGGTCGTTGCAGCTGTCGCGCAGGAACTGCTCGATCAGGTAGCCGTTGGCGGCGTGGATCTCCACGCCGTCGAAGCCGGCCTCCATCGCGCAGCGCGCCGCGTGGCGGTAGGCCGCGACGACGCCCGGGATTTCCGCGGTGGCCAGCGCCCGCGGTGCGCTCACGGGCTCGAAGCCCTTGGCGGTGTAGGTCTTGGTCTGGGCCGCGCGCGCGGTGGAGGACACCGGCGGCTGCCCGCCCGGCAGCAGCGACACGTGCGAGATGCGGCCCACGTGCCAGAGCTGGATCACGATGCGCCCGCCGCGCGCGTGCACCGCGTCCGTCACCTTCTTCCAGCCCGCGACCTGCTCGGGCGTGTAGATGCCCGGGGTGTCGAGGTAGCCGTGGCCGAACTCGCAGATGGGACTGGCCTCGGTGACGATCAGCCCGGCGCCGGTGGCCGGCTGGGCGCGCTGCGCGTAGTACTCGACCATCAGCGCGTTGGGCACCTGGCCGGGCGCGCGGTTGCGCGTCAGCGGCGCCATGACGACGCGGGTGTCCAGGGCGATGTCACCGATGTGGATGGGATCGAACAGGCTGGGCATTTGTAATGGGTGTACTGAACGAGAAAAGTTCGCAGCCTAAGCGAATCAATGCCGGCACGCTGCCCCTGCCGGCGCAAGGCCCCAGGGGGCAGCGGCTACAGTGCCGCGCATGCTTGCCTATCGACACGCCTTCCACGCCGGCAACCACGCCGATGTCCTCAAGCACCTGGTACTCGCCCAGGTGCTGCGCTACATGAACGAGAAGGACAAGCCCTACACGCTGGTCGACACCCACGCCGGCGCCGGCGGCTACTCGCTGCAGGGCCGCTACGCCCACAAGAAGGACGAGTTTGAAACCGGCATCCGGCCGCTGTGGAACGAGGCCTCCGGCCTGCCCGCGCCGCTGGCCGACTACGTGCAGCTGGTGCGCGACTTCAACGACGGCGGCAAGCTCGTGCAGTACCCCGGCTCGCCCGCCATCGCGCAGCGCCTGCTGCGCGAGACGGACCGGCTGCGCCTGTACGAGCTGCACCCCACCGACTTCCGCATCCTGGAGTCCTTCCTCGCCACCCGGCCGCACACGCAGGTGGACATGAGCGACGGCTTCGCCGCCATCACCCGCGAGCTGCCCCCGCCCTCGCGCCGCGGCGTGCTGCTGATCGACCCCTCCTACGAGCTCAAGACCGACTACGGCAAGGTGGTGCACGCGGTGCGCGACGCGCTGCAGCGCTTCGCGCAGTGCGTGATCCTGGTCTGGTACCCGCAGCTGCAGCTGGTGGAGGCGGCGCAGCTGCCCAAGCGGCTGACCGCCGCGGCGGCCGCGGCGCCCAAGGGCTGGCTCAACGTCAGCTTGAGCGTGGCCGAGTCCGGGCCCGACGGCTTCGGCATGACCGGCAGCGGCATGTTCGTCATCAACCCGCCCTGGACGCTGCACGACGACCTGGCGCAGTGCCTGCCCGTGCTGGTGAACAAGCTCGGCCAGTACGACGGCGCGCGCTTCAGCATCGAGCAGCAGGCGGTCTGAGCCTCCAATCTCCAGGCACCCGGGCGCGACAGCGCCCGTTTTTCATTCCACCGGCCTTCACGAGCCTCACGAGCAGCAGCCATGCGCCATCCGCTGGAAGACAGCAACGCCTCCTCGAACCCCTCCATCCATGAGCTGAACTCCTCGCGGCGCGAGCTGCTGCAGGGCGGCCTGGGCGCGGCGCTGGCCGCCCTGCTGGGTCCGCTGGCAGGCTGCGCCGCGCCGGCGGCGACGTCCTCCAGCGCCACGCCGCTGCTGGGCTTCCGCAGCGTCCCGCCCAGCGAGGCCGACACCGTCACCGTGCCGCCGGGCTACCGCGCGCAGGTGCTCACCGCCTGGGGCGAGCCGGTGGGCATCGCCGGCGCGGCGATGCCGCCCTGGCGCGAGGACGCCTCCGCCGATGCCGCCGAGCAGGCGCTGCAGTTCGGCATGCACCACGACGGCATGCAGTTCCTGCCGCTGCAGCCCGACGGCCGGCGCGGCCTGCTGGTGACGAACCACGAGTACACCGACGAGGGCCTGCTGCACCCGGACGGGCCCACGCCCTGGACAGCCGAGAAGGTGGCGAAGAGCCAGGCGGCGCACGGCCTGTCGGTGGCGGAGATCGAGCTGCGCGGCGACGGCTGGCAGCTGGTGCGGCCCAGCCGCTTCGCGCGCCGTATCACCGCGCGCACGCCCTGCGCCGTGGGCGGCCCGGCCGCCGGCCATGCGCTGCTGCGCACCGCGGCCGACCCGCAGGGCGCCCGCGTGCTGGGCACTTTCGCCAACTGCGCCATGGGCCGCACGCCCTGGGGCACCGTGCTCAGCGGCGAGGAGAACTTCGCCTTCTATTTCGACGCGGGCCCGAACCCGGACCCGCACCAGAAGCGCTGGGGCCTGCCGGCACAGGGTTTCACGCGCTGGGCCGCGCACAACGACCGCTTCGACGCCGTGAAGCATCCCAACGAAGCCAACCGCTTCGGCTGGATCGTGGAGCTGGACCCGGCGGACCCCGCCAGCCCGCCCGTGAAGCGCACCGCCCTGGGCCGCGCCGCGCACGAGGGCGCCTGGGTGGCGCTCACGCGCGACGGCCGCGCGGCGGTGTATTCGGGCGAGGACGCGCGCTTCGAGTACCTCTACAAGTTCGTCAGCCGCGACCGGGTGCAGCCCGCCCGCGACGGCCTCAGCGCCGCGCAGGCCAATCGCGAGCTGCTGGACCACGGCACGCTCTACGTGGCGCACTTCGACGCCGAAGGGCGCGGGCGCTGGCTGCCGCTGGTGCACGGCCAGGGGCCGCTCACGGCGGCCAACGGCTTTGCGGACCAGGGCGAGGTGCTGGTCAAGACCCGCCAGGCCAGCGACCTCCTGGGCGCCACCAGGCTGGACCGTCCGGAGTGGATGGCGATCCATCCCGCCACCGGCGAGGTGTTCTGCAGCCTCACCAACAACACCGACCGCGGCAAGGCCGGCAAGCCGGGCCCGGACGCCGCCAACCCGCGCGCCCACAACGCCATGGGCCAGGTGCTGCGCTGGCGCGAGGACGGCGACTTCGACGGCGAAACCTTCGCCTGGCGCCACCTGCTGCTGGCCGGCGACCCGGCCAACACGCGGGCCGAGGCGCGCGGCGACGTGCGGGGCGACGCCTTCGGCTGCCCGGACGGGCTGTGCTTCGACCCGCGCGGCGTGCTGTGGATCCAGACCGACGTGTCCGCCGGCGTCATGCGCCAGGGCGAGTTCGCGCGGCTGGGCAACAACCAGATGCTGGCCTGCGACGTGGGCACGGGCGAGGTGCGGCGCTTCCTGACCGGGCCGGTGAACTGCGAGATCACCGGCGCGACCTTCGCGCCCGACGGCCGCACGCTGTTCGTGAACATCCAGCACCCCGGCGAGCCGCCCAGCGACATCAGCGACCCGGCGGACATCAACCGCTTCTCGCGCTGGCCCTTCGGCGGTCGCCCGCGCTCGGCCACGGTGGTGGTGCGGCGCGAGGACGGCGGGGTGATCGGGAGCTGAGCGCCGGGCCGGGCGGCGGCGGAGCCGGCCTCGGGAGCCGGCGCGCCGATACTCCGCCGCCATGAACACCGTCGCCTGGATGCCCCGGCGCGCCGCGCTCGTGCGCTGCGCACCCTTTGGCCTTTTCATGCTGCTGCTGGCGCTGCGCGGCGCCGCGGCCGACCACGGCTGGACCGACGCGCGCTGGCTCTATGCCCTGAACCTGCCGCTGGTGGGCGGCCTGCTGTGGCTGTGGCGGCGCGAGTACGCCGAGCTGCGCGATCGCCCGCCCCTGCGCGAGGCGCTGCTGGCGGTGGCCGTGGGCCTGCTGGTGTTCGGCCTGTGGATCCACCTCGACGCGCCCTGGATGCAGATCGGCGAGCCCTCCGCCGCCTTCGTGCCGCTGGACGGCGCCGGGCAGCCGGACTGGGCGCTGGTCGCCGTCAGGACGCTGGGCGCGGCGCTGCTGGTGCCGGTGATGGAGGAGCTGTTCTGGCGCGGCTTCCTGATGCGCTGGCTGGCGCAGCCGGCCTTCGAGGGCGTGGACCCGCGCCGGGTGGGGCTGCGCGCGGTGCTCATTTCTACTGCGCTGTTCATGCTGGCCCACACGCTGTGGCTGGCGGCCATCGTCGCCGGCCTGGCCTACGCGCTGCTGTACGCGCGCACCGGGCGGCTGTGGAACGCCGTCATCGCCCACGCCGTGACCAACGGCGCGCTGGGCGCGTGGGTGGCGGCGACGGGGAACTGGCAGTTCTGGTGAGCCGGCGCTGCCGCGACGGCGGCAGCGGGCCGGCCCGCCTGCATCACACCCCGCGCGCGCGGTCGGCGGCGAACTGCTGCTTGAACTGCTCGAAGGTGCCGGCGTCCAGCGACTCGCGCACCTCGCGCATCAGGTTCAGGTAGTAATGCAGGTTGTGGATGCTGGTGAGCATGGGCCCCAGCATCTCGCCGCAGCGGTCGAGGTGGTGCAGGTAGGCGCGGCTGAAGTTGCGGCAGGTGTGGCAACCGCAGGTCTCGTCCAGCGGGCGCTGGTCGGCGCGGTGGCGGGCGTTGCGGATCTTCAGGTCGCCGAAGCGCGTGAAGAGGTGGCCGTTGCGCGCGTTGCGGGTGGGCATCACGCAGTCGAACAGGTCCACGCCGTTGGCCACGCCGTCCACCAGATCCTCGGGCGTGCCCACGCCCATCAGGTAGCGCGGCTTGTGCGCCGGCAGCCGGTGCGGCGTGTGCGCCACGATGCGCTGCATCTCGGCCTTGGGCTCGCCCACGCTCACGCCGCCGATGGCGTAGCCGGGCAGGTCCAGCTCCACCAGCGAGGCCAGCGACGCCTCGCGCAGGTGCTCGAACATGCCGCCCTGCACGATGCCGAACAGCGCGTTGGGGTTCTCCAGGCGCTGGAACTCGGTGAGGCAGCGCCGCGCCCAGCGCAGGCTCAGCTCCATCGAGGACTTGGCCTCGGCCTCGGTCGTGAGGTGGCCCTTGGTCTCGTAGGGCGTGCACTCGTCGAACTGCATCACGATGTCCGAGTTCAGCACCGTCTGGATCTGCATGCTGACCTCGGGCGTGAGGAAGAGCTTGTCGCCGTTGACCGGCGAGGCGAACTTCACGCCCTCCTCGGTGATTTTGCGCATCTCGCCCAGGCTCCAGACCTGGAAGCCGCCGCTGTCGGTGAGGATGGGCCGGTTCCAGCCCTCGAAGCGGTGCAGCCCGCCGAAGGACTGCACCACGTCCAGGCCCGGGCGCATCCACAGGTGGAAGGTGTTGCCCAGGATGATCTGGGCGCCCATCTCCTCCAGAGAGGCCGGCAGCACGCCCTTGACGGTGCCGTAGGTGCCCACCGGCATGAAGATGGGCGTCTCCACCACGCCGTGGTTGAGCGTGAGGCGGCCGCGCCGCGCGCGGCCATCGGTCTTGAGCAGTTCGAATTTCAACATGCGGGAATTGTCCCGCAGCCCCGCCATCCGGCCGGCGCCGGGGGCCTAAAGCGCCGCCGCCCCGGCGTGCACTGGGGCACGGCCGGGGCGGCGGCGTGGGCTGCCGGGTTCAGGCAGCCGCGGCGCGAGTACGGATCACTTCTTGGCGTCGAGCGCCAGGATCCACTTCACCAGCTGCTTGGCGTCGGCGTCCTTGATGGCGACGTGGTTGGGCGGCATGGCCAGGCCCGACACCTTGCCCTTCCAGTGGCTCTCATAAGGATTGGAGCCCTGCAGCACGGTACGGGTGAGCTGCTCCTCGGCGCCCTTGACGCCCTTGTACTTGGCCGACACGTCCTTCCAGGCCGGGCCGATGGGCGCCATGCCTTCCGGGCCCTTGGCACCGGGCTCGATGTTGTGGCAGGTCATGCAGCCGCTCTTGCTCGCGAGCTGCAGCATGGCGTCGTCCTTGCCGTCGGCAGCGAAAGCCGCCGTGGAAGCCACGACCAGACCGGCCAACACACACAGTGCTTGCTTGCTCATGGAAAACCCCTCTTGCGTTGATGAATGGCCTCACAGTAGCCAGCGCAAGAGAGCGCCATTTGACAACCGTCAATAGCCATAGCGCTTTTGCCAGAGTGGAGCAGCTGGAGCGGGCGAAAAACACGGTGCTGCTCCAGGGCGGAGCAGCATGCAAGAAGCGGGCAAGGCCGGTTGCGCGTGCAACCGCGGCGGCAGGCGTCGTGGACGGGCGCCCGGGCCGCGGCGCTCCAGCAGCATCGCGTCGCCGTAGCTGAAGAAGCGGTAGCGCGCCTCCACCGCGTGGCGGTAGAGGGCGCGCACGTGCTCGTGGCCGCTGAAGGCGCTCACCAGCATCATCAGCGTGCTCTTGGGCAGGTGGAAGTTCGTGACCAGCAGGTCCACCACGCGGAACTGGAAGCCCGGGGTGATGAAGATGTCCGTGTCGCGGGCGCCGGCTTCGAGCCGGCCGCCGCACGCGGCGGACTCCAGCGCGCGCAGCGTGGTGGTGCCGGCGGCGATGACGCGCCCGCCCGCGGCGTGCGTGGCCTCGATGGCCGCCACCGTCGCGTCGCTGACCTCGAACCACTCGCTGTGCATGCGGTGCTCGGCCAGGTTCTCGCTGCGCACGGGCTGGAAGGTGCCCGCGCCCACGTGCAGCGTGACGCTGGCGCTCTTCACACCGCGCTCGCGCAGCGCCTGCAGCACGCCGTCGTCGAAGTGCAGCGAGGCGGTGGGCGCGGCCACCGCGCCGGGGCGCGCGGCGAACACCGTCTGGTAGCGCTGCGCATCCTCGGCCGCGTCGGCATGCGTGATGTAGGGCGGCAGCGGCACGTGGCCGAAGCGCTCCAGCAGCACCAGCGGGTCCTCGGGGAAGCGCAGGTGGAACAGCGAGCCGTCCACGCCGCTGCGGCCGAGCACCTCGGCGTCGAAGCCCTGGGCCGGGTCGTCGCCGAAGCGGACCGTGCCGCCCGGCTTGGGCGACTTGCTCGCGCGCAGGTGGGCCAGCACCTCGTTGCCGGGCAGCAGGCGCTCGACCAGCGCCTCCACCGAGCCGCCGGTGGGCTTCTCGCCGTAGAGGCGGGCCTTGATCACACGCGTGTCGTTGAAGACCAGCAGGTCGCCGCTGCGCAGCAGCCCGGGCAGGTCCCGGAACACGCGGTCCACCGGGAAGGTGCCGCGGCCGTCGAGCAGGCGCGAGGCGCTGCGCTCGGCCGCCGGGTGCTGGGCGATGAGCTCCGGCGGGAGATGGAAATCGAAATCGCTGAGGGTGTAGGTGGTCATGGCGCAGGCTGTACCGGCCTGGAAGAGGTCCGTGGAACAGAAGGCAGAATTGTTCCATGCCCCTTGCCACCGAGACCGTACCTTTGCCGCAACGCCCTGCCGCTTCTGGGCGTACGGCCAGCCCGGCGGCCAAGGCCATGCTCAAGCTGGGGTTGGTGCGCGACATCGACGTGGCGCTGCACCTGCCGCTGCGCTACGAGGACGAGACGCGCATCACCCCCATCGCCCACGCCCGCGAGGGCGACAACGTGCAGGTCGAAGGCGTGGTGCGGCAGGCGCAGGTGGAGCTGCACCCGCGCCGCCAGCTCGTGGTGCGGCTGTCCGACGGCAGCGGCGAGCTGACGCTGCGCTTCATCCACTTCTACGCCGCGCAGCAGAAGACGCTGGCGCCCGGCACGCGCGTGCGCGTGCGCGGCGAGGTGCGCGGCGGCTTCTTCGGGCGCGAGATGGTGCACCCGGTGTTCCGCGCCGTGGAGCCCGGCACGCCGCTGGCAACATCGCTCACGCCCGTCTACCCGGCCAGCGCGCAGCTGCCGCAGGCCTACCTGCGCAAGGCCGTGGTGTCCGCGCTGGGCCGCGCGCCGCTCAACGAGCTGCTGCCGCCGCAGGTGCTGCCCGCCGGGCTGCCCACGCTGCGGCAGGCGCTGGACTTCCTGCACCACCCGACGCCCGACGTGAGCATGGCCACGCTGGAGGACCACAGCCACCCGGCCTGGCAGCGGCTGAAGTTCGAGGAGCTGCTGGCGCAGCAGATCAGCCAGCTGCAGGCGCAGCGCGAGCGCGCCAAGCTGCAGGCGCCCGGGCTGGTGGCGCGCGCGGACGGCCTGCGCGAGCAGCTGCTGGCGCAGCTGCCCTTCGGCCTGACTGGCGCGCAGCAGCGGGTGGTGGACGAGATCGCCGCCGACCTCGCGCTCACGCAGCCCATGCACCGGCTGCTGCAGGGCGACGTGGGCTCGGGCAAGACGGTGGTGGCGGCGCTGGCGGCGGCCGTCGCCATGGATGCCGGCTGGCAGTGCGCGCTGATGGCGCCGACCGAGATCCTGGCCGAGCAGCATTTCCGCAAGCTGGTGCAGTGGCTGGAGCCGCTGGGCGTGGGCATCGCCTGGCTCACCGGCAGCCGCAAGGGCAAGGCGCGCCAGCAGATGGTGGAGCGCGTGGGCAGCGGCGAGGCGAAGCTCATCGTCGGCACGCACGCGGTGATCCAGCAGGACGTGCATTTCGCCCGGCTGGGCCTGGCCATCGTGGACGAGCAGCACCGCTTCGGCGTGGCGCAGCGGCTGGAGCTGCGCAAGAAGCTGGCGCACGAGGCGCTGGAGCCGCACCTGCTGATGATGAGCGCCACGCCCATCCCGCGCACGCTGGCGATGACCTATTACGCGGACCTGGACGTGAGCACCATCGACGAGCTGCCGCCGGGGCGCTCGCCGATCGTGACCAAGGTGTTCGCCGACACCCGGCGTGAGGAGGTGATCGCGCGCATCGCCGACGAGGTGGCCAACGGCCGCCAAGCCTACTGGGTGCTGCCGCTGATCGAGGAAAGCGAGACGCTGGACCTGCGCAACGCCACCGAGGCGCATGCCGAGCTGCAGGCCGCGCTGCCGGGGGTGAAGGTGGGGCTGCTGCACGGGCGCATGCCCGCGGCGGAGAAGGCGGCCGTGATGGCGGAGTTCTCCGCCGGGCAGATGGGGCTGCTGGTGGCGACCACGGTGATCGAGGTGGGCGTGGACGTGCCCAACGCCAGCCTGATGGTGATCGAGCACGCCGAGCGCTTCGGCCTGAGCCAGCTGCACCAGCTGCGCGGCCGCGTGGGCCGCGGCGCGGTGGCCAGCGTGTGCGTGCTGCTCTACACCGGGCCGCTGTCGCAGACGGGCAAGTCGCGGCTGCGGGCCATGGCGGAGACGACGGACGGGTTCGAGATCGCCCGCCGCGACCTGGAAATCCGCGGCCCCGGCGAGTTCATGGGCGCGCGCCAGAGCGGCGATGCCCTGTTGCGCTTTGCCGACCTGCTGCACGACACCGCGCTGCTGGAGCGCGCGCGGCGCGTGGCGCCGAAGCTGCTCGACCAGTTCCCCGACGCCGCGCAGGCGCACGTGGCGCGCTGGCTGGGGAGCAAGGCGGAGTTCCTGAAGGCGTGAGGCGCGTGTCGACGCGCCCGGCGCGGTCTCAGATCTCCACGTTGTCGATCAGCCGCGTCTTGCCCAGCTTGGCCGCGGCCAGGACCACCATGGGCTCCTGCAGGCCCTGCGGCTCCAGCAGGTCGGCCTGGCGGCGGATGACCACGTAGTCGGGCTGCCAGCCGCGGCGCTGCAGCGCGGCCAGCGCCTCGCGCTCCAGCGTGTGCGCGTCGCTGCCGCTGTCGCGCACGGCGCGCGCCACCGAGTCCAGCAGCCGGTGCAGCTCCACCGCCTCGGCGCGCTCGGCCGGGCTCAGGTAGCCGTTGCGTGAGGACAGCGCCAGGCCGTCGGCGGCGCGGCAGGTCTCGCCGGCCACGATCTCCACCGGCAGCGCCAGCTGCCGCACCATCGACTTGATCACCAGCTGCTGCTGGTAGTCCTTCTTGCCGAAGTAGGCCGCCGCGGGCTGCACGATGTTGAAGAGCTTCAGCACCACCGTGCACACGCCGGTGAAGAAGCCCGGGCGGAAGTGGCCTTCCAGGATGTCGGCCAGCTCGGCCGGCGGCTGCACCTTGTAGCTCTGCGGCTCGGGGTACAGCTCCGCCTCGTCCGGTGCGAACACGATGTCGCAGCCCTCGGCCTTGAGCAGTTCGCAATCGGCTTCGAAGGTGCGCGGGTAGCGGTCGAAGTCCTCGTTGGGGCCGAACTGCAGCCGGTTGACGAAGATGCTGGCCACCACCGGGCGGCCCGAGGCCTTGGCCTGGCGCACCAGCGCCAGGTGGCCCTCGTGCAGGTTGCCCATGGTCGGCACGAAGGCCGGACGGGGACCTTGCGCCAGGGCGGCGCGCAGGTCAGCGATACGGTGCAGCACTTGCATGGCGTGCCAGGCTCCCTTGAAGTCGTTTCTTGTTTATCGGCTGTGCAGCCGGTCGTCCGGGAAGCGCCCGGCCTTGACCTCGCTGACGTAGCTGCGCACGGCGGCGTCGATGCCAGGCGCGCCTTCCATGAAGTTGCGCACGAAACGCGCCTTCTTCCCCGGCGTGATGTCGAGCATGTCGTGCAGCACCAGCACCTGGCCGCTGCAGCCCGCGCCGGCGCCGATGCCGATGGTGGGGATGGGCAGCTCAGCCGTGATCTCGCGCGCCAGCGCCGCGGGCACCAGCTCCAGCACGATCATCGCAGCGCCGGCCTGCGCCAGCTCCTGCGCGTGGCGCTTGAGCGTGGCGGCGGCCTCGTCGCTGCGGCCCTGCACGCGCCAGCCACCCAGCGCGTGCACCGACTGCGGCGTCAGGCCCAGGTGGCCGCACACCGGGATGCCGCGCTCCACCAGCGCGCGCACCAGCGGCACGGTCCAGCCGCCGCCTTCGAGCTTGATCATGTGCGCGCCGGCCTGCATCAGCGCCGCGGCGCTGCGCACGCCCTGCTCGACGGTCTCGTAGTAGCTGCCGAAGGGCATGTCCGCCACGATCCAGGCGCTGCGGTTGCCGCGCGCCACGCAGCGCGTGTGGTAGGCCATCTCCTCCAGCGTCGTGGGCAGCGGGCTGTCGTGGCCCTGCAGCACCATGCCCAACGAATCGCCCACCAGCAGGATCTCCACGCCCGCGGCGTCGAGCACCTGGGCGAAGACGGCGTCGTAGCAGGTGAGCATCGTGAGCTTCTCGCCGGTGGCATAGAGCTCGCGCAATCGGTGCAGGGTCAAGGGCTTGCGGTCCATGGTTTCACTCCGTGCCGGCGCGGCTCGCGCGGGCGGGGCGGGATTTGAGCACAATCCCCGGATGACCCTGACCGAACTGCGTTACATCGTGGCGGTGGCCCGGGAGAAACATTTCGGTCGCGCCGCCGAAGCCTGTTTCGTGTCCCAGCCGACCCTGTCGGTGGCCATCAAGAAGCTGGAGGAAGAGCTCGACGTCAAGCTCTTCGAGCGTGGCAGCAACGAGGTCAGCGTCACGCCCCTGGGCGAGGACATCATCCGCCAGGCCCAGTCCGTGCTCGAACAGGCCGCGGCCATCAAGGAGATCGCGCGCCGCGGCAAGGACCCGCTCAGCGGCCCGCTGCGCCTGGGGATCATCTACACCATCGGCCCGTACCTGCTGCCGGAGCTGGTGCGCCATGCCATCGAGCACACGCCGCAGATGCCGCTGATCCTGCAGGAGAACTTCACGGTGAAGCTGCTGGAGATGCTGCGCACCGGCGAGCTCGACTGCGCCATCATGGCCGAGCCCTTTCCCGACACCGGGCTGGCGCTGGCGCCGCTGTACGACGAGCCTTTCGTCGTGGCCGTGCCCCAGGCGCATCCGCTGGCGCAGCGCAAGGCCATCGGCGCCGAGGAGCTCAAGCAGGAAACCATGCTGCTGCTGGGCACCGGCCATTGCTTCCGCGACCACGTGCTGGAGGTCTGCCCGGAGTTCGCGCGCTTCTCCAGCAACACCGAGGGCATCCGCAAGAGCTTCGAAGGCAGCTCGCTGGAGACCATCAAGCACATGGTGGCCTCGGGCATGGGCATCACCGTCGTGCCCAAGCTCTCCGTGCCGCGCGAGCCGCAGCCCTTCGTCAAGTACATCCCCTTCGAGCCGCCCGTGCCCTCGCGCCGCGTGGTGCTGGCCTGGCGGCGCACCTTCACGCGCTACGAGGCCATCGCCGCGCTGCGCAACGCGGTCTACGCCTGCCAGCTGGAAGGCGTGACGCTGCTGAGCGAGTGAACGACCCAGCCGGGGGCTGGGGCTATCGCCGCGTTTGAGCTATTCAAATAGCTCAACAGATAGCCAGGCACTATTCTTTGCCTCATCCCGGCGCTGCCGGATTCGAAGACGAGGAAGGAAGCCCATGAACCAGCCCAGCACCGCTCTCGGCACCCCGGGTGCCGGCACGCCAGGTGCGTGGGCGTCCGCCATGGGCACTGTGCCGGGCCGCCTTGACCTTCCCCGGGTCCGCCGCCTTGCGGGATGGGCCATATTCGTGACGGGCGCGCTGCACGGCCTGGCACAGGCACTGCCCTTGCTGACGCGCGGCGCCTGACCGGCAGCACGCGGGGTCCGCGCCGATGGCGCCGCCCCGCTCCCGCCCCCATCCCCTCAGCAGTCCGTCCACTCACAGCCACAAGGAGAAACGCATGCCCTCGCCCATCAACATCGGCATCAGTGAAGAGCATCGCGCCGCCATCGCCGGCGGTTTGAACAAGCTGCTGGCCGACACCTTCACGCTGTACCTGAAGACCCACAACTTCCACTGGAACGTCACGGGCCCGATGTTCAACACGCTGCACACCATGTTCATGGCGCAGTACACGGAGCTGTGGAACGCGGTGGACCCGATCGCCGAGCGCATCCGCGCGCTGGGCCACACGGCGCAGGGCTCCTACGCCCAGTTCGGCCAGAACGCCACGGTGGGCGACGCCCCGGGCCAGCCGCCCAAGGCGCTGGAGATGGTGCGGCTTCTGGTGGAAGGCCACGAGGCCGTGGCCCGCACCGCGCGCGAGCTGTTCCCCAAGGCCGAGGAAGCCGGCGACGAGCCCACGGCCGACCTGCTGACGCAGCGCCTGACGGTGCACGAGCAGACTGCCTGGATGCTGCGCTCGCTGCTGGAGGAGTAAGCCGCCACGCCGCCGCGGCCCGCACCGGCACGAGTGCACGGCGCCGGTGCCGCGGCAAAGCCCGCCCGGCCGGCTCGCCCGGGCGGGGCCCGCGATAATCGAGGGTTTTCCTCCTCCAACGAGCGGTCGGGTTTGCGGCCGCGAGCCGCATGTCCGCCGACCTCCTCTCCCAGGTGCGCCGCCGCCGCACCTTCGCCATCATTTCCCACCCCGACGCCGGCAAGACCACGCTGACCGAGAAGCTGCTGCTGTTCTCGGGCGCGATCCAGATCGCCGGCTCGGTCAAAGCGCGCAAGGCCAGCCGCCACGCCACCTCGGACTGGATGGAGATCGAGAAGCAGCGCGGCATCTCGGTGGCCTCCTCGGTCATGCAGATGGAATACCGGGACTGCGTGATCAACCTGCTCGACACCCCGGGCCACCAGGACTTCTCCGAAGACACCTACCGCGTGCTCACCGCCGTGGACGCGGCGCTGATGGTCATCGACGCGGCCAACGGCGTGGAGCCGCAGACCCGCCGCCTGCTGCAGGTCTGCCGCGCGCGCAACACGCCCATCCTGACCTTCGTGAACAAGATGGACCGCGAGGTGCAGGAGCCGCTGGCGCTGATGGACGAGATCGAGCGCGAGCTGGGCATGGGCGTGGTGCCGTTCACCTGGCCGGTGGGCATGGCCAAGCACTTCGGCGGCGTGCTGGACCTGCGCCGCGACCAGATGCGCGTGTTCTCGCCCGGCGAGGACCGCCACCACGACGACGACGAGATCGTCGACGGCGTCAACAACCCGGTGCTGGCGGATCGCTTCGGCATGTCCTACGAGCAGGCCGCCGGCGAGATCGAGCTGGTGCAGGAAGCCGCGCCCGCCTTCGACGAGGACGAGTTCCTGGCCGGCCGCCAGACGCCGATGTTCTTCGGCTCGGCCATCAACAACTTCGGCGTCAAGGAAGTGCTGGACGCGCTGGTGGAGCTGGCGCCGGCGCCGGGCTCACGCATGGCGATCCAGCGCGAGGTGAAGCCCGAGGAGCCCAAGTTCAGCGGCGTGGTGTTCAAGATCCAGGCCAACATGGACCCGGCGCACCGCGACCGCATCGCCTTCCTGCGCGTGGCCAGCGGCCACTTCGAGCGCGGCATGCGGCTGAAGGTGGTGCGCTCGGGCAAGGAGCTGCGTCCCAACTCCGTGGTGAGCTTCCTGTCGCAGCGCCGCGAGCTGCTGGACGAGGCCTTTGCCGGCGACATCATCGGCATCCCCAACCACGGCGTGCTGCAGCTCGGCGACACCATCACCGAGGGCGAGGCGCTGCAGTTCACCGGGCTGCCCTTCTTCGCGCCGGAAATGTTCCGCGCGGTGGAAGTGGCCGATCCGCTCAAGACCAAGCAGCTGCGCGCGGGCCTGACGCAGCTGGGTGAGGAAGGCGCGATCCAGGTCTTCCGCCCGGCGGCCGGCTCGGTGCTGCTGCTGGGCGCGGTGGGCCAGCTGCAGTTCGAGGTGGTGGCGCACCGCCTGGAGCACGAGTACGGCGTGCGCGCGCGCATCCAGCCCGTGCGCTACAACGTGGCGCGCTGGGTGACCTGCCCGGAGGAAAACGGCGGCGCCAAGGAACTGCAGCGCTTCATCGACCACAACGCGCACCGCGTGGCCTACGACGCCGTGAACGCGCCCTGCGTGCTGCTGGAATACGCCGGCGAGCTGCGCGCCATGCAGGACAACTGGCCCAAGATCAAGTTCCACGCGCTGCGCGAGCACGCGGGGCTGATGTTCCAGCAGCGGCTGGAGGCCTGACCAGGCGCGGCCTGGCGCAAGCCTGAAAAGCCGGGGAGCGGTCCATTGGGCCTCCCCGGTGCGTCAGCTCTTCACGCATCCCTTCCCGGCTGATCCTCCCGGATCGCCTGGCTCACGTCCGTGCGCGCGAGGCCCCAGCGCAGCAGCAGGTGGTCGAAGAGCACGCGCTCGCTGTCCTGCACGCGGCCGTCGGCGGTGATCACCGCGGCGCCCAGGCGCGCCACCAGGCGCTGCTTGGCCGGGTCGCGCACGGCCTGCAGCTCGGCCTCCATCAGCGCCCGCTCCGACAGCGTCAGCCACGGCCGCTGCTGCAGCCGCTCGCCCAGCTCCTCGCACAGCTCGCCGGCCACGTGCATGAACTCGGCGCGATCGATGCCGATGCGCCCGAAGGCGTCCAGCTCGTCGAGCATCGCCAGCTCGCGCGGGTCGAGCCGGGTGTCGGCCACGATCAGCAGCGCGATCAGGCGCGCCATGGCTTGGGGGCTGTCGGTCTCGCGGATGGACATGGGCGGTTCTCCTTGATGGCAAAAGCGTGCGCCGCACCCTTGCCTCAGGTGCGGCCCCGGTGGACCCAGGGCAGGCGCGGGGCCCGGCGCGCACCTGCCGTGGAGCCGCGGCGACGCGCCGGAGTTCCGCGCGGGCCTGCGCGCGACAATCCGCCGCCATGAGCACGCACGCCGTATCGCCTCCCTCACGCCTGTCGCTGTACCTCGACCTGATCCGCTGGAACCGCCCCGCCGGCTGGCTGCTGCTGCTGTGGCCCACGCTGTCCGCAATGTGGATGGCGGCCGACGGCTTCCCCGGCTGGCACCTGCTGGCGGTGTACGTGGGCGGCACCGTCCTCATGCGCAGCGCCGGCTGCTGCGTCAACGACGTGGCGGACCAGGAGTTCGACCGCCACGTCAAGCGCACCGCCCAGCGCCCCGTGACGCGCGGCGCCATCGGCACGCGCGAGGCACTGCTGGTGGGCGCGGCGCTGGCGCTGCTGGCCTTCTTCCTGGTGCTCACCACCAACGGGCCGACCATCACGCTGTCCTTCGCCGCGCTGGCCATCGCCATCGCCTACCCGTATGCGAAGCGGCTGGTGTCCATGCCGCAGGCCGTGCTGGGCGTGGCCTTCAGCTTCGGCATCCCGATGGCCTTCTCGGCCGTGCAGGGCGGCACCGGCTGGGGCCCGGCCGCGGTGGCGGACGCCGTGCCGCTGCACGCCTGGGGGCTGCTGGTGTCGAACCTGTTCTGGGTGCTGGCCTACGACACCGAGTACGCGATGGTCGACCGCGACGACGACATCCGCATCGGCATCAAGACCTCGGCGCTGACGCTGGGCCGCTTCGACGTGATCGGAGTGACGCTGTTCTACCTGGTGCACCTGGCGTCCTGGGCCTGGATCGGGTGGCTGCTGGGGCTGGGCGGCTGGTTCCTGGCCGGCATCGCCGCCGCCCTGGCGCAGGTGGCGTGGCACTGGACGCTGATCCGCCACCGCACCCGCGAAGGCTGCTTCAAGGCCTTCCGCCTCAACCACTGGCTGGGCTTCACGGTGTTCGCCGGCACGGTGCTGGACCTGGCGCTGCGCTGAAGGCGGCTCGCCCGGCGGCCGGCACGGCTTGACACCCACCGCCGCGCCGCCGGAGAGTGCACTGCACACCGCCGCGAGGCCTCCACATGCATGACGCCAAAGCCGCTGCCCGCACGCTGATAGAAATGGCGGCCGAGCGAAATATCGAGCTCACACACTTGAAACTGCAGAAGCTCCTGTATTTCTGCCACGGCCTGATGTTGGCCCAGCACGGCCGGCCGCTGGTCAAGGACGATTTCCAGGCCTGGAAATATGGCCCGGTACTCGAAGACCTCTATCACGACCTGAAGGTTTTCGGCACGTCCGGCATTCGGCCCGAAGACGGCTTCATCAAATACTGGCCCAGCCTGCCCGAAGGGGCGGCCGTGGAGAGAAAAGCCATCTCGGACGTGCTGGACCAATTGGGCGACATGCGCGGCGGAGAGCTGATCAACATCTCACACGATCCGAACGGGCCTTGGTATGCCGTCTTCCAGGAACAAACCCAGAGCAGCACGATCGGGAACGACCGGATCGAAAGCTATTTCAAGACCATCGTCGCCCGCTGAGCCGGACGGTATTCAGCCCGTCGCCGCTGAGGAGCCGCGCAAGCCCGGCGTCTTCACCCTGCCCCGGCACCAGTTCGCCAATCCCGTCCCGGACGCGGAGCTGGGCGAGGACGACGTGCCCAAGAGCGTGCGCTACGAGACGCGCTACGTCGGCTTCATCGACATCCTGGGTTTCAAGGAGCTGATCAAGCAGTCGGCCCGCGGCGGCAAGGGCCCGCAGTCACTGGAATCGATATTCAACGCGATGAGCCTGGATTTCTCCGGCATCAGCGCGGACTATGCCCGGCAATCCGGCACCGGCGCCGATGCGCTGGACTTGCGGGTCAATACCTTTTCGGATTTCGTCGTCATTTCCTGCCGCGACACGCCCGAAGGCCTGGACATGCTGTGCTTTGCCGTGTGGTGCGTGGCGCGCGATTGGCTCTCCAAGGGTTACCTGAGCCGCGGCGGCATTGCCAAGGGCAGCGTCATTCACGAAGGCGGCAAGGAAGGCAAACCCGGCCTGGTATTCGGGCCGGCTTTCATCGACGCTTATCTGCTCGAACAGGAAGTGGCCGAATATCCCCGCGTGGTGCTGTCCAAGGACGTGCGCCAGGACGTGCGCCACTGGCAGGTCAATGGCGGCGGCGCCATCGAGGCCGTGAAGAAACTGGTGGCCCGCTGCGAGGACGGGCCCATGTGCATCGATCTGTTCGCGCACCTGCGGCGCAACGGCTTTTCATTCCTCGGCCTGGACCACCGCCTGGAAGCCGGCCAGTTCGCGCAGACGCTGCACACGCACCTGGAACAGGGCTCGGACGTGCCGCGCTGGCACCGCAAGACCCGCTGGCTGATCGAGCAGTTCAACGAGGCCGTGACCCGCACGGCCTACGCCGATCTCACCATCCAGCCGCACGGCTTCTGAGGCCGGTTTTTCTCGGCACAGAAAGAAAACCCGTTCGGGCTGAGCTTGTCGAAGCCCCCGGCACAACCGGCCTACAGGCCCTTCGACAGGCTCAGGGCGAACGGTGACTTCACTTCCAGCCCGGGTTTGAAGTGAGCTTGGCAGCGCCGCGGCAGGCCAGCCCCGGCGCAAACGCCTCGAACACCCGCAGCCGCGCCCCCCGGCGCTCGAACACCGAGCTGCGCCCGTGCGCCACCCCGGCCGGCCAGGGCGCGCCGGTGGCCTGGAGCCAGTCGCGCGCGATGCGCCGGTGCCCGGGACCGCCGCGGCCCAGGCGGTGCGGGCGCAGCGGCGAGCGCGCCACGCGCGCATCGTCGAACAGCAGCTGCCCCAGCGGCCGCGTGCCCAGGCCGGCCAGCGCGCGCCAGGGGCCGGCCAGCGAGCGCGCCGGGGCCACGCTGCGCGCCCACACCAGCGCTTCACCATCCACCTTCAGGATCACCTCGCGCACCAGGTAGCGGCCCGGGCCCAGCACGCGCTTCTCTTCGGCCAGCAGCGGCGCGACGCGCTGGCGCAGCGTCAGCACCTCGAAGCACTCGCCCAGTGCCTTGAGCCGGGCCGTGAGCGAGCCCGGCGCCCGCTGCCAGCGCCGCAGCGCCAGGCTCACGCCTGGCCGAACTCGTCGCCCAGCTCCCGGGCACGAGCCTGCGCGGCCTGCAGCGCGCGCACGAAGGCATCGCGCACGCCGTCCTTCTCCAGCGAGCTCAGCGCGGCGTAGGTGGTGCCGCCCTTGGAGGTGACGCGCTCGCGCAGCACGGCCGGGCTCTCGTCGGACTGCTGCGCCAGCGCCGCCGCGCCGGCCACGGTGGCCAGCGCCAGCTCGCGGCCCTGGTCGGCGCTCAGGCCCATCTTCTCGGCCGCGGCCATCATGGCCTCCACCACGTAGAAGACGTAGGCCGGGCCGGAGCCGGAAAGCGCCGTGACGGCGTCGAGGTCGGCCTCCTGCTGCACCCACAGCGTGCGGCCGGTGGGCGCCAGCAGCGCGTCCACCTCGGCCTTCTGCGCCTCGGTCACGGCCGCCCGCGCGTACAGGCCGGCGATGCCCTGGCCGATCAGCGCCGGCGTGTTGGGCATGGCGCGCACCACGGCCTCGCTGCCGGTGGCGCGCACGATGGCGTCGCTGGGAATGCCCGCCATCACGCTGAGCTGCAGCGCCTGGCTCACGCGGCCGGCGCAGGGCGCGGCGGCTTCCTTGAAGAGCTGGGGCTTCACGGCCCAGACCACGATCTGCGCCTGCGACAGCGCCGGCGCCGCCGCGGGCAGCGCCACGATGCCGAAGGTCTGCAGCAGCTTCACGCGCTGCGCCTCCACGGGCTCCACCACCAGGATCGAAGAGGCCGGGCGACCGGACTGCAGCAGCCCGCCGATGAGGGCGCCGGCCATGTTGCCGCCGCCGATGAATGCAACTGTGCTCATCCGGAAAGTGTAGGCGGCGCGCCGCGGGCGCCTGGCCGGCACGCGTCCTGCCCGCGGCACGCGCGCCGGCTTGGCTGAGATCACGGCCTTTTGGCCTCGCGCCGGCCTACAGTGGCCTGGACGGCCGCAAGAGACCGCCTTGGACGACGACCCGCGTCGAGAAAGAGGAGAAGAACCCATGACATCGAGCCTGTCCTACGTGCATCCCACGCCCGGCAGCCCCTGGGGCACCTACCTGTCGCAGGTGGAGCGCGTGACGCCCTACCTGGGCCACCTGGCGCGCTGGGTCGAGACGCTCAAGCGCCCCAAGCGCGCGCTGATCGTGGACATCCCCATCGAGCTCGATGACGGCACCGTGGCGCACTTCGAGGGCTACCGCGTGCAGCACAACCTCAGCCGCGGCCCCGGCAAGGGCGGCGTGCGCTACCACCCGGCCGTGACGCTGGAGGAGGTGATGGCGCTGTCGGCATGGATGTCGATCAAGAACGCCGCCGTCAACCTGCCCTTCGGCGGCGCCAAGGGCGGCGTGCGCGTGGAGCCCAAGCAGCTCTCGCTCAAGGAGCTGGAGCGGCTGACGCGCCGCTACACCAGCGAGATCGGGCTGATCATCGGCCCGCAGCAGGACATCCCCGCGCCGGACGTCAACACCAACGCCCAGGTCATGGCCTGGATGATGGACACCTACTCCATGAACACCGGCGCCACCGCCACCGGCGTGGTCACGGGCAAGCCCATCCACCTCGGCGGCTCCCTGGGACGCGTCAAGGCCACCGGGCGCGGCGTGTTCGTCACCGGGCGCGAGGCGGCGCGGCGCATCAACCTGCCGCTGGACGGCGCGCGCGTGGCGGTGCAGGGCTTCGGCAACGTGGGCTCGTCCGCGGCGGAGCTGTTCGTGCAGGCCGGGGCGAAGATCGTCGCCATCCAGGACCACACCGGGACGATCTTCAACGGCGGCGGCATCGAGTTCGCCGACCTGATGCCCATGGTGCAGCGCCAGGGCTCCATCGCCGGCTTCACCGGCGCGGAGGTCATCGACGACGAGAGCTTCTGGGACGTGGACTGCGACATCCTCATCCCCGCCGCGCTGGAGGGGCAGATCGACAGCGCCCGCGCCCAGCGCATCAAGGCGAAGCTGGTGCTCGAAGGCGCCAACGGCCCCACGGTGCCCGAGGGCGACGACACGCTGGCCGAGCGCGGCGTGCTGGTGGTGCCGGACGTGATCTGCAACGCCGGCGGCGTGACGGTGAGCTACTTCGAGTGGGTGCAGGACTTCTCCAGCTTCTTCTGGACCGAGGACGAGATCAACGTGCGGCTGGAGAAGATCATGATCGGCGCGCTGCGCCGCATCTGGGACACCGCCGACCAGCACCGCATCTCGCTGCGCACCGCCACCTTCGCCGTGGCCTGCGAGCGCATCCTCACGGCGCGCGAGGAGCGGGGGCTGTATCCCTGAAAGGCCCCCGTTCGGGCTGAGCCTGTCGAAGCCCTCGCAGCCCTGCCGCACAGCCGGGCTGCAGGCCCTCCGGCGGGCTCAGGGCGAACGGGCCTGGAGCGCGGCTTAGCATCCGCGGTTTCGCCTCTTGCCGACCCGACTCATGCAACGCCGAGCCCTGCTGGCCGCCACGGCCTTCGCCCTTCCCGCCTCCTTCGCGCGCGCCGAGCCCGGCTGGCCGCAGCGCCCGGTGCGCCTGATCGTCCCCTCCTCGCCCGGCAGCTCGCTGGACATCATTGCCCGGCTGCTGGGCGACAAGCTCAAGGACCGCTGGGGGCAGAACGTGGTGGTGGAGAACAAGCCCGGCGCCGGCGGGCTGCTGGGCATGGACACCGCGGCCAAGGCACCGCCCGACGGCCACACCCTGGCGCTGGGCTTCAACGGCCCCATCGCCTTCGCGCCCTTCATGTACGCCCGGCTGCCCTACGACCCCGCGCGCGACCTCGCGCCCGTGGTGATGACCACCTCGCAGCCCAACGTGCTGGCCGTCCACGCCGGGCTGCCGGTGAAGAGCGTGCGCGAGTTCGTGGCCTGGGCCAAGGAGCGCGGCGGGCGCATGAACTATGCCTCACTGGGCAAGGGCAGCAGCTCGCACCTCACCATGGAGCTGCTCATGGCCGAGGCCGGTTTCCAGGGCACGCACGTGCCCTTCAACGGCTCGCCGCCAAGCGCGATGTCGGTGGCGCAGGGCGAGACCGACGCCACCATGATGGTCGCGCCGGCGCTGCTGCCGCACGTGCGCGCCGGCCGCGTGCGGCTGCTGGCGGTGACGAGCCGGCAGCGCGTGGAATCGCTGCGCGAGCTGCCGACGCTGGCCGAATCGGGCTACCCCGCCATCGAGGCGCTGGCCTGGAACGGGCTCTTCACCGCGGCGGGCACGCCGGAGAGCGTGGTGCAGCGCATCAACGCCGACGTCAACGCCGTGCTGCACGACGCCGGCGTGCGCGCCGCGCTGGAGCAGCAGGGACTCACGCCCGTGGGCGGCAGCGCGGCGGAGTTCCGCGCGCTGGTGGCGGCGGACATGCAGCGTTGGGGTGCGACCATCCGCCGCATCGGGCTGAAGCTGGAGCCCTGAAGCGGCCTTCGCCGTGCGCCGACCTTCAGCGCGCCGCGCGCAGCACGTCCTGCAGCGACTGCGCCAGGTCGCCGAGCATGGCCCAGCGCCGGCGGTACATGGCGCGCTTGCGCGAGGGCACCTCGCTCAGGTCGCGCGGCAGCGGCTGCAAGCCGGCCTGCCAGTAGCCGTCGCCGCGCTGCGAGGCGCCCACCTCGCTCCAGAAGCGGCGGTAGTCGAAGCGCAGGCGGCGCGAGCGCAGGTTCCAGCGGCCCTTGACGTGGTGCGCCGGGTCGATGCCCACCAGCGCCGAAACGCCCCACGCCGCGGCCGCGGCGCGCAGTGCCTCGAACAGCAGGTAGGGCGGCCGCAGGCCCTCGGCGCTCTTGGTCAGCTCGCGGATGCGCTCCTCCACATCCTCCACCTCGGGCCGCGGCCCCTGCACCGTGCCCACCAGCAGCGCGCCGCAGGGCAGGAAGCCGAAGCTCAGGCTGTAGAGCCGCTGGCCCTGGCCGTTGCGCAGGCTCAGCATCCAGCGGCCCTCGTGCCAGCTCACCTCGTTGAGGCTCAGCGTCACATGGCAGTCCGGGGTCAGCGACCACAGCGGCACGCTCTCCCCGTTCGCCAGGCGCAGGGACAGGTGCGGACCGAAACAGGCCTCGGCCTGCCGCAAGTCGGCCAGCGCGACCTGGAAGCGGTGCCGCAGGCCGAAGCGGCGGTCCAGGAAATGGCTCAGCGCCGGGTAGTAGCACTCGGGATGGCGCCGGTGCAGCTCGCGCCAGGCCGGGTGCTGGGACACGGCCTGCAGGTACTGCGGGCGCAGCGGCGCGGACAGCAGCAGGCGCAACTGGTACTTGGCGCGCTTGACCAGCCCGGACCAGCCCGGCCGCCCCATCGGCTCCACGCGGGGCCAGCACGCAAGCGGCGGCGTCTCGACGCTCCCGGGCAGCTTCAGCGCCGCATTGCCGTTGACATCCATGCCCCACTCCTGCCACTGCTTAAAAACAGGGCAGCAATGTAGCGTCTGTTTACAGAAGAAAAACTTTCAGAAAACTTGCAGCAACATTCGGATTTCACGCCCGAACGGGATAAGTGCGTCCGCCAAAGATAGCCGTGCCGATGCGCACGATCGTGGCGCCCTCGGCCACCGCAGCTTCCAGGTCGGCGCTCATGCCCATGGAGAGCGTGTCCAGCGCCAGCCCCTGCCCGCGCAGCTCGTCCAGCAGCGCCCGCAGCACGCGGTGCGGCGCACGCTGGGCCTCGACATCGGCCGCAGGCTCGGGAATGGACATCAGCCCGCGCAGCCGCAGCCGGGGCAACCGGGCCACCTGCACCGCCAGCGCCGCCACCTCGGCGGGCGGCACGCCGCTCTTGCTGGCTTCGCCGCTGACGTTGACCTGCAGGCACACCTGCAGCGGCGGCAGGCTCTCGGGGCGCTGGACCGACAGCCGCTCGGCGACCTTGAGGCGGTCCACGGAGTGCACCCAGTCGAAACTCTCGGCCACCACGCGCGTCTTGTTGCTCTGCAGCGGGCCGATCAGGTGCCACTCCAGGCCGGCGCGCAGGTCGGCCAGCGCGGCGATCTTGTCCAGCGCCTCCTGCACGTAGTTCTCGCCGAAGGCCCGCTGGCCGGCGGCATGCGCCTCGCGCACGTCCTCGGCGCCGAAGGTCTTGCTGACGGCCAGCAGCGTGACGCCGTCGGTGGAGCGGCCCGCAGCGGCGCAGGCGGCAGCGATGCGCTCGCGGGTGTGTTGTAAGTTGTGAGCGATACCGGTCATGGGGGGAGACTAGCCGATGGAGCTCGCAGCACTGCTGGACCTGGCCGTACGCCACCAGGCGTCGGACCTGCACCTCTCCGCCGGGCTGCCGCCGCTGCTGCGGGTGCAGGGCGAGCTGCGCCGTTAGGGCGGCGAGGCGCTGTCGCACGAGCAGGTGCTCGGCCTCGTCACCGGCCTCATGGACGAGGCGCAGCGCCGGCAGTACGCCGACGCGCTGGAGTGCGACTTCGCGGTCGAGATGCCGGCGCGGCGGCTGCGCGTCAACGCCTTCCACCAGCGCCTGGGCGCCGCCGCGGTGCTGCGGCTGATCCCGCGCGAGGTGCCGACGCTCGCGGCGCTGCACGCGCCGCCGCAGCTGGCCGAGCTGGCGCTGCGCCCGCGCGGGCTGCTGCTGGTCACTGGCCCCACCGGCTCGGGCAAGAGCACCACGCTGGCCGCGCTGCTCAACCACCGCAACGAGCACACGCAGGGGCACCTGCTGACAGTGGAGGACCCGATCGAGTTCGTGCACCCGAGCCAGGGCTGCCTGGTGAGCCAGCGCGAGCTGGGCACGCACACCCGCAGCTTCGCCGCCGCCCTGCGTGCGGCGCTACGCGAGGACCCGGACGTGATCCTGGTGGGCGAGCTGCGCGACCTGGAGACCATCCGCCTGGCGCTCACCGCGGCCGAGACCGGGCACCTGGTGCTGGCCACGCTGCACAGCGCCGGCGCGGCCAAGGCGGTGGACCGGCTCATCGACGTCTTCCCTGCCGAGGAGAAGAGCTTCGTGCGCACGCTGCTGGCGGAGTCGCTGCTGGCCGTGGTGGCGCAGACGCTGTGCCGGCGCCTGGACGGCAGCGGCCGCATCGCGGCCTGCGAGCTGATGCTGGCCACGCCGGCGGTGCGCAACCTCATCCGCGAGAACAAGCTGGCGCAGATCGCCTCCGTGCTGCAGACCGGGCAGCAGCAAGGCATGCAGACACTGGACCAGCACCTGGCGGCGCTGGTGCGCCAGCGCCTCATCAGCCCGGCCGAGGCGCGCGCGCAGGCGCAGCATCCGGAGAGTTTCACGGCTTGAGCCGAGGCCGCCCGCGCGTGGCCGGCGGCCCCGGGCGGCTGGGCGAAGATGGCGCGTTTCACGCGCGGCCCGCGGGGCCGCGCGGCCATCCTTGTTTTCCGCAGGAGAGATGACTTTGAGCGAGCAAGCAGCAAGCGCACGCGTGGCCTTCCTGGGCCTGGGCGTGATGGGCTACCCGATGGCCGGCCACCTGGCGCGCGCCGGGCACCAGGTCACGGTCTACAACCGCACCGCCGCCAAGGCGCAGGCCTGGGAGGCCGAGCACGGCGGGCGCGCCGCCGCTACGCCGCGCGAGGCGGCGCAGGACGCGGACTTCGTCTTCGCCTGCGTGGGCAACGACGACGACCTGCGCGGCGTGGTGCTGGGCGAGCAGGGTGCGCTGGCCGGCATGCGCGCGGACGCGGTGTTCGTGGACCACACCACCGCCTCGGCCGAGGTGGCGCGCGAGCTGTACGCGGCGGCGCGCGCCAAGGGCGTGCACTTTGTGGACGCGCCGGTATCGGGCGGCCAGGCCGGCGCCGTCAACGGCGTGCTCACGGTGATGTGCGGCGGCGACGCGGCGCCCTTCGACGCCATGAAGCCGGTGGCGCTGGCCTATTCGCGCGCCGTCACGCGCGTGGGCGAGAGCGGTGCCGGGCAGCTGGCGAAGATGGTCAACCAGGTCTGCATCGCCGGGCTGCTGCAGGGCCTGTCCGAGGCCATCGCCTTCGGCCAGCGCGCCGGGCTGGACATGAAGCAGGTGCTGGACGTCATCAGCAAGGGCGCGGCGCAGAGCTGGCAGATGGAGAACCGCGGCCACACCATGGTGGACGACCAGTTCGACTTCGGCTTCGCCGTGGACTGGATGCGCAAGGACCTGGGCCTGGTGCTGGACGAGGCCCGCCGCAACGGCGCGCGGCTGCCGGTCACGGCGCTGGTGGACCAGTTCTACGCCGACGTCCAGACCCAGGGCGGCGGGCGCTGGGACACCTCCAGCCTGGTCAAGCGGCTGAAGTGAGGCGCGGCGCGGGGCCGGTGGCGCCCCGCGCGCCCGGCGTCACTTTGCCGTCTGCAGGTTCGCGAGTTCGGACTCGGTGAGGATCTCGAACACGCGCACCACCTTCTCCACGCCGCCCACGCTGCGCGCGAGCTCGGTGGCGCGCGTCGCCTCGCGCTCGGTGACACGGCCCATCAGGTACACCGTGCCGCGCTCGGTGACGACCTTGAAGGCGTTGGAGTGCAGGTCCTTGGCATCGACGAAGGTCGCCTTGACCTTGCTGGTGATGATCGCGTCGCTGGAACGGGAGGTCAGCGCGCTGTTGCCCAGCACGCCCAGCTCGTTGACCACCGCGCGCAGGTTCTCGATGCCGGACACGGCGCGCTCCACGCCCGTACGATCGGCTTCGCTGGGCACCTCGCCCGTGACCAGCAGCGTGCGGTTGTAGCTGGTGAAGTTGACGTGGCCCTGCTCACCCAGCACCTCGCGCGCGCGGTTGGCGGCCTTGACCTCGATGGACTGGTCCTCGACCTGCGTGCCGGAGGTGCGGCGGTCGCTGAACACCATGGCGCCGCCCATGGCGGCACCCCCTACCAGCAGCGGCGCGCAGCCGCTGAACCAGGCGGCCGCGCCCAGCACGGCCGCCACACGCGCGGCCCGCAGGCCGCCTTCAATCCAGTTGCGGGAAAGCTTGCTCATTCGTCCGTTTCGCCCATGAGTTGGAGATCCACCGCGTCGCAGATGGCGTGCAGCGCCAGCAGGTGCAGCTCCAGAATGCGTGCCGCGCGCTCGTGCGGCACGGGGATGTGTACGTCGGTCTCGGAAAGCCGCAGCGCCTGCGCGCCGGCGGCGCGGCCGGTGAAGGCCAGCACCGTCATGTCGCGGCCGTGCGCGGCCTGCACCGCCGCCACCAGCGCCGGCGTGGCCGTGGCGCCCAGGGCGATCAGCACGTCGCCCGCCGCGCCCAGCGCCTGCAACTGCCGCGCCTGCGCCGGCTCGTCGCCCGGGGGCAGGCTCAGCAGGCCCGCGTCGCCCAGCGCCAGTGCCGCCAGCCCCGGGCGCTCGCGCTCGAAGCGGCCGACGAACTGCGCCGCGAAGGCCTGCGCCAGGCCCAGCCAGGGTCCCTGCCCCACCAGCAGCACCTTGCCGCCGCCGGTAATGCTGTTCACTACCACCTGCGCCGCGTCGGCAATGGGCCGCGACAGGGTTTCGGCGACCTGGTAGAGCAGGTCGGCACTCTCGAAGAAATGTTGTTGGATGCGCTGCTCAAGCATGGGCGGGGATGATAGCGACGCGCTGTGAACGGCCTGTTTCGGGGCCGGCGGGCCGGCATGCGGACCGCGTTCCGGGGCCCGCCGCGCGAGCAGCCGGGGTGGTCAGTCCATGCCGAAGGCGCCGCGCAGCCAGGTGACCTGGCCGCCGTCGATGGCGACCACGTCGAAGCGGCAGGGCGGCAGCTCCGGCCAGCGCAGCAGGAAGTGCTCGGCGGCCCGGCGCAGCCGGCGCTGCTTGGCCGCGCCGATGCTGGCCGCGGCGCCGCCGCAGGTATCGCTGCGCCGCGCGCGCACCTCCACGAAGACCAGCGTGCCGTCGCGCTCGCGCAGGATCAGGTCGATCTCGCCGCCGTGGGCGCCCGGCCCCTGCGCCAGCCGATAATTCCGGCTCACCAGCCGCAGGCCGTGACGCTGCAGATGCGCCAGCGCCAACGCCTCGGCTTCCTCTCCCCGCTGCCTGGTCGTCCCCGCCTTGAACATCGCTTCCTTGCTCCAGCAGGCGGCAGCCGCTGCCGCCGGTGCGCAGCAGTATCCCGCTGCTGCCCTCTACGTGGTGGCCACGCCCATCGGCAACCTGGCCGACCTGACGCTGCGCGCGGTGCACGTGCTCGGCCGCGTCGACGCCGTCGCCTGCGAGGACACCCGCGTCAGCGCCGCGCTGCTGCGCCACCTGGGGCTGGACAAGCCGCTGCTGGCGGTGCACGAGCACAACGAGGCCAGCGCGGCGCAGGGCGTGATCGAGCGCTTGGCGCAGGGCCAGCGCGTGGCCTACGTCAGCGACGCGGGCACGCCCGCCGTCTCCGACCCCGGCGCGGTGCTGGTGGCGGCGGTGCGCGCCGCGGGCTACCGCGTGCTGCCCATCCCCGGCTGCAGCAGCGCGGTGACGGCGCTCAGCGCGGCCGGCGACGCCCGTACCAGCGGTTTCACTTTCGTCGGCTTCCTGCCGGCCAAGGGCTCGGATCGCAAGGCGGCACTGCAGGCGCTGGCGGCACAGCCGCAGGCGCAGGTGCTGTTCGAGGCGCCGCACCGCGTGCAGACGCTGGCCGCCGAATTGGCCCAGGCAATGCCGCAGCGGCTGCTGAGCTGCTGCCGCGAGCTGACCAAGCAGTTCGAGAGCATCCACACGCTGCCGGCCGCCGACTTCCCGGCCTGGCTGGCGGAAGACGCGCAGCGGCTGCGCGGCGAGTTCGTGCTGGTGCTGCACGCCGCGCCGGCCGAGGCGCCCGCCGAGGAGGCGGACGCGCTGCCGCCGGAAGCCGAGCGCGCATTGCGCACGCTGCTGGCCGAGCTGCCGCTGAAGCAGGCGGTGTCGCTGGCGGCCACGCTCAGCGGCGCGCCGCGCAACGCGCTGTACCAGCGCGCGCTGGCGCTCAAGGCCGAGAGCTGAACCTGAAGGCGCCCGGCGCGGGCCGGGGGCGCGGGACCGGCGCCTGAAGCTGCCGGCCGCACCGGCGGCTTCAGCGGTCCACGAACCACCCTGCGCCACCAGCGTTCCTTCAGCGGGCCTGCTGCGGGTCGTGCTTCTGGTGCTGGATGGCGACGTTGGCGCGCTGCTGCATGCGGTTGAGGCGCTCGCGCTCGGCGTTGCTGAGCTGGCCGTCGGAACGCGCGCGCGCCTCGGCGGCCTGGATGTTGGCCTGTTGCTGCTCCAGCCGCGCGGCTTCGCGGGCATCGATCTGGCCGCTGGAAATGCCCTGGCGGATGCGGGCGTCCTGCTCGGACTGGCGGCGGTCCACCGCGGCCTTGGAGGTCGGCGGCGCGGCGGGCGCCATCGGCGTGCCGGCCGAGGGCGCATCGTGCTTCTGCTGCCAGATGTCGCGGTTGGCGTTGTCCTGCATCCGGTTGAGGCGCTCGCGCTCGGCGTCGCTGAGCCGGCCATCGGAGCGTGCGCGCGCCTCGGCGGCGTCGATGCGGCCCTGCTGGCGCTCCAGCCGGTAGGCTTCGTGGGCATTGAGATCGCCGTTGGCAATGCCCTGCTGAATGCGCTGGTCCTGGTGCGCTTCACGCTGATTGACGGCGCTGGGCGTGGCCGGCTGGGCAAAGGCGCCGAGGCTGGCCAGCGCCAGGGTGGCGGCGATCAGGGCATTCGGAAACTGCTGCATGCTGTGGTCCTTGGCGTGGGAACATCTCCACGACTTTTCAACGGTGTTCGGACCACCCAGATGACGGGGCAGTTGTGGCCTTGAGTAACAAGGTGGTTCGGCCTAACCCAAGGCGTCGCCTCTACCCATGATCTCCCGCGAACCCACCATCGAGCGTCTGGCCCAGGCGCAGTCGCTGCTGCTCGATCCCTATGGCCTGAGCGAGACGACGCTGACGCAGGCGCTGCGCCTGATCAGCGAGCACCGCATCGACGATGCGGACCTGTACTTCCAGACCACGCGCCACGAGGGGTGGAGCCTGGAGGAAGGCATCGTCAAGAGCGGCAGCTTCAGCATCGACCAGGGCGTGGGCGTGCGGGCGGTGGCGGGCGAGAAGACGGCCTTCGCCTACTCCGACGACATCTCCGAGGCCGCACTGCTGGACGCCGCGCGCACCGTGCGCAGCATCGCCGCCGCGGGCCAGAGCCGGCGCGTGAAGGTGCCCTCCGCCGGCACGGTCGTCGGCAGCCGTGCCCTCTACGCGCCCACCGACCCGATCGGCACCCTGGACAGCGCGCAGAAGGTGGCGCTGCTGGAAAAGGTGGAGCAGCGCGCCCGCGCGCGCGACCCGCGCATCGTGCAGGTGATGGCGGGCCTGGCGGCCGAGCACGACGTGGTGATGGTGGCGCGCGCCGACGGCACGCGCGCCGCGGACGTGCGCCCGCTGGTGCGGCTGAGCGTGACCGTGATCGCCGAGTCCAACGGCCGGCGCGAGATCGGCTCCGGCGGCGGCGGCGGGCGCTTCGGGCTGGGCTATTTCCAGGACGACGTGATCGACCGCTACGTGGAGCAGGCCGTCAACGCCGCGCTGACCAACCTGGAAGCCCGGCCCGCGCCCGCGGGCGAGATGACCGTGGTGCTGGGCCCGGGCTGGCCCGGCATCCTGCTGCACGAGGCCATCGGCCACGGCCTGGAAGGCGACTTCAACCGCAAAGGCTCCAGCGCCTTCGCCGGGCGCATCGGCCAGCGCGTGGCGGCCAAGGGCGTGACGGTGCTGGACGACGGCACGCTGGCCGATCGCCGCGGCTCGCTCAACGTGGACGACGAGGGCTGCGCCACGCAGCGCACGGTGCTGATCGAGGACGGCATCCTGCGCGGCTACATCCAGGACGCGCTCAACGCGCGGCTCATGAAGGTCAAGCCCACCGGCAACGGCCGGCGCGAGAGCTACGCGCACCTGCCCATGCCGCGCATGACCAACACCTACATGCTCGCCGGCGACAAGCCCAAGGACGAGATCGTCGCCTCCATCAAGAAAGGCCTGTACGCCACGAACTTCGGCGGCGGGCAGGTGGACATCACCAGCGGCAAGTTCGTGTTCTCGGCCAGCGAGGCCTACTGGGTCGAGAACGGCAAGATCCTCTACCCGGTCAAGGGCGCCACGCTCATCGGCAACGGGCCCGACGCGCTCACGCGCGTGTCCATGATCGGCAACGACCTGCAGCTCGACAGCGGCGTGGGCACCTGCGGCAAGGAAGGACAGAGCGTGCCGGTGGGCGTGGGCCAGCCCACGCTGCGCATCGACGGCCTCACCGTCGGCGGCACGGCCTGACAGGACAAGCCGGGGACGGGCCAGCGAAATGAACGATCCGGTACGTACCCGAAATGCGTTGACGGGTTCAGGGGGCTCCCCCCATGATCTGGGGCTTATGCGCTCTGCACGATTTTTCTTCGGCTTTTATTGGTTCTCGCACCGCCCCGGCGGAGGAGAGGCCCGCGCATAAGCCGACAGCAGCGCAGCAGATCCTCAAGACCGCCGGGAGACCCCCGGCGGTTTTTTTTTGCCCTTCGTCTTCTTTCCCCAGTCTTCGAACCCCGTTCGTTTCCCTCCAGGAGCTCAGCGTCATGACCGACCACCAGAAATCGCCCCCCGCCGTCGTCGAGGGCTGGCAGGCCCCGCCGGACCGCACCAGCCAGACCGACGACGCCCGCATTGAGGACATCACGCCCTTGCCTCCGCCCGAACACCTCATCCGCTTCTTCCCGATCCGCAACACGCCCGTGGAGGCGCTGGTGACGCAGACGCGCCAGCGCATCGGCCAGATCCTGCACGGCCAGGACGACCGGCTGCTCGTGATCATGGGCCCCTGCTCCATCCACGATCCCGCTGCCGCGCTGGAGTACGCGCGCCGCCTGATGGAACAGCGCCGCCGCTACGCCGACACGCTGGAAGTCGTGATGCGCGTGTACTTCGAGAAGCCGCGCACCACGGTGGGCTGGAAGGGCCTGATCAACGACCCGTACCTGGACGAGAGCTTCCGCATCGACGAGGGCCTGCGCTTCGCGCGGCAGCTGCTGGTGGAGATCAACCGCCTGGGGCTGCCGGCGGCCAGCGAGTTCCTGGACGTGATCTCGCCGCAGTACATCGGCGACCTCATCGCCTGGGGCGCCATCGGCGCGCGCACCACCGAGAGCCAGGTGCACCGCGAGCTGGCCTCGGGCATCTCGGCTCCTATCGGCTTCAAGAACGGCACCGACGGCAACATCAAGATCGCCATCGACGCCATCCAGGCCGCCTCGCGTCCGCACCACTTCCTGTCGGTGCACAAGAACGGCCAGGTCGCCACGGTGCAGACCAAGGGCAACCCGGACTGCCACGTCATCCTGCGCGGCGGCAAGGCGCCCAACTACGACGCCGACCACGTGGCCGCGGCCTGCCGTGACCTGCAGGCCGCCGGCCTGGACACCTCGCTGATGGTGGACTTCAGCCACGCCAACAGCAGCAAGAAGCACGAGCGCCAGGTGGACGTGGCGCGCGACGTGGCGGCGCAGATCCGCAGCGGCGGCCGATCCATCTTCGGCGTGATGGTGGAAAGCCACCTGCAGCCCGGCGCCCAGAAGTTCACGCCGGGCAAGGACGACGCCAGCAAGCTCGTCTACGGACAGAGCATCACCGACGCCTGCATCGGGTGGGACGACTCGCTGACGGTGCTGGAAGAGCTCAGCGCGGCGGTGAAGGCGCGCCGCGGCTGAGGCTAAAGCCGCTTCGGGAACGCATCGACGAGCGCCACACGGCGCCTGTCGAATGAAGCCATGGGCCCTGCCGGAAGGCAGGGTTTCAAACGGGTGGGGGCCGAGCGGCCCCGTTCCGGGTTCAGCCGCCCTTGAGGCGCTCGCTGTGCCAGTACAGGTCGTCGCCGCCCAGGCCGTCGAGGTTGGCGCGGTTGAGCACGCGCGCCAGCACGAACAGCAGGTCCGACAGGCGGTTGAGGTACTGGCGCGGCTCGGCACGCAGCGTCTCGTTCGCGCCCAGGGCCACGAGTGAACGCTCGGCGCGGCGCGCCACGGTGCGTGCCACGTGCGCCAGCGCCGCGCTGCGGCTGCCGCCGGGCAGGATGAACTCCTGCAGCCGAGGCAGCCGGGCGTTGTACTCGGCCAGCGCCTCGTCCAGCCGCAGCACGGCGTCGCCCTTGAGCAGTTCGAAGCCAGGGATGGAAAGTTCCCCGCCGAGGTTGAACAGCTCGTGCTGGATCGTGATCAGCAGCTCGCGCACCTCATCAGGCAGCGGCTCGCACAGCAGCACGCCGAGGTGGGAGTTGAGCTCGTCCACCTCGCCCATGGCGTGGACGCGCAGGTGGTCCTTGGGCACGCGGCTGCCGTCTCCCAGGCCCGTGCTGCCATCGTCGCCCGTGCGGGTGGCGATTTGAGTGAGTCGATTTCCCATCGAAGGATGCTAGCAGCCGGCAGCCGCCCTGCGGCCCGCCTTACAGTGGCGCGCCGCGGCGGGCGGCGTGACGCCGCTCACAGCCCGCCCCCTTCCTGAGGAACACTGATGCCCAAGATCATCCACTCCATGATCCGCGTCCTGGATCTGGACCAATCGCTGAAGTTCTACGACCAGGTGCTGGGATTGAAACCCGCACACCAGCTGGACTTCCCCGACTTCGCGCTGGTGTACCTGCGCAACGCCGAGAACGACTTCGAGATCGAACTCACGTTCAACAAGGGCCGCGAGGAGCCCTACACCCACGGCACGGGCTACGGCCATGTCGCCGTGGTGGTGGACGACGTGGCCGCGGAGCATGCGCGGCTGCAGGGCCTGGGCTACGAGCCCGCCGCGGTCAAGGAATTCAAGCGCGGCGAGGAGTTGCTGGCCCGCTTCTTCTTCATCCAGGACCCCGACGGCTACAAGATCGAGGTGCTCGAGCGCCACGGCCACTACCTCTGAAACAGCCGACCACGGCGGCACCCAGAGTGCGCCGTCGGCTGGACTACGCTTTCAGCCGCCCGGGAACAGCGATTGCTGTTCAGTTGAAGAGTGTGATGAGCACTTGGTACACACCCAACAGCGCCGCGCCGAGACCCACGTTGAGGGCCAGGTGCGGCAGGCCACGGCCAACATGGATGCCCAGGCGCACGCAAACGCAACCCCAGAAAATGACCAGCAGCGTGGCCCCGGCGTTGATCGGCTCGAACACACCACCAGTGGCATGCAGCGCAGCGACATAGAGCAGCCACAGGCCCGAAGCCATGACGGCCGACGCGGTGACTTCGTTGAAGGAAGGTTTACGGAGTTGAACGCCCAGGATTTTCATGCGGGTACTGCGACGGATGGCCCCGCCGGGAGGCGGGAAGATGCGGCAAGTGAGGGCACAGCCACAACGCACCGCACCCCAGGGTGTGGCGACATCGTTTGTGCAAGGATTTGACGGGAGCCCGAAGATGGACTGCAGCGGCTCCAGCAGGCGTCATTGTTGGGGTTAACACCCGACAAGTGAAGCGCGGGGGCTTTAACTTGCTCGCAACTGCCGTGAATTTCCAGGCATCTGCACGCTCTACGGCACTTCTTGAAAAGAAAACGCCGGGCGGCCACTGACCGCCCGGCGTCGTCAAGGGTCACATTGAATCAAGGCGGCGGTGCCGGCACCGACCAGCGCTTGCGCACCTCACCACGGCTGTCCACGCTTTCCAGGTGCACGCCGAAGCCCCACAACCGCGCCACGTGCCGCAGCACCTCCTGGGCGGTGTCGGCCAGCGGCCGGTCCTGGTGCTGCACGTGGCGCAGCGTCAGCGCACGGTCGCCGCGCAGATTGACGTTCCAGACTTGGATGTTGGGTTCGCGCGTGCCCAAGTCGTACTGGCGCGACAGCGCCTCGCGCACCCGACGGTAACCCTGCTCGTCGTGGATGGCGCTGACCTCGATCTCGCTGTCCTTCTCGTCATCGACGATGGCAAAGAGCCGGAAGTCCCGCATCAGCTTGGGCGAGAGGTATTGGCCGATGAAGCTTTCGTCCTTGAAGTTGCGCATCGCCTCGTCTAGCGTGGGCAGCCACGGCGCGCCGGCGATGTCGGGGAACCATTGCCGGTCTTCCTCTGTCGGGTCCTCGCAGATGCGCTTGAGATCCGTGTACATCGCGAAGCCCAGCGCGTACGGGTTCAGGCCGCTGTAGGCCTTGTGCCCCACGGGCGGCTGGTAGATGACATTGGTGTGCGACTTGAGCCACTCCATCATCACGCCGTCGGTGAGGTAGCCGTCGTCGTACATCTGGTTGAGCAGCCGGTGGTGCCAGAAGGTGGCCCAGCCTTCGTTCATCACCTGCGTCTGGCGCTGCGGATAGAAGTACTGCGCCACCTTGCGCACGATGCGCACGATCTCGCGCTGCCAGGGCTCCAGCAGCGGCGCGTTCTTCTCAATGAAGTACAGCAGGTTCTCCTGCGGCTCGTCCGGGAAACGCCGCTGCGTATCGGACGCTTCCTTCGCCTCGTCATGGCGCCGCGGCAGCGTGCGCCACAGGTCGTTGACCTGCTGCTGGGCGTAGTTCTCGCGGTCCTTGCGTTCGGCCAGTTCCTGCGCCAGCGTTCGCTTGCTGGGGCGGCGGTAGCGGTCCACGCCGTGGTTGGACAGCGCGTGGCAGGAATCCAGGAAGGACTCCACCGTGTCCAGGCCGTGGCGCTCCTCGCATTCGGCCACGTAGTTCTTGGCGTAGACCAGGTAGTCGATGATCGACGACGCGTCGGTCCACATGCGGAACAGGTAGTTGCCCTTGAAGAAGCTGTTGTGGCCGTAGGCGGCATGCGCGATCACCAGCGCCTGCATCGCCATCGTGTTCTCCTCCATCAGGTAGCTGATGCAGGGGTTGGAGTTGATGACGATCTCGTAGGCCAGGCCCATGAAGCCGCGCCGGTAGTTCTTCTCGGTGGAAATGAACTCCTTGCCGTAGCTCCAGTGGCGGTAGTTCACCGGCATGCCCACGGATGCGTAGGCATCCATCATCTGCTCGGCGGTGATGATCTCCAGCTGGTTGGGATAGGTGTCGAGCCCGAAGCGCTCGGCCGTGGAGCGGATCACGTCGTGGTACTGCTGGATCAGCTCGAAGGTCCAGTCGCTGGGTCCGGGCAGCGGCTCGCGCGGTCGAGCGGCCAGCGCCAGCGGCTCACGCAGCGGGTTCCTGATGACGACGGCATTCATGCGGCCACCGCTCCTTCCTTCTTGAAGAGATCGCGGAACACGGGATAGATCTGCGAGGCCTCGGTGGCCTTGCGCATGGCGAAGTGCGGGTGCGCAGTCAGCAGCTGGGTGTACTCCTCCCACAGGTTCTGCTCTTCCTCGGCCACCTGCACGTAGGCGTAGTAGCGGCACATCGGCAGGATCTTGTCGGACAGCAGCTCGCGGCAGCGGCCGCTGTCGTGGTGCCAGTTGTCGCCGTCGCTGGCCTGCGCGCCGTAGATGTTCCAGTCACCGCCGGCATAGCGCTGGCGCACGATCTCCTCCATCAGCACCAGCGCGCTGGAAACCACGGTGCCGCCGGTTTCGGTAGCGTGGAAGAAGTTCTGCTCATCCACCTCCTGCGCTTGCGTGTGGTGGCGGATGAAGACGAGCTCGATCTTCTCGTAGTGCCGGGTGAGGAACAGGTAGAGCAGGATGAAGAAGCGCTTGGCCAGGTCCTTGCGTGCCTCGTCCATCGAGCCCGAGACGTCCATCAGGCAGAACATCACGGCCTTGGACGAGGGCACGGGCACGCGGACGCGGTTGCGGAAGCGCAGGTCGATCGGATCCAGGTACGGAATGCGCGCCAAGCGTCCGCGCAAAGCCTCGATCTGCTCCTGCAGCTCCGCAATCTCGCGCTCGGCCAGCGCCGGCGTGGGGTGAGGATGTGCCTGCAACTTCTGCAGTCGCTCCTCCAGTTCGCGCAACTCGCGCCGCGATTCCGACCCTAAGGCGATGCGGCGCCCCAGCGCACCGCGCATCGAGCGCAGCACGTGCAGGTTGTTGGGCGTACCGTCGGCGGTGAAGCCCGCACGCTGGCTCTTCCACTCGGGCACCTCGGCGATTTGAGTACGCACCAGGTGCGGCAGCGCCAGGTCCTCGAAGAAGACCTGCATGAACTCCTCCTTGGACAGGGAAAAGACGAAATCGTCCTCGCCCTGGCCGGAGTCGCTGGCCTGGCCGCTGCCGCTGCCACCCCCGCCACCGCCCTTGGGGCGCTGGATGCGGTCGCCGCGCACGTACTCCTGGTTGCCCGGGTGCACGACCTCGCGCACGCCGCCCTGGCCGTGGTGGAACACCGGCTCGGAGATGTCCTTCTTCGGGATCGAGATTTCCTCGCCGCGCTCGATGTCGCGGATGCCGCGTCCGTCCACCGCGCGCTTGACTGCCTCGCGGATCTGGTCGCGGTAGCGGCGCAGGAAACGCTCGCGGTTGCCGATGGACTTGTTCTTCCCCGCGAGCCTGCGATCGATGATCTGTTGAAGCATGACGTCTCCCGTCGGTGCGTGGGGCTCGGGCTCAGCTGCTCTTGCGCACGCGCAGATACCACTCGCACAGCAACCGCACCTGTTTGGGCGTGTAGCCCTTCTGCACCATGCGCGTGACGAAGTCCTCGTGCTTCTTGGCCTCGTCGGCACTGGCCTTGGCGTTGAAGCTGATGACCGGCAACAACTCCTCGGTGTTGCTGAACATCTTCTTCTCGATCACGGTGCGCAGCTTCTCGTAGCTGGTCCACACCGGGTTCTTGCCTTGGTTGTTGGCACGCGCGCGCAGCACGAAGTTGACGATTTCGTTGCGGAAGTCCTTGGGATTGGCGATGCCCGCGGGCTTCTCGATCTTCTCCAGCTCCGCGTTGAGCGAGGCGCGATCGAACACTTCGCCGGTGTCGGTGTCGCGGTACTCGTGGTCCTGGATCCAGTAGTCGGCGTAGGTGACGTAACGGTCAAAGATGTTCTGCCCGTACTCGCTGTAGCTTTCCAGGTACGCGGTCTGGATCTCCTTGCCGATGAACTCCGCGTAGCGCGGCGCCAGCTGTTCCTTGATGAAGCCGATGTACTTCTGCTCCAACTCGGCCGGGAACTGCTCGCGCTCGATCTGCTGCTCCAGCACGTACATCAGGTGCACCGGATTGGCCGCCACCTCGGTGGAGTCGAAGTTGAAGACCTTGGAGATGATCTTGAAGGCGAAGCGCGTGCTGATGCCGCTCATGCCCTCGTCCACGCCGGCGTAGTCGCGGTACTCCTGGTAGCTCTTGGCGCGCGGGTCGGTGTCCTTGAGGTTCTCGCCGTCGTAGACCTGCATCTTGCTGAAGAGGCTGGAGTTCTCCGGTTCCTTCAGCCGCGTGAGCGCCGCGAACTGGCTCATCATCTTGAGCGTGCCCGGCGCACAGGTGGCCTGGGCCAGCGACGAGTTGCGGATGAGCTTCTCGTAGATCTTGACCTCCTCGCTCACGCGCAGGCAGTACGGCACCTTGACGATGTAGATGCGGTCCAGGAAGGCCTCGTTGTTCTTGTTGTTGCGGAACGCCTTCCACTCGCTCTCGTTGCTGTGTGCCAGCACCACGCCGTCGAAGGGAATTGCGCCGAAGCCCTCGGTGCCCTTGAAGTTGCCTTCCTGCGTGGCCGTGAGCAGCGGGTGCAGCACCTTGATGGGCGCCTTGAACATTTCCACGAATTCCAGCAGCCCCTGGTTGGCCAGGCACAAGCCGCCGGAGTAGCTGTAGGCGTCGGGGTCGTCCTGGGCGTAGGTTTCGAGCTTGCGGATGTCGACCTTGCCTACCAGCGCGCTGATGTCTTGGTTGTTCTCGTCGCCGGGCTCGGTCTTGGCGATGCCGATCTGCTTGAGGATCGACGGATGGCGCTTGACAACGCGGAACTTGCGGATGTCGCCACCAAACTCTTCCAGCCGCTTGACGGCCCAGGGCGAGAGCACGCGGTTGAGATAGCGGCGCGGAATGCCGTATTCCTTTTCCAGGATCGGGCCGTCCTCCACCGCATCGAACAGGCCCAGCGGGCTCTCGTTCACCGGCGAGCCCTTGATCGCGTAGAAGGGCACCTCCTGCATGAGCTGCTTCAGCCGCTCGGCAATGGAGCTCTTGCCACCGCCGACCGGACCCAGCAGATAGAGGATCTGCTTCTTCTCTTCCAGCCCCTGCGCGGCATGGCGGAAGTACGAAACCACCTGCTCGATCGAGTCCTCCATGCCGTAGAACTCGGCAAAGGCGGGATAAATCTTGATGACCTTGTTGGCGAAGATGCGCGACAGGCGCGGTTCGTTGCGCGTGTCAATCATC
The DNA here is from genome assembly GCF_000430725.1 of Azohydromonas australica DSM 1124. GTDB lineage: Bacteria > Pseudomonadota > Gammaproteobacteria > Burkholderiales > Burkholderiaceae_C > Azohydromonas > Azohydromonas australica. Next base: position 86,277 of record NZ_KE387213.1, read on the forward strand.
TGTGGATCGCCGATGGCCTTGAGCATGCGCTCGGCCGCGGTGGCATAGGCCAGCGGGTTGCGCTTGCACTCCGCGAGGTATTCCTCCAGCGAGAGCTCTTCCTCGCGGGTGCGTTCGTAACGGGCGGCGAAGCTGCTGATCACGTCCATGGGACCTCCTTGAATGGAAGACGCACACAGGCGGTAGCCGGCCGCCAGAGCGTCTGGGAAGTTCTGATGAAGTCCCGGCTGTACGGGCCCGGGCGCCATCAGAGCTTTCCGGTCTTCAGCGTGTGGCTTGCGTGATCGTCCCTCCAAGGGAGCCAAAGTCAGCGCGATTCACCAGGCGAGTCTTTCAACGACGCCTGCCTCATCCTCAGCAAGGACCGTGCCCCGTTTGGTCCTTGCATTCCAGTGCCGGTCCGGCGTGCCCGCATGAGGTACTTCAACGATGCTGCCCTGATATGGGCTGACACGCACGTCGGGCAGCCATCGCTTTACATCCGAACCCGTACCCCAGTTCATTCGTTCACATTTCGAAGGACTCAGTTCTGAGGGCTTTCCCGTATTTCAGGTTGCCTTTCTTCTTTACGCCCACGCTACCGGCTGGCCTATAGCCCCTGCGCCGTCGTTGCCTTACTTGGCGGCGCTTCTGTTCGCGCTGGCTACGCTGTCTGCATGTCAGGACCCCCTCTGCTTACACCCGGATGTGCCGTATTTCTGGATTTCGACGGCACGCTGGCCGAGATCGCACCTCATCCGCAAGCCGTGACGGTGCCTGCCAGCTTGCCTTCTCGCTTGGCTGCGCTGACCAGCGCACTGGACGGCGCTCTGGCCATCGTCACGGGCCGGCCGATCACCGAAATCGACCATTTCTTGACCCCCCTGCAGTTGCCTGCCGCAGGCGTGCACGGCGCCGAGCGGCGCAACGCCGAGGGCAGCTGGCAGCGCCTGCCCACGCCGGCGCTGGACGCGGTACTGGCCCCGCTGCAAGCCTTGTGCGCTGCGCATCCCGGGCTGCTGTTGGAACGCAAATCCGTTGCCTTGGCGCTGCACTACCGCTTGGCACCGGCACTGGAGGCCGAATGCTTGGCGGCCATGACCCGCGCCCTGGAACAGCTTCCGGACATGGCCCTGATGCGTGGCAAGCAGGTGCTCGAGCTCAAGCCGCGCACTGCTGGCAAGGATGCCGCCGTGCACGCCTTCCTGGCCGAAGCGCCGTTCCACGGACGACAACCCTGGTTTTTTGGGGATGACGTGACCGACGAAGTGGCATTCGAGGCCGTGCAGGCCTTGGGAGGCATCGCCGTCAAGGTCGGTGAGGGGGCCACCCGAGCCCACTACCGGGTACAAGGCCCAGCGGCGCTGCAGCGCTGGATGCAGTCTTCCCTGCAGGCCCTTGGTATCCCCTCTGGAGACCTGGACTGACTCCTGAATTCGGAGGAGGTTGGATCCGGGCACGATGGGACGGCTGCGCATGTTCCTCGCCCCAGGCGGTCCGTAGTTGCAATCAATCCGGGCCCACTGCACCACTTCGGGGGCAATTTGCCCGCAGACGGTGCCTGTAGCGTCACATGCAACGCGGCGGTCCGTCACGGTTGCACCTTGAGCCGGTATCCATGGCTGCCGGCCTGCGCTTGCCGAGCCGGCGCCTCTCAAGGCACGCGCCCTGCCCTGGGCGCCTGAAGGCTCGCGATACCCGTCCAGGGCGCGCGGGGATATTTCATGCAACGGTGCGCCCGGAGTGCACCCGGGAACAGGTGATTTGAGATGCCGCGACTGGTCGTCGTTTCCAACCGCGTGGCCGATCCGCGCAAGACCGCTGCTGGCGGCCTCGCGGTGGCGCTGGGCGAAGCGCTCAATGCCACCGGCGGACTGTGGTTCGGCTGGAGCGGCAACATCGTCGAACGAACCGAGGCCGGGGCGCAGGGCCAGACCCAGCTTCATGTGCAGCGGGCCGGCGACGTCACGCTGGCCACCGTGGATCTCAGCCGCGAGGACCACGACGCCTATTACCTCGGCTATTCCAACGGCGTGCTGTGGCCGGTGTTCCATTACCGCCTGGACCTGGCGGACTTCGACGCCGGCTACATCGGCGGCTACCGGCGCGTGAACCGCATGTTCGCCCAGCAGCTGCTGCCCCTGCTGCGGCCGGATGACGTGATCTGGGTCCACGACTACCACCTCATCCCTCTGGCCGAGGAGCTGCGCACGCTGGGCTGCCGCCAGCGTATCGGCTTCTTTCTGCACATCCCGGTGCCGCCGCCGCTGATCATGGCGGCCATCCCGGCGCACGAGTGGCTCATCCGCGCCCTCTTCGCCTACGACCTGCTCGGGTTGCAGAGCCAGACCGACCTCAGCCATTTCGCCCGCTATGTCTACACCGAGGCCCAGGCCGAGCAGGTGGCCGATGGCCGCTTCAACGCCTTCGGGCGCCAGCTGCAGGTCCAGGCCTTCCCGATCGGCATCGACGTGGACGAGTTCGCCGCGCTGGCCGAGGGCCGCGAAGCCCAGGAGACGCTGGCCACGATGCGCGAGCAGTACGCCAAGCGCCGCCTGCTGGTGGGCGTGGACCGGCTCGACTACTCCAAGGGCCTGCCGCAACGCCTGCGTGCCATGCGCAGCCTGCTGCAGCGCTATCCGGGCAACTGCAACAGCGCCACGCTGATCCAGATCGCTTCGCCTTCGCGCGAGACGGTGGGTGCCTACAACGACCTGCGGCGCCAGCTCGAAGGCCTGTGCGGCTCCATCAACGGCAACTTCGGCGAACTCGACTGGATGCCCATCCGCTACATCCACCGCACGGTAGCGCGCAAGCGGCTGCCCGGCCTCTACCGCGCCAGCCGCGTGGCCCTGGTCACGCCGCTGCGCGACGGCATGAACCTGGTGGCCAAGGAGTTCATCGCCGCGCAGGACCCTGCCGATCCCGGCGTGCTGGTGCTGTCACGCTTCGCCGGCGCCGCGGAGCAGTTGCGCGACGCGCTGCTGGTCAATCCCTACGACAGCGACGGCACGGCCGACGCCATCCAGCATGCGCTGCACATGCCGCTGGAGGAGCGTCAGGTGCGCCATGAGCGGCTGCTGGCCAACATCCGCGAGTTCGACGTGCACTGGTGGCAGCGCAGCTTCCTGGAGGCTTTGCGGCAGTCCTAGCGGCTCGTCGCTCCCCCAACAAAAATCCCGTGCCACAGCCGTGGCACGGGGTTTATTCAGCATGCTGATGAAGTGGAAGCTCGACCGCTATGCTTCCTTCACGCCCAGCTTGTCCAGCAGCCCGTTGAGCTCGTCCAGCGAGCTGAAGGCAATGGCGATCTCGCCCTTTTCGCCATTCATCGTCTTGCGGCGGATGCGGATTTCCACCGCGGCGGTCAGCGCATCGGCCAGCAGTTCCTCGATGCGCTGAAGGTCGCGCGACTTGTCCTGCAGCGCCTGCGGACCCGGCTTGGGCTTGGCCGGGGCCGCCTGGCGGGCCACCAGCTTTTCCGCCTCGCGCACCGAGAGCTTGCGCGCCACGATCTCGTTGGCATGCAGGATCTGCTGCGCCGGCTCCACCGCCAGCAGCGCACGCGCATGCCCCATGTCCAGGTCGCCCGCCATCAGCATCTGCTGCACCTGCGGGCACAGGTTGAGCAGGCGCAGCAGGTTGCTGGCGGCACTGCGCGAGCGGCCGACGGCACGCGCGGCCTGCTCGTGCGTGAGGTTGAACTCGGTGATCAGACGCTGCAGCCCCTGAGCTTCTTCCAGCGGGTTCAGGTCCTCGCGCTGGATGTTCTCGATCAGCGCCATCACGGCCGCCGACTCGTCGGGCACCTCGCGCACCAGCACCGGCACCTCTTCCAGCCCGGCGATCCGGGCCGCGCGGCTGCGGCGTTCGCCGGCAATGATCTCGTAGCGCCCTTCCTGTGCCGGCCGCACCAGGATCGGCTGCATCACGCCTTGGCTCTTGATGCTTTCGGCCAGCTCGTAGAGCGAGCCCTCGTCCATGCGGGTGCGCGGCTGATAACGGCCGGGCATCAGCAGATCCAGCTTCAACGCCGACGGCGGCGCCTCGGGCGCCTCCACGCGCGGCCCGAGCAGGGCTTCCAGGCCCAGACCCAGGCCCTTGGGTTTCTTCGTCACCATGGCGCGATTGTCGGTGATAGCCCCCCCGCCACTGCCACCCGGCGCAACAGTTCGAGACCTTGTGCCCAGTCGCCCAGACCCGATTCGGCATTGATGTGGCCGGCATTGCCCAGCTTCACCAGCTCGGCGCCCCAGTCCACCGCGATGCCCTCGGCCCGCGCCGGGGCGCAGAAGGGGTCATCGCTGCTCACCACGGCGAGCGCCGCGAAGGGCAAGCGCTGTCTCACCATGGGACGCCAGGAATAGAGATTGGGCGGCATGTCCTCGCGCTCCACGTCGGGTGGGGCCACCAGCAGCGCCCCGGCCACGCGCTGCGCGTGCTGCGAGTGCGCAGCCCACGCGGCCACCAGTTGGCAACCGAGGCTGTGCGCTGCCAGCAGCAGCGGGCCGCGCGCCTGGAGAACGCTCTCCTCCAGTTGCGCCATCCAGTCGCCGCGGCGCGGCCACAGCCAGTCGTCCTGCTGCACGCGCGTGAAACCGTGACGCTGCTCCCAGCGGCTTTGCCAATGATCGGGGCCGGAATCCTGCCAACCGGGCAGGAGCAGCACTTGCAAGTCGTCCATGGGGCTTGGCTTATCCTTTTACGTTTGCTCGAAGTGGAGAGGCGAAGATGAAACATACCGTGTTCGTGGACGGGCAGGAGGGCACCACCGGCCTGCGCATCCATGAGTACCTGGCGCAGCGCGACGACGTCGAGCTGCTGCGCATCGACCCGGACAAGCGCAAGGATCCGGCCGAGCGTGCCAGGCTGCTCGACGCCGCCGAAGTGTCCTTCCTGTGCCTGCCCGATGCCGCCTCGCGCGAGGCCGCCGCGCTGGTGCGCAACCCGAATGCCTGCCTGATCGACGCCAGCACCGCGCACCGCACCGCACCGGGCTGGGTGTTCGGCCTGCCGGAACTGGCCAAGGGGCAGCGCGAGCTGATCCGCCAGTCCAAGCGCATTTCCAACCCGGGCTGCCACTCCACGGCCTTCATCCTGCTGTTGCGCCCGCTGGTCGATGCCGGCCTTGTGGCCCCGACGCTGCCGTTGTCAGCCACGTCGATCACCGGCTACTCGGGTGGCGGCAAGACCATGATCGCGGACTACGAAGGCAGCGGGAATCCCAAGCTGGCCTCGCCCCGGCCTTACGGTCTGACGCTGGCGCACAAGCACATTCCCGAGATGACGGCGCACACCGGCCTGCAGGTGGCGCCCGTGTTCATGCCGGTGGTGGGCCCGTTCCTGAAAGGCCTGGCGGTGAGCGTGCCGCTGCACTTCTCGCAGCTTGCCCCTGGCACCGATGCGCAGCGCCTGCATGCGGCCTACGAGGCGCATTACGCCGGCGAGCGCTTCATCAAGGTGCTGCCGCTGGGCGATGCGGCCAACCTGGACGGCGGCTTCTTCGACGTGCAGGCCTGCAATGACACCAACCGCGTGGACATCGGCGTGTTCGCCAACGACAAGCAGGCCATCGTCATGGCCCGCCTGGACAACCTGGGCAAGGGCGCCAGCGGCGCAGCCGTGCAGTCGATGAACATCCACCTCGGCCTGGACGAAGGCCTGGGCCTCTGAAGCCAGCCCCAACTGCCAAAGCCAAGCAGAGCCGCCTCCGGGCGGCTTTTCGATGCCCGCCTCGCGCGAATGCGCCTGACCGGCATCAGCTTCTCAGCGCTTGGCGCAGCGCTTGACCAACTCGTCGGCGAACTCGACGTAGGCCTGCGCCCCCTTGGCTGCCGGATCGAACACCACGCCCGGCAAGCCATAACTGGGCGCCTCCGCCAAGCGCACGTTGCGCGGGATGACGCTATCGAACACCTTGTCGCCGAAATGCTGCTTGAGCTGCTCGCTCACCTGCTGCTGCAGCGTCATGCGCGGGTCGTACATCACGCGCAGCAATCCGATGATCTGCAGCCGCGGATTCAGGCTGGCATGGATCTGCTTGATGGTGTTCACCAAGTCCGTCAGCCCCTCCAGTGCGAAGTATTCGCACTGCATCGGCACCACCACGCCATGCGCCGCGCACATGCCATTGAGCGTGAGCAGGCTCAGTGAAGGCGGGCAATCGACCAGCACGAAGTCATAGTCTTGCTCACAAGCCGCCAGCGCTGCGCGCAAGCGGTCCTGCCGCCGTTCCACGCCCACCAGTTCCACTTCCGCACCGGACAGCTCACGGTTCGCGCCCAGCACGTCGTAGCCGGCCTTGTCGGCTTTCACGCGCGCATCGGCCACCGTGATGGTTTCCAGCAGCACCTCGTAGACGCTGTGTTCCAGCGTCCGCTTGTCCACGCCGGAACCCATGGTGGCATTGCCCTGCGGGTCCAGATCCACCACCAGCACCCGTTGCCCGATACGCACCAGTCCGGCGGCGAGGTTGACGGCGGTGGTGGTCTTGCCGACGCCGCCCTTCTGGTTCGCGATACAAAAGATCTTGGCCATGTTGGGGATTTGTTGTGATGGTGGAGCGGCAAGCGTTCTCAGCGCACCAGCCGCAGACCGAAGCCCAGCAGCGCCAGGCCAGCCAGGCGTTGCAGGGCGCGTGCCAGACGCCGGTGCGCGCGCACGTACGCCGCCACGGCATTGGCACCCGCACACAGCGCCAGGCACCACACCGCGGTGATCACCGCGATCAGCAGCGCCATGAACGCGAAGGTCCACACTCCCTGCTGGCGTGCCGGATCAATGAACAGCGGGAAGAAGGCCATGTAGAACACGATGGCCTTGGGATTGGACAAGGTGATGAAGAACCCTTGGCGCAGATAGTGCCCCGGCGACACGCGAACCGGCAGTGCTTCCTCTCCGTCGCGGGCCAGCAGCATTTTCAACCCCATCCAGCTCAGGTAGGCGGCACCGGCCACCTGCAATGCCTTGAACAGCGCCGGATAGGCGGCCAGCGTGGCCGCCACTCCCGCCACCGCCAGCCACAGCAGCACTTGGTCACCGAGGATCAGCCCCAGTGTCGCCGCGGCGCCACCCTTGAAACCACCTTGCCCTGCGCTGCTCAACAGCATGAAAGTACCTGGCCCGGGCAGTGCCAGAAACAGGATCACGGCGGCACAAAAGGCGCCTACATCGATGCCGAGCATGAATCCCTCCAGAGGTTCGGGACCGCCCGGCATGCACTTCCAGGCGCTCGCCGTGATTGTCCGGTTTCAGCGCCGTAATCGCATCCACACCAGACAACGTTCGGCATCCAGTCCCGGTACGGCCAAGGGTTCCACGTGAAACACTTCCACGTCCGCGGGCAAGGCAGCGATTTCCTCATCCGGCCGTTTGCCCTTCATCGCCATCCAAAGCCCCTCGGGCGCCAGCCGCTCGCGCGTCAACGCCACGAAATCGGCCAGCGTGGCGAAAGCCCGGCTGGTGATCAGCTCGTAGCGGCCGGGGAGTTGCTCCACACGCGCATGTTCCGCGCGCAGGTTGCGCAGCCCCAGTTCCGCACTCACCTGTCGGATGAAAGCCGCCTTCTTGCCCACCGTGTCCACGCAACTTACCTGCAATCCCGGACACAGCACGGCGATCAGCACGCCCGGCAACCCGCCGCCACTGCCCACATCCAGCAGCCGCAAGCCGTCACGGCCAGCCAGCACGCGTTGCAAAGGTGGCAGCGCTGCCAGGCAATCCGCCAGGTGATGCGTGAACATCTGCGCCGGGTCGCGCAGCGCCGTCAGGTTGTAGGTCTTGTTCCAGCGCTGCAGCAACGCCAGATAGTCGTGCAGCTGCCGCAGCTGGTAGTCATCCGGCGCCAACCCCAGTTGCCGGGCCAGCGCCGCGATGGGGTGATCGGTAGAAAGGTCCATCGGAAGTTCAGAGGGCAACATCGTCACCCGCCCCCGCCGTGCTCACGGCTTTGAAATCCTTCCAGCTGCCTTTGCGCAGATGCACCAGCAGCAGCGAGATCGCGGCCGGCGTGATGCCGGAAATGCGTGACGCCTGCCCCAGCGTGGCCGGCCGGTGCTTGTCCAGCTTCTGCCGCACTTCGAAGGAAAGCGCCGTGATCTCGGAATAATCCAGGTCCTCGGGCAACGGCAGCTTCTCGTACTGCGCCGCGCGCTGGACCTCCTCCTGCTGCTTGTCGATGTAGCCGGCGTATTTGACGCCAATTTCCACCTGCTCGATGACGGCATCGGCCAGCTCGACACCCAGCTCGGCGTGCAGTGTTTCACGTGAAACAGGCGCATCTTCACTGGCCCGAGCTTGCTTCACCAGCGCATCGACCGCTGTAACCTTGTCCCAGTCCACACCGGGCCGGCGCAGCAGGTCGATCAACGGGTACTCGCGCTCGATCGCCTTGCCCAGCAGTGGCTCGGCCTGCTCCGCTGTCAGCCAGCGCGGCTGCACCCAGGTTTGCCGCAGCCGCTGTGTTTCACGTGAAACAGCGTCGCGCTTGCGGTTGAAGGCGTCCCAGCGCGCGTCGTCCACCAAGCCCAGACGCCGCCCGTCCTCCGTCAAGCGCAGGTCGGCATTGTCTTCGCGCAACTGCAACCGGAATTCGGCGCGGCTCGTGAACATGCGGTAAGGCTCGCTCACGCCACGGGTGATGAGGTCGTCCACCAGAACACCCAGGTAGGCCTGGTCGCGCCCCGGTAGCCAGGGCTCCTTGCCCTGCGCCTGCAGCGCGGCATTGAGGCCGGCAAACAGGCCTTGCGCCGCCGCTTCCTCGTAGCCCGTGGTGCCGTTGATCTGTCCGGCGAAGTACAGGCCCTTGATGGCGCGCGTCTCGAAGCTGGCCGAGAGTTCGCGCGGATCGAAGTAGTCGTACTCGATGGCGTAGCCCGGGCGCAGGATGTGCGCGTTCTCCAGCCCCGGCATGGAGCGCACCGCCGCCAGCTGGATGTCAAAGGGCAGCGAGGTGGAAATGCCGTTGGGATAGAACTCGTTCGTGGTCAGCCCTTCCGGCTCCAGGAAGATCTGGTGCGAGTCCTTGTCCGCGAAGCGGTTGATCTTGTCCTCGATGCTGGGGCAATAGCGCGGCCCCACGCCTTCGATGACACCGGTGAACATCGGGCTGCGGTCGAAGCCGCTGCGGATGATGTCGTGCGTCTGCTGGTTGGTGTGCGTGATCCAGCACGGCAACTGGCGCGGATGCTGCGAGGCATGGCCCATGAAGCTGAACACCGGCACCGGGTCCAGGTCGCCGGGCTGCTCGGTGAGCTTGGAGAAGTCGATGCTGCGCCCGTCGATGCGCGGTGGCGTGCCGGTCTTGAGGCGACCCTGTGGTAGCTTGAGTTCCTTGAGCCGCGCCGACAGGCTCACCGCCGGTGGATCGCCGGCACGCCCGGCGCTGTAGTTCTGCAGCCCGACGTGGACCTTGCCGTCCAGGAAGGTACCCGCCGTGAGCACCACCGTCCGGGCGCGGAAGCGCAGGCCGATCTGCGTCACGGCACCCACCACGCGGTCACCCTCGACCATCAGGTCGTCCACCGCCTGCTGGAACAGCCACAGGTTGGGCTGGTTCTCCAGGCGGCGGCGGATGGCGGCCTTGTAGAGAATGCGGTCGGCCTGGGCGCGCGTGGCCCGCACCGCCGGGCCCTTGCTGGCGTTGAGAATGCGGAACTGGATGCCCCCCTCGTCGGTGGCGGCGGCCATAGCGCCGCCCAGGGCGTCCACTTCCTTGACCAGATGGCCCTTGCCGATCCCGCCGATTGACGGGTTGCAGCTCATCTGGCCGAGCGTTTCGATGTTGTGGGTCAGCAGCAGCGTCCGGCAGCCCATGCGGGCTGCGGCCAGCGCCGCCTCGGTGCCGGCATGGCCACCGCCGACCACGATGACCTCGAATTCCTGGGGATGCAGCACGGCGCGCGCACCGCCGCTGGTGCGACGGCGTCCTGAAGTGGCAAACCCACGATTTTAAGGTTGCGGGGCGGCCTCCCCGGGTGCGGGGGCATGGGCAAAGTGCCGCTCCCAGGCCCGATCGAAAAAGTAATGGGCCACCATGTTCACTAACGGCTCCACCAGCGTCACCGCGCCGGCCACTGTCACGCTGCCCGAGAGCGCATAGCTGACGCCAAAGGCCGTGCACACGTGCATCACACCGAAAGCTGCCGTCTTGGCCATGATGGGTTTCCTCGCCAAATGAGAATGATTCCTGACAACATGGTGCCGTCCGCGGCCGGCGCAGACCAATGGATAAGGCTTATGGCAGCGATGGTCTGGGCCTTCGGTGCCGCAAACCTTTGCCGTTTGCGGTGTGGCACCCGGCACGATGCCTCGACGAATGCGCCGGCTCAGGCCGATGCCGGTCGCTGTGCCGCCGCCCGGCGCCGTTGCCAGCGCCGCGACAGCACCACCGCGGCAGTGGTGAGCATCAGCAGCGCGGCGCTGCCGATGGCGGCGCGGCGCCGCACGGCCTTCTGCTCGGCCTGCACGCCGCGCAGCGCGGCAGCCTCGTCCACGGCGGCCAGGGCCAGCAGCGGGGTGCTGCCGGCGCGCTGCCAGCCCAGGATGCGGCGTCCCTCCTCCGGTGGCCAAGCCTGGCTCAGCACCTCGCCGGCACGCGGCGCGCGCTCGAACAGCGGCATCACCGGGAAAGGCAGCGGCTCCACCAGCCCGTCGCTGCGTGCCACGGCCACGCCGTCGGCACGCACCAGCAGCAGCAGGTCGCCGCGCGAAGGCTGAAGCCGCCGCAACAAGCCGGTAAGGTAACCAGGTGAAAGCGTGAGCAGCACCTGGCCCTGGCTCTGGCCCGGCAGCGGCCGCACGAAACTCACGGCGCCCGCCACGGGCTGGCGCGCCGGTGCCCCGATGGACAGGCCATTGCCCGGCGTCGGCAGGCCGTCGATCACCACCCGCACCACGCTGCCGTCCAGCGACTGCAATTGCCCCTTGCCATTGAGCACGCCGAGCTGCAGCACCGCGCCGGGCGGATAAGGCGGCGGCGGTACCGGTTGGCGTTCACTCCACTGCGCTCCCACCGTGGAAAGCACGAAATCCGCCGATTGCACCAGCGTCTCGGCCTGCAGGGCCAGCGTGTCGGCCAGGTGCACGGCACGTGCCGCCGCGTTGGCCAGCGCGCGCTCACGCGCCTGCTCCTGCGTGTGGAGCAGCTGGGTCCAGTAGCCGGCGCACGCCAGCACGGCGGCAGCGGGCAAGGACCAGGGGAGCAGGCGGCGGGCTTGCATCGGAACGAAGGCGGCGGTGGCCGCTGCGCGAGAGCAGCGGCAAAAAGGCAGGGTGGCGATCGGGGCCGCAGTAGGGATTCAACGATGCTGCCAGCGCAGCATTGTCCGAAGCTGACAAGCAGCCCCGGCGCAGGGCCAAGCCTGACGTCGGACAATGCTGGGTTTTCCCAAGCGTCGGGTTTCCATGGACTGCCGCCCCGGCTGCGGTGCCTGCTGCATCGCGCCTTCCATCTCCAGCCCCATTCCCGGCATGCCGCAAGGCAAGCCGGCCGGCGTGCGCTGCGTGCAGCTGTTGCCGGACCTGCGCTGCGCGATCTTCAACGACCCGCGCCGCCCGGCCGTGTGCGGCTCGCTGCAGCCTTCGGCCGAGCTGTGCACCGATTCGGCCGAGCAGGCGCTGCGCAACCTGCTGTGGCTGGAGCAGCAGACGGCGCCTTGAAAAGACCAAGGGGGCTTTGCGCCCCTGCAACGGCGCGGCGGCTCAGCCTGCCTGCAGCAGCCGCTGCAGCTCGCCGCCGGCGATGAGCTTTTCCAGCTCCTGCGCGCCGCCCACGAGCTGGCCGCGCACGAACACCATGGGGAAGGTGGGCCAGCCCGTCCACATCTTGAGCGCGTTGCGCCGCCGCCACTGGCTGAAGTAGCTGCCGTAGTCGAGATCGAAGTGCGCGATGCCCGCGCGGTCCAGCGACCGGCGCGCGCGCTTGGGGAAGGGGTTCTGCGCCATGCCGACCACCACCACCGGGTGCGCCGCCGCCGCGCGCTGCACCTCTTCCACGATGTCGGCATGCAGCGCGCTCACGCGCTGGCGGATGGCAGGGTGCAGACGCTCTTCTGCAAGGATGGGACGCGGCATTGAAGATGCTCTGGGGGCAGGAAGCCAGGACAGCGGCTATCGTACGTGACCCCCCTCGAATGAAGGAGACCCGATGAAGCTTTACTACAGCCCCGGTGCCTGCTCGCTCAGCCCGCACATCGTGCTGCACGAGGCCGGCCTGCCGTGCGAGCTGGTGCTGGCCAGCACCAAGACGCACAAGCTGCAGGACGGGACCGACTACTACACCCTCAACCCCAAGGGCTCCGTGCCGCTGCTGGAGCTCGACAGCGGCGAGCGCCTCACCGAAGGCCCGGCCATCGTGCAGTACCTGGCCGACCAGGTGCCGGACCGCAAGCTCGCGCCGGCCTTTGGCACCATGGCGCGCTACCGGCTGATGGAGTGGCTCAACTTCATCACCAGCGAGCTGCACAAGAGCTTCGGCGCCTTCTTCACGCCCGGCATGCCCGACGACGCCAAGGCGCTGTACCGCAACCGCCTGCGCCAGCGCCTGCAGTACGTGGACCAGCAGCTGGCCGGCAAGTCCTACCTGATGGGCGACGACTTCACGGTGGCCGACGCCTACCTGTTCACCGTCAGCAACTGGACCGTGCCCACGCAGGTGGACATCTCCGACCTCGCCAACCTGCAGGCCTTCCGCGAACGCATGCTGGCGCGGCCCAGCGTGCAGGCGGCGATGAAGCACGAGGGGTTGATCAAGTAACTCCCCGCCGCCGCGGCAGCCAAGGCCCGGCGACCTTTTCTGGCCTCACGCCAGCCGCGCCGCCGCCAGCAGCTCCTGCGTGTAGGGCTGCCGCGGCGCGCTGAACAGCTGCTCGGCCTCGCCCTCCTCCACCATCTCGCCCTGGCGCATCACGATCACGCGGTGCGACATGGCGCGCACCACGGCCAAGTCGTGGCTGATGAAGACGTAGCTCAGCCCGTAGCGCCGCTGAAGTTGCGCCAGCAACGACAACACCTGCTGCTGCACCGACACGTCCAGCGCTGAGGTCGGCTCGTCGAGCACCAGCAGCTCCGGCTCCAGCACCACCGCGCGCGCGATGGCGATGCGCTGGCGCTGCCCACCGCTGAACTCGTGCGGATAGCGTTGCAGCACGTCGGCCACGCCGTGGCGCGCGCTCAGCCCCACCTCGTCCAGCATTTTCAGCACGCGCGCCTCGCGCTCGGCGCGGCCGAGCTGCGGCTGGTGCAGCGCCAGCCCCTCGCCCACGATCTGGCCCACGGTCATGCGCGGGCTCAGGCTGCCGAAAGGGTCCTGGAACACCACCTGCATGCGCCGGCGCATGGCGCGCAGCGTGTCGCGGCCCGCGTCGTCGATGCGCTGCTCGCCCAGCCGCACCTGCCCGCCGGCAATGGGCTGCAGCGCCAGCAGCGCCATGCCCAGCGTGGTCTTGCCCGAGCCGGACTCGCCCACGATGCCCAGCGTCTCGCCGCGCTTGAGCTGCAGCGTGGCCTGCTTCACCGCCTCGAAAGGCGGCAGCCGGCGGAACCAGCTGCCCTTGCGCGCGAAGTGCACCCGCACGTCCTGCCCCTGCAGCAGCACCGGCGCGTCCGGCGCCACGGGCTGCACCACGCGCTGCGGCCGGCTGCCCAGCAGCTTCCTCGTGTACGCGTGCTGCGGATCGCCGAACACCACCGCCGTGTCGCCGCTTTCCACCAGCCGTCCGCGCTCCATCACGCCGACGCGGTGCGTGAAGCGGCGCACCAGGTTCAGGTCGTGCGTGATGAACAGCAGCGCCATGCCCATCTCGGCCTGCAGTTCGTCCAGCAGCGCCAGGATCTGCGCCTGGATGGTCACGTCCAGCGCCGTCGTGGGCTCGTCGGCAATCAGCAGCTTGGGCTTGCAGGCCAGCGCCATGGCGATCATGGCGCGCTGGCGCTGCCCGCCCGAGAGCTCGTGCGGGTAGGCGTCCACGCGCCGCTGCGGCTCCGGAATGCCCGTGCGCTCCAGCAGCTCGATGGCCCGCGCCCGCGCCGCGTTGGGCCGCAGCGCCTCGTGCAGCTCCAGCACCTCGGCGATCTGGTTGCCCACGCTGTAGAGCGGGTTCAGCGCTGTCATCGGCTCCTGGAAGATCATGCCGATCTCGCGCCCGCGCAGGCCGCGCATGCGCCGCTCGCCGGCCTGCACCAGGTCCTCGCCGCCAAAGCGGATGGCGCCGCTGGTCTGCGCCCCGTCCACCAGCCGCAGCACCGACAGCGCGGTGATCGATTTGCCGGAGCCCGATTCCCCCACCAGCGCGAATTTCTCGCGCGGCCGGACCTGGAAGCTGACGTCGTTGACCACCGTGTTGGCGCCGAAGCGCACCGTCAGGTGCTCGACGCTGAGCAACGGCTCCGTGGATGACTGGGGTGCGCGGCTCATGACTTGCGGGTGTCGAAGGCGTCGCGCAGCGCGTCACCGATGAAGGTCAGCAAGAGCATCGTGATCACGAGCAAGGTGAAGGTCGGGACGATGATCCACCAGGCGTCGAGGTTGGCCTTGCCCTGGTTGAGCAGTTCGCCCAGCGAGGGCACCGTCGGCGGCACGCCCAGGCCCAGGAAGTCCAGCGAGGTCAGCGACAGGATCGCCGCGCTCATGCGGAAGGGCAGAAACGTGATCACCGGCGTGAGCGAGTTGGGCAGCACGTGGCGGAAGATGATCTGGCGGTTCGACAGCCCCAGCGCCCGCGCCGCCTTCACGAAGTCCAGCGAGCGGTTGCGCAGGAACTCCGCGCGCACGTAGTCCGACAGCCCCATCCAGCCCCACAGCGACAGCAGGATCAGCAGCAGCAGGAGGGACGGCTCGAAGATGGACGCGAAGATGATCAGCAGGTACAGCTCCGGCACCGCGCCCCAGACCTCGATGATGCGTTGCAGCGTCAGGTCCAGCTTGCCGCCGAAGTAGCCCTGCAGCGCGCCGGCCAGGATGCCCAGCACCGTGCCCACCGCCGTGAGCGCCAGCGCGAACCAGATGCTCACCCTAAAGCCGTAGAGCAGCCGCGCCAGCATGTCGCGGCCCTGGCTGTCGGTACCCAGCACGTTGCGCGCGCTCGGCGGCGCCGGGTCGGGCTCCTTGGAGAAGTAGTCGGTGGAGATGGCCGAGTGCGGGTTGGGCGCGCGCAGCCGCCAGTTGCCGGGCTTGTCGAACTGCGCGGTGATGAGCGGGTCCTTCCAGTCCGTGGGCGTGGCGAAGTCGCCGCCCAGCGCCGTCTCCGGCGGGTTGCTCAGCACGGGGAAGAACCAGCGCCCCTCGTAGCGCGCCACCAGCGGCCGGTCGTTGCTCACGACCTCGGCCAGGGTGGAGAACAGCAGCATCGCCAGGAAGAGCCACAGCGACAGATAGCCCAGGCGGTTGCGCCTGAAACGGGCCCAGGCGCGCTGGTTGGGCGAGCGGGGCTCGCCCGCGCCTGCGCCCGCTGCGGTGGCGACGGCTTCGGCCGTGGCGCCGGCCGGCGGCGCCGCCATCAGGTCCACGGGACGGTCGCTGCCCTGGGCAGCGGCGGGGGTGGCGGGGCCGCGGTCGGAGACGCCGGGCACGATCGGTTGAGAACTCATGCCGTGCGCCTCACTTGCCCACGCTGCCGAACTGCACGCGCGGATCGACCACCACGTACAGCAGGTCCGAGACCAGCTTCACCACCAGGCCGATCAGCGTGAAGAGGTAGAGCGAGCCCAGCACGACCGGGTAGTCACGCCGCACCACGGACTCGTAGGCCAGCAGCCCCAGGCCGTCGAGCGAGAACAGCGTCTCGATCAGCACCGAGCCGGCGAAGAAGGCGCCGATGAAGGCCGCCGGGAAGCCCGTCACCAGCGGGATCAGTGCGTTGCGGAAGATGTGCTTGTAGAGCACGCGCCGCTGCGACAGCCCCTTGGCGCGCGCCACCAGCACGTACTGCTTGCGCATCTCCTCGACGAAGGTGTTCTTGGTCAGCATGGTCATGACGGCGAAGCTGCCGATCACCAGGCAGATCAGCGGCAGCGTCAGGTGCCAGAAGTAGTCGGCGATGCGCGCCGGCCAGCTCAGGGTGTCCCAGTCGTCGGAGGTCAGCCCGCGCAGCGGGAACCATTCGAGGAAGGTGCCGCCGGCAAACAGCACGATCAGCAGCACGCCCAGCACGAAGCCGGGGATGGCGTAGCCGACCAGCACCACCAGCGTGGTCAGCGCGTCGAAGCGCGTGCCCTCGCGCACCGCCTTGGCCACGCCCAGCGGGATGGAGACCAGGTAGGAGATGAAGAAGGTCCACACCCCCAGCGAGATCGACACCGGCAGCTTCTCCTTGATGAGCGTCCACACGTCCTTGTTCTGCAGGAAGCTCTTGCCCAGGTCGAAGCGCGCGAACTGGCCCAGCATCTCGAAGTAGCGCACGTGCGCGGGCTTGTCGAAGCCGTAGAGCTTCTTCAGCTCGGCCAGTTGCTTGGCGTCGCTGTCGCGCCCGGCCTTGTACACGTCGCTGTCGCCGCCCTTCTGGCTGGCGCGCGCCTCGGCCAGCAGCTGCTCCACCGGCCCGCCGGGCACGAACTGGATCACGACGAAGGTGATGGTCAGCGCCCCCAGCAGCGTGGGAATCATCAGCAGCAGCCGCTTGAAGATGTAGCCAAGCATTCAGGCCTCTCCCTTTTTCCACCAGCACATGATCGGCCAGGCGCTGTGGTCGCCCGAGGTGTCGATGCCAAAGTACAGCGGCGTCTTCTGCGGGATGCCGAAGCGGTTCCAGTACGAGGCGCGCTCGGCGGAGACGTACACGTCGGGCACCTGCCAGTGGTTCCACATCACCACGCGGTCCATGGCGCGGCAGCAGTCGCGCAGCTCGGCCAGCGTGCGCGCCCCGCCCATGACCTTGAGGATGTGGTCCAGCGCCGCGCTCTTGATGCCGCGGAAGTTGTCGTTGCCCTTCTCGTCCGCGGCCTGCGAGCCGTAGCTGGTGATGTAGCCCGCGGCGTTGGGCAGCGAGAACTTGCCTTCGACGATGGTGATGACGTCGAAGTCGTAGTTCTCCAGCCGGTTGCGGTAGAGCGCGAAGTCGACGTTGCGCTCCTTGAGCGTGATGCCCAGCTTCTCGCAGTTCTTCTGCCAGTCGGTGATGCGCCCGCCGGTCTCGCCGGGGTTCAGGTACTCCAGCTCCAGCGCCCGGCCCTGCGCGTTGCGCAGCCGGCCGTCGCCGTCGAGCTTCCAGCCCGCGTCTTCGAGCAGGCCGCGCGCCTTGAGCAGGTTGCGCCGCAGCGCCGCCGCGCCGCCGGCGGTGCTGGGCGGCCGGTACGCGGGGCCGAACACCTCCGGCGGCAGCTCCTTGCGGTAGGGCTCCAGCAGCTTGAGCTCGCCCGGCCCGGGCAGGCCCTCGGCCGCGAACTCCGAGTTGTTGAACACGCTGTACGCGCGCTTGAGCAGGCCGAAGCGGTTGATGCGCTCGAAGTCGTAGGCCAGCGCGATGGCCTCACGCACGCGCCGGTCCTGCAGCAGCTCGCGCCGGGTGTTGAACTGGTGGCTCTGCAGGCCCTGGCCGGTGGCGGTCTCGAAGCTCTTCTTGACGATGCGCCCGTCGTCCCACTTCGGCCCCTTGTGCTGGCGCACCCAGGAGCGCGAGCTGTACTCCTTGTAGATGTCGTACTCGCCGGTCTTGAAGGCCTCGAAGGCCACCGTCGCGTCCTTGTACATGCGGTAGACCACGCGGTCGAAGTTGAACCAGCCGCGCCGCGCGGGGTGGTCCTTGGCCCAGTAGTCCGGGTTGCGCTGGAACTCGATGCGCCGCCCCATGTCCACCGCGGCGATGGTGCAGGGGCCGGTGGTGATGGGGTACTCCGTGACGATCTGGTCGAAGGGCTTCACCTTGCCGTCCGCCCCGGCGCCCCACTTGCGCGAGAACACCGGCAGCCCGCCGATCAGGAACAGCGTGTCGGTGCTCCGGTCCTTGACGCCGAAGCGCACCGTGCGCTCGTCGAGCACCGTCACCGGCCCGGCCGGCGCGTAGGCCTGCACCAGCGCCGGCGAGGCCTGCTTGCTGGTGAGCATGTCGAAGCTGTGCTTCACGTCGGCCGCGGTCACCGGGTCGCCGTTCCAGAAGCGCGCCTTGGGATGCAGCCTGAAGGTGATGCTGGACTTGTCCGGCGCGATGAGAAAACGCTCGGCCAGCAGCCCGTACATGGTCTGCGGCTCGTCGTCCGAGGCCACGCACAGCCCTTCGAACATGAACAGCCCCACCCCCGCCGGCGCGTTGCCGCGCACGGTGAAGGGGTTGAACTTGTCGAAGCTGGTGCGCCGGTCCGGGTTGCGCAGCCGCAGCACGCCGCCCTTGGGCGCGTCCGGGTTGACGTACTCGAAATGCGTGTAGCCCTCGGGGTACTTGGGCTCGCCGAAGGTGGCCAGCGCGTGCACCCAGCGCCCGCCCTCGGCGGCAGGGGCGGCATCCGCCGGCGCGGCGGGTGCGGTTGCGGGACCGTTGGGCGCGGCGGGTGCCGCCTGCGCCCGGGACTGGGCGATGGCCGCCAGCGCCGGCCAGGCCGGCCACAGGCCGGTGGAAAGCAGCAGCGCCGCGGCGCGGCGCCGGTCACGCCGCGGTGCCGCGGCAGGCTTGTTTGGCATCTTTGTCAACGGGCGGACCCGCAGGTCCGGGGTTGGAGGAGGCGCGCCGATCATGCGCGAAATGCCGCCGTGGCGGCAACGCGGCGGCGCGGAACCCCGGCGCCGGCGTGCCGGCGGGCATCATCGTGAAACGCTCTCCCTGGGCGGTGCGGAAACTCTTGCCCCGCGCCGCGCTCCCATCACGACCACGCCCCCCAAGAAGGACTGCCCGATGGAACTGCTGACCGACCCGCAAGCCTGGATTGCCTTCCTGACGCTCACCGCGCTGGAGCTGGTACTGGGCATCGACAACATCATCTTCATCTCGATCCTGGTCGATAAGCTGCCGCGCGAGCGGCGCGAGTTCGC
>NZ_KE387213.1:107165-194131 GCF_000430725.1 Azohydromonas australica DSM 1124
CACCACCAGGCTCACCATCGGCGACATCGCGCTCGACAGCCCTGTGGCGATGCCCAGCCAGGCGCCCGCCACGGTGGGCACCATCGACAGCGCCAGCAGCCAGTAGGTGTTGCGCAGCACGCGGTTGCGCTGCGCGGCAGGCAGCGCGTAACCGCTGCTGCCTTGGTTGAAAGTTCGAAGGGTCACGGCTTTCTCCTGACGGATGGCGTTGTAGGGCAACTCTACTGCCCGCGACACTTCGAAACAATGCGCGCTTTATGATGCATGATTTCGAGAAAAACGCATCGTTGAAACGCCATGCTCAACTTCAAGCACCTGCACTACTTCTGGGCTGCGGCCAAGGCCGGCGGGGTCGTCCGCGCTGGCGAGCAGCTGCACACCACGCCGCAGACACTGTCGGCACAGATCAAGCAGCTGGAAGATCGGCTGGGCTGTGCGCTGTTTCGCAAGCAGGGCCGAGGGCTGGAGCTCACCGACGAGGGACGTGTCGCGCTGGGCTACGCGGACCAGGTGTTCACCCTCGCAGATGAGCTGGAGACCGTGATAGGCCGCTCCAGCGAAGGGCCGCAGGTCATGAGTTTCAGGGTGGGCGTCGCTGACTCGGTGCCCAAGGCCATCGCGTACCGCCTGATCGAGCCGGCGCTCGACGCCGCGGCGCAGGTACGGCTGTTTTGCCATGAAGGCAAGTTCCAGGATCTACTGGCCCAGCTGGCAGTGCACCGGCTCGACCTCGTCATTGCAGACGAGCCCATGGGCCGGCAGCTCAGCGTACGCGCCTTCAACCATGCGCTGGGCTCCACCGCTATGAGCTTCTTCGCCACGCCTTCACTGCAACGGCAACTCCAGGGCGACTTCCCGCAGTGCCTGGACGGTGCGCCCGTGCTGCTGCAGGGAGCGGCCTCGGCCATGAGACGGCGGCTCGACACCTGGCTGGCCGAGCAGCGGCTGCGACCGCGCATGATTGCGGAGTTCGATGACGCGGCGCTCATGAAAGCCTTCGGGAGTGAAGGTCGCGGCATCTTCATGACGCCCACCGTGCTCGAAGCCGAGACGCAGGCACAGTACGGCGTTCGCACCATCGGCCGCACGCAGGCGCTGGTGGAGGAGTATTACGCCGTCTCGGCTGAGCGCCGCATCACGCACCCCTGCGTGGCCGCGGTCACGAGCACGGCCCGGGACAAGCTGTTTCGCGGGTGAGAGCCGTAAAAGCGCAAGCGGGGCGCCAATGCACGCCGGGCAAGTTCGTCACTGACCCGGCACGCGATCGGGCATCAGGCCGGGACGCTGAGCTTGACCTGGTAGCCGGCCTGGTTCTTGGGGTGGTCCTGCTTGACGAACACCGAGCGGTCGTTCTTCAGAACGATCACTTCGAAGAACGGCTGGAAACGGGCCTCGGACACGCCAAAGGCCTGCAGGAACTTGCCGAAGACGGCCTGCTCCTCGGGCTCGGGCTGGCCGTCCGACAGCGACGAGTCGATCAGGTTGGCCAGGATGCACATCTTCTGCGCATCGCTCAGCAGCGGCGTGGCTTCTTTGAGGAAGTCGTCGATCGAGTGCTTGCGGCGGTACTTCAGCGCGTTGTCGAGCAACGCCTGATTCTGGGCGCCGACGCCCACGGTGCCGTTGGCGTTCTCCTGACCACCCAGGACCGACAGCAGGTGGCCGATCTCCTCATGATCCATCTCTCCGTCAGCGGACATCATGTACAGCAGGCTCGTGGCCAGGGCCATATGCGGCGTCATCTTCTCGCCCGAATCGCCCTTGAACATGTCGAACAAACCCATTTGCTACTCCTGCTCCAATTGGATAACGGACCTCGCCAAGTCAGCATTCGCTCAACACGCCTGATTCCATACGCCGCTTGCACCGGCGCCTGGCAATCGCGCTGCGACAGGATCCGCCTCGGGATACTGTTGTATATGCAGCGTTCGGCTTGCGGTCCGAATTGCGGCCGCCACTTCGTGGGCAGCGCACGGACAAGAGTTTCCTGCATCCGACACTTCGCATCAATGCGCATTTCACGATCCATTACTTCGAGAAAAGCGCATCGTCAGTTGTTTCGGCGGCGGGCTTCGCCGCGTTGCTGAGGCGGGCCGTGTCCAGCTTCGAAAGTGCACTTGTGCAATGGACACTGACTTGCGAGGTCAACGACATCAACCGCACTTTTCGCGGCAAAGGCAGTACACTGCGCGCCGTCTGAGGGGGAGTAGCCTGCCAGGGGGTCCGCGCCGTGCAACGCCGCAGAACTCATGGTTCCAGCGGTCGTCAGTACGGAGCCCAGCTCCCGGCCGTTGCGCAAGCTGCTGTGCGTGCCATGGTGCTGCAGCAGGTCGGGGCAAGACCTTTGGTACATGCCGGAGCATCGGCAGGCCAAAGGTCCCTGGACGTCCTCATCCGACGCCGCCCTCGTGTCGTGCCTTCGCTCCGTGTCTCACCACGCAGTTCGGAGTCCGCGCATGGAGTTCTTCACAGCCGAAACCCTCTCGGCGCTTGCGTCGATCATCATGATCGACATCCTTCTTGGCGGTGACAACGCCGTCGTCATTGCCCTGGCATGTCGCAAGCTGCCGGCACAGCAACGCAGGATGGGCATCATCTGGGGCACGGCGGGCGCCATCATCTTGCGCGTCGTCCTGATCTTCTTTGCCTTGACGCTGCTGGAGATCTCCTTCCTCAAGCTCATCGGGGCCGCGTTGCTGGTCTGGATCGGCGTCAAGCTGCTGATGCCGCAAGACGAAGGCGAGCACGCCGACATCAAGGCCAGCGACAAGCTGTGGGCGGCCGTCAAGACCATCATCGTGGCGGACTTCGTGATGAGCCTTGACAACGTGATTGCCATTGCTGGAGCGGCGGAAGGCGCATCCGAGAGCCACCAGATGGGGTTGGTCGTCTTTGGCCTGCTTTTCAGCATCCCGCTCATCGTCTGGGGCAGCCAGCTCGTGATCAAGCTGATGGACCGCTTCCCCGTGATCATCACCGTCGGGGGCATGCTGCTCGGGTGGATTGCAGGAACCATGGCGCTGGGCGACCCCGCGCTCGCACCTTACATCGAGCTCTCGGACCCGATCAAGTACGCGGCGGGCGCTGCTGGGGCGTTGCTTGTGCTGATAGTCGGCAAGCTCGCTGCGCGGCGCAGGTTGCAAGCGGGCACGGTGGCACCCGCCTGAGCTTGACAAGACGTATACGGCACGCCTTGCACACATGAAGGCATGCCGTCATACGAAAGAAGCCGGGGGCTTTCGCGAGCCCCTTTTTCCGGCCTCCCTTGAGCAGGCGTTGGCTGGACGGGCTGATGAAGCCGCGCCATGTATCCCAGCCGAACTGGCGAGCCGCGGAGCGAAAAAGCACGCAGCCTCCAGGAACATCATGGCTCCACGCATGCTTCCTGCGGGTTTCGCCGAAACCTGCTATTCAACGCAAAGACTTCACAATGGAACTGCTTACTGACCCGCAAGTCTGGATCGCCTTCTTCACGCTCACCGCGCTGGAGCTGGTACTGGGCATCGACAACATCATCTTCATCTCCATCCTGGTCGATAAGCTGCCGCCCGAGCGGCGCGAAGTCGCCCGGCGCCTGGGCCTGTTCATGGCCATGTTCATGCGCATCGGGCTGCTGCTGCTGCTGTCGTGGATCGTGGGGCTGGTCGAGCCGCTGTTCACGGTGCTGGGCAAGGGGATCTCGGGCCGCGACCTGATCCTCATCCTCGGCGGCCTGTTCCTGATCTGGAAGAGCACCGGCGAGATCCACCAGTCGCTCGAAGGCGAGGAGGGCCACGAGTCCAAGTCCGTGGCTGCGAGCTTCGGCGCGGTGATCCTGCAGATCATGGTGATCGACCTGGTGTTCTCGCTGGACTCGATCATCACCGCCGTGGGCATGGTGGACGAGGTGGCGGTGATGATCGCCGCCGTCATCGCCTCGGTGGGGATGATGATGGTGTTCGCCGGCCCCATCGGCCGCTTCGTCTCCGACCACCCGACCATCAAGATGCTGGCGCTGTCCTTCCTGGTGGCCGTGGGCGTGGTGCTGCTGGCCGAGGGCTTCGGCCATCACGTGCCCAAGGGCTACATCTACTTCGCGATGGCCTTCTCGCTGGTGGTGGAGATGCTCAACATCCGCCTGCGCAAGCGCGCCGCCAAGCCCGCGCACCTGAACTCGGCCTACGCGCCGGACGACGCCACCCCGCCGCTGCGCTGAGCGTCCCGGACGCCTCCCGGCGCAACGAGCAAGGGCCGCCTCCGGGCGGCCCTTTTGCTTGGGCTGCGCGTTTCCGTTTCATGCAACCCGGCATGCAGGCGCGCTCAATGCGGCGGCCTCGGCCGGCACCTACATTGATCCGCATGGACACCAACACGACCCCTGACACCGTCCGCCAGCCGCGCAGCGTCGAGCGCCTGGTCGCCGGCACGCCCACCAGCGACGGCGCGGGTGTGAAGCTCACGCGTGTGCTGACGCAACCGCTGCAGCGCCGGCTGGACCCGTTCCTGATGCTCGACGCCTTCGGCACCGACAACCCCGACGACTACATCGCCGGCTTCCCCGACCACCCGCACCGCGGCTTCGAGACCGTGACCTACATGATTGCCGGGCGCCTGCGCCACCGCGACAGCGCCGGCCACGAGGGCCTGCTGCAGAACGGCGGCGTGCAGTGGATGACGGCCGGCCGCGGCCTGGTGCACAGCGAGCTGCCCGAGCAGGAGGAAGGCCGCATGGAAGGCTTCCAGCTCTGGCTGAACCTGCCGTCGGACCAGAAGCTGTGCGACCCGGGCTACTGGGACATCGCCTCGGAGCAGATTCCCGAGCTCCAGACGGCCGAGGGCGTGCGCGCGCGCGTCATCGCCGGCAGCAGCCACGGCGTGGCCGGCGCCATGCAGCGCGAGCACACCGAGCCGCTGTACCTGGACCTGCACCTGCCGCCCGGCGCCGCCTTCGAGCAGGCGCTGCCGGCGACGCACAACGCCTTCGCCTACGTCTACCGCGGCGCGCTGCGCATCGGCGAGACGGACGTGCCGCTGCAGCGCATGGCGATCCTGCGCAACGAGGCCGGCAGCGACGGTGTGCGGCTGCAGGCGGGTGCCGAAGGGGCGCGGGCGCTGCTGATCGCCGGGCGGCCGCTGAACGAGCCCATCGCGCAGTACGGTCCCTTCGTCATGAACTCCAACGAGCAGATCTTCCAGGCCGTGGAGGATTTCCGCGCCGGACGCTTCGCGTAAGGCGAAGGCTTTCAGCCCCTGGCCACCGCGCCGGGGGCCTCCCTTAAGCTGGGCGGCGATTCAAGTTACCGACCGCGCACGCGCGCGGCTGCCATGGCTTTCGACTTCTGGAACCTGCTCACGCGCCTGGGCGAGGCGCAGATCCTGCTGCCCGCGATGTTCGCCACCTGCGTCTGGCTGGTGCTGCGCTCCCACAAGCCGCGCGCGGCGCTGGTGTGGGGCGGCTGCACCGCGGCGGCGGCGCTGCTGACCACCGTCACCAAGGTGGCCTTCTTCGGCTGGGAGATCGGCTACGCGCCGCTGAACTTCACCGGCATCTCCGGCCACGCGATGTTCTCCACGGCGGTGCTGCCGGTGCTGCTGCGGGTGCTGGTAGCCGACCGCGGCCCGCGCCGCCAGGCCGCCGCGGTGGCCGTGGGCGTGCTGCTGGCGGCGCTGATCGCCTGGTCGCGCGTGCAGGTGCTGGCGCACTCGCCGGCGGAGGCGCTGGTGGGCTTCGCCCTGGGGCTGGCCGCGGCGCTGGCGGCGCTGCGCGGCATGCATGCGCCGCCGCTGCACGCGCCGCGCACGCTGGTGGCGGGGCTGGCGGCGTGGATGCTCCTCACGCCCGCGGGCGCCCCGCCCTCGCCGACGCACAGCATGGTGATGCAGCTGTCGGTGGCGCTCTCGGGCCGCGACGAGCCCTACCAGCGCTGGATGATGCTGCGCGACTACCGCCACGAGCTGCAGCGCAAGGGCCTGCCGCTGCCGCCCTACTTCACCGGGCCGATGGTGATGGGACGGATCCGGCCGCTGGAGTGAGGCCGCCGGGCACCGGCGCTTGTCAGCCCTTCACGCACACCACCTGCCGCAGCGTGTGCACCACCTCCACCAGGCTGTCCTGCGCCGCCATCACCGCGTCGATGTCCTTGTAGGCGTGCGGGATCTCGTCGATCACGTCCTTGTCCTTGCGGCATTCCACGCCCTCGGTGGCGGCGCGCTGGTCGGCCACCGTGAAGCGGCGCTTGGCCTCGGTCCGGCTCATCTTCCGCCCCGCCCCGTGCGAGCAGCTGTTGAAGCTCTCCGGGTGGCCCTTGCCGCGCACGATGAAGCTGCGCGCGCCCATGCTGCCCGGGATGATGCCCAGCTCCCCCTCGCGCGCGCTCACCGCCCCCTTGCGCGTGACCCAGACCTCCTGCCCGAAGTGCCGCTCGCGCTGCACGTAGTTGTGGTGGCAATTCACCGCCTCGGTCTGCACTTCGAACGGCTTGCGGATCGCCTTGCGCAGTGCCGCCACCACCGCCTTCATCATCAGCTCGCGGTTCGTGGCCGCGAACTTCTGCGCCCAGCCCACCGCGCGCACGTAGTCGCCGAAGTAGCGTGAGCCTTCCTCCAGGTAGGCCAGGTCGCGGTCCGGCAGGTTGGCCTGGTGCCGCATTGCATCCTGCTTGGCCAGCTCGATGAAGTGCGTGCCGATGGCGTTGCCCACGCCGCGCGAGCCCGAATGCAGCATCAGCCACACGGCATCCGTCTCGTCCAGGCAGACCTCGATGAAGTGGTTGCCCGTGCCCAGCGTGCCCAGGTGCGTGCGCTGGTTCGTCTTCTCCAGCTTGGGATGGCTGCGGCAGATCTCCTTGAACTCCGGCGCCAGCGCGGCCCAGGCCGCGTCCACCGGCGGCGGGATGTCGCGCCAGGCGCCGGGGTCCCGGCTGCCGGGCGCGCGCCCGTGCGGCACGGCGTGCTCGATGGCGCTGCGCAGCGGGCCCAGGTTGTCCGGCAGGTCCGCCGCCGAGAGCGTGGTGCGCGCGGCGATCATTCCGCAGCCGATGTCCACCCCCACCGCGGCCGGGATGATGGCCTTCACCGTCGGGATCACCGAGCCCACCGTGGCGCCGATGCCCAGGTGCACGTCCGGCATCGCCGCCACGTGGCGGAAGACGATCGGCAGCTTCGCCGCGTTGGCCAGCTGCTGCCGCGCCGCGTCCTCCACCGGCACCCCGCGCGTCCACATCTTCAGCGGCACGCCGCCTTCGATGGCCTGCTCCTCGTAGTCCCGTTCCCGCACTGCCTTGTCCCTGGCCATCGCCTGCTCCGTACTGCCTTCAAAACCCTGCCTGCCTCCGGGCGCCGCCCTTGCTCCACCCGGAGCCCCTTTGCAATTCCCATCCTGCGCAGCCATGAGCAGCAACCGGCGGCCCTTCCTGGCGACAAGCTCGAGCCAGCCCGAGGAAGCGGGTGCACCGTCCGTGCCATGGCGTGAGCGCGAAACGCTCGACAAGCAGAAGAACAAAGCGGCACCGGCCCAGTAAAGCCGGTCCGCGGCCTCGCAAGAGGCCATCCCCAGGGCCCGCGAGGGCCCTTTTTCATGGAGCCGCGCCGGATCTACTGCTGCTGCCGCGACGCCGCGTACTGCGCGTTGATCTGGTCGTGCTTGGCGCGCACCGCCGGCGGCCACTTGGACTTGATCCACGACAGCACGGCCACGATCTCGTCGTCGCTGAGCACGCCCCCGAAGGCGGGCATCGCCGACTTGTAGTCGGGCATGTCGGCCGCCTTGGCGATGCCGAGCTTGGTGAGGCGGAACAGCTGCTCGTCGGGGTGGTGCCAGGTGTGGCCGCTCTCGTCGTGCGGCGGCGCGGGCAGCAGCCCGTCGGCGCCGCGCTCGCGCCAGTTGGCCTGGCCTTCCAGGTTGGCGCCATGGCAGCTCGCGCAGTGCGCCCGGTAGAGGCGCTCGCCCTGCACCAGCAGCGCCGTGTCGTGCGGGCGCAGCAGGCTCTGCGGCGGTGCCGGCTTGGGCACGGCAAAGCGCAGGAACAGCGTGGCGGCCAGGCCCACGGAGGCCAGGGCGGCCAGGAACAGCAGGAAAACGCGTTTGTTTCTCATCGTGTGATCGTTCGCGGCCCGGGCCGCAAGGCCCGCAAGCGTGCCACCAGCCGGGACGCGCCCTCACCGGGCCCCTTCGACGCCGCACGGCATGGCATCAAGATGGAGCACGGCCCGTACCGGCCGGCCTGCGGCACACCCTGCCCAAGCACTTCCACCGGCGCAGATACGGGCGCAGACCTTGCTCGCCTCGGGCGGGTCCCAAAATGCCTCGCCCGCGGGCGCACCTCGCGCCGTGCGACAGCCCAGCACAACCCATGCAGCACCACCACGAGCCCGACATCCTGCGCAACCTGCGAGCCGAGCTGGTGGACTGGCGCCCGTGGCTGGACCGGGCCATCGTGCTGGCTGCCGCCGCGGCGGCCGGGCTGCTGGTGGTGGGATTCACGCTGCTGACCAACCAGGCACTGGCGCTGTTCGAGCGGCTGTGGCGGCATTCGCCCTGGGCCATCTTCGTCACCGGCCCGCTGTGCGCCGCGGCCATCGTCTGGGTCACGCGGCGCTTCATTCCCGGCGCGGGCGGCTCCGGCATTCCGCAGGTGATGGCGGCGCTGGACACGGCCACGCCGACCCAGCAGTACGGCCTCTTCGTGTCGCTGCGCATCAGCCTGGCCAAGGTGCTGCTGTCCGCGGCCGGGCTGCTGGCGGGGCTGTCCATCGGGCGCGAGGGACCCTCGGTGCAGGTCGCGGCCGGGGTGATGCTGTCGGCGCGGCGCTGGCTGTCGCGGCGCACCGTCATCAACGCGCACGGGCTGCTGGTGGCCGGCGGCGCCGCCGGCGTGGCCGCTGCCTTCAACACGCCGCTGGGCGGGGTGATGTTCGCCATCGAACAGCTCTCGCGCACGCTCAACCAGCGCAGCAGCGGTCTGCTGATCGCCGCCATCGTGCTGGCCGGCCTGATTGCCGTGTCGGTGTTCGGCAACCTGACGTACTTCGGCGTGGTGCGGGTGCCGCAGGCGATGGACTGGGAGCTGCTGGGCCCGGGGCTGCTGGTGACGCTGCTGGCCGGGGCGCTGGGCGGGCTGTTCGCGCGGCTGCTGATCGCCTCCACCGCCGGCTCGGCGGACCGCTTCAGCGCCTGGCGCCAGCGCTACCCCATCCGCTTCGCCGCCGGCTGCGCGCTGGCGGTGGCCGTGATCGGCACCGTCACCGGCGGCGCCACCTTCGGCAGCGGCTACGAGCACACGCGCGGCCTGCTGGAGGGCACGCACGACGGCGGCGACCACCTGCCGGGGCTGTTCGTGCTGCTGAAGCTGCTGGCGACCTGGCTGTCGGCCTGGTCGGGCGTGCCGGGCGGCATGTTCGCGCCCTCGCTGTCCATCGGCGCGGGGCTGGGGCAGGACGTGAGCACGCTGGTGCAAAGCCCCGCGCTGGCGCCGGCGCTGATCGCCATGGGCATGGCGGCCTTCCTGGCCGCGGTGACGCAGGCGCCCATCACCGCCTTCATCATCGTGATGGAGATGGTGGCCGGCCACACCATGGTGCTCAGCCTCATGGCCTCCGCGATGCTGGCCAGCCTGGTGTCGCGCCAGATCAGCCGGCCGCTGTACGAGTCGCTGGCGGCGCTGCAGTTGAGGCGGCTGGAGGGTGCGGGAGCCGGAGCCCCGGCTGAAGCGCCCCCGGTCGAGCCGGCAACAGCGCACGCGGCGGACCCGAGCCAGGCGGCCAAGCGCTTGCCGTGAGCGGGCGCGCTTCGCTCTCTGCTTCGCCATCCCCACGCAGGCGCAGTGCTGTCCGGGGAAAGTCGAAGCATTTCTGCAGAACGAAGTACGGGTGGCCGCTGCACTACTTCGTCATTCCCGCGCAGGCGGGAATCCAGGCGGCCCCACGCCGGCCCGAAGCCTGGGGGCCGTGAACCACGACTCAAGCACCGACGTTCAACCCGATCTGCTGACGGCGGCTTGGGGGCCGCCTGGACTCCCGCCTGCGCGGGAGTGACGAATCAGTGTGCGAAGCGCGGCTTGGCTGACGAGATGCACCCCATTCCCTCACGCCCGCGCCCTCAGCACCCCGTTGCCCACCACCAGCCCCACCAGCAGGTACACCGCGCCCGCCGGCACCCACATCAGCAGCCCGCCGAGCTGCTGGTCCTCCAGGCCGCTGCCGTACCAGGGCGTGGGCGCCAGCGTCAGCAGCGCGCCCAGGGCGCCGCTGTGCAGCATGGTGACGAACAGCAGCATCAGCGCCGCCCCCGGCGTGCGCCGCGCGCCTGCGAACACCGCCCACCAGAACAGCAGCGCCGTGCCCAGGAAGCTGAAGTGCTGCAGCGCATGCCAGCCCGGGTGCGTGGCCGCCAGCACGAACCACCCCGGCACGTGCCAGCCCCACAGCGCCAGCGCGTGCAGCGCCCCGGCGCCAGTGGCGCCGCTGAGCCAGCCCCAAAGCCGGCGCCAGGCCGTGGCGCGCAGCGCGCCGCCCACCACCGGGCGCGTGCGCGGCGGCAGCGCCCAGGTCCAGGCCGCCAGCGGCCGGCCCAGCACCAGCAGCGGCGCGGCGGCCAGCATCAGCAGCTCGTGCTGCAGCATGTGGGCGGCAAAGCTTTCCGTCGCCCAGTGGTCCAGCGGCCCCAGCAGCGAGGCCGCCAGCGTCAGCCAGCCCAGCGTGAAAGCCGTGGCCTGCCTTCGGCCGATGCCGTGGCCCGCGCCCGCGCGCTGCCACAGCCGCACCAGGCCCAGCACGTACAGCAGCGCCGACAGGCCCAGCAGCGTGATGACCAGCGCCGCCCAGGGTGCGCCGGAAGCCTCCTCCCCGACCGCATGCGCGCCGGCGGGGCCGGCGGCCAGCGCCAGCGCGGCGACGCACCCGCGGCGCCGCAACGCCATCACACCGTGCACGGCGACAGCACCGCCACCGGCAGCCACAACGCCAGGATCACCAGGCAGGACAGCGCCCCGCAGGCCATCGCCACCCAGGCGATGAAGCGCCGGCGCTCCTGCGCCGCCTCCGGGTCCGCCTGGGCCTCGCCGGGCGCGGGCGCGGCCTCGCGCGTGCGCCGCACCGTGCGCGCCGCCCACAGCGTCAGCCCCAGGCACAGGATGAAGCTCGCCGCCATCGGCAGGTGCAGCAGCGCGCCGCGCTGCAGGTTGCAGCCCGGGCCCAGCAGCGAGTAGGTCAGGCTCAGGTCCGCCAGCACCAGCAGCGGCCCGGCCAGCAGCGCGATCCAGCCCATGCTTGCCTCACCCCAGGCGCGGCACGCCGTAGACCACGGCGTACAGCGGCACCCAGCTCCACACCACGAAGTACCAGTAGAGGGCGTTCTCGCTCACGTCCACGTAGCGCCGGCCTTCGAGGTGGCCGGTATGCATGAGCGCCGTCAGCACCAACGTGTCGTAGGCGTCGGTGATGAGGTGCAGCGTGTGCAACCCCATCAGCATCCAGACGATGGAGCCGTAGGCGCTGCCGTCCCAGCGGCAGTTGAGCGTGCCGAACTCCAGCACCCGCACGCCCAGGATCGCCAGCGCGAACGCACTGGAAAGGAGCAGCCCCAGGCGCACGCCCTGCAAGTCCAGCGCCTCGGCCGCGCGCTTGGCGAAGTGCCCGGCCCACAGGCTCGCCAGCATCAGCAGCGTGTTGACCGTGCCCCACAGCAGCGCCGGCGGCTGGTTCTCCATGGGCCAGCGCGAGGCGAAGCTGCGCAGGTAGAAGTACACGCCCACGGCCAGCGCGAACACCGTGCCCTCGATGGCCATCAGCCCCAGCGTGCCCCACCACATCAGGCTGCGGTGGCTGAAGCCGAAGCTCGGCAGGTGCGACACGTCCAGCGCCGCGCCCTCGGTGCGCGCCTGGGCCAGCCCGGTCTGGCGTCCCATCCTCATCGCGGCGCCCTCTCGATGGCCAGGTGCTTGGCCGTCTCGCGCCGGCGCGGCCAGAACCACAGCGTCAGCCCGATGGCGACCGGGATCAGCCCGTACACCGCGCCCCAGGGCGTGAAGATGGACCACACGAAGCACAGCGTCACCGCCAGCGCGCTCAGGAAGGGCCAGGGCGTGGGCTCGGGGAAGCTGGCCCGGTGGTCGGGCACGGCGTCCAGCACCGTGGTCACCAGCTGCTCGCGCTGGTCCACCGCCAGCCCGGCCACCTGCGAGGGCTCGCGCGGCGGCGTCCACAGCGGGTAGGCGCCGTGCACCACCGGCGTGGCGTCGAAGTTGGCCGCCGGCGGCGGGCAGGTGGAGCCCCACTCCAGCGTGCCCGCGCCCCACGGGTTGCGGCCCGCGCGCTCGCCCTGCCGCCAGCTGCGCCACAGGTTGAACAGGAACACCAGCAGCCCCGCCGCCAGCACCCACGCGCCCACCGTCGCCAGCAGGTTCAGGCCCTCCCAGCCGCGGTCGGCCGGGTAGGTGTAGACGCGCCGCGGCATGCCCTCCAGCCCCAGCAGGTGCATCGGGAAGAAGGTGACGTTGAAGCCGATGAACAGCAGCCAGAAGCTCCAGCGGCCCAGGCGCTCGCTGCTCATGCGCCCGGTGATGAGCGGCCACCAGTACAGCACCGCGCCCAGCAGCGGGAACACCGCGCCGCCCAGCAGCACGTAGTGCAGGTGCGCGACCACGAAGTAGCTGTCGTGCACCTGCAGGTCCAGCGGCACCGAGGCCAGCATCAGCCCGGTCAGCCCGCCCAGCACCAGGATGAAGAAGAAGGCCAGCACGAACAGCAGCGGTGCCTTGAGGTTCACGCGCCCGCCGGCCAGCGTGGCGAGCCAGCAGAAGATCTGGATCGCGCTCGGCACCGCGATGAGCATGCTCGACGCCGTGAAGAAGCTCTTGCCCATCTCCGGCAGGTTCGTGGCGAACATGTGGTGCACCCACAGGCCGAAGGCGAGGAAGGCGGTGGCGATGAGCGCCAGCACCATCGCCGGGTAGCCGAAGACCGGCCGCCGCGCGAAGGTGGCGATGATGGTGCTGACGAAGCCCAGCCCCGGAATGAAGATCAGGTAGACCTCCGGGTGGCCGAAGAACCAGAACAGGTGCTGCCACAGCAGCGCGTCGCCACCCTCGCCCGGGTTGTAGAAGTGCGTGCCCACGAGGCGGTCGGTGATCAGCGCGGTACTGGCGAGCATCACCGCCGGCATGGCGAACATCACCATGAAGGCCGTCACCAGCATGCCCCACACGAACAGCGGCAGCCGGTTGAGCGTCATGCCCGGCGCGCGCAGCTTGAATACCGTGGTGATGAGGATCACCGCCTCCAGCAGCGCCGACAGCTCGGTGAAGGTGACCATTTGCGCCCAGAAGTCCACCCGCTTGCCCGGCGAGTAGTCCGGCCCCGACAGCGGCACGTAGGCGAACCAGCCGGCATCGGCGCCGGTGTTGGTGGCGAAGGCCGCGAACAGCATCAGCCCGCCGAAGAGGTAGACCCAGTAGGCGAAGGCGTTCATGCGCGGAAAGGCGATGGAGCGCGCGCCCAGCATCAGCGGCGTGATGTAGACCGACACCGCCTGCATCACCGGCACGGCGAACAGGAACATCATCGTCGTGCCGTGCATGGTGAAGAGCTGGTTGTAGAGGTCCGGCCCCACCAGCCCGTTCTCCGCGCGCGCCAGCTGGGTGCGCATCCACAGCGCCAGCAGCCCGCCGGCGATGAAGAAGCCGAAGGCCGTGACCAGGAAGCGCCGCCCGATGGCCTTGTGGTTGACGGCGCTGATCCAGCCCCACAGTCCCGGCGGGTCCGACCAGGTGGCGTGCAGCCGCGCCACCTGCTGCGGCGTGGGCGGCACGGCGTTCAGCTCGGGGCGCTCGCCGGCCGGCAGGCTGCGGCCCAGCCGGTGGGCGCCCGTGCGGGCCGAGCCTGCCGACACCCCGCCGCCGGGCCGGGCCGCGGCGCCCTCGGCGGCCTCGGGACGGTCGGAGCCTTTCCAGCGCCTCGTGCTCATTTCAGCCCCTGCAGGTAAGCCACCAGCGCCTGCAGGTCCTCGCGGGAGAAGGCATGCGCGGGCATGTTGACGCCGGGCTTGTGCGCCTGCGGATCGGTGATCCACGACGCCATGTGCTCCGGCGTGTTGGGCAGCCGTCCGGCGGCCAGCGTGCGCTGGCTGCCCACGTGCGTGAGCGGGGGCGCCTGGCGCCCGGCCGCGTCGGTGCCCTCGATGGCGTGGCACATGGCGCAGGTGCTGCCCATGAACACCTCCCGGCCGCGCAGGCGCTGCGGCTCGGTGGGATCGGCCGCGGGCTGGC
This sequence comes from Azohydromonas australica DSM 1124, assembly GCF_000430725.1. Lineage (GTDB taxonomy): Bacteria > Pseudomonadota > Gammaproteobacteria > Burkholderiales > Burkholderiaceae_C > Azohydromonas > Azohydromonas australica. The sequence goes on from NZ_KE387213.1 coordinate 121,406, forward strand.
GCTGGCTTTGCGCCCAGGCATCGAAGGCCACCGGGTCCTCGGCCACCACCTCCAGCGCCATCCAGGCGTGCTGCAAGCCGCAGAACTCGGCGCACTGGCCACGGTAGCTGCCGGCGCGGTCGGCCTGCAGCGTGAGGGTGGCGGTGCGGCCGGGGATGAGGTCCTTCTTGCCCGCGAGGCTGGGCAGCCACAGGCTGTGGATCACATCCGTGCCCTGCAGCGTCACGATCACCGGCCGCCCCACGGGGATGTGCAGCTCGTTGGCGGTGGTGAACACGCGCGAGGGCTCCGCGTCGTCGTAGCGCGCCTCCCACCACCACTGGTGCCCGGTCAGCTCGACGTGCAGCGCGCCCTGCAGCGGCAGCCGCGCCAGCGCGCGGTCGGTGAACACGCTGGCCGCGATCAGCACCAGCAGCCCGGCGATGGACAGCCCCAGCGCCACGCTCACCGCGCGGCGCCGGCCCGGCTCTTCACCCATCGAGCCCGGCGCCGGGGTGCGCGCGTCGCCCTTGGGCGCGCGCCACAGCGCCCACAGCGTGGCGAGCACGATGGCCACCAGGACGGCCAGGCACATCCAGAAGAACAGCGTGCCCAGTTCGAAGACCCGGGCGGCTTGCGGGCCGGCGGGGGTGAGGGGGGATTGGGGCAGCGGCATTCCCTCACCTCGCCTTGGGCACCGCCTCGGGCCCGAGCCGCTCGTCATCCCGCCGCTGCTCCGGCAGCGGGCCGCTCAGGCCGTCGTTGCGACCGGGCGCCACGTCCGTGCGCAACTGCCCACTCATGGAGCGCACGTAGGCCGCAAGCTGCCAGAGCTGCTGGTCCGTCATGCGGCCCTCGAAGGACGGCATGCCGTTGGGACGGCCCTGGCGCAGCGTGGCCACGATCTGCGCCGCGCTGCCGCCGTAGCGCCACTGGCCGTCGATCAGCGGCGGGCCGCTGTCGCCGCCGCCCATGGCATGGCAGCCGTTGCAGTTGAACCAGCGGTACCAGCGCTTGCCCTGCGACACCGCATAGGCGTTCTCCTCGAAGCCCGCCGGCGTGGCGATGGCAGCCGTGGCGTCGGAAGCCGCCGCCGCGGCGCGGTCGATCTGCGCCATGGAGGCGCGCATCGCCGGCGCCGGCGCGGCCTGGGCGCTGGAGGCCGAGGCCGCCGCCACCAGCGCTGCCGCATCGGGCGGCGCCGAAGCCGACGGCCCGACGTGCAGGCTGCTGGTGCGCGGCACCGGCTGGCCCGGCGGCGAAGGCGGCACGTCCGGGCGGCGCCGCTCGCGCTCGCAGCCGGTGGTGAGCAGCAGCGCGCACAGCGCCAGCAGCCCCGGAAAAAGCCGTGTTTGTCTCATCGCAGGCCCTCCTGCGTCGGGGCTTCGGGCGGCAGCAGCGGTACGCCGTACTGCGCCAGCAGCCCGTCGATGCGCGGCCGCAGCCGCTGCAGCGCCGCGTCCAGTGCCGCGCGCAGCGCGTCGTCCTGGGGGCGCACGGCCAGCGCGATGTCGAAGGCGAAGGGCGACGCCGCCCCGGCCACCGTGCCGCGCACCGGCGTGAGCACCAGCGGCACGCCCGCGCGCTGGGCGAAGAAGGCCGCGGGCGGCCCCCACAGCACCGCGGCGTCGATCTCGTCCGCCGCCAGTGCCCGCACCGCGCGCTGCGCCGAAGGTTGCTCGCCCAGCGGCTCGAAGCCGCGCACGTGCTCCACCGCGCCGCGCTGCGCCAGCAGCTGCCCCGGCGGCGTGGCCGCGCCGTCGCCGGGCAGCTGCACGCCGATGCGCAGCGCCTTCAGCCGCGCGTCGTCGAAGCCGCGCAGCGGCTGCCCTTGCAGCGGGCGCGACAGGAACACGTAGCCGCTGCGGTAGTAGGGCCGCGTGGTCGCCACCCGCTCCAGGCCCGCGGGCACGCCGAGCAGCACGTCGCAGCGCCCCTCGCCCAGCGTCTTGCGCACGAAGCCCCGCTGCAGCGGCACCCAGGCCACCTGCAGCGGGCGGTGCAGTTCCTCCGCCAGCCACGACGCCAGCCGGTTCTCGTAGCCGCTGCCGTCGCGGTGCGAGTAGGGCAGGTTGTCCGGATCGGCGCACACCCGCAGCGCCGGCGAGCCGGCATCGGTGCGCGTGGCGCCGCCCAGGGCCAGCGCGGCGGCCACCAGGAGGTGGTGGAACTTCAGCGTTCCGTGGCCCGCGGGGTTCTTGGATTCCGTTCGGGCTGAGCTTGTCGAAGCCCCGCCGCCCGGCTGGGCTGCCGGCCCTTCGACAGGCTCAGGGCGAACGGGGGAGGACGCAGCCTCACTTCGGCAGCGCGAACACATGGATCGCTCCACCCTTGCGCGTGGCCTGCGGCAGGTCGCGCATGGCATTGACGAAGCCCTTGGCGGCGGTGCTGTCGCGCGGGTCGAGGTTGCCCGAGACGATGGCGCCGGCCCAGCCGCCCACGCCGGAGAGCACGGCGACGTACTGGCGCCCGTCCGGGCCGAGGAAGCTCACGGGCTGGCCGATGATTCCCGAGGGCGTCTTGTGCTTCCAGAGTTCCTTGCCGCTGCGCGCGTCCACGGCCTTGAACCAGCCGTCCATGGTTCCGTAGAAGACCACGTCGCCCGCGGTGGCCAGCGCGCCGCTCCACACCGGGAAGCTCTCCTTGATCGTCCACACGGCCTTGCGCGCCACCGGGTCCCAGGCTTCCACCTCGCCGCGGTGGCCGCCGGGGCCGGGCTTCATCTTCAGGTCCGCGCCCACGTAGGGCGTGCCGGCGATGTAGCTCACGCTGGAGGTGGTGGCGTCCTGGCACAGGTTCTGGTGCGGGATGTAGAGCAGCCGCGTGCGCGGCGACCAGGCCGAGGGCTGCCAGTCCTTGGCGCCCGGCGAGGAGGGGCAGATGTCGCGCACCGGCTTGCCGGCGCGCGGCTCCTTGGACGGCTCGTAGCGCAGCGCGCCGCTCTGGAGGTCCACGCCCAGGCTGGTCGTCACCGCGGCGAAGGGGTCGGCCGAGAGCACCTGCCCGGTGGCGCGGTCCAGCACGTAGAGGTAGCCGTTGCGGTCCGGGTGCAGCAGCACCTGGCGGGTGCGGCCGCCGATGGGCAGGTCCAGCAGCACGTTCTCGTTGACGCCGTCGTAGTCGTGCAGGTCGTGCGGGCTCCACTGGTAGAACCACACCGCCTCGCCGCTGTCGGGCCGGCGCGCGAACACGCCGCTGGTCCAGTGGTTGCTGCCCGGGCGCTGCTCGGGGTTCCAGGGGCCGGGGTTGGCGGTGCCGTAGTAGAGGAGGTCGAGCTGCGGGTCGTAGGACACCCAGCCCCAGACGTTGCCCCCGCCCTGCTTCCAGGCCTGCCCGGGCCAGCTGTGCTCGCCCAGGTCCGGGCCGCGGTCCTGCGGGTAGAAGGGCTTGAAGGCGGCACCGATGAGCACATCCTTGTCCGGCCCCGTGCTCCAGGCACGCCAGAGCTCCTTGCCGCTGGCCGCGTCCAGCGCGACGAGCCAGCCGCGCACGCCGTACTCGCCGCCGGAGTTGCCGATGAGCACCTTGCCGCGCACCACCAGCGGCGCCATGGTGATGGTCTCGCCGCGGCGGATGTCGCCCAGCTTCGTGCGCCAGAGCTCGCGGCCGGTGGCGGCGTCCACGGCGATGGCCTGTCCGTCCAGCGTGTTGAAGAAGACGCGCCCGGCGTCGAAGGCCGCGCCGCGGTTGACCACGTCGCAGCAGGCCACGCCCTGCGCGGCGGCGTCCGGATGCGGCCGGTAGCGCCACTTCAGCGGGAAGCCGGGCTGCGCGAGGTCCAGCGCCAGCAGCTCGTTGGGATAGGGCGTGACGATGAACATCGTCCCGCCCGCGACGATGGGCGCCGCCTCGTGGCCGCGCTCGGCGCCGGTGGCGCGCTCCAGCACCGGCTGCAGCCGCGCGACGTTGTCCGGCGTGATCTGCGCCAGCGGGCTGAAGCGGGTGTTGGCGTGGTCGCGCGCGGCCATCGGCCAGTCGCCGGCGGGATCGTGCTCGGCGGGGGCTGCGGGAACGGGAGAGGAGGCGGAGGGAGACGGTGCGGCAGCCAGCGCCTGTGCCCACGCGAGGGGCGCCAGCAGGGCAAGACACAAGGGCGCGGCTGCGCGAAGCATGGGTCTCCTGTTATGGCCCGAAGGGGGCGCTGGTTCTGGAGACGCTTCGGCAACCCCCGTGCCGCGAGAGGCCCGGGGTGATGACGGGGGATCAGGGGAAAGCGGGCAGGGGCGCGTCTGCGCCTCAGCGCGCCCGGCGCGCGCGCCAGCGGCCGAGCAGCTGCCGCACCAGCGGGGCGGTGCACATCATTCCGGCGGAGGCGCCCAGGGCCATGGGCCACATGGAGGCGAAGGTGTCCATGCCCCAGGCGCCCAGGAGGATGGCGCCCTGGCCAAGGAAATAGGTCTGCAGCGGGGTGGTCTTCATGGCGTCGGCGTGGGTCGGTAAAACTGAAAAACCCACGCGGCGCGCGGACTTGGCGTGATCTTCGGCTGCCATGGCGCCGTGCTTGAGGCCCCAGCGCCACAGCGCCATGCACTCCGTCACGCCGGTGCCCGCCGCGTGCGGTCCGGGACGGGCAAGCCGTGCCTGGGCGCGCGGCTTGCTGATTGGTAGGCGTCGGCGCCGCATCGGGCGGCGCCTCCTTCCCAACACCAGGAGTGCACACCATGGCAGACACCCCGTACGTCACCGGCCTGTTCCGCGACCGTGACAGCGCCGAGCGCGCCTACCAGTCGCTTTCCGACCGCGGCTACACCAAGGACGACCTCAACCTGGTGATGTCCGACGAGACGCGCAAGCGCCACTTCGGCAATGACAAGGCCATCGGCACGCAGACCGAGCTGGGCAACAAGGCGGCCGAGGGCGCGGGCATCGGCGGCGCCATCGGCGGCACGATTGGCGCCATTGCCGCAGCCGTGGCGGCGGTGGGCACCTCGATCGCCATTCCGGGCCTGGGCCTGGTGGTCGCGGGCCCGATCGCCGCGGCGCTGGCCGGTGCCGGCGCGGGCGCGGCCAGCGGCGGCCTCATCGGCGCGCTCATCGGCTGGGGCATCCCGGAAGAGCGCGTGAAGCACTACGAGGAAGGCATCAAGCAGGGCGGCATCCTCATGGGCGTCAAGCCCCGCTCGGCCGAGGACGCCGCGCACTTCGAGAGCACCTGGAAGGCCGCCAACGGCGAGCACGTGTACTACCGCTGACGGTGGATGGATGAGGCGGCGGCCCGCGCGGGCTGCCGCCCAAAACGGAAACGGCGGCCCGAGGGCCGCCGTTTTTCCATTCCCGCGCGCTGCTCAACCGCCCAGCGCCACCGTCACCGTGTGGATCAGCAGCCCGATGAGCCCGCCCACGAGCGTGCCGTTGATGCGCACGAATTGCAGGTCGCGGCCGATGTTGCGCTCCAGCTCGACGGTGAGCTCCTCGGTGGGCCAGGCGTCCACGCGCGCCGTGATGTAACCGCGGATGTCCTCGCGGTAGCGCTCGATCCACTGCGGCGCGGCCTGCATCAGCTGCGCGTTGATCCACTCGCGCATGGCCGCGTCCTCCTGCAGCCGCCGTCCCAGCCCGCGTGCGCCCTCGGCCACGCGCGCATGCAGCGTGGACTCCGAGCGCTGCAGGTCCGCCTGCAGCCATGCCAGCAGCTGGTCCCACAGCCCGTGCAGGTACTGCGCAAGGGCCGGGTGCGCCAGCCACTCCGACTGCAGCTCGCGCCCGCGCTGGCGCAGCGCCGGGTCGTCGCGCAGCCGCTCGATGCTGTGGGCCATGAAGTCGTCGAAGCGCAGCCGCAGCGGGTGATCGGGGTCCTCGCCCATCTCGCCGATGAGGTTGCCCAGCCCCGAGACCAGCTTGCGCGTGGCGATGCGCCCGGCCACCGCGTCCAGCCCCACCAGGCGCAGCACCTTCAGCTCCGAGGCCACGACCTCGGCCACCTTCTCCTGGATCGACTCCTCCTCCAGCAGCGCCGCGAGCTGGCGCAGCAGCTCGTCCAGCAGCGCCTGGTGGCGGCGGTCGGCCGTCAGCAGCGCCAGCACCTCGCCGGCCAGGGACGAGACGTCGATCTGCCCCAGCTTGGACAGCACCGTGCTGCGCAGGAAGTGGCGCACGCGCTCGTCGTCCAGCGTGGACAGCAGGTAGCGCGCGGCCGATGCCAGGTGCTGCGCCAGCTGCTGCGCGTGGCGCTCGTCAGCCAGCCAGCCGGCCAGCCGGCCCGCGGCGTCGAACTCGCGCACCTTGGCCAGCACCTGGGGCGTGCCCAGGAAGTTGTTGCAGATGAAGTTGGCCAGGTTGCGGCCGATGCGCGCCTTGTTGGTGGGGATGATGGCGGTGTGCGGGATGCGCAGCCCCAGCGGATGCCGGAACAGCGCCACCACCGCGAACCAGTCCGCCACCGCGCCCACCATCGCCGCCTCGGCGAAGGCCGCGAGGTAGTGCCAGCCCGGGTGGCTCTGCCCCAGCACGGTGGCCAGCGCGTACAGCAGCGCGGCGCCCACCAGCAGGCCCAGGGCGATGCGCTTCATGCGCACCAGTGCCGCCTCGCGCTCGGCGGAGGCGGGATCCAGGGTGAATGTGGCTTTGTTCACGAGGTCGATCATGCACGGCGCTCCCGCGGCCCGTGGAAGCGCCGAACTGCCCGCGCCCGGTGGCCCTTTTCCAGCCATGGGCCCAGGCCGGGCGGCCTCATGCTTGAACCCAGGCCGGCGCTTTCCGGCCATGCCGTTTTCGTAGTACCCGCAGTGCCCACCGCCATGAAGCAGCTCCCGATCGATGTCACCAAGTCCCTGTACGACAGCGACAGCTACCGCCACACGCTGGTGACGGCCACGCCGGTGCAGATCGTCACGCTGCTGGAAGGCTTCTACTGGCTGTGGGATCGGGTCACCGGCGTCTGCCTGCTCGAAGGCATGGGCCATGCCCGGCTGAGCAACCACGTGCCCGCGGGCGACGACGCCCAGGCGCGGCGCAACCCGGTGGCCGAGACGCGCGCCTTCCTCACCGCGCAGTCGCTGATCCGCAGCGTCGCCAGCGGCCGGCGCGACATCGACGACTCGCCGGCCGGGCCGCACGACGTGGCGCACTGAAGCGGCACCCCAGCGCGCGCCCGGGGAGCCCGGGCCCGCTCCGTGCTCCAGGCGGCGCATGTCGCGTGCCGCCGCCGAGGTCCTGCAGCACCCGGGCCGCTTCCTGGTCCAGTGCCTGCGCGCCTTCAAGAAGAACCAGGGCCTGCTGCTGGCGGGCGCCCTCGCCTACTACGCGCTGCTGTCGCTGGTGCCGCTGCTGATCCTGTGCGTGATCGCGCTGTCGCACCTGGTGGACCCGCGCGAGCTGCTGGGCACGCTCACGCGCTACCTGGCGTGGCTGCTGCCGGGGCAGTCCGGGCCCTTGGTCGCCGAGCTCGACACCTTCCTGCGCAACCGCGACGCGGTCAGCCTGTTCCTGGTGGCGACGATGCTGTTCTTCAGCTCGCTCGCCTTCACGGTGCTGGAGAACGCGATGTCGGTGATCTTCTTCCACCGCGTCGCCATCCGGCGACGGCACTTCCTGGCCTCGGCGCTGCTGCCCTACGCCTGCATCCTGGCGCTGGGCTTCGGGCTGCTGCTGATCACGTTGGTGGCCGGCGCGCTGCAGGCGCTGGGCAACGACACGCTGCGGCTGCTGGGCCACAGCTGGTCGCTGGACCGCCTCTCCGCCGTGCTGCTGTACCTGCTGGGCTTCTCGGGCGAGGTGCTGGTGCTCAGCGCCATCTACATGGTCATGCCGGTGGGGCGGCTGTCGTGGCGGCACGCGCTCATCGGCGGCGTCACGGCCGCGGTGTGCTGGGAGATCAGCCGCCACGTGCTGGTGTGGTACTTCGCCTCGCTGTCCAAGGTGAACCTGGTGTACGGGTCGCTGGCCACCGCCATCGTGGTGCTGCTGAGCCTGGAGATCGCCGCCACGGTGCTGCTCTTCGGCGCCCAGGTCATCTCCAGCTACGAGCAGCTGCTGCGCGGGGGGAAGGCGACGCCGCCGGGGTTGAGGACGGAGGCTTGAGCGGCCACGGGCCGCGCTCCGGAGCCCGTGCTCAGCGCGGGCCTTCGGCCGAGGGTGGCGACAGGCCCTGGGGCTGCAGCATCACATCGGGTTCGACGTATTCCACGTCGGCATCGGCGGCGCGCAGTGCCTCGCCGATGCGCTCCAGCTGCGCCGCCGGCAAGCGGCGGTCGAGCTTGAGCACGAAGGACCCGTCGGCCAGGGGCCGCGCCTGCAGCAGCCGTACCTCGTGGCGCCGCAGCACCGCCTCGGTGCGCTGCCGCACGACCCGTGGCAGCACCGCAGCGCCGGCGGCGCTGCGGTAACGGACGATCAGTTGGTCGGACTGCGCTTGGGCCACCGCCCCCGCGTCGAGGACGGCGGCCGCCGCCGGTGCCGACGCCAGGGCGACGAGGACGGCGGCCGCCAGGGCTGGCAGGAACGCCAGGGCTTCGCCCAGGATGGCTTTCGCTCTCATGCCCAGACTGACCGCCGCGCCATCAGTACATGCCGACGGACAGCGCATACGGGGCGGTTGCCCCGTACTTGCCGTCGGCGCGACGCACCTGCAGCACCAGGAACTTGCTGAGGTTGCCGGTGTTGGTGTAGGTGAGCTCCTCCGGCACGCCCAAGCCGTTCAGCATGCTGCTGGCCAACAGCGTGCCGTTGCGGGTGAAGAGCTTGAGGCTGTAGTCGGACGCGGCACCGGTCGTCAGTTTGGCTTGCAGCCGCGCGCCGACGGGAATCTGCACGCGGAAGTGGTCCTTGTCACCGACGACGGCGATGGTGCCGCTCACATCGGCCGGCAGCGCGGGCACCCGCTGGGCCGTGGTGAAGGTGTTGTTGCCCTCCTGCTCCGCCAGGGTGAGGATCGCCGGCAGGCCCGCGGCATCTACCGCGGCGTTGGCGTCCAGCAGGCCCGTGCCGCATTGGTCGCACGCGCCCGGGAAAGCCCGCGCGGAACTCTTGAGCCGATCTTCCACCTCGTCCGGTGTGAGCGAGGGGTTGCGCGAGAGCATCAGCGCCGCCACGGCCGAGACATGCGGCGCGGCCATCGAGGTGCCGGCCTTGAAGACATACCCATCATCGCCCGGCACGGTCGCGCCGAGGTTGTACGTGGACGGGATGCCCACGTACATGCCGTTTTCACCGCCTGGCGCGGCCAGGTCCACCCGGTTGCCGTAGTTGGAGTAGCTCGCCCGCGCTGCGAAGTGGTTGGTTGCCGCCACCGTCACCACGCCCTGGCAGTTGGCCGGCGAGAAACTGGCTGCATCCATGCTCTTGTTGCCAGCAGCCACCACCACCACCGCGCCGTTGGCACGTGCGGTGTTGATCGCGTTCTGCGTCGTGCGGGCGCACTTGCTCAGGCCGCCCAGCGACAGGTTGATGACACGGGCCGGTGTCGGCGTGGACGGAACGTTTTTCACCTTGGCGCCGGAGGCCCACACGATGGCGTCGGCGATGTCGGAGTCGAATCCGCCGCAGCGTCCCAGCACGCGCGCGGGCAGCACCCGTGCGCCATAGGCCACGCCCGCGACACCGTTGGCGTTGTTGGTGAGCGCGGCGACGGTGCCGGCCACGTGCGTGCCGTGCCAGGAGCTCGAAACGGCGGGCCGAGCGGGGTCGTCGCAGGCACCGGCCACGGTCCAGTCACCGGGGTCGTAGGGATCCGAGTCACGGCCGTCGCCGTCGTTGGACACCGTCGCATTGCCGATGAAGTCGTAGCCCGGCAGCAGGTTGGCCGCCAGGTCCGCGTGCGGGCGCACGCCGGTGTCAATGACCGCCACCACCACACCGGCGCCGATGGACTTGTCCCAGGCCGCTGGCGCGTTGATGCCGCTGACGGGGTCAAACAGATCCCACTGATACTTCAAGAGCGGGTCGTTGGGCACGGCCTGCGGCTGCAGCAGCACATCGGGCTCGGCGTACTCGATGTCGGCGTTGCCGTTGCTCAGCGCGTCGACGAGTTGCTGCACCTCCGCCACGGACAGCCAGCGATCGAGCCTGTACACGTGCGCCCCATTGGTCAGGCGGCGCAGGTGCGACAGCACCGTGCCCCGCGAGGTCGCTGTGGCCGTGGCCATGGCCTGAGTAGACGTTGAGGGCACGTCGAGATCGACGGCGCTGCGGTACTTGATGACCAGGCGATTGGTGGTGAGGCTCGCCTGCAGCGGGGTCGAGTTGGCGGCGGCGGTCATCACCGTCTGGGCCGTAGCCGCAGGCACTGCATGCAGCGCCACGCAGGCAGCGGCGGCCCACGCCAGGCGCTTGGCCGGCGTCTTGAATCCAATGGACATGAAAACTCCCGTTCTTTTTTGGAATCGGCTGCGCACGGGCCCGGAAGCCCTTGCCTCAGCCAGTGCTCATTTCGGCATGGCGGGTACCGTCTTGAACAAAAAGAACGGAAGTGCGAGCAACTTGCCAGGCACCCTTCCCGAGCGGGAATCGGACGGCCGCCGCTACGCGTCCGGGCCGGGGGCCTGCGGCAAATGCGGGCACTCCCACCCCAGCAGCTCCGACAGCCGCGTGACCACCCAGCGCGCCTCGGCGGGGCTGAAGCCGGAGTCGGGGTCGGCCAGGCCGGCGTGGTAGCGCAGCAGCAGGTCCACCTCGGAGCCGTGCGCGTGGATGCTGCGCCCGCGCGCGTGTTCTTCGAGCTGCTGCGCCAGGTCCTCGCACAGCTCGTAGCGCGCGCGTATGTCGGCCAGCGGCGCCGTCAGGCGCTGGCGCGCGTCGCGGTACAGCGCCAGGAAGGAATCGGGCAGGTAGATCTGGTTCTCGTCGCTCATGGAGGGCTCCCTCGCGCTGCCGCGCCGTGGCCCGAGGCTCGGGCCCGTGCGGCGGCGCTCATGGCGCGCCTTGTACCCCAAGCCGGAGCCCTCCCCGGCGCTGGTGACAATGGGTTCAGCAGCCGCCCGCGCGGCCCCTCTTCCCCTTCACAAACCCTGGGAGCACCCCATGAAAGCCCGACGCCTGCTGACGACGATCCCGCTGCTGCTGGCCGCCGCCACGGTGGCCCGCGCCGAAACCATCGGCGAGGTGGACACCGTGTTCAAGCTCATCGGCCCGGACCACAAGATCGTGGTCGAGGCCTACGACGATCCGAAGGTGCAGGGCGTGACCTGCTACGTCTCGCGCGCCAAGACCGGCGGCATCAAGGGCGCCATCGGCATCGCCGAGGACAAGTCCGACGCCTCCATCGCCTGCCGCCAGGTCGGCCCCATCAGCTTCCCGCAGGGCCGGCCGATGGCGAAACAGGAGGAGATGTTCAGCGAGCGCATCTCGCTGGTGTTCAAGCGGCTGCGCGTGGTGCGCATGGTGGACCCCAAGCGCAACGCGCTAGTCTATCTCACCTACTCCGAGCGGCTCATCGAGGGCTCGCCGCAGAACAGCGTCACCGTGGTGCCGGTGGCCGCCGGCACGCCCATTCCGGTGAAGTGAGCGCCTTGCGCCCTTAATCCGCCGCCACGCCCAGCCGGTACGCGCCGGCGGGGCCGCCGGTCCAGCGCACGCGCAGCACCACCGACATCGCGCTGCTGCCGCTGTTGAGCACGCTCACCGTGTCGGTCTGCGAGCCCGGCAGCAGGCTGGCGTCCAGCCGCCGGTTGTCGGTGTCCACGGCGATGAGGTCGTAGTTGGCATCGGCCGTGGGCGTGAGCCGGGCGGTCAGGCGCTGGCCCGCGGCCAGGCGCACGCTGTAGAGGTCCTGGTCGGCGTCGCTGCGCAGCGCGCCCAGCACCGTGGCGGGCAGGTCGTTCAGCGGCTGCGCGCGCCCGATGCTGTCGTTGGGCTCCACCTCCGGCACCGTCACCGCCACGCTGCTGCTGCCGCCGCCAGCGGCGTCCACCGCGGCATTGGCGTCCAGCAGCCCGCTGCCGCACTGCCCGCACGCGGCCGGGAAGGGACGCGCCGACTCCTTGAGCCGCGTCTCCACCTCGTCCGGCGTGAGCTTCGGGTTGCGCGCCAGCATCAGCGCCACCGTGCCGGCCACGTGCGGCGCGGCCATGGAGGTGCCGCGGTAGCTGCCGTAGCTGTCGGCCCCCGGCGTGGTGCCGCCGGCATTGAGCGTGGAGAGAATGCCCGCGTCGGTGTCGCCGCCCGGCGCCGCCAGGTCCACCACCGAGCCGTAGTTGGAGTAGGACGCCCGGGCCCCGTTGCGCTTGACCGCCGCCACCGCGATCACGCCCGGGCAGCTCGACGGCTGGTGCAGGCTGGCGTCCGAGGCGTCGTTGCCCGCGGCCACCACCACCACCGCGCCCAGGCCGCGCGCGGTGGCGATGGCGTTGCGGTAGGTGGTGCTGCAGCTGCCGCCGCCGCCCAGCGACAGGTTCAGCACCCGCGCCGGGTTCGGGTTGGCCGGCTGGCCGGCGACGCTGCCGCCCGCGGCCCAGACCATGCCGTCGGCGATGTCGGAGCTGTAGCCGCCGCAGCGGCCGAGCACCCGCACCGGCAGCACCTTGGCGTCGAAGGCCACGCCCGCCACGCCGCTGCCGTTGCCGGTCAGCGCGGCGATGGTGCCGGCCACGTGGGTGCCGTGCCAGCTGCTCTTGGCGGCCGGCGAGCCGCTGTAGCACTGGCCGGCGCTGCTCCAGTCGCCGGGGTCGGCCGGGTCCTCGTCGCGGCCGTTGCCGTCGCGGGCGATGAAGGTGTCGGTGATGAAGTCGCGCCCGGGCAGCAGGTTCCTCGCCAGGTCCGCGTGCGGGCGCACGCCGGTGTCGATCACCGCCACCACCACGCCGGCGCCGGTGGACTTCTCCCAGGCCGTGGGCGCGCGGATGCCGGCCGTGGCCTCGAACAGGTCCCACTGCTCGCCGTAGCGCGCGTCGTTGGGCACCAGCTGCGGCTGCATCAGTGCGTCGGGCTCGGCGTATTCCACGTCCGCGTCGCCGTTGCGCAGCTCCTCGCCGACGCGGCGCAGCTCGTCCTCGGACAGCGGCCGGTCGAGCTTGAACACGTCCGCCCCGTCGGCCAGGCGCCGCAGGTGCGTGAGCTTGGCGCCGCGGCGCTGCAGCACGGCGGCGGCGCGCAGTTGCGCGGCGGCGGCCGGCGCCGCGGTGGTGGCGGCGCTGCGGTACTTGATGATCAGCCGGTCCGTCAGTGCCGCGGCCGGCGCGGTCGACGCGGCCGATGCGGCGGGCGCGGCGTCGCGTTCGAAAGCCGCCGCCGGAACGGCCTGCAGGGTGAGGAGGGAGACCGCCACGAGGGCCGGCAGGAGGACGGGGGATTTGGACATGGGCGCCTGAGAGCAAAACACAGGCCGCGGCAGCGGGGGCCGCGGGGCTGGAGCGGACCGCTCCTGCCGCCTTCATCCGGCGGCGGTTCGCCCGGTGGCCCGGGCGCGAGGGGCGGCATGGTACGCAGGCAGTGAAGGCCCCCCGCCCCGTCCGGTCAACCGCGGAAGCGGGCGTCGGACGTTTCCAGAAGTCAAAGGCGCGCGGACGAAAAAAAGCCCGCGGGCGGCGGGCAGGGTGTCCGGCGGGGACCTTGCCGTGGCGCGCCGGGGAACGGCGGCCACGAGCCCGCGGGTCAGGGGGAAGGGGTTCGCTCAGTTGTTCGGGCTGACATAGAGGCTGTAGGTGCCCGAGGCGCCCGTCAGGCCGCTCACGCGCGAGACCTGCAGGGCCACCGTCAAGACGTTCGAGCCGGTGTTGCTGAGGATCACCTGGTCCGCGAGCGCGCCGGTCTGGTTGCTGGCGGCCAGCTGCGTGCCGGTGGCGGCGTCGAAGGCGACGAGGTCGTAGTTGGAGCTGGCGTTGGGACGCAGCCGGGCCAGGATGCTGCCCCCCACGGGGATGTCCACCTTGTAGAGGTCCTTGTCGGCCAGCTTGGAGATGGTGCCGCTGACCGACACCGGCAGCGCCGCGCCCAGCACCTGGGCCGCGGCGATGCTGTCGTTGGCCTCGGCCTCCGCCACGCTGGTGATGGCCGGCGCCGTGCCGGCGGCGTCCACCGCCATGTTGGCGTCCAGGATGCCCGTGCCGCAGCCGCTGCAGGTGGCGGGGAAGGCGCGCACCGAGGCCTTCAGGCGCGACTCCACCTGGTCCGGCGTCAGTAGCGGGTTGAGCGAGAGCATCAGCGCCGCGGTGGCCGCCACGTGCGGCGCGGCCATCGAGGTGCCCATGTAGTTGACGTAATTGTCGCCGGCCGGGACGGTGGTGCCGGCGTTGAGCGTGGAGAGCACGCCGGCGTTGGTGTCGCCGCCCGGGGCGGCCAGGTCCACCAGGGTGCCGTAGTCGGAGTAGGAGGCCCGGCCGCCGCTGCGGTTGACCGCTGCCACCACCACCACGCCGGTGCAGTTGGCCGGCGCGAAGTTGACGGCGTCGATGGCCTTGTTGCCCGCGGCCACCACCACCGTGGCGCCGAAGTTGCGCGCGATGGTGACCGCGTTCTGGTACGTGGTGCTGCACGCGGCCGTGGCGCCCAGCGAGAGGTTGAGCACCTTGGCCGGGTTGGCGTTGGCCGGCACGCCGCTGACCGTGCCGCCGGCGGCCCAGATCATCCCGTCGGCGATGTCGGAGGTGTAGCCGCCGCAGCGGCCCAGCGCGCGCACCGGCAGCACCTTGGCGTCGAAGGCCACGCCCGACACGCCGACGCTGTTGTTGGTGACTGCGGCGATGGTCCCGGACACGTGCGTGCCGTGCCAGCTGCTGTTGGCGGCGGCCGAGCCGGTGGCGCACTGGCCGGCGGTGACCCAGTCACCGGGGTCGGCCGGGTCGGTGTCGCGGCCGGTGCCGTCGTTGGACACCAGCGTGGCGTCGGAAATGAAGTCGTAGCCCGGCAGCAGGTTGGCGGCCAGGTCGGCGTGCGGGCGCACGCCGGTGTCGATCACCGCCACCACCACGCCGGCGCCGGTGGACTTCTCCCAGGCCGCAGGCGCGTTGATGCCCGCGGTGGACTCGAAGTAGTGCCACTGTTGGGCGTAGCTCGGATCGTTGGGCGTGAACTGCGGCTGCATCACCAGGTCGGGCTCGACGTACTCGATGTCGGCGTCCCCGGCGCGCAGTTCCTTGGCCACCTGCCGCAGCTCGGCCGCGGACAGCGCCTTGTCCAGCTTGAACACGTGGGCGCCGTTGCCCATGCGGCGCAGGTAGCCCAGCTTGGCGCCGCGGCCTTGCAGCGCGGCCATGGCGCGGCCCTTGGCGGCCTCGGACGGCGCTGCCTCGGTGGCGCTGCGGTATTTCACGATCAGCCGGTCGGTGAGTTCGGCCGTGTCACCGGCACTGGCACTGCTGACGAAAGCGGCCGCCGGCGCGGCCTGGAGCGTGATGAAGGTCGCCGCGGCCAGAGCCAGCAAAGAGGCGGAAGGCTTGAAATGCTTGGACATGGGATCCCCAACTACCAATGAAGGACCGCTTGTGTCGGCCTGCGAGAGCGCCGTGCCGTTTTCACCACGGTTTGTATCGATATGTTCGACATCCCGAGAGGGCATTTAAGTCTTCATAACTCACCGATGCAAAAAAAACTTGTAGCCACAGACAATACGGGTTAGGCCCTAGGTACTGTCCCAGGTGACGCCCGGGCGAGTCCGGGACTCGCGCCGGGGGCGCCGGGGCTTGCTGCGGCGCCCGAAGCTGAAAAGCCGCCCCGATGCGCCGGCCGTGGAGGGAGAGATCCCTCAGCGCGGCACGATGCGCGCGCCGCTGAGCTGCTCCTGGGCTTCCAGCAACGAGGGCACGAACTTGTCGCCGTGGCCCAGGGCGCTGGCCAGCGTCAGCGACTGGTGCACCGCCTCGCCCACCACGCTGGGCACGGCCAGATCCTCGGCCAGGTGGGTGTAGTAGCGCAGGTCCTTGCGCGCGTTGTCCAGGCCGAAGCGGATGCCCGCCAGGTCGCCCGTGAGCGCCTTGGCCATGGCCTGGAACAGGCCTGAGTTCACCGGCCCGGCCGACAGCAGCGCCACCAGGCGGTTCAGGTCCACCCCGGCGCGCTGCCCCACGGCGAAGGCCTCGGCGGTGGCGGTGCAGATGGCCTGCCCGATGAAGTTGTTGAGCAGCTTCACCGTGTGCCCGGCGCCGGGGCCGCCGACGTGGAACACGTTCTCGGCGAAGCAGCGCAGCACGGGCTCCAGCTGCGCGAAGGCGGCGTCCTCGGCGCCGACCATGACGTTGAGCCGCCCGGCCTCGGCCTCGGTGGGCGTGCGCGCCAGCGGCGCGTCCACGAAAGTGACGCCGGCGGCGCCGCAGGCCTCGCGCAGTCGCGTGGTGGAGCCGGGTTCGCTGGTGGAGCAGTCCACCACCAGCAGCCCCGGCGCGGCGCCGGCCAGCAGCCCCTCGGGGCCGGTCACCACGGCTTCGACCTGGGGCGAGCCGGTGACGCAGACGAAGACGATCTCGCTGTCCCGGGCCAGCGCCGCGGCCGACGCGGCCACGGTGGCGCCGGCCTCCAGCAGGTCGGCCACGCGCTCGCGGTTGCGGTGCACCGTCAGGCGCAGCTCGTGGCCGCGCGCGAGCAGGTTCTTGGCCATGCCATGGCCCATGAGGCCCGAAGCGCCGATGAATCCGATGCGTGCCATGCGTGTGCTCTCCTGTGCGCGGTTGATGCACCGGCGGGGGCTGCCGGCGCGGCGCATCGTAGGCGCGGGCCAGGGCCGCGCGGCGGGGGGCCGCTATGCTCGCGCGGCCTTGTCCCACGGAGTGAGCCGGAGTGCATCGGGCACGGGCCCGGGACGCTCCGCACGCCGCATGACCCGCCCCACCGACGCATCCACCCCTGACTACACCCTGCGCCACCTGGGCGCCCAGCTCTTCGTGCGCGGCTGGCTCTCGGCCAACAACGTGCTCTTCGCCGACGGCGGCGAGCAGGGCGCGGCGGTGGTGGACAGCGGCTACGTCTCGCATGGCGCGCAGACGGTGGCGCTGCTGGAGCACGCGCTGGCCGGGCGGCCGCTGGCGCGCATCCTCAACACGCACCTGCATTCCGACCACTGCGGCGGCAACGCCGCGCTGCTGCGGCGCTGGCCCCAGGCGCGGCTGAGCGTGCCCGCGGGCTACGCGCCGCACCTGCAGCCCTGGGACGCGCAGGGCCTGGGCTTCCACGCCATGGATCAGCGCTACGAGCCCTTCGAGGCGCACGCCTTCCTGGAGGCGGGCCAGGCGGTGCGGCTGGGCGCGCGCGACTGGGAGGTGCACGCCACGCCCGGCCACGACCCCGACGCGGTGGTGCTGTTCGAGCCGGCCAGCCGCACCCTCATCAGCGGCGACGCGCTGTGGGAGCAGCGGCTGGCGATCATCTTTCCGGAGCTGGCGGGCGAATCGGGCTTCGAGGCGGCGCAGCGCGCGCTGGACCTGATCGAGCGCCTGGCGCCGCGCCTGGTGCTGCCCGGCCACGGCGAGGCGTTCACGGACGTGTCCGCGGCGCTGTCGGCCTCGCGGCGGCGGCTGGAGGGTTTCATGGCCGCGCCGGGCAAGCACCACCAGTACGCCGCGCGGGCGCTGGTGACCTACCACCTGCTGGAGCAGCGCGCGCTGCGGCGCGAGGCGCTGCAGCGCTGGATCGTGCAGACCCCCGTGCTTCAGCGCGCCCCGGGCGAGCACGCCACGGCCGAGGACGCGCTGCGCTTCGCCGAGGAGACGGTGGCGCGGCTGGTCGCGGACGGGGTGCTGGTGGAGGACGGCGGGTGGGTGCGGATGGCGGGCTGAGCTCACGCCGTCCCCAGCGGTCCCAGCACCTCTTCAACACCCTCCAGCACCGCCCCCGCCAGCGCGCGCCCGTGCGCCCGCAGCACCCGCCCGTCCGCCCCCAGCGCCGCGGCCAGTCCCTGGGCCACCTCCCCCACCGCCACGCACCCCGGCAGCCCCGGCAGCTCCCAGGTCTCCACGTAGGCCCGGTGCTTGGCCGCGCCGGTGCCGGATTGCGGCGGCAGCAGGTTCAGCCGCGGCCGGCCGAAGGCGGTGGCGACGATGCGCCCGTGCAGGCTGCTGCCGCAGTAGCCCGCGCTGCCGGCCAGCAGCGCGCAGACGTCCCACAGGTGCACCGACGCCATCACCGCCGCCGGCGCGCGTTGCCGCGCCGCCAGGCGCCGCAGCACCGCCGCGTCGTCGTGCCAGGGCGCGGTGCCGGCTTGGAACAGCACCAGCCCCAGGCCGCGCTCCCGCGCCACGGCGTCCAGCTGCGGCGCCAGCGCGTCCAGCGTCGCGTCGTCGCCGAACTCGGCCGCGAGCTGCAGTGCGAGGTAGCCGCCGGCGAAGCGCTCGTGCAGCGCCGCCACCTCGCCCCGCGCCGCGTGGCGGCGGACCGACGCGCCGAAGAAGCGCGCCACCAGCGCCGCCGGATCGGGCAGCAGCAGCGAGGCCACGCCGGCATCGCGCAGCAGCGCCTGCGTCGCCGCGTCGCGCACCGCCACGCCCTGCATCGCGCGCAGCTTGGCGAGAACTTCCAGCCGCATCCGCCGCGGGCAGCACTCCAGCCCGGCACCGCCCAGGCCCAGCGCCAGCACGGGCGCGAAACGCGGCGCCAGCACGCGCGGCAGCAGGTAGGGCGCGTGGTCGTCCAGCCCCAGGAAGCCGCGCGTCCAGCGCCGGCGCGCCAGCGGCCTCGGCGCGAGGTAGGCGATGGCCGCGTCCGCCGCGTCGGGCGGCAGCAGCATCGCCGCGGCCTGCCAGGCGCTGCAGGTGAGAAGCTGTCCGCCCACGTGCAGCAGCGCCGCGGGTTCTCCTGGCGGCGGCGCCCCGGCCAGCGCCCGGACCCGCGGGCCGCCACTGGCGCGCAGGTCGCGCACCGCCAGGCCGGCGAACACGGCCGGCCGCCCGCGCAGCAGCCGCGCCGCCACCCGCGCCAGCAGCAGGTCGCCGAAGTTGTGGCGGTCATAGGCGCCCAGCAGCACCACGGGCGCGCCCGGGACGGCGGGACCGCCGCGGGGCGAGGGGCCCGGTGCCAAGGGGGATTCCGTGCTCATGCCTGCGTGGCCGCCGTGGGCCTGCAAGGTGGCGGAAAGGTCATGGGCAATCTTCTTGCCCTGAACGGGGCGCCTGGACAGGCGCCGCAGCGTTGCGCGCGCCGTGCCGTGCCGGGCGGGGCCGGTGCCATCGCCGGCGCTAACGCAAGAGGATCCGAGATGAAAAACCACAACCTCCACCACCTGCTTTCGGGCACCGACACCACCCCCCTGCCGCAGGCCGCGCGCCGCGGCGTGCTGGGCGCCCTGGCCGCGGTGCCGCTGCTGCTGGCCGCGGGCTGCACCGTGACACGCGGCGGCGGCAGCAGCGACGACAAGTCCCCCGTGGCGCGGCGCCGCGAGATCGACAGCGCGGCCGACGACACGCTCTCGCGGCTGCGCGAGCAGGTGCGCGGCTCCGGCGAGCTGATGGCCAAGTCGCGCGGCATGCTGGTCTTCCCGCGCATCCTGGCCGCCGGCCTGGTGGTGGGCGGCGAGTACGGCGAGGGCGTGCTGCGCGCGGGCGGACGCTCGCAGGGCTACTACCGCGCCGCCAGCGGCTCCTTCGGCTTCCAGGCCGGGGCGCAGTCCAAGGCGGTGGTGATCCTGTTCCTCACGGACGAGGCGCTGGCCAAGTTCCGCGACAGCAACGGCTGGACCGCCGGTGTGGACGCCTCGGTGGCGCTGGCCAAGATGGGCGCCAACGGCGAGGTGGACACCGCCTCCGTCCGCAACGACGTCGTCGCCTTCGCGATGACCAACGCGGGGCTCATGTACAACCTGACCATCGAGGGGACGAAGATCGCGCGGATGGACCTGTGAAGCCGGGATGAGGGGCCGGCGCGGCGGCCCCCTTCACTCCCCGCCCCCCGGCAGCACCAGCCCCTCCTGCACCGCCAGCCGCTCCAGCGCCTGCTCGAACAGCGCTCGCGCCGTGCCCGCGACCTGGCCCAGGTAGCCGTGCAGCGCGGCGTCGGCCGGGGAGCGGTGGGCGCACTCGGCGCTGTAGCTCTCGAAGCTGGAGAGCTGCATCAGCAGCTCGGCCACGTGGCGCGGGCATTCGCAGCTGATGGTGGTGGACAGCGCGGCGAAGTCCGCCAGCGCCGCGTCGTCCCAGCGCCGCGGCGCCACCACCAGCGGCAGCTCCAGCGGGCTGCACGAGGACTGCAGCCACGACCCCAGCGCCCGGTCGTCCTGCGGCGCGCGCAGCAGCGCCATGCCTGCGGACTCGAAGGCCGCGCACAGCGTGCTGGTGGCGAAGCCGTAGAGCACGTGCACCCGCTGCGCGCCGCTGGCGCGTGCCGCGCCGCGCAGCAGCGGCAGGTCCTGCGGGCGCAGCGAGGCGCACTGCACCAGCAGCGCCTCGGCCGGTGCGCGTGGCGCCATCCGCGCCAGCTCCTCCAGCGTCTCGCACACCGCCACCACGTCCAGCGGCCGGCCGAGCCGGCTGCGCACCACCGGGCGCTCCAGCCGGTGCGCCAGCATCGGGCCCATCACCAGCACCCGCCAGGGCAACACCGAGGCGGCCTGGTCCACCGGCGCCGGGAGCGCCGCGCGGGATTCGCCGCCGGAGAACGCCACCCCGTCCAGGGTCGCCTCCGCATCCTTCGCGGACGCACCGCCCGGTGCCGCGCCGCCCCCCGCCGCCGGCTCGGCAGGCGCGCCTGCGCCGGCCGCCGCGGCACGCTCCTTGGCCGCCGGCAGGCCCACGGCGTCCTGGTGCGGCGCGGCCAGCACGCCGGCGTGGGTGGCGGCCACCTGGCGCAGCGCGTCCAGGTCCAGCGCGGCCAGCGAGCCGATGGCGTGTCCCAGCGCGGTGAGCTGGCGCAGCAGCGACAGCCGCTTCACGTCTGCCGCCGAGTACAGCCGGTGCCCGGCGGCCGAGGTGGCCGGCGAGGCCACGTTGTAGCGGCGCTCCCAAATGCGCAGCGTCGCCACCGGCATGCGCAGCATCCGCGCCACCGCGCCGCTGCGGTAGCGCGGCAGCGCGTCTTCCTCACCCGCCCCGGTGAGCGCCGGGGAACCCGCGTCGTTCTGCTCGACCATGAGGCACCTTTCTTATTGAATCGTTGTTGAATCGGATTATGAGCACTGCATCGTCAGCTATTGCAGTAGTCGAATCGTATTTGAAGCGTCAATGAGTACAGTATCTCCATGTTCTCCTCAATCGTCCTTTCCGGCCGCCCGCCGCGGGTCGCGGTGGTGGGTGCCGGCCTGTCCGGCATCGCCTGCGCGCGGCGCCTGAGCGAGGCGGGCTGCGCGGTGTTCCTGTTCGACAAGGCGCGCGGCGTGGGCGGGCGCATGGCGACGCGGCGCGCGCAGTGGATCGACCCCGACGGCGCGGTGCACCGCGCCACCTTCGACCACGGCACCCCGGCCTTCAGCGCGCGCTCGGCGGCGTTCAGGGCCTTCATCGATGAGGCCGTCGAGGACGGCGTCCTGGCGCGCTGGGAGCCCGTGATGGCGCCCGGCAGTCACCAGAACCTCGACGGTCTCGCCCTTTGGGTGTCCACGCCGGACATGCCGGCGCTGTGCCGCCGGCTGGCCGCGGGCCTGCCGCAGACGCTCTCGCGCCCGGTGGACGAGATCGCGCGCGACGGCCAGGGCGGCTGGCGGCTGCTGGCCCAGGGCGAATTGCTGGGCGACGGCGCCTTCGACGCCGTGGTGCTGGCCATGCCGCCGGCACAGGCCGCGGCGCTGCTGGCGCCCTACCGCGAGGACTGGGCGCGCCAGGCGCGCGCGGTGCCGATGCAGCCCTGCTGGACGCTCATGGCCGCCGAACCCGGCGAGCCCCCGCCCTGGGACGCCGCCTGGCCGCAGCGCGGGCCGCTGGCGTGGGTGGTGCGCCAGGACGCCCGGCCCGGGCGCCCGGCCGGCGGCGGCATGAACCACTGGGTGGCGCACGCCACCGCGGCATGGAGCGCGACCTTCCTGGAAAGCGCTGCCGACACGGTGCAGGCGCTGCTGCAGGACGCGCTGGCCGAGGCGCTGGGCCGCCGCCCGCGCTGGGCCCACGCCGCCGTGCACCGCTGGCGCTACGCCCTGGCGCCGCGCAGCGAGGGCGCCCGCCAGCCCTGCTGGTGGGACCCGGCGCTGAGCCTGGGCGTGTGCGGCGACTTCCTCGGCGGGGCCGGCGTGGAAGGTGCCTGGCTCTCGGGCCGCGCCCTGGCGGCGGCCATCGCGCCGGGCGCCACGGCCTGAGCCATGGACGTGCCGCGCGGCTTCAAGGGCAACAAGCAGGCGCTGCCGCGCAAGCCCTGCGCCGCCTGCGGGCGCGAGATGAGCTGGCGCCGGCGCTGGGCGCGCACCTGGGACGAGGTGCGCTACTGCTCGGAGCGCTGCCGGCAGCAGCGCGCAGGCGGCCATGGCCCGGGCTGAGGCGGCCCCGGGGCCTGTGGCCGGCAGGTGTTGCGGAACCACACGGCCCGGGACGGCATCCACCCAGGCAGGCGCGGGTTGCGCACCCCCTGCCTGCGCGCCCGCGAAGGCGGGCATCCACGAACGCCGGGGCGGCGTCTTCGCCGGTGCATCGGAGACGGACCGCGATACGGCACGTGCTCCAGCGGCACGCGTGGGTGCCCGCCTTCGCGGGCGTTTCTTCAGGCCCCTCCGGTCACGCCCCGGGCCCTTCCCTCGCCTTTTTCCAGGGATGCCGCTTGCCCTGCGGTGAGTGAACGAAGACTTCCCAACGCTCTGCAGCGAATTGGAGTACCGCGATGAGCATGACGACGGACCTGCTGCCCCCCGATGGAACGCCGCAGGTGGCACTGGTGACGGGAGCGCGCGGCGGCATCGGCCGCGCGGTGGTGGCGCAGCTGCGCGCGCAGGGCCACCGCGTGGCGGCCGTCGGGCGCGACGCCCACAAGCTGGCCGAGGTACAGGCGCACGCCCACATTGCCGCAGACACGACCACGCCCGAAGGCGCCGCCGCGGCGGTGGCCGAGTGCTGGAGCACGCTGGGCGGCGCGCCCACGCTGCTGGCGCACTGCGTGGGCAGCACGCTCATCGCCCCGCTGCACCGCAGCGAGCCGCCGCAGATGCGCGAGCTGCTGCGCGTGAACCTGGAGAGCGCGCTGTTCGTGCTGCAGGCCTGGATCGACCCGCTGCGCGGCGCGGGGCGGCCGGGCGCGGCGGTGCTGGTGTCCAGCGTGGTGGCGCGCGTGGGCGTGGCCAACCACGAGGCCATCGCCGCGGCCAAGGGCGGCGTGGAGGCGCTGGTGCGCGGCGCCGCCGCGACCTACGCGCCGCTGGGGCTGCGCATCAACGCCGTGGCGCCGGGCATGACGGCCACGCCGCTGACGGCCAGGCTGCTGGGCATGCCGGCGCAGTACGAGGGCGCGGCGCGGCAGGCGCCGCTGGGCGGTGTGCAGAGCGCCGAGGAGGTGGCCGAGGCCATCTGCTGGCTGCTGTCCTCGCGCGCGGCCCGGGTGACGGGACAGGTGCTGCCGGTGGACGGCGGCTTCACGGCGGTGCGCCCGCTGGTGAAGTAAGCCCGCCAGGGCCCCGACAATGCCCCGCGGCACGCATGCGCCTGCATGCGCGCGGCGATCATGTGCCGGGGCGCCAGGCCCCGACGCCCTCCCGTGCCGCCCGCGGCCGCCTCATCCACCCTTCCAGGACCTGCCGATGCTGCCCACCCCGCGCCCGACTCGCCGTTTCCACTTGGCCGCCTGTGCGCTGGCCGCCGCACTGCTTGCCGCCTGTGGCGGTGGCGGCGGCAGTGACGGCGGCTCGGTGCTGCCGGACGTGCAGCCGCAGCCCGTCAACCCGAGCGTGCCGGCGGCCAGCTACACCGACGCGTCGCAGCTGGCGCTGTACCAGCAGCTCAACACCGTGCGGCTGGGAGCCGGCGCCGGCGCGGCGCGGCAGGACGTGCGCCTGGACCGGTCGGCGGCCAAGCACCTGGACTACCTGCGCATCAACGGCGTGGCGGCCGGCCATGGTGAGCAGCCCGGGCTGCAGGGCTACACCGGCAGCACGCCCGGCGCGCGGGTCACGGCGGCCGGCTACGCCTGGAGCATCGTCAGCGAGGACTTGGCCTGGGGCACCGCCTTCACGCCGCTGCAGTGCCTGGACCTGCTGCTGTCCAGCGTCTACCACCTGGCGAGCCTGATGGGAGAGCAGGTGGACATGGGCGTGGCCTACGGTCCGGCGGGCGGCGTCAACGGCTGCGTCTTCAATTTCGGCGTGCCTTTGGGTGGCGCGGCGCAGCTGCCGGCCTCCGGCGTGGTGAAGGCCTATCCCTACCCCGGCCAGCGCGCCGTGGCCACCACCTTCGTGCCCGCCACCGAGTCACCCAACCCCATGCCCGACGTGGGCAGCCGCAGCGTGGGACAGCCGGTGTTCGTCTCCATGCGCGCGCTGGGCGCCAGCGACGGTGCGGGCTACACGGTGAGCGCGTTCACGCTGCGCGACGCCGCGGGCACCGCGGTGGCGGCGCGGCTGATCGCCAACGCCACCAGCGGCCCGGGCGTGACGGCCGACCCGGTGCGGCAGCTGCGCGCCGGCGAGGTGTTCCTGGTGCCGCTGTCGCCGCTGGCCCCGGGCAGCACCTACACGGCCAGCTTCTCCGGCCGCAACGGCAGCGTGCCGTACGCGGCGACGTGGCAGTTCACGACGCGGTGAGCGAAGGCCCGGCGGCAGCCGGGCTCACGCCCCCATTGCCTTGCGGTGCTCCAGGAACTCCAGCGCCGCCTCGCGCCCCAGCGCGTCGAGCTCGGACAGGAACAGCGGGCTGCGCAGCAGCTTGGTGGCGTAGTCCAGCAGTTGCGTGTGCACGCGCGGGGTCTGGTACTTGACCTCGCGCCAGTCCCCTTCGGGCGCGCCCGGGTGCTCCGGCACGTCGGACCAGCCGTCCAGCGCGATGCCCCAGAGCTGCACCTTCTTGTAGCGGTCGCGCCCGGCGGCGGACAGGGCGCCGCTGTCGTGCATGGCGTTGACGCGGCGGATGAAGCGCTTCTCCTGCTCCAGCGACAGGTTGCCGGCCAGCTCGTTGCGGCGGTCGGCGATCTCGGTGGGGCGCGTGGGCGGCTCGATGGCGATGCGCCCCGCCCCGTTGCGCCGCGCCACGGGGTTGATGCGCACGATCCAGATCTCGTCGGGCTTGGCCTCGCGATCACTGAAGCCCAGGAAGTCGCTGATGGGCGGGTTCTGCGACAGCAGCCCGTCCCAGTAGTAGGCCGCGGCGGGCTCGGCGCTGTCCTCGGGCGCCGTGCCCTGGGCGTGGCGCGCCGCCTTCATGGGCGTGGCGATGCCCACGGAAGGGAACAGGTCCGGCAGCGCGGTGGAGGCCACCACCTGGTCCAGCAGCGGCGGGTGGGCGGGCGTGCCGATGAAGGGCTCGAACACGCCCTGGTTGACGTTGGCCGCGCCGATGAGCAGCACGGGGAAGTTCACCGGCGCCTTGTGCAGCGACTTCAGCCGCGCGCGGTGCAGGCCGCCCGCGGCCTCGGCCAGCGGCTGCAGGAAGGCAAGGTCGCCGGCGGCCTCCTCGATCTGCGCGCGCATGTGGGCCTGGATGGCGCGCGTGGCGGCGCTGGGCGTGGAGGCCGAGGCCAGCGCGGGCATGGCGCTCTCCATGCTGGCCATGCCGACCACGGCGAGGTTGGTGAGCAAGTCGTAGGGGAAGCGGCCGAAGAGCTGCGCGGCGTTGTTCTTCCAGAAGCGCTCCACCGCCAGCGGCTCGTCATCGGCGAAGCGGCGGCCCTGGCGGATGCGCAGCAGGTCCAGCCAGGCGAGGTAGGCGCTGACGGCGCCGCCGGAGGTGCCGCTCAGGCCCACGACCTCGTGGCCGTCGAGCACCAGGCGCTGTTGCGCATCGACGTGCACGCGGCGCAGCAGCGCGGCCAGCACGCCGCCGGTGAACGCGCAGTGCGAGCCCCCGCCCTGGCAGGCGATGGCGATCTTTTTCATGGGGGGCCCCCTTCGACGACGTCCCGGAACGCGGGCCTGCCGCAGCGGCGCCGCACCGGGTGTCCCGCCCGGCGGGGCGGATTTTCGGCCGGCGCGGCGGCCCGGCAGGCCGGGTGCGCCCATGGCGCGCCCGGGAAGGCGCGCGGGGCGTGAAATCTGCACTCGGGCCGGGCCGTGCGATGCACCGCGACAGCGAGTGCCGGCGCCGCGTCAGTCCTTCTGGTAGTTGGGCGAGCGCGGCCCGTACAGCACGCCGTTGGGCCGCGGTGCGCCCAGCAGGCGCTGGCTCGCCAGGCCGGCGTAGTTGTAGCTGGCGTCGGTGGCGGTGCCGACGATCTGGTTCACCACCGCCTTGACCAGCAGGCCCACCAGGCCGCCCTGGCTGGAGTTGTCGCCCTCCGCGGAAGAGGCCGCGGCCTGGCCTTGCCACAGCAGCTGGCCCGAGCGCAGGTCCACGATGCGGGCCTCGGCCGCGACCATCGTGACGCTGCTGATGACGTTGTAGGTGGTGCCGTAGCGCGTGACGCGCAGGTACACGGCCGCATCGGCGCCGAAGATCTCGCGCAGCTTCTCGGGCGCGACGCCGTGGATCTCGTCGGGGACGGTAAGCCCGTTCTGCTTGAAGGTCTCGTCCACCAGCGTGACGGGCAGCACGTAGTAGCCGGCCTCGGCCAGCGGCAGCGTGACCTGGGACATCACCGCCGGCGAGGCCTTGAGGTCGGTGGCCGTGCTCACCGGCGGCAGCACCAGCAGCGACGCCGGGCGGCTTTGCTTGAAGGCGACGTAGTCGTAAGGCTGCTGCGTGGCGCAGGCGCCCAGCAGGGCGACCACGGCGCCCAGGCCCAGCCACCGGGCACCGCGCGACGCGCGCGCGGCCAGGGAGGAAGAAGTCATGCGGATTCCCGGATGCGAGAAAGAGGAAGGCTCGGGGCGCGGCGCTCAGGACTTGCGCGCGGCGAAGCCCTTGAGCAGGAAGTCCATGTAATGCGCCGACTCGGGGAAGGCCGCCTTTTCCGCTTCCAGCGCCTGGCGGGCCTCGTCGGGACGGTCGAGCTGCAGGTACAGCAGGCCCAGGTGCGCGCGGAAGCCCGGCGGCAGCGCCGCGCCGCCGGCGCGGGCCTTCTCGGCCTGGGCCTCCAGCAGGCTCAGCTGGTCCGACGCCGTGGCGCCCTCGCCCTTGAGGTGCTCGTACACCTGGCGCTGGTAGCCCTCCCACTGGTAGAGCGACGCGGGGCGGTTGGCGCAGCCGGCCATCAGCCCGGCCAGGGCCAGCGCGGCGGCCAGCCCAGTCGTGCGCAGGCGGCTCACCGCTGCGCCCCTTGCGGGCCCCAGGCGCCGTTCTGCAGGCCGGCGACGAGGTCGTCCACGGCCTGGCGGATGGCCAAGTCCAGCACCTTGCCGTTGAGCGTGGCGTCGTAGCCGGCGGTGCCGCCGAAGCCGACCACCTCGCGGTTGCTGAGCTCGTACTCGCCGGCGCCGCGCGCGGAGTACACGACCTCGGAAGTCTGGCTGTTGACCACGTTGAGCGTGACCTTGGCGTAGGCCAGCTGCGACTTGCCGCGGCCCAGCAGGCCGAAGAGCTGCTGGTCGCCAGTCTCCTTGCGGCCGAATTCGGAGATGTCGCCGGTGATGACGAAATCCGCGCCGCGGATGTTCTGCGCCTGGGACTTGAACTGCGCCTCCTGCTTCAGCTCGGAGAGGTTGTCGCGGTCGAGCACGTTGAAGCGCTGCGACTGCTGCAGGTGGGCGATGAGCGTGGTCTTGGCCTGGCTGCCGAGGCGGTCCACCCCGTCGCTGAAGATGCCGCGCATGAAGTTGGAGCGGTTGTCGAACTTGCCCACCGACATGGGCAGCCGCACGCCGCGGTAGGTGGAGGCGGTGGCGGCGGACTCGACCTTGGCCACGGCCACGGAGCGCGAGGACTCGGTGGCGCAGCCACCCACCAGGAATGCCAGCGCCGCCGTGGCCAGCGCGATGCGAACGGATGCCATGAGAACTTCTCCCAACAAATTCGAGTGGTTTCAGAACGGCACGCGCGGCCCGCGGCCCGCATGCGTGTAACTGAATATTGTCGTTGGAGAAATCCCTGCCGCCGCTGACACGCTGCCGGTCCGGCTGACCGGGCTCAAGGCGCGGTGCGGGCAGTCAGGCGTCCATGTCCAGCCGGAGGCCGGGCAGCGCGACGCCCTGCAGCGCCGTGTGCCAGCGCTCGCCCGGCTGCAGCGGCGGCGCGATGGTGACGGTGCCGGTGGTGACGATCTCGCCGGCTTCCAGCGGCGGCGCCAGGGGCTGCTGGTCCAGCAGCCGCAGCAGGTGGGCCAGCGCCTCCAGCGGGCTGCCCAGCACGTGGCTGCCGCGGCCCAGGGCGGCGGGTTCGCCGTTGCGGAAAAGCTCCAGCTGGAAGTCGCGCAGCGCCGCGACCGGGTCGGGGCCGAGCGCGGACACGGGCAGCGGCGCGCCGATGATCAGCGCGCCATGCAGCACCTGGTCCACGACGGCATCGGGCGCCTGGAACCGCCAGCTCGGGAAGTGCGACTGCACGATCTCGAAGCCGTGCGCCACCCACTCGACGCACTCCAGCAGCGCCTGCAGATCGCTGCGCGCCTCGGCCGGCGGGGTGCGGTGCAGGCGAAAGACGATCTCCGGCTCGATGCGCGCCTCGGCGAAGCGGCCCAGGCCGCACACCCCCGCCTGGGAGGCGAGCTGGGTGACGCTGCCGTCGTAGAGCCAGGCCCACACCGGCGCGCGCACGCCGTAGAGGGCCCACATGTCCGGGTTGGTGAAGCCGAGCTTGCGGCCCACGGGACGCTCCCCACGGGCCAGCCGCGCCGCGTGCACCAGGGCGGCGACGGCGTAGGCGTCGTCCAGGTCGAAGCCGGGGATGCGCGCGCTGAAGGGTTCCACCTGGCGCGCCTCGGCCTGCGCGGCCTGGATCTCGTCGGCGATGTCCTGGAGCTGGAGAGAACTGAGCATGGCGGCGCCTTTCGTGCGGACCTGGAGGGCGGGTCGCCGATTGGACCCGTACCGCCCTCCGCCGCGCAGGCACCCGCAGCGTGGCAGGGAAGACACAAGGGCCGTGAAATCCGCACCCTTGGCGGCCGATGGGTGCAGCAAGGGGGTTACCGAGCGGGGTGCTTTGGATTAGGGTTAACCCTAGATGCCGGGATACGCTGCCGGAGCACGCAACGGGCGTTGCGTGCCGCAGAGAGGGATCCCGCTCTCACAAGGAGTATTGCGACATGAGCGCCATCGTGACCCTGCCCACCTTCCGCACCCTGGGCACTGCCGTCGTCACGGGACTGGGAACGGTCCTGAGGGAGTCGTGGAACCTGGTGCAGGCCCTGGACCACACCCATGTCCGCACCGAGATGCTGGAGATGGCCGGCCAGCTTCAGCAGAGCGACCCGGCCAATGCCCGGCGGCTGCGGCGGGCGGCGTATGAGAGCTGGATGAATTGAGGACGAAGGGCGCAACAGGCGCCTGCAGCGATGGGCCGTAGCAAACGCGATTTCGGGTTTTGTACGGCCCATGCTGGTGTGACAAGGACTTGGCGCAGCGCCAAGCACGGAGCCTCACTGCTGCACGCAGCGCTCCATCCCGAAGTTGCCGCCCTTGAACTCGGGCTCGAAGTAGAACTTGCTGAAGCTCCACTTGCCGGCCTTGTTCTTCGTGAACGAGGCGATGCCGGTGCCGTAGTCCTTGGTGCTCTGGTCAGCGAGGGCGAAGTGGATCGCCACGTCCTTGCCGCGCGCCGCGGCCTGGCCCAGGTAGGCGCCGTAGCCCGGCACCTCCAGCTTGAACTTGTAGGCGCCGTAGACGCCGGTGCTCTGCGTACGTACCAGCTCCATCGTCACGGTGCCGGTGTAGTCGCCCTCGTGGTCGTCCTTGCCGGTGCAGGCATAGGTGCCGGAGTAGTCGGGGCCGGTGTAGGGCTCGGGCTTGGCTTGGGCGGTGGCGCAGAGGAGGAGCGACAACGCGAGGGCGGAGAGTTTCTTCATGGGTTTCTCGGACGAATTGAGCGAGTTGATTTATTGAAATGACTTCAGGGCTGGCGGGACTGGATGCGTAAATTTTACGACCGGTCTTTTATCGACCTGTTTTCGCTCGTATGCCAACTCGCTGGAGAACAGGAAAGAAACTCCTGGCCGCAAGCTGTTTCGTCCTGCTGACCACTCCGTCATCCCCGCGCAGGAGCACTGGTGTCCGGGGAAAATATGTTCAGGTCGTATCCTGTAAGCCAGGGCGCCACGCCTCCTACTCCGTCATCCCCGCGCAGGCGGGGATCCAGGCGGTCCCACGCCAGAGCGAAGCACAGGTGCAGCGAACCACACCACAAACCTTCTGCATGCCGATTCACCAGCTCAAGACCAACTTGGGACCGCCTGGATTCCCGCCTTCGCGGGAATGACGAAGTAACTATCGAACCGCTTCAGCTTCCGAGAAGCCAAAACCCCTCACCCGAAACTCGCCCGATACGTCGTCGGATCCAGCGCGCAATGGCTCTCGATCGGCCCGGCCAGCTCGAACAGCCGCGGCGCCTGCCTGAAATCGAACAGGCGGTACAGCCTGAATTCCTCCGGCCGGCTGCGGGCGAAGCGCACTTCATTGGCCGAGACGAAGAAGGGCGTGCGCTCGCCGAAACTCGTGGTCTTGACCTCGATGAAACGCTCCGAGCCGTCGGTTTCGAAGGAGCGGATGTCGTAGCCCAGGCCGTCGCCCTGGGTCTGCGAGACGTGCTCAACTTTTTCAGCCAGCTGCCCGACACCCAATTCAATAAGCCGCCAGCGCTCGAAACGCAGTGCGAATTCCTCGCCGGCCAAGCCCAGGGAGCGGTTCTGGGATTCGCGCTCCAGGTAATCGCGCTTGATCGGCGGGCGGGCGACGTAAGCGGCGTCCTCGTCTCTCGCGGCCATCCTCGCCGGAGGCGCAGGCGCCTTGACCTTCCTGAAATCCTCGAACTCCGCCGGCACCACCGGCATTTCCACGGCCGAGAGCGCAGCCCGGTCCAGTTCCTTGTACCGGCCGGCCTGCTCGGACACTATCTCGGTCAGCAGGCGGCGCTGGAAATTGACCCGGGGCTTGTAGCCGCGGAGATAAGGAAACCCCAGCTCGACCAGTACCGCGCTGATGTTGGCGTGCTTGAACTCGATGGAGCCATTGGACCGGCCGGGCAAATGCTCCAGCAGGCGCTTGCGGTGCGCGGTCTTGTTGTAGCGCTGGCCGGTCAGCTCGCGTGTGAGCATGTCCAGATAGTCGGCCACGATCAGCTCGACTTCGCGGCGGGTCCAGTCTTCGCCGGCGCTGGCGCTGGATTTGTGGATCACCTTGAATCCCAGGGACTGCAACAGCGGCACCACCGTGGCATCGCCGCCGGAAAACTCCTCCGGCTTCAGGGCGCCCTGCTCGGGAAACTGGTAGCCGAAGGCGACGCCGACGATGGCTTTGGAATCGGCTTCGATGCCGGTTCGGGGGTCGATGACGAAATAGTCGCGGGCGGGTTTGAAGCCGTACTTCTGCAGAAAATCTGCGCGACCAAGACCCACAAACTCATCCAGTGCATCCTGAATGGCGGCCGGGCGACTGAGGCGTGAGAGAAAGCGACTCACAGATTAAATAGCAGGGAAGACACAAAGAAACGGCTCCTTTCGGAGCCGTTTTTTCACACATCAAGCGTCGATATTCGCCGCCCTCAACGCATTGGTTTCGATGAAGTCGCGCCGCGGCTCCACCTCATCCCCCATCAGCATCGTGAACACGCGGTCGGCCTCGATGGCGTCCTCGATCTGCACGCGCAGCAGGCGGCGCACGGTTGGGTCCATGGTGGTTTCCCAGAGCTGCGCGGGGTTCATCTCGCCCAGGCCCTTGTAGCGCTGGCGGCCGACGCTGTTCTCGGCCTGGCCCATCAGCCACGCCATCGCGGCGCGGAAGTCCGCCACCTTCTGCTCCTTGGCGCGGTCGCCCTCCCCGCGCCGAGCCACCGCGTCCGGGCCCAGCAGGCCCTTGAAGGTGATGCCGGCCTTGCTCAGCGCCTCGTAGTCGGCGCCGTGCACGAAGTCCTGCGTGATCACGCTGCTCTTCAGGTTGCCGTGGTGCCGGCGGCTGATGCGCAGCTGGTGCTTGTCGGTGCGCTCGTCGAACTCGGCGGCCACCTCGGCGTCGTGCAGCGCGGCCTTGAGCGCCGCGGCGCTGGCTTCGGATGCGCCGGCGCTGTCCAGGTCCAGCGTCAGGCCGTCGGCGATGGCGCGCAGCGCCTCCACGTCCATCCAGTTCTGCAGGCGCTCGATCACGTTGCTGGCCTGCACGTAGGCGCGCGCCTTCTCTTCCAGATCGGTGCCGGTGATGGCGGCACGGCCGTCGCCCGGGTCGATCGAGGCGCCGTCCAGCGCCACGCGCATCAGGTACACGTCCAGCTCGGCCGCGTCCTTGAGGTACTGCTCCTGCTTGCCGTGCTTGACCTTGTAGAGCGGCGGCTGCGCGATGTAGATGTGGCCGCGCTCGACCAGGTCGGGCATCTGCCGGTAGAAGAAGGTCAGCAGCAGCGTGCGGATGTGGGCGCCGTCCACGTCCGCGTCGGTCATGATGATGATGCGGTGGTAGCGCAGCTTGTCGGGGTTGAAGTCATCCCCGCCCATGCCCTTGCCGATGCCCGTGCCCAGCGCCGTGATCAGCGTCAGGATCTCGTTGGAGCTCAGCAGCTTCTCGTAGCGCGCCTTCTCCACGTTCAGGATCTTGCCGCGCAGCGGCAGGATCGCCTGGAACTTGCGGTCCCGGCCCTGCTTGGCCGAGCCGCCGGCGCTGTCGCCCTCCACGATGTAGATCTCGCACAGCGCCGGGTCCTTCTCCTGGCAGTCGGCCAGCTTGCCGGGCAGGCCCAGGCCGTCGAGGACGCCCTTGCGGCGCGTCATCTCGCGCGCCTTGCGCGCGGCCTCGCGGGCGCGTGCGGCCTCGACGATCTTGCCGCACACGATCTTGGCGTCGGTGGGGTTCTCCAGCAGCCACTCGTTGAGCTTGGAGGCGACGATGTCCTCCACCGGGCCGCGCACCTCGGAACTCACCAGCTTGTCCTTGGTCTGGCTGGAGAACTTGGGCTCCGGCACCTTGACGCTGATGACGCAGGCCAGGCCCTCGCGCATGTCGTCACCGCTGATCTCGACCTTGGCCTTCTTGGCCAGCTCGTTGTCCTCGATGTACTTGTTCATCACCCGCGTCATCGCCGCGCGCAACCCCGTGAGGTGCGTGCCGCCGTCGCGCTGCGGGATGTTGTTGGTGAAACAGAGGACTTGCTCGCTGTAGCCCTCGTTCCACTGCATCGCCACCTCGACGGCGATGTTGGTGGCGTTGTCGCTCATCTTCTCGCCGGTGGCGTGGAAGACGTTGGGGTGCAACGTGCGCTTGCCGGTGTTGATGAACTCCACGAAGCCGCGCACGCCGCCGGCGTAGGCAAAGTCGTCTTCCTTGGCGTTGCGCTCGTCGACGAGCTTGATCTTCACGCCGTTGTTCAGGAACGAGAGCTCGCGCAGGCGCTTGGCCAGCACGTCGTAGTGGAAGTCGACGTTGGTGAAGATCGTCTCGTCGGGCAGGAAGTGCACCTCGGTGCCGCGCTTCTCGGTCTCGCCGGTGATCTTCATCGGGCGGATCTCGAAGCCGTCACGCTGCTCGATCACCCCGTCCTGCGGCACGCCGCGCTTGAACTCCAGCAGGTGCACCTTGCCGTCGCGGCGCACCGTCAGGCGCAGCGACTTCGAGAGCGCGTTGACGCAGGACACGCCCACGCCGTGCAGGCCGCCCGAGACCTTGTAGCTGTTCTGGTTGAACTTGCCGCCGGCGTGCAGCTCGGTCAGCGCGATCTCCGCGGCCGAGCGCTTGGGCTCGTGCTTGTCGTCCATCTTCACGCCGGTGGGAATGCCGCGGCCGTTGTCGATGACGGAGATGGAGTTGTCCGAGTGGATGGTGACGATGATGTCGTCGCAGTACCCGGCCAGCGCCTCGTCGATGGAGTTGTCCACCACTTCGAACACCAGATGGTGCAGGCCGGTGCCGTCGGAGGTGTCGCCGATGTACATGCCGGGGCGCTTGCGCACCGCCTCCAGGCCTTCAAGGATCTGGATGCTGCCTTCGCCGTAGCCGCCGTCGCCCTGGATTTGAGGAGTGTTCTGGTCGCTCATGTGCTGTCTCGCGGGGCCCGCGGCGCGCGGCGCAGGGGCCCATAAAAATGCCGAAGCGGGCTCGCGGCCCGCTGTGTGTGTGTCGTCAGATGCGCATCGGCATCACGACGTACTTGAAGTCGTCTCGCTCCGGGAGCGTGATCAGCGCGCTGGCGTTGGCGTCCTGCAGCTCGACCTTGACCATGTCCTGGTCCATGTTGGCCAGCGCGTCCATCAGGTACGTGACGTTGAAGCCGATCTCGATGGCGTCGCCGTTGTAGTCGATCTCCAGCTCTTCCTTCGCCTCTTCCTGCTCCGCGTTGCTGGAGGCGATGCGCAGCAGCCCCGGCTCAATGTTGACGCGCACGCCCTTGAACTTGTCGCTGGTCATGATCGCGGCGCGCTGCAGGCTCGCCAGCAGCGGCGCGCGGCCCAGCGTGACGCTGTTGCGGTGGTTCTTGGGGATGACGCGGTTGTAGTCGGGGAACTTGCCCTCGACCAGCTTGGTGACGAACTCCATGCCCGAGAACGCGAACTTGGCCTGGTTGCCGGCAAAGCGCATCTCGATGGCGTCCTCCTCCTTGCCGTCCTTGAGCAGCCGCATCAGCTCCAGCACGGTCTTGCGCGGAAGGATCACTTCCTGCTTCGGGATTTCCGCCTCCAGCGTGGCCTGCGCCAGCGCCAGGCGGTGGCCGTCGGTGGCCACCAGCGTGAGCTTCTTGCCCTCGGCCACGAACAGGATGCCGTTGAGGTAGTAGCGGATGTCGTGCACCGCCATGGCGAAGTGCACCTGGTCGATCAGCCCGCGCAGCACCTTCTGCGGCACCGAGAAGGCCGGGCCGTAGTCGGCGGCTTCCTGCACCAGCGGGAAGTCCTCGGCCGGCAGCGTCTGCAGCGTGAAGCGGCTCTTGCCGCCCTGCAGCGTGAGCTTGTTCTGGCTGGCAGACAGCGACACGACCTGGTCGGCGGGCAGGGTGCGCAGGATGTCGATGAGCTTGCGCGCGCCCACCGTCGTGGCGAAGGCGCCCGCGTCGCCGCCGAGTTGCGCGTGGGTGCGCACCTGGATCTCCAGGTCGCTGGTGGTCAGCTCGATGTCGTCGCCGTTCTTGCGCAGCAGCACGTTGGCGAGGATCGGCAGCGTGTGGCGGCGCTCGACGATGCCGGAGACCGCCTGCAGCGCCCCCAGCAGTTGTTCCTGGGGTGCCTTCAGAACAATCATGTCGTCCTCTTTGCTTTGATTTGGGAAATCTGTCTATTTTCGCCCGGCGCGGGGGCCTTTCACTTGCTGGCAAGCAGCGATCCGCAGGGCAGCCGGGCCGAGAGCGTCAAGCCGGGAGAGGCCCCGGCGCGCCTCCGGGGCCGTCGCCGCACCCAGGAGCGCCAAAGGCCCGGACGTTAGTTGTCCAGGCCTTCGCAAATGGGGGCAAAACGAAGGTTCTCAACCTGCGCGGCTTCAGCCCTTGAGCGTCTGCTCCAGCACGTGCAGCTGCTGGTTGAGCTCGGTGTTCTTCTGGCGCTCGCCGCCGATCTTGCGCACCGCGTGCAGCACGGTGGTGTGGTCGCGGCCGCCGAAGAGCTCGCCGATCTCCGGGAGGCTCTTCTGCGTCATTTCCTTGGCCAGGTACATGGCGATCTGGCGCGGGCGCGCGATGCTGGCCGGGCGCTTCTTGGAGTACATGTCGGCGACCTTGATCTTGTAGAAGTCGGCCACCGTCTTCTGGATGTTCTCCACGCCGATCTGGCGGTTCTGGATGGAGAGCAGGTCCTTGAGCGCCTCGCGCGCGAGGTTGATGTTGATTTCCTTCTGGCTGAAGCGCGAGTAGGCCAGCACCTTGCGCAGCGCGCCTTCGAGCTCGCGCACGTTGGCGCGCACGTTTTTCGCAATGAAGAAGGCCACGTCCTCGGGCATGGCAGTGCCCTCGGCGTCGGACTTCTTCATCAGGATCGCCACGCGCATCTCCAGCTCCGGCGGCTCGATGGCCACCGTCAGGCCGGCGTCGAAGCGGCTGGTGAGGCGCTCGTCGATGTCCACCAGCCCTTTCGGGTAGGTGTCGCTGGTCATGATGATGTGCGCGCGCTTGGCCAGCAGCGCCTCGAAGGCGTTGAAGAACTCCTCCTGCGTGCGCTCCTTGCCGGCGAAGAACTGCACGTCGTCGATGAGCAGCAGGTCCAGCGAGTGGTACTTGGCCTTGAGCTCGTCGAAGGTCTTGCGCTGGTAGTTTTTCACCACATCCGTGATGAATTGCTCGGCGTGCAGGTACAGGATGCGCGCCTCGGGGTTGTCCTTGAGCAGCGCGTTGCCCACGGCGTGGATCAGGTGCGTCTTGCCCAGGCCCACGCCGCCGTAGATGAACAGCGGGTTGTACATGTGCCCTGGCGCGCCCGCGACGTGCAGCGCGGCGGTGCGCGCCATCTGGTTGGCGCGGCCGGGCACGAGGGTGTCGAAGGTCAGGGCCGGGTTGAGCCGGTTCAGCGACTGCGCCGGCGCGGGGGCCAGACGCGCCGACGGCGTGGCGGGAGCGGACGGGGCGTGCGGCGTGCCGTTGAACAGGTCGCCGGTGGGGGCGGTGCTGCTGCGCGGGGCGGGGCGTTCGATGGGGGCGGCGGGGCGGGTCGCCAGCGTCAGCTCCAGGCGCACCGTCTTGCCGGCCACGTCGGAGAGCACCTGCTCGATGCGCGCTGCGTACTGCGAGCGGATCCAGTCGAGCTTGAAGCGGTTGGGCACCTTCAGGCTCACCACCGCGGCGTCCCCCTCGTCGGCCACGTCGGCGGGCGGCAGGGGACGGATCCAGGTGTTGAACTGCTGTTCGGGCAACTCGGCTGCCAGGCGTGCGCAGCCTTGTTGCCAGAGGTCGTTGCTCATTGTGGAAAACTCTTTCATGAGCGGCAGGATTGTACGGTCCCGCCGCGGGGCGAGGCGGTGGTTATCCACAGATTGAAGCCCGTCGTCAACAGGCTTGTTGCACGGCTTCGTTGACCACACGCGGCGCTTCTGATGTAATCGCGGGTTTCCCGGATGCGCGAGTTTCGGGTGCGTTTTTGCGCCTACCCGAGCAGATCGATCCTTGCGCCGGGCCCCGCGCTGCAGAACTAACTCAGTTTCCTGCTCCCGCCGCCGGCAGGTGGCGTACAGCGTGTGGGCGCGTGCGGCAGGGCAGGCGATCGCCTCGTGCGCCGTCGCGACGCGGCCGTCCGGCACAGGTGTTCCAAGCGCCTGGCCGGGCCCGGGCAGCGACCCCCACCGGGCCCCTTCCCGAGAGAACTGCCGAGGATTTCCGTCATGAAACGCACCTATCAAGCTTCCAAGACCCGCCGCGCCCGTACCCATGGCTTCCTGGTACGCATGAAGACCCGCGGCGGCCGCGCCGTGATCGCCTCCCGCCGCGCCAAGGGCCGCAAGCGCCTGGCCGTCTGAGCGCAGACACCCGCACGGTGATCGGCCGCCTCACGAGCGCGGCCGACTTCCAGCGCGTGCTGCAGACCCGGCAGCTGTCGCGCAGTCCGCTCTTCGCGGCCCATCATCTGCGCCAGCGCCCCGGCCCTGCGGCGCAGTTGTCAACAGCCCCGGGCTCCGAGCCCGCGGCGCCTGTGGATGACCTGGTTTCCGGCTGGTGGCTGGGGCTGGTGGTGCCCAAGCGCCACGCCCGCCGTGCCGTCACGCGCAGCCTGATCAAGCGCCAGATGCGAGAAGCCCTGCGGCGCCATCAACAGCACCTGCCTCCCGGGCAGTGGGTGCTGCGCTTGCGCGCGCCCATCGACACCCGGCAGTTTCCTTCCGCGGCCTCCGATGCGCTGCGCGTCCTCGTGCGCGCGGAGCTGGAGAAGCTGCTCGGCCGCATCACGCCCTGAGCGCGAGCCGCCGCGCCCGCTGATGCCTTCTCCGCCATGGCCGCGCCGCTTCCATCCCCGACCGATGTCCCGGCCCCGCGCGGCTGGCGTGCCCTGCCGCAGCGCCTGCTCATCGGCGCGGTGCGCGGCTACCGGCTGCTGCTGAGCCCCTGGCTCGGCAGCGCCTGCCGCTTCGAACCCACCTGCTCGGCCTACGCACTGGAGGCGCTGCAGCGCCACGGCGCCGCGGCCGGCGCGTACATGACCACTGCCCGGCTGCTGCGCTGCCATCCCTGGTGCGCCGGCGGCCACGACCCCGTGCCGGCGCAGCCGCCTGGCCTGTTCACCCGGCTGCTGCGCACACCGGCGACGGCGGATACACCGCCGTCCGCTGATTCCCTTCCGACCCGGAACTCTCCATGACCGATATACGCCGCACCTTGCTGTGGGTGCTGTTCACGATGTCGCTCGTCCTCCTGTGGGACGCGTGGAACAAGCACAACGGCCAGCCCTCGTTCTTCGGCCCGCGCACGACGGCCACGGCGCCGGCGGCGGCCGGCAGCGCGCCGGCGGGCGTGCCCGCGCCGGCGGCCACGGCCACCGCGCCCGGCGCCACGCCGGTGACGCCCGCGGCGGCCGCGCCGGTGGCTGCCGAGCAGGTGACGCTCACCACCGACGTGGTCAAGGCCACCTTCAGCAGCCAGGGCGGCGACCTCGTGCACCTGGAGCTGCTGACGCAGGTCGACCACGGCGACAAGAACAAGCGCGTGGTGCTGTTCGACCGCAGCGCCGCACGCACCTACCTGGCGCAGACCGGCCTGATCACGCCCACCGGCACCGCGCTGCCCACGCACCTCACGCCGATGACGGTGGCGCCCGGCCCGCGCGAGCTCAAGGACGGCGGCAACGAGCTGCAGCTGCGCTTCGAGTCCGCCCCCGTGGGCGACGTGCAGCTGGTCAAGACCTACACGCTGCGCCGCGGCGAGTACACGGTGGGCGTGCGCCACGAGGTGATCAACCGCTCCGCCGCCCCGGTGTCGCCGCAGCTCTACCTGCAGCTCGTGCGCGACAGCAAGCCGCTGCCGGGCGATTCCTCGTTCTACTCGACCTTCACCGGCCCGGCGGTCTACACCGACGCCAGCAAGTTCCACAAGGTCAGCTTCGAGGACATCGCCAAGGGCAAGGCCCAGCACGACAAGAGCGCCGACAACGGCTGGATCGCCATGGTCCAGCACTACTACGCCTCGGCCTGGCTGGTGAAGCAGGCGCAGCCGCGCGAGTTCCGCACCGCCAAGATCAGCGACGACCTGTACTCCGTGGCCATGGTGCTGCCGCTGGGCGAGGTGGCCCCGGGCACGACCAAGGCGCAGGACGCGCAGCTCTTCGCCGGCCCGCAGGAGGAAAACCGCCTGGAGGCGCTGGCCCCGGGCCTGGAGCTGGTCAAGGACTACGGCTGGTTCACGGTGCTGTCCAAGCCGCTGTTCTGGCTGCTGGACCACCTGCACCGCATCCTGGGCAACTGGGGCTGGTCGATCATCGCCCTGGTGGTGCTGCTCAAGATCGCCTTCTACTGGCTCAACGCCAACGCCTACAAGTCGATGGCGAAGATGAAGGCGATCAACCCGCGCGTGCAGGAGCTGCGCGAGCGCCACAAGAGCGACCCGCAGAAGATGCAGCAGGAAATGATGCGCATCTACCGCGAGGAGAAGGTCAACCCGCTGGGCGGCTGCCTGCCGATCTTCATCCAGATGCCCTTCTTCATCGCCCTGTACTGGGTGCTGCTGAGCTCGGTGGAGATGCGCAACGCGCCCTGGATCGGCTGGATCACGGACCTCTCGGTCAAGGATCCGTTCTACATCCTGCCGCTGCTGATGACCGCCTCCACGATGCTGCAGACCTGGCTCAACCCGACGCCGCCGGATCCCACGCAGGCCAAGATGATGTGGATCATGCCGCTGGTGTTCTCGGTGATGTTCTTCGCCTTCCCGGCCGGCCTGGTGCTGTACTGGCTGACCAACAACCTGCTGTCCATCGCGCAGCAGTACGTGATCAACAAGCGGCTGGGCGTGCTCAACAAGTAAGCCCCGCCTGACACGCGACCTCCATGACGCCCCGCCCCGTGCGGGGCGTTTTCCTTGGCGCTCCACAATTTCCCCATGCTTGCTCGACACCAGGACCCCATCGTCGCCATCGCCACCGCGCCCGGACGCGGCGCGGTGGGCATCGTGCGCGTTTCCGGCCGCGGCCTCGCGCCGCTGGCCGAAGTGCTCTGCGGCCGCGCGCTGCAGCCCCGGCGCGCCGCCTACGGCCCTTTCCTGGCCGAGGACGGCCAGCCCATCGACCAGGGCCTGGCCCTGTTCTTCCCCGCACCGCACTCCTACACCGGCGAGGACGTGCTGGAGCTGCAGGCGCACGGCGGCCCGGTGCTGCTGCAGCTGCTGCTGGCGCGCTGCCTGCACGCCGCGGCGCAGGTGGATGCCGAGGGCCGCGCCCGCCTGCCGCGGCTGCGCCTGGCCGAGCCGGGCGAGTTCACCGAGCGCGCCTTCCTCAACGGCAAGCTGGACCTGGCGCAGGCCGAGGCCGTGGCCGACCTGATCGACGCCAGCACCGAGGCCGCGGCGCGCTCGGCGGGCCGCTCCCTGAGCGGCGCCTTCTCCGCCGAGATCGAGACGCTGCGCGAGCAGGTGGTGAAGCTGCGCATGCTGGTGGAGGCGACGCTGGACTTCCCGGAGGAGGAGATCGACTTCCTGCAGCAGGCCGACGCGCGCGGGCAGCTCACGCGCATCACCGCCACCCTGGACGGCGTGCTGGACCGCGCGCGCCAGGGCGCGCTGCTGCGTGAGGGCATCAAGGTGGTGCTGGCCGGGCAGCCCAACGTGGGCAAGAGCTCGCTGCTCAACGCGCTGGCGGGGGCGGAGCTGGCCATCGTCACGCCGATCGCCGGCACCACGCGCGACCGGGTGCGCGAGACGATCCAGATCCAGGGCGTGCCGCTGCACGTGATCGACACCGCGGGACTGCGCGAGGAGCACGCCGACGAGGTGGAGCGCATCGGCATCGAGCGCAGCTGGCAGGCGATCCAGGAGGCGGACGCCGTGATCTTCCTGCACGACCTCTCGCGCCTGGGCCAGCCGGACTACGACGCCGCCGAAGACCAGATCGCGCAGCGCCTGGGGCTGGAGGGTGCGCAGGCCGCGGGCGAGCGCGTGCTGCACGTCTACAACAAGGCGGACCTGGGTCTGGCGCCCGACGGCAGCCTGGCGCTGTGCGCGCGCAGCGGCCAGGGGCTGGACGCGCTGCGCGCCGCGCTGCTGGAGCGCGCGGGCTGGCATGCGAGCCCGGAAGGCGTGTTCATCGCCCGCACGCGCCACGTGCAGGCGCTGCGCCGCACGCGCGAGCACCTGGAGCTGGCGGCGGCGCACGTCGACTCGCCCGAGCCGCCGCTGGACCTGTTTGCCGAGGAGCTGCGCCTAGCGCACAACGCGCTCGGGGAAATTACCGGCGCCTTCTCGGCGGACGATTTACTTGGGGAAATCTTCAGCCGGTTCTGCATCGGCAAA
Organism: Azohydromonas australica DSM 1124; assembly: GCF_000430725.1. GTDB lineage: Bacteria > Pseudomonadota > Gammaproteobacteria > Burkholderiales > Burkholderiaceae_C > Azohydromonas > Azohydromonas australica. The sequence goes on from NZ_KE387213.1 coordinate 162,700, forward strand.
TGAACCTGCACAGCGGCGCTCGGCGCCGCTGTGCACAACTCAAAGTTATAGGCAGCTCATCCACAGGGAAATCCAGTGCAAGCCCAGCCTCAAATGACGAACTGCTCATGCCGCGTCAGTGATCCGCAGCCGCGATCCTGAAAAAACCCAATCGCCACAGTCACTTGCGTTCATCAACCCTGTGCACTCCGGAGATCTGAGGCGGTTGAAAAGCTGAAAGCTTTGAATCTGGAACGTGAGCTGATTCCGGTCATGCCGAACAGGGCAAATACCTCCACGAGGTTCTTTTCGAATCCGTCATCAAGGTTTATCGCCTTATCTACCCAAAACTAACTCCAGTGAGCGGGGACGGCCGTGCTTGGAAATTCCAAGCCCTGGCAATCCGGTATCCGGGCCATGCCGGCGCGTTCCACATCGCGTGTCTTGTCAGCCTGGCTTCTCGACGCTTGCACCGGCTTGCTTGCTCTTCCTGAGCTGCCGGCGGATGTTCGTTTTCCCTCTCTTCAAGAGGAATTTCAAGATGGTGGTCGTGGTGGAGGGCCGCTTGCGCTGTGGACAACTCGCTTATCCCCTGACTTATCAACTGCTTGCCTCGCGCACAAGGCTGTGGGCGCGACTGCCGCAAGCGTGAAGGTGTACAGACAACAACTTGGCGCCAGACGCGGTGCGCTGTGCACAACCCGAAGTTGTTCAGGTTGCTATCCACAGCTTTGTTCAACGACGTGCCGGCGGTGCCCTCGAATCCGCCGCAAGACAGGTGCGGGGCGGACGGTGTCAGCCCGCCGCGAGCAGCCGCAGCAGCGGGGCGTCGTTGGGATGGGTAAGGAAATCGGCCAGCCGCGCGCGCGGCACCAGGTGCACCGCCTGCGTTTCCCAGCACATCGCGCCGGGGTGGCCGCCGATGCGCAGCGCGCGGTAGTAGCGCGTGAGCGTGTTGGTGCGCCGGCAGTCGAGCAGGAAGCCCGTGAGCTGCACCAGCAGCCCGGCTTCCTCCAGCGCCTCCTTCACCGCGGTGGCGCGCAGCGACAGGCCCGGATCGACGCGGCCCTTGGGCAGCGTGCTGGCGTAGCCGCCGAAGGCATTGCTGGGCGCGACGAGCCACACGCGGCCATCGCGCTCCTCGATGGCCACGCCCGCGGCCGCCCTGAGCGTGGCCACGGCGGGGTAGGGCGGCTCCTCGAACACCGGTCCGGCCGCGGCCAGCGCCTCCCAGCCGGCAACGTCCGTGGGCAGCGCCACGGCCGGGCTCAGGTCCACGCCCAGGAGCCGCGGCGGCAGCGGGCCATCGGGCACGACGGTGGCGACGGCCGCCGAGTCCAGCCAGGTCGCCGGCGGCGTCGGGGTGCTGGGACGGCGCAGCGGGACGGGCGCGCCGTTCTCGTCCAGGCGGGGATGGAAGTGTGGCGTGGAGGACATGTGCGCCAGGGTAGGACGGCCGCGCGCCCTCAGCCTCGCAGCAGCTTGTCCTCGGCCAGGGCCAGCGCCTCGGGCACGCCCGACAGCACCAGCGTGTCGCCGGGGTGCAGCACGATCTCGTCGCTGGCCTGCACCACCTGGCCGGCAGCGCGGCGCACGGACAGCGTGCGCACGCCCAGCGCGTGCAGCGTCAGGTCGCCCAGCTTCTGGCCCAGGCTGGCCGCGGCGGCGGGCAGGCTGACCGTGGCCAGCCGCGCCTGCTGGCGCTCCTCCAGCGTCTGGTCGTCATCGGCGCCATGGAAGTAGCCGCGCAGCAGGCCGTAGCGCGCCTCGCGCGCCTCGCGCGCCAGGCGCAGCACGCGGCGCACCGGCACGCCCACCAGCGCCAGCGCGTGGCTGGCCAGCATCAGCGAGCCTTCCAGCGCCTCGGGCACCACCTCGGTGGCGCCGGCGGCGCGCAGCTTCTCCAGGTCGCTGTCGTCGATGGTGCGCACCAGCACCGGCACGTGCGGCGCGTGCTCGTGCACGAGGCCCAGCACCTTCAGCGCCGACGGGGTGTCGTGGTAGGTGATGACGACGGCGCTGGCGCGCGCCAGGCCTGCGGCCATCAGGCTGCGCAGCCGTGCCGCGTCGCCGAAGACCACGCTCTGCCCCGCGGCGGCGGCCTGGCGCACGCGGTCGGGGTCCAGGTCCAGAGCCATGTAGGGGATCTTCTCCGCCTCCAGCAGCCGCGCCAGCGCCTGGCCGCTGCGGCCGTAGCCGCAGATGATCAGGTGCGCCTCGTTGCGCATCGACTTCTTGGCGATGGAGGTGAGCTGCACCGACTGCATCATCCAGTCGGTCGCGGACAGGCGCGCCACGAGGCGGTCGGCATGCATGATCACGAAGGGCGTGGCCAGCATCGACAGCACCATGCTCGCCAGCACCGGGCTGACCCACTTGGGATCGATGAGCCCGTGCTCGCTGCTCAAGCTGAGCAGCACGAAGCCGAACTCGCCCGCCTGCGCCAGGTACAGGCCCGTGCGCAGCGCCACGCCCGGCGGCGCGCGGAAGATGCGCGCCAGCCCGGCCACCAGCACGAACTTGGCCAGCAGCGGCAGCGTGGACAGCAGCAGCACCAGCGGCCACTGCGTGAGCATCGGGCGCCCGTCGAGCTTCATGCCGATGGTGATGAAGAACAGGCCCAGCAGCACGTCGTGGAAGGGGCGGATGTCGCTCTCCACCTGGTGCTTGTAGGGCGTTTCGGCGATGAGCATGCCGGCGACGAAGGCGCCCAGCGCCAGCGACAGCCCCGCGTGCTCCGTCAGCCAAGCCAGGCCCAGCGTCACCAGCAGCAGGTTCAGCACGAAGAGTTCCTCGCTCTTGCGCCGCGCCACCAGCGTGAGCCACCAGCGCATGAGCTTCTGCCCGCCCGACAGCAGCAGCGCTAGCAGCGCCACGGCCTTGAGCAGCGCTAGGCCCAGCGCCTGCAGCAGGTTGCCGCCGCCGGCGCCCAGCGCCGGGATCAGCACCAGCAGCGGCACCACGGCCAGGTCCTGGAACAGCAGGATGCCCAGCACGCGGCGGCCATGTTCACTCTCCAGTTCCAGCCGCTCGGCCATGAGCTTCACGACGATGGCGGTGCTCGACATGGCGATCGCGCCGCCCAGCGCCACCGCGCCCTGCCACGACAGCTCCCAGGGCCGCGCCGTGAAGGAGAAGGCGAACAGCAGCAGCAGGTGCCCCAAGACCGCGCCGACCATGGTCAGCACCACCTGCGACAGGCCCAGCCCGAACACCAGCGTGCGCATGCTGCGCAGCTTGGGCAGGTTGAACTCCAGCCCGATGGCGAACATCAGGAACACCACGCCGAACTCGGCCAGGTACTTCACGCCCGCGCTGTCTTTGGCCAGCGCCAGCGCGTTGGGGCCGATGAGCACGCCCACGGCGAGGTAGCCCAGCATGGGCGGCAGCTTCATGGAACGGCACAGCACCACGCCCAGTACGGCGGCGATCAGGTAAAGCAGGACGAGTTCAAGCGTGGAGGCCATGGAGCGGGAACGGGGGAGACTGCGGCGCGGACGCAAGCACGGGGGCCTGCCACCTAGAATCCGCGACTCTATAGGACCCCCCTCAAGTGAAAGCCCTGGATCCCCAACGAGCGCTGGCGCTGGCCGCGCAGACCTTCGACATCGAGGCGCGCGCGCTGCTGGTGCTCAAGGAGCGCGTGCAGCGCGACGACGCCTTCGCTCGCGCCGTGCGCCTGATGCTGAACTGCCGCGGTCGCGTGGTGGTGATGGGCATGGGCAAGAGCGGCCACGTGGGCCGCAAGATCGCCGCCACGCTGGCCTCCACGGGCACGCCGGCGATGTTCGTGCACCCGGCCGAGGCCGGCCACGGCGACCTGGGCATGGTCACGGCCGGCGACGTGGTGCTGGCGCTGTCCAACTCCGGCGAGAGCGACGAGCTCAACCTGATCCTGCCGGTGCTCAAGCGGCTGCAGGTGCCGCTGGTGGCGATGACGGGCCGTGCGGAATCGGCGCTGGGGCGCCATGCCGAAGTGGTGCTCGACAGCGCCGTCGAGGCCGAGGCCTGCCCGCTGAACCTGGCGCCCACGGCCAGCACCACGGCGCAGATGGCCTTCGGCGACGCGCTGGCGGTGGCGCTGCTGGACGCGCGCGGCTTCAAGGAGGAAGACTTCGCGCGCTCGCACCCCGGCGGCGCACTGGGGCGCAAGCTGCTGGTACTGGTGGGCGACCTCATGCGCGCGGGCGACGCGGTGCCGCGCGTGGGTCCGCAGGCCGACTTCAACACGCTGCTGCGCGAGATGACGGGCAAGGGCCTGGGCTTCACGGCCATCGTGGACGAGGCCGGCCATGCGCAGGGCATCTTCACCGACGGCGACCTGCGCCGCCTCATCGAGCGCGGCGTGGATCTGCGCTCGCTCATCGCGGCGGATGTGATGCACCCGAACCCGAAGCGCGTGCGCGAGGACGAGCTGGCTGTCGAAGCCGCCGACCTGATGGAGCAGCACCGCATCACCAGCGTGCTGGTGGTGGACGAACAGCAGCGCGTGGTGGGCGCGCTCAACAGCAACGACCTCATGCGGGCCAAGGTGATCTGATGCTGCCGGCACTCACGTTCGCGCCCGAGCTGCTGCTGCGGGCCCAGGGCCCCGGGCTGGGCATGCGCGCGGCGATCTTCGACGTCGACGGCGTGCTCACCGACGGCAGCCTCTACATCGGCGACGCCGGCGAGGTGTTCAAGGCCTTCAGCGTGCTCGACGGGCAGGGTCTGAAGCTGCTGGCGCAGGGCGGCATCGTACCCATCGTCATCACCGGGCGCGACTCGGCGGCGGTGCGCCGCCGCGTGGCGGACCTGGGTCTGCAGCACGCGCACTACGGCGTGAAGGACAAACTTGGCGTGGCGCAGCAGATGCTGGCCGGGCTGGGCATCGGCTGGGAGGAGCTGGCGGTGATCGGCGACGACTGGCCGGACCTGCCGCTGATGGCGCGCGCGGGCTTCGCCTGCGCGCCGGCCAACGCGCATGCCGAAGCGCGGGCGCGGGCGCACTACGTCACCGCCGCGCGCGGCGGGCAGGGCGCGGCGCGCGAGTTCTGCGATCTGCTGCTGGTGGCCAACGGCCGCTATGCGGCGTTGCTCGACGGTCACCTGACCACGCTGGACGCCCGCTGAGAGACCGCCCACCGTGCTGGCCCTGGACGACGACACCCTGCCTCCGCCGCCTCCGCGCCGCGTCCCCGTGCAGATGCCCTGGGGGCTGCGCGTGCGCGAGTGGGCGCTGGGTTACCTGCCGCTGTTGATGATGGCGCTGCTGGCGCTGGCCACCTGGTGGCTGGTGAAGAACACACCCAGCGCGCCCGGCACGGACACCGAGCGGCCGGTGAGCCACGTGCCCGACTACACGATGAACGGCTTCACCACGCAGCGCTTCGCGCCCACGGGGGCGCTGCGGGTGCAGATCGAGGGCGCGCAGCTGCGCCACTACCCGGACACCGACACCTTCGAGATCGACAACGTGCGCATCCGTGCGCTGGGCGAGGACGGCAGCGTCACCAACGCCACAGCGCGCCGTGCGCTCAGCGACGGCAAGGGCACGCACGTTCAGCTGCTCGGCAGCGCGCAGGTGGTGCACGAGACGACCGACGGGCGCGAGCCGGTCGAGTTCCGCGGCGAGGCGCTGCAGCTCTTCACCGAGACCGAGCGCGTCTACTCCGACCAGCCGGTGCAGGTGCTGCAGGGCCGCAACGACATCCGGGCTGCGGGCATCGACTATGACCATCGCAGCCGCGTGGCGCAGCTGCAGGGTCCGATCAAGGCGCGGCTGGATCCGCCGGCCCGACGCCGTTGAGTCGCCTCGTCTTCATCACCGGCGGTTCCAGCGGCATCGGGCAGGCGCTGGCTTCACATGCGCTGGCCCAGGGCTGGCGCGTGGTGCTGGTGGCACGGCGCAAGGAGGCGCTGCTGGCCTGGGTGCAACAGCAGCCGGCGGCACAGCACATTGCCGTCTACGCCGCCGACGTGCGCGATCCGCAGGCGATGGCGGCGGTGGGCCGCGAGTGCATTGCCGAGCATGGGTTGCCGGACGTGGTGATCGCCAACGCGGGCATCAGCGTGGGCATCGACAGCGCCGATTTCGAGGATCTGCAGGTGCTCCGGGAGACGCTGGAGACCAACGTGCTGGGCATGGCCGCGAGCTTTCACCCGTTCCTGGCGCTCATGCGCGAGCGGCGCGCGGGCACGCTGGTGGGCATCGGCAGCGTGGCGGCCATCCGTGGGCTGCCAGGTCATGGCGCCTACTGTGCAAGCAAGGCTGCGGTGCTGGCCTACTGTGAGAGCCTGCGTGGGGAGTGCCGTTCCTTCGGCGTGCGTGTGCTCACGCTCAGTCCTGGCTACGTGGACACGCCGCTGACGCGGGGCAATCCCTATCCAATGCCGTTCCTCATGACGCCCGAGGCCTTCGCGCGCAGTGCGTGGCGGGCGATCGAGCGCGGCGACAGCTATCGCGTCATCCCGTGGCCGATGGCCGTGGTGGCGCGGCTGTTGCGCCTGCTGCCGAACGCGCTGTTCGACCGTATTTTTTCAGGCCGGCCGCGCAAGCCGCGGCGTGGTCGCTGAGTTCAGGGTTCCAAAACTCGATTGCCGGAAATCCAGTGCGAGCACGGCCCGCCATGGCGTTGATCACACGCAATCGGCCTAGAAAACCCCAGAAAAACGAAAGGCGCTGGTTTATGCCAGCGCCCTTGGAGGCCGGCCCGTGAGGGCCGGAATCTCAATCGATGCGTCAGTAACTGCTGCTGCCGCCGCCACCGTAGCCGCCACGACCACCGCCGCCGCCACCGTAGCCACCGCGGCCACCGCCGCCACCGCCGCCGTAGGGGCTGCGACCACCGCCGCCGCCACCGCCGCCGTAACCACCACGGCCACCGCCGCCGCCGCCGTAGCCACCGCCGCCACCACCGTAGCCGCCGCCACTACTGCCGCCGCCGTAGCCGCCGCGGCCACCGCCGCCGCCGCCGTAGCCACCACCCGGGCGCTCTTCACGCGGACGGGCTTCGTTGACCACGATGGCACGCCCTTCAAGGGCCTGCCCGTTCATGCCGTTGATGGCCGCTTGGGCCTCGGCATCCGAGCCCATCTCGACAAAGCCGAAGCCCTTCGAGCGGCCGGTTTCACGGTCCATCATGACCTTTGCAGAGGTCACAGAACCGAACTGAGAGAACGCCTCGTGCAAAGAATCATCACGGACGCTGTAGGCCAGATTGCCCACATACAGCTTATTTCCCATGGGGAAGCCCCTTTCCAATCTCACTCACTCAATACCATGTGGAGCTTCAACCCATCGTGAACCACTCAACCGAAGGCGCCGCATCCAGACACAGGCGAACCATTATCAAGGAATCTTTCCGTGCCACACGCAGCAGGGAAGTTAAATGTTGTATTGCCGATTGAGGACAAACCCGTAGCAAACCCGGGCACAACCCTGGTAGTCCGGTTCCCCGAGCTGGAAACACAACAGCCGTCGATGCTTTTTTGCTCTGTAGCGGTACCGTGAGGCGCGCTGTACACGACGGCCGGTGCAAGACTCGCGACGCTTCCACCGGGCCGGCGCCATGCCCTTGCGCCTTCTGCTGTAAAGCACGGTGGTGTCTCTCTTGGGCATCGCCCTAGCATGCCTTGGCTTGGCCGCCACGCGGCCTTCCACCGGTGTCCGCAAGACACGAAGACCCGCCATGAACACCGAGACGAGCACAACCTATGACTACATCGTCGTGGGCGCTGGCACCGCCGGCTGCCTGCTGGCCAACCGGCTCAGCGCCGACTCCAGACACCGCGTGCTGCTGGTCGAGGCGGGCGGGCGCGACGACTACCTGTGGATCCACATCCCGGTCGGCTATCTCTACTGCATAGGCAACCCGCGCACCGACTGGCTCTACCACACCGACGCCGATCCCGGTCTCAACGGGCGGCGACTGCGCTACCCGCGCGGCAAGGTGCTGGGCGGCTGCTCCAGCATCAACGGCATGATCTACATGCGCGGCCAGTCGCGCGACTACGCACAGTGGGCGGAGATCTGCGGCGACGAGGCCTGGAACTGGCCGCAGTGCCTGCCCTTCTTCCTGCGCCACGAAGATCACTGGCGCGGTGCTGACGAGATGCATGCCGCGCCGGGCTTCGACCCCAGCGGCACGCGGCTCGGCGGCGAGTGGCGCGTGGAGCGCCAGCGTCTGCGCTGGGAGATCCTGGACGCCTTCGCACAGGCGGCGCAGCAGGCGGGCATCCCGGCCAGCGAGGACTTCAACCGCGGCAACAACGAGGGCGTGGGCTACTTCGAAGTCAACCAGCGCAGCGGCGTGCGCTGGAACGCCGCCAAGGCCTTCCTGCGGCCGGCGCGCTCTCGGGCCAACCTGACAGTGCAGACCGGCGCCACCGTCACGCGCGTGCTGCTGGAGCGCGACTGCGATGGCGTGCAGCGGACCACGGGCATCGAGATGCGGCTGGGAGGCGGTGCGCCAGTGCAGGTACGGGCCGCCCGCGAGGTGGTGCTCGCCAGCGGCGCCGTGGGCACGCCGGCGTTGCTGCAGCACTCGGGCATTGGGCCGGCGCCGCTGCTGCAGCGTCTGGGCATTGCATTGCGTCACGAGTTGCCCGGCGTGGGCGCGAACCTGCAGGACCATCTCCAGATCCGTGCCGTGTTCAAGGTCCGCGGCGTGCGCACGCTCAACACGTTGGCGAGCTCGCTCACGGGCAAGGCGCGCATTGGTCTGGAGTACCTGCTCAAGCGCAGCGGTCCCATGAGCATGGCGCCCTCGCAGCTCGGCGCCTTCACCCGTTCGGATCCCTCGCGCGCCTGGCCTGATCTGCAGTACCACGTGCAGCCGCTGTCACTGGATGCCTTCGGGGAGCCGCTGCATGCCTTCGACGCCTTCACCGCCAGCGTCTGCAACCTCAACCCCAGCTCGCGCGGGCAGATACAGATAGTTTCGCCCGATCCGGCGCAGCCGCCTTCCATCCGTGCCAACTACCTCAGCACCGAGCAGGACCGGCACGTCGCCGCGCAGTCGCTGCGCCTGACGCGGCGCATCGTCGCCATGCCCGCACTGGCGCCGTACCAGCCGCAGGAATTCAGGCCCGGCCCGCAGTTCCAGAGCGACGAGGAGCTTGCGCGGCTGGCCGGCGACATCGGCACCACCATCTTCCATCCCGTGGGCACCTGTCGCATGGGGCGCGCGGACGACGAGCAGGCGGTGGTTGACGCCCGGCTGCGGCTGCGCGGCGTGCGCGGCCTGCGCGTGGCCGACGCCAGCGTGATGCCCACCATCACCAGCGGCAACACCAACTCGCCCACGCTCATGATCGCCGAGCGTGCCGCGCACTGGATACTGCGCGAGACACCGTCGGACACACTCAACCGGGTAAATACCGATGTCGAGGTCAACGCAACTGCTTACATTGCGCGGACTCGCAGCAACGCCGCCTCCTCGGCAGGTGTTGTCTGGACGGAGGCCGAGGAGACTGTTCAGAACGATTCAAAGAAGTGAGCGAAGCGCCGCCCCCATAGCGGCCCGCTGTCACAATTCAAGGGCGCCGGTTTGACCGGCGCTTTTTTTTCGTCCTGCATCTCCGTTTTTTGCTGTTCATGTCCGAGTTGCTGCTCGTTGCCCTGGCTTCGGCCCTGGCGGGTTTCATTGATGCCATCGTTGGGGGCGGCGGGCTGGTGCTCACGCCGGCGCTGTTCGCGGTCTACCCCCAAGCCGTGCCGGCCACGCTGCTGGGCACCAACAAGAGCGCCTCGGTCTGGGGCACGGCCTGGGCCTGCACGCAGTACGCGCGCCGCGTGCAACTGAACTGGCGCACGCTCTGGCCGGCAGTGGTGGCGGCGCTCGTGTCCGCTTTCCTGGGCGCCTGGGCCGTCACGCTGGTCAGTCCCTCGGGGCTCAAGCGCGCCCTGCCGCTGCTGCTGCTGGCGGTGCTCGTCTACACGCTGGCGCGCAAGGACCTGGGCCGCACCCACTGTCCGCGCTTCGTCGGCCGCCACGAGGCGCTGGCCGCCGCCGTGGTGGGCGCCACAGTGGGCTTCTACGACGGCTTCTTCGGTCCGGGTACGGGCAGCTTCTTCGTGTTCCTGTTCGTGCGCGTGCTGGGCTACGACTTCCTGCACGCCTCGGCCAGCGCCAAGCTGCTGAATCTGGCCACCAACATCGCGGCGCTGGCGCTGTTCGCGCCCAAGGGGCACGTGTGGTGGCACATCGCCCCGGTGCTGGCCGCGGCCAACGTGGGCGGCAGCCTGCTGGGCACACGGCTGGCGCTGCGTCACGGCGCCGGCTTCGTGCGTGCAATTTTCATCACTGTGGTGAGCGCGTTGATCCTGAAGACCAGCTTTGATGCATTACGGCTGTGATGCGTAAGCGTCTGCATGCGCCTGCCGCGTACCATCGCCGTGTTTGCCCCCCGCACCGCAGGCTGTGCCATGCCCGTCGATCCTGAACTACGTCGCCTCGACGTCGACATTCCGACCCAACCCCACGCGCTGGCGCAGCTCACGCCGCTGCTGTCGCGTGAAGACACCGGCCTGCAGGCCGTTTCCGCGCTCATCGAGACCGACATGGCGCTGGCTGCAGCCGTGCTGCGTGCCGTCAACTCCTCGCTCTACGGACTGCGCGGCCGCGTGCAGACGGTGCACCAGGCCTTGACGTACCTCGGCCTGCGCGAGGTGGCGGCCATCACCTTCGAGTTCGGGCTGCGCGCCGTCTTCCCGCCAGCGCTGGAGCTGGAGCCGCTGTGGCAGTGCGCCGTCAAGCGCGGGCTGCTGATGGGCCGCATGGCGCAGCGCTTGAGCAGCACCGACGGCTGGGCCGCGCATTCCGCCGGTCTGTTCGAGGAGTGCGGAAAGGCGGTGCTCTTCCGCCACGACTGCGCGCACTACCGGATCATGCTCAAGGACGCCGGCAACGACGACGTGGCGCTGACCCGGCTGGAGCGCCAGCGCTTCGGCGTAAGCCACGACGCGCTGGGCGCGGCCCTGTGCGAGAGCTGGGGCCTGGCCGGCTCGGCCGTGGCCTGCGTGCGCCACCACATCGCCGTGCAGGGCGGCGCGGCTCTGCCCTCAGGGCTGCAGCGCCCGCTGGTGCTGGCACTGTCGGCCGTGGCGCACAGCCTGATGCACGACCCCGACCGCCTGAAGGAAACGGTGCAGCGCGTGGCCGAGCCCGCCGGCGTGCAGCCGGACCGGCTGCTGGAGACGGCGCGGCGCGTGCTGGAGCAGCTCCAGGGCGCCGGCGACTGAGGCTGTGGCGGTGCGGCCGGCCTCAGGCCGGCGCGCCGTCGATGAACAGCCGCAGCTCGCCGGGCGCGAAGGGCGTCCACTCCTCGTCTGCGGTAAGCGGCTCGGTGGCGATCACGGCCACGCGGTCCTGCGGCGTGGTGAGCTGGGAGAAGTCCACCGTCAGGTCCTCGTCGCGCAACCGCGCGGGACGGAAGGGGTGGCGGCGCTGCAGCCAGAACAGCCGCGTGGAGCCGTGCGCCCACAGCGCCTGGCCGTTGGAGAGCAGGAAGTTGAAGCTGCCCCGCGCATTGAGCTGCGGCACCAGCTCCCCCAGCGTGCGCGTGAGCTCGGGCAGCGCCGGCACGCTGGCATGCGCCTTGGCCAGCTCCTGCATCAGCCAGCAGAAGGCGCGCTCGCTGTCGGTGTCGCCCACGGGCCGGAAAGCGCCGTGCAGCCGCGGCTCGAACGTCTTGAGGTCGCCGTTGTGGGCGAACACCCAGTAGCGGCCCCAGAGCTCACGCATGAACGGATGCGTGTTCTCCAGCGCGGTGCGCCCGTGCGTGGCTTTGCGGATGTGGGCGATGACGTTCTGGCTGCGGATCGGGCAGCGCTGCAGCAGCTCGGCCACCGGCGACTGGCGCGCGCCGTAGTGGTCCACGAACAGCCGCACGCCGCGGTCCTCGAAGAAGGCGATGCCAAAGCCGTCCTTGTGCTCGTGCGCACGGGTGGCCAGCCCCGTGAAGCTGAACATCACGTCGGTCGGCGTGTTGGCATTCATGCCCAGGAGTTGGCACATGGCGGGAATTGTGCAGGAGGCCGTGGGCGCGGCCCGCGGCGGGAGGCCCGCCACCGGCCGCGGTCTTGGATCCTCGGACCGCCCCTTACTGCCCGGGCACGAGCAGCTTCATCAGCCCGCGCACGGTCAGCAGGTGGCCGGGGTTGCTGCGCTCGTCCAGCACGCCGCTCAGACGCCGCAGGATCGACGGGCTCTGCCGCGCGCGCCAGATCACCAAGTCGGCCAGCCAGGGATGGTCGTTGATCCGGTTGGCCTTCTCGTAGAGGGAGAAGCGCGTGCGCAGTGCCTGCATCGACTCCTCGTAGCGCGCGCGCACCTGCGCATCGGACAGCGACTCCGGACGCGCTGCCTGCAGCGCCTGCGCCGCCAGCAGGCCCGTCTCCATGGCCTTGCCGATGCCCTCGCCGGTGAAGGCATAAGTGCTGCCCGCGGCCTCGCCGCACACCAGCATTCCGGAGCGCGACCAGCGCGCGCCGGTGAGCGAGCAGCGCAGCGGCGCGCCCTTGAGCTCGCCCACCATCTCGCCCTCGGCCATCAGCTCGCGCGCCGGGGCATAGACCTCGGTGAAGTCCGCGAACAGCTGGCGCAGGTTCACGGGCTGCATGTGGCCATGGCCCTGCGCGTCGGCCTGGTGGCTGCCCAGCAGCCCGGCGCCGATGTTGAACACGCCTCCCGGTCCCGGAAAGATCCAGCCGTAGCCGCCGCGCAGCTTGCGGTGCCACACCACTTCCAGCGCATGCAGCCGCTGCGCCAAGCCCTCGTGGCGCACATGGGCCCGCAGCGCCACGCCGCTGGGCGTGTGGCGCTCGCACAGCCCGGCGGCGATGAGGGCCTGCGGCTTCGCCCCGGTGGCCAGCACCACCCAGCGCGCCGACACCTCCAGCGGCTGCCCGTCCACGCGCAGCCGCGCGCCCACCACCCGCTCGCCCTCGACCAGCGGCGCCTCGAAGCGTGCCGGCGCCAGCCAGCGCACGCCGGCGCGCCGCGCCGCCGTGCACAGGATCATGTCCAGCTCGCGCCGCGGCAGCACCGCCATCGTGCCGGGCACGTCCACGCGGCCGCCGCGCGGGCCGATGCAAGCCACGTGCGAGACGCGTTGCGCCTGCGCCATCACCTCCTCGAACACGTTCAGGCGCCGCAGCGCCGCCAGTGCGTCCGGGATCAGGCCGTCGCCGCAGATCTTCTCGCGCGGGAACGCCTGCTCGTCCACCAGCAGCACGTCCAGGCCGGCGCGCGCCAGCATCTGCGCGCACGCGCTGCCGGCCGGCCCGGCGCCCACGACCAGCACCTCACAGGCTTGGTTGATGTTCTCCATGGTGGCCGGGATTCTAGGCAGGGCCCGTGCTTGACCCGGGTCAACCCGCCGCCCGGCGGCTGCGGCTGACGCCCTGGGCGCGGTACTGCGCAGCCTGCGAAGGCGCCCTCGAACCGCGGCACGCCGGCAGGCTCAGCGCGTGAGCCCTTGACGGCGCGGCGCAACCCCTGCTTTCCCCCTGTCGCGGGGCGCTGAACAGGGCAGCACCCTGCGACGCTTGGTGCCATGCTGCAAGCCATGCGCCTGCCCGTCGACCGCTTTGCCTTCAAGGCCGCCACCTGCCTCGGCCGCTTCAGGCCCACGCCGGAGACGCTGGGGCGGCAGCGATGGCTGCGCTGGCTCGGCCCCTCCATCGCGCATCCCGGGCTCTGGACCGTGAACCGCCACGCCATCGCGCTGGGCCTGGCCATCGGCATGTTCTTCGGGCTGCTCATCCCCATCGCGCAGATGCCGCTGTCGGCCGCCGCCGCGGTGCTGCTGCGCGCCAACCTGCCCGCGGCGGTGGTCAGCACCTTCGTCACCAACCCGGTGACGGTGGCGCCGCTGTACTACGCCGCCTGGCGCCTGGGCGCCACGGTGCTGGGCGAGCCTGACCCGGACGCGCCGCCGGTGCTGGCCACTTCCGCCGCGGCCCGCGCCGAGGCGCCGGCGCCGGAACAGCCCTGGTGGCGCGCGCTGTGGCAGCGCCTGCAGGGCGTGGGCAAGCCGCTGCTGCTGGGCCTGGCACTGATGGCCACCCTCACCGGGCTGGCCGCCTACGTGGTGGTCAGCGCCCTGTGGTGGCTGGTGCAGTGCTGGCGCCGCGCCCCGGACGCGGGCGGCGACCCGCGCTGAAGGCGCCTCCAGGCACCCCCATCAACGAAAGAGGCCGCTGTCGCGGCCTCTTTGCATTTCCTGCATTTCCGGGCCCGGCGGCACGCGGGTGCCGCCGGGGTCCCTGCGCCGCCACGGCGGGCGGCGCAGCCCCGGTGCCGGGCCCCGATCAGGCCGTGCCGGCCTTGACCTTCAGGCGCCAGGCGTGCAGCAGCGGCTCGGTATAGCCGCTGGGCTGCTCCAGGCCCTTGAAGACCAGGTCGCACGCGGCCTTGAAGGCGGCGCTGGTGTCGAAGTTGCCGGCCATGGGCTTGTAGGACGGGTCGCCCGCGTTCTGCTCGTCCACCACGCGCGCCATGCGCTGCAGCGTCTGCATCACCTGCTCCTGGTTCGTCACGCCGTGGTGCAGCCAGTTGGCGATGTGCTGGCTGGAGATGCGCAGCGTGGCGCGGTCTTCCATCAGGCCGACGTTGTGGATGTCGGGCACCTTGGAGCAGCCCACGCCGGCGTCCACCCAGCGCACCACGTAGCCCAGGATGCCCTGGCAGTTGTTGTCCAGCTCCTGCTGCACCTCGGCGGCGCTCCACTTGGCCTCGGCCACCACGGGGATGGTCAGCAGCCCGGTGAGCAGCGTGTCGCGCTCGGCGGCGGCGTCGATCTTCTCCAGCTCCTGCTGCACCTGGGCCACGCTGACCTGGTGGTAGTGCAGTGCGTGCAGCGTGGCGGCGGTGGGCGAGGGCACCCAGGCGGTGTTGGCGCCGGACTTCGGGTGCGCGATCTTCTGCTCCAGCATCGCGGCCATCAAGTCGGGCATGGCCCACATGCCCTTGCCGATCTGGGCGCGGCCGCGCAGCCCGCAGGACAGGCCCACCAGCACGTTGTTGCGCTCGTAGGCCTGGATCCAGGCGCTGGTCTTCATGTCGCCCTTGCGCAGCATCGGGCCGGCCTGCATGGCGCTGTGCATCTCGTCGCCGGTGCGGTCCAGGAAGCCGGTGTTGATGAAGGCCACACGCGCGGCGGCCGCGGCGATGCAGGCCTGCAGGTTGACGCTGGTGCGGCGCTCCTCGTCCATGATGCCCAGCTTCACCGTGTGCTTGGGCAGGCCCAGCAGTTCCTCGACGCGGCCGAACAGCTCATCGGCGAAGCCCACTTCCGCCGGGCCGTGCATCTTGGGCTTCACGATGTAGACCGAGCCCGTGCGCGAGTTGCGCAGGCCGTTGGCACCGTGGCCCTGCAGGTCGTGCAGCGCGATGGTGGTGGTGATGACGGCGTCCATGATCCCTTCGGGGATCTCGCGGCCCTCGTCGCCCCACAGGATGGCCGGGTTGGTCATCAGGTGGCCGACGTTGCGCAGGAACATCAGCGAGCGGCCGTGCAGCCGCACTTCGCCGTTGGGCCCGTTGTAGATGCGGTCGGCGTTCAGGCCGCGAGTAAAAGTCTTGCCGCCCTTGGAGACCTGCTCGGTGAGCGTGCCCTTGAGGATGCCCAGCCAGTTGGCGTAGGCCAGCGTCTTGTCGGCGGCGTCCACCGCGGCGACGGAGTCTTCCAGGTCCAGGATGGTGGACAGCGCGGCTTCCACCACCACGTCGCTCACGCCGGCGGCGTCGGAGGCGCCGATGGTGGTGCCGCGGTCGATGCGGATGTCCACGTGCAGCCCGTTGTGCACCAGCAGCACCGACGAAGGCTCACCGGCCTCGCCCTGCCAGCCCACCAGCTGCGCCGGATCGGCCAGCGCGGCGCGGGTGCCGTCCTTGAGCGTGACGGCGAGCTGGCCGCCCTCGACGCGGTAGGCCGTGGCGTCGCGGTGCGAGCCCTGCGCCAGCGGGGCGGCCTGGTCCAGGAAATTGCGCGCGAACTCGATCACGCGCTGGCCGCGCACCGGGTTGTAGCCCTGGCCCTTCTCGGCGCCGTCGGTCTCGGGCAGCGCGTCCGTGCCGTACAGGGCGTCGTACAGCGAGCCCCAGCGCGCGTTGGCGGCATTCAGGGCGTAGCGGGCGTTGAGGATGGGCACCACCAGCTGCGGGCCGGCCTGCAGCGCCAGCTCGGCGTCCACGTTGGAGGTCGTGGCCTTGGCGCCCTGCGGCTGCGGCAGCAGGTAGCCGATGGACTCCAGGAAGCCGCGGTAGGCCGCCATGTCCGTGATCGGGCCGGGATTGGCGCGGTGCCAGTTGTCGAGCTCGGTCTGCAGGCGGTCGCGCTCGGCCAGCAGCGCGGCGTTGCGCGGCGCCAGGTCGGCCACGATGGCGTCGAAGCCGGCCCAGAAGCGCGCGCTGTCGATGCCGGTGCCCGGCAGGACCTGGTCCTCGACGAAGCGGTAAAGCTCGGTGGCAACCTGGAGGCGATGGACGGTGGTGCGTGCAGTCATGTTCGGGCTCGCGTTCAAAGAAAGGTCAGTCGGGAAAGAAGCCCAGCACGTCGCGCAAGCTGCTGCCGCGACGCGTGGGCTCGGTGTCCAGCGGGTCCAGCGGACCCCCGGAGCGGTTCACCCACAGCGTGGTGTAGCCGTACCAGGTGGCGCCGATGGCGTCCCAGCCGTTGCTGGAAACGAAAAGGATCTGGCGCGCGGGCAACTGCAGGGCCTGCGGGCCCAGCGCGTAGGCAGCCGGATCGGTCTTGAAGCGGCGCACGGCGTGCACCGACAGCAGTGGGTCGATCAGCTCGGCAAAGCCCGCGCTGCGCACGGCCACCCCCAGCATTTCCGGGTCGCCGTTGCTCAGGATGCCGGCGCGGATGCCGCGCGCCCTCAGCGCCTGCAGCACCTCCAGGTTCTCCGGGAAGGCGCTCAGGTGCCGGTACTGGTTCATCAGCCGCTCCTCGTCCGCCGCCGGCAGCGGCAGGCCCAGGCGCTGCGCCGCGAAGCGCAGCCCGGCGCGGGTGAGGTCCCAGAAGGGTTGGTAGCGCCCGCTCATGGTCAGCAGCCGCGTGTACTCGATCTGCTTGTCCCGCCACAGCTGCGCCAGCGCCTCGCCACGGCGCGGATAGAGCTGCTCGGCCAGCAACGACACGCTGTAGACATCGAACAGCGTGCCGTAGGCGTCGAAGAGCACCGCGCGCGGCGTGAGAGGGGCATCCATAAGCGGGAATTTATTCCATCGCTGTGCACACATTAAGAACGTCAATTGCTAAAGATTAGTGACTTCCAAGTAAAAATGAACCGAAGCCACTGGCCTGTCCCTTGCGATAACGCTCGATTTGGTCAGTGATCAGCGGTCAATACGTGTCCATTGATGCGTTGGCGTGCACTACGCTTGCGGCATGGACCGCCTCAAGCAGATCGAATCGTTCGTTGCCGTCGCCGCCAAGGGCAGCCTCACCGCCGCGGCGCAAGCCGAAGGGGTGGCGCCGGCCGTGATCGGGCGCCGCATCGATGCGCTGGAGGAGCGCCTGGGCGTGAAGTTGCTGCTGCGCACCACGCGGCGCATCACGCTCACGCACGAGGGCAGCGCCTTCCTGGAGGACGCGCAGCGCGTGCTGGCCGACCTGGCCAACGCCGAGGCCAGCGTCAGCGCCGGGGGCGTCAAGGCCAGCGGCCACCTGCGCATCACCGCGCCGGCGGGCTTCGGGCGCCGCCACGTCGCGCCGCTGGTGCCGCGCTTCCTGGCGCAGCACCCGGAGGTCAGCCTCTCGCTCAACCTCAGCGACCGGGTGGTGGACATCGTCAACGAGGGCTTCGACTGCGCGGTGCGCGTGGGCGACCTGCCCGATTCCAGCCTGGTGAGCGTGCGGCTGGCCGACAACCGCCGCCGCTGCGTGGCCTCGCCCGCCTACCTGCAGCGCGCGGGCGTGCCGCAGCACCCCGGCGAGCTGCAGCGCCACGAGTGCCTGACGCTGAGCTCCGAAGCCAGCCAGACGCGCGGCTGGGCCTTCATGGTGGACGGGCAGCTGCAGCACCTGCGCCCCAGCGGCCGGCTCGACTGCAGCGACGGCCAGGTGCTGCACGCGTGGTGCCTGGCCGGCCTGGGCCTGGCTTGGCGCAGCACCTGGGAGGTGGAGGCGGAGCTGGCGCGCGGCACGCTGCGCAGCGTGCTCGACGACTTCGCCGCCCCGCCCAACGGCATCTACGCCGTGTTCCCGCAGCGCCGTCACCTGCCGCTGCGGGTGCGGCTGTGGATCGACTTTCTCAAGCACAGCTGGGGCGACCCGCTGTACTGGCAATCGGCCGTGGGCTGAGAACGCTGCGCCCGGGCAGCAAAAAGCCCGGCCGGGCCGGGCTTTGGCGGGACGAAATCCGCGCGCGGCGGCTTCAGGCCTTCTTGGCCAGGCACTCCTTCATGAAGGCCTTGCGGTCGTCGCCCTTCTTGCCGTCGGCCTGCGTGTTGCATTCCTTCATCCGGCTTTGCTGCGGCGTGGCGGCCGTGGACGTGGCGTCACTGCCCTTGGCCGACAGGCATTCCTTCATGAAGGCCTTGCGGTCGTCGCCCTTCTTGCCCTCGGCCTGCGTGTTGCACGACTTCATCTTGCTCTGCTGGGCCGTGGGGGCCTTGGCGGCGGGCTTGTCGGCCGGCGCGGCCGGGGCCGGGTCGGCCGCCTGGGCGGCGAAGGCACAGGCACACAACAGCGCTGCAAGAGCGGCTTTGGTCATGAAGCTCTCCTTCCTCTGGATGCGCGGCGACAGGCCGCAAGGCATTGAAGCAAAGCGCTTGCACTGCCACCAATGGGCACAAGCCCGCAGCCGCTTGGCGCGCGTCAGACGATGCGCCGCGGGTGCGCCAGCGCCTCGTGTGCGGCGTGCAGCCGCCGCACCAGCACGCGGATGAAGGCGGCGTCGAAGAGCTGCCGCGTGGAGGCGCTGAGCTGCGGCAGCGTCTCGGGCGTGAAGCTCACGGTGATGCAGGGCTGCGCCACCAGCACGTCGCTGCTGTAGGTGCGCAGCTCGGGGCTGGGCGCGAGGTAGGCCATCTCGCCCACCGAGGTGCCGGCGCCCAGCCGCGCCGTGATCTCGCCGTCGCGCCGCACCTCCACCTCGCCCTGCGCCAGGATGTGGAAGCTCGTGCCCTGCTCCCCCTTGCGGTAGAGCGCGTGCCCCACGGGGAAGCGCTGCCAGCGCGCGCGGTGCACCACCTCCCACAGCGCCACGTCGTCGAACTCGCCGAAGAACTCCAGCGTGCGCAGCAGGCCGAAACGCTCGGAGTCCAGCGGGGCCTGCAGCCGTCCCATCGGGATGAGCCGCCGCGACACCAGCTCCGCCAGGCGCTGCGCGAAGTCCTCCCAGGTGGCCGGGCGCTCCTGCGCCCGCTTGGCCAGCGCGGCGTGCACCAGCGCCTCCAGCGCCTCGGGCACGCCCTCGCGCAGGCTGGCCAGCGGTGGCGGTGCGGCGGTGTAGATCTGGCCCATCAGCGCCGCCTGCGTGGGCGCGTCGAAGGGCGCGCGCCCGCTGACGAGGTGGTAGAGCACCGCGCCCAGCGAGTACATGTCCGAGCGCGCGTCCAGCGCGGCGCCGTCGAGCTGCTCGGGCGACATGTACGACAGCGAACCGACGCGGAACACCTGCGTGCGGTCCGACTCCAGCTGCAGCACGCTGCCGAAGTCGCTGATCTTGATGTCCACCACCTGCTCGCGCTGCAGCAACGCCAGCACGTTGGCCGGCTTCACGTCGCGGTGGATCAGCCCCTGGCGGTGCACGTAGCCCAGCGCCATCGCGCACTTGAAGCCGATCTCCACGATCTGCTCCAGCGGCAGCAGCCGGTCGGGGCGGCAGAAGTGGCGCAGCGTGGTGCCGGGCACGTACTCCATCACCAGGTACGGCGCCTTGGCGTCGGGCACCGCGTCCAGGATCTGCACCACGTTGGGATGCTGCAGCTTGCCCACCAGCGCCGCCTCGGCGGCGAAGTAGCGCGCCTGCAGCTGCGGCATGGTGATGTCGCCGCCCAGCGCGGCGACCGGGTGCGCGCGCTTGATCGCCACTTCGCGGCCCAGGAAGTCGTCGCGCGCCAGGAACACCTCGCTGGTGGCGCCTTCGCCCAGCCGCGACAGCACCCGGTACTTGCCGATGGCGCGTGGCAGCGGGGCAGCGGGAACGGATGCGGCAGCATCGGCAGGCATGCGGACCATTGTGGCGCGCATCAGGGATGCCCCGAACCCCGCCTCGTAGAATCTACCGATGATCCAAGCCAAGCAGGAGCTGCTCGCCGCGCTGCGCGCAGCCGTCGCAGACATCGGCGCCGAAGCAAGCGCGCAATTCAGCTTCGAGTCGCCCAAGCAGGCCTCGCACGGCGACCTCGCCGTCACCGCCGCCATGGCGCTGGCCAAGTTGCTCAAGAAGAACCCGCGCGAGCTCGCGCAGCAGCTGGTACAGGCGCTGCAGGCGCAGCCGGCCGTGCAGCGCTGGGTGCAGTCGGTGGAAATCGCCGGCCCCGGCTTCATCAACCTGCGACTGGCCCCGGCGGCCAAGCAGCAGGTGGTGGCCGAGATCCGCGCCGGCGGCGATGCCTTCGGCCGCAAGGCAGACAACGGCCAGCGCCTGATGGTGGAGTTCGTCTCCGCCAACCCCACTGGCCCGCTGCACGTGGGCCACGGCCGCCAGGCCGCGCTGGGCGACTCGATCTGCAACCTGTTCGAGTCGCAGGGCTGGAACGTCACGCGCGAGTTCTATTACAACGACGCCGGCGTGCAGATCGGCACCCTGGCCGCCTCAACGCAGGCGCGCCTCAAGGGCCTGCAGCCCGGCGACGCCGAGTGGCCGGAGTCGGCCTACAACGGCGACTACATCGCCGACATCGCCGCCGACTTCAAGGCCGGCAAGACCGTCAAGGCCGACGACCGCGAGTTCACCGCCTCGGGGCAGCCCGAAGACATCGACAGCATCCGCCAGTTCGCCGTGGCCTACCTGCGCCACGAGCAGGACCTGGATCTCCAGGCCTTCGGCGTGCGCTTCGACAACTACTTCCTGGAGTCCAGCCTCTACGGCGACGGTCGCGTGCAGGCCACGGTGCAGAAGCTCGTCGACGCCGGCAAGACCTTCGAGGAAGGCGGCGCGCTGTGGCTGCGCTCCACCGACTACGGTGACGACAAGGACCGCGTGATGCGCAAGTCCGACGGCACCTTCACCTACTTCGTGCCCGACGTCGCCTATCACATCAACAAGTGGGAGCGCGGCTACACGAAGGTCGTGAACATCCAGGGCAGCGACCACCACGGCACCATCGCGCGCGTGCGCGCCGGGCTGCAGGCGGCCAATGTCGGCATCCCGCAGGGCTACCCGGACTACGTGCTGCACAAGATGGTCACGGTCATGAAGGGCGGCCAGGAGGTCAAGATCTCCAAGCGCGCCGGCAGCTACGTCACGCTGCGCGACCTCATCGACTGGACCAGCCGCGACGCGGTGCGCTTCTTCCTCATCAGCCGCAAGGCCGACACCGAGTTCGTGTTCGACGTGGACCTCGCGCTCAAGCACAGCGACGAGAACCCGGTCTTCTACGTGCAGTACGCGCATGCGCGCATCTGCTCGGTGCTGGCGCAGTTCGGGCGCGAGGTGCCGGCCGACGCCGACCTGTCGCTGCTGTCCGCGCCCACCGAGCTGGCGCTGATGATGAAGCTGGCCGAGTTCCCGCAGGTGCTCGAACGCGCCGCGGGCGACCTCGCGCCGCACGACATCGCCTTCTACCTGCGCGACGTCGCCGCCGCGTTCCACAGCTACTACGCCGCCGAGCGCTTCCTGGTGGATGACGCGGCGCTGGCCGGGGCGCGCATGGCGCTGCTGTCGGCCACGCGCCAGGTGCTGCGCAACGCGCTGGCGCTGCTGGGCGTGTCGGCGCCGCAGGCGATGCAGCGCGGCGAAGAAACCGCTCCCGCGGCCAGCGTGCAGCCATGAAGTACCAGAAGGGCGGCTTCGGCGTAGGCATCGTCATCGGGCTGCTGGTCGGCCTGGGACTGGCGTTGGGCGTGGCGCTGTACGTGACCAAGGTGCCCGTACCCTTCGTGGACAAGGTGCCGCAGCGCACGCCCGAGCAGGAGGCGGCCGAGGCCGAGCGCAACAAGCGCTGGGATCCCAACGCGCCGCTGGCGGGCAAGCGCTCGCCGCCGCCGCCCGCGGAAGCCCCGGCCCCGGCGCCCGTGCCCGCCGATCCCGGTGTGGCGCCGCTGCCCGCGCCGCCGGCCGAGCCGCCGCGCAGCACCGCCACGGCGCCGGTCACGCCGCCCACGGCGCCCGAGGCCGTCACCCCGCGCACGCGCCCGGCCCCGCCGCCGGCCGTCCCGGCCACGCCGCCCGCGGCCAAGTCCACGCGCGACCCCGCGGCCATCCTCTCCGGCAGCGAGAGCGCCACGCCCCCGTCGGTCACAAATCCGACGCCTTCGACCACGACGCGGTCCACCCGCGCCGAGGCTGATGCGTTCACGTACTTCGTGCAGGTGGGTGCCTTCTCGCGCGTGGAAGACGCCGAGCAGCAGCGCGCGCGGCTGGCGATGCTGGGCTACACGGCCCGCGTCACCGAGCGCGAGCAGAGCGGCCGGACCGTCTTCCGCGTGCGGCTGGGACCCTTCGAACGCAAAGAAGAGGCCGAGATGACGCAGGACCGCCTGCGCGGCAGCACCATCGAATCGGCCCTGGTGCGCGTGGAGCGTTGAGCGCCCGGAGACAAGACTTCCGAGCCCTGGCGGGCCGCCTCCCCCGCCGTGGCCTTTGACCCGAGGAACCGGAACACATGAAACGTCGTGAATTCACCTGCGCCCTGGCCGCCGCCGGGCTGGCCCTGGGTGCTTCCCCCGCCGCGCAGGCCCAGGCCGGCTTCACCGAAGGCAAGGACTACGTGAAGCTGGGCACCCCGGTGCCCACGTCCTCGCCGGGCAAGATCGAGGTGGTCGAGTTCTTCTGGTACGGCTGCCCGCACTGCAACGCCTTCGAGCCGCAGCTCGATGCCTGGAGCAAGAAGGTGCCCGCCGACGTGGCCTTCCGCCGCGTGCCCGTGGCCTTCACGGCGCTGCACGAGACGCATGCCCGCGTGTTCTACGCGCTGGAGGCGATGGGGCAAGTCGAGGCGATGCACCGCAAGGTCTTCGCCGCCATCCACCAGCAGCGCAAGCGCCTGGACAAGGACGCCGACATCGTCGCCTTCATGAGCGAGAACGGCGTGGACGGCGCCAAGTTCACCGAGGCCTTCAAGTCCTTCGGCGTGGCCACCAAGGTGCGCCAGGCCAAGGCGCTGTCCGAGGCCTACAAGATCGACGGCGTGCCCTCCATGGGCGTCCAGGGCCGCTTCTTCACCTCCGGCTCGCTGGCCGGCTCCAACGAGCGCGCGCTGGCCACCACCGAATACCTGATCGGCGTGGTGCGCAAGAGCGGCTGATGACGTCGGCGCGCCGGCCGTGACAATTCACCGGGCCGGCGCCTTTCCCGACCAGGACGCGCGCCGGCGGCGCGCGGGGCACGAACTGTGGCTAGAATGGTCTGCAAGTTTCGTGCCCTTATGAGCCCATACCGCCTCCGAACCCTATGCATGAGCGCCGCGCTGGCCCTGGCCGGCGGCGCCGTCCAGGCCGACCAGGCCGACCGCAGCCAGCCGCTGGTGATCGAGGCCAACAAGCCCGGCACGGTGGACATGCTCAAGCAGGTTGTCGTCTTCAACGGCAACGTGCTGGTGACGCAGGGCACCATGCGCATCAAGGCCGAGCGCATGGAGCTGCGCGAGGTGGGCGAGGGCCACCGCACCGCCACCGCACTGGGCGTGCCGGGGACGCAGGCCACCTTCCGCCAGAAGCGCGAGGGCCTGGACGAGTACATCGAGGGCACGGCCGACCGCATCGACTACGACAGCCGCAGCGACCTGCTCAAGCTCACCGGCAACGCCCACGTGCGGCGCCTGCGCGGCAGCAGCGTGGCCGACGAGATCACCGGCGAGCTCATCACCTACGACAACCGCGCCGAGCTCTTCAGCGTGGCCGGCAACAACGCCTCGGGCGGCCGCGTGCGCGCCGTGCTCACGCCACCGCCGCCGGCCGCGTCCGGCGCCTCGCGCTGATGAGCGCCGCCCTGAGCGCCATCCCGGACACGCAGCCGGCCCCGGCCAGCCGGCTCGAAGCCGAGGGCCTGCAGAAGCGCTACGGGCCGCGCCAGGTGGTCAAGGAAGTGCACCTGGCCGTGGGCGCGGGCGAGGTGGTGGGGCTGCTGGGCCCCAACGGCGCGGGCAAGACCACGACTTTCTACATGGTGGTGGGCCTGGTGCGGGCGGATGCGGGGCGCATCCTCATCGACGGGCAGGAGGTGCAGCAGCGCCCCATCCACCAGCGCTCGCGGCTGGGGCTGTCGTACTTGCCGCAGGAAGCCTCGATCTTCCGCAAGCTCACGGTCGAGGAGAACGTGCGCGCGGTGCTGGAGCTGCAGC
This sequence comes from Azohydromonas australica DSM 1124, assembly GCF_000430725.1. GTDB lineage: Bacteria > Pseudomonadota > Gammaproteobacteria > Burkholderiales > Burkholderiaceae_C > Azohydromonas > Azohydromonas australica. The sequence goes on from NZ_KE387213.1 coordinate 187,125, forward strand.
TCGACGCGCAGGGCCGGCCGCTCAAGGCGCAGGCCATCTCCACCATGCTGGAAGAGCTGCTGTCGGAGCTGGGCATCGAGAAGCTGCGACACAGCCCGGCGCCGGCGCTCTCCGGCGGCGAGCGCCGCCGCGTGGAGATCGCCCGCGCGCTGGCCACGCAGCCGCGCTTCATCCTGCTGGACGAGCCCTTCGCGGGCGTGGACCCGATCGCCGTGATCGAGATCCAGCGAATCATCGGATTCCTCAAGGCACGCGGCATCGGCGTGCTGATCACGGACCACAACGTGCGCGAGACGCTGGGCATCTGCGACCGCGCCTACATCATCAGTGAGGGGCGCGTGCTGGCCGAAGGCACGCCGATGGAGATCGTCGAGAACGCCGACGTGCGCAAGGTCTACCTCGGCGAGCACTTCCGGATGTGAATGAACTGAAGTTGGGGAAGTCATGAAACCGTCCTTGCAAGTCCGGCTGTCGCAGCACTTGGCGCTGACGCCGCAGTTGCAGCAGTCGATCAGGCTGCTGCAGCTCTCGACGCTGGAACTGCACCAGGAAGTCGAGCAGATGCTCGAACAGAACCCGTTCCTGGAAGCCGACGAGGACGGTGTTCCCACCTACGAACAAAGCCTGGACCGCGCCGCCGCGCCCGAGCGCACCAGCAGCGAGAGCACCGAGCGCGACGACACCGACGGCCGCGACGACACCGACGTGAGCGGCGTGGACAGCGCCGAGTTCGGCGCCACCGAGCGCGAGGACTGGGAAAACGGCACCGAGCGCGACGACTTCGACGGCATCCGCGAGACGCCGTCCTCCGGCACCGGCGGCGACGAGGACTTCGAGCCCCAGGAGCGCGGCAGCGGCGGCGTCTCGCTGCAGGAGCACCTGCGCACGCAGCTGCTGGGCATGCGGCTGTCGGCGGAGGACGCCGCGGCGGTGCACGTGCTCATCGAGTCGCTCAACGACGACGGCTACCTGGCCGACCCGCTGGAGGAGATCGCCGCGCAGCTCATGCCCGGCGAGGGCGAGGAGATCGAGGAGGCGCGCGAGGACCTGCTGGGCCGGCTGCGCTGCGCGCTGCGCTGGCTGCAGAGCATGGAGCCCACCGGCGTGGGCGCGCGCGACCTCCCGGAATGCCTGGTACTGCAGCTGCAGACGCAGGAGCCCTGCGCGGCGCAGGCCGTGGCCGTCGCGGTGTGCCGCGAGCACCTGGATCTGCTGGCCCGGCGCGACACGCGCCGCCTCATGGCGCTCACGCATGCCGACGAGGACCTGCTGCGCGAGGCGCAGGCGCTCATCCGCGGCTGCGAGCCCAAGCCCGGGCGCCCCTTCACGCGCGCCGAGGCCAACATCGTCGTGCCCGACGTGATCGTGCAGAAGGCCGGCCGGGGCTGGAAGGTGGTGCTCAACCCGGACGTGATGCCCAAGCTGCGCATCAACGACCTCTACGCCCAAGCCATCCGCGGCCAGCGCAACGGCTCGGGCGCCGGACTGTCGGCACGGCTGCAGGAGGCGCGCTGGTTCATGAAGAACATCCTCCAGCGCTTCGACACCATCCTGCGCGTGTCCACCGCCATCGTGGAACGCCAGAAGGCCTTCTTCACCCACGGCGAGATCGCGATGAAGCCGCTGGTGCTGCGCGAGATCGCCGACGAGCTGGGGCTGCACGAGTCCACCATCTCGCGCGTGACCACGGCCAAGTACATGGCCACGCCTTACGGCACCTTCGAGCTGAAGTACTTCTTCGGCTCTTCGCTCAACACCGACGCCGGCGGCAACGCCTCCAGCACCGCGGTGCGCGCGCTCATCAAGCAGTTCATCGGCGCCGAGGACGCCAAGAAGCCGCTGTCGGACAGCCAGCTCAGCGCGATGCTGGAAGAGCAGGGCATCCAGGTGGCGCGCCGCACGGTGGCCAAGTACCGCGAGGCGCTCAAGATCGCGCCGGCCAACCTGCGCAAGGCGCTGTAACCCGCCGCCGCAGCTTTTTCTTTCCGAGCCCTTCGGCGCGTCCGGGGCCGCCTGGCAGCCCCGGCTTTGCGTGGGGTGCTGCCCGAGCCGGTCCGCGATTTGCCCCAGGGGCCTCCGCTCCAGGACCAATTCCGTGACCGAAACCGTTCTTTTCCTGCCTTGTGCCGCCGGGGTGGAGCCACTGCTCGCCGACGAAGTGCAGCGCATCACCGCGCTGGACGAGCGCGACATCGAGCCGCTGCGCGGCGGCGTGCGCGTGCACGGCCCGCTGTCCACGGCCCTGCAGCTCAACCTGCACAGCCGCCTGGCGCAGCGCGTGCTGCTGGAGCTGACCTGGGGCCCGTACCGCGACGAAGACGATCTTTACGAGCTGGCGCGTCGCGTGCGCTGGGAGGACTGGATCACGCCGCGCCAGACGCTGCGCGTGGACAGCACGGCGCAGCGCTCGCCGCTGCGCAGCCTCAACTTCGCCAACCTGCGCATCAAGGACGCGGTGTGCGACGTGATGCGCGAGCACTGCGGCGAGCGTCCCAGCGTGGACACGCGCCATCCCGATCTGCCGCTGGTGCTGCACCTGGGCCCGGAGCAGGCGATGCTCTACGTGGACCTCTCGGGCGAGGCCCTGTTCAAGCGCGGCTGGCGCGAGGTGCAGGGCGAGGCGCCGCTGAAGGAGACGCTGGCCGCGGCGATGCTGGCGGCCGCGGGCTGGCAGGGCCGCGCGGAGGACCCGCCGCTGCTGGACCCGTGCTGCGGCGCCGGCACCATCGCCATCGAGGCGGCGCAGCTGGCCTGCGGGGTTGCGCCCGGGCTGCAGCGGCGCTTCGCCTTCGAGCGCCTGGGGCCGTTCCGCGCGCTGCTGCCGCAGTGGCGCGAGTTGCAGCAGGCCGCGCGCGCTGCGGTGCACGCGCCGCGGACCCAGGTGTACGCCGGCGACGTCGCCTTCCGCATGACCGACTTCGCCACCCGCAACGCCGAGCGCGCCGGCGTGGCGCAGGCCATCCAGTTCAAGACGGCCGATGCGCTGCAGCGCCCGGCGCCCGCCGACGCGGGCGTGCTGATGCTCAACCCGCCCTACGGCGAGCGCCTGGCGCCCAAGGGCCACGGCCAGGCGCCGGCCGCGGCGCGCGAGAGCTTCGAGGGCGGCGGCAGCTCGGAGGCCTTCTTCGCCGGCCTGGCCTCGCACTGGAAGCGCCACTACGCCGGCTGGACCGCGTGGGTTCTCACGCCGGACATGAAATTGCCCTCGCTCATGCGGCTCAAGGAGAGCCGCCGCGTACCGATGTGGAACGGCCCCATCGAATGCCGGCTGTTCCGGTTCGACCTGGTGGCCGGCTCGGCACGCCGCGCAGCCCCCGCAACGCCCGGCGACGACGCGCCCGGCGCCTGAAGCGACTCCGATGAAGCGCTGCCCCTGGCTCCCGTGTTCAGCCGAGCGCGCTCACGCCCAGCCAGGACAGCGCCGCCAGCGGCGCGGTGTCGGCGCGCAGCACGCGCGAGCCCAGCGTCACGGGCATGAAGCCGTGGTCGCGCACGGTGGCCTCCTCGACGCTGGAGAGGCCGCCTTCCGGGCCGCTGAGGAAGGTCACGGGCTGCGACAGCGGAGAGGGCACGGCGCGCGGCAGGGGCTGCGTGTCCGCCGCCAGGCTCAGCACCAGGCGCTGGCCCGGCTCGGCATCGAGCTGCAGCCACTCGTGCAGCGTGCGCATGGGCAGCAGCACCGGCACGCGGTTGCGTCCGCACTGCTCGCACGCGGACACCGCCACGGCCTGCCAGTGCGCCACCTTGCGCGCGGCGCGCTCGTCGGCCAGGCGCAGCACCGAGCGCTCCATGAGCAGCGGCTGGATGGCGGCGACGCCGAGCTCGGCGGCCTTTTCCACCAGCGAGTCCATGCGGTCGTTGGCCGGCACGCCCAGCGCCAACGTCACCGGCATGGGCAGCTCGCGCTCCAGCGGCTCGTGCTCCAGCACCTGCACGCTCACCGAGCGCCGGCCCATCTGCAGCACCTGGGCGCGCCACTGGCCGCCCCGGCCATCGAACAGGGTCACGCTGGCGCCCGGCTGCAGGCGCAGTACCTGGACATGACGGGCTGCCGCCTCGGGCAGGTCGATTTCCGCGCCGGCCGACAAGGCCAGCGCCACATGCATACGGGGATTCATTGCGGCCGCGAGTGTGCCGCAGCACTGGGCGCCATCCGCGCTGCCGGAGCGCAGAGACGGGTCATCAACGGCTCGAAGGGAGTTTTGGCATGAATTTCGACGCACCGACAACCATTTCGGGCCTGCTGGTGGGCATCGTGGTGGGGCTCACCGGCGTGGGCGGCGGCGCCCTGATGACGCCGATCCTGGTGCTGTTCTTCGGCATCGCGCCGCAGACGGCCGTGGGTACCGACCTGCTGGTGGCTGCCGTCACCAAGATGTTCGGCACCGCCGTGCACCACCGCCACGGCAGCGTGGACTGGCAGGTGGTGCGCCGCCTGGCGCTGGGCAGCCTGCCCGCGGCGGCGCTGACGCTGGTGTGGATGCAGTGGTCGGGATCGCAGCGCGTGAGCGACGGCTTGATCATCAACGCCGTGGCCGTGGCGCTGATGGCCACCGCTGCGGGCATGTTGCTCAAGCCCTGGCTGCACCAGGCCGGGCGCCGCCAGCGCATCGGCCAGCCCGAGGTGTTCAAGAAGCTGCAGCGCTGGCTGACCTCGGTGGCCGGCGCGGTGCTGGGCGTGCTGGTGACGCTGACCTCCATCGGCGCCGGCGCACTGGGCACGGTGATGATGGTCCACCTCTACCCGCTGCGGCTGACGCCGCACAAGCTCGTGGGCACCGATCTCGCGCACGCCATCCCGCTGGCGCTCATCGCTGGCCTGGGCCACCTGTTCATCGGCAACGTCGACGGCACGCTGCTGGTGAACCTGCTGCTGGGCTCCATCCCCGGCGTGCTGCTGGGCTCGATGGTGGCCTCCAAGGTGCCCACGCGCTGGGTGCAAGGCTCGATCTCGGTGGTGCTTGTGACGGTGGGCGTGAAGATGCTGCTGCACTGAGCGCGCAGCCGACGCCACCTCTGGACCTCTTGAGGCCCCGGCACGCCGGGGCCTCGGCCTTTCAGGGCCTCAGGAATCGACCTTGGCCTGCTGCTGATCGCGCAGCTCGCGGCGCAGCACCTTGCCCACGGGCGACTTGGGCAGGTCGTTGCGGAACTCCACCACCTTGGGCCGCTTGTAGCCGGTGAGGTTGGCCTCGCAGTAGCCGCGCACCTGGTCCTCGGTGAGGGCGGGGTCCTTCTTGACGATGATCACCTTCACCGCCTCGCCGGCCTTGCCGTCGGGCACGCCCACCGCGGCGCACTCCAGCACGCCGGGCAGCTGCGTGAGCACGTCCTCGACCTCGTTCGGGTACACGTTGAAGCCGCTGACGAGGATCATGTCCTTCTTGCGGTCCACGATGCGGAAGTAGCCGCGCTCGTCCATGGTGCCGATGTCGCCGGTGCGGAAGAAGCCGTCGGCGGTCATGGCGCGCACGGTCTCGTCGGGGCGCTGCCAGTAGCCGGCCATGAGCTGCGGGCCGCGCACCGCGATTTCGCCGGGCTGCCCCGGCGGCACCGGGTTGCCGGCGTCGTCCAGCAAGGCCAGCTCGGTGCTGGGCAGCGGCAGCCCGATGGTGCCGTTGAACTGCGTGTTGTTCACCGGGTTGCACGACACGGAGGGCGAGGTTTCCGACAGCCCGTAGCCCTCGACGATGGCGCAGCCCGTCTTCTGCAGCCACAGCCGCGCCGTGGCCTGCTGTACCGCCATGCCGCCGCCCACGCAGATAACGAGGTGGCTCCAGTCCACCGTGCCGAAGTCCTTGTGGTTGGCCAGCGCGTTGAACAGCGTGTTGACCGCCGGGAAGCTGTGGAAGCGCTGCTTGGACAGCGTCTTGAGCAGCGCCGGCAGGTCGCGCGCGTTGGGGATGAGGATGCAGCAGCCGCCCACGCGCATGGACAGCAGCACGATCGTGGAGAAGCCGAAGATGTGATAGATCGGCAGCGCGCAGACGGTGACGAGCTGCTCGCCCTGCACGACCCGCCCCAGCGCCGGCTGGTACCAAGCCTCGGACTGCAGGATGTTGGCCACCAGGTTGCGATGCAGCAGCACCGCGCCCTTGCTCACGCCGGTGGTGCCGCCGGTGTACTGCAGCACCGCCACGTCGTCCGGGCCCACGGCGGGGAACTTGGGCGTCAGACCACGTCCGCGCGCCAGCGCGTCGTTGAAGCGGATCGCCTTGGGCAGCGAGAAGGCCGGCACCATCTTCTTGACGCGGCGCACCACGTGGTTCACCAGCGCGCCCTTGACGAAGCCGAGCAGGTCGCCCATGGCCGCCAGCACCACCGTGTGCAGCTGCGGCAGCTCGCCCAGCACGCGCTGCAGCGTGGCGGCGAAGTTCTCCAGCACCACGATGGCCTGGGCGCCCGAGTCGCGCAGCTGGTGCTCCAGCTCGCGCGCGGTGTAGAGCGGGTTGACGTTGACGACGATGCAGCCCGCGCGCAGCACCCCGGCCATGGCCACCAGGTACTGCGGCGTGTTGGGCAGCATGATCGCCACCCGGTCGCCCTTCTTGAGGCCTTGCGCCTGCAGGAAGGCGGCAAACGCGGCCGAGAGCGTGTCGATGCGCCCGTAATCGAAGCTGCGGCCGAGAAAGGTGCAGATGGGCAGGTTGCGGTGCCGCTGGAAGCTTTCTTCCAGCAGGGCCACCAGGGACGGGTACAGCGACGTGTCCACTTCTGCCGGCACGCCTTCGGGGTATTGGTTCAACCAGGTTTTTTCCATGTGCCGACAGCGAATCTCAACTGGGGACATTCTGTGCCGCCCCCGCAGGGCGGGCATGAGGGGATTCGATAGCGGCCCTCGTGCCTGGCGCATGCGAGCCGGACCGGCAATGAAAAAGGCCGCCCGCGGGCGGCCTCAGGGCGGGTTCGCGCCGTGGCTACTCCACGGCCTTGACCATGTCCTCCACGACCTTCTTGGCGTCGCCGAAGACCATCATGGTCTTGTCCATGTAGAACAGCTCGTTGTC
>NZ_AUMO01000037.1 GCF_000430725.1 Azohydromonas australica DSM 1124
GCCGGCAACGCGCTGGCCGAGGCCACGGGCCGCACCGTGCGCCAGAGCGCGCAGGCGGTGGACCGGGTGTTCGGCCTGATCGCCGACATGAGCCGCGCCGCGCAGGAGCAGGCGCAGGGCGTGGAACTCGTCAACAAGTCCGTGAGCCAGCTCGACAGCGTCACGCAGCAAAACGCCGCGATGGTGGAGCAGCTCTCCACGGCAGCCCGCTCGCTGCACCACCGGGCCGAAGTCGTGGTGGAGTCGGTTCGCATCTTCCGCACCGCGCATGGCGGTGCTGCAACGCCAGCACCACAGCGGCTCGAGCAGTCCGCGGGTGCGGCTCGGCCACGTATACCGGTGCGCAAGCACACCACGCCGGCCTGACACGCCGGCTCGCTATCCACCATGCCGCCAGCGCAGCGGCATCGCATGGCCTCCAGCGGAGGCGCGCTGTACAGGCGTGCTCCTGGCCTGAACCGCAAGCCAAAAAACGCTCTTCCGCCTTGCAGTGCTGCAGCGGTCTTGCGCAAGACGTCCTCGCGCCGTTTCGTACAGGCAGCACGCAACTAGGCAGTGCTCTTTGCATGGGGACTTGCCGCGAAGCACGCACTGCTCACGCGCGAATGCCATCCCGGCGTCAGCGGTGCATGCCCCGCGCTGCGCGCCTGGAATGCCGTGCTGCAGCAACGGCGCTTCCTGCAGGGCACGCATGAGCTGCGCCAGCTTGAGTTCCATGCGTTCGAACAACGCATATGGGCAAGAATCATGTAGTTGCCGTATCAACTAGATCAACAATTGCGAATCACATAAGACCTTGTGCACTGTCGAATCCAAAGATCGGCAGCTTTCGCAACCAATGTTGCGGAGTTCGTGCCTCATGTCGGTGAACAAGGGGTCGATTCAGAAGTTCCACAAACCGTGCCGCTAGTCGCGGCGTGCCGAGGTCGCCTTGATGCCCTACTCCTCCTCCTTCGTGCGCTCTCCTGGCCGCCGATCGTCCCTGCAGAACTTGCTTGGCAACATGACAATTGGACGGCGCCTGGCCCTGGCGTTCGGGACCGTTCTGGCACTTTTTGCCGGGACGACGGGATTCTCCGTGTTCCAGACCGGTCGGCTGCAGCAGGACATGGGTGCCACCATGCGTTCGAGTACCGAGCTCATTGCAGCAGCCGAGCAAATGCGCGCGCAGATCAACGAGAGCTACATGAGCGGCCTGCTTGTCATGCTCTCGACGCAGTCCGAGGAAATCAGTTTCCACGCCGGCCGAATCGAGAAGCAGATTGCTGCTTATGCGGCGGCCAAAGGTCGCTTGATGGAACTGACCCATGAGGGCAACGACATTGCGGGCATGCTCGAGGCGCTCAAGCCGCTGACCGAATCAGAGGGTGCGATGGGGCTGATGAGGCAGGCGCTGAGTGCTCGCATCTCCGATGGCGCGCGCGCAGGTGACGCCGACGTGCCGCTCGACGAGGCCCAGGTGGCCACGATGGCGTTCAGCGTGAAGAACGAAGTCGATTTCTGGGCCAAGTCGGTGGATGGCGTGGTCGCCGCGGTGCGACAGGCCGGCGAAGAGGCGCAGGCTCGGACCGAAGCCGCCGTGGCGTTGTCGCGCCGGATCCAGTTGCTTGCCGCGGGCGCGGGGCTGGCCATCAGCGTGCTGGCGGCTTGGCTGATTGCGCGCAGCGTCAGTGTCCCGCTGCGCCGTGCCGTCGCAGTCGCCGAGGAAGTGGCCCAAGGTAACCTGTCGCAGCCCATTGAAACGTCCCTGCGCGACGAGACCGGTGCGTTGCTGGCGGCGCTGGGTCGGATGCAGGCCAGCCTGCGGGAGGTAGTGGGCGCGGTTCGCGATACCGCCCATACGATCGAGGTTGCATCTACCGAGGTGGCCAGCAGCAGCCAGGACCTTTCCGCGCGCACCGAGAACGCCGCCGCCAATCTTCAGCGCACCGCAGGCTCGATGAGCCAGCTCGCCGGTGCCGTGCAGCAGACAGCGACTTCGGCCCACATGGCCAACGACGTCGCTGGCAGCGCCGCTGCCACTGCGCAGCACGGTGGCCGGGTGGTTGCCGACGTCGTTGCCAGCATGGAGCAGATTGCGCTCCAGTCGCGCCGCATCAGCGAGATCATCGGCGTGATCGACGGTATTGCGTTCCAGACCAACATCCTGGCGCTCAACGCCGCGGTGGAGGCCGCGCGCGCAGGCGAGCAAGGGCGTGGCTTTGCCGTCGTGGCTGCCGAGGTGCGCAACCTGGCTCAGCGCAGCGCGCTGGCCGCCAAGGACATCAAGCAGCTGATCGGCAGCTCCGTGGACCAGGTGAACTCGAGCAGCCAACTGGTACAGAAGGCGGGACAGACGATGACGACGCTGGTCGGCTCGGTGCAGCAGGTCAGCCACATGATTTCCCAGATCACCGATGCCGCTGGGGCCCAGAGTTCGGGCATCGGCGAGGTACACGCCGCAATGACGGATCTTGAGCAGATGACCCAGCAGAACGCCGCGATGGTGGAGCAAAGCGCGGCAGCGGCAGCTTCGCTGCAGGCACAGGCACAGCGGCTGTCGCAGATGGTGGCGACATTCAAGCTCCATGCCGGCGATGATGCTGAGTACGCTTCAATCGAGGTAAGCGATCGCCCCAGGGCAGTCAGCATCCACAGCAACGCTGTGCGGCATCGCTACGCCGTCGAACGCAACCCGATGGCCCAGGCGCCGGCGGATTCTTCCGTGACCGGCAGCCATGGGGCCGGTGCCGATGTGGGAACAACATTCCTGGGCCAGGCCTGACGGGACAGCACCTGGCACAGGCCCGTACCGGCCTGTGCCAGGTGCATGCCGGTTGCGGGCTTTACGCGCGCCCAGGGCTTGATCCGGCATACGTCCGGGACGCACCGTATGCATGCCGCCATCGGTTTTCCGCGCGGTGCGGGCGTGGGAATGACGCGGCGCGTACTGCAACGCCGCACCTGCCCTGAAACGGCTCCAACCGCTTCTTACACTGTCCGTGGCGAGCAGCGCGTGCGGCAACGGCACCACCGTGCCGGAGAAGGCTCCACTGGCAGCTTGGGAACTCCTGGCGTCAGGCGCGCGGCCCTCATCAAGACATCTCGCGGCAGGAACGCGACTGCGCACTGTCGCGCAGGTTACGGCCAACAGCAGTCAGGCAGCACCAGCCAGCGCGTGTCCCGCAATGAAGCCAAAGGTCAACGACAGCGTGTTGTTCGCGCCGTTTCCCGGCGCACGCCCTCGCCACAATGAATTCATGTCCAGCCCGATGGCGTACAGCCCCGGCACAGGCGCGTCCTGCATGTCGAGCACGCGAGCCCGGGCGTCCACGCGCAAGCCCACGGTGGTGGTCGAGTCGCCAGGAAATACCTTCAGCGCGTAGAAAGGCGCCTTGTGCACCGGGCCCAGGCAGGGGTTGGGACCGTGGGACGGATCGCCCATGACATGGTCGGCGCGCGCGTTGCCTCGTTCGAAGTCCTCGTCGACACCACGCTCGGCCTGTCCATTGAAGCGATTGACGGTCGCTTCCAGTGCGTGAGGCGGTACACCGATGGCCGCGGCCAGCGCCTGCAGCGTCGGTGCCGTGACAATGTAGCCTTCAGCAATCATGCGTCGCAGGCCCCAACCACCGGGGCGCACAAGTCCCAGGCCATAGCGGTGGATGAATGCCTCGTCGCACACGAGGTACGCAGGTACCGAGCCGCTGCGGTGCATGGGCTCGACGAGGTTGGTGGCGGACTCGTTGCCAAAGCGCTTGCCATGGGCGTTGACTGCAATGCAGCCGGGCTTGCCACGGTCGAGGAACAGGTGCGGGAACTTGCGCACCGAGCCGTCCGCTCGCTGCAGCACCGACACCACCACCCAGCCGGCATTGCTGAGGTTCTCACCGTCGAAGCGTCCACCAGCCGCACGCGCCGCCGCCAGGCCGTCGCCGGTGTTTCCCTCGGGTACGAGCGAGACGTGGTGCTCGGCATAGGGGATGAACTGACGTCGCATCTCGCTATTGGCCGAGAATCCGCCCGTGGCCAGCACCACACCGCGCCGGGCCCGCACCTCCAGTTGCTCCCCACCGCGCTGCAGCACCACACCGGTGACCCTGCCCTGCTCGACAAGCAGCCGCTGCATGGGCGCCTGGCGCCACAGCGTCACGCCGGCGTCCAGCGCCGAGCGCAGCAACCGGGCCGCCAGCGCATTGCCCATGGTCAGACGCGTGCCACGCGGATGCCGCGCGAGCCTGTCCAGCCCGAAGCGCAAGGCGAGCCGCGCCATGTGCCTGAACGCCGCGAAGGAGCGCGTCGCGTTGGCTGCATGCCCCATGTCGGCCAGTCCGATCATCATGCCCCCGGGTGCATTGAATTCCGTCAGTGGCGGGCGCAGCTGTGCAAAATGTGGACCCAGCTCGCGCGCGTCGTACTCCAGCGGGACCAGCAGGCGGCCTTCGCGCGAGAACCCGCTGGCAGCCGGATGCCAGTCGGCGAAGCCACGCTGCACCGCAAAGCGCACGGCGGTGTGTGCATGCAGGAAGTCCACCATGCGTGGCGCGGCGTCGAGGAATGCCTCAAGCAGGTCGGCACGCAGGGTCGGGCCCACTACCTCGTGAACATAGCGCGCGGCTGTACCGGCAGCCTCGCCCAGGCCGGCCTGCGTTGCGAGCGTGCTGCCCGGCACCCAGACGCCTCCGCCTGACAGCGCCGTCGTGCCGCCAAACCACGCTGTCTTTTCTGCCAGCAACACGTCCAGCCCGTGCCGGGCGGCAACGGTAGCGGCCGTGAGACCGGCACCGCCGGACCCTACGACGACCACGTCCTTCTCGATCATGGGCCCCATGCCGAGGATGGCCTCAGCCCCAGACAACGGGCACGGCGTGCGGCCCGCGCAGCTGTGCTCCGGTGATCTGCGGGGCCGGCTGCGCCGGATCCAGTCGAACGTCGGGCAGCAGATCCAGCACCGCGTTGAGGGCTACCTGCAGCTCGGTCTTGGCGATGAACTGGCCAATGCACATGTGCGGCCCGAACCCGAATCCGAAGGACGGCTTGGGTTTGCGATCGATGTCGAAGGTCTCGCTGTTCTCGAACGCTTCCTCGTCGCGGTTGGCCGAGGCCACGATGCACTGCACCATGGCGCCCTTGGGGATCTTCACGCCCCGGATCTCCAGGTCCTTTGCGGCCTGACGCACCTTGAAGGTGGCCACGGGCTCGAAGCGCACGGCTTCGTCGATGGCCTTGGACACCAGGCTGCGGTCGCGCCTCACGCGCTCCAGCAGTTCGGGGCGCTCCAGCAGCAGCACCATCAACGAGCCAAAGGTGCGGGTGGTGGTTTCGCCGGCCGCAGGCAGCAGGGAGCGCACGAACGTGGTGACCTCGTGGTCGTCCAGCGAGCGGCCCTCGTACTCCGCACGGATGAGTCGGCTGATGAGGTCCTCGCCGGTGGCACCGTTGGCGCGTACCTGTGCCACCTGGACCTTCACGGCGTCGTACAGCGCCTGCGCTGCCTCCATGGCCGCCTTGCGGGCAACGCGCGCGCGTTCGGCGTCCACTTGCGGTCCGGCGAGGATGGCCAGCGCCCAGGCGGCGTACTGCTTGACCTGCTCGGGCTTGTCGTCGGGAAAGCCGATGAGCGCGTAGATCAGCCGGATCGGGAAATGCAGGCCGAAGTCCATCAGGTCCGCGCGTCCCTGGGGCACCAGGGGCTGCAGGTACTCCTCGCGCACGATGCGGTCCATCCTGGGCCTCCAGCGGTTGACCACCTCGGGCATGAAAATGGGCTGCAGCAGGGCGCGGGCGCGACGGTGCGCCTCGCCGTCCATGCCGGTGAGGATGAGCCCGTCGAAGAACGAGCCCAGCCCCTCGGCAATGAAGCCGCTGGTGAAGTTGGCTGCGTCGCGCAGCACGGCCATCACGTCGGCGTACTTGAAAAGCGTGAACGTGGGGCGGTCGGGGTCGAGGCCCGCGATGTTGGGCACACCCAGACGCCCCATGAAGTTTTCTTCCAGTACCGGCGAGTCGCGTCGCATTTCACGGTAAAGGGCATTCAGATCGACATCGGCTCCCCGGTAGTTGTCGGCCACGCCGGAAAAAGCGCGCTCCAGCGACTGGTCCTTGGTTGCTGCGGTCACGATCGTCTCCTTTCAGTCAGGGGCGGCCCGGACCTTGCCGGTCACCGGTCGCGCCCTTATATTGAACACATTTTCAAATTCTGATCTTTTGACGCCCGCCACACAAGCGCCTGCGACGCCGCTTCCACCCCGCGTCTTGCGCTGCGTCAACGCTCGGCGGCAATCTCCCGGCAGATCCGGGAAAACGATCAGTAGAGGGAATAGAGCAGACCGCCATAGAGTTGAGCCCTCAACTATTTTCCATCTTTGGCGCCACCATCGAGTGCAGCCTTGGCACGCACGCATGCGCATGCGCATGCCGGCCGTGCCGATCCGTTCCACTGTCCGCGCCGTCAGGCGCACCAAGGAGGCCAGCCATGCTGACCCTGTACCACGCCCCCGGTTCCGTATCGTCGCGCATCGCATGGTTGCTCGAAGAACTCGGTGCGATGTATGAACTCGTGAACGTTGCCGATCCGTACAGCACGGGCGGCCGGGCCGATGCACGCAATCCCCATCCGCACGGCTTCACACCGGCACTCGATCACGACGGCCGGATCGTCACAGAGACCGGGGCGATCGCGTTGTACCTCACGGACCTGTTCCCAAATGCGCAGGTCGGCGTGCCTGCGGGCGACGCGCTGCGTGGGCGATACCTCACCTGGCTGTTCTACCAGGTGGGGCTCACCGAACCGCTGGTGTACATGAAGGGCACTCAGGCCTTGTCCCGGGATGCCGCGATGGCCCGGCTGGACGCGGCGATGATGCAGCACATCGAGGCAACGCTTGCGGAGTCCGGCCCCTACCTGCTGGGCGAGCGCTTCACGGCGGCGGACATCCTGATGATGAGCCTGTTCGAACAGGCACGCCCGCTGCTAGGCGCCAGCCCGTCGATCGATGCCTACCTCGCCCTGGCCGATCGTCCGGCTCGGCGCCGGGCGCTGCAGCGCGACAAGCCGCACGCGCCCTCAGCAGTTCACGCGGCGGGACCGTAGAAGTTGTCGAGGAAGCGGCTCTGCGCTTCCACGCGTTCGCGGCGCACGCGTGCTGAGACCAGCGAGTCCGTCGAGCCCTCGGGTGCGCTGAGCACGACGGTGGGCCCTTGACCCAGGCGCGCCAGTCCGACACGTGCCACCTCCTGCGAGGGCGTCAAGTGCACGGCGTCGGGCGACAGCCCGTGCTTGGCAAACACGGTGCGCAGCTTGGGCGTGTCGGTCGCCCCCAGCAGCACGTTGAGCACATCCACGCCATGCGGCTTGAGCTCCTTCCACAGGCTTTCGCCAAAGTTCAGCGCATAGCCCTTGGTGGCCGTGTAGATGGCCAGCCGCCCCGTGCCGCCCAACGCCGCCTCGGAACCCACCAGGACGATGCCGCCGCGCCCACGCGCGACAAGGGCCGTCGCAAAGCGGTGGCAAGCCTCGGTGAGCAAGTCGATGTTGCGTTGCAGCAGCGTGCGCCAGGCCTCGTAGGAACTCTCAAGGAAGCGGCCGCCGACGCTGTCGCCGCCGGCGTTGAACACCACCAGGCCAAGATCCAGGCCGTCAGCGACGTGCTGCAGCGCGGCTGCGGCGCCGGGCGTCGACAGGTCCAGCGCCAGGGTGCGCACCTGCACGGCGTACGTCTGCCGGATGCGCGAGGCCAGTTCCCCGAGCTTGTCCGGACGGCGGGCGACCAGGATCACGTTGAGGCCCTTGGCCGCGGCCTGCAGCGAGAACTCCGCGCCGGTGCCTTCGGACGCGCCGGCCACCAGGGCCCAGGGGCCGTAGCGGTCGAGAAAATCGCGGTCGGATGAAGTGGTCTGGGTCACGGGTGAGTGCTCCGTCGTGGTGGACAAGGGTTCAGCGGGTGGGAGGCAGGTGTACCTGCGTGGCCGAGCGGCCGATGCGGGTCGGGCCGAAGACATGCATGCGGCGGGCCTCCATCGTGGCGAACAGCCGCAGCAGCGTTTCGTCGTGCTCGGGCCCGGCCTCTTGCACATGGCGCTCAAGCGCAGCTTCCGCCGCGCAGCAGTTGTCGAAGCGTCGGCCCAGCAGCGTGCTGATGTCATGGAGGTTGCGCGCCTCAAGCTCCGTGCCCATGGCGTCGGCACGCTGGAGCCACTCGATGAGCTTGTCCGCGGCCTCCTGGCGCGACTGCTGCAGCTTGTCCGGCGTCTCGATGCGCGACACCGTGTCAGCGAGCTTGGCCAACAGCGCAGCATGGTTGCCCGTGTGCTCGGACAGGGGTGGCTCCAGCGGCAGCCTGATGCCCGTGAGGCCGCTCATCGCCTGCAGGATGACCTGGCGCAGGGCGAGGTCGAACTCCAGGTACACCGCGTGTTCGTCACCGGGCCGCCCGGCACCGACCGTGCCGGTGAACTGCATGGTGCCCAGCGTGGCGAACTGCAGCGTGTGGAAGTCGATCACCTCGTGGTCAACGGGCTCGCCGCTGAACTCCTCGTAGAGCTGGAGCAGCACCGGGAACGACTCGCCCAACGGCTCGTAGTTGTCGCGCATGCGCATCGTCGCGAGGTCGACCATGGGGTCGCCAATCATGCTGAACTCGAAGTCGTACAGCCCGGTCATGCGGCCATCCTGGAACAGGAACTGGCCCGAGTCGAACTGTATGAAGCTGGCCCGGGTGCGGTGCGTGGGCACGTTGCGCTTCAGCCAACCGATCACGAACTCGAGCATCGGTTCGGGGCGGCTCCTGGTGCGCAGATAGTGCGGCATGTAGGCGCCCAGGCCGACGAGCGCAATCTCGCGCGCGCCCTGCGGCAGGTGCAGCCCCCGGGCCACGAAGGACTCCACCGGCACGCGGTGCATGGCCGCGACCTCGGCGATGTACTGGCGTGCGACGGTTCGTCGCTCGGCATCACTGGCCGCGTCAGCGACCCGGCGCGTGCCGGGCAGCGCGTCCATCAGGATGCACGGCGGCTCGCTGCAGTAGCCATGGATGCGGGGCACGGCGATGCCATGTTCGCCCAGCACGCTGATGACGTCAGCCTCGCGCTTGAGCTCCGGAAAGATTGCGACGTCGCCGCCGCGGTCTCCGCGCAGGTGCAGCTTCATCAGCTCGCCACCGCGCTCGACATCGACAAACCATGCGGGACGCCAACGCACCTGGCGCTCCATGCGCACGACCTTGCCCCCCGTGGCGTGCTCGACGAAGGCGCGCAGCCGGGCCTGACCGTCGGCGCCGTAATCCGTCGTGGTATCGGTGCAGGCCATCGCTCAGGCCTCCACCGGCTGCTCGAGTCCGCAGAGCCGGGCCGGATCGGTGCCGGTCTGCCGCGAGAGGTCGTGCAGGTCGAAGTACTCTCGCCAGGCCGTGATCAGGGTCTGGTCGTCGAGATCGAACACTGCCATCAGCGCGTGCCGGACTGTGCGGCCGTTGCGGCCGAAGTGGTCCAGCCGCTCGGTGACCACGGAGCGCTCATCGGACCACATGCGCTCGATGCCACAGCGTGCCCACTCGGTGTAGCCAAGCTGCCGCTGGATCTCCCTGCGCAACGACTCGCGACCGCGGATGACCGGGCCATGAGGCACGTACAGTTCCCAGTACCCATCGGGCGCGAACATGGAAACGATCTTTTCCACGTCGGGCCGCCGGGTCTCGTCGCCCCAGGCGTCGAGGAACTCGCGTACCGCCTGCTCCTGCTTGTGTCCCATGCTCGGTCTCCGTCTGTCTCGATCAGCGCAGAAGGTGGCGCACCACCTGCACGTGCGGCACGGTGCAGCTCATGCCACCGTCCGCACGCATGAGCGCACCGTTGATGTAGGCGGCCTCGTCAGAGGCCAGGAAGGTCGCCAGCGCGGCGATGTCGTCGCTGCGCCCCAGGCGCGGCACGTTGTGCAGTTCCAGGAAGGCTTCCTGCATGGCGCCATTTGCCCAAGCCTGCATGGCCGGTGTCTGGATCACGCCGGGCAGGATCGCGTTGCAGCGAATGCCCTGCTTGCCGAAGGTCGCAGCGATCGTCTGCACGTACCAGTTGACCATGGCCTTGGAGCCGCCATAGCTGAACTGGGCCACGTCGCCACCCAGAGAGCTCGTGGACGAGGTGAACAGGATCGAGCCCCCGCCTTGTCTGAGCATGTGCGGGATGGCCAGCTTGCTGGCCAGCACGCCACCCAGCACGTTGACCCGCACCACATCGAAGAAGCGTTCGCTGCTGAACGACAGGAAATCCTTGTCCGCCTTGCCGGCGCCCGCGGTGTTCACCGCGTTGTTGAACAACACGTCGATGCGGCCCAGCCGGGTCACCGCTTGCTCGACCATCGCGACGAGCTGTTCTTCCACCCCCACATCCACGGCCAGCGCCAGGGCCTGGCCACCAGCGGCGGATATCTCCTCCGCGACCGTCTGTGCCGCGTCGCCACGCAGGTCGGTGACCATGACGCGCGCGCCCTCGGCAGCAAAGCGCAGCGCGCTGGCGCGGCCGATGCCGCTGCCTGCGCCAGTGATGCAGGCCACCTTGCCTCGCAGTCGCGCCATTCCGATCCCCCCTGTCAAGCGCTTGCGATCCCAGGCGCCTGGCGCAGTCCAGGCAGCGTCGATTCCGGCAGGGGTTCGTGCGATATCGATGAGGCACGCAAGCCATCGCCGATGCGCACCACCTGGACGGGAATGCCGTTGAGCACCGCGTTGCCCGACGCGGCATCGACCAGGCGAGCCGGGCTCAGCAGGTTGATGTTGACACCCGCATGCTCGGCGGCCGTGTGCTGTCGCGTGCCGGGCTGCCCATGTCCCCAGCCGTGCGGCAGCGACACCACGCCGGGACGAATATCGGTGGTCGGCTCGGCGGGCACCTCGAGCGCGCCACTCTCGCTTTGCACCCGCACCAAGTCTGCGTCGGCGATGCCCAGGCGCCGGGCATCGTCGACGTGGATCTGCAGCGTGCAGCGGTCGCGCCCCTTCACGAGCACCTCCACGTTATGCATCCACGAATTCAGCGAGCGCAACTGTCGCCGGCTGACGAGGACGAGGCAGGGCGCAGGTGCCACCATCGCCTGCTCCAGGCGTGGCAGGTCACCCAGCATGTGTGCAGGCGCCAGCTCGAGCCTGCCGGACGGGGTGGTGAAGGCGGCGGCACCCTGCGACGGTGCGTGTCCGAGCACGATGCCGTCGGGCTGGTCCTTGAACGCCTGAAGATTCAGGCCTTCAGGCCGCTCTCCGAACCTGTCTCCGAACGGCCCCGTGCGGATGCACAGGTCGAGGATGCGCTCCGCGCCATGCGAGGGCAGCGCTGCGAATGCCACCGCGCGCGGCACGCCGAGCTGGTCGCACATCGCGCCGAAGTACTCGTCGTCGAGCCGATCGAGGTCCGCGTGCGGATTGCCACCGATGATCGAGCCCAGGCGCGCGAGCACCTGCCATTCCGGTGGCCGGTCCCGCCGCGGGAACAGCGCCGGCGAGTAGTGCCCGCCGCTGGTCAGGCTGAAGGGCCAGGCCCAGATGTCCCAATGCGGCTGCTCCAGCGGAGAGAGCGCCGGCAGGATCACATGGGCATGGCGCGTCGTCTCGTTGATGTACAGGTCGACGCTGACCATGCATTCAAGCTGCGGCAGCGCTGCTGCCAGCCGGGCCGACCCGGGCGCAGACAGCACCGGATTGCAGCCTGAGGTGACCAGGCCGCGAATGCGCCCGGCTCCGGGAGTGTCGATTTCCTCGGCGAGGCACGACGCCGGGTACTGACCGAGCACGCCCGGCACGCCGCGCACGCGCATGGGCGGCCCGAGCAGCGGCGCATCGGTCGGATACGGCGGCGTGAGCTTCAGATGCGGAGCGACGCAGGTGCTCCACATCACGCCACCCTCTTGGTCCATGTTGCCGGTGAGCACTGCCACCACGTCGATCAGCCAGGAGGCCAGCGTGCCGAACTCCTGGGTGCAGGTCCCGATGCGGCCATACACTGCGGCACGCGGTGCCTGGCCGATCTCCTGCGCCAGGGCCCGGATCGTGGCTGCCTCCACGCCACAGAAGGACGCGACGCGCTCGGGAGGCCAGGCCCTGGCCAGGACCCGGACCTCCTCCAGGCCGTTGACGAGGCCTTCCAGGTGCCCGAGGCGAACCAGTCCCTCCTGGAACAGCACATGGACGACGCCCAGCAGCAGCGCTGCGTCAGTGCCCGGGCGGATGCCGATCCACTGGTCGGCGGCCCGGGCCGTCCCAGTGCACACCGGGTCGATGACCACGACGCGTCCGCCACGCGAGCGCAGCGCCTTGATGGCGCCCATCACGTCCCGGTGCGAAAAGATGCTGCCCTTGGACGCTGCCGGGTTGCCGCCCACGATGACGAACAGGTCCGTGTGATCGATGTCCGGAATGGGCATCTTCCACATGTCCCCGTACATCAGGAAGGTCGACACGTTCTTGGGAAGCTGGTCGACGCTGGACGACGAGAAGCGTTGCGCGAAGCCGGCCTGGCGAACCATGAGCATCATGTAGCGGCTGGTGTCGAAGCCGCCCTTGTTCATGTTGCCGCCGTAAAAGGCAAAGGCCTTGGGACCGTGGCGGTGGCGCACACCCTGCGCGAGTTCGTCGATGCGCTGGAACGCGGCGTCCCAGGACACCTCACGCCATGTGGTTCCGTCGCGCACGACAGGGTGCCGCAGCCGGTCGGGATCATGATGCACCGCGCCCAGTGTCGTGCCCTTGGGACAGATGTGACCCCGGCTGAAGACGTTGTCCGGATCCGGCCGGATGGCGATGACGCGCTCGTCCTGCGTCGCGACCTTCAGCCCGCACATGCCCTCGCACAGCGGACAGGTGCGTCGATGGACCTGGACAGGGTCATGGGTGCTGCTCATGCGGCCCAGTCTAGGCAGCCCGGTTCGGGCAGGCGTGTAGCGTGCACTTCGGCTATGGCATGGGGCTTTTCATCGATAGCGTTCCCCGCTTGGCTGGCCAGCGCCCTGGTGATCATGCATCCAGCGCACAACCAAGGAGTGACGATGAAGGTCCGCGACCCCCAGGAGATCCGCTCGTTCCTGCACCAGCAAGTCGAGCTTTGGAACGCAGGCAGGAAGCACGAGATGTTCGACCTGTATCGCCGCATGGTGCCTGGCCGCATGACGATCGAGTACATCGGGCTGCCGGTGATGGAGGGCTGGCAGGCGCTGGAGGACATGTGGCAGCGCTTCGCCGGCAAGGTGCACATCGACGTCAAGGAGGTGATGGTGACGGGCAACGAAGCCGCGTGCTACCACCACAACACCACCATCGGCGCCGGCACCCCGCCGCGGCCCAGCATCGAGCTCTACCGCTTCGATGGCGACGATGTGCAGATCCGCTACTTCTTCACGCCGCAATCCTGAGCCGTGCCGTGACCGACACGACGACACAGGACAACAAGCGCGTCGCCGCAGCGTTCCTGCACGCCATCGAGCGTGGTGACGCGCCGGGCCTGCAGGCGCTGCTGGCCCCGGGCTTCAGCTGGTGGGTGGCAGGCTGGGGCGAACGCAGCCGCAAGGCCTTCCTCGACGCCGTGTCGCGCACCATGCGAGCCTTCGACGAGCGCCGGGTGACGCCCACGGGCGTCACCGCCGAGGCGGACCGCGTCGCGGTCGAGGCACAGGGCCACTTCGAGCGGCCGGGTCTCGTCTACCGCAACACGTACCACTACCTGTTCATCGTCCGCGACGGCCTCATCGCCAGCGGACGTGAGTACTTCGACACGGCCGCTGCCGCGGCCGCGTTCGGACCTCCCCCTGACGGAGCAACACCATGAGCGACACCAGGACGCCCGAGGCCATCGTGCGCCGCTTCATCGATGCCTTCCGCGAAAGCTGGCCGCAGGACCTGGACGCGGCGCTGGCACCGCTGGCCGACGACGCCTACTACCAGATCGCGGTGCCGGCCTTCGCACCGGTGCGCGGCCGCGATGCGATCAAGGCGGAGCTGGAGCTGATGCGCCAGAGCGTCACCGACCAGAGGCACGACATGAAGGCTGTGGCAGCCAGTGGCAATACCGTCTTCACCGAGCGCTGCGACTGGTCCTTCCGTAACGGGCGCTGGGTGCCGGTGCCGCTGGTAGCGGTGTTCGAGCTCAACGATGCCGGCCAGATCACTGCGTGGCGCGAATACCTCGATCCCGGCCATGTGGCCAAGCTGCACGGCATGTCCATGGAGGCCTTCCGCGAGTCGCTGGCCGCTTGACAGCACGCCCGGTACAGCGAGCCACCACGCCCTCCATACGATGAACTCCGTAGCAAGATCCGCCCACGCCGGCATGCCCAATGAATTCCTGCGCGGCTGGCGCATCGTACTGCTGGCACTGGCAGGCGCCGCAACCACGGCCAGCGTGACGTTGCTCTATGGCTTCGGCACGTTGGTGGTGCCGCTGGAGAAGGCTTTTGGCTGGAACCGCGGCAACCTGCAGTTCGCCATCAGTTGCCTCTCAGGGGGCGTGGTCGTGGCCAGCCAGCTCGCCGGCTGGCTGAACCTGCGCTGGGGCATGCGGCCGGTGGCATTGCTGTCGCTGTTGGCCATGCCGCTGGCGCTGTTGGCGACCACGCTGGTGCAAGGCTCGATCGGGTGGCTCTACCTGGCCTTCTTCGTCGTGCCGATCGCCGGCGTGGGTATCACCTTCGTGACCTGGACACAGTTGGTGAGCCAGTGGTTCGAGGTCCGGCGCGGCCTGGCGCTGGCGCTGGTGCTGTGCGGCTCGGGCCTGTCGGCGGCGCTGTTGCCGCCAGCGCTGACCTGGGCCATCGACCGCTGGGATTGGCGTGCCGGGTTCATCGTGCTGGGCGCCCTGCCGCTGCTCATCACCCTGCCGCTGGCCTGGAAGCTCTTTGTTCCCACCCCGCCCGGCGCCTCGACGGCTACCGCCGCGGCAGCAGCCCGGGCGCCACGGCGGGCGTCCGCAACGTTCCGGGTGCACGTGCGCTCGCGCAAGTTCTGGACCCTGAACCTCGGTCTCACGCTGGTCGTGACGGCCGTGGTCGGCATGGTGACCAACACGGTGCCGCTGTTGCGCGACATCGGGCTCACAGCGGCGCAAGCCGGCAGCGTGTTCAGCGGCTTTGGCATCGCGCTCATCGCCGGTCGGCTGGCTGCGGGCTGGCTGATCGACCGCCTGTGGGCCCCCGGCGTGGCAGCCACGGCCTTGGTCATGCCAGCCATCGGCTGCCTGATGCTGTGGAGCGCGGACGCGAGCTGGACGACCACGCAGCTCACGGTCGCCGTGTGCCTTGTCGGCATCGGCGCTGGCGCGGAGTTCGATCTGTCCGCCTATCTCGTGGCCCGCTACTTCGGATTGCTTGACTACGGCCGACTCTTCGGCATCCATCTGGGCCTGATCACCGCAGGCAGCATGCTGGCGCCACTGGCGTTCGGCGCCGCGTACAAGAGCACTGGCAGCTATGGCCCGATGCTGGCGTACTGCATCGGCGCATGCCTGGCCGGTCCGGCGCTGCTGCTGACGCTAGGGCGGCAGCCCTTGCTGCAGAGCCGTTCGGCCGCCGCCCTGGAACAACCCGGCGCGGAGCCGGTGGGCTAGCCATGCGCCCGTGCCCGGCACGCGGTGCGGCCGCCCGGGTTGGCGTGGAGGCCGCCTCCTGGTTCATCCCACTGACCGACAACAAAGGTTTCGATGTCTGTTATAGATCCTCCCTCGTTCACGGAAATCTGCTACGTGGTGCACGACGTCGAGCGTGCGGCCCGAGAGTGGGCACGCAACGTCGGTGCGGGCCCGTTCTACCTCATCGAACCGCACGACCGGGCGCGGCTCTACCGCGGTCAGCCGTGCCGCGATCCGCATCGCGTGGCACTCGGCAGCCTGGGCACCACGGTGGTCGAGTTCATCGAGCCGCTGGACGACACGCCCTCGATCTGGCGCGAGATCCTGGACGTGAAGGGGGAAACGGTACACCACGTGTTTCCAGACATTCGCCTGATGCCGCCGGGCGAGTACGACCGCCGCTTCGCTGCGCACCGCGCGGCCGGGCTGGAAGTCGTGTTGACCGGCGAGGTCGAAGGCATCGGCCGCCATGCCTTCTTCGATGCGCTTGCCAGCATGGGCTGCTTCATCGAGCTGCTGGACGTCGGGGAACGCCTATGGCAGTTCACCCTGGCGCAGTACCGTGAGCACCAGCGCTTCGACGGCCAGCGGCCCCTGCGCGACATGTCCGAGCTGCTGGCCGCACGGGGCTGCCCATAGGCGGTGTCATCGACGCAGGCCTCGCCAGGCCGGGCCCCGCGCGCGCAGATCAATGCGCAAGCGCGTCGTCTCGCTGCGGCGGCAGGCCCAACCGCTGACGGTACTGCACCGGCGTGAGCCCGGTGGCACGGCGAAACGCGTCACTGAAGGCAGCGGCACTGCGAAAGCCGCTGCGATAAGCCACCTGCTTGATGAGCAGTGCCTCGTCGCCGAGCAGCACCTTGGCACGCGCAATATGCACCGTCGCCACATAGCTGCGCAGGGTGTGCCCGGTGGTCTTCTTGAACACCGACGAGAGCTCGCGTGCTGACAACCCGCAGGCATCGGCCAGCGTCGACAGCGAGGGGCCCGACGGTTCGCCACAGGCCTCGATCGTCTCCTGGATGAGGTTGAGCTGCTGGCTGCTCAGCCGACCGCGTGGCGCCGCCGGCACGCCGCTGCCCGGCACACAATGCCGGTGCAGCTCGATCGCCAGCATGGTCAGGAGGGCACTGGTCTGCAGCGGACTGGCGAACGACGGCGCCGTCATCTCCTGCACCAGCCAGCGCATGCACGCGTGCACCCGCTCGTTGTGCATGTCGATCAGCAGCGTTGGGTCGGCCGCATCCCAGCACCAGTCGATGCCCGCGAGCAATCCCAGGCGTCGCGGTTCCATGACACACACCACCGAGCGACGGCGCCCCGCCGTCCAGCGGACCGACACCTCGGTGTCAGGCGGCATGAAGTTCAGCGTGCCCGTGGAGCGCTCCGCCCCGTCCACGCCGCACACCACGTAGCGGGTGCGCTCGTCTTCGGGACAGGGTGCCGGCTCGTTGAGTTCGACCAGGCAGTGCGCCTTGGACAGCACCCGGATCGAGCCCGGCTGCTGCCAGTGGATGTCCTGCACCGCCACCTCGTACGCGCCCTCCGCAAGGTGCGCGCCGATCACCTTGATCGGCGCCAGCCGGTCCATCAAAGGCTTGAGTTCCGCCGTCTGCATGCGCGTGTGTTCCCTGCCGCCGGATCCGTTCCGGCTTGGCGAGATTTAGACACTAAAAGTGTTTTAGTTCAACTTCGGGACTACCCGTGTTGGCGCCCCGGAGCCCGCACAGGCTGCGCGTGGCCCGCCAACCCGCCGCTAGAGCAGCATGCCAGCTCGGCGGCCCAAGCCCTGGCAGCATCAGCGCGCCGGTATCAGTCCAGCACCGCGTCGACGCGGGCCGTGCCGGTCGACGAGCGGCGCAACAGCAGCAGCATTGGCAACAGCAGCAGCGCCATGACCAGCAGTACCTGGAAATCGCCGACGTAGGACATCATCATCGCTTCGCGGCTCACCACGGCATTGAGCGCCGCAAGGCCTTCGGCGGTGGACGGGCTCAGGGCCGCAGGCAGCTCGTGCACGGCCGGATTGGATAACGTCACATGAGAGGACAGGTCATGATGCGCCTGGGCAGATCCCCGCGTCAGCAACACCTGCACCATGGCAATGCCGATGCTGCCTCCGATGTTGCGCAACAGGGCGAAGATCGGCGTGCCCTCCACGGCCAAGTTTGCTCCCAACGTGGCGAAGGTGACCGCGCTCAGCGGCACGAACGTCAGGCCCAGGCCGATGCCCTGCAGCACGCCGGAGATGATGAACAGCGAGCTGTCCATGTCCAGCGTGATGCGCGTCATCTGGTACAGCGACAGCACCATAAGCGAGATCCCGACCGCCATGATGGCGCGTGCATCGAAGTAGTGCAGTAGGCGGCCCACCAGCATCATCGTCGCCATCGTGGCCAAGCCACGCGGCGCAATCACTTGCCCGGTGAATTGCACCGGGTAGCCCATGAGCCCCTGAAACAGGGAAGGTAGCAGCGCCAGCGTCGCGTACAGCAGGATTCCGACGACGAACATCAGCACGTTGCCGATGACGAAGTTGCGGTCCCGCAGCAGCGCGCGGTTGAGAAACGACTCGCTGGGGGTGGTCCAGGTATGGACGACAAAGCAGGCCAGGGCGACGGCCGCGCCAGCGGCCTCCAGGCGGATTTCCGTGGCATCGAACCAGTCCAGGTGCTCGCCCCGGTCAAGAAAGAGCTGTAGCAGCGCCACCGCAAAGCTCAAGCTCACGAAGCCGAAGAGGTCCAGCCGCTCTTGCGAGGGACGGCTTTCGGGCAGGTAGCGTGCGATGCCGTAAAAGGCCAGCGCGCCCACCGGAAGATTGATGAAGAACACCCAGCGCCAGTTGGCCTGCTCGGTCAGCCAGCCCCCCAGCAGCGGTCCGAGAATCGGGCCGACCATGGTACCGGCGCCCCACAGCGCCATTGCCTGGCTGACCTTTTCCTTGGGGTTGATGTCCAGCAGCACCGCTTGCGACAGCGGCACGAGTGCCGCGCCGAAAAGGCCCTGGAGCACTCGCGCGGCGACCACCTGCCACAGGGTACTGGACAAGCCACAAAGCAGCGACGCCAGCGTGAACCCCACCACCGAGACAAGGAAAACCTGGCGGCGTCCGTAGCGCATGCACAACCAGCCCGTGAGCGGCGTGGCGATGGCCGTGGCGACGATGTAGGAGGTGAGCACCCAGCTGATCTGGTCCAGCGAGCTCTGCAGGCTGCCCTGCATGTGCGGCAAGGCCACGTTGGCAATGGTGGTGTCCAGCGCCTGCATGACCGTCGCGAGCATCAGCGACAGCGTGATCATCCCGCGGTGCTGCACGACCGCGGCCGGGGTGCTCATCTCGGACGCGCCTTATGCGAAACGGCGCCCGTGCGGGGAGACAGTTGCCACGATCTTGGCGTGCGGACCACTGAGCTGTGCGGCCCACGCCTGGGCCGCCTGGTCCAGCGTGTAGTCGGCGTATTCCAGCACGATGCCGGGGCTGCGCGCCAGCTCGAGCAGCCGCTCCCAGATGGCGCGCCGGTCGGCCGGAGGGCGCTGGCCGGTGCCCACGGTGGACAGGGTGCGGAACAGCAAGTCGGCCATGTCCAGCTGGATCTGGCGTCCTGCCCCGGTACCGACGGTCATGATGCGAGCGCCCCAGCGCGTGGCCTTGAGCGAGGACAGCAATGGCTGGCCGCACACCAGGTCGAGCACCACGTCGAAGCCGCCATTGGACGCTTCCTTCAGCGCGGCGACATCGTCTGGGCCGCCGAGCTGGACCACGGCGTCCGCGATGCCGCGCTCCTGCAGCCGGGCCAGGGCCGGTTGCGAGCGTGCGGCGCCAACGACGCGCCCGGCACCGAAGTGGCGTGCCAGCTGCAGCGCAATCTGTCCAAGCGTGCCGGTGGCACCCAGCACCAGCACGTTCTCGCCCTTCTGAATGTGCGCCTGCTCCAGCGGCACGATGGCCCCCGTGGCGGCAATGCCCATGGAAATGGCCGTGCGATCGTCCACGTCGTCGGGCACCTCCCACACCTCCTCGGCAGGTACCAGCGTACGCTCGGCCCAGGCGCCAAAGGGCTGCACCGAGCGCTCGCCGAAGTACACGCGCTGGCCGTCCGCCACGCGCCGGCCCACACCCTCGCCCCGGATCACGCAGGGAAAGCTCACGCCCAGGCGGTACGCGCCCAGCGTGTCCCAGCCGCCCAGGCCGGCGGTGTCGACGTCGATGAGCACGGCACCGTCCTGCGCCGTGGGCTCACGAAACTCTCCGACCTGCGGCGCTGCGCCGCGCTCGGTGATGATGGCTGCTTTCATGGTGTCTCCTGCCTTACTCTTTGCTCTCGGGCACCGCCGCGGCGGCAGCCTGGAAGCCGACTTTCGAGTGCGTGCCGTCGCAGAACGGCTTCTTGCTCGACGCGCCACAGCGACACAGGAACACTGCGGCGCCCGAGGTGGGCACGGGCACGTCGACGTTGAACAGCTCGATCACGCCCTCGACCTTCAATGGGCCATTCTTCAGCGCGGTGATCTTCACGTTGCTCATCGGTTCTCTCCTCTGGTGGATTCGTCTGCGGTGCCCATGGCACGGGCTTGCCAGCCGCCGGCACCCAGTGCTGCTGCCATCAGCCAGAACAGCGTGGCCGCGCCGATGGCGCTGCCGGCGACGCCGAACAGCAGCGGCGTGAGCGCCATGGACAGATGCACGCTCATCGAGCGCACCGCCATGGCCTCTCCTTGGCGCTCAGGCGGCGCGATGTCATGCACGCTGGCCAGGATGGCAGGCTGAATGGTGCCCAGTGCCAGGCCCAGCACCGCGGCAGCCACGCCCATGGCCCAGGCGCCCTGCAGCAGCGGGAACACGGCGTACACGAACGCCACGGCCGACAGGGCGCCAACCATCATCAACCGCCGCGAGAGGCGGTGCGCCAGCAGCGGAATCAGCAGCCGCACGCCCATGGAGGCCAGCGCGTAGGCCGCCAGCACGCCGCCGATGGCCGAGGCGCTCAGACCGTGGGCATGGCCGACGATGGGCAGCGCGAAGCCAAAGACGTCCCAGCTTGCCGACACCAGCCAGTTGATGAACAGCAGCCGCCTGAAACGCGCGTCGCGCAGCAACTCCCACGCTGGGCGCGGGCGCGTGTCGGCCGCGTCGGCCACCCGGCCTGTTTCACGCGGCACTGCCTGCGCCACCACCAGCGTGGCAGCGGGCAGGACTGCCAGCGCGGCGAAGGCCGCCCGGAAGCCCAGCGCGTCGATCAGCGTGCCGGCCAGCAGTGGTCCTATCAGTCCGGCGACAGCCGGGGCCAGCGCGATCCAGCTGAAGATGCGCATGCGTTCGGTGCGGTCGTGCGCCAGGCGCCCGCCTGTGCGCTGGATCGCCACCATGCCGAAGCCCGATCCCGCGCCGCACATCGCAGCGGCCAGGCACAGCACGAGATAGTGGCCGGAGACCGCGGCCGCAAGCGCGCCGAGCAGCGACAGCGTGCCTGCCAGGTGCACGGGCCGGTGGTAACCGTGCCGGTCGGCCATGCGTCCTGCGGCCACGGCCAACAGGGCCGGGAAGACGGCGAACAGCGCCAGCAGCACGCCGACGGACCACTCACCCTGCCCCGCACCCAAGGCCTGCAGTGGCGCGGCCATGCGCACGCCCTGCGTGCAGGCGTGCAGGCCGACCTGGCAGGTGATGAGCGCCAGCAGCGCTGCGCTGAAGCTCTCGCGCGCCGTGCGCCCTGGCTTTGCAGCTTCGGTTCGCTCCATTCAGGCCTCGCAGGGCTTTGCCGCCACGTGCACGCGCGGGGGCCACAGCACGGTCCCGATGGCGAGCACGATGAGTCCCACGGCCACACCGTCCTGCCAGTGCAGCCGCTCACCCAGCAGACCGGCCCCGGACAACAGCCCGAGCACCGGGATCATGCAGATGCTCACGCTGGAGGCCGTGGGCGGCAGCGCGCGTGCGAGCTGGAACCACGCCGCGTGGCAGAAGCCAAAGATCAACACCGCGTTGTAGATGATGGCCCACCATTCCAGCGCCAAGGGCACTCGCCATCGCGGCGCCTCGGTCAGCGCCGCGATGACGCACACGACGAGCGTGGTCAGCGTCGTCATCCAGAAGGCGATGGCCAGCGTCGGTGCGGGCAGCCGCGAGCGGCGCAGCTGCTGGGTGCCCAGCGCCCATACCGCCGTCGAAGCCAGCAGCGTCGCCGCTGCGCCCACGGCACCGCTCAGGCGTGCCACCTCGTGCCACAGGAGCAGCAGCACGCCCGCACCTGCCGCCGCGACCCCCAGTGCCTGACGCGCGCCCAGACGCTGGCGCCACAGGGCCATGCCCCACAGCGCCGAGAACACCGGCATGGTATAGCCCAGGATGGCGGCCCGACCGGAGCTCAGGTGCGGCAGCGCCAGCATGAGCCCCACGTGCCACACCACCATGTTCGTCACTGCCAGCAGCGCCAGCTCGCCCCAGTGCCGGCGCGGCACGGCGAAAGGCACCTGGAGCAGCCGCAGGCCCAGTGCCAGGCACGGCAGCCCCAGCAGCATCGACAGCGCACGAAAGCTCATCGGCGGATACGTCGTCACGGCGGCCTTCATCACGGGCCAGTTCAGGCCCCAGAAGAGCGTGAGCAGCACCAGCGCGAAGGCCTGGTTCCGGGTGAGCCGAACCATGACTCAGGGCACCGTCCGCCCGACGCAGGGCGCCTGCACCGGCTCGCCAGGCCAGCCCGCCCGCGCGCGAGCCAGGAGCTCAGGCACGGCACCATGCGCTTGCCGGGCCCGACAAGCCGGCAATGCCTGGGGCCAGGCAGGGACCACGTCGCAAGTGCCATGCAGGAACATCACGCAGGCGTCGCCGCCGGTTGCGTTGCGGGCCGGCCCAGCTTGGCCGGGTCCAGGTGCAGCAGCTCGCAGGCGTTCTTCCAGCGGATCTTGTCCAGGTCCGGCTGCGACAGCCGCAGGCCCTCGGTGAGGTCGTGGCGCACGGCATCGGAGCCGCCGAAGTTGCTGCCATACACCACCTGGTCCGCCCCGATGATGTCCACCAGCGCCTGGCGCATGGGCAGCTCGTGCAGCTCCACGTCGAAGTAGAAGTTCTTCATGTACTCCAGCACCGGGCGCTTGTTGTGCGTGACGTCCAGGTTGCGGTTGGTCTGCGCCAGGCGCCCGAGCTGGTAGGGCACGAAGCCCCCGCCGTGCGTGATGTAGACCTTCAGCTTGGGGAAGCGGTCGAGCACCCCGCCGTTGACGAGGTACCAGAAGCAGCGCGTCTCGTCGTAGTTCATGCCCACGATGGCCGTGGTCTCGTACTTGTCGTGGTTGGCCTGCAGCCCCCACGTCACCGACTGGTTGTAGCCGTGCACGAAGATCGGTAGGTCCAGGTCGCACAGCGTGGCCCACACCACGTCCAGCTGCGGCGAGTCGTACTCCAGCCCGCCGAAGTTGGCCCCGCCGGCCACCAGCCCCTTGGCGCCGAGCTGCGTGCACGCGCGGCGCAGCTCCTTGGCCGCCTCGTGCGGCGCGTTCAGCGGCGCGTGCGCCCAGAACATCAGCCGATCGGGTGCGCCCGAGCAGTACTCGGCCAGCGTGTCGTTGACCTTGCGCGCGAAGCGCACGCTGAACTCCGGGTCGGCCCAGTACATGTAGCAGTGCGAGGGCACCGAGACGACCTGCGCGTTCTGGCCTGCGGCGTCCATGCCCGCCAGGCGGTTCTTGGGGTCGGCCCAGCGCGCGAGGTACTCCTCGAGCTGCAGGCCCTGGCCCGAGCGCACCGCGGCCTTGCGCTCGGGCGAGCCCAGCCCAAGGATCCAGTGCCCCACGCGCAGCTTGACGTCGCCGTCGCTGTGCTGCTCGAAGAACGGCCCCCAGTGCGGGTGCTGGTTGTAGTAGCCCGGATGGGGCGCATGTGCATGCAGGTCGATCAGCATGGTCTAGGTCGCCTTCAGAAGTAGCCTTGGAGGATGATCACACCAAATTGTGCACATTTTGAGTTTTTGTTCAATTTAGCGTTTACGCTGACTTGCGCCGGCGGCGTCATGCCTTGCAATGGCACGTCACGCGGGCTTTTCGCGCCGTGTGCACATCCCTCACGACACAGGAGAGCACCGATGTACCGACACCTGCTTGTAGCGCTGGACGACAGTCCGCTCGGAGATGCCACCGTCACGCGCAGCGTCGAGTTCGCGCGCTCCGCGGGTGCGCGCATCACGTTCTTTCACGCGGCGCCGGACCTTGCCGCCACCGGAGAAGGCGCGCTGCTGTACACGCTCGACCAGGAGGCTTTCGCACAGGAAGCCGCCGGCGCGGCCAGTGCCGTGCTCGTGAAGGCTGCCGCGGCGGCAGGCGCGGCCGGTGTGAGCTGCGGCACCGAGTCGCGCACGAGCGACCAGCCTGCGCAGGCCATCGTCGAAGCCGCGCACCGCCACGGGTGCGACCTTGTCTTCGTCAGTGCGCACGGGCGCGCGCCGGGCCTGCGTGGCTGGCTACGCCACAGCGTGACGCAGCATCTGCTGCAACTCGCCGATCTGCCGGTGCTGGTGTCCGCCGTCGAGTCCAATGACGCGTGCGCGCCCGCGGCCAGGGCACTGGGCATCGTGGCCGGCGAGCACCGTGCGATCGCGGCAGTGCTGCAGGGCCTGCAGCACCTGGTGCGTGCGGCCCGCTTGCCGGGCCAGCAACTGGATGTCGGGCTTGCGGCGGAGATGGTGCGCTACCTGCGCGAGTTTCCCGGCACCCAGCATCACCCGAAGGAGGAAACGGTCCTGTTCCGCCTGCTGCGCCAGCGTACGCACGAGCTTGACCACGTGCTGCTGGAACTCGAGCGCCAGCACGGGCAGGAGCAGCGCCGCGTCCAGGCGCTGGCGGATGCGCTCTCGCGCTATGACAGCAGCGAGGCGGCGTCGCTGGAGGCGGTGGGCGATGCGGTGCAGCAGCTCGCGGGCACCGTGTGGGAGCACATGGGCATGGAAGAGGCGCTCGTGTTCCCGGCCACCCGTCGCTACCTCAGCGAAGGCGACTGGTCAGAGGTGGCACAGGCCTTCACCACCCATGATGACCCGCTGCGCGAGCTGCAGCCCGGGCTGCCGCTGGAGCGGCTGTTCAGGCACGTGGCTGCAGCCTTGCTGCGCAAGGACATGGCCGGCGTTGCGCCGGCCGCCGCTTCAGCGACGCACGCGTGATGTCCCGCCCGTGACCAGCGACTCGACCAGGCGGGCAATGCGGCGCGGCAGCGCCTTGCGGCCGCCCTCGCTGGGCACGAGTTGCTCGCTGAGCACGTAGCGGATCAGCATCTCGCACACCAGCTCGCGGTCGAGCTTGATGTCCAGGCGCTCCTCCCAGGCATCGAACACGATGCCCAGCACGTCCTGGAAGCGCACCACCGAGTCGTGAAAGATGCGCTTGAAGAAGCCCAGCGCATAGTCCGGCGCCACCACGAGCAGCCGCCGCGAATTGCCGCGCTCCAGGTACTCGTCCAGGTAGCGCACCAGAGCGGCAAAGCGCTCATCGGGGTCCGTGAACACCTCCACCGACTCGACAAGGGTGCGGTGAAACGTCTCGCGCTTGTGGCGCGAGAAGGCATCAAGCAGTTCCTCCTGAGAAGCGAAGTAACGGTAGAACGTCCCGCGCGAGACATCGGCGGCGCGGCACACGTCGAGGATCGAGATCCGCTCGGCGCCGGACTGCAAGACGATGTTTTCCGTGGCCGCCAGGATGCGATCGATCGTCTGCTCCGAGCGGCGGTTGCTGCGCCGGCGCTGTTGCGCGCCACGATCAGGCAGGGCAATGACCTGCGCGCCCGCGGCTGGCTGGCCCACCTGCGCCTTGGCAGTTGCGGCCTTGCCCGGCTTGGCCTTGCCTGCCGCCGACTTTGACGCCGGGGCCTTGGCCACAGTGCTCTTGCCGGGTCGCTTGGCAGCCGCCTGCACGGCGGCGTTGCCGGATGGATTGGAGCGGCTCATGCGCAGTTCCTCCTGAGGTTAATGGTGGGTAGTTTCGGTTTCGCGTCTGTGCGGGTTTTCCAGCGATCTGGCAAAGCCATGCAGGCATTAGAATTGTCTTCTAATATCAGAATCATTTTTTCCTCTCCACTCCTGGACCGATTTTTCCTGAACAACTGCACGGAAGGACGCACGAGATGACCGGCATGGGACCCGAAGCCACCTGGTACCTGGGTGAGCAAGACACACCGATTGCTGCGCTGGAGCGCGTGGCCAAGAGCCATCCTGACCGGGTCCTGCTGGACTTCTCGGGGCAGCTGGTGACCTACGGCGAGGTGGACATGATGTCGACGCGGCTGGCGCACGAGCTGGCGGCGTTGGGCGTGCAGGCTGGCCAGACCGTCGTCACGATGCTGGACAACAACCTTGACGCGGTGCTGTGCTGGCTGGCCATCAACAAGCTGTGCGCGGTCAGCGTGCCGATCAACACCGCGCTCAAGGGCGATTTCCTGCGCCACCAGATCGCCGACGCTAGCGCGGCGATCGTGGTCTGCGAGGCCGACTACGTCGCACGCATTGCCGCGGTGTCGGCCGAACTGCCCGAAGCTCGGCTGGTGCTGCAGCGCGGCCGGCCAGAGAGCGCGCTGTGCGGCACGCTCACGCTCGCGGCGCTGGATGCGCACCGCGGCAGCGATGACACGCCGTTCGAGCGCAAGCCACAACCCGGCGAGCTGGCCTGCCTGATCTACACCTCGGGCACGACCGGGCCGTCCAAGGGCTGCATGGTCAGCCACAACTACATGGTGCACTTGGCACGCCAGCAGCTGCGTGCCGGCCCGGCCACCGCCGACGACGTGACGATCACGCCGCTGCCGCTGTTCCACATGAATGCGCTGTGCGTGGGCGTCGTGGCCACGATCCTGGTGGGCGCGCGCGTGGCCATCGTGCCGCGCTTCTCGGTGAGCAACTTCTGGCCCGAGGTCGAGCGCAGCGGCGCCACCATCGCATCCATCCTGGGCAGCATGGGCGCGCTGCTGGCCAACGCGCCCGACAACGAGGCGGCGCTGCGCTGCAAGGGGCAGATCCATACCGTGCGCGGCAACCCCTTCACCGAAGAGGTCAAGACCGTCTGGCGCGAGCGCTTCGGTGCCCGTCAGGTGGGAGGCAACGGCTACGGCCTGACGGAGGCGGCGGTGGTGACGTCGCTGCCTGGCGGTGAATACGCGGCACCGGGCTCCTCGGGCCGGCGCATCCCGGAATTCGATGTGCGCATCGTGGACGAGCACGACCGTGAGCTGCCCGCGGGCCAGGCGGGCGAGATCATCGTGCGCCCGCTCAAGCCCGACATCATGTTCATGGGCTACTGGCGTCGCCCCGAGGACACGCTCAAGCTGCTGCGCAACCTGTGGCTCCACACGGGCGACATCGGCAAATTCGACGAGCAGGGCTTCTTCTACTTCGTCGACCGCAAGAAGGACTACCTGCGCCGCCGTGGCGAGAACATTTCCAGCTTCGAGATGGAGGCCGCCTTCGCGCGCCATCCCGACCTGGCCGAAGTCGCCGTGCACGCGGTGCCTTCGCCCAAGGGCGAGGACGACGTGAAGGTCACCGCCATCCTGCGCCCTGGCGCCACGCTGACCCCCGAAGCCCTGTTCCATTGGGCCGTGGACTCGGTGCCGTACTACGCGCTGCCGCGCTACATCGAGTTCCGCGACACGCTGCCCAAGAACCCTCAAGGGCGCGTGCTCAAGTACTTGCTGCGCGACGAGGGCTGCACCGCGGCCACCTGGGACCAGGAAGCCAGCGGCATCAGCGTGAAGAAGCGCTGACACGCGCTCCATCGATCGGACTCAGTACTCCCGCACGGGCACGTGCGGGGGCCGCGAGTTGTAGCCCGGCAGGTGCAGCCCGCCGTCCACGTGCAGCGTCTCGCCAGTGACGTAGCGCGACATCTCCGAGCCCAGGAATACGGCCACCGGGCCGATGTCGAGTTCAGGGTCGCCCGAACGCCCCAGGGGGCGCGCGGCGGCCGATTTCTCGGCAAAGCCCGGCACCTCGGCCGCGAGCTTGTGGAACGTGGCGCCCATCGCGGTCGGCGCGATCGCGTTGGCCGTGATGTTGAAGCGCCCCCATTCAGCAGCAGCGCTGCGCGTGAGACCGACCACCGCCGACTTGCCGCTGTTGTAGTCGGCATGCTGCCAGGCGCCGACCTCCACATCGATGGAGGTGAAGTTGATGATGCGCCCGCCACCGCGCGCGCGCATCAGCGGCAGCGCCGCCTGCATGGCCCACCACGTGGCCCAGAGCGTGGAGTTCAGGGTCTGCGCCAGCATCTCGTCGGTCTTGTCCTCCAGCAGCACGTTGGGCGATGGCACGAACGCGTTGTTGACCAGGATGTCCAGGCCACCGAAGGCATCCACTGCAGCGCGCACCGCACCCTGGACCGCCTCCTTGCGCATCACATCGGTGCGCACGAACAGTGCCCGGCCGCCGAGCTCCTTGAGCTCGCGCTCGACCTGGACGCCGGTGTCCTCGTTGATCTCCGCAACCACCACCGCGGCGCCCTCGCGCGCGTAGCAGCGCGCGATGCCGCGGCCGATGCCGCCGCCCGCGCCCGTGATCACAGCCACCTTGTCTTTCAGCAGAGTCATCCTCATCTCCATTTCGGAATGGTTATTGAACACATTCACGATAATCGTACACTTTCACCCTCCGTGTGACACCCGGTGAGGACCCTTGCCCGCCATGACCCCGCCTAGATTCCGCCGCCGCATTGACATCAGGAGCCGCACCGATGGAGGCGACAGCTGCGTGCGCGCGGCGCTGGAGGACGACTTCCACCATTTCCGTGTCGAGCTCGCGGCCCGTGAGGGCCGGATCGCCGCTGTGCGCGCGACGGCCGCGCGACAGCCTTATACGCTGTGCGAAGGCGCTGCTGCCGAGTTGCAGCAGCTCGTGGGCATGGCGCTGTCGCCCATTGCCCATACCGTGACGCGTTCGGTCGAGGCGCGCCAGCACTGCACGCACCAGCTCGAGCTCGCGGGGCTGGCCTGCGCTGCGGCCGCACGCGGCCTGAGCACGCGTCGCTACGACATCGAAGTGCCCCTGCGTGAGGCCGGACGCACGAACGCCCTGCTGTGGCGCGACGGCACGTTGCTGCTGTCGTGGTCCCTGCAGGACGACACGATCGTGGAGCCGCCGCTCTATGCTGGCATGGGGGTGCGCCAGGCCATGGCTGGCTGGGCGCTGCAGACACTGTCCGCGGACGAGGCGGAGGCGGCGCTGGTGCTGCGCCGCTGCGCCGTCATCTCCAATGGCAAGGGCCTCCCGCTGGACGAACAGCCGCATGCGCGGGTGACCGGCCTGTGCTGGGCACAGCAGCCCGTGCGGGCTGCGCAGGCGCTGCGTGTGGTGGGGTCGACCTGGGACTTCAGCACCTCGCCGCAGCGCCTGTGCGCTGACGACGAGGGTTGGCTGGCGTTCGAGGCGGACGCCAGTGTCTAGAGGAAGATGGCCAGGTTGGGCGTGCCCAGCACGGCCTGATCCAGCAGGATCTCGCGGCGGGCGAGCTTGAAGCTCTCGCCGCTGACGCGCAGCACGTCACGGCGCTCGCCGCTGATGAGGTCGAGCTCGTCGAAGTTGAAGCGGCTGCGCGTGACCAGCAGGTTGCTGCGCACGCGGTACTCCTCGGGCTGGTCGCCCTGCTCCACCATCACGTTGGTGACCATGCGCCGCGTACGCGAGGGCGGGTCCTCGGCCCAGGCGCTCTTGGTGCCCGTGAGCCGCATGATGCGGCCCATTACCGAGCGCCAGTCGTCCTCGAAGTGCTGGGTGGTACGCACCACTGACGCGGCCTGCTGGCTCACCGGACGGGTCTCCCGCAGCGGGGCGGTGTAGACCAGGTCCTCGGCCAGCAGGGCGCCCCATTCCTTGAGGCGGATCTCGTCGAGCAGGCGCGCCTCGACGTACAGGAACTCCAGCGCCCGGTTGTAGACGGGCGAGCCCACCGGCACCAGTTGGCCGGGCTTGAGATCGGTCATGGGAATTGTCTCCATGGAAGTGGCTTGTGGGGCTGCAGGGGCTCAGATCTCGCCCAGCATCAGCTGACGCCAGTACAGCCACCAGTGCCACTGCGTGTCGTCCTTGGTGAAGCCCTCGTTGATGATCCCGGGACCGGGCCAGCCTTCGGGCTTGCCGGTCTCGTACACCGCCTGGTACTTCAGCGTCATCTTCTTGCCCTGGGCGCCCTTGGCGCCCAGCGTCATGTGGGGCCAGGTGTCGGAGTCGTCCTGCTCCACCATGCCGGAGGTGCCGAAGAGCTGCGTGGTCTGCTTGCGCATCTTGTCGCGCAGCTCCGCAGGAGCATCCTTCTCGGTCAGGATCCAGTTCACGAACTCCAGCTTGTCCGGGCCGCGCGGGACGTAGGCGTGCAGGGTGATCGAACCGACCACCGAGCCGTCGGCCTGCGGGATGTAGACGAAGCCGAACAGCACGTTGGGGAAGATGCCGCCCACCTGCGGCGGCATCCACGTCAGTGCCTGCAGTTGACCATCGCTGAGGTGCTTCTTGAGCTGCGGCACCATCTCGGGCGTCATGCCCGCCGGCGGCAGCGCCGCCAGCTTCTCTTCGATGCTCAGCTGCGAGGGATCCTTGCCCGTGAGCCGGCGGATCTTGCGCGCGAGGTCGATGCAGCGCAGCGCATGGCCATGCGGGGAACTGACCTCGGAGCCGTACATCTCGGGGCTGAGGTCTCCACCACCGCCCTCGCCGTCGCCCTTCTTGGAGTAGTTGCCCACCTCGCCCAGCCAGCGGTGCAGCGTGAGCGTGTGATAGCCGTCGGCGGCCGACTGCTCGCCGGCGGCCTTCCAGTTGGCGCGCACGGTGAAGCGCTGCGGCGGGCCCAGCACCTCCAGCCCCCGGTCGGTGCGCTGGAAGAGCATGTCGTAGTACCACTTGGCATCGCCCAGGAACTCCTCGAAGGAGGGGCCGTCGATGTTCCAGGTGGCGAAGATCAGCCCCCCGTAGAGCGTGACGCGCGCCCTCTTCAGACCCAGTTCCTGCTTGGTCCGGATCTTGCCGTACATCTGCTCCTTTTCCACGGGCGCGCCGAGGAACTCGCCATTGGGCCGGAAGGCCCAGCCGTGGTAGATGCAGGTGTGGATCTGCGTGTTGCCGGCGTCGAGCGTGGAGATGCGCATGCCGCGGTGCGTGCACATGTTGAGCATCACGTGCACTTCGCCGCTCTTGTCGCGCGTCACCAGCACCGAGTCGGAGCCCATGTCGCGCACGACGAAGTCGCCGGAGTTCGGGACCTCGGACTCGTGGCCCAGAAAGACCCAGATGCGGCCGAAGATGCGCTCCATCTCCAGCTCGTAGATTTCGGGATCCGAGAGCGTGCGCATCTGCACCTCTCGGGTTGCCAGGTTCACCAGGTCATCGATCCGGGTGCCATCGGCCAGCGTCGGTATTGTCGGAGTCAGCATAAGGGGTTCCTTCGCCTCGCATTGTGGTCCAGCGCGGCGAATATAGACAGAATTCGAATCTGTGTACATATATAGGAACCCGCATGTGCTGCAGCATGTCGCCGCCATGCCCCGGGCGGGAGCATGGCAGCGACAGCGGCTCAGAGCGCGGTCTCGGCGTCTGCCGCGCAGAACATCCGGTGGATGTCGCCCGAAGTGACGGGCTTGCCCGGTTCGCGCACGGGGCGGGCGCCGCCCATGCCCAGCAGCGGCTTGGTATCGACGCCGGCGGCCTGGGCGCGCAGCGCGCCGACCGTGCAGTTCTCGCGCCCGAGGATGGCAAACGGATCGTACGAGAACTCGCGCATGGCATTGAGGTGAGCGATCTTGTCGATCTGCGCATCCGTCAGGTGCCTGGTCTGTGCGTGGAAGATCTCGGGCGAGCCGGGCCAGGTGCAGTCCGAGTGCGGATAGTCGCACTCCCAAGTCACCATGTCCTCGCCGATGTCCCCAAGATTGCGCAGCCCGAACTCGTCCTCGATGAAGCAGGTGATGATGTGCTTGCGGAACACGTCGCTGGGCTTGCCCCCGCCGAAATCCGTCATCGTCCACTCGTGGTGATGACGGTAGGTGAAGTCCGCGCGCTCGAGCAGGTACGGGATCCAGCCGATGCTGCCCTCGGACAGCGCCATGCGCAGCTTGGGGTACTTCTTCCACATCGGCGCCCAGATCCAGTCGGCCGCCGAGTTGGCGATCGAGATCGGCATCGACGTGATCCAGGCGTCGATGGGCGTGAGATCGGACGCATGCTCGGCCTTGACCCCGGTGCCGATGTGGCAGCAGATCACCACGTCGTGGTCGGCGCAGGCCTTCCACACCGGATCCCAGTGGTCGTCGTGGATGGAGGGGAAGCCATGCAGCGCCGGATTGTCCGACAGGGATATCGCATGCACGCCCTGCTGGGCCATGCGGCGGATCTCGCCGGCGGCGAGCTCGCCGTCCCACCACGGAATCAGGCCCAGCGGGATGAAGCGGCCGGGCGCGGCATTGCACCAGTCGTGCAGGTGCCAGTCGTTGTAGGCCTGGATCGCGGCAAACGACACGTCGCGTGCGGCCTGGTACTGCTGAAACCGCTGGCCCGCAAAGCCGGGGAAGGTGGGGAAGCAGATCGAGCCCAGCACGCCGTTGGCGTTCATGTCCTGCACGCGCGCCTTGACGTCCCACGTGCCGCGGCGCATGTGCTCGTAGCCCAGGGGCTCCATGCCGTACTCGTCCTTGGGACGGCCCACCACGGAGTTCAGGCCCATGTAGCCGGTGGCACGGCCCTCGAACACCCAGACGTCGCGCCCCTTGCTCTGCACCACCTTGGGCTGGCGGCCCTTGAAGCGAGCGGGCATGTGCCGGTCGAAGGCACCCCGTGGCTCGATCGCATGGTCGTCCACACTGACCAGGATGAGGTCTTCCAGTTTCATCGGGAGGTTCCGGTTCAGAGAAAGATGCCGAGATTGGGCGTGCCGATCACGGACTGGTCGATGATGACCTCGCGGCGGGCCAACTGCAGCGACTGGCCCGTCTTGCGCAGCACGTCGTGGCGGTCGCAAGGCAGCAGGTCGAAGTAGTCGAAGTCGAACCGGCTGCGCGTGAGCAGCATGTAGCTCTGGACCTTGTACTCGTTGGGCTTGTCCGTCTTGTACACGCGCACGTTGCTCACCAGGCGGCGCGTGCGCGAG
The DNA here is from genome assembly GCF_000430725.1 of Azohydromonas australica DSM 1124. Classification (GTDB taxonomy): domain Bacteria; phylum Pseudomonadota; class Gammaproteobacteria; order Burkholderiales; family Burkholderiaceae_C; genus Azohydromonas; species Azohydromonas australica. The sequence continues at coordinate 32,683 of NZ_AUMO01000037.1, forward strand.
GGCGGGTCCTCCCCCCAGGCACTGCGCGTGTCGGTGATGCGGCGTACGCGCAGCATCAGGGAGGCATGGTTGTCGTGCAGGTGCTGGACGGTGCGGATCACGGTGCCGTCGAGCTGGCGCACCGGCTTGGTCAGGCGCAGCGGCACGTTGTACTCGATGTCCGGGGCCAGCAGCTCGCTCCACTCGGTGAGCCGGATCTCGTCAAGCATCTCGGCCTCGTCGTAAAGAAACTCGACGATCTCGTTGTAGAGCGCGCTGCCCACGCTCACGCGGTTGGCACGCACGGTCGGTGGCAGGGGCGTCGGTTCAAGCAGATTGGCAATCATGGTCAGGTCTCCTTTGCAGATCAGCAGTCGGTGGTCATCAGCTCGTGCCAGTACTGCCAGAAGCTCCAGTTGGTGTCATCCTTGGTGAAGCCGCTGCCAACGTGTCCCGGGCCAGGCCAGCCTTCAGGCTTGCCGGTTTCGAACATCGCCTGGTACTTCAGCGTGATGTGCCGGCTCATCGCGCCCTTGGCGACGATGGTCTGGTGCGGCCAGGTGTCGGAGTCGTCCTGCTCGACCATGCCGGAGGTGCCCAGAAGCTGGCAGGAAATGCGCAGCATCGCGGCCTTCACCTGCGCCGGCGTGTCCTTCTCGGCCAGGACCCAGTTCATGAACATGAACTTGTCAGGGCCCAGCGGCACGTAGGTGTGCAGTGCCATCGCGCCGACCACCTTGCCGTCGGCGGTGGGCAGGTAGATGAACTCGAACAGGCCGTTGGGGAAGAAGTTGCCCACCTGCGGCGGGTTGGTGGACATCACCTGCAACTGCTCGGGCGTAAAGCGGCTCAGCAGCTCGGGTACCAGCTCGGGGGTGATGCCCGGCGGGGGCAGCACCGTGAGGCGCTGCTCGGGCGTGAGCTGCTCGGGATCCTGGCCCGTGATGCGGCGGATCTTGCGGCCCAGATCGATGCAGCGCATCGTGTGGCCGTGGTCGGTCCATACCTCCACGCCGTACATCTCCGGTGTCAGGTCCGCGCCGCCGCCTTCGCCGCCGGGCTTCTTGGCGTACGGCCCGATCTCGCCCAGCCAGCGGTGCAGCGTGAGGGTGTGGAAGCCGTCCGAGGCCCCCTGCTCCGCGGCGGCTTTCCAGTTGGCGCGGATGATGAAGCGCTGCGGCGGGCCCAGCACCTCCATGCCCTTGGTCGTACGGCACCACAGGGTGTCGTAGTACCACTTGGCATCGCCCAGGAACTCCTCGAAGCTCGGCCCGTCGACGTTCCACGTGGCAAAGACCAGCCCGCCGTAAAGGGCCACGCGCGCCTTCTTCAGCGACAACTGCTCCTTGGTCATGAGCTTGCCGTGCATGCACTCCTTCTCCACCGGGGCGCCGATGAAGTCGCCGTTGGGCCTGAAGGCCCAGCCGTGGTAGATGCAGGTATGGATGTGCGTGTTGCCCGAATCCAGCGTTGAGACTTTCATGGCGCGGTGCGTGCACACGTTGAGCACCACATGGACTTCACCGTTCTTGTCGCGCGTGACCAGCACCGAGTCCGAGCCCATGTCGCGCTGCACGAAGTCGCCGGGGTTGGGGATCTCGGTCTCGTGGGCGAGGAAAACCCACGTCCTGGCGAAAATCTTCTCCATCTCGAGTTCGTAGAGCTCCTTGTCGGAAAGCGTCCGCAACTTGACTTCGCGGGTCTGCAGGTTGATGAGGTCCGAGATACGGGTTCCGTCGGACAGCATGGGGTCGCTGCGCTTGAGCATGTGGGTGTCTCCTTGGCGCCTGCACTGCAAGGCGTGGGCGCGAATCTAAGACACTTATCTGCTTTGTGTTCAACAAATAGGGACCAACCATAGGCCATACCCGCAGCGAGTTTGCGCTGGATCAGATTCCGCAGGCGACGCGGCGCCCGGGGCAGCCGGTACACGGGGACGATCGCGACCCCCGCAGCCCGAGATCATCGCTTGGATCAGGTTTCCTCCTCAACCAAAAAGAATCGCCATGCCTGCTTGCGCGGACATGGCGATTCGGGCGCAGAAGGAAGCTGCAGCCCCGCGGCGGTTGAGCCGCCAGCGCCGCAAGGGCACAGTACGGTGCCGAACGGACTTATCGAGCGAGCTTGAGCAACTGCAGCGCGTTGCCGCCGCGCACCTTCTCCCGCTCGGCATCGCTGAGTCCCAGTCCCTCGGTGAGGTCGCCGTTGTCGTAGGCGCCGCCGAAGTTCGTACCGATGACCAGGCGGTCCACGCCGACCACCTCTGCCACGCCCCGACGCAGCGCCGGGTGGTGCACGTCGAGGTCGAACCAGAAGTTCTGCAGGTACTCCATGAACGGCCGCTTGTTGCGCGCATCGGGCGCCATGGTCTTGTTGAGCTCCGACAGGCGTCCGAGCTGGAACACGAACATGCCGCCCGCATGCGTGACATAGGTCTTGAGCGTCGGGAACGCGTCGAGCACGCCGCCGCAGATCAGGTACCAGGGAAAGAGCGTCTCGTCCACGCAGTCGCCGACGATGGAGGTGGTCTCGAAACGGTCCTCCGTGTGGCGCTCCCCCCACCAGACCGACTGGTTGTAGCCATGGACCATCAGCGGCACGTCGAGCGCGCAGACCTTGTCCCACACGGGATACAGCTCCTCGCTATAGGCCTGCAGGCCGTTGAAGTTGGCGCCGCCGACGCACACGCCGCGTGCGCCGAGCTGCGTGACGGCGCGCTCGATCTCGCGCGCGGCCTCCTTGGGATCGGCCAGGTTGGCGTGGGCCCAGAAGTCAAAATGCTCCGGATCCTGTGCGCACCAGGCGGACAGCTCGTCGTTGCAGATGCGGGCGTACTCGTTGCCGAAGTCCTCGGCCCAATACATGAAGGCGTGCGACGGGGTGGCCATCACGAGCCGATCCACGCCGCGCTCGGCCATGAGCTTGCGCCGCGCATCGTGCGTCATGCGCGACAGCAGGTTGGCTTGCGCTTGGGCGTCGCTGACGGCCTTCTTGGGCTGGCGCGTGCCCAGTGAGAAATGGCCCACTGTGAAGCCTTGGGCTTTCATGAAGGGCCCCCAGAAGGCATGCCGGTTGAGCATTCCTTCGGTGACAAGGTGGGCGTGTAGATCGATCAGCATGTACTGGCGCTCCGTGGCAGTGACTGCGAGCCCGCCTGCCGGGCTTGCCTGGAGCGGGAGTCTATGTATTGAACACTTTTAGTCAATGTGTGCTAATACCACTCTTTTTCTCAGAGGACGAGCCGCCCATGACCTTCGACGCTGCACCCGCCACGGCGCTTCCGCCCGCTTACACCCTGCTTGGCCGCACCGGGCTGCGCGTCTCGCGCCTGGCGCTGGGCACCATGACCTTCGGCACCGAGCATGGATTCGGCTGCGACCGTGCCACGGCGCGCGCGCTGTTCGACAGCTACCTGGACTGGGGTGGCAACTTCATCGACACCGCTGACGTCTATACGCAGGGCACGTCCGAGCGCTGGCTGGGCGAGTTCATGCGGGAGGCCGGCGTGCGCGACCGGGTCGTGCTGGCCACCAAGTACACCAACAACTTCTCCAACACCGCGCGCGACCCCAATGCCGCGGGCAACGGGCGCAAGGCGCTGCAGCGCGCGCTAGAAGCCTCGCTGTCGCGCCTGGGCACCGATTGCATCGACCTGTACTACCTGCACATGTGGGACACCGTCACGCCGGTGGAGGAAGTGCTGCGCTCGATGGACGACCTGGTGCGCGCGGGCAAGATCCGTCACTGGGCGCTGTCCGACGTGCCGGCCTGGTATGCCGCACGGGCCATCACGCTGGCGCAGGCGCATGGCCTGGAGCAGCCCTGCGCGTTGCAGATGGAGTACTCGCTCGTGTCGCGCGGCATCGAGTACGAATTCACCTCGATGTGCCAGGAACTCGGCATCGGCCTCGTTCCCTGGAGTCCGCTGGGTGGCGGCCTCCTGTCGGGCAAGTACCGCCCCCACGTGGGAGCGGCTGACCAGGATGAAGGCCGCATCCGCAACACGGCCCAGGTGGCCACCCCGTCGCTGAACAAGCTCACCCCGCGCAACTGGGACATCGTGGCCGAGCTCGAGGCGGTCGCCCGCGAGATCGGCCGGCCCATGGCCCAGGTGGCCGTGCACTGGGTGGTGCAGCGGCCAAGCGTGAGCTCGGTGATCCTGGGCGCCACGAAACCGCAGCAACTGGCGCAGACCCTGCCCGCACTGGACTTCACGCTGCCGCCCGAACTGGAGCAGCGGCTAGATGCGGTGGGCAAGCTGCCAGCGATCTTCCCGTACGCTTTCATCGACACGATGGTGCCGCGCCTGTACGGCGGCGCGCAGGTGCTGGCCACGCCGCCGCGCTTTGCCCAGCCGCTGCAGCAGCGCGGTGGCTCCTGGCGCTGAGACCCGCCACCCGATCTGCGTCAGCGGCTTGCCGGTGGCTGCAGCGCCTCGGTGGCCGAGGCACACCTGCGGTTGCGAGCCGGGCGCCCGGCTTCGGGCCGCGCCTGGTCGAGAGGGTTGAGCCATGCCGCCTGGCTGCCTCCATGAATGCCGAAGGCGGCCACGCCAAAGGGCAGGAAGACCTCGCGCGAAAGCCGGTGCTTCGCATCGGCCGGCAGTACGGCCGAGGCTCGGGCGCCTCTTTGGATCACCGCGCCGCGGTTACCGTCCCCCAAGCACACGCCTTGCAACCGCGGCGCGCTGGCAAAGGCTTCAGTGGAACAGTAACGACCAACCGTGTTCAATCGTTGGCACGACGGGCATGTGCTGCGCTGACTGCCGCATCATCGGGTCGACGGACGCGTGGAGCGGCGCCGGCCCCAGGACGAGCAATGACAAGGCTTCGAAGCCCAACAGCAGGGCAACGATGGAGACTTTGGTCGTCAGGATACTGCGAAGACGCATGGTGAAGCCTCTCGGGTGATGCCGTGGACGGTGTCCCGCCCGCTGCAGGGCACCTTCCACATCCCGACTTTAGGCACCCTGCCCTCGTGCAGCGATGCTGGTTTACGCTAATTACTGAGCACATATGGCCAGCAGTGTTCAACTTTACATTTCCCTGCCTGCCTGCCTGCCTGCCTGCCGGCAGGGGCACGGGCGGATGTGCCTGGGCGCTGTCCCCGTACCGGCGCTCACGCACCGGGCTGCTTCCTCATGGAATCATCAACCCGCCATCGACGGCCAGTGTCTGGCCCGTGATGAAACGCGCCCCCTCGCCCAGCAGGAACACCAGCACCGGAGCGAGGTCGCGGTCCGGGTCGCCCAGGCGGCCTCCCAAGGGGATCATCCGCGCCATCATGGCGTCGTGCGCCTGCAATTGCGCTTGGTCCATCCGGGCGCGGTGAGCGTCGTACATGGGCGTCCACATGCCGGGCGCGATCGCGTTGACGGTGATCGCGTACATGCCCCATTCCTTGGCCACGGTGCGGGTCCAGCCCAGGACCGCCGCCTTGGCCGCAGAGTAATGTGCGCAGCCTGGCAGCCCCATCACGCCGGCCGCGGATGCGAAGTTGAGAATCCGTCCGCCGCGGGCCTTCAGATGCCGGAACACCGCCTGGTTGGTGTGCAACGTGCCCCGGGCATTGACGTCGAACATCAGGTCCCACTCCTCCTCGGACAGGTCCTCGGCCGGAGCCTGCCGCTCCACACCGGCGATGTTGACCAGGCCGTCCAGGCCGCCAAGCCAGGCCACGGCCTCGTCCACCGCCGCATGCACGAGCGCGCGCTCACGCACGTCGCAGTGGAAGTAGCGCGATCGGCCAGGTCCGGCAGCGTGGGCTTCGCGCGCGAGGCGTTCGCCGTCAGCGTCGCTCACGTCCAACGCCGCCACCGAGGCGCCGGCCGCCACCAGCGCCCGCAGCGTGCTGGCGCCGATGCCACGTGCGCTGCCGGTGACGATGAAACGCTTTCCTTCGAGGCTCATCGCAGGGTCTCCGTCCATGGGGTTCAAGATTCGACCAGGTCCAGCGCCTGGCGCAGCAGGCGTTGCGCAGAGGCATGGTGGCGCTTGCCGACGCACGGGTCGCCCAGGCCCGCGCAGCTGCGCGCGTGACTGCACTCCAGCAGGATGCCCAGCTTGTAGCGCGCCAGGACGACGTACCAGTCCAGGTGATCGAGTGGGCGGGGGCTGTGCCTGCCGTAGTGCTCCACCAGCTCGGCCGGCGTCGGGAAACCGCTCCATGGCTGCACATGGATCGTGCCCGCGCCTTGGCCCGCGGCGTCGGGCCAGGTGGCCAGCAGCCAGCCCAGGTCCAGCAGCGGATCACCGATGGTGGTCAGTTCCCAGTCCACGACGGCGGCAAGCTCGGGGCTGTCGCGACGGAACATCACGTTGGAGAGGTGGAAGTCGCCGTGCATCAGCCCGGTCGCACCAGCCGCGGGGCAATGCTGCTGCAACCAGCGGCCGACCTCCGCCACGCCGGTGAGGCCCTCGGGGCCTTCCCAGCCGTCAAGGCCGCGGCAGCCATCGAGCTGACGCTGCCAGCGGCCGACCTGCCGCTGCAGGAATCCCTGCGGGCGGCCCAGGTCCCCCAGGCCCACGGCCGCAGGGTCCACTTCGCCCAGCGCCAACAGCGCATCGACCAGGGCCAACCCCATGCGGCGGCGCCACGCAGGATCCTTGGCATGCCTACCAGGCAAAGGTGTGCCGGACGGGTTGAAGCCGTCTATGGCCTGCATGAGGTAGAACGGCGCGCCCAGCACACCGTCATCGCTGCAAGCGGCCAGCAACCGCGCATGCGGCACTGCCGTGGCTGCCAGCGCCCCCAGCACCCGTGCCTCGCGCAGCAGCGCTGCACCTACCTCGGCGCGCGCTGGCAGCTGTGGACGGCGCAGCACACAGCAAAAACCGTCCTCATGCCGCAGGTGCACCAGCAGGTTCTGCGTGCCACCGGACAGTATGCGGGCCTGCTCGATGGGGCCGTGGTCCAGCCCCCGGGCCTGCATCCAGCCTTGCAGCCGCAGCACATCCACGGCCTCGGGGGAGACGCCAGCCAGTGCACTCATGCCGGCACGTCCCCATCCATGCCGAGCACGGCCCGGGCCTGTGCCGCTGCCGTGGGCTTGTGATAGGCCGGGAAAAGCGCAGCGCTGGCCTGGTGGCGGCGCAGCTCCTGGCGTGCCACCGTGATCTTGTGCACCTCCGTTGGCCCGTCGGCCAGGCCCATCTGGAAGGCACGCAGCACCATGCCGGCAAAGGGCATCTCGGTCGAGACGCCGATCGAGCCATGCAGGTGCAGCGCGCGCGCGGCGATGTCGTGCAGCACGCGCGGCATGGCTGCCTTCACGGCGGCGATGTCCTGGCGCACGCGCCGGTAATCCTTGTAGTGGTCGATGCGCCAGGCGGTGCGCAACACCAGCAGTCGGAACTGCTCCAGCTCGATCCAGGAGTCGGCAATCCGCTCCTGCACCATCTGCTTGTCGGCCAGCAGGGATCCCTGAGTACGGCGTGACAGCGCACGTTCGCACATCGCGTCCAGCGCTTTCTGCGCCAGGCCGATCGTGCGCATCGCATGGTGCACGCGGCCACCGCCCAGGCGAACCTGTGCGACCTCGAACGCCTTGCCCGGCTGGCCCAGGATGTGGTCAACCGGCACGCGCACGTGGTCGAAGTCAAGGTAGCCGTGCGTGGCCTCGGGCTCGTCGCCGATGCCCACGTCGCGCACGATCGAGAGCCCGGGCGTGCCGGCCGGCACGATGAACATCGACTGGCCCGCGGTGACGGGGGCCTGGGCATCCGTCACGGCCACGACCAGGAAGAAGGCTGCGAAGCGCGCGTTGGACGCGAACCACTTGCGCCCGGTGATGACCCATTCGTCGCCTTCGCGCACGGCACAAGTGGTGAACACCGCGGGGTCGGCTCCGCCCTGGGGCTCCGTCATGGCAAAGCAGGACACGATCCGGTTGTCCAGCAGCGGCTGCAGCCAGCGGCGCTTCTGCTGCGGCGTGCCATAGTGCGCCAGGATCTCGCTGTTGCCCGAGTCCGGGGCCTGGCATCCGAAAACGATGGGTCCGAAGGACGAGCGCCCCAGGATCTCGTTCATCAGCGCCAGCTTGACCTGACCGTAGCCGGCGCCGCCGAGCTCGGGCCCCAGATGGCAGGCCCACAGGCCGCGCGCCTTGACTTGCGCCTGCAGCGGCCGCACGTGCTGCTCGAAGCGCGGATCGTGGATGTTCCAAGGGCTGCCCAGCACGGCATCCAGTGGCTCCACGCGCTCGCGCACGAACTGCGCGATCCAGTCCAACTCGCGCTGGAACTCGGGATCGGTCTCGAAATCCCAGGCCATATCATGGTCTCCTTCGTATCAGGCGAGCAACATGCCGCCGTCCACCAGCAGCGTCTGCCCCAGCATGTAGTCCGACATCGGCGATGCCAGGAAGAGCGCCACGTGGGCCATGTCGCGAGGCTGGCCCAGGCGGCCGAGCGGGATGCGTTTGAGCGCGGACTCCAGGCGCTGGGGGTTCTGCGTGGTCACGCGCGTGAGCTTGCTCTCTACCAGCCCCGGCGCGATGCCGTTGACGCGAATGCCGTCGCGCGCCCAAGCCTCAGCCAGCGTGCGTGTCAGGCCGAAGGCACCCGTCTTGGATGCGTTGTAGGCGGGTGTACCGCGCGTGGAATGGAAGGCCGCGGCGGAGCTGACGATGATCATGCGTCCGCCTGCAACCTTGAGCGCGCCATGGCAGCGGTCGGCGCAGGCCATGAGGCTGATCAGGTTGACGTCCACCACCTTGCTGAACACCTCGGCCTTGAATTCCTGCTGCTGGTAGCGCACGGTGCCCTGGACCTGGACGAGCACGTCGAGCCGATCAAAAGGCAGCGGGACAGCTTCCACACGGCGCCAATCGGACACGTCCACCTGCGTGTAGTGCAGCCCCGTCAAGTCGCAACCCGGCTCGTCGGCGTAGTCGGCCGCGTTCGCACGCGTACCCCATGCGTGCACGGTGGCGCCGTACTGGCGGAAGGCCTGGGCGATACCGTTGCCTATGCCGCTGGATCCGCCAATCACGAGCACGGTTTGGCCGCTGAAGTCCAGAAGGTTCATGTCGTCGCTTTCGCAGTAGGAGCCATCGCCGTGGCGGGTCGGCACAGCGTGATGCCGGCTTCCACCAGGGCGTCAATGGCGGCCTGGTCCAGTCCCAGCTCGCGCAGTACCGCTTCGCTGTGCTCGCCCAGGGCTGGTGGTGCGATGTGCAGGGACAGCGGCATATCGCCGAAGTCCCACAGCGCGCCGATCTGCCGCATCTGGCCGTATTCGGCGTGGATGTAGCTGGCATGCAGGCCCGCGGCCGCGTGCGCGGGATCGTCCAGGAAGGGTTCGCCCTGGGCCTGCAGGACCGGCGCGGCCGGCACGCGGGCCGCATCGAGGCTGGCCAGGGCCTGGGCCTGCGTCAGCCGGCTGAAATGAGCCTGTGGATCGCTGGCTGTGAGGCACTCGAACGCGGCCACCGCCTGCGGCGAGAAGGCTGCCACGGCCACCCAGGCGTCGGCGCAGCGGTACAGGCGGTGCGTTGGCGCAATGCCGGCCTGGTCCTGGTCGAGGTGGGCAATGGGCGTGATGCTGCCGTCGCTCAGCGCCACGGCCTCGGCCACGGTGGTCAGCATCGCGCCAAGCAGCGAGGCAGCCACAGCCTGTCCCTGGCCAGTACGCGTCTTGCGATACAGGCCCAGCAGCACTGCAAATACCGAGGCCGCCGCGGCAAGGTGATCGCCCACGCCGAAGCGCAGCCACATCGGCGGGTTGCCCTTGCCACCGCCCTCGAGCTCCCAGCCGCAGGCGGCCTGCATGAGTTGGTCGAAGCCGGGCCAGTCGGCACGGGGGCCGTGCGGACCGTAAGAGCTGACGTGAGCACAGACGAGTTCGGGCTTGAGCGCACGCAACTGCTGCGGCGCGATCCCGAGCTTGCGCGCGGCCGGCATCCGGATGTTGTGGTGCACCACATCGGCTTGGCGCACCAGCGCCTGCAACACCGGCTGCGCCTGCGGCGTCCCCAGTCTGAGTGCAAGTGCGCGCTTGCCCCGCTGGGTACCGGCAAAGATGCGCTCCAGGCGCCGCATCGCGTCGCCCGAGGGCGGCTCCACCTTGACCACTTCGGCGCCCAGGTCGGCCAGCAACATGCAGGCGAACGGACCGGCCAGGTACGCACCCAGGTCCAGCACCTTCAGGCCGTGCAGCGGCGGCTGTGCGTGGCAGGCCCGCCCTGCCTCAGGAGCCGATGTCGGCAAGGCAGATGGGGACGGCCACGGGACATCCAGGTCGAACGCCGTGGCGCACACCTGCACCCGGCAAGGCGGCAGCACGTGCACGGCAGGACCGGGCTGCAGCGTGGGGCCCAGGACCGGGTCTTCCACCTCGGCGACGTAGCCATTGGCACGCGCCTGTTCGTCTGCATAGATGGCGCCGAAGGGGGCGGCGATCTGGGCCGCCACATCGTGTTCCCAAAAATGGCGCACCCATTCCTGCGCAGGCCGGGTGGCGATGATGGCCTTGTTGGCCCCGAAGTTGGGCGCAACATGGCTGGGCGGGTACTTGGCGTTTTCCGCGGCCACGGCTTCGGGGCCCATGGCAGCGAGCGCCTGCGCCATCCACGGCGCGGCATCGGGAGAGTAGTGAACGTGGATCCATTGGCCGTCGCTGGCCTGGTGCAGGGGGATGGGTGTCGACTTGGGCAGGCCTTGGGCAAAGACGGAACTGGGCCGTTGCGCGCGGGACCAGTGCATCGTCATCGGCACCAGGGCCGCCTGCGCCAGGCTCGTGTGCGCCGCACCACCCGTGCCGCTGCGGTCGCGAGCGATGAGCCGAGCCATCACGCCCACGGCACCCAGCCAGCTCGCGATCCAGCCGGCAAACGGCATGCGGATGAATACAGGGCCGTCGCGATGCCCGGGCTGCTCGTCCAGCAGGCCCAGCCGTGCCAGCACCAGCGTCTCTGCCACGGGATCGTCGGCCCGCGCGTGGCGCTGCGGCCAGCCGCCGATGGCACAGAACACCAGGCGCGGGTTCAGCGCTGCCAGCGCGGCATCGTCGAGCCCCAGCGCGCGAGCTTGCGAGGGCGTGAGGTCATGTACCAGCACATCGGCCGCGGCCAGGAGAGCATGCAGCCGCTTCAGGCCAGGCGCATCGGCTGGATCGAGCGCCATCGGGTGCTTGCCGCGGTCGAGCACGCGAAACAGCGTCCCGGTGCCTAGCTCGCATGCGCCGGGGCGCGATATCCGCACCACGTCGGCTCCGGCTTCGGCCAGGTAGCGTGTTGCCGCACGGCCCGCGAGGCCCTGGGCCAGATCCACCACCCGCAAACCATCGAGGATGCCCGGCTCCTGACTCATTGCGCCTCGATCCCCGCCTGACGAATGAGGTGTCCCCATGTTTGCATCTCCCAGGCTTGAAAACGCGCGAATTGCGCGGGCGCAAGCGTGAATTCCACGGTTCCCAGCCGCTTGTGGGCCTCTTGCACCGCCGCCGAAGCACCGGCATGCCGAAGCCAGCCTTGCAGCCGCATCACGAGCGCTTCGTCAGCCTGTGCCGGCAGGTAAGCCCCGATCCAGAAGCCGATGTCCATGTCCTTGATACCGGCCTCGGCAAAGGTCGGCAACTCCGGTGCGCTGGGACTGCGCAAGGGGCCGGTGACGGCCAGGGCGCGAAGGCGTCCCGACGCGACATGGGGCCAGGGCGAGAAATCGGTGAACAGCAGATCGACGCGCCCGTTCAGGAGGTCGGACAGGGCTGCTGCACCGCTGAGGTAGGGAATGCCCGTGAGCCGGTTGCCGGCCCCATGCTGCAGCACCTCGGCCGGCAGCCGGCTGGTGATGCTGGTGTACGCGAACGAGTATCGCCGCGGCTGCCTGCGCAGCCGCTGTACCAGATCCTGCACCGAGGCCGACACGACCCTGGCCGGATTGACGTACAGGACCATCGGTCCGCGCGACAGCGGCGTCACGGGCGTGAAATCCCTGGCGGGGTCATAGGGCAGCCGTCGCATGACATGCGGATTCCCCGTCATCGTGACGTTGCCCGTGACCAGCACGGTGTGGCCATCGGGCGTGGCCCGGGACACCGCCGTGGCGGCGAGCGCCGAGCCGGCCCCGGGTCTGTTGTCGACGACCACCGGCACACCCGCCTGCTGGCCGACCTCACGGGCCAACGCGCGCACCAGCCCGTCGGGCGCGGCTCCTGCGGTGAACGGCACGATGAACGTGATCGGCCGCCTCGCTGTCGTGTCAACTGCCGCGCGCACGGCGCCGGGCACGAGTCCCGCACCGGGCAGCAAGGCCGCGCACAGCGCCTTCGATGCGGTGCGACGTCTCACGGCTTGGTGATGCGCGTGCGCAGGACACCAATGCCCTCGACCTCCAGCTCGACCACATCGCCTGGCTTGAGCGTGCGCAGCTGCTCCAGTCCGCAACCGTTGCCCACCGTGCCGGAGCCCAGGAACTCGCCCGGGTACAGCGTCTCGGATCGAGAGACATGGGCGATCACGTCCTCGAAGGTCCAGCGCATCGTGCTGGTGTTGCCACGGCCCCACTCCTGGCCGTTGACGCGCGCCACCATCGTCAATTGGTAGGGATCGGGCAACTCGTCCACCGTGACCAGGCAGGGTCCCATCACGTTGGCGGTGTCGAAGTCCTTGCCCTTGGCCGGACCCAGCATGCCGCCCATCTCGACCGCCTGCGCATCGCGCGCGCTGATGTCGTTGAAGATGGTGTAGCCGAAGATGTGCTCGCGCGCCTTTTCCTTGGGCACGTCCTTGGCACGCTTGCCGATGTAGCAGCCGAACTCGAGCTCGAAGTCCAACGCCTGGCTGTAGGCAGGCCACACCACATCGTCATCGGCGCCGATGGTGGCGAAGCGGTTGCACTTGTAGTAGATCGGCTGGCGGTTGAAGGTGTCGATCACTCGATCGTCGGCGCGCGTGCTCATGGCCTTGAGCGTGGCCTCGGGGTCCTGCGTGCGCATCGCACGCAGCCGTCTTGCGGCGGCAAAGCTCTGTCGCAGGTGCAGTTCGAAGCAGGAGCAGTCGCGCATCTGGATCGGTGGCTGGATGGGCGCGCGCAGGCGTACGTCTTGGCGCGCCAGCACCGCTTCAGCCGGTGCGCGCGCAATCAGATTGCGAGCCGCCTCCCACACCGCCGGACCGGCCTCGATGAGGGCCTGCACGCTGCCGAAGGCCGCCGTATCGCCCCCAAGCGCGATCTGCGCCGCGTGTCCCAGATCGAGCACGGCCTGGCCGGCCTCGATCAACGCACCGCAGCGCTGCACGCCCTGGGCGCGTTCATAGGTCACAAGTCTCATTTCAAACAGTCCTCCTGGACATTGGAATCTTCCGGTGTCCTGGCCACCCCACGTCGCAGCACCACCGGCGCGCCCCCATGCGCGCGCTTGCTCATCCAGTGAGACAACGCGGCATCCATGTAATCGGCATGGCCGGGAAACCAGTTCTCAAGCGCTGCCGCCAGGTCACGTGCGACCTGCACCCGGGCCGGGTCCTGCGCACCGTCGTCCAGCATCGCCCTGACTTCACGCACGGACTTCAGCACCGCTGCATGTTCGTCGGCGTGGCACTGCGCGGCGGGAAAACCGCTGTCGGCCATCCACGCCTCTTCCTGATGGAAATGCTCGATCAGGTGCGTGGCCACTGCATCCAGCCGTGCGAGCACATCGGCGTTGCCGGCGGCCTGCAATGCGGCAACGCAGTCGACGAAGTCGCGGTGCGTCGCATCCATGGCCGGGTAGCCCAACAGGTAGGCCTCGGTCCACTGCATTGGTGCACCCATGCTTCAGACCCGCCCTGCCACGGGAATGCAGGCGCCGGTAACCGCCTGCGCATCGTCGGACAGCAGGAACGCGATCACGGTGGCCAGCGCCTGTGGATGCACCCAGCGCGCGAAATCCGCATCAGGCATGTCCGCACGGTTGGCCGGCGTGTCCAGGATGCTCGGGAGCACCGCGTTGACACGCACGCCACGGTCCTTGAGCTCCTCGGCCAGGGCCTCGGTGAGCCGGGCCACGCCGGCCTTGGACGCCGCATACGCGCCCATGCCCAGGGCAGCCTTGTTGGCCGCCAATGCGCCGACGTTGACGATCGCCGCAGGTGCCGCGGCCAGCAGGTACGGCAGGGCTGCGCGGCTGGCCACGACGGCGCTGCGCAGGTTCATCCCGTACAGCGCATCCCAGGATTCGACACTGCCGCCCTCCAGCGTCTCCCAGCGGAACCCGCCAGCGACGTTGACGAGCGAGTCCAGGCCGCCCAACAGGCTGCAAGCCTGCTCCAGCGCTGCAGCCGCGGCCGCCTGGTCGCCCAGGTCGACGTCGCCCAGCACGCCAGCCATGCCGGGCAGCGAGTGCGCCGGCGCGCGATCGAGCAGCACCACGCGGGCGCCGCGCTCGGCAAGCAGGTCGCCCACCGCACGTCCGAGCGCACCCAGGCCGCCGGTCACCAGCACCCGGCGGGAAGAAAGTGAAGCGGCAGCCGCCGCAGGTGTGGAATCCAAGGGTAACTCCGTAGATTTGCACAGATTGATTGAATCTGTTCAGCTATTAGACTTTTCCTCCAACGCGCCGTCAATGCCTGTCACCCCACCCCGTCTTCCGCGAGCCGCCAGGCAACCCCATCAAGGACCCTTCGGGTGCAGCGATAAAAGCTGCCTTGCCGGTGTGCCTGCCCCGGGGCGTGCCAGTTCCGCAGGCACGACGGCGCCGGCATCTCGCGCGCGAAAGGACGCGGGCCGTTCCGAGCCCGCTGCGAGCTGCCGGCATTTCCCTCAACCCCTGGAGGGCCGCCCGTACGGGGCCCGCTTCAGCCACAGGGCCGTCGCCCCGCGCGGGAACGACATGGCCCACCTGCCTGGAATCACCCCATGAGCAACACACGACCGGTCGCAGACCGATCCATTCCGGTCGATGGCGGCGCGAGCGCTGCTGGCCACGAAACGCACTCGGGCAGCAACGGCCTGCGCCTGGACCTCAGCGAGTTCCGCGTGGCCTGGCGCATCGTGATCATTGCCACGCTGGGCATTGCGGCCAATGCTGCGGCGTCGATGCTGTATGCCTTCGGCTCGCTCACTCTGCCCTGGCAGCAGGCTTTCGGATGGGAGCGCAGTGCGATCCAGTCGGCGGTGGGTTTCCTCTTCCTGGGCGCCATCGTGAGCGCGCAGGTGGTGGGCTGGCTGAACCGGCGCTACGGCATGAAACGCGTGACGACCGTGTCGCTGCTGGCGCTGTCGCTGGCCTACGTGGCGATGACACAGATGGGGCCATCCATCAGCAGCCTGTACGTGATGCTGGTGGTGCTGTCGTTGTGCAGCATGGGTACCATGCAGGTCACCTGGACGCACATCGTCAACCTCTGGTACGAACACAACCGCGGGCTGGCCCTGGCGCTGGTGCTTTCGGGCACGGGCCTGGCCGCCATCATCATCCCGGCCGCCGTGAGCGCTGCCACGGCGAAGTGGGGCTGGCAGGCCGGATTGCTGGTGCTGGCAGTGCTGCCGGCCGGCATCGTGCTGCCCCTGGTACGGCTATGGATGGTCGAGCCGGGTGAGGTTGCAGCAACGGCCTCGGCACGCAGCACCCAGGTTTCCCGCCCGGCGCCGGGAGGCGTGCCCTTCAAGGCTGCGCTTCGCAGCCCGCGCTACTGGGCACTGAACATCGCTTTGTCCATGGTGGTGGCCGCCGTCGTTGCCATGGTGACGAGCACCGTGCCGTTGCTGCGCGACAAAGGGCTCGATGCCTCAACCGCCGGACAGGTCTTCGGCAGCTTCGGGCTGTCGCTGATCCTCGGACGCGTGGTCGTCGGCTACCTCGTCGACCGAGTCTGGGCCCCAGGTGTGGCTGCCGTGGCGATGGCGTTGCCGGCGCTGGGATGCTGGCTGCTGGGCCACACCGCCCCCCACGACACCATGATGCTGGCACTGGCCGTGATGCTGATCGGTATCGGCGCCGGCGCGGAGTTCGACATTGCGGCGTTCCTGATGGCACGCTACTTCGGCATGCGCGACTACGGGCCGCTGTTTGGCATCCACCTCGGGATGATCACGTTGGCCTCTACCGTTGCTCCGTTACTTTTTGGGCAGCTCTACAAGAGCACGGGCGACTACGACTCGATGCTGACCATCTGCACCGGCTTGTTTGTCGTCGGTTCGCTGATGCTGCTGCCGCTGGGACGGTATCCGCGTTTCGAGGCGGCCAGGCCCTCCTGAAGCCACAGCGGCGGCAAGCCGCGAGGCGGCTCTGTTGCAACAGCGTTCACACAAGGAAAGTCGTAACCCATGCGGAGCGCAGTTCCTCTGGGAAGCCGGTCAGGCTGCGGCCGGCAAACAGCTGGCCTTCGGCAACTATGCGGGTCGCTGCTCATCGGGCGATCAAGAAACTCCACCGCGCAGCCCACCCGGCTCAGTTCCTCGATCAGCACCATCCAATGCACGTAATTGCGCACCAGACGGTCCGGCTCGGTGACCAGCAAGCAGTTGATCTCGCGCGCCTTGGCAGCATCGCGCAACCGATCCAGCCCGGGCCGTGCCAAGGTCGCACCACGCAGCTCTCATCGCGAAACACATGCGGTGGCTCAAGTTCCCAGCCGTCGGCGGCATGTGCTCGGACGTGGTCGTTTAGAAGTTCGAGCTGCTGCTCGATGGTCTGTCGATCGACCTGATGGCTGGTCGATACGCGCACGTACAGGGCGATCCGAATGCGGGCGATCCTGACTTACCTCCACCGGGGCGCCGGCGACCGGCTCCACCGGTACGCTCGGCTTGACAGTCGCCCACTGCAGAAAGAGTTGGTACGTTCGATCCCAGCGTTGTTGGCCGACGGGAATTGCCACCCCGCTGCGCCGCACGCTCCAGTCCGCTCGTCGCGGCCGCTGGTTGCCGTTCATCGCGTCCTCCGCTGTGCACGACATCGAGCGGGGCAGAGTACGGCGCGGAAAACTCGACTCGTGGCCGCTGGGGACGCGGCCAGCTGAGCTGTAGCCGCTCGCAGCGGATCAGGCAAAACTTGTCACTTGTGGCTCTTCTAAATTTCAAGTGGGTTGCCGGGCATGAGGGTTGACCGCGGTGAAGTCCAACTTGCCGGCGATCAAGAAGATCACGGTCTTGATGGTTGACATGCGGGTGAAGCCTCGGGCGCGGCGCTTGGCGGCCTGGAACAGGCCATTGAGGGCTTCGATGAAGCCGTTGGTCTGGCGGGTCTGAGCCCAGGCCACGATGCCCTCAAGATGACGGCGCACCATTGCGGCCACGACCTTCATCGGTTCGACCTTGGAGCGCATCACGCAGCGGCACCAATGCAGCAGCATGGCGCGCACGACGTTGATCTGTTTGCGCTCCAGGATCTCGCGCAACTGCTCCTTGTAGAGCCAGGCGCGTGCCGTGCGCACGCTCGCCATCCGGGCGATCAGGCCGTCGAGCTCCACGGCGGCCTCGGGCTTGAGACGGTCGCGGTCCTTGAGCAGCGTCCAGCGCATGCCCTTAAGGGACTTGTCGCTGCGCTGCTCGATGCGCCGCATCTTGTCCACCGCGGCATTGGCATGCCAGACAACGTGGAATTTGTCGAACGTGATGCGCGCGTTGGGCAGCTGCTCGCCCACGCCCTTGATGAACGCGGGCGACATGTCGATGCTTACCGACTTGATCTGCTCAGACGGGCAGCCGTGCTCAGCAAGCTCGGCAGCGATCGCGGCAATAGCCTTGGCATTACGCCCGGTGGTCACGCTGAGCACGCGGCGCTTGACGGCATCAGCCGCCAGCGTGATGTAGTCGTGGCCGCGGGCACGCGAGGTCTCGTCGATGGCCAGCGCGGTGACGTCGCTGAAGTCAGCCTCTTGCAGCGCCAGCGCGACGTATCGCTGGCAGATCGCCATCACCCGGTGCGGCGAGATGCCCACGATGCGCGCCACCGCCGCAAACGGCATCTCAGGTGCGAGCATCAGCACCAAGGCCTCGAACAGCAGCGTGAAGCCCGACAGGCGTCCGGCAAACGGCGGCTTGACCAACTGCACCGAGCCGCCGGGCAGCTTCACCCGGGGCGTGCGCACTTGCAGCAGGCACTCGTGCTGGAAGAAGTTCAGGTGCCGGTACGTCTTGGTGACGGTGTCGTGGATCGGGTGCTCACCAGGCACACCCTCCACAGCAAAGCGAGAGCCGACAGCAAAGTCGATAGCCACCGTCAGCACCTTGGCCGCCTCATCGAACTGCACACCCTTCACAGACCACGGTGCAGTGATTCCCAGCGCGGCTTCGAACAACTTGTCGTGCATTCCAAACGTACCCGTATCGCGATGGCCGGTGCGTCAGCACGCTTCATCGACCATCGCCTTCATCCTCAATCCCAGCCAGTCTACCCACTCGAAATTCAAGAGAGGCTCACTTGTGATAAGGCCATTGAGCGCACGATCTCCTGGCTGCACCAGATGCGTCGGCTGCGCACGCGCTTTGAGAGGCGTGCTCACATCCACCAGGCCTTTCTGACCCTGGGCTGCGCGCTCATCTGCTGGAACCATTTGCTGCCTTCGTAGAGCAAAAAGTTAAGCTTCTAGTTGTGTGAACGTTGATTGACGCCCACTCCATCATGCAAAAGCATGCTGCTATTGAGATAGGTCTTCCTATCACGATAGTTGCGTCGAAGGATGAAACTGGCGGATGGACAAACGGTCCACCCTGAGTACCAGCAGCGGCGCTTCACCAAGCAGCCTTCTCCGTTGAGTATGCACCTTGATTTACATAGGCATGATCGCCGATTAATCAAACGGCATGACGCGGATGATGCACACCGGAAACGCCACTGGCGTGCTGGCAGCCCATGGCGCCCGTGGCGCCCGTGGCTGGACTTGAGGAGTTGCGCATGGCGCTGCACCAACCGTGGTACCGCCGGCCGCCGGCGCTTCAGACTTCTTTACCTGCGCTTCACAAACCGTGGTGAACCGCCCGCGGCCGCGATGCGTTGTCGATTTGTGGCGCGCAAGCTGCGCCCGTAATCAAGGAGTCGCATTCATGTTCAGCAAGCGGATCGCTCTCGTGGCAATGGCCCTCTTCGGCAGCCTGGGAGCTGGCTTGGCGCAGGCGCAAGGTGCCGACGTCCAGTGGTCGGTGACGATCGGCGCGCCCGTCGGTGTGCCGGTCTACAACCAAGGCGCGCCGGTCCATGGCTCACCGATGCCGGCAACGCGTCCTGTACCTGTGCGCATGCCGCAGGGCTATCAACAGCCCACCCGCTGGGATCGTGATGGCGACGGCATTCCCAATGGCCGCGATCACGTCTTCAATCCGGTCTGGGACCGCGACGGCGACGGCATCGCCAACCGGCATGACCGCCGTGACAACCTGCGCCAGGATCATGATGGCGATGGCGTGCCGAACTGGTACGACCGTTCACCTTGGGGTCGGCGCTGACCGTACGTGGATCGCCAGCGATACGCGCACGTTGATATGCGCGGCCAGGGCCATACCGCAGTCGCAGCCGGCAACTCGGCAAGCATGCGCAGCACCGGCACGCTGCAGCTTGTTCTGGAAGAATTCGGGCTTCCCAAGCTTGCCGCAAGCCTCTGCCGTGCGAGACCAACCGCATTCTGAAACCTCATGTTCCCCCGGGTTCCGCCTGGCCCTGGCACTGGCCACGGCGGCACTCGTGGGGGCGTCGTCCTGGCTGTGGATGGGAGGCTTCGACGACACGCTCGCAGACCTGCGCACCCTCGGGATGGCTGTCATCGCAGCAGGGCTCGCCTACAGCCTGGCCGAGCGCTTCCTGCTCGTTTTCGTGTTGGGTATGGCACCGGTGCTGGTGCTGCTGGCACTGCTCTCCCACTGGCTGCCATGACCTTTGCTGTCACCGCGGCCTGTGTGGGCTGCAAGGACACGGGCTGCGTGGTGCCATGCCCGATGGGCTGCTTCCTGGAAGGGCCCGACGTGCTGGCGATCGAACCCAGCGAGTGCATCGACTGCGCCATGTGCGTGCCGGAGTGTCCAGTGGACGCCATCCGCGCTGACGTCGAGCTTGCCCCGTCGGAGCAGGACTTCGTTGCGCAAACCCTGCGGCGAGCGCACAAGGCCGGCTGGCACCGGATCACGCGGCCGCTGGCCAGGACGTGATGCGGTTACAAGGGACCTGACGCATGGTCAGCCATTGCTGCGCGCCGTAGCGCTCGAACACGCTCCACGGGGTGCAGGACGCACCCGCCTTGGCGGAAGCAGCCACGCCCGCGATGGCCGCGCAGCCACTTCACCAACTGCAGTTGCGCGGCAAGTAGGCTTTGATCACGGCAATCACGTATGCCTTACTAAAACCAGCGTAAGTAAAGCCTCACGCTGAGGCGTAGCGGCAAGTCGGTGCGTGGAAGAAGCTCGCGACCACCCGGGGCAACTTCTGCAGTCGATGCAAGACACGGTAGACCGTGCGCTTGAGTTCATGCTTGGTGCGCGCTGTCGCTTTGGCCACGCGGGCCTTCACGTGGCCCCAGACAAGCTCGTCGGGATTGAGCTGCGGCGCGTACCCAGGTAGGAAGAACAACTCCAGCCGCTCGGCGTTGTCCTCGACGAATTGTTTGGTCAGCTTGGAAGTGTGCGCGGGGTGTCCGTCCACCACCAGGAAGATCTTGCGGTCCATGCCCGTGATCAGGCGACGCAGGAACTCGCAGAAGACGTCGCCATTGAGCCGGCCCTCGATCGTCATGAAACGCAGGTGCCCCTTGGCAGAGATGGCTGAGAGCATGTTGAAGCCGTATCGCGCACCCGTGGCCTCGACCACCGGTGTCTGGCCCTTGGGCGCCCAGGTCGTGCCCGCATGGTGGTCTGCCCGAATCCCCGACTCGTCGGCAAACATCACCAGCGCCCCCTCGCGCTTGGCCCGTGCCGCGATCTTGGGATATTCGTGCTCGCGCCAATGCGCCACCAGCTCGGCATCCTGCTGCCACGCCCGGTACAGCGGCCGCTGCGGTGAAAAACCCAGGCGCTGCTTCATCATCCGCCCCAGCGCGCTCTCGCTCAGGCTCACGCCAAAGCGGCACTGGATCAGCTCGCCGATGATCGCCAGCGTCCACAGCGCCACTTCGAAGCCGAAGTCCAGCGGCGTGTGCTCGCGCAGCAGCTGTGCCAGCTCCTGCATCTCCTGAGCGCTGAGCTTAGTCGGTGCTCCGGGTATCGGCTTGGCAGCCAGCGCATCGCTGCCGCCGCTTTGGTACGCCTTCAGCCAGCGGTAGATCGTGCGGCGGTTGATCCCCAGCCCAGCAGCTACCGCCTCCGGGCTCTCGCCGTCCTCTACTCGCTTGACGGCATCCCGGCGCAGCCGCTCCAGCATGTCGTGCGGGTAGCTGCGCGCATCAATCGTCTTCTTGCAACGCATACCTCATTCTATCAATGAGGCAATACTTCCTCAGGCCTTAGTAAGTACCGACCTCAGATTGGTGCTGACGCATCCAATGTCGCGCAAAGGCAATTGCGACTTCAGCAGCCGCAAATTACTGAATGGCGTTTTTCTCAACGTCGCTGCCCTACGGGGAACAGATTTTCCGGGCACTGCCCTTCAAGACGTCAGCCCTTGGCCTGTTCCTCGCATGGCGTGCCAGTGCAAGGATCGTAGCTCTGGCTCCTGGGCAATGACGAGGCCAGTTCGTCCCGGCAGTCGGCCGGCGCTCAGGTCGCCGCCGCAGGCTGCCGGCGCCAGCACGCCGCAGAATACGGACCATGATCGATCCTTCATTGCCTGCGGGCCTTGTCGCCGTGGTGGGCGACGAGGGCACTGGAAAGACCCGCCTTCTGCGCGAACTGACTGGCCAGCTGCACGAAACTCCGTCACCCGGGCTGGACCATGACGCCATCTGGCTGGATCTCAGTCTGCCGAAACTCGATGACTCCACGCCTCAGGACGTGTGGGATACCTTGCGCACGCGCTGCCCGCGCTGGAACGCTGCACTCCTGCAGGAGCTGGCGCTGGCACTGGGGCTGCAGCCTCACGTGGGCAAGACCTTGTCGATGCTCTCCACGGGGACTCGCCGCAAGGTCGCTCTCGCGGGGCTGCTCGCCACTGAAGCCACGGTGACTTGCCTGGACCAGCCCTACGCGGCGCTCGACATGGCTTCGATCCGTGTGATCCGCGAGTTCCTGCACGCCATGGCCAACCATCCGACACGCACCTGGGTCGTTGCCGACTACGAGGCGGATCTGAATCTCCCGTGGCGGCGCATCATTCGGCTGGGGTAAGGTTGCGTTTCAGGAGACAGTTTGCATACGCAAAGTGGCGGGCTGCACGGCGCTGAAGCGTTGGATCAGCGGCAGGGATTCGTGCTCACCCGGCACTGGCGCGACACGCCCGAAGGCACGCAAGTGGAGTTCTGGCTGGCTACCGATGACGGCCCCCGCCTGGTCCAGCTGCCTCACCAGACGTCCGTCGCCTTCTTTCCCGCCGATCAGCACGAGCGAGTCGCGGCGCTTTTGTGCGGCGAGCGCGACGTGGATCTGCGCGCGCTCGATCTGCGGGACTTCCAGCACCGCTCCGTGATGGGCCTGTACTGCCAGCAGCACCGCCATCTGCTGCGCGTCGAGAAGCTGCTCAAGCGCGCCGGCGTTCCGGTCTTCGAGGCTGACATCCGCCCGCCGGAGCGGTAC
This sequence comes from Azohydromonas australica DSM 1124, assembly GCF_000430725.1. Lineage (GTDB taxonomy): Bacteria > Pseudomonadota > Gammaproteobacteria > Burkholderiales > Burkholderiaceae_C > Azohydromonas > Azohydromonas australica. Next base: position 55,236 of record NZ_AUMO01000037.1, read on the forward strand.
ATGATGGAGCGCTTCATCACGGCGCCCGTCCGGTTTTCTGGCACACCGGACCACCGCGGCGTGGTGCTCCACGCGCGCATGAAGCCCGCGCCCGGCTACCGCCCTCGCCTGCGACTGGCATCCCTCGATGTTGAGACAAGTCAGCACGGCGAGCTCTACTCCATCGCGATCGAGGGCTGCGGCCAGCGCCAGGTCTGGGTGCTGGGCCCGCTCAGCGGCAACGAGGAAGCGGTCGATTTCCGGCTCGACGTCGTCGAATCCCGGGCGCAGCTGCTGCAGGCGCTGGGCGACTGGCTCGAGCGGCACGACCCGGACGCCATCATCGGCTGGAACCTAGTGCAGTTCGACCTGCGCATCCTGCACGAGCACTCGCAGCGCCTGCAGGTGCCCCTGCGGCTGGGCCGCGGCGGCGCCTTGATGGAGTGGCGCACGCACGGCACCCAAAGCGGCCACTTCTTCGCGGCCGCCGCCGGGCGGCTGCTCATCGACGGCATCGAGGCGCTGCGCTCGGCCACCTGGAGCTTTGCCTCGTTTGCCCTGGAAAACGTCGCCCGCGAGCTGCTCGGCGAAGGCAAGGCCATCGACACGCCCCACGAGCGCCTGGCCGAGATCGACCGGATGTTCGCCCAGGACAAGGTGGCGCTGGCGCGCTACAACCTCAAGGACTGCGAGCTGGTGACCCGGATCTTCGCCAGGACCCAGGTGCTGGACTTCCTGCTGGAGCGCGCCACCGTCACGGGGCTGCCGGCCGACCGCAACGGCGGCTCGGTCGCCGCCTTCACGCACCTGTACCTGCCGCGCATGCACCGCCTGGGCTTCGTCGCACCCAGCCTGGGCGAGGAGCGGCCCGGCAGCAGTCCCGGCGGCTTCGTCATGGACTCGCAGCCCGGGCTGTACGACTCGGTGCTGGTGCTGGACTACAAGTCGCTGTACCCCTCCATCATCCGCACCTTCCTGATCGACCCGGTCGGTCTGATCGAGGGCCTGCACGGCGCAGACGAAACCGAATCGGTGTCGGGCTTCGACGGCGCGCGCTTCTCGCGCACGCGCCACTGCCTGCCGGCCATGGTGGAGCGGGTCTGGCAAGGCCGCGAGGCGGCCAAGCGCGAGGGCAACCAGCCGCTGGCCCAGGCGCTCAAGATCATCATGAACTCGTTCTACGGCGTGCTCGGGACTCGGGGCTGCCGGTTCTCCGACCCGCGCCTGACGTCCTCCATCACGCGACGGGGCCACGAGATCATGCGCAGGACGCGTGGGCTCATCGAGGCCGAGGGCTGGCGCGTCATCTACGGCGACACCGACTCGACCTTCGTGTGGCTGGGGCACGAGCACACACCAGCCGACGCGGCACGCATCGGCCGCCACCTGGTGCAGCACGTCAACCAGTGGTGGCGCGAGCACCTGCAGCGCGAGTTCGGCCTGGAGAGCGCGCTGGAACTGCAGTTCGAGACGCACTACCGGCGCTTCCTGATGCCCACCATCCGCGGTTCCCAGGAGGGCAGCAAGAAGCGCTACGCCGGGCTGGTGAGGCGCGACGACGGCAGCGAGCACCTGGTCTTCAAGGGGCTGGAAACGGTGCGCTCAGACTGGACACCTCTGGCCCAGCAGTTCCAGCAGGCGCTCTACCTGCGGGTGTTCCAGCGGCAGCCGTATCAGGAGTACGTGCGCGACTTCGTGCGCCGCACCTTGGCCGGCGACATGGACGAGCTGCTGGTCTACCGCAAGCGGCTTCGCCGGGACCTTGAGGACTACCAGCGCAACGTGCCGCCGCACGTGCGCGCGGCGCGCATGGCCGACGAGAACGACAAGCGGCTGGGGCGCGCGCTGCAGTACCAGGGCAGCAGCCGCACCCGCATCAGCTACGTGATGACAACTTCAGGCCCGCAGCCGCTGGAGATGAGCCATGCGCCGATCGACTACCACCACTACATCGAGCGCCAGCTGCAGCCCGTGGCCGACGCCATCCTGCCGTTCGTGCACGACGACTTCAAGAAGCTGATCGACCCGAACCCCAGCTTGTTCTGAGCCAGGCTCGCCCGGGAGTGGCCTTGGCCCACGGCACGCAGCGCTGTTCAACTGCCCTGCTTCATCACCCACTGCGCGACGGTCACAGCCAGCGCCCGCTCCTGCACCGAAGCGTTGCAGCCAGCGGCCGGGGCGGCCAAGTGCTGCTCCAGCGACCAGCCTTCGGGCCGCCCGGCCTCCCACCACGCTCTCGCAGCGGCGGCCAGCGCCAGCATCTGCGGCGACGCCTCAAGGGCGCAGGCATCGCCGGCATGGACGGACGGACCGCTGGCCGGCCTGGCGCCTGGGGACCCCGGGCCGAACGCGAACTGCAACATCATCCCCACAGGGCTTGACCGGTTCATGGGCGCCCTCCTCTGAACGGGTTGGACACGGTCAATGTACCGCGCATGCCGCAACGACTGGCCCGGCAGGTTCTCGAAGTTGTCATGGTGCTCGACGCTGGTGCTCATCGGTTCGAACCATGCCGGCCCCGGTTCCCTGCCCGCTTGTTCACTCGGGCAAGCCGCCAGCGGCGCGCAAGACACCGGGGCAATAATCCCCAACTGTCACAACACACCGCACCCGTTGAGGGAGCAACACCACCATGCCGACCAGGAAGACCGCTGCCACCAACAAGGCGCCTGCCAAAAAAGCCGCTGCGAAGAAGTCCGCTCCCGTCGCCAAGAAGGCGGCAGCGAAGAAGGTACCGCAGCCAGTGGCTGCAGCCACGTTCCGCACGAAGATCGACCTGGCCAACCTCGCAGTCGGCGCCAAGACGGTCAAGCAGTTCGCCCGCGCAGTCGCCAAGCTGGCGCAGACCCTGGCCAAGATGGACGAGAGTGGCGCCGTGCAGCTGGAGCAGCCCGTGACGGTCAGGGGCGCGCACCTGGCGACATCCGATGCCAAGGCCGCCAAGCGCTTCGGCATGGAAGAAGGCCGTGCCCCGCGCGGTGCCAAGACCACCGCGCCGGCAGCGAAGAAGACCGCTGGAGCGAAGCCGGCTGAGAAGCTGTGAACGATTTGCCTGCACCGAGCCTGTTGAGCGGTACTGAGGCAGCCAGCGGCGACGGTACGCGCACAGGCCGTGGATGGCTGCAAGGCGCTTGTCGGGGTCGCCATGCCCGGCGCTGCGGGCAGCCAGGGCTGTCGCAGCCGTTGCGGGCTGCGCGACGGGGCCCGGCCGCGGCTTCAGCTCGCGGCCAAGGTGACGCCCAGCGAGCGCATGCGCATGAGGTTGTGCGCCAGCGCGTGCCACAGCAGCACGGCGTGCGCCTTGAGCAACCCGCGCACGTTGAACTGCTGCAACCCTCGGCGGCGCAGTTGCGCGTTGGCGCATTCCACCGTGGCGCCGCGCTGGCGGTACAGCGCCTTGCCTTCGTCGCTGCCCATGAGCGCGCGCCACTGAGCCAGTGCGGCGCTGTCGCTGTCCTTGGGCGCGAAGGGATCGATGGCGGGGTTGCGGCTGCTGGGTGGCGGCACCACGGCCTGGGTGCCTTGGGTATGCAGCTCTTCGATGGCCTGCAGCTTGGTAAATCCCCCATCGCCCAGCCAGTGCTTGGGTACACGGCCATAGCGTTGCACGAGCTGTTGGTGCATGGGCGCCATCTGGCCCATGTCGCTGCCGCTGTTGGTCACGGCCACCGCGGCGATGAGCTGCGTGGGCGCATCCACGGCAAGCTGCGCGTTGAATGCAGGACGGAACCCGCCGTCAGCCATCTTCATTACGCGCGCCTCGGGGTCGGTGGTGCTCACGCGCGGCTCGGGTTCGGGCTTGGGCGTGGGCGCCGCACTGCCGGCACCCGGCGGGGGCAGGCCGTCGTGGTCGCGACCCTTGGCCTTCTTGTTCTTCTTCTTGGGCGGGGGCAGCCGCTCGATCTTGTCCAGGGTGGCCAGCGCCTGCGCCAGGCGCTGTTCGCGCTCGCGCGCGGCACGCTCCTGGGCCGCTTGCTTGCGCCGCGAGCTCGCGCCCGCGTCTTCGTGCAACTCGGCCTTGAGCGCGTGCAACTGCGCCTGGGCCAGCTCGTGCAGCCGCTGCAGCCGCTCGCGCCGGCGCAGACTCGCCGCCTTGGCTGCAGCTCGCACGCGCATACCGTCTTGCGCCACGACATTGAGCGTCACGAGTTTGCGCTCCATGAGCGCGGCCATGCTGCGCGTGAGCTGCGCATCGAGCCACGCCGCGTGCTGCGTGCGCACGTCCGACAGGCTGTGGTGGTTCACGCCCACGCCGCCGCAGATCCAGCGGTACGCGTCGTCGCGCTCGCACAGCCGCGCCAGCTCGCGCGCCGAGCCCACGCCGTCGATGGTGGCCCACAGCCACAGTGCCACCAGGATCGCTGGGTCCGTGGCCGGTGCGCCGGCGCCACCGCGCACCGACTTGATGACCGCGTACAGCGGTGCCAAGTCCAGCGCCTGCACAAAAGCCCAGACGCTGCGCACGGGATGGTTCGGCGCCAGCAGCGCGTCCAGCTCGCACGGGCGCAGCTCCACCTGATCACGCTGCGCGCGCAGCAGCCGCGGCTCGCCTGCGCGGCCTTGAGGCTGCGCCGCCACCTGCCCCGCGGGCAGTTCCCCTTCACCGAACAGGCTGGGCTGGCTCTGTTCACTCCCTGTTGCGGACGGCGCTTGACTCATGCGTCCATTGTCCCGGCGGCGGGGAGATTCATTCACGCCTTCTGAGACGCCGGCACCCACGAAGAAGGCTGCTGCGAAAAAGGCCGCGGCCAAGAAGACGCGCGTTCAGGCCACGCCCGCGGATGCGGCCCCGATGGCCAAGGCAGCCGACGCCGCGACGCCCGCTGCGAAGAAGCGCGCCGCCAAGAACGCCGCAGCCAAGCGTGCGCCAGGCAAGAAGGCTGCGCGCAAGGCGGGTGCCAATACCTTGAACGAGCCTGCACGTGCAGCCGGCGGCGGTTCTGCCACGGCCCCCGAGGCGCCGCCTGCCACCAACACTCCGGACGCCAAGTCCGCCATGTCCTGACAGCCCAGGCATCCTGACATCGCTCTGCTCCGCGGTCCTGCGGGCGTTGGTTTCCAGGGACAGGGATTTCCAGGGCTGCCCTGCTCAGGCCCGCGATGAAGGGCGAATATCGTGGCATGGCAACGCTTCGAGGGAGCACATGAGACAGCTGCGCGTGACCATTCCCGATGGCGTCGAGTTCCAGGACCTGCACCTGTCGCGCGACGTGACTGATGGCCGGGTGCGCTTCAGCATGGCGCCCATCGAGGCGATCTGCGAGGCCAGCGCCCTGGACCTTGCCGAGATGGTGGAAGGTCCGCAGCCGCTTGTGGTGCTGCTGATCGCGGCCTGGTACCGGGCGCACGTCAGCGAAGGTGGCGCGCCGGACCCGGTGCAGGAAGACCTTCTGGAAGAAACCCGGCTGGAGATGGAGCACGGCAGCGGCTTCTCGTATCCGCCAGGACACGCCTGAAGGCCCGAACCCCATCCAGCGGGCGTGTTGCACAAGGCAGCTTGCAGCGGCGGCCAATCGGCGCTTCCATGCGGCCTTCACCACGGAGGACCCATGGACCTGAGCTCCCCCGCTTTCCCCGCCCATGGCGAGATCCCTGCCATCCATACCTGCGAAGGACAGGACCGTGCGCCCGCGCTGGCCTGGCACGGCCTGCCGGACGGGACCCGGAGCCTGGCACTGGTGGTGGACGACCCGGACGCGCCCGATCCCGCGGCCCCGCAGCGCACATGGGTGCACTGGGTGCTCTACAACATCCCGCCCGCCGTGAGTGGGTTGCCAGAGGGCGGCGCAGCGCCCCGGGGTGCACGTGACGGGCTCAACGACTGGCAGCGCAGCGGCTACGGCGGCCCGTGCCCGCCCATCGGGCGGCACCGCTACTTTTTCAAGCTCTATGCTCTCGACACGGTGCTGCCCGCGCTGCCCAGGCCGACCAAGGCGGCGCTGGAGCAGGCCATGCAGGGCCATGTGCTGGCGCAGGCCGAGCTCGTGGGCACCTACCAGAAGCGCGCGGCGTCGAACCCCTGACCGAGGTCCTGCGCCGGTGCTGGCCAAGCCAACTGCCGCACTGCGGCCAGCGTGACAGCGACGTCCCCGCCCCAGTCCCAGGCTCCTCCGCGGCGCAGGCAGCCCGGCCGTGGCGGGACGGCCGGGCAGTTCATCGCCGGCGTGCCGACCTCGGCCGAATGCCGGCAAGCTCGATGCGCAGTGCCTCGCGGTCGAATTGCGGATCCACCAGGTCCGGCAGCCACTGCAGCCGCTCGTAGAGGTGCAGCGCCGCGGCGTAGATCGCCATCGACACCGACGGGTCGCCGCGCTCGAGCTTGATGACGGTGGGTGCCGAGGCATTGATCTGCGCCGCGAGCTCGCGGATCGTCATGCCGCGGCGCTCGCGCGCCAGGCGCAGGTTGGCGCCCAGCGCCGACAGCGCCTGGGCAATCGGTGCCGGTAGGTCACTGGTCATCTTCGGGGCGCGCGGCATAAACGATATTTGAATGCATTTGGCGAATACAATCAACTTTACTTTACCGATGCGTGCTCCGGGACTTGAACGATGAGAGCCTTCAAGGCACCTCCTTGCTGTTCCCGCCGGCCGCCTGCCAAGCGATGAGGATGAAGCCCGTTACCTTCTTGCTGACCGCGGTGTGCGCGCTGGCGCTGACCGGCTGCAACATGGGCACACTGCCCGGCGCAACGCCGACGCACGTTCCGGCCGCAGCCGCGGCGGACCTGGTCTCGGGTTTCAACAACTGCCGCCAGTTCTTCCCGGGCGTGCTGCCTCGGGTTCCGGAGCTGCAAAAGCGTCAGCCGCGCGACCTCTGCTACGAAGCCTTCGCCATCCTGCACTCGGGCCGCAGCAAGACACCCGTCTTCGTCGTGGAAAGGCTCACCGCGGCGCAGCTGGCCGACGCCAGCGACGAGGAGCGGACCAACCGCTTCTTCGCCGACACGCGCCTGCCCAGTGCCGAGCGCGCCACGCTGGACGACTACAAGGGCAGCGGCTTCGACCGCGGCCACATGGCGCCCGCGGCCGACATGCCCAACCCCACCGCCATGGCGCAGTCGTTTTCGCTGGCCAACATGGTCCCGCAGGCCCCCGAGAACAACCGCAAGCTCTGGGCCGGACTTGAGAACGACACCCGGCGCTATGTGCGCCGCGCGAAAGGCGCGGTCTATGTCTTCACCGGGCCGGTGTACGGCGCCAGTGGCGCACAGGTCATCGGAGCCGGCCGAGTATGGGTGCCTTCACACCTTTTCAAGCTGGTCTATGACCAACAGGCGAACCGAGCCTGGGCGCATTGGAGCGAGAACAGCAACGAGGCTCGCGCGGGCAAGCCCATCACCTACGCCGAGCTCGTGCGGCGCACCGGCATCGAGTTCCTGCCCGGCATCTCGCCCAACGACTGAAACGCGCGAGCCGCCGCCTTGGCCGGCTGCAGTGGCCGAGCCGACGCCGGTCCCGGAGTCCAGTAGGAGCGTCAGCAGCCCGCGTAGTTCTTCCTGCCGCTGCTCGTGATGGTGTAGGTCCCGCCGCGGGGGCCGACATGGCAAGTCGGTGATCCGGGCGACGCAGGCATGCGCTCGGCGTCCCGCGTGGTCTGGGCACCGGACGCCAGGCTGGTCGGGGGTGGCGAGGGCGCCAGCTGCGCGCGGTGGCAGTGGTAGTCGCCGGTCTTGCGGTTGTGGTGGCAGCCCTCGGCGTTCAGGCCGCCGCCGTGCGCGCCAGCTTGCGACGACACGGCGACGAGACCCGCGGCGGCAAGCAGCAGCAGGCATTTCATCATCCCTCTGATCCTCCCCACCAAGGGTACGCGATGCCCCGATGGGCGGCGCCGCGAACGACGAACTCCTGCGGGAGGCCATGCGTACGCCATCGTGTCCCTGCGAAGTTGAGGTTGTTGGAAAGCGAGGCGCTGTCGCGTACCCGTGACCGGGCTGCCGGATACCGGAGCTGGCGTTGCCTCGTAGGTCGGACGCGGCCACCGCCTCCTGATGCGCGCAGCCTCGTGTCCCATGACTGCCGTTGGCGCTCAGGATGGCCCAATCGCAACGACCCATGGAGGCCGCCGTGCACGGCGCGAGGCCGGAAACAGAAGTCGGTTGCGAGCCCGCCGGACAGGCGCCGCATCGATGCTGGGCGGCCCGGAAACGGGTACTACACCGCGCAGGAAGGGAGCAAACGCCCGCCCTGGCCGCCCGAGGCCATCCTACGGCCGCAGTCCTCGTCGCGGACTCTGGGCTTACCCGATGCCTCGACTTCAGGAAGTGCCCCGAGGGAGCAAGCCCAGGCGCAAGGCGTCTTGTGCCATGGGGCCGCGTTGGCCCGGATGCAGGGAAAACGCAGGCCATGGCATGTTTGCGTGGACACCGCCATCACGGTGCGACAACAAAACCATCGAGGGGGAAAGCAGATGGTTCGATCTCACCTGGCCGCGGCCCTGGCGCTCGCTGCCACGTGCAGCCTGCCTGCATGGAGCCAGGAAGCGACCGCCCAGCGCATCGCCGAGGTGGCTTTGCAGGGGAACGCCGGCGCTGCACGGGCCTTCCAGGCCGCGATCCAGATGTTCACCGAGCTGGACAGCGGCGGCGTCCAGCGCGTGGTGGCCAGGGACCCCGGCGACGAGCTGCAGGTGCGTCTCGTGCGCCGGCGCCTGCGCGACATCCGCAACGCCGTCCTGCTTGGCGGGCTCGCAGGCCCGGGACACGTTCCTGGCCGCGACGTGCTGGCGCTGGGGCGGCTGGGTGGGGCCACGCCGGGCAGCCTCCTCGTGAGCTACCGCGACGTCCCGGCCGGCGGCGAGCTCGCCTACTACAGCCGGGACACCGCGCCGGTGGCCGCCCTGCACGCCTGGTTCGATGCGCTGGCCGCGGACCCCAGCGCCGACGCCGTCGTGGCCCACCTCCCGGGCCGCCACCGCAGTCCTGCTCCCGGGCGCAGGTAGCACGGCCCGCCGGCACCTGCGCAATGGACGACGCGGTGATCCAAGCCACGCGGCAGATCAGCTCCGTGGTCGGCGTGCTGCCCACGGTGCGGCTGGTGGGCCACACCGGCGCGCGGCATGGCAACTTCTCGGGTGCACGTCCTGCACATCCTGCTGGCGCGGCCACGCTGACCGCAGCGGGCACCGGGGCGGGACCAGAAGCACAGCGCTGACCTCCACCGGTCCAGCGCCCAGCAGCACAACGGCCTTGCGGTGAATCGGTCTGGCAGGCTACCGCCCACCCTGGAGAAAGGAAGCCCAGGCCTTCAGCCGACGTGAGCGGCAGGCTCTGTTGGCTGGCGCGGCTCCAGCGGAGCTTCGGTGAAGAGCCGTGCCGCGTCGCTCCAGTCACACTCGGCCTCCACTCGCCTGAGCGCATCGACCGACGACTCTCCCAGATTTTCGAACTTCGAACTTTTCACGATCCGCCTGCGCCGGAACACGGTTCTCAACAGCGACATGTCGTCCTCCCGCCCTTACTTCGCCGCTCCAAAGATTGGCGCCGATTTCAATTACGGAAGGATGACAAGTTGCGCCGGCGCGTCAGGGCGCTGCCCTTCACCTGCGGGCCCCGATCCATGGCGACCGGTCCCAGGCAGCCCTGGCAGATGGCGTCAGCACGAGTCGCCCTGGGCCTTGGCCCGTGCGCGCGCCTGCGCCTCCATCTCCCGCACCTGCTGCGCCAGCTCGGGCGGCAGCCATACCTCGACGCGCTCCCAGTTTCTCGGGACGTCCTGGGCAGCGGCCAGCACCCGGTCGACGATGGCACCCACGCGCGGCTGCGTGAGCCGGTGCCGTTCGGCGACCAGGAACTTGGGCACCCCGTCCACCAGCACCTCCCGCGCGATCGCAATGCTTTCCGGGGTCATCTTCCCCAGCCGTTCTCTGAGGCTGTCGAACTCCTCGGCCTTCATGGAAACCTTCGTCATCGATGTCCTTTGTTCAGGCTGGCCGGAAAGCGTACCTGGGCGACGGAGGGACGGTTTCAATGGTGTTGGCCACGGCGCTGGACCGGCCGGGAACCCGTACTGTCCTATTCATCCGGCAAGCAAATCCGGTAGTTCAAGCCCAGGACCTTGCGCGCCTCTTCGATCTGCTCCACCGTCGCCACTGGCGGAATCACGCAACAGCTGACCTCCAGAGAGAACTCTTTCCACGCCTTCAACAGCGCCTTCTCGGCTTCCCAAGCTTGGCGACTCGGATAGCAGCAGCCACCACCTTCCTCCGGGCGCAAGGTGGCCTTGTCCACGCGGCCGATACCGGCACATGTCAGCCATTTCGTTCCGACGGCATCGATGGACACGTCCCGGGGCGCGTCTTTCGATCTGGCAGGCACGAACCACAGCAGGCCGCCCTTCGTGAACTTCGCGTTCTGACCGACACCTGTGTTCACGGCCGCTCCTCATCGCTGTCAATGGGTGCGAGGCGCGTGCGCCGGCGCCGGCGCCGGCGCCGCTCCATCTCCGCCAACAGCAGCCCACCCGCCTGTTCCAACATCCGCTCCGCGGTCGAAGGCTTCCACCACTGCGCCGGCAGGGGCCAAAGCCGCGGCGGCTCCTTCGCCACGTCGTCCGGGTCGATGCTGCTGACGGCGTAGCAGGCGGCGGCCACCGCGAGCTCTCCCTCGGTGTACTGGTCGTCGTGCTCCGGTGTCCAGCCCTCGACATCGAACTGCCGCAGGCGCTCGGCCAGCACGTCGCGCGCGGCGAGCAGCGGCTGCAGCTGCGGGTCGGCATCAGCGGCGCGACGCCGCTGGCGCGTGGCGGACGGCAATGCGCCGCGCAGCAGCACCGCCGCCAGGCGGCGCATGCCTTCGCCGGCTTCATCATCCTGCAGCGCCAGCAAGGCCGTGCGTGCGGCCGTGTGCAGTCCTTCCCGGGCCTGCTGTTCGTCGCGGATGGCCCGCTCCCTTGAAAGCATCTCCGCGTCGATGCGCGCGTGCGCTTCAGCCACGGTGCACGCCTGCGCGCAAGGCTCGTCGCACTCGGCGTCGCAGCCCGGACATGGCCCTGTGTAGTAGTCGCCATCGAAGGCCCACAAGGCCTTGAGCAGCGCGCCGTCGCTGGGGTGGTGCACCTCGCGCTCGCCGGCCCAGTTGCACACGGCCTCGTACAGTGCTTCAAGGCGCTGCAGCCGGTTGCCGTCGCCATTGTCTTTCATCGTTGCTCCTTCATCCATTGCAGGCCCTGGTCGCGAACAAATCAAGCTGCGCCGCTTCCTGCTGACGGCCAAGCTCCGCAGTCACGGCACCAGGTGCAGGCTCCCTGCCATCCTTGCCTGAAAGGGCCGGCCGTTGACCGTCCAGACGGTTTCGCCGCGCCGCGCGTCGTAGCGGTAGGCAACGGCTGCGGCGAGCCCGTGGCCAGCCTGCCGCAGTGCCTGCCGGAACTCCTGGTGGGACACCAGGCGGACTTGCGCAGAGCGGGTGTCCATGGCTCACGCAGGATCGGCCAGGACCACAAGCCGGGCAGGCAGTGGCTGCGGTGCCGCACACGGCGGCCGGGAAGCACCGCGCGCAGTGGTTGAAGTGGACAACGTCATTTCAGCCTTTCGATACCTGTGGAAGGCGAGGCGGACGCGGGCGCCAGCGGCAGATCCCGCGCGATGAAGGAATCGGGCTCGTCGGGCAGTGGCTCGCACACGGGGCAGACCCCGCGGCTGGATCGCTCCACGGCCACGGCAGCGAGCAGGGCCGCGGTTCGCTCGGGTTGCTCGCGCTCGAAGGCCCTGCAGCCCATGGCCGCCAGCGCCACCGTGCCGCCGCGGCGCTGCCAGTGCTGGCAACGGCGGCACTGGCCTGTGGCACCTGGGAGGCTGGTGGTCATGCTTCTTTGCTCCTCCCGGTCGGGTGCCTGGCTCCAGCAGCACCAGGCGCGGCGTCGGGCTTGCTGAAGTCCTTGGCCATGACCTGCCGCTTATGGGTGCCGTAGCCGAAGCCAGCAAGGCACGACAGGCGGTAGAAGCCGCAGCGCATGCGCTTGAGCTCGGCGTCGAACTTCTCGCGCGCTTCGTCGTCGTCGCGCGCATCAAAGTAGGAGCGGCCGGACTTCAGGCCGAAAGCCGCTTCCCAGCTGGACCTGTTGTGGTCCGTCGCCGGGTTGCCGGTGCCCCGGTACTTCTCGATGTAGTACATGGCGCTCCCCGGTGAAGAAGGTCAGGTCAGGCTGGCGCCTGGTCCTCGTGCTTCCCGGCCAGGGCACCAGGCGCCGGGATAGCGCGCAGCGCCCGCTCGCGCCAGCCACCGGGACGGGCGAATTCATGCTCGCCGATGCCGCCCGGAGCGGCCGCCTGCTCCACCAGTGCCAGCAGCGCGGCGTTGTGCTCCTGCAGGTCTTTCACCCGCTGCTGTACAGCGCGCAGCCTGTCCTCGGTGCGCAGCAGCGAACGCGACACCTCGTGCAGCTCTTGACGCATGACCGCCAGCAGCGGGGCCTTGAAGGCTTCGGCGGCGATCTCGGTCGTAGTGGGCGTCGGCGGCGCAGCTTTCCAGGCATCGAGCCCACTCCAACCCGCGCACCCTTCGGCGCAGGCCTGCGCGCGCATCGACAGCGCGGCGAGATCCAGCCGGCGCAAACCCGCCGCGGCCAGGTCGAACACACCCGGGCTGCTGTCCGCCACTGCCAGCCCGTAGCACTCCGCCATGCGGTACTTCGAGCAGCCGCGCCAGTCCGTGCCGGGAGTGAACGCGTTGAGCGCCTGGGCAATGTGCCGGGCGTCGATACCGCGCACGGCGGTCATGAACCTGTCGAAGCCGGCAAGTACAGGATCGGTATTCATGGCTGCTCCAGGTGGTGGGTGATAGAGACCAGGGAAGGAGAGCCCAGCGCGATGCGGCCAAGCTCCCTCTGGCTGAACTGCGCCAGCAGCGCACGCTCGGCCTCGGCCTGCTGGTGAAGATCGGTCAGGGTGTTCATGGTCAGCGTTCCGCGGTGCACTGGAGGTCAGCCAGCTTGCTGAGGGCGTCGGCAGCGGCGCTTCGGTCGCCCGCTGCCAGGAGCCGGCGGGCTTCGTCACCCAAGCGGCGGGCCTCGCGGCTGTCCTCCCAGCGACCAACCTCCCCGCCATTGCGGCGCGGTGCGCTGCTGGTGATGGCAGCCGGAAGCCAACCCACGCGCCGCAGCGCCGGGCTCCTGGCGAACATGGCGGCGGTCCCCGCAATCACGCGCAGGTGCTCCAGGGCCAGGAAGCGCGTGACGCCGCCGTGATGCATACCCCGGTGTTGTGCGGCTGCTCCCATGTCAGCCTCCGGCGGGTTTGCTGCCCTGCTGGGCAGAACCGCGGAAACGTTCCGCATGTACCGCGTCAGAGAAAACGACCGCCTCCCAGCGGAGCAGGTTCCAGGCTTGGCATTGCTGCCGGAACGCCTGCCGGGCAGCGTCTGGGCCATCGCTGTCCCACAGGGCCGCAATGCGCGCGGCCTCCTTCTTGATGTCAGCGGGTGAGATGGCGGGCATGGCTTGGCTCCTGTTCAGGCGGCGCGCTGGGCGCCGTGCAGCAGTTGCTCCGGGGTGAGGCCGTCGATGCACTGCAGGTCTCGTAGCGCAGCACCAGCGCGGCGCGAGAGGTCGGCGGCCCGGCGCGCGGCCGGGCCGGTTGGTCAGGCAACGCAGGCAGGCTCTATCGCGCCAGCCTTGACCGCGATCTCGCGCACTGCGTCCCAGGCCTTGAGCTTCAGACCCTCACCAGCACCGAACCACGCCGAAGTCATGCGCGTGTCGTCGCTGCGCCCGCGTTCGTGGTCCACGTAGTCCGTCACCGCGTTGAGCAGTGCCCACGCATTGGCGTTGCCGCACAGGTCGGCGCCGATCTGCTCGCCGCCGAACAGGCCCATCAGCCGCTTGTAGCCCCGGCTGGCGCGCACATCCGCCACCGGCTTGCCCTTGGGTGTGGCCTGGACGGAGAGCAGCAGATCGGCCATGAACTTGTCGGCCTGCGCCTCGCTCACCGCAACCTCGGCCAGCAGCCGCGCCTCCACAAGCCAGCGCTCCCACACGGAAGCGACGATGCCCAGTTGCTGGCGCACCGCCTCGCCGTCGAACTTCTGCACGTGCGGGACTCGCACGCACTGCACGACGGCCCCTTCGGTCTTGTCGGCCTCGGTCTGCCCCAGGCCGGCCGCGCCGGCGGCCATCGTCAGCGTGTTGTGGCAGACCACGCGCACCGCCGTGAACTTGGCAACCGTGGCCATGGTCCCGTCGTAGCTCGTCGCCAGCAGCACATAGGGCCGCACCACGTCGTGGCCGATCACCGGGGCGCCGTCGCTCACCTTCGCGAGCCCCCACACGCGCCGGCCCTCGGCCAGGACGCCTGCGGTTTCCAGGCTGAAGCCGCCCAGGTCGGCGAGCTTGCCGAAGAACTCCAGGACCTCGCCCGGCTGCACCACACGATAGTCCTTGGCGACCACGGACAGCGGCGCCCCGGTGTCCGAGCGGTAGAGCACGTCCCGGCCCGCCATCGCCTCGATGCGGTCCGAGGCGCCGGCATGGGCACGCTGGAACAGCACCGGCGTGCGCTGGACCGTGTACGCCAGCCCGGCCTCATGGCGCCAGGTTTCGAGGTCGGCGCCGGCCGTCAGGCGCTGTCCGAGCTTGTGCCAGGGAGCCTCACCGACATAGGCGATGGCGGCTTGGCCGGTGGTGGTGTCGATCAGGTGTGCCATGGTTATCTCCAGTGGTGAAGGAAAAACCGGGGGAGGAATCAACCGCAGTTCCTGTTCGTTGATTCCATGACATTAATTATAGTTCCAGGAACCATTTTATGAAGCCTAAATTGTCAGTCAGCATCTGAAGCGTAATAATCTATTAAGTTCTATTTATTCACCAAGCAGCCTGAGCTATATTTAATTCACGGCCAGCGACAAAGCAACGGCCTACGCGCCGGGCGCCTTCCCGGCTCAATCCGCATCCTTTTTTGCCGGGCCAGCTTCCCGGTCTTTTTTGGAGCAGCACATGGACCTTTCTGAACAAACTCAGATTGCCGAAGCGGTCAAGCGGGTGCAGGGCCGGGAAATAACCGTACCGCTGAAGCATTTGTACCGCGACCCTCTTAATTAGGACTTACGCAAAAGAAACTTCATAATTAGGACTTACGCAAAAGAAACTTCATAATATATTTTGATCCTGTTTCTTGACTGGGTAAAATCGAAGCCCCATTCATGTGCGAGGACCTCTGTGAAGCCAACTCGTCGTGATTACTGTCAGTTCATCCTGTCCAGTCAGATCAATTACACGCAAACCTATTTTGCGGACCATCATCCGCACTTCTCTCATGACGCCATCAACCGCTACTTGCATGATGACAATGTGACTCCTGAGGAGTTGTGGAATAGCGTCAAAGACATTATCGAATATGACGATGACGCTTGCCTGATTTTCGATGACAGCGTTTTGGACAAGAACCACGCCCACAAGATCGATTTGGTGCGTCTGCAATACAGCGGCAACGCCCATCGGCTGATCAAAGGTATCGGCGTAGTCAACTGCCTGTACGTCAATTTGAGGACGGGGCGCTACTGGGTCATCGACTGGCGCATCTACGCACCCGACGAAGATCACAAGACCAAACTGGCGCACGCCAAAGAAATGTTCGACAACGCCATCCACGGCAAGAAACTGCGCTTTCGCACCGTACTGATGGACTCGTGGTACGCGACCAAGGAGTTGATGAAGCACATCCATGCCTCGGACAAGCTCTTCTACTGCCCGCTCAAGAGCAACCGCAAGGTCGATGACAGCGGCGGCGAAGAACCTTACAAGGCGGTGAGCGAATTGCAATGGACGTCAGAGCAAGCGGCGCACGGAAAATTGGTCAAGGTGCATGGATTCCCGGGAGACTTCAAGCTCAAGCTGTTTCGGGTTGCGGTTGAAAACAGCCGCACGGAATGGATTGTGACGAACGATTTCTCTCAGAATTCAACGGATGGCACCCGAGAGATGTGCGCCGTTCGTTGGAAAATTGAGCAGTACCACCGCGAAGTCAAGCAAACGCTGGGTATTGAGAAATGTCAGTGCCGATCGGCACGTGCGCAGAGGAATCATATTGGCTGCGCAATGCTGGTTTGGGTGTACTTGTCCGAGCTGGCTCGAGCGCTGAAGAAGAATATCTACAGTATCAAAAAGGAGATGCTATCGAGCTACATGAAGCAAGAGCTGAAAAACCCATCGGTACGGATGGCGCACGTCTGAAGTAGTGTGGAGAAGCGGGAATTCAGCGCTAGCTGAAGGCGCGTTGCGTAAGTCCTAGTATTGTAACATTCTAATTGGCATGGTTGATCTGCGTGGTGCAGTTTGCGAGACGCTGCAAGATGACGTGAGTGGTTATCAAGGCGCATGGCCAATCAGGTTCGACGGATTCAAGTATGGTCGCGTGGAATACTTGGGTTTATACGGACGCTACACAGATTCCAAGCCAAGAGACATCAACAGTTTCTGGAAAGACCATGAGGTTTTGCTGGAGCGAGAGGTTCCATTTCGACCACAACCATACATGCATATGGCAAAAATTTTGAGTCAGCATGGTTTTGAACGCCATGCGCGCAAGGTATTCGTGAGCATGCTTGACCGGGAATGCAAGGGTCTGCGCCCTACTTTTCTGCCTACCGCAAAAAAGGTTCGCACCACACCCTCGTTGCTTTTCAAGCACATGATTGTCGACTATCCTCTTGAACAGCTTGGTTATCGTGGACGGCAGGTGTTTGGGCTTTGCTTTGGATATGGGCTATTGCCGTCACGGGCCATTGTCACACTTTTTTCTTCGCTGATCATCGGTTGGTGCATGTTCGCGCTCATGGAAAACAGAGGCATGTTGGCGATCGCGCAGCAAGCGGTGGCGCAGGAACTTTCAATAGACGGCAAGAAGCTGGGTGTACTCAAGAAAGATGGCGTTAATGGACAATTTATAGAATCAGTGTACTGTGGTGCACAAATTCGCACATCCCTGTATGCTTTGGATGTTTTCATACCGTTGATCGATTTGCATGAAGAAGAAAAGTGCGAGATCGGAGAGGTTGATGGCGATTATCGGTGGCGAAGCGCATCTAATAAAGCTCTAGATTTTGAGGAAATGGCCTATCGCGTTTTCAAGGCTGTATATGCCATCGTAGGCGGCATATTTACGTCACTGGCACTATTGACTTTTTCGGGAATCATACGCAACCGCATGATTCATCAAGATTGAATTTTGAATAAGTCGTGAAATAATTTATCGGCTTTCCGACAAGATCACTTCATGCAGCGCCAGCAAGGCCAGCAGCAGCTTGTCGTTCCTCGGGACAGCGGCATGATCTGCAACGGACGCGAAGTACGCCGACCAATGGCTGGTCGGGTCGGCGCACTGCACGATGAAGTCGGCCAAGCGTTCCATGGTGTCTTCGAAGACAGGTGTCTCCTTTGCGGCCTGTGGCAAGTCGCGCAGGCCAGCCGAGAGGCAAGCGGCCTCGGATGCGAGCTCAGAGGTGTCGACGCCCGCAACTCTGCAGAGGTAGCTGTTGTTGATCACGTGGTTCTTGCGCAGCAGTTGCAGGCAGGGCCGGCCTAAAGTGCTGAGCAGTCCGAAAGTTGTTTGCCCCTCAACCACCGGAGGTAAACCGGCGCGCAACAGCGCGTCGTGAAAGAGGTCAAGCGGCACGGGACCCAGCAGAAACAGACGCACATCGCCGGCTTGCACATTGTCCAGAGCGCCAGCTAAAGGCATATTTAGGCCGGCCGCTGCAGCGTCGTGGCAGCGATGTACCACCATGCGCGCGCCAGGATGCGCAGCCGCTGCGCTTTGCACCTGCGCTCGCAGTGCTGCGTCGTCGTCGCTAATCCCTTCGGCCGGACTGAAGGAAACGATGACCACGGGGCGGTGCAGCGCGGTCTGGACCCGCTGTGCCAGGAGCATGCACAGCGCCAGAATTCGGCTTTCAGTGTCTCGAAAGTGCTGGAGTCCGTAGATTGGCCACAACAACGGTTGTGCGCTCGACGTGTCCACGGCCTTGATGATCCGGTGCAGGGCACTGGAGCGCTCGCGCAACGCGGGGTCGAAGGTCTGGATCTGCGCATACCAGTGCCACAGAGGCTCACCCAGGGCACGCCGAGGTGGCGCGCCGGTCAGCAGCTCGCGCAGTTGCGGCCAGGCGTCCGTCAGGTACATGTGACAGCCATCGGGTTGCTCGATGCGCGAGCTCTCATAGTACGGATCGGCCTTGCGCGACGCGTCGTCATCCCACAAGTACGGTTGCAGCCGCAGCATGAACCGTACGTTGAGCTGTACCGCCAAGTTGACCGCCATGTCATCAGCACCACCGCTAAAGCCAAACGCCACGGGCCGGCACAGCAAGGCGCGCTTGCGGATCTCGACGAAGCGGATGTCGTGGCACGAGGCATAGTGCCCCACCGTTTCCTCGATCCTCGACGGATCGAGGTGGTCGAACATCATCGCAAGCTTGGTGGCGGTGCGCTGCCAGCTGCTGTCGGCCGGTTCGGCGTACACGAACACCATGCGCCCCTCGAAACGAGTCAGGTCCACCAATCTGCGTGCCAGCAACACCGTGGACGCCTGATGGCCCAGGTTGAGAGTGGCATCTACGAAGAAGCGCCATTCATCTTGCTCGGCCAGAACGTCCAGCATTTCCTGGATGGCGGGCACGGGTGCCGCATTGAGTGGCAGCCGCCGCGCTGCCTCGGCGAAGCAGCGGGCAGCCAATTCCACGCGCCGGTTGCGATCGTGCATCGGTGTCAGCACAGCTGCATGAAGGCCGGATGGCGAAACAGCGACCCGGGAGGCCGGCGAGCCATCTCGATCATCGGGTCATCCCAGCCGGGCCTGCCTACGGCTAACTGGTCCTCGGGGGCCAGCCCTTCCTGTGGCCGTGCGGCGCAATAGGCACGGTCGCCGAAGAAGCGCAGTGAAATGGTGCGCCGCCGTGCGCCACCACAGGTGGGAGCACCGCCGTGCAGGACAGCGGGATGAAAGATCACGACGTCGCCCGGCACGATCGGCCAGCTCTCTATCGGCCAGACAAGGCGCTCGGCATCGACATCGGGCAAGGCAGGCCAGGTGCCCTCGCCGTACATCACCGCCTTGGGGTCGTCGGGGTCGAACGCGGTGGGGTTGTACAGGGGACCGCGGTGCGAGCCACGCACGAACTCGAGGGACCGTTCGCGCACCACCGGATCGAGGTTGATCCAGGCGGTGGCCAGGTGGTCACCTGCCAGCGGCACGTAGGGCAGGTCCTGGTGCCAGGGGGTGCGCAATGTGTCGCCGCCGTCCTTGAGCCAGATCTGCTCGTACAGCAGCCACAGGTGTCGGCTGTCCAGCAGCTCGGCCACCAGGGCGCTCAGCGGCGTATCGAACAGCAGCGGCCGGTATGCGCTGAGCGCCAGCGGGTTAGCGTGGTCCTGGTAGAACTCGCCGGTGCGCCCGGCCAGCACGTTGCTCGCGCCGGGGCCGGGATGGTGCAGCGACCAGGCGAACGCCTTTTCAGCCAGTGCCATCGCGGCTGCGTCCAGGGCCTGCGGCACGTACACCACGCCGTCGTCGCGGAACGCTGTACGCAGCGCACCCAACGCCTTAGCAGACTGGTGTGTCATGACGCGCACTCCAGGGCTGCGGGTGTCGCAGCAGCTGCCAAGCAGGACAGCCACGCGGGCGACAACAGTGCATCACTGCTGCCGGCCGCGTGCATCGCCAGAGCGCAGGCCGGACCGAGAAAGCCGATCCACAGGTCGGGCGTAACGATCGACGGGTCGTCCGAGCCCCAGAAGCAGTGAGGCTCGGTCCGCTGCTGCCGCTGCCGCTGGTGCAGCAGGCGCAGTGCCGTCGTGCACTTGCCGGCACGGGCTTGAGAAAGGTCTGACAGGCGAGGCAGGCCGCCGAGCATGCACCAGAGCTCGAGCTGCCCGGCAAGTCCGTGGCAGTAGGTCGCCGTGCCCACCGAAGGCGTCCCGGCCAGGCAGTCGACGGCCCAGTCGATCTCGGCACGAAGTGCCGCGTCATCTCCCAGTGCCTGCAGCAGCGCCCACAGGTAACCGGCCACGCCGTGGCACCACGTGCCCGGGGCGTGATGGCGCTCGTCATCGAGCCGTGAACGCAACGCCCGGCCGCGTGTCACCCGGCCGTGACGCGCGATGGCTGCGAAGGTTTCGCGTGCCAGTTCCAGGCCTTCGGGCTCGCCGCTCGCCCGGCTCCAGCACGCCAGCGCCAGGGCCACGCCTGCCGACCCGTGCGCGCAACCCAGGTACGAGACCTCCCGCGTCGTGCCATGCCGCCACACCGGGATGCCGCCATCGCACTGTGCACTGCCGAGCAGTCCGCGCGCGAGCGCGCGGGCATGTTCGAGCGGCCAGTCCAGGCCGGTGATGGCGTGCAGCAGGCAGCCCGCCCAGAGCACGCCGGCATCTCCCGAGAACAGGTCGATCTCGCGCCGGTCGCCGCAGGCCGCCTCGAAACGGGTGCGCGCGGCGCCCCGGGCTGCGGCGTGGTCCAGCCGCCTGCCGGCCATCGCCAGCGCAACGGCAACGCCGGCATTGCCCGTGAACAGGCCTGCAGCCGCTGCAGCAGCAGGCCGAGCAGCGAGCCAAGTTGCACCTGCACGCACCGGCTCCTCGAAGTCGTTGCGACTCAAGGCCTCGTCGAGCGTGGACAGGCCCAGCATGATGCCGGCGGCGCCGAGGTTGACCGCCTCGCACTCGAAGGCGCGCATGAAGTGCTCGTTGCGCCAGCCGCTGCTGGCCCCCGTCGTGGATGCGAACGAGGCGACGAACCGGCCGGCCTCGGCACCGGTGCGCCAGCACCAGCGCCGCGCGGAAGGATCGCTCGGTCGGCCCGGCGCCACGCCGGTCTGTGTCCAGGTGGGCGCATGCTGCTGAAGTGCCACCGCAGCCTGCGCTGCGCTCGGACGCTGGCCGGGGTCTGGATGCATCAACCATCGCACCATCCGAGCGGCGGTGTGGTTGCCCTCGTTGCGCAGCAGCGCGGCCAGGCAATCGCGGCCGCTTGGCAACAGCGCGGGCGGGATGCCCAGAATGGCCTGCGCCACACAACCGCCAAGCGCGTAGACGTCACGCGTGGTGGATGCCGGCCAGCCTTCACGTACCTCGGGTGCCAAGTGGCCTGGCGTGCCACCGCGGCGCGACGCTGCCCCCACGGGTGCGGCGAGCTCGAAATCGATGAGCCCGACGCCGTCACAGCGGCACACCGCGTTGTCGAGCTTGATATCGCCATGGACGATGCCTTGCGCGTGCAGCCGCGACAGCGCATGGGCCAGCAGCGGCAGGCAGGCGATGCACGCGCTGGCAGGCAGTTCGCTCAGGATCTCGCCCCGGAAGTCCTCGCTGACCAGCACGGGCCATCCGTCGCCGTGGTACTGCAGCGCACGGGGGGCCAGGCCGGGCTCGCATTCGAGGCGGCGCAGGAGCTTGAACTCGCGTGCGAGCAATGCGGCAATGTCCACGCCTCGGGCATCGCCGGCCACGCCCGGCCGACCCAGCTTGAGCACGACCGTATGCAGCGTGGCGAGGTCGGCGCCCAGGAATGTTCGGGCGCGCGGGGTGTCGGCTAGCTGTGCCAGCGCGACATACCGTCGTCCGCCAACCTCGACGCATTCGTCAAGCTGGATGGGTGGGTGTACGCCAGGGCAAGGCGTCACTGGAGGCGATGGTGCCTGCAGCGGCTGAGTGCCATCACAGGAACGTTCATCCGGTGCCAGGGTTCCGTCAGGCAGGGTCAGTGCAAAGGACAAGATGCCCGTGCTGCTGGCCAGCGTCGGTGCTTGGCCATACACGCCGTAGCGAAACGACACGGCCGAGCCCTGCCGCGGATGCAGGTCCGTCTGCACCCGTGGTCCGCGGCTGGCCGGCCATGCGAGATCCAGGCGCTCAACGGCCTCGCGCGCCTGTGCCTCGTTGCGCGGGTAGACGGTCAGTACCTTGCCGAGCTGCTGTGTGCCCGCGTCGCCCGAGTTGAGGAACACGACGTCCGCCAGGCGCCGTGGCAGCTTGAAGGCCACCAGCAACTCCTGTAGCAGCCCGGCTACCGCGCTCAGCAGTCGGGGGGCCTCCAACGCAGCAGCGCTGACATGGATCTTCCAACCCTGGGCCGGCAAGACATGGGTCTGAGGAAAGAACGAGCGCCAGGACAACGGTCCGTCCGACCAGTCCCTGACCGTCCAGTTACTGGCCACGCCGTCGCGCAACGCCTCGATGGCGGCGTCGTAGGCCGACGCAGCATCCATCGAAGCGGCAAGAAAGCGGCTGCCCTGAAAGTGCGCCTGTCAGCCGTGGCGGGTGGCAGCGCAGGTGTGCCAAGGGCACATGTGCGCCGCGCCGCCGTGGCTACTTTGATTCTTGTCCGCTGCGCGCGGTGCATCGACAGGCAGGCTTGCGACCAGTGCCGTGACCACGTGCTGCGTATCCAGCGCGGGGGCTGTGTGGGTCGAGCGCATCTCGTCAACCCGTGCCCGAACAGCATCCTTCAGCGTCATGTGCATGGTCCGCTCCTGTGGCGTCGTCGCAAGCGTTGCGCGGTGTCCATCGCACCGCATTGCTGGCCCCGGGGTTTTACCGCACACGCCTTCACGGTGACAAGCGCCGTGCCCACAGAGGATGCCGATTGATAATCCCGGCCACGCAACCAGAGGGGAGTGCCATGGCGCAGGCCGAGCCCGCCGCAGCGCGCGTGACATTGCCAATCCTCGACGAGGCCTTCAAGGCGAATCCTTATCCGTACTACGACGCCCTGCGTCGGAGCTGGGGGCCAGTGGTTCCGATACGGCTGCCCAGCGGCGTCGAAGCTTGGCTGGTAGTCGGGCATGACTGGGCGCGCGCACTGCTGGCCGATTCCAGGCTGTGCAAGCAGCCGCCGCGTCTGGGCGGCCAGGCAACACCGCCCGCCTACGCTCCGGCGCATCGCCTCTTTGAGCATCTGCTGATGCTTGATGCGCCCCGGCACACGCAGTTGCGCGCCGTGCTCGCCCGCTGCTTCACGCCTCGCCGCGTCGCCGCGCTGGGCCCGCACATCGAAGAGATCGCGGCCTGCCTGATCGAGCGCATTGCAAGCTGTAGCGGAGGCGACCTGATCGCCGATCTGGCGATGCCGCTGCCATACCAGGTGGTCTGTACGCTGCTTGGTGTGCCCGCACACGAACGCCCGCAACTGCAGGCTTGGCTCGAGGCGCTGACGATGGCCGACTTCGACGAGCCGGCGCGCACCGTGGCGATCGCACAGGACTTCGACGACTACTTCTGCGCGCTCGCCCAGCGCAAGCGTGCGGGCGACGACGACGACCTGTATGCCGACCTGGTGCGCGCATGCGCACGCGGCGAGTGTGCCGAGGATGCGCTGCCCGCACTGGGCTTCCTGCTGCTTGCCGCGGGCCACGAAACCACCGCGAACCTCATCGGCAACGGAATGCACGCCCTGCTCGCCAACGACGCCTGGCCCCGCGCCTGTGCTGACCCAGCATCGGCCACGCGCACCATCGAGGAGCTGTTGCGCCTGGACGGCGCGCTCGAAACGGCCACCGCCCGCTATGCGGGCGAAGCGATCGACATCGCCGGCGTCACCATCCGTGCAGGCGAGACGGTGTTCATCGGGCTGGCCGCAGCCAATCGCGACCCGGCACGGTTCGAGCGCGCCGACCAGTTCGACGGCACCCGTGCACAGGCTTCGGCGCACCTGGCGTTCGGGCGCGGCATCCACAGCTGCATCGGCGCGGGTCTGGCGCGGCTCGAGGCCCTCGTGGTCTTCGTCGCCCTGGCACGCCAGCTCCCCGGCCTGCGGCTGGCGCAGGCGCCAGCCGCGTTGCGCTGGAAGCCGGGACTGATCACGCGGGGGCTGCAGGCGCTGCCGGTGCGATGCTAGTCGGCTCGCGCGCGCGCGAGCCGCAGCAGGGCCACGGTCGCCAGCGGCAGCGCCAGGGTCAGCGCCGTGGCGGTGATGTGCAGCGCACCGAGCTGCGTGTAGTCGGCAGCGATCGTGACGGCGCCGCTGGCCGGGTCACGGACCTCGCGCGTGACGACGAAGATTTCGTTGAGGCCCTGCGAGAGCAGCCGCGACAGCAGCAAGCCCAGGTTGGCGAACGACACCAGCACTGCAAAGTAGGTGGCCTTCAGGCGCTCGGGCGCAGTGCGTGCGATCCACGCCAGCATCGGCACCATGGCCACTTCTGTGAACAGGCCCAGCAGGGTTGTGTCGGCAACGACAATCCAGCGCCCGTCGACCACACCGCGCGTGTGCGCCGAGAGCCAGTCGTGCAGCCCGTAGTACATGCCGATCGTCGGCAGCGAGACGAGCGTCCACACCAGCGCCAGCGCAACGACGGTATGCGTGAGCGAATGGCGGGCCATCCAGCGCCGCAACAGCAGCAGCCCCGCCAGCGCCATCACGCTGCCGAGCACGCCCAGCCGCGACAGGAAAGCCGGGCCGACACCCAGGCGATCGATGATCCACCACGACGGGCCCGGCCCCGGATCGGGCGCGGCGCGGAACATGAAGACGACGAGTGCCGTGCCCACCAGGGTGCGGCGCACCTGCGGCTCCAGCGCGACGACAAGCCGCCGCATCAGCAGCGCGACGACCACCAGTGACGCCACGAACACCAGCACTTCAGCAGCAGGTGTGCGAGTCAGGCCCAACGTCGCGGCCAGCAGTGCGAACGCCAGCCCGCCGCCCAGCAAGGCCCGATCCGCCGGCGGCGGCATCGCTGTGGCCGGAGTGCGGTTCCGTAGCAACCCCTCCAGTACCAACCCACTTATCGACAAGACCGGGATGAGCAGCGCCAGCAGGTGTAGCTGCATGTAAATGTCGAGCCAGCGTTGTGGCGGAAGTTGGTCCGCATCCGAGAAGAAGGCCACGTTGACCACGCCGACCACCAACGCGCCGAGGATCAATGCCGAACGGCCCAGAGCCTGCATCGTCGTGTGCAGCGAGCGCAGCTCACGCTCGTCCAGCGGGCGGCCAAGCCGGTCCGCACGTGGCACCGCCGCCACCGTCATCGCATCGGCGACCACGTCCTGCAGCACGTAACCCAGGCTCAGGCTCAACACCGACAGCGCGTACCAGGCCTGCACGGGCAACCGCGCCTGCATGGACGCCCGGTTGTGAAGCAGCCCGATCATCGCCAGCAGTCCCAGGGCAATCAATACCGCCCCGGTCACCAGCAAGGCGCCACGGTGTCGCCAGCCAAGGTCGACCAGATGGCCCAGGGGCATCTTCAGGGTCCAGGGCAGCGTGGCCCAGAAGCCAAGTGCCGCCACCGCCTCGGCCGTCATGCCCAGGTGGTTCTTGAGGTAGAACGTGCCGGCGATGCCGGTGAGGCCCGCGCACCCCCCGGCAAAGTAGACCAGCAGCGGCGGAACGAAGGACCAGCGCATCAGGCAGGAACGCCGCCACCGACGATCACGCAGCCGTGCATTACCCGCCGCTCACGGCTGATGTCGTACGGCGTCACGCGATGCATGGTCCAGCGGTTGTCCCAGATCACCATGTCATTGGGTCGCCAGCGGTGGCAATAGCAGAAGCGTTCCTGCGTGGACCAGGCAGTGAGCTCCGCGATTAATCCCTGGCTGGCTTCGTGGCTCATGCCAAGGATGCATTCCATGTACGGCGGACTCAGGAAGAGGGAGCGTCGCCCATCGGCGTGCCGGCGCACCAGCGGGTGATCCACAGCGGGCAGAGCCGCTGCCTCGTCTGCGCTCAAGGCCGGCAAGCCGCGCTGCCTAACCATGTACGCAAAGCTATGTCGGGCCACCAGCGCATCTACCTGGCTCCGGGTAGCCGCAGGCAGCTCGGCATAGGCTGCAGCCATGTCCACGAAAATGGTGTCCCCGCCGTCGCCTGCAGCCTCGACAGCACGCAGCACGACCCCACGGGTGGGAAGGCGGCGATAGCATGCGTCGACATGCCACAGCCAATTGAGCATGAGCAGTCGCGCAGTCAAGCTGTCCGGGACGATGGACCGGCCAGCATCATCGACATTGACCGAGCGATACACCTGTGGTGGCAGTCCGCCATCTTCGCCAGCCGGACGGAAAACGCACAGGTGGCCAAACCGCCTTGCAAAGCGGGCCTGGCTCCAGTCGTCAATGTCGGCGCCAGGAAATACGAGCACTCCATGCCGCGCCCAGGCCTGGCGCAGCGTGCGCGCATCGCAGAGTGACAGCGGCAAGGTCCAGTCAAGACCATGAATCTCTGCGCCGAACCTGCTGCGAAGCAGCAGGGGACGCAACTGAAGCTTAGACAAGTTTGAACTGTGACTGGACATGTTTGGCCCTCTCAGCCAGTTCGTCTTATTTTCGACCTGCGGACAGCGTGCCGGCAGCGGCACCTGTGCAGCTCTCGCGCCGCTCCAGCGCTGCCGTGCTCAATTGAGGTGCCGCAGTGTCCCCACGTTGTTGTTCTAGCATTGCGGCCCCAGATTGTTCGACCAACCAGGCAGGCAGCTTTTGAACAAGTCGAATTGCGGCCCAGTCATCGTCACGCCCAGCCACAGCCGGCGAGCCCTCGTCATGCGCACCCCATCAGGCAGGAGTTCGCTGTGAGCTTGCCGCAGCCGACCCCTCTACAGATCCAGCAAGCACGCCTCAATGCCGAGCTTACGCACCGTAAAGCGGCCGAGATCGCGGGCCTGAGCGACGCACAGGCGTGGAGCAAGTACGAGAACCCGGACAGTGGCAAGACCATCCCGGTATGGCGGTGGGAGTGGTTCCTGGTCCAGACCGGTCAACACCCGACGATGCACTTGGCGGAAGGCCCTGGGCCGTTGGCGCACAAGCTGAACATCGCGGGCTGAGGTCTTCGCAAACGCCCTCAGTGGGTTTCACGGCGTGAAGTAGTGTTCCCATGGCGTCCGCTGAATTTCCGATCCCGCAGCCTCCGGTGACGGTGACGCTGCAGATCCCCGCTGAGTAGCGCGCTGAGTTCGAGTAGCTGCTGCAGGACTTCACTTCCGGCAGGACGCATGCACTGGCGCCGGCGTTCGACTTCGACGCGCACTACAGCCCGCGTCTCATCGCTCGACACCCTCGCTCCCTCGTTTCGGCTGCATCTGTTGCAAAGCCAAGCGTTGCGCGAAACGCTGCTGCTCCTGCCGCACGCCCACACGCACGATGTCAGAAACGCCTTCCTGGTCCAGCACCGAAGCCAGCCTTCCCCACTCCTGACCGATGCGGGCCAGCTCTGCCGCGGGCAATGGCTGCCCTCGCAACCTCTGAAGCGCAGCCGCAGGCGCTTGGCTTGATTTGTCCGATGCGTAAAGCTCGGCCCCTTGCCGGTCCACCAGCCGCACCAGGTGCACCAACGGCGTGATGGCCGCCAGGGTGTGCGGCATCTGCGCCAGCGCGTCATCGTGATACCTGGGCAGCGTAAAGCGGGGCAGCGAGTTCTTGTTGTTCAACGCGTCTGCGTACCGGTTGTAGATCGCCTGCCTGCTGAGCTCGGGATCTACCACCAGCACCCGCATTTCAATCTGGAAGCCGCGGGCGGCGAAGGTATTTACGGTTTGCGCCACGACGGGCGGCTGGCGCATGGTGGTCTCGATGACCGTGTGAAAGCTATTCTCGGCCGCCTCACGGATGCCCTTCTCGACCCACCAGCCCACATCGGCGCCGGTCTTGTCCGCGGCCGTTGCGGCATCGGCCACGACGAGCTGGTCGTACAGAGGGTGAAAGTTGCGCAGCTCGTCGCCATTGATGAAGGCCACGCCCTCGCCGACGGCGGCGATCTCGCGGCGCGCCTGGAGAATGTTGCGAGTCTTTCCCGCTCCAGGCTGGCCGCCCACGATCACGAGGCGGGGCTGGCTGCTGCTGCGCGCGGTTTTGAACAAGGCGCGCCGGACATAGCGCTCATAAACCGCTTCCAGCGTCGCGTCATCTACAAGCCGCATGGACACGAACCGGATCAGCCGGTGGCGCGGGCTGATTCCTCAACGCGCTGCAGCTTCCTTTTGAGTATTTCCGCGTAGCTGTCGAATTCCGCTGTCAGCGCTTCGACCTGCCCGCGATTATCTGGGTCGAACTGGAAACGCTTGTCCAGGACGATGTCGAGTGCCTTGAGGCATTCGGCCCGGTTCTCCGGGGAAGGCTCTGCATCCGCCAACCGACCCAGCCGAGCAGCCACGAGGCCCATGAGTTCCAGCAGCAGTTCAACCTTGATTTCGAGCGGACAGGTGGGCTGGGAATCCATGGCGTGCTCCTTGATCGCAGCATTGTCGTCTTGTAGCGGCGGTATGTTCCAACTCGGGGGGATGGATGAACGCCCCTCCCCGGCGAGCCATGGCCGGGTTTCGCTTTCCTCGATACCGAAACCACGGGTCTGAACCCGGCGCACGGCGAGCTGCTTGAGATCGCCGCTGGTGGATCTCGCTGGCACGGTGCTGCTTGACTTGCTGGTTCGGCCCGTGCGGGCGGAGGACTGGCCCGAGGCGCAGGCCATCCACGGCATCACGCCGGCGGGTGTGGCCAACGCTCCAACCTTCGGTGAGCTGTGCCCTCGCCTGGCCGCCTCCTTTGCCGGGTGCGAAGTATTGGCGTACAACGCACCTTTCGATGCCAGCTTTGTCGGCGCTGAGCGGCGCGGTGTGTCTGGCAAGTGCCGCTTGGTGCCCGGGTTTACGGCACGCAAGGACTTGCCCATGCCGTTGTGCTCCGGCCCGGAACGTGGCGCCATTGTTGCCCGCCTGTCCATGACGGTGGCCGGCTCGCGGTCAGCGCAATTGCCGAGGCCACAAGGGAAAGCCCTGTTGGCGCGCACCTTGTGCCTGCCATACCGGTCTGCGGCTTGGTGGGGTTTCATAGGCGTGCATCACGATGAGAAGACTGCGGTTGTCGAAAGCGGGACTCCTGTGGCCGCTGGGGTTGCTGCTCACTGGCCTGGTGGCTGCTGCCTGGGCTGGCAGATGGCAGGCGCAGCGCAACGAGGCACTGCAGCACGAGCGCTTCCAGGCGTTGGCCCAGCAGACGGCGGCGCAACTGCTCAAGCGGATCTCGATATACGAGTACGCCGTGCGCGGCGTGCGCGGGGCCGTGATGGCCGCCGGCGTCGATGCGCTCACCCGCGAGGGCTTGCGCCAGTACGCGGAGTCGCGCGACATGCAGCGCGAATTCCCGGGCATGCGCAACTTCGGCTTCGTGCGCCGCGTGCCGGCGCGGCAGGAAGCGGCGTTCCTGCAAGCCGTTCGGCTTGACGGTGCGCCTGAGTTCCAGATCCGCCAATTTGCGGCACACGGCGGCGACCGGTTCGTTGTCCAGTACATCGAGCCCCCACTGGACGGCGTCGCCAGCGCGCAGGGCGTGGACTTGGCGTCCGAGCCGCGGCGGCGCGAGGCGGCGCTGGCGGCGATGCTCAGCGGCGAGTCGCGGATCACGGCGCCGCTGACCCTGGTGCAGTTGCCCTCCGAGCATGATCGCTCCTTCCTGCTGCTGCTGGCGGTCTACCGCACCGGCAAGACGCCCGAGCCTGCGCAGCGCGATGCGCAGACGGTGGGCTGGGCAACCGTGCCGCTGGTGATGCAGCAGATGCTCGAAGCCTTCGACAAGGAGAACACGGCCTTCGCCATGAAGCTGTCGGATGCCTCGGGGTCCGGCACGCCCGAGCGCTTCTACGCCTCCACCGAATGGCAGGAGTCCGCGGCAGGCGCGCTGGCGCAGCGCGTGACGCTGCCGGTGTACGGCCGCACCTGGCTGCTGCAGATGCAGCCATTGCCGCCCTTTACCGAGTCCTTGCGCCTGCGCCAGCCCGGCGAGGTGGCGCTGACGGTGGGCACGCTGTCGCTGCTGCTGGCATTGCTGTTGTACGGCAGCCAGCAGCTCGCGCGCAGCCGGCGCGTCGTGCGGCAGGAGCGCGCCAGTCGCGCCGCCGTGGTGGACAGCGCCCACGATGCCATCGTCATCCACACGCTGCACGGCGAGATCACGGGCTGGAACGCCGCCGCCGAGCGGCTGCTGGGCTGGTCAGCGCGCGAGGTGATGGGGCGTCGCCTGAGCGAGCTCACCGTGCCGCTGGAGCAGCGTCATACGGTGCAGCGGATGCTGGAGGAGGTGCAGCGCAACCAGGCCGTGCCGCCGGTGGAGACGGTATGCCTGGACCGCCAGGGCGCAAGGCTGGAAGTGGCCGTGTCGATGGCGCCCCTGCACGCCGGTAACGGCCTCGTCGCGGGAGCTGCCACCACGCTGCGCGACATCCGGGCCCAACGCGCGGGGCAGGCGCGCATCCTGGAGCTCAACGCCACGCTGGAGCGCCAGGTGCTCGAGCGCAGGCTGGAGCTGAGCATGGTGCTGGAGCGGGCAGCCACCGCCATCATCGCCACCGACCTCTCGGGCCGCATCACGGTGTTCAATCCGGCCGCCGAGGCCATGCTGCGCATCCCGGCCCGCGAGGCCATCGGCCGGCTGGAGACGGATTTCCGGGACCACGAGGAGATGCGCGCGCGGCTTCACGCTTACCCGCGCGAGGTGCTGGAGAACGCTGGCGAGCTGCCCGAATGGCTGGCGCTGGCGGCGCACCAAGCACTGGCGTCGATGCCCGGGGACACCATGGGCAGCCAGCGCAGCGAGTGGACCTACGTGCGCGCCGACGGCTCGCGCGTGCCGGGCTTGGCCAGCGTCAGCCTGCTGCGCGGCGCGCAGGGCCGGCCCACGGGGTTCCTGGCCGTCATCACCGACCTCACCGAGCGCAAGGCGCTCGAAGAGCGGCTGCGCGAGCGCACCCGCCAGGCCGAGAGCGCCAACGCGGCCAAGAGCGCGTTCCTTGCCCACATGAGCCACGAGATCCGCACGCCGCTCAACGCCATCATCGGGATGGGCTACCTGCTGCGGCAGACACAGCTCACCGAGCGTCAGCAGCTGTTCGCCACCCACATCAACACCGCGGGCGAACAGCTGCTGTGCCTGGTCAACGACGTGCTGGATCTCTCCAAGATCGAGGCCGGCGAAATGCGGCTGGAGGCCGTGCCGTTCGGCCTTCCAGATCTGCTGGAGCAGTCACGCTCCATGGTGGAGGTGGCGGCCGCGCAGAAGAACCTGCCGTTGCTCGTGGAGTCAGCCCCCGGTATGCCGCGGCGCCTGGTCGGCGACCCGACGCGCCTGAAGCAGATCCTGGTGAACCTGCTGGGCAACGCCGTGAAGTTCACCGAGGCAGGCCGCGTGACGCTGCGGGTGGCCCAGCTGGCGCGGCTTGAAGGTGCCGCCGAGCAGCCATGGCCCCTGGTCACGGTCCGCTTCGAGGTCATTGACACGGGCATCGGCATCCCGCTTGAGAAGCAGGCAGCGATCTTCGAGCCCTTCACGCAGGCTGACGACTCCACCACGCGGCGCTTCGGCGGCACGGGGCTGGGCCTGTCTATCGTGCGCCGGCTGGTGGGGCTCATGGGCGGGCAGCTGGAGCTGCAAAGCCAGCCCGGCCAGGGCAGCACGTTCAGCGTGACGCTGACGATGCAGTTGCCACAGCCCTGAGCCGCCCGGCATCGTCGACGCTCGCTCTGTGCTGCAGCTTGTCCTGGACGAACCCGCCTGTCAGGATGGCCATGCCCTTACCCCAGGTGCGATAGCAAACGCACACCACCGGATACATCAGGGCATGCCCCGGGCCGCCAGAATCGAGATGCGAGTAGTTCTTATCTCTCGCGGGGCGGCAGCTCCCTTTCCCCTACCCCTCTTTCCGCCCCTTTTCCCGTGCCCGCTACGTGCGGGCACCTTTTTTTCTGCTATCTGCTGCTGGCGCCGGTCACGAAGTGCGTGTTTTCGACGTTGCCGCTGCACTTTCTGGCGGTGATGCGGCACTTATCGACGGTAGTACGCATTGATCTTCTCAATCCTGGTTCGATAAGGCAGGAACGCGAATCGGCAACCGGTCAGCACTGGGCCTCTTGTCCCAGGGAATTCCCTGGGGCATAACTACGGGCTTGGCTGTAGTTGGAAGATCTATTGTTGTCTCCCACTTTGATTTGCATTTCACCGGCCGGTTTATCCCGCAGTGCCTCACCGGCCAGCGCGTGACTGCGGTGAGGCAATGAGGGACGGCGCATGAGGTTCACGCCAGGGATGACGCTGTGGAACGTGCGCCGGGGCTGTGCTGACGCTCAGGCTCCCCCAAGATGACGGCCAAGGCTGCGGCACGCCGTGCCGGGCGTTTAGCCTGGGCGCTTGGTCATTGACGTGAGGAGGGCCCGCGGGGATTGCAGCCCCGCGGGTCCGATGCCGGTGCAGCTTCGGTTCGATACGGGGCTTGCCGGCGCCGAGTACGTTACCCGAGAGCTCTGGCGTCGGGCAATCCTTCCACGCTGTCCGCTTCACCCGCGCGGAGGCTGCGGTCTGGCCCGGCACGGCAGCTATGAGCGCAAGCGCCCGGCAGGCACCCGCGTTGCGCGTTGGTACTGCCCGCAGGGTCACCGCACCTTCAGCCTGCTGCCCGATCACCTGGCGGCCCGCTTCCCCGGCACGCTGGCCGAGATTGAGCAGGTGGCTGCCGCTGCCGAGACAGCCTCCAGCCTCGAGGCCTGTGCCCACGAGTTGCGCCCCGAGCCGATCGGGCTGCCCGGCGCGCTGCGCTGGGTGCGCCGGCGGCTTGCCGTGGTGCGCGCACTGCTGCCGCTGGCCGTGACGCTGCTGCCGGCACTGCTGCAGGGCTGCGCGGCGACGGTGGCCGCCGTGCGCGCGCGCTTGCAGGTGCCTACGGCACTGGAGCGACTGCGCGTGCTGCTGGCGCGCGAGCTGCACGCGCTGGCCTCTCCGGTCGGATTGCGTCACCGCCGCCGCGGTGGCGGTGACGTCCACGGTGGCCTCCAACAACACATGGGGCCTGACCCGCCGCCTACGGCTGCCTAGGGTCGGGACTCTTCCACCAGGAGGAGCATCCATGACCGACCCTGCACAAGCGCAGGCGATTGCCCTGTTCCGCTATGTTGGCGGCGGTCTAAAAGCGCGTTTATCCGGCGGTGACGACGCGCTTTTCGGCGGTGTCGACGCGCTTTTGAGGCGGCCAGCCGCGTGCGGATCTGGCCCCGGCTGTGCGCGGGGGCTCGTTGGCGGTAGGAGGCGTCCGTGGCCTTGGACGATGTGCGGCCCCGGAGGCGGCCGTACTGACGCGGGCCAGGGCTATGTCGGAGTGGCGGAGTCGCGCAATGCGCCCAGCCGGGCGTTGATTGCGCCGAGTTCAGCGAGGTGGTGCTCCTGACGCGCTGTCAGCTGCAGTCGCTCGGTGTCGCCATCGGTGAACACGCGGTTCTCAAGCGCCTGCTCGATGGCCAGCAGTTCCTGCTCCAGCCGGGTGCAGTCGGCCTGCAAGTGAGCGCGATCGTCCGTGTCCATGCACGGCAGTCTGGCCGCAGGCGCGGCGCCAGGGGGACCGGGCAAGGCTCTTTGCGAAGGCCAGGATCGCTGTACAGGGCGCCCCAGGACCTGGCCGGGGCTTCACGCCATGAGGAGGCGCAGCAGCCCTCAGAACGGCTCGTCCGGGTCCAGGGGCAGGGATTGCTGCTGCGTTACGCGGTCGTCGCGCAGGGCGCGCTGGATCTCGGGCCCGTAGGCGGCCAAGAGCTGGTCGCGCAGCAAGTCCACGGCCTCGAAGACCGCCAGCGCCTGCTCGGGCGTCCAGTGCGCGGGCAGCTCGATGCACCGCTGCTTCTCGGGTCTGGGAATGGGACTCATGCACGGGCCTTTGGGGTCGAGCGTGCGCGCGTAGCGGCGGTGCGGGCAGCCGCACGCTGCGCGGCCCGCTCCTCGGCCTCCTTCTGCCGGTACGACTCACCGTCGATGCGCACCACCTCTGCCCGGTGCATCAGGCGGTCCACCAGCGAGACGACGCAAGCCGCGCTCGGGAAGACCTGGTTCCATTCGGCGAACTTCTTGTTCGTGGTGACCACCGTGCTCTTGCTCAGGTAGCGCCGGCTCACGAGCTCGAACAGCAGGTCGGCGTGGCGGTCGGAGTAGGAGAGGTACCCCAGCTCATCGACGAGCAACACGTCAGGTGCGGCGTAGCGCTGCAACCGCCGGCGCAGTGCCGAGTCGCTGTCCAGGGCAGCGAGCTCGCTGAGCATCTGGCCGGCGGTGGTGAAGAGCACGGTGTGGCCGGCCAGCACGGCCTGGTAGCCCAGGTTGGCCGCGCACATGGACTTGCCCACGCCGTTGGGGCCGACCAGCACGACGTTGGTGGCGTCCTCCAGGAACTGCAGCCCCATGAGCTCCTCGATGGCGGCACGGTCGATCTCCTTGGGCCAGCTCCAGTCGAAGTCGGCCAGCGGCTTGAACTGCCCCAGGTGCGCATCGCGCAGCCGCCGCTCCAGGCTGCGGTCAGCCCGCTCGGCCAGCTCCCACTGCAGCCACTGGTGCACGCGGCGCTGCGCCTCGGGGTCCGCCGTGATCTCGCCCCAGTGCGCGAGCAGCCCGTGCAGCCGCAACGCCTTGGCCTGCTCGCGCAGCTCCGCCAGCGTGAAGGTGGCGTCAATCCTCGGCTTGGTCTTGGGCAGGGTGT
Organism: Azohydromonas australica DSM 1124; assembly: GCF_000430725.1. GTDB lineage: Bacteria > Pseudomonadota > Gammaproteobacteria > Burkholderiales > Burkholderiaceae_C > Azohydromonas > Azohydromonas australica. The sequence continues at coordinate 89,635 of NZ_AUMO01000037.1, forward strand.
TCGGGACGGCGGCCATGGCGGTCATAGATCTCCAGCGGGTGGGGACGCACCGGCGCGTCGCGGCGGGCGACGTGTTCGGGCAGGAGCAGCGGGATGGGCGGCGGCAGCCCGGCGGCCTCCCGGGCGCGCTCTAGGGCCAGGCTCACGGCGTTGGGATGCGGCACGCCGCGGCCAATGGCGTCGAGGATGGCGTCCTGCAGGGGCTGCGCGCCGTAGCGCTGCAGCAGCCGCAGCAACGCGGCGGTGATGGCGCCAAGGTTGTGGCCGCGCGCGGCGGCCATCTGCAGCAGCTGGGCGCTGGCCGGCGCGGCCTGGGCCAGCTGGTCGTAGCCGCGGTTCTGCCGCGCCTGGCGCTTGTGCGCGACCAAGTCCTGCACGTGCGTCGGGTCCTCGATCTGCTGGCCGCGGTCCCAGCAACGCGCGTGGCAGGCCAGCTCGGCGGGCCCGTCGAAGATGCGCACGCGCTGCTCGTCGGCCAGCACCGCCAGCGTGCGCTGCACGTGGGTGTGCGGCACCGAGTAGTCGTTGAGGTCGAAGCGCACATAAGGGCTCTTGCCGACCGCGACGGCCACGCGCTCGCCCAATACCCAGTCGTACGAGGGTAGCGGCAGCAGATGAGCGCGCTCGGCCTCGAACGCGGCACCAACCGTCATGCGGTGGTCCTCGGGCCACGGTCGCGCGCACGCGGCACCCTCGCACCAGCGACGGGCCTGCGCGTTGAGGTCGGCCAGGTCGGTGTAGCTGCGGGCCGCGAAGAAGTTGGTGCGTACGTAACTGATGGCCCTCTCGACCCGACCCTTCTCGTTCCCGCGCGCCACGGCCACGGGGCGTGGCTCGAAGCGGTAGTGCGATGCCAGGCGCAGCAGCGTCGGGTTGAGCCGGATGGCGTCGCCCACGCGCTCCAGCACGGCACTCTTGAGATTGTCGTAGAGGACGATCCGCACGGCTCCCTGGTGGAACTCGAAGGCCTCGACATGGCCGCGCAAGAAGCTGTCCATCCGAGCGTCCATGAAGAACCTCAGGAAGATGCGCCGCGAGTAGCTCAGCACCATCACGAAGGCCATGAGCGGGCGCCGGGCGCGGCCGATGTTCATGTAGCCCATGTGCGCCCAGTCCACCTGGGCCTGTTCGCCCGGCAGCGTGCGCAGCCTCAGGTACGCCTGCGCCACGGGGCGCGGCCGCATCCCCGCCACCTGGTGGCGGAAGTGGTGCGGGCAGCCGGCGTAGCCGCGCTCGCACACCATGGCGTATAGCCGGGCGGCGGTAAGCTTGGGGTAGCGCTGCAGCGTCTCGGCGATGAATGGACGGTAGGGATCGATGCGGCTCGGGCGCGGCGACAGCGCCTGCAGCGTGATGCCCTCGGCGGCCAGTGCGCGGCGCACCGTGGTGTGGTGCACGCCGAGCTGGCGTGCGATGGTGCCCACCGGCCAGTGCTCGGCGTGGTGCAGCCGCACGATGTGCGCGCGCAGTTCAGGGCAGATGGTCACGGCCGTGCCTCCTGTGCAGGAAGCGCTGGCGCACGCGCGGCAGCAGCGGTTGCTGGCAGCGCCGGCACCGCCAGGGCAGCGGCACGTCCAGGCCGCCGGACGCGGTGGCGACAGTGGAGATCACGGCGGTACTGGCACATGCGGCCAGTGGAGCGGCAGCCACCGGCACGGGGCAACCCTGGTGCGTCACGATGTCGATGTCGCAATGCTGTGCCCGGTGTTCGGACTGGCGCGCACGCCAGCGCCGTGAACGCGCGGCATGCGCCAGGCGACCCCTCCAGCTGCGCTGGTAGCGCTGCGCGGCCTCCCGGCGGCGCTCGCGCCGTGCCTGCGCGGCACACTCGCGGCCGCAGTAGTGCTGACCGCGGTCGCAGTGGCTGCACAGCAGCACCTGCACGCGGCAGCGGCCGCACAGGAACAGGCGGGCGGATCGCTCCATGAGCAGCACCTCGGCAACGAGCCGAAGTGCTGGACGCCGCGACCGTGGCGGTGCAACACTGCTGCTGCACTCACCGTCGTGATGACCGTGGTGTGGGACACGGCGCGGGCGCCTCTGCCACGAAGTTGACTCGCTGCCGTGTCCGCCTGATGCCTCCGGCGGGTGCTGCCGTTGTAGCGCCGCCGTGCCGTGCCTGGGCTCCTCGTGTGGCGGGCCAGGCGCTGCCACCCCTCAGTTGATTGACGCGACTTCGCCAGCCTGGCCGCCCTGCAGGGCGGCCAGGCTGGCGAGCTCCCTCACGCCTGCACCCCGGCAAGCCTGCTGCTCACCAAAAGCGCGTCCTCACCGCCGGAAATGCGCGCTTCCAGACCGCCACTCACACGCTACGGGCTCATCGCCGATCTGCTGCACATGCCCGTGGGCACCCGTGGCCTGTATGCGCGATTGCGCGAGAAGGCCGCGGCCGACTACGCCATTCCCGGCAGCACCCGCACCCGCATTGCCGTGGAGACGCTGCGCCACTGGCTCAAGGCCTACCGGCGCGGTGGCTTCGACGCGCTGTTCCCGAAGGACCGTTGCGACCGTGGCCGGTCACGTGCCCTGTCGCAGACCACCGCCGATGCACTGCTGAGCCTCAAGGAAGAGCAGCCCCACCTGTCGATCGCGCAACTGATCGCCGCCTTGGGTCCGGCGCAACCCGAGTCGGCCAGCCCCGCGGCCTCGACCGTGCACAGGCTTCTGCAGCGCGCTGGGCTGATGGAGCGCCCCGCCCAGGACAGTGGCGACCAGGACCGCCGGCGCTTCGCCTTCGCACACCCGGGCCAGCTGTGGATGAGCGACGTCATGCACGGCCCCAGCGTAACGCTGGAGGGCTCGCGCGTGCGGCGCAAGACTTACCTCATCGCCTTCCTCGATGACGCCACGCGCGTGGTGCCGTATTGCGCCTTCGCCCTGTCCGAGAACACGCAGGCGTTCATGCCGGTGTTCAAGCAGGCGTTGCTGCGCCGAGGCGTCCCGCAACGCCTGTACGTGGACAACGGCGCCAATTACCGCTCGCAGCAGCTGGCCCTGGTGTGCGCTCGGCTGGGCGTGGCGCTGATCCATGCCCGGCCCTACCAGCCCCAGGGCAAGGGCAAGCAGGAGCGCTGGTTCCGCACCGTACGCGCCCAGCTGCTGCCCACCTTGACCGAGACCGACACTGCCAGCCTGGAAGCCCTCAACCGACGCCTGCGGGTCTGGGTCGAGGCCGAGTACCACCACAGTCCGCATCGGGGCCTGGACGGCCTCACACCGCTGGAGTGCTGGGCCCAGAGCGAGCAGCCGCCGCGCCTGCCCGATGCGGCGCTCGACCTCGACGAGCTGTTCCTCTTCGAGGCCAAGCGCCGTGTGCAACGCGACCACACCGTCAGCCTCGACGGCCGGCTCTTCGAGCTCGATGCCGCGCTTGTTGGGCAGGCCGTGACGCTGCGCTACGACCCCGCCACCGCCGCAGCGCGCGGCATCGACGTCTGGCACGACGGGCGCTTCGTTGAGCGTGCGCGAGCGCTCGATGCCTACGCCAACTGCTTCGTGCGCCGCCGCCGTTCCACCCAGGCCCTGGAGCCCGACAAGCCGGCCGCGGCGCCTCGCCCCACGGGGCTGGCCCTGCGCCACCTGCGAGGCCCCAACGACAAGGAGCGGTGATGTACCTGAACCACTTCGGCCTGACGCATTACCCGTTCGAGCGCGCGCTCGAGCCCGACGAGCTGTTCGCCTCCAGCGCCGTGTGCGAGGCCCAGGTGCGGCTGACCCACCTGGTGGAGCTGCGCGGCATCGGCTTGATCACCGGCGAGGTCGGCTCAGGCAAGACCACGGCGTGCCGCCGGCTCGCCGCCGCGCTGCACCCGGGGCTGCACCGGCTGTTCTACGTGCCGCTGTCCACGGGCAACGTGATGGACATGTACAAGGCCATCGCCTGGCAGCTCGGGCTGCCGGTGGAGCGCAACCGCGCCGCCGCCTACCGCGCCATCCACACCGAGGTCTGCCGCCTGGCCGTCGAATGCCGCATCCATCCCGTGCTCGTCGTCGACGAGGCGCAGCATCTGCGTAACGACGTGCTTGAGGACCTGCGGCTGCTGACCAACTACGAGATGGATGCTGCGCCGCGGCTGTGCCTGCTGCTGGTGGGCCTGACCGAGCTTCGCCGGCGCCTGGCCATGGCCGTGCACGAGTCGCTGGCCCAGCGCATCGTCGTGCGCTACCACCTCGGCGGACTCGCCCGCGACGAGCTCGGCGCGTACCTCGATCACCGGCTGAAGCTGGCGGGCATCAGCGTGCCGCTGTTCGAGCCCGGCGCCGTCGAGGCGCTGTACCAGGCCACCCACGGCCTGCCGCGCAAGGTCAACCGCATCGCCCACTACGCGCTGTCGGCTGCCGCGCTGGTCAAGGCGCGGCAGATCGACCCCGAGCACGTCCACCGCGCCGTCGAGGAAGTGCAATGAAGCGCAGCACCGTTCTCATGCCCATGCTGCTGCCCAGGATCTCCGACCAGGCCGCGGTGCAACTGCTCGACATCCTGGAGCAACTGCTGGAGTGCGTGCGCCATCACTACGCGCCGCAGATCGAGCGCTGGCAGCGCCGGCAGCGCGACACCGGCTTGCCCTTCGATCCCACGCCGCCCCCGGACGACGGGCTGCCGTTCTGACCCGGTTCGGCTCCTTCACCAAGCGACACGGCCCGGCACCCCCGGGCCGTCTTCGTTCGCCATCCGCATTACGCCACCGTTCCACACTCCGTCACCTGGTGGGCCAATGCGGGTAGACGCCCGTCTTGCCTCACGAAATTGCGTGGGAAAGACGCGGTGGAAAAGCGCGAGAGACAACATCTATGGTCCCTTGCCAGGAGACACCGCTGGAGCTGGCTCAACGGCGCGTGCGTGATGCACAAGCGCTGGTTGAGAAGCAGAAGGAGCACATCGCGGAACTCGCACGCGAGAAGCGCGACACGTCGCAGGCACAGGCCATCCTGTCCACGTTCGAGACCACACTGCGCTTCATGCGCCAGGACTTGGCCGACTGTTTGAAGACCGTGGGTCGACTGCCGCAGTAAGCCGGCAGTAGACGTTGCCTCAGGCCGGTTCGCGCAGCGCCGACAGCTTCGTATTGACCACGCGAAGTTCGGCCAGATGGGCAGCTGCCTGGGCTGTCAGCCGCGCGCGCTCGTCCTGGCAATCAGGGACTGCGTCAAGGGCGTTGAGCGCCTTCTCGTTAGCCAGAAGCACGCCTTCAAGCCGGGTGCACTCGGCCAGTAGTTGGCTGTAGTCAACGGTGTCCACGCATGGGAGTTTGGCGGCACGGGTTGAACCCGTGGCCCGGGGACACCCGCAACGCAACACCGGGGCGATCCACGCTGGACTGCTGGAACCTGCCCAGCCCTGCTAGCCAAGCAAGGCGGCGATAAGTCCAAGCGAGCTTGGTGAGCGGCCCAGGGCACGCGCCGTCAGAACGGCTCGTCTGGCTCCAGAGGCAGGCAATGCTGCTGCGTCACGCAGTCATCACGCAGGGCACGCTGGATCTCGTGGCCATAGGCAGCCCAGAGGTGGTCGCGCAGCAGGTCCACCGCTTCGAAGACCGCCAGCGCCTGTGCGGGCGTCCAGCGCGCTGGACGATTTCTGCTACGAAACCCCTACGGTGATTCTGCCGGGCTTCCGAGCGGCGCAGGGCATTCCGGATGCGGTGCTGACCACCACTGAGGGCATCGCCGACCAGCTGGGCTACCGCACAGCTGGTGCTCATCAGCTACGCACCCGTGCTGTCATTTGTTTGCGCCCGTCAAATACAGATCCACGGCAAAGCCGCTTTGTACGTTGAGCAACTCCAGCGTCCCGCCGTGAGTGCGCACCACGGCATCGGCCAGCACCAGTCCGAGGCCCGGCAGGCTGCCCCCTGCCTGAAACCGTCCCGGGTGGCCTGTTCTACGATCCCACGCGGGGTCCACCGGTGGGCGATGTCGAGGGCCGGCGCAACGTCACGATGTTCAACTCCGGCGTGCGCGGCCTCGTCGTCCCGCAGAGCCTATTCACGGGCGGGTCGTCGCTGACCATCAGCCTGTTCCCCCGCACCCCGATCTTCGACCTCTACATCGATCGCATGGAACTGTCGTACCCGCCGATTCCAGAGCCGGCGACGCCCTCGCTGATGATCGCTGGCTTGGCCGTGGTAGGCGGGCTTGCGTGGCGGGCACACCGACGCCCGTGACTTGGTGCGTCCATCTGTCCCGCAAGAGGGATGTGCTGCCTGCGCCGCCCGCGAAGGACAAGGGCTACCGACAGATGTCCAATGGCAGCGGCAACGGTAAACGATCCGGTAGAGAACTTCCCTCAGTGCTCTTGCAATCACTGGTGGTGCGTCGCACTATCAGCAGGGCCTGAGGGGCAAGGGGAAGAGCGCCGCGCGAATGCCCTCGCGCAAGACGCCGTTGGAGGCAGCTCACCGCCGTCACTGGAAAGACTTCATTTCGGTGGCGGCGGTGTGCCGTGAAAAGGCTGCGCCTCAACCTTGGTCTGCTGGAACGCGCATTGCGGTCATGGGCTTTGCGGCGCAGGTGCCCTACGTCAGCCGCCAGTCGGTTCTCAGGGCCGTGAAGTCAGCAGGCGCGCCAGTTCCTCCGGATCGACTGGCTTGGTGATGAACGAGTGGAACCCTGCAGCCGCGGCCGTCTGGCGATCCGCCTCCTGGCCACGCCCGGTGACGGCAATGAGTTGCACACGCCCAAGCTCAGGCAACTCCCGGATGCGACGTGCCAGCTCGTAGCCGTCCATCCCAGGAAGTCCGATGTCGAGCAAGACGAAATCGGGCCGCAAAGCCGCTGCCATGCCAAGCGCCATGGGTCCGTCTTGTGCCACTTGCACGTCGTGGCCCGACATGCGCAGCAGCATGGCCATGCTTTCGGCGGCATCGTGATGGTCGTCAACGACCAGCACGCGCTGCGGGCTTGGCACGATGGTTTGCGTGGCGATTGAAGCCGGTGTGGCTGTTTGCTTTTGAACTGGCAAGGTGATCGTGATGGTGGACCCCTTGCCAATGCCGGGGCTCGCCGCGCTGACGCTGCCTCCATGAAGCTCGACGATGCTCTTGACCAGAGCCAGGCCGACACCCAGGCCGCCTTCGGCCCGGTCAAGCGCGCGCACACCCTGCACGAAAGGCTTGAAGGCCCGCTGCAGCAGGGATTCGCTCATGCCGATGCCGTTGTCGCACACCTGCAGCGTGACGATATCTCCATCGTTGCTGACGCTGACGTCGATGCGCCCTGGCGGCGGCGTGTACTTGGCGGCATTGGTGAGCAGGTTGGCCACGACCTGCGTCAGCCGCGTGGTGTCGCCCATGATCTGGATCGGCGCTGGCGCCAGCCGTACGGTCAGTGCGTGTCCACGCTGCTTGACCATCGCGCTGGCCGTGTCGACGGCCATGCGCACCAGCGTGTTGAGCTCCAGCGCGACGGGTTCCAGGCGGATCTTGCCGCTGGTGATGCGGCTGACGTCGAGCAAGTCATCCACGAGGCGGCTCATGTGAGCGATCTGCCGCCCCAGCAGGTCCAGGCACCACCGGGCTTGCGGCTCGCTGGTGAACCGGTCCAGGATCGCCACCGCGTTGCGGATCGGCGCCAGGGGGTTGCGCAGCTCGTGCGAGAGCACGGCAATGAACTCGCTCAGCCGCCGTCCCTCCATCTCCAGCGTCTCGGCGCGGCGGCGCTCGGTCAGATCCCGGACGATGCGGATGAAGCCGCGCGGCGTGTCGCCATCGCCGTCCAGCCGTGTCGTCGTGACCTCGGCCCAGAACGTGGTGCCGTCCGCGCGCTGGCGCCAGCCCTCGACCAGCAGATGCCCGGCGCTCCGGGCGGAGGCCAGCTCGGCCTGGGGCTTGCCCGCCAGGCGGTCCTCCTGCGGGTAGAACATCGAGGCGTCGCGCTCCAGGACCTCGGAGCTGTCGTAGCCCAGCAGACGCTGACCTCCCGCGTTCCACACCTTGATCCGCCCCTGGGCATCGAGCAGGAACATGGCGTGATCCCGGACCCCCTCGACCAGCAGGCGCAGGCTCTCCTCGCGCTCGCGCAGCTGCTGCTCGTGGCGGCGCCGCTCGGTCAGGTCCCGGGTGACCTTCGAGAAGCCCAGCAGCTGGCCCTGCTCGTCCTTGATGGCGGTGATAACGACGTTGGCCCAGAAGCGAGTGCCGTCCTTGCGTACCCGCCAGCCTTCGTCCTCGAACCGGCCTCTTTCCGTGGCGCGCGCCAGCTCTTCCTGCGGCCAGCCGCGCGCCACCTCCGGCGGCTCATAGAACACCGAGAAATGCTTGCCGATGGCCTCCTGGGCCGTGTACCCCTTGATGCGCTGCGCGCCGCGATTCCAGCTCGTGATGACGCCGTGGCAGTCCAGCGAGAAGATGGCGTAGTCCTGCACCGTCTCCACCAGCAGCCGCAGGTTGCGCTCGCTCTCCACCAGGCGCTGCTCGCCCTCGCGCCTTTGCGTCATGTCGCGCGTGACCTTGGAGAAGCCCAGCACCTCGCCGTTGACGCCCAGCAGCGGCGAGATCAGCACGCTGGCCCAGAAACGGCTGCCGTCCTTGCGCAGTCGCCAGCCCTCGTCGCGCCACTGGCCTTGCTGCGCGGCCGTGCAAAGCGCCTGCGCGGGCAAGTCGCGCTCAAGCGCCTCCTGCGGGTAGAAGACGGAAAAATGCTGGCCGATGATCTCGTCGGCGCGGTAGCCCTTGATGCGCTCGGCGCCCACGTTCCAGGAAGCGATCTGCCCTTCGGGCGTCAGCAGGAAGATGGCGTAGTCGTGGACGCTGTCCATGAAGCGCCGGAACAGCTCGTCATGTCCGTTGCTGAACAGCGCGAGCATGGTGGGTGCCAGCATTGCGGGCTGTGCCACGCCGGACCCATGTACCGAGATCGTCTCTTTAGGCTTGGTCATTGCATCGATGGTATGGCCGCGAGGCGCCAGGCCAATGCAGACGCGGCCGGCTCGGCCCACATCAGCCGCTCGCGGCCGTGTCCGGCCAGCTCTGGCGCCGCGGCCTCTGGTTTCTAGGCCCCTGCCTCGTGCGGTTTCCCGGCGGCAGCCAGGTCACTGCTTGAGATCGGCATACCACCCATCGGACAGCGATCGGCACCGGAATTGCGCAGCGGACATCGCGGCGCCTTTGTGTGGTCTGCGTGGCGGACACGGCACCTGTGCCGCGTGCCCGGTTCGCAGCCGGGACCCATCAGCAAGTGGCCTGCGACAATAGAGCGCCCCACCGCCCTAGCAGCCAGCCTGCAGCGGATCAATGCGCCTGGCAGCACCGTCTTCAGCAGGCCCGCACTGCGTCAGGTATTGGGGCATGAACGCCCAGCGCAAGCCGTCCAGTTCCACCGCCACCAAGCCCAACTCGTTGCACACCGAGTGCGCCTGCACCACGCCTTCGCGGCCGGCCACGGCCTCGGCTTCACCGGCATCGAGCCGGCAGACGTCCTGCTGCAGCAACTGCGCCACCGAGGTGGTCACGCGTACGCAGGTGCCGGGCAGGAAAGCGAGGGGCGGTGCGGCGGGAGAGGCGCCGTGGGTACGCGGCTCCAGGATGTAGTTCGGCACGAACGACAGCCGCCCAGCCGGCCCGGTGGCAACGTGTCCCAGCGCCGTGCTGCGGCAGGACGCCAGTGCCAGACGCTCACGCAGGTGCGGCTTGGGCACCACCTCGTGGCGGGCAGCGATGCGGTTGCCGATGCAGGGTCCCAGGGTGTTCGGCATGCTGCTACTCCAAAGATCGCCAGTGACAAGGGTCGCCGGCCTCGGGCCTGAGGCCCTCACGGTGTCGCTGATGCACAGCGCAACTGCCGCCAGTTACACGGCGTCCCAGCAATTGCAGCGGGCAGTGCCCCTTTCCAGGAAGCACCTGCCCCGCGCGCAGCCATAGGTAAGCCTCCATGACACCGCAATGTGCCGGACCCTTGAATGCCGCAGTACCGGGGCCAGCCGGCAGTTCCCCGGGGAAAGATGCGATGGGCCGGTGCACTTGCCGGGAGCCGGGCAACCACCAAGCCACTGCGGGCCGGCAGCGGCGCTTTCACCATGCACCGCGTCTGGCAACGCCCGGGCGGTCTGATCTGCTCAGGACGCAGTCTCGCGGTTCGCTGCCGCTGTGATCAGATGCTCGATGTGCTCGGCGCTGGCCGGCTTGGTAACGTGGACGTCGAAGCCCGCCTCCAGGGCGCGCTGCTGGTCCTCCCAGCTGCCCCAGCCGGTGAGCGCCACCAGGTATGCCTTGGACAGCGACGGCTCCTGGCGCAGGCGGCGCGCGACGTCGTAGCCGCTCAGGCCCGGCATGCCGATGTCCAGCACGACGACTTCCGGAAGAAAGGAGGCTGCCGCCTGCAGGGCACCCTCGCCGTCACTGGCGGTGCGCACCTCGTGCCCGGCCATGGCCAGTGCGGTGGCCAGCGTCTGCGCTGCATCGACGTTGTCGTCGGTGATCAGGACACGCCGTGGCGGCGCCGACGGCGTTCTGCCGTCTTTTGCTTCCGGGTCGGGGCCGGCATCCGGCGACTGCAGCTGCGCCAGCGGCAGCTCCACAAAGAAACTCGAACCCTGGTCCTGGCCCGCGCTCTCGGCCCAGACGCGGCCACCGTGCATTTCCACCAGGCGCCGCGTGAGCGCCAGCCCGATGCCGAGCCCGCTCTGGATGCGGCCGCCTTGCTGGTCGAGCGAGGCGAACATGTCAAAGACGGCCTCCAGGTGCTGCGGCGCAATGCCGATGCCCTTGTCCTTGACCTTGATGAGGGCGCTGCCGGCTGCGCACTGCAGCGACAGTTCCACCTCGGACCCGGTAGGCGAGTACTTTGACGCGTTGACGAGCAGGTTGCTCACGACCTGGGCAACGCGCACGTCGTCGGCTTCGACCCACAGGGGCTGTGGCGCGCAGCTCACGCTCAGCGTCTGCCCGCGCGCCTCGAAGACGCCGGCATTGGCCTCGGCGGCCGAGTCGACGACGGTGCGCAGATCCAGGCGCCTGCGGCGCAGCTCCAGCCGCTGGCGCGCGATGCGCGAGACGTCCATGAGGTCGTCGATGAGCCGCACCAGATGTTCGACCTGGCGCTCCATGATCTGCAGCACCTTTCCCGCGGTCTCGGAACCCGGCGCCGTGCGCACGATGTGCAGCCCGGTGCGCAGCGGCGTCAGCGGGTTGCGCAACTCGTGGGCCAGCGTAGCGAGGAACTGGTTCTTGCGCTGGTCCACGCCCTGCAGCGCCCGGCTCAGGTCCGCGTTGGTGAGCTCTGCGAGCTTGCGCTCGGTGATGTCGATGACGTTGCCGACATGGCCCAGGAAGACGCCGTCCGTGCCGATGCGCGGCACGCCCATGTCGATGCACCAGCGCCAGCTGCCGTCTGCACGGCGCAGCCGGTAGTCCAGCTCGAAGGCCCCACGCTGCGCCAAGGCGTCGCGGAACCGGGCATCCGCGGCCGGCCGGTCCTGGGGGTGTACGGCATCGAGCCAGCCAAAGCCCAGCGCATGCTGCGGCGACTGGCCGGTGAACTCGTGCCAGCGCCGCGACAAGAAGGTGCAGCGGCCGCCGGGATCGGTCACCCACACGATGGTTGGCGCCGTGTCGGCCAGCCGCTCGAACCACAACTGGCTCTGACGCAGGACCTCCTGCGCCTGCTTGACGTCGGCGATGTCGAAGGACGAGCCGATGTAGCCCACGAACCGCCCGTCGGCCTCGTAGTACGGCTCGCCGATGCTCTTGAGCCAGCGGTACTCGCCATCGAAGCGGCGAAAGCGGAACTGTGCCTCGAAGCGCTGACGCTGCTTGAAGGCGTCCAAGTAGGCGCTGACGTAGCCGTCGGCATCCTCGGGGTGCAGCGCCTCGGTCCAGCCCATGCCCAGCAGCTGCTGCTGCGGCCGGCCCAGGAAGCACGTGTACTGGGTGTTCATGAACACGGCGCCCTGCGCGTCCGCCTGCCACACGAGCACCGGCGCGTTGTCGGCCATGGCGCGAAATCGCTCCTCGGCCTCGCTGTGCGGCGCGCTCGGACGCTCCTGGCCGGCATGCAGCCGCTCGAACGCGACCAGCAGCACCCGGCCCGCTGCCAGCGCCTGAAGCTCGCCGAGCTGCTGCTGCGACAGCCCCGTGGCTGCCGAGAGTTCCTGCGGTGTCATGGAGAGCGCCTGGAATCAGTTGTCATGGGTACGCGAGCCAGCCGCCTTGGCCGCCACTGCATGGACCCGCGCCAGGAGGTCTTCAGCCGGGCACGGCTTGGGCAGCACCAGCAAACCCAGGTCCCTGGCCTTCTGCAGCTCCGCGCTGAACCCGGTCATCAGGATCACGCCCGTCGGGCTGCCGCGCTGGGCGATTCTGCGCGCCAGAGCGATGCCGTCCATGGACCCGGGCATGCGGATGTCGCTGAGAACGACGTCAAAAGGCCCCCTGCCCTCCAGTGCCGTCATGGCATCGTCGGCCGTTCTTGCCTGCTCCACCTGGCAGCCTGCAGCTACCAGGACGTCAGCCGCCGCCTGGGCCAGGTCCTCGTTGTCCTCCACGAGCAGCACGCGAGCGTCGATGGCCGTGATGCCGGTCGCGGTGCTGGGTGGTCCGGCAGCCGATAGCGGCTTGCGGGACAAGGGGAAGTACAACCGGACCGTGGTCCCGCGGCCCAGCTCGCTCTCGATCGTGGCGGTCCCTCCCGACTGCGCACACAGGCCGTAGACCTGGCTCAGGCCCAGGCCCGTGCCATGGCCCACCGGCTTGGTGGTGAAGAACGGCTCGAACACCTTGTCGACCACGTCAGGCGCAATGCCGCCCCCAGTATCACGGACCTCCAGGACCGCGTGGCCGGCACCCGAGGCGCCCACCTCGTTGGCATTCGCGCGGCGCGCCGTGAGGTGCAGCTCGCCGCCATCGGGCATCGCATCCCGGGCGTTGACCGCCAGGTTGACCAGCGCGAGCTCCAATTCGTTCGGATCAACCTCGATGTGCAGTGGTGCCAACTCGATCTCGCTCTTGAGCTCGATCCTGCTGTGCAGGGCCGAGCGCATCAGCTCCGAGAGCGGACCGAGCTGCTCGCACAGATCGATGATTTCCGGGCGCATCGGCTGACGGCGCGAGAAGGTCAGCAACTGGCGGGTGAGTTTGGTGCCGGCCGACACCGAGCGCTCGATCCTCGACAGGCAGGGCTCCAGCGCAGGCGGCAGTCCCTTGTGGCGCAGGATGTGCGCGTTGGTGCCGATGACCATCAGCAGGTTGTTGAAGTCGTGGGCCACGCCACCGGTGAGGTGCGCGACGGCCTCCAGGCGCTGGCCCTGGACCATGGCCTTGTGCGCCTGCTGCGCCTGCTCCAGCGCCTCGCTGATGCGGCTCTGTGTCAAGGCATGGGCGTTGCGGATGGACGCCGCGGCGTCGGACATGGCCGCACCGGTCTCGTCGATCTCGATCACGCCCGTGGGACTGAAGGCCACGGCACTGCCTTGTCCCAGTGCCTGAGCGGCCTGCTTGAGTGCCACGACAGGCCGCATAAGCGCCCGCCCCACCCACAGGGCACTGATCACGGCACCCACCGCCAGCAACGCGGCCACCGAGGCAAACCATGCCAGTGCCTGCGCTGACCATGACGCGACTTCGTCACGGGGAACACCGATTGCGAAGCCCCAGCCATGGTTGCTGTCCTTGCTGAAGGCCGTCGTGACGGCTCGCCCATCGACGGTCACCGTCTCGAAGCTGCCTTCCTGTCGGGCCGCGAGCTGCCGGAGCATGTCGGCCGTCGCCTGCTTGCCCACCAGCTGCTCCGGGTTGATGGTCCGCGCCACGATGAAGCCATGGCGGTCAAAGACGGAGCCGATCCAGCTGGCCGGCAACCGCTGCTCCTTGAGCAACTCCTGCAGGTAGCTGGCATAGCCACCCACGGACAAGTAGTAGCGCAGCTGCCCCTTGATGACGACGGGCACCTCCACCGCGAAGCTGTACTGCCCGCCAAAAGGCGCGAAGTACAGGTCCGACACCAGCGTGGCCAGCGGGTCTGCTTGCCGGCGCAACTCGGAGAAGACCGTGCGCGGCAAGCGTGCCTCGCCGAAGGTCCGCCGGGTATTGAGCAGTTGCTGGCCCGAGAGGTCGCTGAGCACCACCACCATGTCGGGCTGCGGGGCGATCTCCCGCGCGTAGAGGTGGAAGGCCTCGAGATCGTCCTGCGCCAGCGTGGGCGACTTGGCCAGCGTCTTGACCATCGCCTCGCGCCGTGCGAGCTCGCGGTCCACCACCATGGACATGGCCCGGGCTGTTTCCAACACCCGTTCTTCGAACGACTGCCTCTCCTGGCGATAGAAGTACGCGATGCTCGCCACCGCTGCCAGCAGCGTAGGCAGCAGCACCGACAGCGCCAGGAGAACCAGCCAGGAACGCACACTGAACCTGCGTGGCATCCACTTGCTCCGTAGCGACAACAATCGAAGACCTACGGAACCAGCTTCCTCAAAGGTCGGCCACGAGTTTAGCGAGCACAAACTTGCTGGGTTCCCGGCCTTGGTGAGGGCGCTGATGGCTACCGGCGTCGCAGGGCCTGTCCTCAAGGAGCGTGCCAACGACCGGCATGCCCTGAAGTCATGGAGCAGTAGGCGCAGTGGCCTCGAATGGACATGCACAGCGTCATAACGCCTGCCAGCTCAGGCAAGGTGCCCTAGTGCCAGGACTCGTTGCGCCAGACCAGGTTGGTGTCAGGCTCTGTGACCGGACCATCCCGGTAGCTGAGGCCGTCGGTCTTGAGAGCGCCTTGGTACCAGCCATCCAGCCAAGCGTCGGCCTCGACCGAGCCATGCGGGTATGGGCAGACCCCGGCAACTTCAGACAGCGACTGCCCATGAGCGAAGCCCTTGCTCCAGATCTCTCGTTCGTCCTCGCGCGTGCCCTTCATGGCGTGAAACCTCTGTGGTTGCCCCACCCGCCCATGCAGCACTTCAGCAAATCCGGGACCACCGCGCCTTGATCCTGCTGCGACCGGTTCTCGTGGTTGGTCGGGCCGCTCCTTCCAGCGGCGGTGGTCAGGCGCGGCGTGTCTGTCGCCCCCGCCCGCCAAGCTGGCTCGCGACCTGCGCCCGGCGAGCTTGCTCAGCCACGCAGTGCGGTCTGACGCAGCATTCGCCAGCGGATCAAGCCGGTATTGGTGCTGCCATCCGAAAGCGGCAGCTACCGGCGCCGTCTGGCTTGCTGTCCTTCTTTGCCTCGTACATCTGCGCATCCGCGGCCTGCAGCAGCGTGTCCATGTCGTTGCCGTCCTCGTGCAGCAGCGCAAGTCCGATGGATGCGCCGACACGCACGACTCCGGTATCCAGGCTGATGGGCCGCATCAGCTGCTGGCGCGTGCGCCAGGCGATGGTCTCGGCTTCCTCACGCGAGCGGACCACGGGCAGCACCACGATGAACTCGTCACCGCCCACCCGCGCCACCGTGTCGCTGTCGCGGCATGCGTGCAGCAGCCGGCGGGCCACTTCCTGCAGCACCTGGTCACCCGCGGCGTGCCCGTGGCGGTCGTTGACGGGCTTGAAATCGTCGAGGTCGAACGCCAAAACGGCGACGTGCTGGTCCGGGACACGGGGCTGTTGCGCCACCACGGCCAGCTGCTGCCGCAGGCCGCGGCGGTTGAGCAACCCGGTGAGCGGGTCCCGCAGCGCCTTGCTTTGCAGCGCATGCACCTGTTCCTGGCCCAGCCGCAGCAGGCGACTGGAGTATCGAATGGCCCAGAGCATGATCGCCGCGAAGGCGAGGCCACAGCCGGTCAGCAGCTTCTTGAAAAACGCGAATCGCTGGTGCTGGGTGTGCGAGCGGGACTGCAACAAGTCGCGCTCGACTTGCTCGGCCTCATCGAGCAGTCGGCGCAACTCCTGGGTCGAATCCCTGGCCACCCGGGCATTGACAAGCGGCCCCAGCGCTGCCGCGCCGTCACGCTCGGCGATGGTGGCCAAGCTCAGGTACTGGCCCATCACCTCGGTCAGCTCGGATTGCAGCCGTTGAATCCGGCGGCTTTGCGCCGGGTTGTCAACCGTGAGATTGACCAAGCGTTCGGCCGCCTGCGTTGCTACAGCCGCGGACACGCGCACTCTCTGCAGCGAATCCTTGTTTGCATCCACCGCAAAGTTTCGCAGCCAGATCCCACTGCGCATCGATTCCAGGCGTACTTGCTCGATCTGGTCAATGGCATCGTGCGTGTGCTCGACCCAACGGCTCGCCGCTTCGAACTGGACCATGGCCGTGTAGAGCATTGCGCCCATGCCGATTACGAGCAGCAAGGCGAGAAACTGGGTGAGGCGCAATACGCGTGCGATGCGTCGAAGCATGGAAATGAACGGCAATGACGGCGGCAGCCGTCCCGTCCGTTGTGGTCACGGCGCATTCATCGGTTAGAAAATGGATTTGTTGACCTGGGCCAGAGGTAATAAGTCGTCACACTGCACTGGGCTGATGGCGTCGGTCCAATTTCAAAGGCCTGAGTACCAGCACCATCATGAGCCGTGAGACGTGCCCGCCTTGCTGGTAGTGCCAGCACTACGGCGGCGGGCCTACCAACAGAAATTACGCGCGCCGCCTGTGGTAGGTAGGGTGCGCGCAGGGACACCTCAAACACGAGGGAAAACCTTGGCGTGAAACGCCCCCTCGCGTCCGAGGTGGAGGCACCACCTCCTGCGTTCTGACGCTCTTCCTACCTCCGCCGGATTTCCACCCAGGGGCCGTCGTGCCTTGCGTCGTTGGGTGCGTTTCAACATCCCATGGATCAAGCGGCTTAAGGACTTGCGCCGCCGTCCATCAGTCGCCATAAAAATCTTCGCAAGCACTTGCCAGTCAATAGAAATTTGACGGGCAATGCATCAACCTACGAGAAATCCGTTGACCCTGGCGGACGCATTATTGCCCCTCGGCACAGCGCGCCTTCCTGACGGCATCACGGCGCCGAGCATGGAAGCCCAGCAGCCCCAGGGCCGGCAGCAGCAGCGCCAGGGTGCCCGGCTCCGGAACGTCATGCGAGGGCGTGCCGATCGGTTCGTACGTGGAGCCGGTGTCGGGGCCGGTCGTGGGCTCCGGCGTGGGGTCCGACTGCGGCAGCGCCACCTCGGCCGTGGCGAACAGGTGGTTGTTGTTGATCTGAATGTTCGAGTTCCAGTTCTTCACCACCACGTTGCCGTTGATCTGGCCGTCCCAGCCGCCGCTGATGCTGGCATTGGGGGCCAGGATGCTGCCGAACACGCCCACGCCCTTGAGCACCAGATCGGTGGCATCGACGAAGTTGAACAGCACGTTGTAGCCGCGGAAGCCGTCCAGGCCCACGTTGCGGAAACCGGCCTGCTCGCCGTAGATGTTGAAGATCAGCGTCTGGCCCTGGCTCAGGTTGAGCAGCGAGATGCTGTTGCGCGACAGCAGGTCCGCGCCATCGATCTCGAAAACCTGCGTGCCCGCGCCGCCGTCGCCGACGAAGCTCACGCCGCCCCAGGGGTTCATGTTCACCGTGCCGGAAGCCGTCACGCTGGCCAGGTCCATCGACAGCGTGTTGAGCTGCTGCGCCGCGTCGGCAAAGGAAAACGGCGCCGTGCCGCCACGCTGCAGCGTGCCGCCGAAGCCCAGGTTCGACATGCTGGCCGAACCGCCCACGTAGGCGTTGCCGTGGTCGATGGAGCCGCTGCTGAAGCTCAGGTTGCCGCCCACCACCAGCGACTGGCCCGCGTAGCCGGCCTGGTTGTGCAGGTTCACGCTGTAGCCCGTCAGCGTCGCGTTGCCCTGCACGGCCACGGCGCCTTCGGTGTCGCTGTACATGCTGGTGAAGTTGCCCAGCGCAAAGACGTTGAAGTTGCCGGCCACGCCCAGGTTCACCGCCGCCGCCTGTGCCGAGGCCGGCACCGCCAGCACGCCCGCCGCTGCCAGCGCCACGGCGCATGCCGGCCCCTTGAGCCAGCGGGGAAGGCGCGATCTGGTGCAAGTCGAGGTAGAAGTCATGCTACAGGCGACCATATGACGGTCGAACAAGAACAACACGACTGCGATTCTTGCCTTGGCCAAAGCTACATCGTGACGCTTTTGTGAACAACACTCACCACTGGAAATGGGACTTTATTTGCTACGGCCACTGCTGAGGGCCATGTACGGATTCCACGCACGCGGTGCGCGCTTTGCGCACCGAGCCCGCAAGGCATTGGTCGCCGCAAGCTGCAAAGCGAGCAGGACTCGTGCTTGGGGCCGGTGCGATGCCTGCAGTCCACACCGCTGTTGCCAAGCCACAGCGGCTGCAGCGATCGAGCGCCCATTCCTGTGTCGGTACACGCAGCGCCAATGCACATTCCGTGGCCTGAAGTTGGAATCACGCTTTGCCGATGACCGGCCGCGAGGTGGACTGTGAAGTTTCTTGGTGTCGAGCTTCGTGTACCTGATCTCTTGGATCTGAGGAATTTGCCGCTGTACGCAGCCATCGGCGTCATCATCGGCCTGGGCCTGCTGTTCATCACCCATGGCCATCCCGGCGTGGTCATTGCCGAGGGAACGGCCGCCGTGGCGGCCGGGCTCCTGGCTGTGGCCGGTGCCAACGCCTCGGCCGGGTGGCGCGGCGTCACGATCTGCCTGGCTGGATCACTGTGCACCTACGGCACCGTACTGAGGCTGCTGTAGCGCCATCCGGTGCCGAATACCCGGGCCTAAACGGCTGTCCCCACGGCATGGGCAAGCCCATGTGCGCCGCCGAACTGGGCCATCAAGCTACCGCACGTCAATCAAGGGGAGAGTCCGTTTTTCCAGATTGACACGATTGTCCTGGCCGTCTTGGTAAGCCGGATTGTTCGGATTCATGCTGTCATTGCGGTCGTCGTTCGGGGTACGGGACATGATGAACTCCAGACGGGTTAGGCCAGCGTCCAGAAGCAGGCGTTGGCCTGCGCATGTTCTGCCGGCGTGAAGCCTGCTGTGCCTGTAGGGACGGATGGCCTGTCCTCGCTGCACGTCACCACCGCGCCCGCGCATTTGCCTAAATTTTAAGCAGCCAGCGAAATTCGTTATGTGTCAACGACTTGAGCTTGCCCGCCGTGCCTTGCGAACAGCCTTGTGCACAGATGCTGGGGACAAGCACCTCAGGTCGAGTTGCTATCGCCTACGACGGTATTGCTCGCCAAGGCAAGGTGGGCGGTACTGTCTTCCTGCCGGCAGATCGGCTCAGCCAACGGCGCCACCTCCAGCGCGCTGCTGCTCAGCGCTGGCGGGCCTCCCGCGTCTCGGCAATAGCCGGCGACCTCGTGCGAGGCAAGGTGGCGCGACCGGCCAACGACTGGGGCGGATCGGTCCCAGGGCGTCACGTGCCAGGTCTGCCAGAAGGCTCCCTGGCCGTCGAACTCGATACCGCCCAGCACCATGCCCAGCGGCGCGATCCACAGGAGCGCCACGTCGTGGAGCGGAGGCAGCAGCTGGTCCTCGATGGCTCGGTCCAGTGCGTGCAGCGTGGCCACGCGGCACAACCG
Source organism: Azohydromonas australica DSM 1124 (assembly GCF_000430725.1). Taxonomy (GTDB): domain Bacteria; phylum Pseudomonadota; class Gammaproteobacteria; order Burkholderiales; family Burkholderiaceae_C; genus Azohydromonas; species Azohydromonas australica. Next base: position 109,043 of record NZ_AUMO01000037.1, read on the forward strand.
GCGGCCCATCGCTTCAGCGGCCGCTTCCTGGACCCGCAAGTCACCGCGCACCGGCACGATGCGGCTGCGCTCCTCCTTGGGCACGGGGACGCCTCGGATTCGCTGGCGGCGGACCTCAAACAGCATCGGCGGCGGCTGGCGTGTCAACTTGGCGGCTCACCGCGGCGACCGGTAGCCGCCCTCGATCCATGCGCCGGCGCTGGCGGCGTTGAGCCTGAAGTCGGGGCGCACCTTCACGCTGGCCAGCTGCTCACCGAACACGTCCTTGGCCGACAGCACGGCGTAGGGCTCGTACTCGTCTAGCACGATGTCGAGTTCGACCGTGATGGTCTCGCCGCCGGCGTTCACCGTGACGCTCTTGTGCAGCATCGCGTGCTGGTGCTGCTCGGCGCGGCGCCGCACCTCGCTGGCGGTCTTCACCAGCGTGTTGAAGGCGTTCACGTCCAGCGGCTTGGGGTTCTTCTTGTCGCGGCCCATGGTCCACGGGCCCACCAGCACCGGCTCCGACTCGCCATGGTGCGTCATCGCCACCGCCCAACCGTCGTCGTCCGGGTTCTTGATGACCTTGGACGTCCAGCCGTTGTCGATCCACAGCCGGTCCTCGTGCACGGTTTCCAGCGCTTCGGCGTCCATGGGTCCTCCTCTGTTCTGTAACTGTATATCCATACAGTATTACAGATGACAACCAGCTTGGCGCTGTACGAGATAGCCGTAGGGAGGTCGATTCGGACAGATGCCGGGTTCATGGCACGGGCGCGCGACCAGCTCCGCCAACGCTGCGGCCTTTTGAGCCTGGAAGGCGAGATCGGCTCGGTGACGGTCATCGTGTGGCGGTTTCTGCGCGAGCAGCGGAGCCGGGAGCTGATGCACTCCCGGCTGCTGGCCGTCTACGGCGTGCGCCAGGTGAGGGCGAAGTCCGTCACCCCATCACACGGTGGCTGCACGACTTCACACCACTGCTGGGTCGGGCTGGCCAGCGAGAGCCAGGATTTCAGTGATTCGGCATCACGCGTAAAACGAATACCCGCAGTAGGCTGAGTGCGGACGTTCAACCGCGAGCACTATCCGGCCAACTCATACCTAAAGAGGTCTACACGGTGGAAAGTTAGGTTGGCACACCGGGGTGTGCAGCGCGCAGAGGCCTGAAAGTTTGGCTTGCAAGTTCTCTGGTTAAACCAGATTATTAGCAGAGTCTGAAAACATCCCAATTGTTGCGATAACCCTCTATGTCTTCTCTGTAAACCGAGTAGTTGGGCCAACTGTTACCGCCATACCTGGCAATTTTATGAACCACTTTGCTTGGAACAAGATAATAGTCTCCTGTCACATCGCCTGACTGGTCTCTACCGAGGTTAACAAATGCGTAAATATAGGAGTCGGTTCCTCTCGAAGGCTCCTTCTTTCCCAACAACCAGAACCTTGCTGATTTACTATTTGTTTTCACTTGCACAGAGAAAGCGACACGACACTCCGCGTCCGTTACAAGGATGTCTGCGCCAGCAGCACTTCTTGAAGTAGTTGAAGCGACTAGGCTCCTAGAGGAAAGTTGAGCGGCCACCAAGAAGGAGCCCGTCATCCCTGTAAATTGACCTTTGCTTGCCATAATTTTCTCAATTGATGTTCGAGATGAGAGGCATCACATGCGGGAGGTATACAGGCGCCTAGGGCGCACTTCTCCACTGTCCAAAGCATGTGACGTTTTAATCCAGGGAAACCACTAAAAAATGGGCAATTGGAAGACAGCCCACCGCAGTGGTGGGTAGAGGACACGCCGGCAAAATCAGTTATCCCCCCGGTGCGGAGTCGCCAGAGGTGGCCCTGATGGGGGTACGCACATAATGTTTATGCAGAACGCGGAGTGCGGGGCTGGATCTTAACTTTCAATTTACCTTCCGCATCTATCTCAATTTCAACATCGTGTTTATCCGACGCCATAGCAGCAGCAGCCACTCCAGCTGCGGCTCCTAACGCACCTCCTACTGCAGCACCAAATGGACCACCAACAAACCCTACAAGTGCGCCGACTGCAGCGCCTCCAAGTACATATAGAGCTTGGTAGTTAATCTTAGTTACCGCCTTGCTCATCGGTACAAACGCGAGTGTTTTCACATTAATCCAACCCTCGTGCTTATACCGCTCCGTTTCAAAAATTTTGCGAAATCTTTCTGGTAGATCTGTATATTTTTTGTAGTTCGTTATGACTTCAATATGCTCGCCAGTGCTCAATCCATCCTTCAGCTTTTTATAAAAAGCATCAGTGTCTTCAAAATTCATTTTCATCGTCATGCTGCCCTCTCTACAATGCAACTTGTGCAGTCATGATTATAAAGCTTCTGCGTATCAAGTTGTTAGTTTTCGACGTGGTGTTCAACGAAGGCATAACGGTGCGACAGGGCTGAACCGTGCGGCCGGGTTAACACGCAATCCTGATTGCGTCGTTACGCGAAGCGGATGCTGCTGCTCCAGCGGTGAAGGTTGGTCACCATCGAGCCAGTCGCGCGTTGATCATCGCAATTCGGGACACGGCACAGCAAGCCGTCGAGGCATGAGCCGCGGCCGACCCGCATGCAATCGCGGCGACGACCGCCGCAATGCTAAATATGGCAACCACCTCCACTGACCGCCGGCCCGACCACTACTGCTTTTACGGTGTCAGCCAACGATGCGTCCCCACTCTTGGCGTGCGCTGGAACTGCACCTCTCTACGACTTCGCAATCGCGGTGGGACGACGCTCCGCAGTTAGCTGCCGAACGACGTGCATTCCGACAGGCGCTTCGAGGCTGGGAGCGGTCGGTTGCTGATGCTCAGCCACAACCATCAGTTTCTAGGTTCTTTATTGCGATTGAAAAGCGACCGGAGACGCCGTTAGATATAACAACCGAACCAGTAATTGGTTCGCCAGCAGCATTATTATGCGCCTATTTCTGCTGTGTGCTCCGGATTCTTTCAAGACAATTACGCAGTGCGTCAATTCTTGTGGGACGCTACAGTTTGCGATAACAAGCGCTGCTTTGCTCGGGTACAAAGAACCTTAATCATCATCTCCTCATGGTGCAGGATCGCTGTTTCGTTTTTTGGCCCCCAATTCTTGTAAGTAAACATGAACACCTGCTTAAGACTTTCCACGGCCGAAGATTCGCTAAAGTGCCCCTTTTTTGCATCAGGAATTAGATTATTTAGTTTAGAGTTATTGCTACGACTAATTAAACAAAGATTGCCGAACGTGTCGCAGCCATGTGGCATTTTTTTAGATTCAGATAACCTCATATGCTGCCCCGCTGGATTTTGTGGATAGTGATGCTCAACAGAGGTGCGCAGTGTGAAAGCAAACTTTTTATAACCAATCATAACTGCATCCATGTCAATGCCGTCAAAAACAAAACCGTCCCTTAATTGACACCAAAGCAAATAGTCCAAACGGTTAAATATGAAGTTCTGGACGTCTGTTCCGCGATGCAAGTGAGTCTCGTTAATTTCCGAGGGCGTCTTCGTACCATTTTCAAAGCAAAGTTCATAGTAATCTATTGGTTCGTTGTCGCAAAAACGACCAAACAGAAATCTATCATTAATGAACTCCATGCGTTTCAGATAAGCTTGGCCGTCAATTTGCTCAGTATTTTGCTTGTACAAAAACCAAAGTGCAGCACTCAACCAATGTTTGTAGATCTGCGTCGGAAAGGAGACATGAAACATCGCCAATAGCATAACAATTTTCTGGCTCTCGCCTTCATCGAATGATTCTATGTAATAAATGCTATCCTTGTTGGTTCCTTGCTTGTATTTCAAAGTTTTAATCCCCCATTCGCCGTTGATTTGTCGCTTAATCACATAGCGATCAAAGAGCATTCGGCAACGCAGCAGATTGATAATAAAAATAGAGGGATTTGGCGAAAGATCTTCGCGCCCAAATGTCGCAAGCAATCGCTTGTCGTCAAGCGGCACATCTCGCTTTGGTCTTTCGCTGCAAATGCGCAAGACATGCAATAGAAAATTGTCGAAAGTGACTATACCACCAATATCATCTGCTTCGTCTGGTTCATCGTCCCGCGGCGGCTTGCTGGGCGGTTGGTTAATGATTTCGTTCAGCGATTTAGATTGATCGTGCCGAGTACTAGATTTTAGTGTGGCAACAACATGAGCGAGATTATTTGGAAAGGAATTCCAGTCCTTTCCAAACAACTTTGTGCGCGATTCCTTTGGGAAGGATAATTGTACGTACCGCCCCATATCGGCACACGCATCCCAAATTGCAGCAAATGCAGATTGTTGCTCCTCTGGCAATTGCTTCATCAGCCTGGCCTTGAGAATTTCATGCTTGGCGAGTTGTTCGCCACGGTTATTCATTACCTCAAAGTAATGATTTAAATCTGTTTCATTGGGTACTGGGGTGCGAATTATCTTAACTTGATTGAGTAAATAGGTTGTTATTTTACGAATATCTTTGGCGTTATGTTCTCGAAGTACACGAGTACATTCACGGTAAGCAACTAGCATCGTGTGCTCATCAGAATCATCGGCAAGGGAGCGACGTTTATTAAACAGGCGACTCAACGTCATGCTGGATACCTCCCGACTATCAAACTCTAGATTGATTCCTGCAATACCTTGCAACGACTGTCCAAACTCATTCTTTAGCGCCGCCAACAGAATCCCGAGGGTAGTGTGCCGCTGCTGTCCGTCTACAGTTTCAAACACATTTGGTCCACGCTGAAAAACCACCAGGCTACCGAGATAATAGTCGCGGCCGTCATTGGAAAGCGCGCAATCTCGGATATCAACAATTAGCTGCTGTACCTCTGCGGGAGTCCATGCATAGTTGCGTTGGTAGTTTGGAATAATATAGCATCCGCTTTCAAATAACTCGTGCACGGACAAATTTCTGATATCGTAGTTAGGCATGGAGATACCCCAGTTCTTTGAACTTTTCGATCAAGGCTTTGATCTTGTTGGCATTTGCTCGCACATCAGCGTCCAATAATGGTTCAATCATGTACGAGAGCACGTCTTCCGGATTGATTGCATTACGTATGGTTCTGATGAGTCCGTTGTGCGCCAAACCAGCATTATCGATGGATTCGGCTGCCACACGCTGCAGTGTCATGCGAAGGCGATAGCTCCATACGAAACATAGTTCTGCGGCCCTTTTTAACTCATGCTCACCAAACTTGTCATAATAAAATAGCAATGCTGCACAGAATAGGTCGCGTATGTAGTGGTCTCCGGGACGGTTGCGCCCTGGATAACTGTCAAGAATTTCGATAATATTTTCAAGCTGTGGATGTGGCTTTGAAAACAAGCGGCGGTATAGCATGAGATAATGTTTAACATATTCAAAGAACCGTCGGCCGTTAATTATGGGTTGATTAATTTGGAATGGATATTTATTTAGAGTTAAATCGACTTGACGCAGCGGCTCTACAAAAGGATGCTGCATTCTGTGAAGATTCACTCCTTTGAAAACACCAATTACCTCTCGATTAAATCCACTGCCAGATTCTCCTGCACACCATTGCCGCAAAGGATAAAGCACATCACCAAGGACCGCCCGTAATCCATGTCGGCTCTTATCATTTTGATCGTTTCGTACTTCTTCCTCCCATTGCTTGACGCAGGCGATGTGCGCTTCTTCCGTGTCGTCTTGCATCTCGCGCAAGTGGAACGCTTTAAGCAAATCATGTGGGAACAGGTCTTTGCCTCGCGCGTTTTGAGAGTCAAAAAATTGAAATGCCTCCCCAATATCATTAAGTTTTATACATACCACTTCACAACGTTCAACAAGAAATTTTCGTAAGACGCTGCGTTCGGCGGGAGATATTTGCTGGACTCGGTGCTGTATTAAGGCGAAGTTGCGCTGCAATGCGCGGATCGCGACCGGCGACATGAAGTGGTGATTAAGTAACGTCAGACGCATGGCACTATTGGGAGACAATGCTTTGCACAGCATTGTTAATGTCACGAGCCGTTGTTGACCATCAACGATATCAAGCGTGTCGTACTGATGCAATACTACGGTGCCAAGTCGGTAGGCCTGCTTGTGGCGATTTCGGACTAGGTCGTCTATCAGTTGGCTGACATGATGGCGCTGCCAGCGATAAGGCCTTTGGTAAGGCGGTATGCTTAAATTCTGCCCAAGTACGTCTTCTAGAGAAAGGACTTTTGATTCAACTTTCATCTGTGGCCATATATAACAAACAATTCGTCACATTGTACCTTAAAATCAGAATCTGGACGGTGTTCATGTTAGCTCGCAGTCACGAAGGCGTTAACGTGGCTGATAGGTAACCTACGGCTATGCCACAGAGCTGCTGGGCAGAGCCGGAAAGTAAACGCACGAGCGGAAATGTATAAGTAAGACTTGGCTCCTCGCTTTTAAGAAAAACAATGAAGCTAGAACCCGTTTGCTGTGATGTCTTTCTGGTCAATTAACAGTCGTTGTCCCAAAGCAGTGATCGTCCTTTCGTGGCCGGAATGCGTAATTCTTAGTCCATAGCCGGGCGGCCGCTTCCGCTGCGAAGCGGGTATTCGCGATGGCGAGTCGAATGCCTGCGACAGGCACGGTGTGGATTCAGGTGCGGCTTCTACTCCACCGCTGCACACCGTCTCTCTGCTCGGCGTTTTTGTTCTGACGGCTGATGTAGACAAGGGGGCTTCAATTCGACGGCGGCTGTTGCCCAGCAGGAAGCTGCGCCGGCGCAGCAGCCACCGCTGCGAGGAGATCCAGCGCCCGTTGCGCCTTCTCCCGGGGCACAAAAAGGTGGTCATGGTGGAAAGCCGCCACAGCATTGCACGGGATGTCGGCCTCAGCCAGCACCGCGGAAACCGCGGCCAAGAACCCCACGGCGTCCAGCGAGGAGTGAATCGTGAGCGTGATCAGACCCGACTCGAACTGGTAGGGCACGCCGGCGCGCTGGGCCTCGTCCAGCGCGAGGATGACGCTGAGCCCCTCGGCCTCGCGGAAGGTGGCGATGGGCGCCAGGCCGGCAGGCACGTTTTCGTCCGGAAAGGTGCAAAACACGAAGGTGCCGGGCTGCAGCTTCGGCGTCATGTGCCGCAGCAGCTTTCTCAGGTCGCGTTCGCCGGTCATGGCGTCTCATCGTTCCAGGGTGCGTCCGATGCCGGCCAGCCATCGGCATCGGTTGCCGCCGCGGCTGCAGGCGGCGCTGCCGGTGCTGATGCCGGCGAGCGATAGTCCTCTTGCTGCGTCGCTACCCTGGCCTGGCGCAGCGGCGGCTCCGCACCGGTCACCGCCTCGCGCTTGCGCTTCACCTGGTACGCCGTGAGCACCTGGCTCGCGATCAGGTCCAGCGCCGGCCGCGCCTGGTTCTCCCGGTCTACCCACACCTTTGGCGTCAGCGTCCCGGCCAGCGACACCGCGTCGCCGTCCGACAGCGCCAGCAGCGCCGCCTGGGCGGTGGCGTCGAAGGCCAGCACGTTGACGAAAAGCGCCTCGCCGCCGCTGGTGGCGGCGCGGACCTTGGCCACGGTGAAGACCTTGCCGGTGCTGTTGCTCGTGCGCTGCTCGGGGCGGCCGTACACCTTCCCTGCAACGAGTCCTTCGATCACGACCTGCTCCTTCCGTGTAGCTGCCCGGCGTCCAGACGCAGCTCGGCCCCATCACTTACGCAGTTGTACGCCAGCCATCAGGACCATGGTGCATCGTCAGCCTTCACCACCGACGTGGCCCACGGTGGCTGCCCGCCGGCGCCCTGCCCTAACAACCTGAGCACCCTTGGCCGCCGCGGCGCCAACACAATCGTTCGTCTCTCCCCTGCCAGCGCGCCGAGGCCGCCCATGAGCTACGACTACAGCAGCGCCAACGCCACCCTGGAGCTGCCCAACCCCTACCGGGTGCAGAACAAGCTGCTGTTCGCGTGCGCGGCGCTCATGGGCGCGGCGGCTCTCTTCACGCTGTTCGAGCACCGCCAATCGCTGGACCCCATCGCCGTGGCAGTCGGCCTGGGGCTGCTGTTCGCCAGCGTCGTCACCGCCGCGACCGGGGCCAAGCGGCTGCGCTTCTTCTTCGGCCGCGGCCGGCCGGCGTCGCTAGCGCCGGAGCTGCCCAATGCCATGGTCGGCACTTCGGACCAGGCCTCGACCATCAAGCGCATCCTGCGCGACGGGGCACTGACCTATCCCGAGCCCGCCCGGGCCATCGAGGGCGTGCTGTACCACTGGGTGCCGCGCCTCATCACCGCGCCGCTGGCCATCCAGGAGCAGGCCAAGGTCGCCTTCTACAACCTGTGCGCGATGCTGGTCACGGCCGTGAGCTTCGCGCTGGCTTGGGGGCTGTTCGGCACCGAGGCGTCGCGCCCGCTGCTGAGCATGGCGTACTTCGCCTTCGGCGTCTTCTTCCTGCTGCGCCCGGTGGTGAGTGCCGGTACCGCGCGGCTGACCACCGCGTCGCTCGTGGCGCTGCTGGCCGTGGCGATCCTGGGCCCTGCGCTGGTGGGGCTCGTCTCCCGGGCACTGCCGCAGGTGCCGCAGATTTCCCTGGCGCCGCAGACGACGATGCTGCTGGCCTCCGGCCTGGTGGCCGTGGCCCTGGTGCTGGCGGCCACGCTGGAGCAGGTGCAGCCGCCGCCGCCCACGCAAACCAGCGCGCGCCAGAGCCGCGTGTCGCTCAACGTGCCGCCGAGCCTGCTGCTCGACGAGCTGGAGCGCCATCTGCAGGAGCAATGGGTCGAGCGCATCCCCAACCGCCGCTACTCGCGCATCTCGCCCGTGATTGATCCGCAGCTGCACGCCGGGCCCTTCGCCGGCGAACTGCTGGAGGAAACCCAGCCCATGCCCATGGCGCACGCGGCGCCGGCCACCATCGTCCAGGCCCTGCGGTCCAGGCGCCACCGGTTCCTCACGCTGCTCGACCTCTACGCCGCGCTGCTCATGTTGGTGGCCGTGGGCTGTGCGCTGGCCTTCGTGCGCTCGGTCGGTGGCGGCGGGGACCTGCCGCTGCGGCTGCTGGGCGCGGCGTCGATCTTCCTGGTGGTGGCGGCGTTCGGCTTCCGGGCGTCGAGCCGCCTGTGGGGCCGCTTCGACTTCGCCTCGGTGCTGACCTGGGTCGAGATGGAGGGCACCTACCAGACGGCGAGCATCGGCACGGGCAATACGCTCACCGGCAAGGTCCAGAGCTCCAACCAGATCGTCCGCACGGAATCCATGACGCTGCGCGTATGGCGCGCCCGCATCGAGTCGGTGGTTTTCGGCAAGGACAGCGCACGGCAAGTCACCGCCATGTTTTCCACCGACGCGGAGGCCCAGGCGCTGGCAGACCACCTGATTCAGTTCGGCCAGTCGCGCGCGAGCCTCGTGGCGCCGGCCAGCGCCGAGGACCTGGGCCGTATCCAGGCGCTGGCCACCGCCGAGCGCGCGCTGCAGGGCGCCATCGCCTCGCCGCCCCAGGACCGCATCGCGGCTGACGTGGCCGCCGCGCTGGGCAGCCCGGAGGGCGCCGCCGCGCCGGCACCGCCGGCCGCACAGCCCAAGCCCAAGTTCTGCCCGTCCTGCGGCCACCGGAATCCGGCCAACGCCCGGTTCTGCATGGACTGCGGCGTGAAGTTCGAAGGCTGAGCCCGGCCATGTCTCGGTGCCTGGAAACTGGGGCGACGCAGCAACCCGCCATGCTTGATGTACCCAGCCGCGTGACGGTGTCGCGTGATTGCGCCGCCTCAGGGGGCCGCAGTTGCAGTCCCGACGAAGTTGTAAGCCAGTGATCTCGGCCACGCCACGTAGCCCGCCTCCATGTCGGCCGAAAAGCCGGCCTCTGCCAGCAGCCGTGGAACGTCCCGGGTGAGATGGCAGCCGCCGGCAATCCTGCTCCAGTACGGCTCCAGCCGAGCCTGCCATTTCGCCACTGGCGCATCGGGTGCCAGGCCATGCTCTGCGAACAACAGCTTGCCGCCCGGGCGCAGTACGCGCCGCATCTCGCGCAGAGCTTGATCCGGGGACGACACGGAGCACAGCGTGTAGGTACAGATCACGGTATCGAAGGAGCCCGACTCCACGGGCACCTCCTCGGCAGAGAGCTGCAGCAACTCCACCGGCAGGCCCAGGCGCTGGCTGCGCTTGCGGGCCAGCGCGTGCATCTCCGTCGCCGGGTCGATGCCCACCAGCCGCTCGACCTTTGCGCGGTCGTAGAAGGCCAGGTTCAGACCTGTGCCGATGCCGATTTCTAGCACCCGCCCGGCTGCTTGAGGGATCACCTTGCGCCGCTGGCGCGCGATGGGCGAGAGGCCGCAGGCGAAGTCCAGCAGGTACGGCAGGACGTGGCGGTCGTACCAGGACGATGTGGGCGACATGGGGGCTGTTCCCTTCACTGACGTTGCCGGGAAGGTATAGCTGCTGGCAACGGATGACGGCGCAGCCATTCCTGCAGTCGGCCCTCCTGCTGCACATCCCATTCCCAGTGGCGACCGGGGTAGGCATCTTGGTAGATCGACCGCTTCTTCTCGCGCCGTGCCGCATAGTCGGCCAGGGTGCCCATGCCGTAGATCTCGATGGGGACAGGCTGCGCCGTGTCCTCCAGCACGAAATCCGGAAACACCGACTCGGCGGCGTCGTAGCGCAGCGGCTTCTCGAACTGCCGGCCCTGTGCGACCAGCAGCTGAGTAAACTCGAACTCGCGCGAGGAGTCGATCGGAATCCATGCCGGTGTGATTGCCGTCGCAACCACGTTTTCGACAATGGCGTAAGGCGTGCCTTCATAGGTCCGGGTACCGGCCAGCGCCAGGACCGCCAGCCGTGCCCCGACGTGCAGCAGGGACAGGGCGCGCTCAAAGCTGGGCGCAAGCAGGTCTTCGAAGGTCCTGCCGACATCGCCGCCGCGCACCGTGACGCCCAGCAGCGGTCTGAGCGTCGGGCGCTGCCTCGCATCCACCAGGCGGGCAAGGTGCATCGCGTCCTCGATCACGGCCAGCGCCAGCACCTTCTTGTCCTTGTCGGCCGCGGCCTTGAGCTTGGCGAAGTTCGCCCGCGCGGTGGATAGCGCCGGCGTCTCTTGCAGCAACAGGAAGTCCTCGATGCCCCAGTGCGCGCTGCGAAGGCCCCTGATCCGGATCTGCCGGGCCGCGTGACGCAGGCGGCGCACCAGGTCGGGAAGTTCCGGCACTTTGCCTACGACGTGCCGGTTCAGCCATGCCCGCTCCCAGAGCAGGTGCAGCAGCCCCAGCGGCGTCATACGCGCGTATATACGCCGCGGCACTGCCCTGGGTCCGAGCCGCACCACGCTGGCCCGCGGCTCCGTGGCACCGGCCGAGTTGCGCAGCGACTCGCTCAAGGCGACAACCTGGTTGCCCTCCTCGTCCACCGCCAGCACGCTGTCGTCGTAGCCCAGCCGAGCCGCATCCTCTGCAGCGATGTCGAAATGCCGGCATGAGCGGTGGTGCTCGTTGCCGCTGCGTGGCACCCTGGCCAGGCTCAGCGAGGTGCTGCGGTTCTGGCGGATGTACATCGGAAGCCGAGTGTCGGGGGCATCCGTGCGCTGGCAGGCGCAGAAGACATGCTCGGTGCTTGCGTGGTGAAAGGGTTTGAGCAGCGCGTGGATCTCGTTGTCCAAAAGGCTGCTGAAGTCATGCCGTTGACCGTCGATCCAGTAATGCATCGAACTGCCCCGTGATGAGCCAGCAGCCGCTGCTGCGAGCCCGCGACTACAGGCGCTCAACAGCTGTGGACCATGCCCGCGAGAAACCTAACCTATGCCTTGTTCTGGCCCGTCGGGCTGGCGCACCGGCGGCTGCCTTGAGTGCTCTCTTGCTTTCTCCATCGCGTGCACCATGCGAGCCATGGGCGTGCCCGCCAGAAATCTGCGCAGGTCATCGGCAAGTTGCTGGTCAGCCGGATCTGCCGAAGCCTGCAGCGCATTGTGAATGTGGGCCCAGGCTTCGAGCACCCGGTACATCGTGGGCAGCTTGATGGCAACCTTGCCATGGCCCTTGTGCTCCTTGTCCAGGCGCCCTTCCTCGTACGCCTTGACCTGCCACAGCAGGTCGGAGTCGCGCACGACGCCGCGCGCCACACGTTTTGTGGCGTCAGCCTCGATGCCATGGTCACGCAGCGCCCGCGCGAAGCCCTCACGCCAGCGGTGCAGGTCAGGCTTGCGTGTGGGCAGTCGCTTGAAGTTGCGGCCTTCGGCGCGCACGACCAAGTGGACATGCGGATTGTCCTGATGTTCGTGAACCACCCAGGCGTGCTGATGGTTGCCGAACTCCTTGGCAACAAACTCCTCGACTGCGGCGACCATGCCGTTGACGTCGGTGCCGGCGGGCATGCCCAGGCTGACGTGATAGGCCTCTCGCCTGTCGCTGCTCTCGGGTATCAGCGATCCGCCGTAGCGGAAGTCGTCGGCCACCTCGCCCACGCCTGACATGCCGGCATGCGGCTCGCCTCGATCGTCGGTCAACGGCAGCTTGCCGTGCTTGGTGATGTAGGCGAGGTGCCCCATCAGCTGCTTCATGCCATTGCTGGTGCCGGTGATCTTCACCATCACCTGAGGCACGCGGTACACGACGGCCTCGATGTGCCGGCGGATGACGCGCGCGCCTGCCTGCGGCGACTTCGGCAGGCGCGGTGCACTGGCAGGCCTGCCATGCCTGGGCTCGGGGTAGAAGAGCAGTTGGCCATGCTGAAGGAGCACGCCATCGACGGTCTGGGCCATGACCACTTCCCCCATCGCCTTGCGTTGATCCACTCCCCGCGCTGAAGCACGGGGATTCCTACGGCGTGACGCGCGACTCTTCTGCCTTTTGGGCAGGCCTCGCCGCGCGTTCTTGCCGCTCTCGCATGCGAGCAGCTCCGACGCCCCTCAGAGGGCGTGAGGCGGCCGCAGGCCGCCAGCTTGCTGCTTGAACCGGACTGGACGCCGCACGCGCTAGTAGCGGATACGCAACCGCCCAGGCTTGCGAGGCCTGGGAAGCATCCAATCCATCGGCTGAGACGAACAATGCGAGCCAGGCGCTGTAGAGGTCGCGCTGCACGATCTGGCCGGAGCCATCGCGGAGCTCGTGCCACCGCAGGCTCAGCGGCTTCCTGACGAAGTCGCCCCGCGTGTGGTCGAATTGGCTGAGCTTGTGCCGGCCCGCATTGAATTCGACAAGCGAGCCGCCAGCATTCCCGGCTTTGCGGCTCACCTTCTCCATAAACATGCCCGGGGCCGTGGCCTTCATGCGCCGGCCCCAGTTCTTCTGCCATGCCTTCTTGCTGAGCTTCTCGGTGCGAACTACCTTACCGAAGTCGCGCAGCACGATGTTGGCCAAGCGGCTGTGCGCGCGGTCGCGCCTCTCGGCCATGACGCGCTCCTGCTCGGCCAGGTGCCGGCACAGGGCGAGATATCGGATCGACCGCTCGGTGGCGCGCGTGCCCTTGCGCCAGGTGCCGTCCTCGTTGAAGCACTGCGGGTTGGTCGCCCGGCGCGAGCGGTCCATGGCGCGCTGCAGGCGGCGTCTGGCGGCCATGTCCTCCTTGACCTCGGGCAGGAACGACACCAGCGCCGCCTTGTCGGACGCCACGATGGCGGCCGTAGACGGACCAAGGTCGATGGCGGCCACGCCGTCGCGGGCCTCGAAGCGTTGCAGCGGCAGCCCGTCGCACACGAGCTGCACGAACCAGCGGACCTCGCCCTGGATCGTGCGTCGGATCAGGCGCACGTACTTGACCTTGCCAGACAAGGCGTGTGCCTGCACGCCGTCGCGGTCGCGCTTGTCGAAGACGGGGCGAAGCGTCATCGCGCGGTCGCGGCGCTTGCCACCCCACACGACGCGGTCGCCCTTCCAGTTCAGCGGCGAGGTCGGCCCCTTACCCTCGACGGAGGCGATCTCGCCGCGGCGCTTGAAGCGCGGCTGGCCCCGCTTGCCAAAGGCGTGCTCGTCGCACGCGCGGAAGGCCCGCGAGGCCAAGGTCTGCGCCGTGTGCGAGTCGATCAGGCCGTCCAGGTAGCGGGAGGCTCGGATGTGCAGCGCGACGACGTCATGGGCCGCGAACTCGCTGAATCCGTGCGCCTTGCGCTGGGCATCGTCACCCTTGGGAGCCTTGCACGCCTGGGCGTACCGAGGGTCGTTGCGCATGCTACGGAGCCGAGCAAGCATCTCTTGAAGCACGACGTTGTAGGCGAAGTGCACCACGCCGAACCGCTTCTCCAGCGCATGGGCCTGCGCGCGATCGACGCGCAGCGGAAACTCGTGAATGAAGGTCGGCTTGGGCTTTCGGACCATGACCAAATATGCTTGACCGATAGGACCGCATCAAGAGACAAGGTGCGGCCGAGCGGTGTCCTGTTCGTTGAGCACGCACGCCCCTTCGAACGTTCTACGCACCACGCCAGGAGGCGTCAAACGGCACGGCGCAACGCCAAGTGTCCGCGCGGGTGGCCCGTCCTCGTGCCGAGCCATGGCCGCGGCAGCGCGGGGCGTCGCGAAGTAGATTCCGTCCTTCGTCGGACCACGCAGCAGGCCGGCGGGGCAAGCGGGGGCTGGAGCACCGGTGCATCAGGCAGACCGGGGGCTGCCCTGCCCTCCCCTGCTGCTGCCCAGCCGACAGGAGCAGCCAGGGCCCGGGTGCTGGAGCTTCCCGGATGTCGGGCCCGCAGTGGCGGCCCTGGATGGACGTGTGTGCCGTCGTGTGACCTCGTGCTGCAGGCTGGCCTGAAAACGGACATGCAGCCCTTGTCTCCAGCTCGTTTTCGCCCGCAAAGGTGTGTATGATGTGCGCACATGAAGCGCACCAATATTCACCTTTCAGAACAGTCTCGGGAGGCGCTTCAAGCGCTGTCGGAGCGTACTGGCATCACGGTTTCGGAGCATGTGCGCCGTGCGATCGATGAGTATCTGAAGCGCAACAAGGCACCAGCGCCCCGCCCTGCTGCGACCAGCGAGAAAGCCCATTGACGAACCTTTTTGTTCGCCAGGCCCGGCGCCAGGATTTAGCCAGAGCGCAAGTCGGCCGAAACAACGAAGTGGCTCAAGCCCAACAATCAACCGAGAGAACCCAACCGTGAAAACAGTCGTGCTTGCAAATCAGAAGGGTGGCGTGGGCAAGTCGGCCATCGCCTGCCTCCTGGCCCACTGGCTGGCCGCGCAGGGCTACCGCGTCCTGGCAATCGACGTCGACCACCAGGGCAACATGACCAAGCCGCTCACGAAGTCGGGCAAGGCCTTCGTGGCGCCGATGTCCGCTCACCAGGTCTTCACGGACGCCGCCTCGGCCAGCAACGGGATCGCCGAGGAACACCCGTTCGTGCTGATTCCGAGCAGCCACGAGCTCAAGGCGCTGGAGCAGCAGCGTGAGCAGCACAACCAGTTCGCGAGGAACCTGCGCGTCTTCCTGCATCACGCCGACCAGCGGTTCGACTTCTGCATCATCGACACCAACCCGAATCCCGACATCCGCGTCGTGGCCTCGCTGGTGTCGGCCGACTTCGTCCTCTCCCCGATCCAGTTGAACCAGGAGGCACTGGACGGCATCCAGGGCTTGCTGCTCGACGAGCGGGTCGGGGTCGAGCGGATCCGCGAGAAGCTCAATCCGAAGCTCCGGTTCCTGGGCATCTTGCCCACGATGGTCGAGCCGACGCCGTATCAGAAGGAGAACCTGCGCCAGCTGGTGGCCTCCTCGCAGATCCGATCAAAGATGGTGGCCATGGTGGACGCGCCAACAGGCGGCGCCGACTACGCCTTCATCCCCAAGCGCACGGCCATCGCCAAGGCCCAGGGTGCCGGCCAGTTCCTGGCCGAGATCAAGGGGGATACGGCCGCGCGTGACTCCTGGCGCGAGATCCAACCCGTCATCGCCCGCGTGGCGCAACTCATGGGAGCCGCCTGATGCTCGAACTGCCCGACCTCGACCTGGGGGCGCTCAACGCGAGCGCTGTAGAACCTGCGGGCACGCCGCTGCAGCTGCGGCTCGACGCGATCGACGAGGACCCCAACCAGCCGCGCATGGAGTTTGACCAGGAGACGCTGCAGGAGCTGGCCGACAACATCCGCGAGCGCGGTGTGCGCCAGCCGGTGTCGGTCCGCAGCCACCCGACCCAGCCCGGGCGCTACATGCTGAACTTCGGCGCGCGCCGGTTGCGGGCGTCGCGCATGGCTGGCAAGGAGACGATCCCGGCCTTCGTGGACGAGACAGCCAACGACTTCGACCAAGTGGCGGAGAACGAGCAGCGCAAGGGGCTCACGCCGCTGGAGCTGGCGCTGTTCGTCAAGAAGAAGCTCGACGAGAAGATGAGCCAGGGCGAGATCGCGAGAAGGCTCGGCAAGTCCCGTCCGCTCATCACCTACGCCTGCGCCCTGATCGATGCGCCCGACTGGGTCATGAACGCCTACCGCAGCGGCAAGTGCCAGGGACTCTTCGAGATCAACGAGCTGCGCAAGCTGTACGAGGCGCACCCGGATGCGGTGGAGCAGTGGGGTGCCGGACAAGAGGCTTTCACGCGGACAACGCTGGCAAGGCTCAAGACGCAGTTGGGTTCACCAGCACCGGGCAACGTCGAAGAGGCTGCCCAGGTGGTAAACGGTTTACCAGCCACGACCTCACCCGCAGCAGCAACCGCACCGGTAAACGGTTTACCAGTGCCCGGTGTCCAGACCGGAGAACAGCAGCCGGTAAACGGTTTACTACCCCAGGAGCCGGCGGGAGTGATGGACGTGGCGGTCGTCCAAGGAGCGTCCGAATCGCCTGCCGACTCGCCAACCAGTGCTGCGCCGGCTGACGGCCAGGACAGGCTGCCGCGCCCTGCCCCGGCCCGTGCGACCGGCCTGCGGGTCGTGGTCCGGTACGGTGAAACGCTGATGGAAGTCGCCACCGACGCCAAGCCGCGCAAGGACCGCATCCCGGTCCGCCCCCTGGGCAGCGACGAGGGCGTGCAGCACGTCGCGCCTGGCAAGCTGCAGCTGGTCCGCGTCGAGACGCCCTGAATCTTCACAGAGCACTTTGCAAGACAGCACCAAGAAGCCGCCTGCGGGCGGCTTTTCTACGTCTTGGCGCGTGACGCGGTGCGTCGGTTGACCGACAGCTCCTTAATCACGCTGGCCACCAGTTCGACATGCGTCCGCACCATCTCCACGGTTTGCAGGATTTGCGCTTGTTCGGCGCGCGTGACTTTTTCTAGCCGCTCGTTGAGGCTGCGCGCGATCTGGTTGAGGTTGCGCCCCACCGCCAGCAACTGCCGGTTGGACTCGACCAGGACCTGCAATGCCGGCACGCCCACCGCACCGGCCGCGGCCGGATTCATCACTAGGCGCGCGACGTACTCGGATTGAGACAGGCCGGCAGCCTTGGCCGCGGCCTTCAGCGTCGCGGACTCCTCGGGCGTAAGGCGGGCGAAGAACTTGACCGGATTGCCGCTGCGCGGCGGCCGCTTGAGCGACGGACGTTCGGGCGCCGGAGTGTCGCCAATGACTTCGACGGCCTGCGCCAGAAGCTCCCGCACCCAGGTGCCCGGCGGCATGTGGGCCCGCGCGGCGCAGTCAACGATCAATGGCTTCAGGGGGCCGACATCGACCACCAAGAACTGGCGCGGACTGGGCATGGCGGGCTTGGTAACGCTGTGCTACGTGATACGAGGCGGGCAGTTGCCCGAATCCTGCCATCGCTCTTTGTATAGGTATTGGGCTCTTACGCAGTCTTTCGAGGCTGACGTCTGCAATACAGGGGCAGCCCATGTCCAGTTGCGTGGCTGGCTTGGTCTACTGCAGCCTATCCAACTCGGCGCACGGTGGCCGGCAATCCGTCCAGGTCCTCTACGTTTACGGCGATGGGCGGCAGCCAGCGCAGGCCAAAGCGCCGCTGGCCTTCGAGCGGGCCGCTCCAGAAGCCATGCCAGTGCGCTCGCCGGATGTGCGGTCGAGGGCCAGTGTTGATCCCATCGCCGGGACTGCGCGTCTGCTCGGCTTGGTAGGCGCGGCGCAGGGCCGCCCCCAGCCTCACACCTACATCCCAAGCGGTCGGCTTCTCCGCCTGGAACAGGCGCGGGCCGCGCTTGGTCTTCTTGGGCTGCGGGTTGCCGGGGCGCCGGGTGCCGTCACCGATTTCAGCGGCTTGGCTGCACAGGTAAAGCAACAGGGACACCAGTGGCTCGACCACGGCCCGCAGGGTTGCACCAGCTGCAGCCGGTGCTGCCCGTGCGGCTTCTGTGCCTTCGCTGACCAGCGTGCGCGCAATGGACTCGGCCAAAGACCAAGGTCCGAGCGGAAACCCCACGGGGTCCAGCGCGCCATCGCCATCGAGCAGCAGCCGCAGCTCAGCCGCACCGGTGTCCAATGAAAAGTCGAGGTGTGCGAAGAAGCCGTACAGCACTTCACCGCCGTAGAGCAGGCCCGGTGTCTCAACGTACACAGCCCACTCTGGGAGCCGGAACAGCACTTCGTGGGGCAGGTCACCGCTCACCGGCGTGTCGCGCACGGCGTTAAAAACGGCCGGGTCGAACCTGTAGACCCCCTGGGTCATGCGCCACGGCGACAGGGCGGCGAGGCGGTACACGTCAAGCGCCTGATGCTCCGGCAGGTCCACGTCGCGCCCGCCGCTAACAATGGGGTACATGGCCGGCAGCGGCAGGAAGCACCAGTCCGGCCAGTCGGGCAGGTCGCTGCCTTTGCCGGCGCGGAATTCGTCGCAGACCTTCCATGCGTGCGGGTAGCGCCGTCCGATGGCAGTCAGGATCTCGCGCGGGCGGCAGGTGCGGTGGTCAATGGCGCTGGAAAGCATGGAGTCATCTTGCCCGGCGCTGCGCGGGCGGTCACGCCCGCTGGCTACTTCAGCCGGCTGCGCCAGCAGCTACTTTCCCTCTCGTTGAGCGAGGCGGCATCATTGGGACATGTACAAGACCGAAGACATGCCAAACGGCTGGGTCAAGCCGGTGGCCAAGCCCACACCCGAATCCCTCAGGGCCCGCATTGCCGAGCTGCGCACTGAGCTGGCCGCGGCCGAGGCTCAGCTGCGCGAGATGGAGGAGGGCGCCCGGCTGGAAGCGCTGGTGAAGATCCGGAACCTTATGCGCGCTTTCGAGCTGACGTCGGCGGATCTGGGCCTTACGCCGACACCGCAGTGCCGGGGCTGACCACGCAAGGCAGCGGCCTGACTTGCCCGCCCTCAACGGCAGCAATTCATGCGCAGCTCGCTGAGTGACTGTCCCTGGGATGAGATCTTGAGCGGTCCGGTGAACGTGCGCTACAGCGATTCAAGGCGCGGCACGCCCTTGGAGCCAATCCACTGCGCCGCCAGCTGCGGGTCGGCCAGAAAATCGCGGTAGGCCAGTTCGACCGAGTGCTGGCACAGTTACTCTTGCTTGCCGTCACCGAGGAAGCGAGGTAGGGATGGAAAACCGCAGGCAGCAGCTCATGCTCGCGTTCGCGACTTACATGGATCTGCGTCAGATTGAGGACGAGGAACTGCGGCGCAAGCTGATTACGGATCTGAACCGCAGGCTCGACGAATTGGTCGCCAAGGGAGCAGCCATTCCTGAGATCACGCCGGAAAGGGTGGCCGCACTGGCGCTGGAGCCCTGAGCAATAGAGGAACGCACATCGGAGCGGGCCCCCGGAGGTCAGTTCCAAGAGGGACGGTGAGCTGCGGCTCTCAGTGAAGCCCGCGAGCCGAATGGCGCTGCTGACGTGGCCTTGCGGTGACACTGTGCGTAGCCGGTGCTACCGTCCCTTCACGAACCCTTCAGAACTGAGCATCGCTGCGAACGACCCCCTCGACGCGCCACGGCACGCCGCCGGAAGCCGGTTCGATCTGAGCGGGACATGAGCCTGAACAAGGAGCGCAGATCAGCGCGGATCGTCCATGAGCCAACGAAGGTCATGGCCGCTGATTCCGTCCAAATTACTGGTTAGGAGTCGTTCCATGAGCGGTTTACCTGCATCTACGGCGGTACGTTTGCGTGCTCCGATGCTGATCGCGGCGTGGCTTTGCATCGCACTGATGGGCGCGATATCCAGTGCGGCCCACGGTGCCGTGAACGGCAAGGTGGTCGCCTGGGGGTTGAACACCTATGGGCAGCTGGACGTACCCGCTGGGGTCAACGGTGTCCGTGCCATCGCTGCCGGGATCGAGCAGACGTTGGTCATCAAGAGCGACGGCACGGTGGCGGCTTGGGGAAGAAACGACGCCGGACAAACGGACGTACCTGCTGGGCTCAGCGGTGTCAGTGCCATCGCCGGTGGGGGTTATCACGCACTGGCGCTTAAGCACGACGGCACCGTGGTGGCCTGGGGCGGGAACGACAAGGGCCAAACGAACGTACCGGCCGGGCTTAGCGGTGTCATTGCCATCGCCGCTGGGGGATGGCACACACTGGCGCTCAAGCGCGACGGCACGGTTGTGGCTTGGGGTGATAACAGCGTCGGCCAAGTTAGCGTACCCGCCGGGCTCAACGGTGTCAGTGCCATCGCTGCGGGCATCAATCACTCGGTGGCACTCAAAAGTGACGGCACAGTGGTCGCCTGGGGGGAAAACTCCTCCGGCGAGACAAACGTACCTGCCCAATTAGGTGCTGTCCGGGCCATCGCCGCCGGGTTTGGACATACGGTGGCGCTCAAGCGTGATGGCACGGTGGTGGCCTGGGGTAACAGCAGCGAGGGCCAGACCACCGTCCCCGCCGGGCTCAGCGGTGTCCGGGCCATCGCCGCAGGCGTCAGTCATACGGTGGCGCTCAAGCGTGACGGCACGGTGGTGGCGTGGGGTTTCAACGCCTTTGGCCAAGCAACCGTACCCGCCGGGCTGCGCGACATCATGGCCATCTCCGCCGGCACCCATCACACGGTGGCCCTCAGGAGCAACTACCGCTTCAGCGGCTTCCTCGCTCCGGTGGACGCACCACCGCTCGTCAACACGCTGGAAGCGGGTGAAGGCGTGCCGGTGAGGTTCAGCCTGGGCAGTAACAAGGGCCATGACATCTTTGCCGACGGCTACCCGGCTTCACGGACAGTTCCGTGCAACGCCGACGCGCCGACCGATGAAATCGAGCGGACCGTGAAGGCCGACGCCAGCAGCTTGCGCTTTGACGCCTCGACCAACACCTACACCTACGTCTGGAAGACGGCCTCGGCCTGGAGCGGCCAGTGCCGTAGGTTGACCCTGCGCTTTGCCGATGGCGTCGAGCACAGCGCCGTCTTCGGATTCAGGTAAGACCCCCAGCCAGCAACAGGAAGAGGGGTCACGGGCCTTCTCCTGCCGCCAGGGTGGTCCGCAACGCCGGCGCGGTGGCAGGGCAGGGCGGCCGCAAGTGCTTGTCGCGCCTGGCAAAGCGGCCGCGGCCTCGCGGCGGGCTCGAATCGACGTTCAAAAACTGCCCTGAGATTAGTTCGCTTATACATGGTCAAAAAACGCTTGGACGGGCGCCTGAAGGCGTGTCGCACGCCGAGCTGCGGCCGGGGAGGGCGACGTCTGCACCCAGGCTTGAGAAGTCGCCGCTGGGCCGCGAGCGCGCTGCGGCTTTCCACAGCGCGCTCGCGGCCCAGGGCGGGCAAGATGGCGGCGTGGCTTGCGGGACAGCAGCTGCGCTTCATTGATGATTGGTACAGCTCACAGGCCCCGGCTCCGCAAGGACCGGGGTTTTTTTTCGCGTGCCCAACAGTTCTGTCCCTCGCTGTCGCGCTTCATTGAACATGCGAACGTAACGCGAACCAATAACGCAGCCGAGCAGGCGCTGCGCGCGCGCTGGTGATCAAGCGCGAAATCTCTGGCCTGAACCGCTCACGCCGCGAAGAGGACTTCGGGCGCGCAGCTACAGCACCCACGAGAGCTTCTGCCGCCAGGGCGGTGCGGCGTCACCGCCGGAGTTGCGCGCTTTCTGACTACTACTCTCTCTTAGCGGCGTGGCGGGTGTTGCCTGGACAGGCATGGCAGCATCGAAAAGAACCCTGATCAACTTGCAACCCGTGCTTGTGCTTGGTGCTTGGGCAAGGGCGACCTGCTGGGCAGCGAGCAGCGCGGCAGGTCTGGAGCGTCAGAAGTCATCCTTCTCGCCTATAGCCCCCTCGACGTCAGGATCCGGCTGGCCGCCGGCAGGAACTGTCGGTGCTTGCGGCGACCTGCGCCAGCGCCGCTCCTGCCTCGCGACTGCCAGCGCGGTCTCGGACACCCGCTGTCCGACCACCCCGTACAGCGCCTGCTCGAACCTGAGGAAGATGGGCGACGAGTTCAGCATGCCGCTCACGCCTTCGACACCGACATGCAGCTTCGCCGCCAACGTGTCGTTGATCTGGCCTGCGGTGGCGATGCCGCCATTGGCCTGGATGACCTGCAGCGCGAGCCGCTCTGATTCCGATAGCACGTCCAGCGGCACGGCTTCCCGCGCGACGAACCGGTTGTAGTGGCGCTGTTCGAGCCAGCCCCAGCTGCGCAGCAGCTCGTGCAGGACGTTCATCGCGGGCAAGGAGCACTCGTGCTCCTTGTCGCGCGGCATCCAGTGGTCATCCGTGATGAGCGCCGCGGCAATCTCGTCCACCCGCACCGGCTCCCTGGCCACGGCCATGATCTTGCGCACCCGAGTTGCCACCGGGCTGCCGAGACCACGGTCCCCGCAGGTGAACCACCCCCCGCCTCGTCGAGCATCGTGAAGCCCGGGGCCGCCTGCATGAGCGACAGCAGGCTCTGGCGAGACAGCGCCACGCCGTGTTCAAGCACCAGGCGGCCTGCCAGCCTGACCACGCTCGTGCAGCCGATGAAGCTCACGTCATGCAGGGCAAGGCGGAAGATTGCCTCGCTCCAGGGTAGGCCACCGGCGGGCTGCACCGTCGCAATCCGCACGACGTCCGAGCCGCCGTGAACCCACGTGTTCACGACCTCGACCGGGATCTCGGTGAGGCCCATCTCGTGGGCAAAGTGGATGGCGGCCTCGATGCCGGCGCCATCACCCAGGTGGAGCCGCAGCTGGGCATTGAGGTCGCTGACCGTGCATGGCCCGGCGCGCCGGGCGAGCTCCAACACACGCATCGTCGCCGGCAGGGTAAAGCGATCCCCTCGTAGCTCCTGCAGCATCCTTTCGCACACCTGCCTGATCCGCTCGCCGGAGACCTGAAACGTCTCGGCGAGTTGCGACACCGGGCGCCCAGGGCCGTCGGGCGCGACATACCGCTTCACAAACATCTCTACCCACTGCTGCACCTTGCCTTTGCGTGACTTCCCCGCGATGCGTGCGCCGGCCGCGGCCACGGCGGCGTCGGCCACTTCTTGAGCGAACGTGCGATCGTTGGCTCGAAGAATCACCGCTGCGGCCCGGCACGCCTCCTGTGACGGTTGCGCACAGCGCACTTCCGACCTGAGCCATGCGGCAAGGTCCACGCCGCCGGGAACCGGCAGCCGAAGATCGTCGGGCTTGATGGCATTCAGCCAGGGCAACGCGGCGGCGCGCTCGATATATCAGCCACGGTGACTTGCGCGACGCCATCAGGGAAAGCATGGAGAGGGTCACCATCGACGTCCAAGACGGCAGCACTCCTTGGTCAATGGGGCTGGGTCAGCACATCGAGCCTTGCTGCCCCAATGCGTCCATCGCCAAGCGCAGGCTGTATTTGGGCACCCGCTCACCGGCCTGGGCACGCTGCACCATGTCGGTAGCCCACCTCACATCCCGCCCGATCCTGGGCATCACCGGCCGCAGGCACTTGCGGCGGACTTCGGCTGCGCGCTGGGCCTGTTTCGCCTGCGGCAGCGCCCGGAACGCCGGCGCCGGCGCAGTGCTGCACAGGTCGCGGAACTGCGCCGCTGTCGGTGGCTCGGCGGGGTCCACCAGCGCCAGCGCGTATTCAATGGCCTCAGGACGCTCAGCGAAGTTGGCCAGTTCGCGCCGCCAATCGGCCTTGACCTCGTCCACCGGAACTGCTTCCCAGCGCGCCAGGAAAGCACGGCCGTACCGCAGCGTGAGCCTGTGGAATATGGCTTCAATGAACTCGGCACGCGGCGACATGGAAACCTCCGTGGCGATCTGCAGCAGTGTCCTCTAGGTGCGATTTGCGCTCACAAGGACTACTTTGACAAGGGGGCTCACCGTAGAACTCCAGAATCTCTAGAGGCCTTCCCTGCGCCTATCAGTAAAGTCCGGCCTCATGGACAACGATGAAGCTCAACTGCGCCGGGAAATCGGCAAGCGATTCCGCAAGGCTCGTCAGGCCGCCCGTAACGGTCAAGGATTCACACAAGCCGAGGTAGGGGCGATTCTTGGCAAGGGTGACGGCACGGTTTCGACATGGGAGATAGGCCGCTCTTTGCCCGACGCCATGACCCTGCGTTGGATGGCGCAGAACTACGGCGTTTCAGTCGATGAGTTGCTGCTGCTGAAAGCCCCTGAGGAACCGGCAGCGGCACCTCAGCCGCAGCAGATCCTCGCCGAACCGCAGACAGCGCACCGGTCAACGCCCGCGCAGCGTCCTGACACCTTTGAGCTTTCCATGCCGGAATTCGTGCGGGTCATCCAGCGCGCCATGGCCAGCGGCCTGAGTGATGAAAGGGAAGTGCGCGCTTTCCTCAACGGGGTGCTGGCAGGGGTGGAGGTGAATGGAGAACGGTAAAGTCGATTACGATAAATTATAGAGTCTGTTTTCAAACAATCCATTCTTGCTGGGCATTTACGTCTGCCAGTAGAATAAGGTAGCACTTTAACTCAAATCACTCTACATTAAACTGGAATATTAGGTCGACATCAAGTAGAATTATCTCCATGCACCAGGGCAGGTGCTACAGGAGATAGAGATGGTTGGTTCTGATTTCTCCCACTCCGTCTACAGTTTCAAGAGCACCTTTGCCGGCATCCCGGTCGAGATTCAGTACGAGATCGAGGTCAACGAGGACCACCGTGGCCGGGACGTCGTGATCATCCCGACGGCCTGCGTCATCGGCGACCACGCGGTCGATCTCTGCGAAGACGCCGGCTTCTTCCATCCCGAGCAGTTGAAGAAGTGGCTGGCGCAAGCCGAAGCCGATCACGAAAAGGCCGGCGAGGACGACAGCGAGTTCGACGACTACGCCGATCCCTGGGCGGCCTCCGCTGCCGAGGATCACTGGATCGCCGAGCGCGAGCGCATCCACCACGCCCGCGCGGGGTACTGAAATGGAAGGGCTGTGCATCACGCGCAGCCCGTGGCCTCCAGTGCGGGGCCATGCGGCGGCCATCAGCCAAACCTCTTCTTCTGATCGCCTGCATTTCGGTTTTGAACCCGGCCCGTATTACCTGGGAGCCAGCGGGCGAACCGTGCATCACGACAACCTGCCGAGCCCTGGCGGTCTGGTCGCCGTGGTGCCGGTCTTGGCGAACGCGCACCTGCTCAAAGCTGCGCCCGACCTGTTCACCGTCGCCCAGGCCCTGACCGCACTTGCGGCCCTGCGCACCACGTCCGATGCCGATGCCCTGGCGGCGCGGATCGCGGTGCTGGTGGAGGCGGCGCATGTGGCGGTGGCGCGTGCCCTTGGAGCCATGCCATGAGTGCCGCCGTCCACCGGGCCGCGATTCACTGGCTTGCAGCACACCGGCCCACGGACCCCACGGTGCAACAGCGGGTTGATGCCCTGATCCGCGACCACGAGGCCGCCTGCGTGGCCGAGGAAGCCGACGATCCTGCATGCCCGCCGTGCGAGTACGGGCACCGCTGCCTGCGCGGTGGCGGCTGCCCGGTGCGCGAGAGGGAGGCACGCCATGGCTGACCTCCACAAGCCGCCCCGACCGCACCGCCGCGCCCGCTGCAGTCACCGCACCGCCTGGGAGCTGGCCGGTTTCATCGCCGGGCTGCTGCTGGCGCTGCTGTCCGCTCCCTTCTTCTGGATCTGAGTCCTTCGGGCCTCGGTCGGCGGCCCCCTCTTGCCGGCCTCTCCTTCCCCTGGAGTCCCGCCATGCCAAACGCTCTTGGACCCGTGGTTGGCAACCGCATCGCCGATGCCCACAAGGCCACCCTGAAGCCGCACCTACGGGAGAGGCTGGCACTGCAGGCCAGCCGCAGCACGCCGGTGGGCACCATTGCCACTGCAGCGGATGGGCGGCAGTCCTTCGTGCCGGGCTACCTCGCGCCTCAGCACAAGGCTGCGACGCCGGCCGCGCCGGTGACCGAGAGCCACGCCTTCCTGCCCGGCGCGTGCGTGCGTGTGGTCGCCACGCTGGAGCAACTGGTGCAGTACGACTGCGAGCCCTTTCCCGTCCTCGCCGCCGGCTACGTGATGAACCGCGAGGGCAGGGTGGTGGCGCACGTCCTGTACGCCCTGCTGGGGCTGGTGGCCGTCGAGCTCGACGGCCTGATCTGGGGCTTCCGACCCGAGCACCTGGCGCAGGTGGCCTTGCCAGCGGGCGCTGCTGGCGGCTTCGACCCCTACACCGAGCCGCTGGCACTGGGCGACAC
Organism: Azohydromonas australica DSM 1124; assembly: GCF_000430725.1. Classification (GTDB taxonomy): domain Bacteria; phylum Pseudomonadota; class Gammaproteobacteria; order Burkholderiales; family Burkholderiaceae_C; genus Azohydromonas; species Azohydromonas australica. The sequence goes on from NZ_AUMO01000037.1 coordinate 135,353, forward strand.
GGTGCAGGGCATGGACGGGCGCGTCGGGCGCGTGACGCTTGTCGAGCCGCAGCGCCTGGGCGTGGCGTTCGAGCGGGGCAGCGCGTGGTGCGGCCCCATGAACTGGCGCGGCTCGTTCCGGCTGCTGGCCAAGGCCGGCGCCTGGGAGTGCCCCGACAGCTGCCCGTTCTGACGCCACCCCCATTGCAAAGCTCAAGGCGCCGCCGCGGCGCCTTCACCGGGAATTTTCATGCTGTTCAAGAAAGCGGCCAATGCCCAGGCCTACTTGAAGATGGGCATCCAGGGGTTTGCCGGCGACGGCAAGACGCACACCGCCAGCCTGGTAGCCATCGGCCTGATGCAGCTGCTGCGCGAGCGCAGCTTTCCCGCCGGCGACCGGCCCGTGATGTTCATCGACTCGGAAACCGGCTCGGATTGGGTCAAGCCGCTGTTTGACGCAGCGGACATCGAGCTCGAAGTCGCCAAGACGCGCGCCTTCGTGGATCTGAAGGACGCCGTGCGCGAGACGGAGGCGCGCGGGTGCGTGCTCATCGCCGATTCGCTCACGCACTTCTGGCGTCGCTTCTGTGACGAGTACGCGGCAAGGAAGGAGCGGCGGCGCGGGTTGGAGTTCGGTGATTGGGACTGGTTAAAACGGGAGTGGGGCGCCTTCACGGACCTGTACGTCAACAGCCAGTGCCACATCATCCTCGCCGGCCGGGCCGGCTACGAATACGACTTCTTCGAGCGCGACGACGGAAAGAAGGAGCTGGAGCGCACGGGCGTGAAGATGAAGGCCGAGAGCGAAACCGCCTTTGAGCCGAGCCTGCTGGTCCACATGGAAAAGCACATCGGGCTGCCCGACCCGCGCACGGGCCAGGTCGAGATGTGGCGCACCGCCACCGTGCTCAAGGATCGGTCACGGCGCATCGACGGCCGCGTTTTCAAGAACCCGACCTTTGCCGATTTCCGCGCGCACATCGAGTGCCTGAACTTGGGTGGTGTGCACCTGAGCGTGGACCTCTCGCGCAACAACGCTGCGCTGTTCCAGGATGACGGCAAGCCCAAGTGGCAGCGCGAAAAGGAGATGAAGGAGGTGGCGCTGGCCGAGATCGCGGACCTGCTCGCCAAGCACTTCCCCGGCCAGGCCTCGGAGCAAAAGCGCCTCAAGGGCGACTGGCTGGAAAAGGCGTTCAACTCCCGCACGTGGGAGCGCATCCAGACGATGGACTGGCCCACGGTCAATGCGGCGCGCAACTACCTGTGGATCGAGCTGGAAGGGTGCGAGTACGCCATCAAGCCGCCGAGCTATGACGGCGGGCGGCCCGGTGCGGCCGAGTCCGCGCAGCAGGGCGCCAGCGCAGTGCAGGGCACGGCCAGCGGCGAGCCCCCGCGTGGTGAGCCTGCACCGGCAGCGAAGCCAGAACCGGATCGGGCCGACGTGCCCCCTCCCGGCGATGCTGGCGCTGCGCAGGCGCCGGAGGCCACCGCCAGGCTGCTGACGGCGCCGCAAGGACGCCGCGGCTTCGACGCCGACGCGTTCGCCAGGCAGATGCAGGGGGCGGCGGAGCGGCAGGACTTGGACACGCTCAACGCCTTGGGCGAGCAGCTTCGCGATGTGCTCGATGAGGAATCGCGCGCGCGCCTCACGGACCTGCATGAGCGGCTGCGTGGCGGCCTGACGCAGCGGCAGCGCCAGGCGCAACCGCCGCGCCGTCCACCGGCTGCGCCAGCGCGGCGTGCCAGCCGCGCGCACGCCGAGTAGTCACCGGCCCGAGGGGCTTTCAGGGCGAAGCCAGCGGGGTGGGGCGTTTCTCCTCCTTCCTTTCCCTTCCCATCCCGCGCAGCGCCAGCCGCTGCTGCCCTGCCTTCCACGTTTTCAAAGGAGAGTGCCCATGTCCGCCAGTCCCTTTGCCGATCTCCAGCGTGTGGCTGCTTGCGGCCATGCAGGCCATGCCTGCATGCTCACTGCGCCCCCCAGCACGCGCCAGCGGCGCTCCGCGGCCAAGCGCCCGGCCGCATCGGTGCGGCCGGTACTCGACCGCATCCATGCGCTGATGCAGCACCACGGCATCACGCTCGCCGAGCTGCGTGCCAAGTTGTTGGCGACACGGCAGACGGCACCCATCGAGCGCTGCCCAAGCATCGACCACGATCCGCTTTACCAAGTGCCGCCTGGAACGGTCGTGGTGGGTCCGTTCACGACCGACTGGCACCAGCGTCGCGGAGGCACGAAATGAGATTCGAGCGCAAGCGCCGCTGGGGCACTTTCGCCTGGACCCCTCACAAGTTGGCCGCGGCGCAATTGCATGGCGCCCGTGCCAAGGCCTGTCTAGAACAGCGGTATCCGTTGCTGTCCGACCAGTTCTCCCAACCGCAGCGCTTCGATGCCGACGTCGAGGCCTGCATCCGTGCCCAGGCACACCAGGCCACCGAGCAGCGCCTGCGGGACTTCGAAGCCCGTGTGTGGCGAGAGAGCCGCCGCGACGCACGCAACGCGACGGCCGAGCAGCAGGCCGCGATCCGTGAGCACTGGCTGGCATGGCGTGGCCCGGCCACGGCTCTGTACTACCGCTATGTCGTTGATCTGCACACCGGCGTGCTTGACCAGCGCCGGGAGTTATCTCAGGCGCAGACCCGGGCAGCCATTGCCGTGGTTCTGGTTGCCAAGGGCGCGCAGGCGGGCGACTGGCCTGAGCTCATACCGAACTGAGACATGGGACAAAAGGAGTTGTGTGATGCAAACAGAACAACCCGCTGCGCCCGACTTGGGCGAGGCCGCTCACGAGGCGCTGGACACTGCGAACCGCCTTTGGAATGCAGCCACAAGGCTCATGGGGCAGTTGCATGTGCTGCACGTGTGCGAACAAGTGGCAGCTGAGCAACAAGGCAAAGAGCTGCAGGAGGCCGCAGAAAGCTCTCGGGAAGCTGCAGCGAAAGACTTGGAGCGCATGTGGCGCGACACCGCGGCCGCACTTTCGGACTGGATCAGCACGTCCTACCGGCTGCGCGTTGCGCTGCGCCATGCGACCACCGTTGAGGTCCTGTCGGCTGCGCGTATTGCCGAGATCGCTGCGCCGTTTTTGGCTCCTGAGGGCGAGATGAACGCTGCCGACGTGCAGCGGTTCGCACAGGCACTGCTGCAAGATGCCTCCAGCGCGGCGCCACCCGCCGCGGACGACATCGCGCAGCGCCTGCGCGACGCCGCCGATGCGTTCGAGAGCCACGACGCAATTCGGAGCATTGATCAGATCGAAGCCGCCGGCCGGCTCATGCGCGAGGCGGCGCACGCTCTCGATCAGAGCAATGCACCATGGCGCGATGCCGTGATCTGTGCGCTGGTGGCGTCCGCCGCGCATCGCCCTGGTCTCGATGACGACCCGGTGGCAGCGGTGCGTGCCCTGTTGACTGCTGCGCTACCCGCAACAGACAGTCCTCCCCAGTACAGCCCTCCGTTCATCCAGTGAAAGCTGTTCGCTCGCAGCGCCGGCGGGTGGCAGGTGCGGTGCGCGTCAACCTGCCTGTCGCCTGACCTATGCAGCTAGAGGCTGTGTAGGTGGGATGAACGCGAGTCCGCCGCAACGACGGCTTCGCGCTCCGGGTTGAAGGTTACGGCGCCGATGGGCGTCCACGCCGCACACCGACTGGTGATGGTCGGACCGGCCGGTAAGCCGGCTGTGAATTCAACGTAAAGCCGCAACTTCACAAACTATCGTCAGCGCCGCGATCACAGGAGCACGTCCTGCGCTCCATCGCCCCACAGTTCCCGGGCCAGCCAGTTCAGGAAAGCGACTTGGGTCATCTTGGAAACACGGGCTTTCACGCGCAGATTGGGCAGGCGCTGCTGGGCGTTGTAGCGCTCGCGTAGGGTTTCCTTGTCCGTGGGTGACTGCTTGTCGTAGTGCGCCCGGGCGAGTTCGCGGCGCTTGGCAGCAGCAGCGTCGCTCGCGTCCGGTGCGCCGACGTCGTTGGCCGCCGCAGCTGCAACAGGCCCTGTCGCCTGAGTGACTTGCGGCGCAGCGATGTCGCCGGCATAACCCCAGCCGAGTTCCAGTGCACGGCGAAAGTACGCGGCGGGCGACTCCAGCGGGGCTTGCTCGGCGTCGGTTTGGCGCAGTTCGGTGTACTGCAGCGCGGCATGCAGACGCGGCACGGGGTAGAGGCTTGCCATGCGCTTTGCCTCGATGGCTGGCACGCCCAACCGCACGATGCGCTCGACCAGCCGCTCTGCCTCAAGAGGGACCCTAGTGTCCTGCTTCTTGCGCGTTACGCGAAACTGGACTTCAGCCATACGGCGGCCGTCGCGGAACTCGATCAGCTCGATGTCGTGGTCCGAGCAGGTGTTGATCTCCGCGATGGCAGGCACGAGCGCGCGCTTCTTGAGCACCTTCCAGTCAGCGAAGGATGCCTTCCCAGCGCCGTCGAGCACGGTGTCGCGCAGTTCTTCCCAACGCAGTTTTTTGGTCAAGCCGATGTTCTCGAAACGTACGCAGAACTCCCATAGCTGCAGCGCCGCCGCAGTAGTGAAGCGGCGCATGACGGACATGTTGATGAGCGCGTAAACCTCAGGGCGCAGCAGCTCGCGGTAGATGTTGTCGCTGATCTGCCAGCGGATATAGCCGCGGGACAGCGCCACGCCGTGAAACAGTACCTGCGCCTGCCACTCGTCGGTCCGCCGGTCGCCAGGCGCGAACACGTCGAACTCAAAAATGATGCGCATGAGCGCCTTCGCTGACTCCTTGAGGTGCTTTGTGTTGTGCGAACTGCCGAAGCCCGTTTCCTGGCGGAGTTTCATCAGCGGCATTTGCCACCAGCCGTCCCTGCCTCGTGGGTTCTCGATTGCGTGCTTCATCCAGGCATTGGCGATCTTGCGCTGCATCACGGTCAGCGAATGCCCGCGCGGGACGCTGTGCACCACCTTCACCGTCTTGCGCCACAGGTCGTCGGGTTCCTGGGACTCCGTTGGAAGCAGGCTGCCCTGCGTCGATTCGACGACTTCGCGTGATCGGCGGTTCAAGCGGTGACTCCGGGAAGCGGGACAAAGTTACATCGCAGTGTACCGGCTCACCCTCCTGTCCGGCTGATGTTACGTTCACTCAACGACAGGGCAAGGCAATGGGCGTTTGCTCCTTCCTTGCAACGCAGCGGCTTGTTTTTAACCTTTAAGAACCTTTAAGACGTTTTAAACCTTTAGGACAGAATTTCCCTTTGCTGACAGGTACTTGGAAGCGTTTGCGGGACACCTTTTGGGCTTTTGGGGGGCAACTTTTGGGCTTTAGGGGGTGTGGATATGGGCCTTTGGGGGGCAACTTTTGGGCTTTAGGGGGTGTGGATATGGGCTTTTGGGGGCAACTTTTGGGCTGTCGAGGCGGTGCTAATGATTGGCTCGCAGTACACCGAGCTTGCCGCGGCGCAGCGGCGAGCGGGCCGGCGCGGCTGCCGAGCCGCAGCCTGCGCCAAGGCGGCACGAGATTTATCCACAGCAAGCTGCTGAGGCAGCTGTGTGATACCAGCCGCCGCAGCTCGTTGGCGCTGTGGCGTTGCCTGGCGCCCAATGCGTTCGGCGTGGCTGCAGCTCATGCAGTGGCCGGTTCACCAGCCCTTCTGGCAACCCGCGACAGATGTGGCCAACTGCGCGACCTGCCAGCGGTACCAGACGGCCAGTTCCCGTCAACGCGCCTAGATCGCGCAAGGGGGACAAACTTTGGGCTTTATCGGGCCCGGGCAGCGGCCAAAGCCCAAGAGTTGTACCCCTTGAGGCCCTTTAAGGGGCAAGGGGGACAGCTTTTGGGAGCTTGAAAGCCCTAGAAGCACCCGGTAAGCCCAAACGTTGACCCTGTCGTGCTCTCCAAAGAGCTAAAGGGGGGCAATTTTTGGGCTTTCGTAGCGCGTTTTGAGCCCAGCAAATCCCAAAAGGTGTCCCTGTTGCCGTTTGTAAGACTTCAAGGGGACAACTTTTGGGCTTTCTTGAGCCTTTAGCGCCAGTAGAACTCCCAAAAGTTGTCTCCCTTGGGCGGTCTTGACCTGCGTGGACTCCGCGCTGGCTCACAGGTGGAGCTGACTGTCGAGCCATGGGCAGAGGCGGCTGGCAATATGCGCCCAAGAACCTATGGGCTGGGCAAGTTCAAGATTTCTTGCGCGGTACCCCTGGCGGCGGCGCACTACTTGGCTGACCTCGCCGTTCCAGCAATGGCTGCAGCACGTCGTCCAGCGTGGATCCAAAGGCGCTAGCGACCTTCATCAGCTCGTCTAACGTCCAGTCGTCGGTGCCCAGCACCATGCGATGCGCCTGCGAGTAGCTGATTCCAAGGATCGCTTCTACGGTCCGCGAGTGCTTTCGCGTGGGAACTTCCTTGCTGGACAAAAAATTCGCGACGCATTGCGCCGCCCGCGCCTTGGCTGGCGCGTCCGTTTTTTTTTCATGCATGTCTATTTTTTTGCTCCTCTTCATTTTAGATATGCGACCACGGCTGACCTCTGCACTACATGAGGTTGTTTCCAAGGGAAACATCCAGCCCGGCTGCTAACCACCGTTTACCGGGGTGAGCATTTACCAGCAGATCGTGCCGCATCTCCCGTGGATGATGAAATTTCCATCGCATGGAAATTTCACTGATGCAGCCCCCTTTCCAACAGTTCAAACATGGAGTAGGGGCTGCGTGTGCTGCCCTCGGGTTATTGGCACCCTTCGCTGCCAAGGCCTTCGATGGTTGCAGGGTCATCCTATGCTTGGGCGGCCAGTGGAGTTCCATCCAAGAGTGCGTGCCCGATGTACGGGAAGCGTTGAAATGCATGTCGCGCGGCAAGTGCTGGCCGACATGCGAGGACAGCAACTCGACGCTTGCCTGGGCCTCAGCGCCTGACTGCCCCGACCAGTACGGCGTCTACGAGTACGACATCTATGGCAATCGGATCAAGGTCGGCTGCACGAAGAGCGGTGTGATCGACATCGCGTCCAACGGCAACCCGCAGTGGACGCGGGTGTGGTGGACGTACGGTGGCGAAGAAAACGCCGTGATCCAGTACAGCGACGAAGCGCGGGCCCTGTACGGCAACTTCATCAATCCGCAGTGGGACATCGACCTCGCAACGTGGATTGCCACGCAGCCTCCACCGCTGGTTCTGCCTGACCCAGGCAACGGAGGCAGCTAATGCTGCCCACCGACGTGCCCCCTGTGGATCCGGCCACGCTGATGCAGGTCATCGAAACCTGCGCGCCCGAGGTTCACCCGCTGACGATGCGCAAGGTGCTCAAGGTCGAGTCCGGCGGCAACGTGCTCGCCGTCAGCATCAACGGCGGCGTCCAGCTCGCGTGGCAGCCGCGCAGCCTGGCCGAGGCGGTTGTCACGGCCCGCGACCTGCGCCGCCGCGGCTTCAACTTCGATGCCGGACCCTGGCAAATCAACATCAAAAACTGGGATTGGTTGGGACTCAACGAATCCACCGTCTTCGACGCGTGCGAGAGCGCCCGCGCCGCGCAGCGCGTGCTGCTGGACTGCTTCACCCGCGCACCGGCCACTGACCCGCAGGCGGCTTTGAGGATGGCGCTCAGTTGCTACAACACCGGCAGCCATCGCGCCGGCTTTCAAAACGGCTACGTCGTGAAGGTGCTGCGGGCGCCCGTGGTCGTTTCTCCCGTACCCGCAGCACTCAAGGAGCGTGCACCGTGAAAGCCATTGCCATCAATCAGCGTTTGACCTGGCGCGATGTCCTGGCGTGGGCGTCGATCTTCGTGATGCTGGTCGCCCCGATGCTGGCGCAGGCGCAAGGCCTGCCCGAGAAGCCTCGGACGCTCATGAACGAGATCGCCCTGTACGCCGTTGGCCTGGGCGCGTCGATCATCACCATCTGTGGTGTTATCGGCTTCAGCCGCATGGCTGCCAACAAGGCCCAATGGGCAGACCTCACGCCGATCATGTGGGGCGGCGCCGGCATCGGTGCCATCGCCATGCTGGCCGCGTACATCACCGCGCCATGAGCGTACAGGTCGAGCTCTACAAGGGCTGCACGCGGCCCGCCATGAAGTACGGCGTGCCGGTGCAGCCGCTGATGTACACGATGTTCGGCGGGCTGGTGGTCGGCATATGGGGCATGGTCTTCACGCAGTCGCCTTGGTGGATGTTGACCGTTTTCGGCGCAACCACTGGGGCGATCTTCTGGATGCGCCATGTCACCAAGCACGACCCGCAGAAGCTCGACCAGGTCGTCCGTGCGGCTGGCCTGTGGTGGCGTCACCGCCGCAGCCTCGCCTTCTGGAAGTGCCGCACCTACTCCCCCATCACCTACCACGGAGTCTCAGATGCTTGGCTGGACTGACGTCATGCGTCGGTCGCTGGCGTCACACGACGTGCCGGTCGCCCAGTGGGTTCCGGCATCGTCGCTTGTGAACGCCACCACCGTCATCACGCGCGCGGGCACCTACTTGCGCTTCTGGAAGCTGGAGGGCGTGCCATGGGAAACCGCCACCCCTGACGACATCGCCCGACACCACGAAGTGCACGTGCACTGGCTCAACAGCCTGGAAGGCGGCGCGTGGCGGGTCTACAAGTACCGCGTCCAGCGCTACGCGTACGCCCGCCTCACGCCCATCGCCGGGGCCTCCTACGCGGCGCTGCTCGATGAGGAGATCGCTCGGCGCAATGCCGAGCGCCCCTTTCTCGTTTCGGAGATCTACCTCGTTCTGGAGTTCATCCCCGAGCGCGTGCGCGGCAAGAACCGACTGGGCAGCGACCGCCGCACGCCGGCCCAGATCGTCGACGACGAGTTTGCGGCCCTGCAGTCGCTGGACGAGGGCGGCACGTCGATGGAGCGCGCACTGAGCGCACATGAGCCTCGCGTGCTCGGCGAGTACCGGCACAACGGCGTCACGTTCTCCCAGCCCGCCGAGTTTCTCGGTTACACCATCAACGGCGAGTGGTCCCGCGTGCGGGCCGACTGCGGGTTCTTGCCGCAGGTGCTGCCGCGCAAGCGCATGGCGGCCAACGCTGGCGCTGTCGAGCTCATCGGCATCGCCGAGAGCCGTTTCGCCGCGATGTTGGACGTCAAGGACTACGTCAACGTCGAGCCGGGCGTGCTCAACGGATTGCTGCTGGAGCCGGTGGAGTTTCTTGAGGTTCAGGCTTGGGAACCGATGTTGCGCCGGGACGGCGTGGCGTCCATGAAGCGCCAACACAATTTCCTGCTCGCCACGGAAGATGTTTCCGTCACCCAGCGCGAGCGACTGCAGGCCGGCATGGACGCCGTCGAGGACGGACGCGAGTCGCAGGGCTGGTACGGCTACGGCCTTGCGATCTTCGGTGCGTCAGCGCAAGCAGCGCTCAACCTCGCGTCCAGCATCGTCGGCTCGGTCATGCAGGACGCCCACGGCCTGCAGATGGCGAAAGTCGACCTGCTGCCCGACGACGCATGGAAGTTCCAGTGCCCCGGCAACTTCGACAAGCGTCCGCGCAAGGTCGAGATCACCAGCAGCGCCTTCGCGGCGCTGTCGCCTGATCACGGGATGCTGCTGGGCAAGCGGTTTGGCAATCCATGGGGCGAGGCCTGGAACCTGCATCGGACGGCCAGTGGCCGCGCCTTCATGGCGAGCGTGCATGAATCGAACCCCAAGCTGGACGAGGAGGGCAAGCCGCTGTCGGGTGACGTCCTGCTGACCGGAGTGAAGGGGTCGGGCAAGTCCTCGCTGCTGTGCGTGTACATGGTGCTGGCGCAGCGCTTCTACCCCGCGCCCCGGATCCTGCTGTTCGACAAGGACCGCAGCAACGAGATCTGCATCCGGCGCATGGGCGGCAAGTACTTCCGGCTGCAGATCGGCGAGTACACGGGCATCAACCCCTTTCGTCGCCCGCGTGTCGGCGAGCCCACGCCGGGCGACGAGAACCACTGGTACGAGCTCGTCCTGCGCTGCGCCGACACGCCCCAGGTCGTTTCCTCGCCCGACGAGAAGGCCGACCTGCGCCGCGCGATCCATGTGGTGGCCGGGATGCCGGCGCACATGCGCGGGCTGACCCGCATCCGCGAGAACCTGCGGGTCAAGACGTCGAAGGGGCCGGGACTGTCACTGTTCGAACGACTCGGCCCCTGGTGCCGCGGCGCCGCGTTGGGCTGGGTGTTCGACGGGGAGGACGTGCTGCCCGATGCGCGCGAGGCCGAGATCATCGGGTTCGATTATTCCGAGTTCCTGGACCGCCCCGAACTGCGCGGTCCGATCACGCTGGCGCTGCTGCACTACCTCGACCAGATGATCGACGGCCGCCGGTTGATGCTGGTGTTCGAGGAGGCCTGGAAGGTGCTCGACGACGAGGAGCTGGCGCGCAAGGCCCGCGACGTCATGAAGACGCTGCGCAAGAAGCACGGGACCATTTGGCAAATTACCCAGGAGCCCGCCGACTCGGTGCTGTCCACCTACGGGCGCACGATGGTGTCGCAGACATCGACCTTCCTGGCGCTCGGCGACCGGGGTGCCAAGCGGGAGGTCTATGTCGACAAGATGTTCTGGACCGAGGAGGAGACCCGGATCATCCGTGGACTCAACCTCGACGGCGGCCACAAGTTCCTTTTCAAGCAACCCAGCACGGGTACCTCCGTCGTCCTGGAACTCGATCTCACTGGACTGGATGACCACCTGGTCATCCTCTCCGGCACCGAGGACAACGTCCGCTTGCTCGACGAGATCAGGGCCGAGGTTGGAGACGACCCCGCCGACTGGGAACCCATCCTTCTGGAGCGCGTGCGCCAGCGCAAGGCTCGCGCGCATGACCACCACCTCAGGAAAGTTGCATGAAGTACTCCGTTCTCCTCGCGCTGGCTGGCGCACTGTCCTTCTCGGTCATGGCTGCACCCATCGAGCTGCCGCCTGAGCCCAAGTACAAGCTGCCGCCGTCGCCGACGTGGTGGGCCAAGGGCACAACGCTGCCTGCATACGTCATCCAGACCTCGACCGGACCTGTGGAGTGCCCCGACCGGTTCTACGACCCGGCGGCGTGCCGGCCTTACGTCCAGGGCAAGGACAAGCGCATGAGGGTGTTCGTGCGCAAGGAGGGCGAATGGATGATCTGCCCACGCCCGAAGGGCCGCGAAGGCTGCGTCGGCATGCGCCAGACGCCTAACTGGGTCGAGCAGGACTGACGCCATGGACGGCATCGTCTGGCTTGGGCGCTACATCGACAACGCCGTCTTCGGCTACGTCATGGGCCGGATAGCGTTGCTGTGCGCGTGGCTGGGGCCGATCCTGGCCTCGGTGATCATGATCTGGGGCACAGGGGTCTTCCGTGCAACCGCGACGGGCCAGGTGCCACACGCCATCGGCACCTTCTCCTGGGATGCTTTTCAGAAGGCCTGCGTGGTGGCAGTGGCAACCATCACGGGCGTCTTCAACTACGTTGTTAGCGACTTCATCGAATCCCTGGCCGGCGGGGCGATGCTGACGTTCTTCACCGCGCCGGGTAACGCGATGCAGAACAACGCGGGTGACGTGTGGGCGGCCATTCAGGGTGTCGATGTCCGCTCCTGGGACTTGGTCGTCATCGTCGCGCGGGACTTCGCGGTGGGCCTGGACATGCTCATCGGACTCGCTGCCGTCGTCATGATGTCCATCGGCGTTGCTGCGTTGGAACTCGTCGCCATCGGCGTAACCGTCCAGGCCAAGGTGTTCCGCCTGTTTGTGCTGATGCTGGGACCCATCGCCATCGGCCTGACGCTGATCAAGCAGACCACAGGACTCTTCTTCTCCTGGCTGCACATGCTTTTGAGCATGGTCGTACTCACCTGGGTGACGTACTTCTGCCTCGGTGTCGCGCTCTTCGCCGCCACCAACTTCGTGGACAGCGCCAAGGCGGGGCTGGATGCCGACAACGTCCTGAAGATCGCGGGCGGTTTCGTCGTCCTAATGCTGTCGCTGGCTGCCGTGCTGTGGAACGCGCCCAACCTGGCCACCGGCATTACCGGCGGCACGCCGATGCAGCTGGGCTCCCAACTGGTGATGCAGGCCGCACAGACCTACCTGCAGATGCAAAAGCCCAAGGGCGGCGACGGTGCCGGCAATTCGCTCGGCAAGGCCACGCCGGCCGCAACCGTCGGCTATGCCGCTGGCCACGCCATGGCCAGTGCCGGGCGCTGGGCCTACCAGTCGATCGCTTCCCGCGGTCGTTCCAACCCCTGACAAGGAGCCACCGTGAACGCACTTCGAACCAAGCTCGCAGCGCTGGCGCTGGCCGCCTCCGCTACCGCCGCTCCCGTCCAGGCGCAGATCCCGGTGACGGACATCCTGGCCAACCTCAGTTGGCTGCAGGAACTGCTGGACAACGTCATGGAGATCGAGCACCAGATCGAAATGATCCAGGGCCAGTACCGGCAGTACGCGGCATTCACCGGGGACAGAGGTTATGGCCGCCTGCTGCGCAACACTGGCCTCGACACTTACCTGCCGGCCGACGCGATGGCATTGGTCGACGCCGCCGATCTCGCCACCATGTCGCCGGCGGCGCGAGCCCTGCGCGGCAACGGCCCCAACGTCTGCCTCAGCCTGATGCCGACGGCGCGGGGCATCTGCGAGCGCCAGGGGGCCATCCCCTACCAGAACTCGGCCTTGCTTCGGCAGGCGATGGGACAGCAGCGCCAGCGCGTCGCGCAGATTCGCGGGTTGCTGGACATGGTCAGTGGCGCGAGCGATCCGGCGGCCATCGCACAACTCAGTGCCCGCATCGAAGGCGAGATGTCCGCGGCGAGGCAGGCCGACGCGGAGATCGCCACGCTGCAGGCCGTGGCCGAGCAGGACGAGCGCATTGCTGCCACGCAGCGGCGCGAAGCCATGCTGCAGAACCTCAACCGTGCCGGCGGGCTGCGCATCGCCGCCGACCCCACCGATTTCTGATCGGAGGACGTCGTGGGAAAAGCTTCGGAGGACCCGGTCCCGACCCTCCCCAACGTGAACCCCGACCTGGTCGTGCGCGCCATGCGCAACCGCTCCGAGCGCATCGCGTGGTGGGTGGCCGGCGGGCAGTTCGTAGCACTCATCGTGGGCCTGGCCTGGCCGCGCGTGTTCCCGCCGGCTCCGACGGTCGATTACCAGCCGGTGTACGTCAACGAGTTTGGCCAGAAGCGGCTTCCCAGCCAGTTGACAGTCGAGAACCTGACGCCGCAGGAGGCCTCGCACAAGCACGACCTCGAGCGCTGGGCAGTTGCCTACCACTCGTACAGCTACGACTTCCTGCCGCGCGACTGGCGTACCGTCGAATGCACCAGCCCGGCGGGCATCTTCAACGAGTACAAGGCGCAGTTCGAGCAGCCCGGCACCGAGGACTACATCGACGTCAACGGCACGAAGGCGAACATCGTGCGCTATGCCAAAGCGACCAGCACGACGCTTCTGGGCCCGAACAAGACCGGCGGGTACGACGCCCGCATCGAGATCGAACAGAAGGTCGTCCACCGCGACCGCCAGGCTGACCAGCAACCCAGGCCGAAGTACTTCGTGCTCACGGTGCAGTACCGCTACGACCCGAGGATGAAGCTGGGTCCCGAGTGCCGCTCGGAGAACGCGCTGGGGTTCGTCGTGACGGTGCGGCGTGCCGACTCGCAACTCGTCACTCCGGTGAAGGCAGGAGGGAGTGCGCCATGAGACTCGCCGCAGCCACGACGCTCATGCTGGCGCTGCAGGCCGCCGTCGCAGCCAGTGAGGGACCGATCCGCGTCATCACCTACGACCCCACCAAGGTGATCAATGTGCCGGTGGCGCGCGGCGTCCCCACGCATATCGAATTTGAGGAGGGCGAGAAGATCACCTCCCCGCCAGCCGCTGGCCTGGCCTCAGTGTGCCGCACCTCCGCAAAGGACAGCACTAGCAACGGCACGGCACAGACCGCCGAGGTGTCGCCTGACGCCTGGGACCTGTGCGCTCCCAAGGACGGCCGCAACCTGTTTATCAAGCCCACTTCCAGTGGCTGTTTCACCAAGAGCCTTCCAACAGAAGACGGCAAGCCCCCGCGCACGGTCACGCACTGCTACCCCAACCCGGTGGCGGTGGTGACCAACCGGCGCAGCTATTCCTTCTCCTTCAACGTGGTGGGTAACCCCGCGCTGGCGGTGCAGCGGCTGACCATCCAGTCGCCCAAGCCGCCCGAGCCCGATCCGGCGACCCTGGCCATGCAGCAGAAGGTCGCGATAGCGATGGCACTGGCTCCGAAAGAGGAGGACGTCATCCAGGCGCGCATGGCGCTGCCGCCGCTGGTGCGCAACGCCGCCTATTCGATCGCGCTGGGCCGGGACAGCGAGGACGTCCGCCCCGTGGCGGTCTTCGACGATGGCCGCGCGACGTACTTCCACCTGCCCGGCAACCGCCCCAAGCCGGCGGTGTTCAAGGTCAACCCCGACGGGTCGGAGGAGCAGGTCAACCCGCGGTTCGACCTCGCCACCGAGTACCTCGCTGTTGACCAAGTAGCGCACGGCTGGCGGCTGCGCCTGGGGGCCGAGAAGGGTTCGCCAGTGGCATCGGTCAGGAACGAGGCATACGACCCGCAGGGCGTCGCGCCCGTGGCCGGCAGCGCCGTCGAAGGCGTGCGCCGGGTGGTGCGCAATCCGCGCACCGGCAATTTTGAGGAGCGCAGCAATTGAGCACGATCAGCACGCCGCAGTGCGGCACTGCCGCCGCGCCAGCCCCGCAGGGCATCCCCAGCGTTGCCGGGCTGGCCAAGAAACGCTCGCAGCGCCGCCGCTGGATCACGATGGGTGTCGTGGGCGCCGCTGTCGCCAGCATCGGCGGTGGCGCGGTCTGGTACCTGCACGACGCCGTTACTGGCAAGTTCAAGGTGGTCAAGGAGGAGCGGGGCCCCAGTCCGGTCGGAGCCACTGAAGGCGTTGCGCCGGCCTTCGTGTCACCGCCCAGGAAAGCCTCCGCGCCTGATCAGGCTGCATCAGCGGCGTCCGAGCCCACGAAGCACAAGGTTCCGCCACCCGAACCACGTGATGACGAGATCAGCCCGATTCCTATCAAGGGAGGAGGCGGGTCTCCTTCGCCCAAGCCCCGCCGCGACCCGCGCGACGGTCCGATGATGGTGATCTCCAAGGGCAACGTGGTCGACACGCGTCTCCTGGCCGCGGTTCAGATGTCCGGCGCCGATCTCGACCAGCGCCGGCAGGAGCTGCAGCAACGGCGCGAGCACTACCAGCGGCAGATCGACACGCTGATGGCGCGCACCCAGGCGATGGTGGACCAGCGGGCCGCCCAGGCTACCCAAGCCGCGCCGGGCGCTTCGGCGCCGCTTCCTGGCGCTGCGGCTTCCGCACCGGCCAGGTCGAACCCGATGGCGACAGCGACGGTGGTGGCCGACCAGTTGACCGACAGCACGCTAACACTGCCGTTCGGCTCGGTCATGCAATGCACCTCGCTCACCAAGGTCGCCACGACGGTGGGTGGCCCGTTCTCCTGCCTGGTTGCCCGCAACGTCTACGGCGCCGACCACAAGATCGTTCTGATCGAGGCCGGGTCGATCCTTGAAGCCGAGTACGACGCGCAGAGCGTGCGGCTGGGCGTCAACGCCATCCCCATCAACAAGCTGCGCCTGCGCACACCCGCGCCCAACAGCATCCTGATCGACCTGCCGGCCAGCGTTACCGGGCCGCTTGGCGAGGGTGGGCTGCAGGGGCACATCAACAACCGATGGGCCGAGCGGCTGGGCCCAGCGATCTTCCTCTCGCTCATGAGCGACACCGCCAAGTTGCTGATCGCCCGCGAGTCCGACGGTGCCACCGGCAACACGGTGGTAATCGGCAGCGGCACGCTGCAGCAAGGTGACCGGCTGGCCACCGACGTTGCAAGGCGCACCTTGGACATCCCGCCCGTCTTCACCGTCAACCAGGGTGCGACGGTCTACCTGCACATCAAGCAGAACGTGGACTTCTCCAAGGTCTACGCGCTGCGCGCCTCCCGCTGAAAAGGTGCGCCATGACTACGCATGATGATTACGGCGACCCTTCCGCCTCGGTGCGGCACCTGATCGCACCGCTGCAGCGCTTCCTCGACGCCGACGGCGTCACCGACATCGTGATGAACAGGCCCGGCGAGGTGTTCATCTACTCCAACACCGGCTGTGAGTGCATCGCCGTGCCGGAGATGGACTTCGAGCGCTGCATGTCGCTGGCGCAGGCGGCGGCGACGTTCTCCACGCAGGTGGTGACCGACTCGACGCCGCTCCTCGAGGCCGCGTTGCCAGGCGGGCAGCGCCTGGGACTGGTGATGCCGCCAGCCTGCACGCGCGGCACGGTGGCGATGGTCATGCGCCGGCCGCCAGGGAAGATCATCACGCTCGACGAGATGGAGGCGCAGGGAATGTTCGACCGCGTCGCGCCGCAGTGCGACGGGCTGCAGGAGCATGAGCGGCGGCTGCTGGAACTCAAGCGCGACCGGCTCAACAAGCTCTTCCTGACCGAAGCGATACGCTACCGCAAGACCATCGTGGTGTCCGGCCACACCGGCAGTGGCAAGACGTCCATCCAGCGCGCACTGGCCGAGTACATGCCGCGCGACCGGCGGATCATCACCATCGAGAGCGCCGCCGAGGTGGACACCCCGAACCACCCCAACGCGCTGCACCTCTTCTGGTCCCAGGGCGGGCAGGGCGTGGCCGAGGTGACGCCGCGCCAGTTGCTCACGATCGCGCTGCGGCTGCGCCCCGACATCATCCTGCTGGCCGAAGTGCGCGACGAGGAGTGCTACTACTTCGTGCGCGCGGCGGCGTCGGGCCACCCGGGCAGCATGACGACGTTGCATGCGGCAACGCCGGCCCTGGCCATCGAGCAGATGGCATTGATGATCCGCCAGTCCAGCGCAGGCGCGGGCCTCACGTTCAGGGAGATCAAGCGGCTGCTGCTGCTGACCATCGACGTCATCGTCCAATTCGGGAACGAAGGTGACGGCCGCTTCGTGCAGGACATCTACTACGACCCCGAACTGAAGCGCCGGCTGGCTGCTGAAGGAGGCATGTGATGGGTGCAATCGAAACGGCCTCAGGCACAGATGCCCTGCGCTCGCTGCTGGTCCTGACGATGTTCGCCGTGGGCATCGGCATCGCCATGGGATGGATGGTGCGCAGGTTCCACGGGGCGCTGCAGCAGGCATTCCCAAGCGCGGCGAAGCTGCCGCCGCGCCACATGGTGGTGTTCGTGGCGCTGCTCGGGGCGGTGGTCGCGGTGATCGTGCTGGCCTTCCAGTGGGCCGGCGGCGCCACGATGCAGAGCCTGCTCAAGAGCGCCGGCTTCGCAGCGTTCACGCTGGTGCTGACCTGGGGTGTGGCCGAGCTGTTCCTGGCCCTCAAGACGCCCGAAAGCGACGCGTCGGCGGTGGCAATGAACGTCGGCAAGGTCGCCGGATTGGCGGTCGTCGTCGGCGTGCTCACGTTCGCGGCGCTGTGGCTCTCCGGCATGGCGTTCCTGGCCTTCAACAAGACCGACCCGCGCCGGGCGCACTGGGATTCAACGCTGCGCTACTGGTCGCAGTACAGCGAAGATCCGGCGCAGGAGAAAAAGCTGGTGCTGTCGCTGGCGCTGGCCTTTGGGCTTTGCTACGTGGCCGTCCCCGGTGCGTTCGCAGCGGCTATGAAAACGTCGCGCCCGACCTACGGCAACGCGCGCTTCGCCACCAAGCCCGAGATCCGCACGGCTGGGCTTCTGGCGGGGGACGGGCTGATCGTCGGCAAGATCGACAACGAGTACATCACTTTTCCTGGTCAGCAGTTCGTTGCGATGGTTTCACCGCCGCGCATGGGCAAGGACGTCGGTTTTGTCACGCCCAACCTCTTCCACCGCCCAGGATCGGCGATCGTCTTCGACATCAAGGGCGAGCAGCGCGACAGAACCTCAGGATTCCGTGCCGCGCACGGGCAGGAGGTCTATATCTTCGCGCCCTTCGACACCGACGGCTGCACCGCCCGGTGGAATCCGCTGGCCGCGATCCGCACTGACAGGCGGCTGCGCGTGAAGGACATCCTCAAGCGCGGGCAGGTGATCTACCCGAACGACACCACGAAGGTCAGCGACGCCGGCAACTTTTTCGCCGACCAGGCACGCAACCTTTACCTGGCGCTGGTGCTGTACCTGCTGGAAACCCCAGAGCGCCCGCGCACGATCGGCGAGATGCTGCGCATCGTTCAGGGCGACGGCAAGCCGGTACGTGACACGATCGGCGACCTGATCAACGAGCGCGAGAAATCCGACCGTCCGCTGTCGTACGACTGCATCGCGGCCTTTGGCCGCTTCCTGGCGAATGCCGCCGAAAACACGCTCACCGGAATCGTCGGCACGTTCCTGGCACCGCTCACACCGTTTGCCGATCCGGTCACGGATGCGGCCACCAGCGCCAGCGACTTCGACTTGGGGGACGTGCGCAAGCGGCGCATGACGATCTACGTGGTGCTTCCGTTTGACGAGCTGGAGCCGGCCCGGCTGCTGCTGAATCTGTTCGTGACGGAGATGGTGAGCCTCAACGTGCGCGAGCTGCCCTCGCAGAACAAGGAGCTCAAGCACGTCTGCGACGTGTACCTCAACGAGTTCACCGCCGCTGGCCGCATTGACGTGATCGCCCGCGGCATTGGCTTCATGCCGGCCTACAACCTGCGCCTGATGATCATTATCCAGTCGGTGGCGCAACTGGAGGCGACCTACGGCAAGGAGATGGCGCGGGCCATCATGACAGCCTGCGGCTGCCATATCGTGTTCGCACCGAACGAGCAGGCAGACGCCGAGGCGTACTCCAGGCGGCTGGGCACCTTCACCGAGCGCAAGGTCAGCAAGGGCCGCAGTACCTCGTCGGGCCACCACAGCAGCACCAGCCGCTCGCTCAACGAAAGCGAGCACGCGCGGCCGCTGCTGCTGCCGCAGGAGGTCAAGGAGATCGGCCCCGACAAGCAGATCATCTTCATCGAGAACCAGTTGCCGATCCTCTGCGAGAAAGCGCGCTTCTTCGAAGACCCGATCATGCTGTCGCGGGTGATGGATCCGGTTGTCGTCGAGCCGATCGACCTTGAGCTGCACCTCGCCCGCGCCGCCACGCTCACACGCCCAGTGAAGCCCGAGGACGGCGACACGAAGGACATGCCGATGGAGAAGATCGCCATCCATGTTGAAGACCTGCCACCGCCGCCGGATATCACGCCGGACACGCCAGATGAGGTCGTTGACGAATGGATGGGCGGCTTCTTCGCGCGGATGGCCCAGCCGGAGCCTGAGGCGGCGCCGGTTGATGAGCCGCCCAAGAAGCCGCGCGCCGAAGCCAAGGGCAGCGAGGGCATCGGCGTTGACATCACGGTTGGCAAGGACGGCAAGGTTTCACTGGTGGCCAAGCCGGTGGGCCGCAAGCGGCGCCCGAAGGGTGAAAGCGAGGCTGACCAGGTGGATGGAGAAGGGCCACGCCTCCCTGCCGTGACAAGCACGGCCGATCAGGACATCTCGGTCGAGCCCAATGGCCTGGTCGAAGTGGTACCCAAGAAGCCGGTGAACCGCAAGCGGCGGCCGAAGGGCGAGGGCGAGGCTGACCCTGCAACAGGGGCGGAACCGCACATTTCCACGGTGGCAGGCTCAAACGGTCAGCGCCAGAAGGTTGACGCCGATGGCGTCATCGAAATGGAGCCGGCGCAGCATGGCGCCAAGGGTGGCGATGCCGCCGCACCCAGGAGCGAGCCCGATGACCTCTGGCACGACCTCAACCTGGATGTGCTTGAGAACAAGCCGAATCGCCCGGCACCGGGCATGCGACAGGAGCGAGCATGAAACTTCCCTCCCACATTCGGCGCGCCGGTGTTTGCGCGATCCCTGTTTTCTGACCAAGGGGCAAACCATGCGAATCCTCAGCCTCACCTTTCTGGCCGCAGCAGCGGTGCTTGCCGGCTGCGCCTCGGCGCCGAAGCCGCCCATGGCGAACGAGGCCAGCCGCCAGCCAGCCAACGACCCGGCGCACATCGAGGCGCTGAAACTGCGCGCGGAGATGGAACGTGCCCGAGTCGGCCTGCAGATCGCCGCGCAGCAGGCGAAGTCGATGCAGATGCTCACCGAGGCGCAGGCGATGGCGCGTCCGGTGGCCTTCCGCCCCGGCAGCGGCGTAAGCAGCGCCAGCAACGGCGCCAACACGATCTACACCGTGCGTTTCAGCAGCGGCAGTACGAAGCTGGCGCTGGCGCCTGCCACACAGCAGTCACTGGTCAAGGCGGCGAGCCAGGGAGCACAGATCGTGCTGCGCGGGCGCACGGACTCGGAACGCGACGATGCCGCCAACGCGCGCGTGGCGAGGCTACGCGCCGAAGCGGCCAGGGTGTTGCTAGTGCAGGGGGGAGTGCCTGTCTCAAGGATTCGGGCAACCTGGCAGGGCGCAGGCGACACGGTGGCCAGCAACGACACGGCCGAGGGCAGGGCATTGAACCGACGCGTCGAGATCGAGGTGTACGCGGCTGAGCCGCAGCCGGGCTCCCTGGACGACCCGCGCGCCACCGTCGCGCAGCGGCAGTGAGCCCACAAGCGACGCTGAGAGGCTCCTCTATGAACGATCAAACGACTCCGGACAAGCTGCTGCTCGTACGCGTGCAAGACGATCTGCACGGCGCTCGGCACGATGGCAACCAGCTCTCGCTGCACTACACGCGCACCGGCGGCTCTGACCGCAATACGCTGCACTGGTCGGTCAACTCCATCGTGAACGACACGCCCTACGGGGCCTTCAACGTCAGCCGCGATGGCGACTTCAAAGGCCGGATCGTCGTAATCGCAGACCCGAAGGACATGCCCATACCGGCGGGCTGGAATCAGGTCGATGCTTGGTGGCGGCTGCGCGGTGAGCGCGACGCTGATGGTCGGTTGCACCGCAGCCTGCCCGTAGGAGATGCAACGATCGTGGCACCGGTAGGGACGCAAGTGCCAGAGGGTGCCAAGGCCGTGTTCTATGAGGGCGGCATTGAGGCACGCGACGCGGCGGTCAAGCAGGTCTTCGCTGAGCGAGGCGCCGATTTTCACCAAGGCAATTTTTGGGGCTGGACCGGGCATGGGCAACTGCACGAAGACTGGCAGCGCGAGACAGCGGCTCGCCTGTGGCCCGGCCAGGAGCAGCACATCCACCTCGGCGCACACCAAGGCTCTCTGGATCATCAACTCGAGAACGCGACCCTGGCCGGCTACGTGCAGGCCATGAAAGAGCATGGTCGCCTCTACGACCACGCGTCCGGCGCGCAGGAACCGTATGTCGATGTGATGAGCCGGCGGGCAAATGCTGCACGAGAGGACGTTCACAGGCTGCTGACGCAGGTCGCCACGCCGGTGGAACGCCCGCTGATCGAGGCCCATTACCAAGATCAGCTCCAGCGGATCGACAGGCAACTGCAGGACGGCCGGGACTTGGACCAGAAGTTGATAGCCCTGCTGCAACCTGCACCGGCTGCAGAGGGCCAGAAAGTGCCACCGCCTTTGCCAGAGGTCAACCAGACACTACCGCCACTGCTGCAGCAGGCGCAGATGCCGCCCCCTCTGCCGCAGGAGCCCCCGTCCATTGCTGCGCAGCGCGAGGCAGAGCCATCAAGCGCTCAACTGGCGAAGGCGACCATCAAGAGCTACGAGGTCTCTGGCGCTTTCGAGTTGATCGCTCAGGGCCGTGAACCTCGCTTTTACGACAGCGCGCAGTTGGCCGGAGAAGCGTTCTACGCTGCACGCCGCGAGGAGCAGCCACGTGTGATTCAACACGTGGTCGATGGCATTGAGGACAGAACGGGAAAGTACGAAAACCAGACCACCCGCACGATCGCGATCACAGCGCCGGGAGCGGACGGCAAGCTGCAGCACGTCTTCCTGGATGACTCGCAGGAATTTCGTACCGGCTACGAGGCTGCGCGTCGGCGCATGCCCGCCAAGGCTGTGGAGACAGAGGACTTGGCCCAGTCCACTCTTGAACCTGTACCTCAGCAACAGGCCGTCTCTCTGCAGTCTCCTGCTGCCGAGCCGTCGCGGCAGCCTGAAGTTCCGACCCTTACTACCTCAGCAGCGACCGAGCCGAAAGGACAGCCTGTGAGCGACCAGCAAGCTCCCACCCAACCGCAGCAAGAAGGACCGGCGATGAACTTGACGCGCCTGCAGGTCGACGGTGTAGATGTTGGACGCCTGGCGTTCGAGAAGCACTCAACCGAGCACGGGGTGTTTGTCGATCTCACTGTGCTGGACCGCAACAACCAGCCGCTGACGGAATTCAATGGAGTGGACAAGAACGACCTGACCAAGGTCCTTGGCCCGACGGTGGGGCATGAAGTTGCGAAGTTCAACGGCCGCACTGGCGAGCTCTCCGGCCAACAGCTCGACGTTCCGGCAACAGAGGTTCAACGCCCGATTGACATCCTGCAACCCACCCAGGCGGCACCTGTGAAAGCCAAAGTGAGGACCGAGCGTGCCGCGCGCAAACAGGAGTCTGTCGCGCCCAAGCGGGCCGTGCTTACGGGACGGCAGATGGAGATCAACGGGCTGCCGGTGGAGAGGCTGGCATTTGCCAAGAAGCAGACGCCCGCAGGCCTGCGCTACGAGGTCGCTGCTTATGGGGCAGGAGAAAAGTTGCTGGGCAAACATCCGGCGCTGCGGAAGGAAGACCTGGCTGACCACCTCGGCGCGTCGCCGGCCAAGCATCTGCTGGGAGCCAGGGGTCGCAATGGCTCGCTGCGTGGAGACCAGCTGCAACTGCCGGCCGGTGAGCCCCGGCCTACGCAAAATCTCTCGTCCCAGCCGGATCAGGTAGCGAAGCAGGCGGTAGTGGAGGGTGCCACACAGGCGGTGGCACGGGAGGTCGTGGAACAGGTCGCCGCCACAAAGCCATCACCGGAGGTGGCGCCAGTGCAGGAATCACAGAAACGCTCACCCTTGCCCGAGCAGGAAACCACGGCACCAGCACCTTCCCAAAATGCCTCACCTGAAGCTGGCCAGGAGACACTGGCACCAGGCCAAAGCGCTGCGCCCGTCGTAAACAGCATTGAACGCTACGACGGGCCTACCCGGGTGCACCAGCCGGAAGCACCTGCGCCTCAGAAGGCTGCGAAGCAGCAAGAAGCACCTGCTCGCCAGGCAGCGCCAGCCGCGCAGACCCAAGATCAGCAGCCGGTGCCAAGCAGCCAACCCGTCCCAGCCGAAGATGCAGGGAAAGCTGCCGCCGAGAAGCGCCGGCAGGAGCTGCTGGCATCCCTGGCGCAGCGCTTCACCATCAATGCCGGCGAGTACCGATTCCGCAGCGAACAGCAACGCGTGGCTTTCGTCGACCGCGAGAAGACGGTCACCACGGACCGCAATGAGCCCGAGGTCGCGCGTGCGATGGTCGATCTTGCCGAGGCCAAGGGCTGGAAGACAGTGCAGCTCAAAGGCACGGAGCCATTCCGCGCCGCGGCATGGATGGAGGCGGCGGTACGTGGCTTGAAGTCGGTGGGCTACGAACCGACCCGGGCCGATCTGGTCAGGCTGCAGGAACGCATCAAGGACCAGCAGGTCAACCGAGTTGAGCTCGGCCAGGAACCGGACGCGGCGCGCCAGCCGCCGGCGCAACAGCAGGCGCGCCAGCCGGTGAAGCCGACGGAACTGTCCGAGGCGGACCGGTACAGCCGGGCGCAGGCTCTTGGGGTTCTTGAGGCGTACCTGAAATCGCAGAACACTCCGCCCGAGAAGATGGCCACCTTGATGGCCCGGGGTGGGGAGTGGCTGGATAAGCAGGCGGCGCTGGGCAAGGGATACCCGACGGCGCAGGTGTACGACATGAATGCCCAGCGCCAGCGCCAGGTTCACATCCAGCCGCAGCGGGAGCAAGCGGCGCCGAGCCGAGCGCGGTAAAACTCAGGCCCTGGAGAAAGAAGCCATGCGAGCCGAGATGCGTCATCGTCTGGCGGTGCTCGACGCCGTTGGCTGGCCCGTGGCGGTGCTGGCATGGCTGCTGCACTCCAACGACCGCATGGGCGGCATCCTCCTGCTGTTCATGCTCTTGGTGTTCGTCTGGGGCGTGCGCCGGCTGCAGTGGGCTCTCGATGACGCGCAGGGCATCGACCGAGGGCGCACGCGTGTGTTTTGGTTTCCGGGGCTGGTCTGGGTGCGCCACGAGGCCCAGCGTGGCCCATACCAGTTCCTGACCGTGCGTCTCGCGAAGTGGGCCTTCTACGCGGCAGTTTTCGGCTTGGTCCTGTGGACCTCGGCTTACGTGAAGTGACGTCCCCGCGGAAACGATTGCGCCTCGGGATTGCAATCTCTGGCGGACTTCAGGAAGTTCTCGTGAAGGAGATTGACAATGGAGCGAGTTCAAGTCTTCAACTACTGCGCGCACGCTATCGAGGATTTGAAGGAACTGTCAAAAGCCACGAAATTCACGGCGCCGCGGTCATCAAGGGCCATCCAAACCGTTATCTCGATGCTTCGCAACAGCATCAAGTTTTTGCTTCCCAATTGCTGCGAATTGATTGATCCCGAGGATTTCAGGCAAGCCCACCTGGACATGGCGCGCTTGCCTTATCCTTGTGTCGCATTCGAGGCTCCTTGGGAAAAGGAAAACGTATGTCTGAGAATGGGAGAGTTTGCGGAAGCCTTGTCCACCAGACGGATCGCATTGTGTTGGGAGTCTGATCCAGCCAACGAGGTTTTCCCGGGCAGCAACGACTGGCTCGAATATTATCCCGACGGCGGGGTCTTCGTGCTTCCCGTCTATTACAGCGACGACCATAGGCAATGGATGGTTGGCGCTGGTGGACTGTTCATCCCGCACAGCAACTTCATCCGCAAGGCAACCTTTGAACCGAAACTGCCCGGTTCCTTGATTGCCAAGGAAACAAGAGTTCAAAATGGTGAAGCAAAGGCGAGCGCCAATGAATACCTGGCAGAGCCATTCGAGGTTTTGCCAGAAATGGTGGAGCAACTAGCCTACGCGTTTGGCAGCAGGGATAAAGCGACAGCCAATATCATATTGAATGCAAGCGACGAGGTCACCATGATGATCCAGGCATGCAGCGTCCTCAATTGTGCAAATGTCACCACTGTGGACATGCGGGCTGAGCCCGTCATCAACAGGAAGAGGATTGCACGCGGCAAGCAGCCTTTCTTTTCATACAAGGTGCTTCAGCTGAGCGCTGAACCGCAGACCCATGCTGTCGCTACGGTTGCAGGCGAAAAAGGCACCCATGCGTCTCCAAGAATGCATCTTCGCCGCGGCCATCTTCGTCGGCTCGAAAGCAAGAGCATCTGGGTCCGACACACAATGGTGAATGCCGGCTCGAAGCTGGGTGCGGTAGTGAAGGATTATCGAATCAACCGTTGAGTCTCGGCTTCGGGCATCAAAGGCTATCACCGCATTGCCAGACCCTCATGGTTTGATCTGGGCTCAGCCTCGTACCTCGTACCTTTTTGCGATCTTAGGCAGCCCTGTTTCACAACATACCGGGCCACAGCCCAAACATTCCGCTACCTCCTTGTTCCGGCCGCGCTGTTGAAGGGTGGAGCAGGGGGAGCCGTTTTTTCTGTCCGGCTTCGCGCTGTTTGAGCGGGGTGATAGAAAGCCCTGTTTCTCCTGCGCGCGCCGTGCCTTTGGGGGGAAGTCAGGGGAAGACAGCTTCCCTGCCCAGCCTTGTCTTTGTTTGCGCGTTCTCGGCGGTGGGAGGTGGGGGGAGGAGAAGAAAGGGCGATCAGGGGGAAGTGGGGAGGGAGAAGGGGTTGGTAGATCGATTACAGGTATGTTGTGCGTTTGGCTCCGCTGCTCCCTCCTCTCGGCCAGGCCTGCCACCGTAGCCCAGGCCGAACATCAGGCATCCGGCCAGCGTGAAAACCAACGCCACCCTGCGACGCGATGCGCACAATGTGCCCAATGAAGCGCCTGCTCCTGGTCTTTACGCACCTCCTATGCCTGGGCACAGGTTTCGCGCTGGGCGTGTATCTGCTGCCCATCCTGATCGCGCCGCCCGCGCCCTCGTCCGCCGAGATCGGGGCGCTGTCGGCGACGGGCGCCTTCAAGGGCCGGTTCCGCCGCGAGTTGCAGGACAGCGACGCCCTGCACTGGGGCGAGGGCGAGGTGACGGTGGGCCCCAGGGCCGTCACGCTGGCCGGCAAGCTCGCACCCGGGCCGGACTACAAGCTCTACCTGTCGCCGGAGTTCGTGGAAACGCAAGCCGACTTCCAGCGCCTCAAGTCACGCATGGTCCGCGTCGGGGACGTGAAAACCTTCGAGAACTTCATCGTCCAGGTGCCGCCCACGATCGACGTCGCGCGATACAGCGCCGTCATCGTCTGGTGCGAGACCTTCAGCCAGTTCATCACGGCCGCCCGGTACAGGTAGCGCTTCAAGCACACAGCAGCAGATCGGCGGTGCGGGTCGGACCGCTGCAGGTGGCGCTGCAGGACGTGCAGCGGCTGCACATGGCGGCAGAGTTCGACTTCGGCGCAAATGCCGTCCGGCTCGAAGCAACTCACGGGTTGCGCAGCCGTGGGCGGACGTCAAGGTCTGAATCCTTGCGTGGCCGGGCTTTCACCGCCACCGCCAATGCGGCCACAACTGACCGGACGTGGCGGCCATTTTCTTGGTCCGCACCCGTTGAGCGCCGTCCTGACACGTACCTCCTCGCCAGGCCATGGATTCAGCCGCCCATGCGCACCAGCGGCGACGGCGGCTGCGCCGCCCCCGTGGGCCGGCCCTCGGCATCGAGCTCGATGCGGCCAATCAGCCCGCACGGGTGATCGGTGCGCCACATCGAAATCCGCAGCACCGCTGGCGTCAGCAGCTCATCGCCTGCGCCCCACAGCATCCGCTTGCACCCGACCTCCACGAAGCTCAAGACGCATGCTCCCTGGACTTCCTCAAGGGCGCGCGCGACGAACTGGACTTGCCGGGTGACGTTCTCTTCGCCCCAGGCCAGGTCCAGCACCGCGCGCTCGATGCCCTTGTCCAGTTCCTCGCTGCGGTAGGCGATCCACCTCAACCTGAAGCCGGACAGGCGCACGCCAGGCGCCTGATACCGCGCCGAGAACCGGTCATAGAAGGCACGCAACTGCTGCGGTGGCTGGGGATCGAAGGCGTCAGGCATGCCACGAGCGTGCCATGCATCCGCAGGCATCATCGCCCCCGTAGGCGAACGACCGGTGGCTCGGACTCAACCCCTCACCACGGTAACAGGCCATGGACCAAGGCAAGGCACGCGACTTTTGGCAGATCGTGGTGGACGGCGGGGCAACGCTGTGCAAGTTGCTGGATGCATCGCTCACCGACCAGGGACTCCAGGAGGGCCTGCAGCGCATCGGCCGGATCGTGCAGCGGCTGCGCGACGCCGCTGCCGACCTCGATCCGCTGCTGACCGTCGAGGTAGACCACGTGCCAGCCGCCGACGGTACGGTGCGGCGCATTTCCGTAAGCTGCAACCACGATCCCAACGGCATCGAGGCGGTGCAGGCGCTCGTGGCCGCGGCGCCGGCGATGCCGCCGCCTACGCGTTCTCGCAGCCGACGCCCAGGACCATGGCACGCAAGCTAACCTCATTGGAAATTCTCGGCCGGGAGATCCCAGTCCAACAAGTGCGCTCATGGCCGAGCCCAGCTCCACGGCGCCCGGGACGGCTTGCTCCGTGCTGAGCTCGGCCGTGATCGAGATGGGCCCGCAAGGCCTCCCCGGCGCCCTGGTGGCCGACGTCATGCTGAACATGGGGATTGGCGAACTGCGCGTGATGACGCGTGTCAGCCGTATCGGCATTGCCGTAACGGACCACGCGCCAACCAAAGCCATCCAGGCTTGGGACCTCGTGGAGATCATCGACAGCGCACCGGCGCATTGATGCGCTGACGCGCAATTACCAGGCATCGGCACTTCAATGCATCCCGGGCAATCGCTGGCCTACCCCTATGGGCCTTCAGTGCGATCTCGTCTCGGCCCTGGCCCGCGCCCTGGCTTGTGCCTCCATTTGCCGCTTTTGCCCGGCCACTACAACCTTGGCAATCCCGTCCGCCAGCACGACCGCCGTTCGTGCGGTGGTTAGACTCCTTGCGTGAAAGCATCCCTGGCCTCTTCAGCGTCGCGGTTGTTCGAGGCATCACCGCTGCGGCATGCTCAGTTCCGACTGTTCTATCTCGGCTCCATAGGAACGGCACTCGGCTACACGATGCAGACGACCATTGCCTCCTGGGTGATGGCAACGCTGACGCCGTCCCAGCTGATGGTGGCCCTGGTGCAGACGGCCAGCACCGCGCCCGCCCTTTTGTTCGGATTGATTGCCGGCGCGCTGGCAGACATCGTGGACCGACGCCGGCTCATCCTGGCCACGCAATGCCTGTTGCTGGCGTCTACCGTCATCCTGGGCGCAGCAACGCTCGCCGGATTTGTCGGCCCGATCCTGCTGCTGGCTCTCACCTTTCTGGTCGGAACCGGCCTGAGCTTGTACCTTCCGGCACAGGCAGCGACCATCAACGATCTCGTGTCAAGGGAAGATCTGCCGCGCGCCGTGGCCTTGGGTGCGGTGGCCTTCAACGTCGCACGCGCGATCGGGCCCGCACTCGCCGGAGGTATTGCTGCCTGGCTCGGCTCGGGCAGCGCCCTGGTGACCAGCGCGCTTTTCTTCATACTGATGGTCGTCGCGGTCTATCGAATAAGGAAGCGCGAGCGCACGCTGCCTGGGGTTCCGGAGACCGTGTTGTCAGGCGTCTTGAGCGGCCTGCGCTTCGCACGACATTCGCCGGCCATGCGCTCGCTGGTGGCTCGTAATGTCAGTTTCAGCCTGTGCGCTGCCGCGTTCTGGGCGCTGCTTCCCGTGATAGCACGCGACCAGCTGCAGCTCGGTGCCGGCGGCTTCGGACTGCTGTCGGCTGGTTTTGGCGCCGGTGCAATTGCTGGAGCACTGGCCATTCCTGGACAGCTGCAGCGTAGATCGCTGAACGTTGTCGTGACGGCCGGAACGATGCTGTGGATAGGCGCAATCGCCTTGCTGGCTGTCGTCGATGTCGTTGCCGTGGCGATCCTGGCGGCTTTCGTCGGCGGCACGGCATGGGTGTGCGTGCTGGCGAGCCTCTCGGCCGGAACCCAGAGCAGCGCGCCGGCCTGGGTTCGAGCGCGGGCCGTGTCAGTGAATCTGGTCTCTAACCAGGCGAGTCTTGCGCTCGGCAGCGCATTGTGGGGTGCCGTGGCCTCGGCAGCCGGAACTCAAGCCGCGCTGGTGAGCTCCGCCGTCACCATGCTCTTGCTGCTCGCCATCAGCCGCCGCGCACGGGTCGCTATGGGTGACAAGGCTGCTGTCACTCCGGGGGCACAGTTGCCGGAGCTGGCCATTGCCGTCGAGCCCGGACCAAAGGATGGCCCGGTGCTGATCCAGCTCGAATACCGGGTCGATGTCGAGCATCGCGAGGCGTTTCTTCGCGCCATTCACACCCTTGAGCCGGTACGCCGCCGCAATGGGGCCATCAGTTGGCGCGTCTTTCGCAACTTGGGGGAAGAGGGCGTCTTTGTCGAGCGGTTCATCCTTGCATCGTGGGCCGAGTACGTCAGGTTGCGCGCGAGGGCTACCATGGCGGACCGCAACCTGCTGCATGACGTCGAGAAGCTTGCGAGCGTTCCCGTGCGCATCTCGAGGTTGATAGGCATCGATCGTGAAAACGATGTACTTGGAAACGAAACTCGCCTTGGATAACTCGCTGCTGCTTGTTGCATGCCAGCGGCCCAACATTTCCGAGACTGTTGTCCATTTGAGCGCTGAATCGATTTCGACGCAGGTCCGGGCCCGCTATTCCTCAGGCCCGACAAGGTCCGTATACGTCAACTGATGTTTGTTGCTAGAGAAACGACTTCAATGGCTTCGATGGATCGCAGGCCATTTCAGGATCGGGATTGCTACCGGCCTCGAGCAGCTTGCGTGCGGCCATGTGGTCCAGCGGCGCGTTGACCGACTCCACGCACGTCAGGCGACCTCCGGCGTAGTGCAGGAGCGAGAAGCTGGCTTCGCTGGCGCCAGGGCGACGCAGGCGAATTCCGTCAGCCGGCATCAGCCCAGCCATCTGCAAGCGCAGGCTGCCCTGCTCGGACCAGAACCACGGCAGCGCCCGGTAGGGCTGCTGTGCGCCGGTGAGCGTCGCCACGGCAGCACGCGCCTGGTCGTTGGCGTTCTGCACCGACTCCAGCCGCAACCGCCGGCCGCTGGTGGGCTCAGGAAAGCTCGTGCAGTCGCCCACGGCCAGGATGGCCGGGTCACTGGTGCGCATGTGCTCGTCCACGACGATGCCGTTCTCGCATTCCAGACCCGCATCACTGGCCAGTTGGTGCTCCGGCACGGCACCGATGCCCAGCACGAGCAGGTCCACCTCCTGCCGCACCCCATCCGCGGCCAGCCCTATCAGTCGCGCGCCCTCGGTTTCGAAGTGGCCGACCGCCACGCCCAGGCGCACCTCGATGCCTGCGGCGCGGTGCGTGTCCAGCACGTGCTGCGCCAACTCTGGCGACACTGAGCGCATCAGCAGCCGCGGCGCTGATTCGAGCACCGTCACCGCTTTGCCCAGCGCACGCGCGGTCGCTGCGACCTCCAGGCCAATGAAGCCGCCGCCCAGCACGGTGACATGTGCCGAAGCGGCCAGCAGCATGCGCAGGCGCTGCGCATCGTCGGCATTGCGCAGCACTGCAACGTTGTCGAGGTCGGCGTGCAGATGGGGCAACTGCCGCGCGCGCGTGCCGGTGGCCAGCACGAGCCGGCCATAGGGAAGTTCCTGCCCGGAGTGCAGCAGCAGGCGACGTCGCGCACGGGCGATGGCCACGGCCGCGTCGGCTCGGTGAACCGTGATGCCGGACTCGTCAAACCAGGACTTGGCGCGGTGTTCCTGCAACGGCTCCTGGCCATTTTT
The DNA here is from genome assembly GCF_000430725.1 of Azohydromonas australica DSM 1124. Classification (GTDB taxonomy): domain Bacteria; phylum Pseudomonadota; class Gammaproteobacteria; order Burkholderiales; family Burkholderiaceae_C; genus Azohydromonas; species Azohydromonas australica. Next base: position 166,160 of record NZ_AUMO01000037.1, read on the forward strand.
CAGAAACGACTTCGACAGCGGTGGGCGCTGGTAGGGCAGCCATGTCTCCTCGCACACCAGGTGCACGCGAGCGCCTTGCCCCAACGCGGCCAAGCCTGCGCACACCTGCACGCCGGCATGCCCGCCACCCACGACAACGATGGGGTCCAGTTCATCCATGTCCATCTCCTGCAAATGTCGGGACTTCATCAGCCGCAGCCGGCGCAACATGCTGCTCGACGTAGCGCTGGGTGGCCACCTCCACCTCGGACAGGTTGTCATGCAAGCGCCTGAGCAGCGCCAGCAGCGCCTGTTGCTCCGGTCTGCTCAGCACCGACAGGAAGGCCCGTTCACGCTCCAGGGCAACGCCAAGGAGCAGGTCATGCAGCGCGCGACCCTTGGGGGTGAGCGTGGCAACGCGCAGGCGGCCATCGCTGGCGTCCAGCCCCAGCGTGATCAGACCGCGTGATTGCATTTCCTTGAAGCAGCGGCTCACCGCTGCCTTGTCCATGCCGATGACCCGGGACACCTGCTGCGCCGAGACCCTGTCCTGCGTGGCAAGCAGCACCAGGCAGCGCCAGATCTCGATGCCCACGCCAGAGAAAGCCAGGTAGTGCTGCGAGGCGCCGCGCGAGAGCTTGTTGGCGATCCACGTCAGGTAGGCTGGGACGTAGGCGTCGAGGTCCACCTGCGCTGGCCCTGGCGCCGCCTCGCACCGCTGGCTCGCATCGAGGTTGGAGGCCTCCATGCGGTCACGCCCTATTGCTGCCGCTGCGGCAGGCGCACCACCAGCCCGTCCAGTGCGGCGCTGAGCTTGATCTGGCAAGACAGCCGGCTCTCGGGCCGGCGCTCGTCGGCCGTGCATTCGAGCATTTCCAGCTCGTTGGCCAGAGGCGGCTCCAGCCGTGCCAGCCACACCGGCTCGACGTACACGTGGCAAGTGGCGCACATCGCCGAGCCGCCGCATTCGGCCACGATGCCGGCGATGCCTGCGCCGGTGGCAACTTGCATGACGCTGGCGCCCTCGACCGCCTGCACGGGCTGCTGGCGGCCGTCGGGATGGATGAACGTGACTTGAGGCATGGTCGTCTTTCGGGTTCAGGCAGGGATGAGGCGCAGCGGCAGCGTCTCCAGCGCGCGCAGCGTGTTGTTCAGGCGCCGCGTGGGCTCGCCCGTGAGCTCGATGCGCTTGACGCGCCGGGCCAGGGCCGAGAGGACCACTTCGCCTTCGAGCCGCGCGATGGCCTGGCCCACGCAGCCGTGGATGCCGGAGCCGAACGCCATGTGGCCCACGGGGCGGCGGGTGATGTCGTAACGGTCCGGGTCAGGCCACTTGCGCGGGTCGCGGTTGGCCGCGGCGAGCATGCACAGCACCTTGGTGTTCTCCTGCACCGGCACGCCGGCGATCTCCGTGGCGCGCACGGCGGTGCGGTAGAAGGTCTGGGCGGTGGACTCCCAGCGCAGCGCCTCCTCGAAGGCCGGTCGCGCCAGCGCCGGGTCGCCGTGCAGCCGGGCGTACTCGCCGGGATGCTGGGCCAGACTGTAGAGCGCGTTGCCGATGCCGTTGATGGTCGTGTCCACGCCGGCTGACAGGAACGAGCGCACCAGCATCGGCGCCTGCTCCATCGTGATCTCGCCGGCCTCGGCGGCCTGGTAGATCTGGTCGCCGAAGCCGCCGGGGCGCAACTGCGCGCGCTGGCAGTGATCCATGATCCACTGCGTCACCGGGCCCACGCGCTCGGCCGACCTGGCCAGCAGCTCGTTTCTCGGCCCCATGGAGTTGAAGACCAGGTCGCCGTAGAGCAGCAGGTTCTCGCGGCCCTCGCCGTCCAGGCCCACGGCGTCCGGAAACACCTTGAGCGGGTAGGGCTGCGCGAGATCGTGGATGCCGTCGATCTCGCCCTTGGCCACGCAGCGCTCGACGAGCGCATCGGCCTCGGCCGCGAAGGTGGCGCGGATCTGCATCACCGTCTTGGGACTGAGGATGCGCGAGAGGATCGCTCGCGTGGCCGTGTGGTGTGGCGGGTCGGCCTCCAGGATCAGGCTGGGCGGCCGGAAGGGCTTCTCGGTGCGGAAGTTCGTCAGACCCACACCGGCGGAGGAGATGAACGTGGCATGGTCGTTCAGCACCGCGTGGACCTGCTCATGCCGTGCACAGGCCATCACGCTCGGGTAGGGCGACAGGCGCACCACCGCGCCGGCCTCGCGCATGCGCTCATGCATCGGGTAGGGATGGAGAAGGTTCTCCGGCGCGTAAGGATCGATGTCCAGCTCGGGAACAGCTGCGGTCTCGTTCATCGGGTCTCCTGTTGATGCTCATCACCCGGCTGGAACGCCAGGCAGCCAAGATATATATGATTCTTCTACTTTTTGATTTATCAACTTATTGGCGGTTTCCCTACGACGTTCTGGCATGTGCTGATCCGGTTCGGCCTGGAGCATGCCCATGCGGGGGTTTGCACGCCTCGCATGCCGTGCATGCGTAACCCGAGATCGGTTACCCGACCTGTGCGGGGCCACCGTTCTCCATTGCGCCAAAGAAGATGCAGCCGCTCGTGCAGCGCTCGCGGCGCTGTCAGGCAGCAGGTAGTGCTTGCCCCACGGGAGCTGGGCAGGGCACAGGGCCGCTTCCTCTGTGCCCTTTCCCGGGAGCTCCGATGGCGGTCCCGCAGCCGCGGAGTACCGCGCGCAGGGTGCCTTGGCCCGTGCTGGTTGCCATCCCGATGCACCAGAGCTTCGGGATGGCTGCTGGCGGTATCTGAGCGGGCCGGGAAATCAAGGCGCGCCGCGGATCAGAATGCGTGCCGCACGCCCAGGGCCACGCCGGTCTGCGAGCCGCCGGGCACCGGCACTCCCCCGGGAGCGCCGCTGCTCACCGACAACGCCAGCGGGCCGTCGTTGTCGATGCGAGCGGCCGTGACGTAGGCCGCGGTGCGCTTGGACAGCGCGTAGGTGCCGCGCAGCGCCAGCAGCGTGGCCTGCGCCGGGCTGCCGCGGTAGTCCAGCTTGGCGATCTGTCCTTCCAGCGAGAAGGCCGGCGTGATCGCGTAGGCCGCTTCGACGTAGCCGAGGTTGCTGCGCCGTGCGACGGCCGTGGTGCCCTCGTTGTCACGCCGGATCCAGCCCGCGCCGACCTTCCAGGCACCGAGCTTGGCGTAGGCCGTGAGGAACAGGCGCTCGTCCGTGAGATCGCTTGAAGTCAAGCCCGCCGCGGCATTGGCGCCGCCGCGTTGGCGATCCCAGGCAAAGGCGGCGCCCCAGGCAGCGGTGTCGTACTTGAGCATGGCCGAGGCGGCGCGGCAGGCCTGTGCATCGGCGGCGCTCTCGCCGCCGCAGCCGGCGCCCGCAGGCGCGGCGGCCACGTCGCGGCCCAGGCTGTAGTTGGCGCCGGCGCTCCAAGGCCCCCAGCGGCCCTGCCAGGCGACCGTGTTGTCAAAGCGAGCCTGCGGGATGTAGGGGTCCAGCGAGCCCGTGCCGAAGAGGTTGGGCCCCAGGATGCCGGCATCCAGCATGGACAGGAAGTACATGCTGTACTGCCGTCCCAGCGACACCGTTCCCAGCGTCGGGCTGGACAGCCCGACGTAGGCCTGCCGCCCGAACAGCCGCCCCGCCTGATTCGAGCCGCCGGTGTCGGGGCCGAAGCCGGACTCCAGCACGAAAACGCCGCGCAACCCGCCGCCGAGATCCTCGCTGCCACGCAGGCCCCAGCGCGAGGGCAGCGAGGCCGTGATGCCAGGCATGCGCGTGAGCGAGCCACCGGTGGGGGCCACGTGGTTCAGGTGCTCCACGGCGACGTCGATCAGGCCATAGAGCTGCACGCTGGGGCCGGGGCTCTGGGCTTGCGCCGCGCCAGCCAGGGCAGCCAGCAAGGTGGCCAGGGTGGTCTTCTTCTTCATCATCCCCTCCAAAGGGAGTAGCAAATGGATGCGCTTCACCGTTGCGCCGCAACCCGGCGGTACGGGAGCGCCCGCTGCGTTGGGCTGCAGTCAGCAGCCATGGCCCAAGGGTTGGCGTGCCGCGCGGCCATGGGCGCGCGGCGCAAACGCCAGCGGGCCTGCTGCTCAGGTGACAGCGACGCCGACGTGGCGATCGAGGATGTCGGGGCTTTGCAGCAGCTCCTGGCTGCCGCCGGCGTGGACGATGCTGCCGTGGTCCATGATCAGCGCGTCCCGCGCGAAGCCCAGTGCCTCGTGCACCTGCTGCTCGACGATGACAACGGACAGCTTCCCATCCGCCGTCAGCGCCTTGAAGGCCTGCAGCAGTTCCTGCCGGATCAGGGGCGAGAGCCCCTCCAGCGGCTCGTCGAGCAGCAGCAGCCGGGGCTGGCCCAGCAGCGCGCGCGCCACCGACAGCATCTGCTGCTCGCCGCCGGAGAGGTGGTTGCCCGCATTGCGCCGCCGCTCCTTCAGGCGGGGAAACAGCGTATAGGCCTCCTCCAGCGCGCTGCGCGGACGGCGCTTGAGTCCTGCGATCAGGTTCTCCTCGACGCTGAGCGACGCGAAGATGTCGCGCGTCTGCGGCACGTAGCCCAGGCCCAGCTGGGCGCGCTGGTGTGCAGACAGCCGGGTGATGTCCCGGCCGTCGAACACGACGCGGCCAGCGCGCACTTCGGCCAGGCCCATGATGGCCTTGAGCGTGGTGGACTTGCCCACGCCGTTGCGGCCCACCAGGGCCGTGCGGCTGGCTGCCGCCAGCGACAGGTTCAGGTGATTCAGTACCGTCAGTGGGCCATAGCCCGCGACGACCTCGTGCATCTCCAGCAGCATGCTCATGCCTCGCGTCCCAGGTAAGCCGCCCGCACGACGGGATGGCGGCGGATCTCGTCAGGCGTTCCCTGCGCCAGCACGGCGCCCTCGGCCAGCACGACGATGCGGTGGGCAAAGCGGAAGACCAGGTCCATGTCGTGCTCGATGATCAGCACGGCCAGCTCTGGCGGCAGCCGGTCGAGCGCCTGCAGCACCGTGTGGCCCTCGCCGCGCGGCACACCGGCCATGGGCTCGTCCAGCAGCAGCACGCGCGGGCGCAGCGCCAGTGCCAGGGCCAGCTCCACCAGGCGCTGCTCGCCGTAGGCCAGCGAGGCCGGCGTGTGCGCGGCCAGGTGACCGAGCTTCAGATCGCCCAGGATCTGCAGCGCTTCCTCGCGCACCCGGGGATAGCCGTCGATGGAGCGCCAGGCACGGTGTGCCAGGCCCTCGCGCTGGTGCAGCGCCATCTCCACCTGGTGCTGCACGGTCAGGGCCATGGGCAGCGTGGTGATCTGGAACGTGCGCGCCAGGCCCGCGCGTACCCGCTGTGCCTGCGTCAGCGGCGTGACGTCGCGGCCGTCGAGCTCGATGCGGCCCGAGCCGGGCTGGAGCACACCGCTGATCTGGTTGACCAGCGTGGTCTTGCCGGCGCCGTTGGGGCCGATGAGCGCCACGCGCTCGCCCCGGTTCAGCGCCATCGAGACCTGCCGCGTGACGTGCAGGCCGCCGAAGCGCTTGTCCAGCTGCTGGACCTGCAGCACGGGTTGGGTGGTGGCATTCATGCGTGGCGCTCCTTGGCGTCCGGGGCCGTGGGCGTGCGGCGTGGCCACAGGCGCTGCAGGGGCGCCAGGAACCAGCAGGCGATGCGCTCACGGGGTAGCAGCACCACCAGCATCAGCACCCCGCCGACCACGAACAGCCAGTGGTACGGATTGATGGCGGCCGCGGTGTGGTGCAGCACCATGAAGACGGCTGCGCCGATGAGCGCCCCGTAGAGCCGCCCGGCGCCGCCGAGCACCAGCATCACCAGCGCCTCGGCCGAGAGTGCGAAGCCCAGGCTGTCCAGGCCGACGATGGTGTTGACCTGCGCCGACAGCGCGCCGGCCACGCCGGCCAGCGTGCCGGCCACCGTGTAGACGACGAAGAGCTGGCGCCACACCGGCGTGCCCAGCGCCGCCATGCGGGCGCGGCTCTGGTGGATGCCCTGCACCGAGAGGCCGAAGGGCGAGTCCACCAGCCGGCGCGCCAGCCAGTAGCCCAGCACCAGCACCACCAGCGCATACCAGAAGGCCAGCCGCCCCTCGAAGTCGAATTCCAGCCCCAGCAGCGGCTGCATCAGGTAGCCCGAGAGGCCGTCGTCGCCGCCGGTCCACTCACGGTACTTGCTGGCCAGGTTCTGCACGATGGAGGCGATAGCCACCGTCAGCATCAGGAACGTGAAGCCCTGGTAGCGCAGCAGCAGCAGGGCCGAGAGTGCGGCCAGCGCTGACCCGGCGCCGGCGCCTACGGCCAGGCCCAGCAACGGGTCGGCGCTCCAGCGCAGCGCGGTGATGCCCGCGGCGTAGGCACCGGCGCCGAAGAGCGCCGCGTGGCCCAGCGTGGCCAGGCCCGCATAGCCCACCAGCAGGTCCAGCGACAGCACGAACAGCGCCATGATGGCAATGCGGCTGAGCAGCCCCAGCTGGTCCGGGAAAGCCAGGCAGGCCGCCGCGCCGACGGCAGCGATGAGGGCACAGTGGCGCCAGGCGGCGCCGCGCAGCGGCGCGCGCACGCCGGCAGAAGCAGGTGTGGTTGTCATGATGGAGGAGGAGTTCAGCGCCGCAGCAGCCCGTGCGGGCGCCAGGCCAGCAGCAGCGCCATGGCCACGAAGAAAAAGAGGCTGCCCCACTCGGAGGCGAGGTACTTGCTGGCGGTCTCGATGCTGCCCAGGAGCAGCGCCGCGGCCAGGGACCCCGGAATGCTGCCCATGCCGCCCACTGCCACGACCACCAGCACCACCACCAGGTACTTCAGCGCGTAGTGCGGCTCCAGCGGCATGAGCTCGGCCCCGAGCACGCCACCCAGCGCGGCCAGGCCGACGCCGAAGGCGAAAGCCAGGCCATAGACGAGCTGGATTCGGATGCCCAGCGCCGCGGCGGTGCCGCTGTTGTCCACGGCCGCGCGCAGCCAGATGCCCAAACGCGTGCGCGTGAGCAGCAGCCAGCTTCCCAGCGCCACGGCGGCGCCGGCGACGATCACCAGCACCCGCTGCGCCGGCAGCGTACGCACCCCCAGGTCCACCGAGCCGGCCAGCAGCGGCGGCAGCGGGATGAGCTGTACCTGGTTGCCGAACAGCAGGTTGACCGTGGCCACAAGGAAGAAGCTCAGCCCGATGGTGAAGAGCACCTGCTCCAGCTCGCTGCGCCGGTACAGGCGGCGCAGCACCAGCGCCTCCAGCAGCGCGCCCAG
>NZ_AUMO01000038.1 GCF_000430725.1 Azohydromonas australica DSM 1124
CCGGGCACATGAACGTGCTGCTGGCCGAAGCCGAGGTGCCCTACGACCAGGTCTTCGAGATGGAGGACATCAACGGCGAGTTCGGCCAGGCCGACGTGGCCATCATCCTGGGCGCCAACGACGTGGTGAACCCCGCCGCGCTGCAAAAGGGCAGCCCCATCTACGGCATGCCGATCCTGGAGGCCTACAAGGCCAAGACCGTGATCGTGAACAAGCGCTCGATGGCCGCGGGCTACGCGGGCCTAGACAACGAGCTGTTCTACATGGACAAGACCATGATGGTCTTCGGCGACGCCAAGAAGGTCGTGGAGGACATGGTCAAGGCCGTGGAGTGAGGCATCGCGGACCAGGGAAATTGCGCGGGCGAAAGCCCGTGCTTTCCCTGGGCCCGCCCGTGACTTTCGTCACCGCAAAGTCGTGATGAAAGGCCCACGGCAGCAGTGACGTTCAGCAGCGTAAATCTACGTATGGGGCACCTAGAGTGCTCTGCATGAAGTTTCCGCTGTCAAACCATCCGCTGCGCAAAACCATCGGCTGTCAGCTGAAGTCCCACCCGCTGCTCGCGGGCCTGGACGATGCGGCACACGCCGACTTGGCCGGGTTGCTCAGCGTCCATGAAGGCCAACGTGGGGAGCGGCTGCTGGAGCAAGGCAGCCGCGACCTGCACCAGTTCTTCGTGCTCGAAGGCCTGCTCAAGCGCGTGGTCAGCAGTGCCCAGGGCCGCGAGATGACGCTGCGCTTCGCCGCGGAGCAGGACATGGAAACCGGCTATGAAGCCTGGACCCAGTACACCGGCTCCGGCTTCGCGGTCGTCTGCGCCAAGCGCTCGCTCGTGGCCTGCCTGCCGATGGGCGAGTGGGCCGCGTTCCTGGAGCGCCATCCCCGCGTGCAGACGCGCTTCCACGAACGCCTGGTGCAGATCAGTGCGGCGATGGTCGAGCACGCGGTCGGGCTGCTGCTGCTGGATGCGCCCAGCCGGGTGCACCAGTTCTCCAGCCGGCATCCCGACCTGGCCGACCGGCTGCCGCACAAGGACGTGGCGTCCTTCCTGAACCTGTCGGCGGAGACCTTCTGCCGCCTGACCCGCCCGCAGCGACGCGCGTTGCAGGCTGCCTGACATGCAGCCGGCCGGGACGGTTGCGGGGACGCGCTTAACATGGGCCTCCATGAGTACGGAAGGAACCTCGGCCCAGCGCATCCGCCTGCTGATCGTTGACGACCAGCCCCTGGTGCGGCGCGGTCTTGCGCTGATGCTGTCCATGGAGCCCGACATGGAAGTCGTGGGCGAGGCGGGCGACGGCATCGAGGCCATCGAGCTGGCCAGGCAGCGTCGGCCCGATGTCGTGCTGATGGACCTGCACATGCCGCGCAAGGGCGGCGTGGGCGCCACGCGCGAGATCACTGCCTCGCTGCCCCAGACACGTGTGCTGGTGCTCACCACACTGGAAGCCGAGCAGTCGGTGTTCGACGCCGTGCGGGCCGGTGCGATGGCCTACCTGCTCAAGGACGCCACCGAGCAGGAGGTGATCGAAACGGTGCGGGCGGTGCACCGCGGCGAGTCGCGCATGACCCCGCAGATCGCACGCAAGGTGCTCGACCAGTTCCGCCGCATGGCCGCGACGGCCCCGCCGCCGGAGCATCGGCGCGAGGAGCCCCAAGACCCGGCCGTGCTGCTGACCGAAAAGGAAAACAGCGTGCTGCAGCTCATCGCCGAGGGCAAGAGCAACAAGCAGATCGGCACGATGCTGTCCCTGGCCGAGGGCACGGTGAAGAACTATGTGAGCCGCATCATGGAGAAGCTGCACGCCGGCAGCCGCACCGAGCTGGCGGTGATCGCGCTGCGCCAGCGCCGGGTCGAATAGCTCAACGCGGCGGCAGTTCGAGCAGCCGCTGCCGCATCGGCCGCAGCACGAACCACGCCAGCAGCACCGCCAGCACGTTCATGCCGAAGGCGATCAGGAAGACCGCGTGCCAGTCGTGCAAGGCCAGGACGAGCGCGCTCGACAGCGGCACCGCCAGGGAGGCTACGCCCTTGGCCGTGTAGAGCAGGCCGGCATTGGCCGCCGCGTACCGGGAGCCGAAGGTGTCCGCGCAGATCGACGGGAACAGGCTGTAGATCTCGCCCCAGGCAAAGAACAGCGCGCCGCTGAGCAGCACGAAGCCCAGCGGATGCGCCCCCAGCTCGTACAGCGCGAGGATGGCCGCGGCTTCCAGCGAGAACGCGATCACCATCGTCTGCTCGCGGCCGATGCGGTCCGACACCCAGCCGAACACGAGGCGCGTGAGCCCGTTGAGCACGCGGTCCAGCGCCAGCGCGAAGGTGAGCGCGGGCAGCACCAGCCCCGCGATGCTCACCAGGGCGTCGTCGATCTTGAAGTCGCGGGCGATGAGCGCGAGCTGCGCCGTGGCCATCAGGCCGCCGGCGGCCACCAGCACGAAGATCGCGTACATCGCCCAGAACGTCGGCTGGCACAGCACCTCACTGGGCGTGTAGTCGCGCCGGGACTGGCCCAGGTGCTCGGGCACGGGCGGGATACGGATCTGCTTGAGCAACTTGTTCGGGTCTTCCAGCCCGAGTGCGAGCGCGATCACCAGCAGCCCCTGGCCCAAGCCGAAGTACAGGAAGGCGGCTTCGTAGCCCCGCGACTCGATCACCATCGAGATGGGCACGATGCTCAGTGCCGAGCCGGCGCCGAAGCTCGCCGCCACCAGGCCCACTGCGAGGCCGCGCCGGTCGGGAAACCATTTCAGGGCGCAGCCCACGCAGGTGCCGTAGACCGCGCCCGCGCCAGTGCCGCTGATGGCGGCAGCCGCGTACAGCAAGGGCAGCGAGTCGACGAAGGCGTTCATCACCCAGCCGATCGCGCACAGCAGCCCCCCGGCCAGCACGACCGGGCGCGGACCGAAGCGGTCGACGAGGTAACCCTCGATCGGCACGAACCACGTCTGCGTGACGACGAAGACCGCGAACGCGACCTGGATCGCCGCATGGCTCCAGCCGAACCGGTCCGCGAACGGATTGACGAATAGCGTCCAGCCGTACTGCAGGTTGGCGATGGTCGCCATGCACACCATCGCCACCGCCAGCTGCCCCCAGCGGAACCGCGGGCCCGGCGGCGCCTCTTGCGTGAGCTCGTCGGGCCAGTGCACGAGCACGGCGGATCGCCGGCGTGCGGGCAGGGCGCCCGCAGGGTTCACCGGCTCTCCGCTGCCTTCAGCGCGGCGCTCATCCGACCCGCCGTTTCCAATGCCTTGCATCAGGCTCATCCTCATGGCTTGCGGCTCAGGGCGTGGGCGCGGCGTGCTTCACGCCGTTGTTGCCTGAGCGCATCTCCGGGCCGACGCGCAGCCGCAGCCGCACGGTGGTGCCAGCGCCGGGTGTGCTGTGCAGCTCAAGCTCGGCGTCGACCAGCTGCGCCTGTTCCTGCATGCCCAGCAGCCCGTAGTGCCCGGGATGCGGCTCCGCGACGTCGAAACCCACGCCGTCGTCCTTGATCGCCAGCTCGATGGTGCCGTCGCCCAGGTCCTTCAGCGCCACGTCGACGTGCAGGGCCTGCGCGTGCTGGCCGATGTTGCGCAGTGTCTCCTCGGCGATGCGGAACAGCGTCTCCGCGCGCGGATCGGCAAAGCTCGCCGCCTGCGGATCGGCGCTGAAGCGCACGTCCAGCCCCGTGCGCTCGACGAAGCGGTTCACGGCGCCGGCCAGCGCCGCGCCAAGGCCCAGGTCGCGCACGGCGTTCAGCCGCATCTGGCTCACCGCTTCGCGCGCCTCCTTCATCCCCTGGCGCGCCAGCTCCTCGGCGCGCTCCAGCTCCGCACCCAGGCGCTGCGGATCGCGCGCGTGCAGCATGCGCAGCGTGCGTATCTCGTGCAGCATTTCCATCATCGAGTGCGCGAGCGTGTCGTGCAGATCGCGCGCCAGCCGCAGCCGCTCGCGCACCACCGCTGCGTAGCGGCTGTCGGCCGCCAGGCGCTCCACCTCGCGCGTACGCGCCTGCACCCGCTGCTCCAATTCCTGCGTCAACTGGTCGAGGTCGTCGTGCTCCTGCCGCAGCGCCTGCAGCAGCCGGCTGAAGGCACGCCCCAGCACGGCCACTTCGTCCCGTCCCGCGGGCTCGACGATGCCCTCGGCCTCCTGCCGCGCGACGCGCTGCACCTGCAGCGTCAGCTCGCCCAGCCGCCGCGTGAGGCCACGGGCGAAGGCCGCGCCCACCAGCGCGGCCGTGATGCTGAGCAGGATGGAGATCGCCGTCAGCTTCTCCTGCAAGCTGCCGCCATGGCCGCGGTCCTCGGCAGGCTGCACGACCGCCACCTGCAGGCCGAGCGCGGCCAGGGGTGAAGACGCGTCGCGCGGCGCCGTCACGACGACCATCCTCGTACCGTCCTCGCCCGGCACGATGGCCACGCTGGGCAGCACCGGCAGCAGCCATGGCTCCGACGTCCCCGAGGGGCTTCCAAACAGGATGTTGTGGCGCTCGTCCAGCAGCAGAAGCCGCGCGGGCGGATCGGGCTTCGTGCGTTGGCGCGCGGACTGAACGAGTGCAGCCAGCCGCTCCTGGGACGGCAGCACCGGGGCGCCGCCACCCGGCTGGGCCTGGTGCATCAGCGCCCGCTCCAGATCGGCCGCCACCTGGCCGGCGAAGCGCTTCATGAGCGCATCGCGCTGCGCCAGCATGCTGTTGGCTGCGTAGTCGCCGACCGCCACCAACGCCAGGGCAATCGCGAGCGAGAGGACGACTGCAAGCCAGGCTACGGCGGTGGCGAGACTGCGTCGGGGATCCAGGGCACGGAAATAGCGGAACATCGTATACACGCATGTTGCCCGTTGCCTCGCGCCTGTCCATCGGTATATCGACTGACAGAACATCGACGGGCGCGCCCGCGGCATTCACTGAAAGCCAGTGCCTGCTCACAGGGGTCGCGGTATGGCCCACCACGCAGGACCTCGCGCCGAGTCCGTTGATCACGCATCCAAGTTGACATAAACCCGATTGGCGCACCGGCAGGGCCACGCGTGACGCCGTGCGCGTCGAGTCTCGCGGCGGCCAGGCTTGCCCGGTAGGCCGGCAAGCTTGGCTGCACCGGCCGGATGCCGCCGAGCTGCTTTCCTGCCAGTGAGCGCATCCTGACATCGAGGCCCAAGGGCTCGAAACCCAGCCAAGCCGCCACCCAGAGACAACTGAAACTGCCTGAGAAATTTTTACCAAGTCCAAAGCGTTTTGGATCGGTTCCTGCCATTCACCGCTTTCATACCACCGTCTCCACGCGGCTGTCTGACGCCTGCGCGGTGCCGCTGCCCGGCGAACGCCCGACGATCAAGCAGCCCGGCTGGCGCCTTTGCAGGCGCAGCACATGCTCCGCTGGCAAGCCAGGCGCAGCCTTGGCGACGAGTGCGCCTACACCCGGCGCTGGCAGGAAATGACCCCTGAGGGCTACACCGCATGACCGACCTTTTCGACCCCACCGAGCATCCGCACCGCCGCCGCAACCCGCTCACCGGGCGCTGGGTGCTTGTATCCCCGCACCGCGCCAAGCGGCCCTGGCAGGGCCGGCAAGAAGACCCAGCGGCGGCCGGGTTGCCGTCCTACGATCCGGGCTGCTATCTCTGCCCGGGCAACCAGCGCGTCAATGGCGAGCGCAACCCGGACTACCGGGGCACCTTCGTCTTCACCAACGACCACGCGGCGCTGATGGCCGAGGTGCCCGACGTGCCGCCCGCCCTGGCCACCGATGCGCTGTTCAGCGCGCAGCCCGCGCGCGGCACCAGCCGCGTGGTGTGCTTCTCGCCGGACCACGCCCGCACGCTGCCCGAGCTGAGCCCGGAGGCCATCACCGGCGTGGTGGACACCTGGTGCGCGCAATGCGCCGAGCTGGGCCAGCGCTACGCCTGGGTGCAGGTGTTCGAGAACAAGGGCGAGCTCATGGGGTGCTCGCAACCGCACCCGCACGGGCAGATCTGGGCCACGGACTTCGTGCCCGACGAGCCCGCCACGGAGGATGTGCAGCAGCGCGACTACTTTGCCCGCCACGGCCGGCCCATGCTGCTGGACGTGGCTGCGGCCGAGGAGTCCGCCGGCGAGCGCGTGGTGGTGAAAACCGAGCATTGGCTGGCCGTGGTGCCCTTCTGGGCCACCTGGCCCTTCGAAACCCTGCTGCTGCCGCGCTTCCCGGTGCAGCGCCTGCCGCAGCTGGACGCGGCGCAGCGCGCCGACTTGGCACTGCTGCTCAAGCGGCTCACCACACGCTATGACAACCTGTTCCAGTGCCCGTTTCCGTACTCGATGGGCTGGCACGGCGCACCCTTCGACGAGCGCGATCCGCTGCCTTGGCAGTTGCACGCGCACTTTTATCCGCCGCTGCTGCGCTCGGCCACGGTGCGCAAGTTCATGGTCGGCTTCGAGATGCTGGCCGAGGCGCAGCGCGACCTCACGCCCGAACAGGCCGCCGAGCGCTTGCGCGTGCAGAGCGAGCGCCACTATCTCGACCGTTGAAGCCGATGTGCCGGATCGAATGAGATCGCTCCGGCACACCCGCGCAGTCCGGATCTGCAAGGCCTATGACGAGGTGGGCATCCACAATGGCTGCACTGGAGCCCGACCATGCATCTTGCCGCCGACCCATGCCTGATTCGTGAGTGGCGCCGCGCCGACAAGGCCGCCCTGGTGAGACTGGCCGACAACCGCAGCATCTGGCGCAACCTCACGCACCTGTTTCCGTTTCCCTATACCGAGGCCGACGCGGAAGGCTGGTTCGATTTCCTGGCGCGGCAGGCGCCGTTGACGCACTGGGCCATCGAATACCAGGGCGCGCTCGCGGGCGGCATCGGCCTGATTCTGGGCGAAGGCGTGTATTCGAAATCGGCGCGCATCGGCTATTGGCTGGGCGAGCCTTTCTGGGGCCGCGGCATTGCCACCGCCGCCGTGCGCGCGGTGACGCCGCATGCCATGAAGGCCTACGGGCTGTGCCGGGTGGAGGCCGCGGTACTGGCCTGGAATCCCGCTTCGGTCCGGGTGCTGCAAAAGGCCGGCTACGAGCAGGAAGGATTGCTGCGGCGCAGCGTTTACAAGGACGGACAGGTCATCGACTGCCTGCTGTACGCCCAGGTCGCAGAAGCCGGGTGAAGCTGCAACGGCAATTTCCGACACTCTGGTCCGTGGATGGTGATCTGTACCGGAAGGCCGGGCCGGATGGCTGCGGCCAACCGCTACCATGCCACGGGCGCCGATCTCTCCAATGCCTGGGCGTCAGCGGGGCCCAACGCCGACCCGGCCTCCATACAGTCCCGCATCAGCGCTGTGGAGAGCGCCTATTTCAATAATTCCGGCAGGTCGCCTTGAATATCCGCACACGCCTTCTGGTGCTTGTTCTTGCCCTATGGCTGCCAGCCGTTCTGGGCTTGAGCCTGCTGGCGCGCTTCACCTACCTCAAGGAGATCACGGCTGCACAGGAACAGGTTCAGCATCTGAGCGACACGCTCGTCCTGGCGGTTGAGCGGGAGGTGGACAAGCGGGCCGTGATGGCGCGGACGCTGGCGGCTTCGTTCGCTGTCCGGGACGGCGACTTGCAGCGTTTCCATCAGGAGGCGGCCCAGGCAACCCGCGATGGTGAAAGCTGGGCCTTCCTGGTGGACAGGACCCTGCAGCTGGCCAATACGCTGCGTCCCTACGATCCGGCAGCACCGGTGCCGCGCGTGCCGGCTGCGCCGTTCATCACCGGCGACCCCGAGCTTTTCTTCACGCCGCGTGGCCCGGTGCTGCAAAAGCCCGTGCTGGCCCTGTTCGCGCCGGAATCGAACGTCCATCCCGCTCGCTACAACATTGGCGTTTCGTTTTTCCCCTCGACCATCCAAGCCGTCGTGGACGCGGTACAGCTGCCCGAAGGAAGCGTCGCTGCGGTGATCGACCGCGACCAGATCGTCATTGCGCGCAGCCGTAACGCCGAGAAATGGGTGGGTCTCCAGGCCACCGGTGACCTCAAGAGACGCGCCCAGGCCGGCCAGACAGGGTTCGCGCAGTCCGTGACGCTCGATGGCGTTCCCTCGCTCACCTACCTCACCAAGCCCAACCGTTTCCACACCTCCGTGGTCATTGCCCTGCCCCAGGCCGCGCTGACGGCGGCGGCGCGGCGCCTGACACTGCAGGCGTTCGCCGTCTCCGGCGTACTGCTCGCCATCGGCCTTGGCTTGGCCTGGTATGCGTCCCGGGGAATCAGCGGCCCCCTGCTGGCGCTGCGCCGGTCCGCGCTGCAACTGGGAGAGGAAGACGTGCCGCCGAGGCTGCGTACCGGGCTATCGGAAGCGGACGAGGTTAGCGTGGCGCTCCACGAGGCCGGGGGGCGAATACGGGAGGCCACCCGGACGCTGGAGCAGCGCGTGGCCGAGGCCGTGCAGCAGGCTCAAGAGGCGCAGTCAAGACTGCTCACGGCACAGAAGCATGAGGCCCTCGGGAGGCTGACCGGCGGCATTGCGCACGACTTCAACAACCTGCTGCAGACCATCAGCACGGCGCATCACGTGCTGGACCGGGTCGTGGCGGAAGGCCCGCAACGCCGTGTCCTGGACGCTGCCATGCGGGCGACGTCCAAGGCAGCGGACCTCATCCGCCAGATGCAGGCTTTCGGGCGCAGCCCGCCTTTGCATGCGCGGCCCGTACGGCTCGACGACGTGGTGCTCAAGAGCCAGGAGCTCACCAGCAAGGCGGTGGGCGAGCGCATCGAGCTGAGCGCGTCCATCGCTCCCGATCTGCCGGCGCTGTTCGTCGATCCGACGCAACTGGAGCTGGCGCTGCTCAACCTCGTCTTCAACGCTCGGGACGCCATGCCCGATGGCGGCAAAGTGCTGATCGAGGGGCGCCTGGCCCGTTCCGATGAAACGGCGAGCCTGGGAGAAGGCTCCTTCGTTTGCCTGGAAGTGACGGACAACGGCCCCGGCATGGACGCCGACACTCTCGGCAAGGCTTTCGAGCCCTACTTCACCACCAAGCCGATCGGTTCAGGCAGCGGCATCGGACTGTCCCAGGTTCTCGCCTTCGCACGGCAATCGGGTGGGCAGGCGCGGCTCCGGAGCAGTCTCGGATCGGGTACCTGCGCCAGCCTGTACCTGCCCACGTCTGATCTTGCGGTCGATACCGCGGACCAGGCGCCGGCCAGCCAGCCTCTGTCCAGGACATTGCGCATCTTGATGGTGGAGGATGACCTGCTCGTGGCAACGGTGGTCAAGCCGGCGCTCGAAGCGCTGGGTCACCATGTGACGCTGTGCAAGACGGCGGATGACGCCGTGCTGGCGCTGTCAGCGGATCAGCCGTTCGATGTCCTGTTCACCGACGTCGTCATGCCCGGCACGATGACCGGCATTGATCTGGTCGACTGGTGCGGCGTACACAGGCCGACGCTCCCTTCGGTCGTTGCCTCGGGATACACGACCCAGCGGGCGAGCCGACCGCTGCAGGTATTGCGCAAGCCGTATGGCGTCAGCGAGCTCCTCAACGCGCTTGAGCAGGCGATCAAACACGCGTCGGACCGAACCGGCAAACAGGCTGCATAGGGTGGCGAAGCAACCCCGGATACGCGCCCGCCCAGCCAGCAGCGGCGAAGGCGGGCACAAGTTCGAAACCTATGCCCGCTTGGGAATGTCCAGCCCCCGCGCCACCGCGGGCCTCTCCACGAAGCTCTGCAGGACGCGCGTGACCTCAGGGAAGCGCTCGATCTCGACCAGTTCGCCCGCGCCGTAGAAGCCGACCAGGTTGCGCACCCAGGGGAAGGTTGCGATGTCCACCACCGAGTACTCGTCGCCCATGATCCACTGCCGCCCGCTCAGGCGCTGGTCGAGCACGCCGAGCAGCCGCTTCGATTCAGCAATGTAGCGGTCGCGCGGGCGCTTGTCCTCGATGTCCTTCCCGGCGAACTTGTGGAAGAAGCCCAGCTGGCCGAACATCGGTCCGACGCCGCTCATCTGGAACATCAGCCACTGGATCGCCTCGTAGCGGGCGGCGGGATCCTTGGGCATCAGGGTGCCGGCCTTGTCCGCGAGGTACAGCAGGATGGCGCCGGATTCGAACAGGGCCAGCGGCTCGCCATTCGGCCCGTGGGGATCGATGATGGCCGGGATCTTGTTGTTCGGGTTCAGCGCCAGGAACTCGGGCGCGAGCTGCTCCTGCTTGTCGAAGCTGACCAGGTGCGGCTCGTAGGGCAGGCCCGTCTCTTCCAGCATGATCGAGACCTTCACCCCGTTGGGCGTGGGCAGCGAATAGAGCTGGATGTGGTCAGGAAACTTCGGGGGGCGCTGCCGGGCGATCGGGAAGCTGGACAGGTCGGTCATGGCGTGCTGGCACAGGGAGTGAACGATGACGCCGGAATGTCGCATGAAAGCGAAAGGCGTCCGTCTTCCAGTGCCGTGCGGACGGCCGCGACGCCGCGGCCGTGGCCCGGCGCCAGGCTCGTCAGCTCTCGACGTCGAGCACGCCGCGGCGGATCTGGTCGCGCTCCATGGACTGGAACAGCGCCTTGAAATTGCCCTCGCCGAAGCCGTCATCGCCCTTGCGCTGGATGAACTCGAAGAACACCGGCCCGAACAGCGCCTGCGAGAAGATCTGCAGCAGCAGCCGCTTCTCGCCGCCCTGCGTGTTGCCGTCGAGCAGGATGCCGCGCGCCTTCAGCTCCTCGACCGGCTGGCCGTGGCCGGGCAGGCGCTCCTGCAGCATCTCGTAGTAGATGTCGTTGGGCGCGGTCATCACTGGAATGCCCGCCATCTGCAGCTTGTCCACGGACTCGAAGATGTCGTCGGTGAGCAGCGCCACGTGCTGGATGCCCTCGCCGTTGAACTGCATCAGGAACTCCTCGATCTGCCCCGAGCCCTGCTTGGATTCCTCGTTCAGCGGGATGCGGATCTGGCCGTCCGGCGCCGTCATGGCTTTCGAGGTCAGGCCCGTGTACTCGCCCTGGATGTCGAAGTAGCGGATCTCGCGGAAGTTGAAGAGCTTCTCGTAGAACGAGGCCCAGTACGCCATGCGCCCGCGGTACACGTTGTGCGTGAGGTGGTCGATCACCTTGAAGCCATGGCCCACCGGGCGGCGCTCCACGCCCTCGACGAACTCGAAGTCGATGTCGTAGATGCTCTTGCCGTCCTCGAAGCGGTCGATCAGGTACAGCGGCGCGCCGCCGATGCCCTTGATGGCCGGCAGCCGCAGCTCCATCGGGCCGGTCGGGATGTCCACCGGCTGCGCGCCCTGCTCCAGCGCCATGGCATAGGCCTTGTGCGAGTCCTTCACGCGGAATGCGAGGCCGCAAGCCGAGGGCCCGTGCTCGGCGGCGAAGTAGGCCGCCACGCTCTTGGGCTCGTTGTTGACGATGAAGTTGATGTCGCCCTGCCGGAAGAGCAGGACGTTCTTCGAACGGTGCTTGGCGACGAGGGTGAAACCCATCTTCTCGAAGACCGCTTCCAGTAGGCCCGGCGTGGGCGAGGCGAACTCGACGAACTCGAAGCCCATCAGGCCCATGGGATTGTCAAAAAGGTCGGCCATGTCGATCTCCAGAAATGCTTGTGGTGCGGGGGGTCAGGCAGTCAGGGTGCACATGACGTCGGTATGTCGCTGGCCCGTGGCACAGGCCACCAGGATGCAGCCGCACTCGACAGATGGGGGCACGGGCCGTGCCAGGAGCTGCAGCCCGTCGCGCAGGACGAGCTGCGGGCGCCGGGATGCGGAAACAGCCTGGACGCTCATTTCATCGTGATGTGGGCCTTCTTGACGATCCTGGCGTAGCGCTCCTGCTCGCTGCAGGAGCCCTGCGCTGAGGCCTTGGGCGTCATGGGGTTCAGGATCGTGCCCTGCTACTCCATGGCCTGCTTCACCTCCGGGGTGTTGGCCGCAGTGGCGAAGGCGCTGTAGAGGTGCTTGGTGTGGTCCGCCGGCAGCCTGGCCGGGCCCGCCAGCGCGCACGTCAGGCTCATGGGGCACCTCGGGTTGCGAAGGTCGCCACGGGGAACGCCCCGCGGCGCTTCAGCGGGCGCCGGTCCCGGTCGCGCGTCGCGGGCGGGCCGCGCCCGCGGGCGTGGACAGCCGCTGGTCGACCGCGGAATCCGCCGAAGGCTCGGTCAGCTGGTTGCCCCAGGACTCGACCAGCTGCTGCACGCTCTCGGCCACCGTTCGGGAGGCGGGGGAAAGTTTTCCCTGCCTGGGAAAACCCAGCGTCACGTGGCGCACCAGGTCCGGCTTCACGAGCCGGCTGGCCTGCAGCTGCCCGCGCTCCAGCTCGGCCTTCAGGGAATACGGCCCAAGCACCGAGTACAGCCCGGGCGTGTGGATCACCAGCTCCTTCTGCACGGTCAGGGAGTCGGCTTCCATCACGGCATCGAGCTTGAAGCCCAGGCTGCGCGCCGTCTCGTCCAGGGCGTGGCGCCAGTGGCCGGGGCGGCGGGGCAGCACCAGCTGCAGGCCGGCCAGCTTCGCGAAGTCCACCGTGGGCTCGTTGGTGAGCGCGTCGCCCGGGGCCGACACCACGTAGGTGTGCGCCACGCACAGCAGCTTCTCCTCGCGCCCGCTCGGCCGCTGGAAGCGGAACAGGACGGCCAGGTCCACGCTGCCGCTGTCCAGCATCGCGTCCAGTTCGGTGCCCTGCGCCTCGATGACGTTGAGCCGGATGCCGGGGTGCTCCATGCGCAGCCGCTGGAACAGCCGCGTCATGAGCGGGTGCGCCGCCGCCGGGACGATGCCCAGCTTCACCTCGCCGACGACCTTGCCGGCGTCGGCACGCAGCTCGTCCATCAGCTGCTCGGTGTCCTGCAGCCAGCGGCGCAGGCGCTGGGCGGTGTACTCGCCCACCTCCGTCAAGGTCACGCCACGGCCGGTGCGCCGGAACAGCGGGCTGCCGCACTGCGCCTCGAAGTCGCTGACCTGGCGGCTGATGTGCGACTGCACCGTCTGCCGACGTGCGGCCACCTTGCTGATGCTGCCGGCCTCGGCCACCTCCAGGAACAGCTTGACGCTGGCCAGGTTCATGGTTTCCCCCTACGACTCATGCCAAATGAGGCAAGTCTGAATCCTCTGAATTCTATCTAGGCGGAATTCTGGCCCGTTTCTACAGTGCCCTCCATTCGCTGCCGCGCCTCCTGATGTCCCTGGCGCGGCGTCCACAGCGGTCCACAAGAGGAGCCTCTTTTGAAACTCGCCAGCTTCAGCCACCAGGGTCGCGCCGCCTACGGCGTCGTGCAGCCCGACCACTGCCTCGTGCCGCCCGCCGAGTTCCTGGGCCGCTTTCCGGACCTGGCGTCCGTGCTGCGCGCCGGCGCGCTGGCCGAGCTCGAAGCCGCGGTGCGCGACGGCGGCACCCCGGTGCCGCTCGGCGCCGTGCAGGCGCTGCCGGTGATCCCGGCGCCCGGCAAGATCTTCTGCGTGGGGCTGAACTACAAGACCCACGTCGCCGAGATGAAGCGCGCCGATGCGGAGTACCCGGCCATCTTCGTGCGCTTTGCCGACAGCCTGATCGCCGCGGGCGACACGCTGCTGCGCCCGGCCTTCTCCGAGCGCTTCGACTACGAGGGCGAGCTGGCCATCGTTATCGGCAAGGGCGGCCGCCACATCGCGCAGGCCGACGCCTTCGACCACATCGCCGGCTACGCCTGCTTCAACGATGGGTCAGTGCGCGACTGGCAGCGCCACACCCACCAGTGGACGCCGGGCAAGAACTTCCCCGGCACCGGCGCCTTCGGCCCGTACCTGGTCACGGCCGACGAGGTGGGCGACGTCAATGCGCTCACGCTGCAGACGCGCCTCAACGGCGACGTGGTGCAGCAGGCCTCGCTGTCGGACCTGATCTTCACCATCCCGGTGGTCATCGAATACCTCTCGCGCTTCACGCCGCTGTCCCCCGGCGACGTGATCGCCACCGGCACGCCCGGCGGCGTGGGCGACAAGCGCAACCCGCCGCTCTACATGAAGGACGGCGACGTGGTCGAGGTCGAGATCACCGGCCTGGGCACCCTCCGCAACTCCGTCGGCACGGCGGCCTGACGCGCTGCACCCCACCCGGTCACCACCATGGCAAACAAACCCCAACTGCGCATCGCCGTCGACATCGGCGGCACCTTCACCGACATGGCCGCCTTCGACGAGGCCAGCGGCAAGCTGCTGTTCGGCAAGGCGCTGTCCACGCACGGCGAGCTGGTCAAGGGCATCCAGGCCACCATCGACAGCGCGAAGATCGACTGGCGCGACGGCCACCTGTTCCTGCACGGCTCGACCATCGCCATCAACACGCTGCTGGAGCGCAACGGCGCCAACACCGCGCTGCTGATCACCGAAGGCTTCCGCGACATCTACGAGATCGGCCGCGTCAACCGCCCCGACGCCTACAACCTGTTCTTCAACAAGCACACGCCGCTGGTGAAGCGCTCGTTGCGCTTCGAGGTGGCCGAGCGGCTGCGCGCCGACGGCAGCACGCACAAGTCGCTGGACGAAGGCGCCGTGCGCGAGCTGGCGCGCGAACTACGCGGCGAGGGCGTGGAGGCCGTGGCCGTGCTGCTGCTGCACTCCTACCGCAACCCGGCGCACGAGCAGCGGGTGAAGCAGATCCTCCAGGAGGAGATTCCCGGCGCCTTCGTGTGCGCCTCGCACGAGCTGTCGCAGGAGTACCGCGAGTTCGAGCGCGTCTCCACGGCGGTGGCCAACGCCTACGTCGGCCCGCGCGTGTCCGAGTACCTGGGCCAGCTGGAGACGCACCTGGGCAGCAAGGGCTTCGACGGCGACTTCTACATCGTGCAGTCCACCGGCGGGCTGTTCCCAGTGGAGCACGCCAAGGTCGGCTGCGTGCGCATGCTGGAGTCGGGCCCCGCGGCGGGCGTGATCGGCGCACAGGCCATCTGCGCGCAGCTGGGCATGGGCGACGCCATCGCCTTCGACATGGGCGGCACCACGGCCAAGGCCGGCGTGATCAGCGAGGGCCGGCCGCTGACCACGGGGTCGGCGCTGATCGGCGGCTACGAGCGCGCGCTGCCGATCCAGATCCCGATGATGGACATCCACGAGGTCGGCACCGGCGGCGGCTCCATCGCCCGCGTGGAAACCGGCAACGCGCTGCGCGTGGGCCCGCAGAGCGCGGGCTCCATCCCCGGGCCTGTGGCCTACGGCCGCGGCGGCACCGAGCCGACCGTGACCGACGCCAACCTGCTGCTGGGCCGCCTGGACGCGGACCACTTCCTGGGCGGCGAGCTGAAGCTGGACATGGACGGCTGCCAGAGGCAGATGCGCGAGCGCATCGCCAAGCCGCTGGGGCTGGACCCGACGGAAGCGGCCGACGGCATCCTGCGCATCGCGGTGACGCAGATGTCGCACGCGGTGAAGGCCGTGACCACCGAGCGCGGCCTGGACGCCGGCAGCTTCACGATGGTGGTCTACGGCGGCGCCGGCCCGCTGCACGCCTCGGCCATCGCGCGCGAGATCGGCATCCGCAAGGTGCTCATCCCGTATGCACCGGGCTACTTCTCGGCCTACGGCATGCTGTTCTCGGACCTGCGCTACGACTACGTGCGCTCGGTGTTCCGCAAGCTCAACGACGTCTCCTTCGAGGAGATCGAGGCGGCCTACAAGACGATGGAGGACGAAGGCCGCGCCGCGCTGGCGCAGTCCGGCGTCAAGCCCGATAGCGTCGTGATCGAGCGCGCCGCGGACATGCGCTACGTCGGCCAGGAGCACGCCGTCACGGTGGACTTGCCCATGGCCTTCTTCGAGAGCAAGGACCGCTCGGCCATCAAGCAGCAGTTCGACGAGCTGCACAAGGTGCGCTACGGCACCTCGGCACCCAAGGAGCCGGCCGACCTGGTGAGCCTGCGCGTCACGGTGCTGGGCACCATGAAGAAGCCGCCCAAGCACAGCGTCGAGGCCGGCACCGCCCAGCCGGAGAAGGCCGCGGTACGCGTGGTGAAACCGGTGTACTTCCGCCAGGGTGGCTGGGCCGACACGCCCGTCTACGTCCGCGACCACCTGCGCTCGGGCAACGTCATCGCCGGCCCGGCGCTGATCGAGGAACACGCCTCCACCACGGTCGTGCAGCCCGGCGACGAGCTGCGCGTGGATGAACTGGGCAACCTGCAAATCTCCATCGGGAGCGACCGCTGATGAGCACCCTCACCAACAACGCCGCCAACGCTGCGGCCACCGCCACCGTCGATCCGGTCACCGTCGAGATCATCCGCAACGGCCTCTACGCCGTGACGGAGGAGATGAAGACCAACCTGACCCGCACGGCCTACAACCTCATCATCTACGAGGCCTTGGACTTCACGGTCGGCCTGTTCACCAAGGAAGGCGACACGGTCTCCATCGGCCTGGGCCTGCCGATGTTCATCCGCGGCATGTCGGAGACCGTCAAGGCCAAGATCCGCCACTTCGGCTACGAGAACATCAAGCCCGGCGACATCCTGGTCACCAACGACGCCTACACCACCGGCAGCCACCTGAACCACTTCACGTTCACGATGCCGGTGTTCCACGAAGGCCGGCTGGAGGGCTTCACCTGCTGCATGGCGCACTGGCTGGACGTGGGCGGCACGCTGGGCAACGTGACCACCGACATCTTCAGCGAGGGGATCCAGATCCCCATCATGAAGTACCAGCGCGAGGGCGTGGTCAACCAGGACCTGGTGGACATCATCGCCATGAACGTGCGCCTCGCGGAGCGCGCGCTGGGCGACCTGCGGGCGCAGATCACCGCCATCACCACCGGCGAGCGCCGCTACGTGGAGCTGCTGCAGCGCTACGGCGCCGACGCCGTGAACGGATCGATCCGCCAGATCATGGACTCCTCGGAGGCCGTGGCGCGCAAGAACACGCTCTCCATCCCCGACGGCACCTACGAGGCCGAGTCCTTCATGGACGACGACGGGCTGGAGATCGGCAAGCGCATCCCGATCCGCGTCAAGGTCATCGTCAAGGGTGACGAGATGACGGTGGACCTCTCGGACGTCAGCAAGCAGGTGCGCGGCTTCTACAACTCGGGCTTCACCACCGGCATCGCCTGCGCGCAGGTGGCCTACAAGTGCCTGACCACGCCGACCGATTACCCGGTCAACGACGGCAGCTTCCGGCCGCTGAAGGTGGTCATGCCCATGGGCACCGTCATCAGCGCGGAGCGTCCCTACCCGATGCGGGTGTGGATGACCTTCCCGATGACGGTGATCGACACCATCTTCAAGGCGCTGGCGCCGGCCATTCCCGACCGCTCCATCGCCGGCCACCACGCCGACCTGGTGTTCCCCAACATCCACGGCATCTCGCCGGAGGACGGCAGATTGTTCATCGTGGGCATCGGGCCGCTGGGCGGCGGCTGGGGCGCGAAGTCCAAGGAGGACGGCGTGTCGGTGACGGTGTGCATCAACGACGGCGACACCCACAACAGCCCCACCGAGCAGCTGGAAGCCAAGTACCCGGTGCTGGTCGAGAAGTACGAGATCCGCAAGGACAGCGGCGGCGCCGGCCAGTACCGTGGCGGCCTGGGCGCGGAGATGGTGGTGCAGGCGCTGTCGCCCTTCACGGTCACCACCCGCATCGACCGCGTGCACTGCAAGCCCTGGGGCCTGGAAGGCGGCGGCGACGCCATGGGCAACGGCTTGGCGGTGCGCCACAAGGGCGAGTGGAAGACCGACCACCCGAACGCCAAGATCTTCAACGTGCGCCTGGAGCGCGGCGACGCCTACAAGATGCTCTCGGGCGGTGGCGGCGGCTTCGGCAATCCGCTGGACCGTGAGCTGGACAAGGTGGCCGAGGACGTGCGCGAGGGCTACGTGAGCGCGGAGGTGGCGCGCGAGGTCTACAAGGTGGTCCTGGACTCCAGGGGCCGCGTAGACGCCGACGCGACGGCCGCGCTGCGCAAGGCGCCTGCCGCCAGCGCCGACGGCGCTGCCGACGACCTCGCCTGGGCCGGCCAGTGAGCACCGCCGTGGCCGACGACCTCGCGCACAAGGCCGGCGCGCTGCTGGATCTCTGGAGCCAGCTCTCGGCCCACCACGTCGTGCTGGGCTCGGGCTGCGCCTGCGGCGTGGGCGGCGTGAGCCTGCGGCTGGAGGACTTCGAGCTGGACATCGTCGGCTACCTGGAGGACGCCGGCCTGCGCTGCGACGTGGCGGCCGTGGTCAGCTTCTTCCAGGCGCTGCAAGCCGCGCCGCAGCCCTCGCAGCCGCTGCTGGCGCTGCTGCACGACATGCAGCAGGAGCGGCTGCCGGGCGAGGTGGCCGCCTGGCTGCTGCCGCGGATGGAGCGCACGCTGCGCTCCTTCGCCGAGCTGCACGGCCCCAAGGGCCAGGGCTGAAGCGATGGGCGGGCATTTCACTTCGCTGCTGGCCGCCGCGGCGCAGGAGGAACACGGCGAGCGCATCCCCGTCACGGTGCTCACCGGCTTCCTGGGCAGCGGCAAGACCACGCTGCTCAACCGGCTGCTCCAGCGGCCGGACCTGCAGGGCACCGCCGTCATCGTCAACGAGTTCGGCTCGGTGGGCATCGACCAGGACCTGATCGCCCAGGCCAGCGACGACACCATCCTGCTGCCCAACGGCTGCCTGTGCTGCGCCATGCGCGGCGACCTGGTCGAGGCGCTGGCGCGGCTGGCCGAGCAGGGCGAGATCGCCGGAGCGCCGCTGCGGCAGGTGCTGATCGAGACCAGCGGCCTGGCCGACCCGGGCCCGATCCTGCGCACGCTCCTGGGCGACCCCGCCGTGCGGCCACGCTTCGCCGTGGCCGGCGTGGCCTGCACGGTGGACGCGGTGCTGGGCACGCAGACGCTGGACGCGCATCCCGAGTCCGTGCAGCAGGTGGCGGTGGCCGATGCGCTGTTCCTGACCAAGACGGACCTGCTGGACGGGCCGCCCGCCCCGGCGCTGCTGGAGCGGCTGCAATCCCTCAACGCCGACGCGCCGCTGCATCGGGATCGCGACGGCCTGCCCGAGGCCTTGCGCCGCCTGATGTCGAACCGCGACGGGCGAACCTGGGCGGCAGCCGCGGCGGATGCGCCGTTTTACAAGCCGATGGGCTCGGACGCCGCGGCGGCCGATGCGCCCCGGCACCGCGACGGCATCTCGTCCTTCGTGCTGGTGCGCGAGGAGCCGCTGCCGCGCGAGGCCTTCTTCGCCTGGATGGACCTGCTGGTGGCCAGCCGCGGCGAGGACCTGCTGCGCGTCAAGGGCCTGGTGCACCTGGCCGAAACCCCGGAGCAGCCGCTCGTCATCCACGGCGTGCAGCACCTGTTCCATCCGCCCGAGGTGCTGCCGGCCTGGCCGGGCGCGGACCGGCGCACGCGCATTGTGTTCATCACGCGCGGGGTCGATGCCGAGGCGCTGGAGCAGACGCTCGACGTGCTCGTGCGCCGCCACATGAGGAGCCGGCGCACCACGCCCTGATTCCGCGAACCCTCACAAACCGTAGGAGACAAGATGAAGCTGCAGAGCTTTCTCGCGGCAGGGCTGGCCCTGCTCATCGCACCGGCCTGGGCGCAGGCGCCCAAGTTCCCGGAAAGCGGCAAGACGATCCGCATGATCGTGCCCTTCGCCGCGGGCGGCGGCGTGGACAACGCCGCGCGGCTGCTGGGCGAGCAGTTGCGCAAGCAGCTGGGCGTGACCGTGATCGTGGACAACCGCGCCGGCGCCAACGGCACCGTGGGCGGCAAGGCGGTGCAGATCGCGCCGGCCGACGGCTACACGCTGCTGTTCTCGGCCTCCACGCACGTGCTGGCCAAGCAGGTGATGAGCACCCCGCCCTACGACCCGCAAGCGGACTTCGCCCCGGTGGCACGCGTGGGCGAGGCGCCGCTGATGCTGGTCATCTCACCGCAGCTGCCGCAGGACAAGCTGTCCGACGTGCTGGCCGCCGCGCGCCAGCAGCCCGACAAGTGGACGGCGGCCATTCCCGCCGCGGGCGCGGCCAGCCACCTGGCCACGCTGCTGCTGTCCAAGCAGGGCAACGTCAAGTTCACCTACGTGCCCTACAAGGGCACGCAGCCGGCGCTGGCCGACGTGGCCGGCGGCCACGTCAACCTGCAGTTCGATTCGATGATCTCCCTGCTGCCGCTGGCCAAGTCGGGCAAGGTCAAGCCCATCGCCATCAGCACCCGCAAGCGCAGCGAGCTGGCGCCCGAGGTGCCCACGGTGCAGGAAGGCGGCGTGCCCAACTTCCACTTCGTCACGTGGTACGGCGTCTGGGCGCCGAAGGACACGCCGGCGGAGCGTATCTCGTTCCTGCACACCACCATCAACCAGGCCATGGCGGAGCTGGGCAAGTCCGGCGCCTTGGCCAAGCTGGGCGTCGAGCCGGTGACGGAGAGCATCGATCAGTTCAAGCGCTACGTCGCCAACGACGTGGCGCAGAACGCCGAGCTGCTCAAGAGCGCGGGCTTCCGGCCCGAGTGACGCCGCAGCCGGCATGGCAGCCGGCCCCACACATCAACCCGCTTCCGCTGGCGCGCAGCACGCCGGCGGAGCCGGGCCTTCACGCATTCGAAGAACCGGCGCCACGGCGCCCCTATCAAGGAGACAGGGACATGTTGAAGTCATCCCTCTGCGGCGCGGCGCTGGGCGCGGCCTGCCTGGCGGCCACGGCGCAGTCGTCGGTCACCATCGGCGGCACCATGGACGTGGGCGTGCGCCACGTCAAGAACGGCTCGCTGGGCTCGATCACCTCGGAGGCCAGCGGCTCCAACGCCACCAGCAAGCTCGTCATCCGCGGCAACGAGAACCTGGGCGGCGACCTGAGCGCGGGCTTCTACCTCGACGCCACCATCCTGGGCGATACCGGCCAGGCCGGCGCCAGCACGCCCGCCGGGCAGCTGTGGGACCGACGCTCCACGGTGAGCATCGCCAGCAAGCGGCTGGGCGAGCTGCGCCTGGGCCGCGACTGGGTGCCCACGCACCTGGTGTGGAGCAGCCTGGACCCGTTCTCCACGCTGGGCATCGCCGGCGCCAACAGCTTCCGCAACTTCGCGGCCTCGCGCGCCCTGGGCCAGGCCTTCGGTGGGCTGCCCGACGCCGCGCAGGCCAACCCCACGCTGCGCGTGAGCAATGCGGTGGAGTACTTCCTGCCCGGCGGCCTGGGCGGCTTCTACGGACACGCCGTCGTGACGGCCGGCGAGAACGGCACCACGGCCACGGGCTTCACGCGCGGCAACGGCTTTCGCCTGGGCTGGGCCGGCAAGGGGCTGGACGTGGGCGCGGCCCAGTTCGTCACCCGCAACACGAACGCGGGCCTGGACTTCAAGGACCAGGTGCTTGGTGCGGGCTACGACTTCGGCTTCGCGCGGCTGAGCGTGGCGCAGCGGCGCTGGGTGTTCGGCACCGACCGCAGCGTCAACACCCTGGTGGCGGCGCAGATCCCGGCCGGGCCGGGCGTGGTCAAGCTCACCTACGTGCGGCTGGACCAGAAGGGCGCCACCGCGGCGCTCAGCGCCAACGACGCCCACCTCATCGGCGCCGGCTACGTCTACAGCCTCTCCAAGCGCACGGCGCTGTACGGGCACGCCTCGCGCATCTCCAACGACGGTGCCGCCACCTTCGCCGTCGCCGGCGGGCCGGCGGTGAGCGCGACGCCCACGGCCGTCAACTACTTCGGCGGCCAGCGCTCCACAGCGTACGAGCTCGGCCTGCGGCACGACTTCTGACCGCCGGCCGGGGCCGCACAAGCATCGGGTTTACCGAGGTCGCCGGAGCGGTTCAACTCGCTCGGCAGCGAGCTGCCCGGCTCACCTGGGCCGCCGGTCGACGACCCGGCGCGCCTTGCCGGTGAGAGTGCGCTCGATCGAGCCCGACAGCAGCACCTCCACGCGCGTCGTGATGCCCACCAGCGTCTTGATGCGCTGCTGCAGCCACTTGGCCGTCTGTTCCACCTGCGCCGGCGCCAGTGCCGCGACCGTGGGCTGCAGCTCGCAGCGCACCAGCACCTCGTCGAGCAGCCCGTTGCGCTCGACCTGCACCTGGTACTGGCCCGAGAGCTGTTCGTGCTGCAGCACGATCTCCTCGATCTGCGTCGGGAACACGTTCACGCCGCGGATGATCAGCATATCGTCGCTGCGACCCACGATCTTGCCCATGCGGCGGAACGAGCGCGAGGTCGGCGCCAGCAGCCGCGTGAGGTCGCGCGTGCGGTAGCGGATGATGGGCAGCGCCTCCTTGGTCAGCGAGGTGAAGACCAGCTCGCCCTCCTCCCCGTCGGCCACCGGCTCGCCGGTGTCGGGGTTGATGATCTCGGGATAGAAGTGGTCTTCCCAGATCACCGGGCCGTCCTTGCTCTCCACGCACTCGCTGGCCACGCCCGGGCCCATCACTTCCGACAGGCCGTAGATGTCCACCGCATCGATGCCGGCCTTGCCCTCGATGTCGCGGCGCATCGCGTCCGTCCACGGCTCGGCGCCGAAGATGCCCACCTTCAGGCTGCTCTCGCGCGCGTCCAGCCCCTGGCGCGTGAACTCCTCGATGATCACCTGCATGTAGCTGGGCGTGACCATGATGATGTCGGGCTGGAAGTCGCGGATGAGCTGCACCTGCTTCTCCGTCTGCCCGCCCGACATCGGGACCACGGTGCAGCCCGCGCGCTCGGCGCCGTAGTGCGCACCCAGGCCGCCGGTGAAGAGCCCGTAGCCATAGGCGATGTGCACGATGTCGCCGGGCCGCCCGCCCGCGGCGCGGATGGAACGCGCCACCAGGCCCGCCCAGGTGTCGATGTCGTTCTTCGTGTAGCCCACCACCGTGGGCTTGCCCGTGGTGCCCGAGGAGGCATGGATGCGCGAGACCTGCTGGCGCGGCACGGCGAAGAGGCCGAAGGGGTAGTTGTCCCGCAGGTCCTTCTTGGTCGTGAACGGGAACTTCGCGATGTCCGCCAGCGACTTCAAGTCCGAGGGATGCACGCCCTTCTCGTCGAAGGCCCGGCGGTAGTGCGGCACGTTCTCGTAAGCGTGCTCCAGCGTGTGGCGCAGGCGCTGCAGCTGCAGCGCGGCGATCTCGTCGCGGCTGGCGCGCTCGATGGGCTCCAGGTCGCCGGGGGCGGGTCGTTTCACGGGCATGGCTTGTCTCCAGTTGTCATGTGAATCGGGATGGCCGGGCACGGCCCGGCAAGGCACGCGCGGCAAGGGCTGCCGCGGTGCCTGGCGATTGGCATCGGTGCCGGCCAGGGCCGGCTCAGGAGCCCATCGGACGCGGGCTGATCTCAGGAATGGAAGCGGCCGCGGGCGTGCTGCAGCCGTGTCAGCAGCGGCGAGCGCCGGTAGCGCACGTCGCCGTAGTGCGCCTGCAGGTGCTGCAGCACGGTGGCCACGCGCGCGGCGCCCAGCGTGTCGGCCCAGGCCAGCGGCCCCACCGGGTAGGCCGTGCCCAGCCGCATGGCGACGTCGATGTCGCGAGCGGTGGCGCCCGACCACGTGATGACGTCGGCCGCCTCGTTGGCCAGGCAGCACACGGTGCGCATCAGCGCCAGCCCGGCCACGTCGTCCAGCGCGAGCAGGCCGATGCCGGCCGGCTGCAGCACGGCGGCCAGGTCGGCCAGGCGCGCCTCGGCGCCCACGCTGGCCGCGGCGCCCAGCAGCGCCGTGGAGGCGAAGTCGCGCGCCAGGTCCAGCAGCAGCACGGGGCCCTGGCCCTCGGTGGCCGCGCGCTCGGTGGCGGTGCGGCCGTCGGTGAGCAGCACCCGCACGCCGGCGACGTTGAAGCTTTCCGCCGGCAGCGCGGCATCGGTCTCGACGGCCACGCCGGCGCGGCGCAGCCGCTCGGCCAGCGGCGCCAGCAGGCCCATGTCCGTGGCGCAGTGGACGACCGCGGCGGCCGGCGCCGGCGCCACGGTCAAGACCTGCGGCGGCGGCACATCGGCACCGTAGCGGTGGAAGCCGTGGCCGCTCTTGCGGCCGAAACGGCCGCTGCGCACCAGCTCCTGCTGGATCAGGCTGGGGGCGAAGCGCGGGTCGAAGGCCGTGGCCTGGAACACCGACTCCGTCACCGACAGGTTCACCTCGACGCCGATCAGGTCCATCAGCTCGAACGGGCCCATGGCGAAGCCGCCGGCCTCGCGCATGAGCCGGTCGATGGCGGCGGCCGATGCGATGCGCTCGGCCAGCAGGCGCAGCCCTTCCGCGTAGTAAGGCCGGGCCACGCGGTTGACGATGAAACCGGGCGCATTGGGCGCGTCCACCGAGGTCTTGCCCCAGGCCTCGGACAGGGCGTGCAGGGCCAGCACCAGCGCCGGGTCGGTCTCGACGCCGCGGATGATCTCCACCAGCTTCATGCGCGTGGCCGGGTTGAAGAAGTGCCAGCCGATCAGCCGCTCCGGATGCTGGAGGCCCTGCGCCACGGCGGTGACGGAGATCGACGAGGTGTTGGTCGCCAGCACCGCGCGCTCGCCTAGGAGGGGCTCCAGCTGCCTGAAGAGCTGCTGCTTGGGCTCCAGCTTCTCGACGATGGCCTCGACCGCCAGGCCGCAGCCGGCCAACTCTTCCAGTGCTTGCACGGCCACCAGGCGGGCACGCGCCGCGTCGCGCGCGGCAGGTGTCATCCGGCCCCGCTTCACCGCGCCGTCCAGGTCCGCCTCGATGCGCTCCAGCGCCCGCTGCGCCGCGCCGGGCTGCATGTCGAAAAGCCGCACCTCGTGGCCCGACTGCGCCGCCAGCTGCGCGATGCCGGCGCCCATGCTGCCGGCGCCGATCACGGCCACGCGGGTGGTGGCTTCCAGGAAAACTTGATCCATGCGTGTGATGCGTAAGAAGGTTGCGAAGGGCGGTAACGGAGCAGGAGGACCGCGCCACGGCGGGTGACTTGCCGCAAACAACAATTGACCGACCGGTCGGTTGATATTAAGGTCCGACCCGTCTTTGACGCAAGTCAATGGCCTACTCAGGAAAACCCTAGACCCCGTTTCGCGCACGCCCGATCCGATGCGCGCGCACCGTTCTCAGAGGCCCCCGCATGAACCTGTTCGACACGCACCGCCCGCTGCTCGATGCCGCCGTGCAAGCCAGCCGCACGCGCGGCCACTGGACGCCCTTCCCCGAGATGCCCTCGCCCAAGGTCTACGGCGAGACCGCGCAGGCCGACGGCGAGGCGGCGGTGGCCGCGCTGTTCGGGCGCGACTACCCGCTCACGCAGCCCGGCGAGACGGGCCGCGTGGCCACCGAGCGCTCGCCCTACGGCGTGCAGCTGGGCATCCGCTATCCCGAGTGCGCGCCGCAGGCGCTCGTCGACGCCGCGCTGGCCGCGGAGCCGGGATGGCAGGCCATCGGCCCGCAGGGCCGCGTGGGCATCCTGCTGGAGGCGCTGATGCGCATCCACCGCCGCAGCCACGAGTTCGCCCGCGCGGCGATGCTGACCACGGGCCAGGGCGCGCTGATGGCCTTCCAGGCCGCCGGTCCGCATGCGCAGGACCGCGCGCTGGAGGCCATCGCCTATGCCTGGAAGGCGATGGACGACGTGCCGTCCGAGGCGCTGTGGGACAAGCCGCAGGGCAAGAATCCCTCGCTGGTGATGCGCAAGCAGTTCGAGATCGTGGGCCGCGGCGTGGCGCTGGTGATCGGCTGCGCCACCTTCCCGACCTGGAACACCTACCCGGGCCTGTTCGCGGCGCTGGCCACGGGCAACCCGGCCATCGTGAAGCCGCATCCGCATTCGGTGCTGCCGGCGGCGCTGACGGTGAGCGTGCTGCGCGAAGTGCTGGCCGAGCAGGGGCTGGACCCCAACGTGGTCACGCTGGCCGTGAGCGAGCGCCCCGAGGCGACGCAGGCGCTGGCCACGCACCCGGCGGTGGCTTCCATCGACTTCACCGGCGGCAACACCTTCGGCCGCTGGCTGCAGGAGCATGCGCGCCAGGCGCGGCTGTACGCCGAGATGGCGGGCGTGAACACCGTGGTGGTGGAGTCCACCGGCGAGTACGCCGCGATGCTGCAGAACCTGGCCTTCTCGCTGTGCCTGTACAGCGGCCAGATGTGCACCACCACGCAGAACCTGCTGGTGCCGCGCGCGGGCATCGACACCGACGAGGGGCACAAGAGCTTCGAGCAGTTCGGCCAGGACCTGGCCGCGGCCGTGGACAAGCTGGCCTCCAATCCCAAGATCGCCTCGTCCGTGCTGGGGGCCATCGTCTCCAGGGACGTCTGGCAGCGGGTCGACGCGGCCCAGGCTTCGGGCCGCGTGCTGCTGGCCTCACGCGCGCTGCCGCATCCTGACTTCCCGGAGGCCCAGGCGCGCACGCCGGTGATCGTGGCGCTGGACCAGGCCGATGCGGCGGTCTACCGACAGGAGTGCTTCGGCCCGGTGTCGTACGTGGTGGCGACCGATTCCGCGGCTGCCGCCGCAGACCTGGCCGGGTCCGTGATCCGCGAGCACGGGGCGCTCACGCTGGGCGTGTACTCCACCGACGAGGGCTTCATCGAGCGCATGGAAGCCGTGGGGCGGCGCGCACGCGTGGCACTGTCGGTGAACCTGACCCAGGGCGTCTACGTGAACCAGGCGGCGGCCTTCTCCGACTACCACGGCAGCGGCGGCAACCCGGCGGCCAATGCCAGCTACACCACGCTGGCCTTCGTCGCCGACCGCTTCGTGGTCGTGCAGCGCCGCCGCCATGTCTGAGGCCCGGCCCATGCGCGAGGAAAGCCACCTGATCGTCGAGCGCGATGCCCGCGGCGTCGTGCGCGTGACCCTGCACCGGCCGGCGGTGCTCAATGCCTTCGACGAGGCGCTGATCGCCGGACTGGCCGAAACCTTCCAGGCGCTCGGCAGCGACCCGGCAGTGCGCGTCATCGTGCTGCAGTCGCAGGGGCGCAGCTTCTGCGCCGGCGCGGACATCGATTGGATGCGGCGCGCCGCGGCCAACGACCAGGCGGCCAACCTGGAGGACGCACGCCGCTTCGCAAACATGATGGCCGCCATCCACGACTGCCCGAAGCCGGTGGTCGCGCGCATCCAGGGCGGCGCCTACGGCGGCGGCGTGGGGCTGGCCTGCGCGGCGGACATCGCCATTGCCAGCGAGCACGCGAAGTTTTCCGTCAGCGAAGCCCGGTTCGGCATCCTGCCGGCCGTGATCGGTCCTTACGTGGTCAACGCCGTGGGTCCCCGGCAGGCACGGCGCCTGGCGCTGGGCTGTACGGTGGTCGGCGCCGCCGAGGCGCTGGCCATCGGGCTGGTGCAGCAGGTGGTGGCGGCGGAGCAGCTCGATGCCGCGGTCGAACAGTGCATCGGCGAGCTGCTGGCCAGCGGGCCGGGCGCGCAGGCCGAGATCAAGGCGCTGTTCGCGCAGCTGGGCGTGGGCCCGGTCACGCCGCAGGTGCGCGAGCTGACGGCCCAGACCATCAGCCGGGTGCGCAGCACCAGCGAGGCGCGGGAAGGCTTCGCGGCCTTCCTGGAGAAGCGGCCGGCCCGCTGGCGGGCCGAGCCCCACGCCTGATCGGCGCTTGCAGAAGGTACGGCCATGCGCGCACTGGCCCTTCGGCTGTCCCGCGGCAAGCGCCGGCGCCTCAAGGAATGGGCATGGAATGGGCGCGCCGGCGCAAGACCGGCGTCAGCCGCTTCAGCGCTCAGTCCGCGTACAGCACCCGCGCATCGACCTGGCTCAGCGCGGTGAGGCCGCACAGCGCCAGCGTGACGTCGAGCTCCTGGCGCAGGATGTCGAGCACCCGCGTCACGCCCGCTTCGCCCTGGGCGGCCAGCCCGTAGAGGAAGGCCCGGCCGACCAGCACGGCGCTCGCGCCGTAGGCCAGGGCGCGCAGGATGTCCTGCCCCGTGCGGATGCCGCTGTCCAGCCACACATCCGCGTCCTGCCCCACCGCCGCCGCGATTTGCGGCAGCACGCGGATCGTCGCCGGGGCACCGTCGAGCTGGCGCCCGCCGTGGTTGGACACCACCACCGCATCGGCCCCGGCCGCCACGGCGCTGCGCGCGTCCTCCGCGTCCAGGATGCCCTTGACGATCAGCGGGCCGCCCCATTCGCCCTTGATCCAGGCCACGTCGTCCCAGCCCAGCGACGAGTCGAACTGCTGGACGTGCCAGGCCGCCAGGCTGGCGCCGTCGGTGACGCCGCGCGCGTGGCCGACGATGTTGCCGAACTGCCGCCGCGGCGTGCGCAGCATGTCGCGGCACCAGGCCGGCCGGCGCAGCAGGTCCAGCAGGTTGCGCGGCGTGGGCCGCGGCGGCGCGGTCAGGCCGTTCTTCACGTCGCGGTGGCGCTGCCCCATCACCGGCAGGTCCAGCGTGAGCATCAGCGCCGAGCAGCCGGCCTGTCGGGCGCGCTCCAGCAGCCGGCACAGGAAGTCGCGGTCGCGTATCACGTAAAGCTGGAACCAGAACGGCGCGCTGGTGTGCGCGCGCACGTCCTCGATCGAGCAGATGCTCATCGTCGACAGCGTGAAGGGCACGCCCGCCTTCTCGGCCGCCCGCGCGGCGTGGATCTCGCCGTCGGCGTGCAGCATGCCGCACAGCCCCGTGGGCGCCAGCGCCAGCGGCAGGCTCACCGGCCGGCCCAGCATGCGCGAGCCCAGCTCGCGCCGGCTGATGTCGCGCGCCACGCGCTGGCGCAGCGCCAGGCGCTGCAGCTCCAGGCGGTTGGCGTGCAGCGTGGACTCGCTGTAGGAGCCGCCCTCCAGGTAATCGAAGAACATGCGCGGCACGCGGCGCCGGGCCAGCCGGCGCAGGTCCTCGACGCAGGTGATCGCCCCCATGCCTCAGGCGTCCGCCACGATCCAGCGCAGGCAGTCCTCGGCCCAGTGCAGGCCCTCCCTGAGCGCCAGTCCCAGCGCGTGCGCGCCCTTCTGGTAGAGGTGCAGCTCGTGCGGCACGCCGCATTCGCGCAGCCGCTGCGCCATCAGCAGCGAGTGCTCCACCGGCACCTCGGTGTCCTCCGCGGTGTGCCAGACGAAGCAGCGCGGCCAGCGCGGCGAGGCCTGCAGGCGCGGCGAGAAGTCGATGCGCGCCTGCGCGTCGGCCTGCAGCGCGCCCAGGAAGTTGGCGCGCGTCTCCTTGTGGGCCAGCGGCTCGGTCAGGTCCAGCACGCCATAGCACAGCACCGCGAAGGCCGGCGCCGCGGCGCCCGGCACCTGCGCCAGCACCCCGGCGTGCGCCAGCCGCTCGCGCACCGGCCCGGGCTCGGCCGCCGCGCACATCACCCCGGCCAGGTGCGCGCCGGCCGAAGTGCCGATCACGCCCAGCCGGGCCGGGTCCACCCCCCACTGCGCGGCGCGCGAGCGCACCAGCGCCTGGGCGGCGAACAGGTCCGCGCACTTGGCGCGAAAGTCGTGGCCGCGCGAGCCCAGGCGGAACTTGACGACGAACACCGCCACGCCGCGCGCGGCGAACCACTCGCCGTACTCGCGCCCGGACTTCTCGGACAGGAAGGTGTAGCCCCCGCCGGGCAGGGACAGCATGCCGTACCCGGTGGCGCGCGCCGGGTCGGGCAGGTAGGCGTCGAGCACCGGCATGTCGGCCGGATGCGCCATGCCGCCCAGCGGCGCCGCCTCGGGCCACAGCGGCAGGTCGAGCAGGATTTCCATGCAGGGCCTCCCGCTCAGGCCACGTGCATGTCCACGACCTGGCCACGGGCCTGGTCGATGACGAACTCGCGGCCCTGCCACACCGCGGCCGGGTCCACGCTGGGGCGTTCCTCCTTCAGGGCGTTGCGGCCCTGGGCGAAGCCCTCGAACAGCCAGCCGTGCTCGGCCGGGGCCAGCTGGTGCGCCTCCAGGAAGGCCGTCACCACCTGGCGGTAGAAGGCCATGGCCTGGGCATGCCCCTGCAGCAGCAGCGTCTCGGCCAGCTCCTCGGCGCGGTCGCGCTTGGCGTCGAAGTCCAGCGCGTCCAGCGCCGCCAGCGTGGCGTCGCCCAGCAGCGCCGCGCGCAGCCCCGTCCAGGCCGTGCCGAACATCGGCGCGAACAGCGATGCCTCCAGCCCGGCCCGTTGCGCCGGCGCCAGCGCTGCGTACACGCACAGCGCGTTCTGCAGCAGCCAGCGCAGCGGGAACACCACGCGCTCGGGGAAGGCGACGTCGCGGAAGAAGCTGTCGGGATAGGACAGGACTTGCTGCTCCACCTGCTTCTGGATGCGCGTCATGTGCAGGTACAGGCCGCTGGCGCGCTCCAGCCCGCGCGAGCGCGTCTCGCCGTAGAACACGCTCTGGGCGTTGGCGAAGTTGCGCACCATCTTGGCCAGGCGGTCCACCTCGGTCTCGGCCCAGGCGTCGGCGCGGCCCAGCACCGTGAGGCAGCCCACGGACTGCAGCACCCGGCCGGACTGGTAGTCGGTGCCCGTGACGATCTTGAGCCCCGGGCGCGAGAGCTGGTGCTGCCCGCCGATGGCGAAGGCCCAGCAGCGGAACATCTTCAGCGCGTCGCTGGTGTCGGGCGCCACCACCTCCTCCGGCACGCCGAAGGCGCGGAACATCCACAGCAGGAACATGTCGTGGCCGAGCATGGTGTGCCACTTCCACTGCTCGTCGGGGCCCACGCCGCCGTTCTCCATGAACACCAGCACCGCGTCGTAGCCGGTGACCGGCGCCTGGTGCAGCACCACCTGGCGGTCCTCCAGCACGAAGGCGCGCGCACCGGCGGGGTCCTGCAGCACGCCGAAGCGGCGGCCATCGGGCGCGCGGTGCGCCAGCGGCACGCTCAGCGCCGTGCCGTCGGCCAGGGCCAGCCGCATCTGCGCGCCGTCCAGGCGCCGGCCGGCGCGCGGCAGCTGCGCGTGGGCGTCGATGTTGGACAGCGCGAAGCCCACCGCCACCGCCTCGGCGCCCGCGGCGATGCGCGCCAGGGCCTGCTCGTCGGGCGCGCGGTAGTTGCGGAAGAAACGCAGCGCCGCCGTCAGCTTGTACATCAGGAAGGGCATCACGCCGTCCACGCCCTGGTGGGTGTCGAAGGTCTCGCACAGCTGGTGCACGACCTCGTGGTGGTAGACGGTGTCGCCGTCGGTCACGGCGATGCGCGCGCGCTGCAGCCGGCTCCAGTCGCCGTCCAGGCTGCACATGTGGTGGATGGTGGCCAGGCAGCGGTCCACGCCGTAGCGCGCCGTGCTGCCCCCGCCCGGCGTGGTCTGCGTGACCTGGATCACCCGGGCTGCCGAGGCGATCTCGGCCACGGTCTCGGCCACGATGCGATCCGAGCCGTCGGTGGAGTTGTTGTTGGCGGCCACGATCACCACGCGGCGCAGGTCGACGCGGGTCTGCGTCAGCAGCGAGGCCAGCGTGGCGCGGATGTGCGGGCCCTCATCCATGAACTTGATGACGAGGAAGGTGTCGCGGCCCTCGCGCAGCAGCGCCTGCGCCTCGTCGAAGGGCTCGCACTGCGCCGCTCCGTAGTAGTCGGCGCGGCCCTGGAGGTGGCGCTCCAGGATGCGGCGCTGCACCGCCGCCACCGGCTGCCAGCGCGCGTCGCGCGGGTCCTGCACGCCTTGCTCCAGCAGCGCCTGGCGCAGCTGCAGCACAGTGCGGGCGTCGTCGATCTGCTCGGCCGGGATCTTGTTGACATCGGAGCTGTGCATCAGCGCCAGCAGGCGCGACTCCAGCGTCTGCTGCGCGTCGCGCCGGCGGTTGGCCAGCATGGGCAGCTCATTCCACAGGGAGGGAAATTCGTTCGTCATTTCATGACTTCCAGAGTAAACAGCCGACTGCGAAAATTCGGTTGCCGTCACCTTCAGGCCTTTCTTCAAGCCTTTTTCTCCAGCAGGTGATGGATCAAGATGCCGCACACGATGGCCCAGAACGCCGCACCGATGCCGTAAATGCTGATGCCGCTGGCCGCAATCACGAAGACCACCAGCGGCGTGAGCGACCCCTTTTGCTGCGTGAACGCGGTTTCGACGGAAGAGGCAATGGCCGACAGCAGCGCCAACCCCGCCAGCGCAGCCACCGCTTCCTTGGGCAAGGCCGCGAAGAGATTCACGAACGTGGTGGCAAACGTGCCGAACAGGATATAGACCAAGCCCGCGAAAATGGCCGCCACGTAGCGCTTGCTCTTGTCCGGATGGGCCTCGGGCCCGGCCACGATGGCCGCGATCATGGACGAGGGATTGATGTTGTGGCAGCCGAAAGGTGCCACCAGAATCGAGCCGATGCCGCACAGAGAAACCACCCGGTCCACCGGCGGCTCATAACCCGAGGTCTTCAGCACCGCAAAGCCGGGCAGGTATTGGCCGGTGAGCGCCAGCACGGCCAGCGGCACCGCGATATTCACCGTGGCATGCCAGCTGAAGGTCGGCGTGGTCCACACCTGGCTGGCCATGCCCAGTGCCAGGCGGTCGAGGTTCAATTGCCCGGTGAGCAGGCACAGCAATGCCCCGGCCACCAGCACCGCCGCCACCGACCAGCGCGGTGAGAAGCGCCGCACCAGAAAATTGGCCAGCGACATGCCGAGCACCAGCAGCGGGTTTTGCTGCAGTGAGCCGACAATGCCCAGCGCGAAGGTCATCAAGATGCCGCCATTGAGCGCCGAGGCCACGTTCAGGGGTATCCAGCGCACCAGGCGCTGCAGGAAACCAAAGGCCCCGACCGCGACCACGATGACGTTGGACAATATGAAGGCCCCGATGGCGTCCGAGAAACTCACGCCCGCCATCGCCGACATCAGGAAGGCAATGCCCGGCGTGGACCATGCGGTGATCAGCGGCATGCGGTAAATCAGGCTGCCGATGAGGGTGGTGATGCCCGAGGCAATCGAATAGGCCCACAGCCACGACGTGATCTGGGCCTCGCTCAGGTGGGCGCTTTCCGCCACCTTGAATACCAGCACCGTCGGTCCGGCATAACCCACGATCACGGCGATCAAGCCGGCCATGACGGAGGGCCAGGAGAAATCCTCGCGCAATTGCCGCCACCGGCTGGGCATGGCCTGTCCGGCCCGTGCTTCGTAATACAAGGCAATATCCTCTCAAGGTTGGGTGAGCGAGCCGGCCGCCAAGAGCGTTGCGCAGGCATCGCCATCGACGAGCTCGCCGCGGCAAAACAGGCTGACCTGGCGCTGCTGGCTGACGATGCCCACGCAGGCCACCTGCGGCAGCATCGAGCTGAACCAGGCCGTGGCGTAGCGGCTGCCGCGGCCGGCAAGCGCTGCCGGGGGCCGGTGCGGCATCACCGGCGCCGCCACGTAGCACGACAGCGCCAGGAACTCCAGCGCCGGTGACAGCAGGTGGAAGCCGTCGTGGTGGGCGCTGCCCTGGCGGGACAGCTCCAACAGGCGCTGCGCCGTTCCGCTGCTCTGGAACTGCGGCCAGGCGGGATTCAGCGGGTAGCTCGGCAAGCCCTGCAACGTGCGGCACACCACGCAGCCGGTGCCGGTGAAGTCCTCACCGGCGCCACGTGCCACCCGTGACAGTTCGGCATGCAGCCGTGCGACCAGCTTTTCGTCGCCGGGCGTCACAGCGCCCGCATCCAGCCGTGGCGATCCGGCGCCAAGCCATACTGGATTTGGGTGAGTTGCCGGTACAGCGACAGCGCCAAGCCGTCGTCCCGAATTTGAAGCGCATGGCGCCGGCCGCGAAAACCGATTTCATCCACCGGCGCGACGACGGTGGCGGTGCCGGTGAGAAATATCTCGTGCACCCGTCCGTCGTCAATGTCACGGACCAGGTCGCCGATATCGGTTTCCTGCTCCAGTACCGTGCGGCCCTCGTCGCGCAACAACCGGATCACGCTGTCACGCGTGATGCCGGGCAGGATGCGCCCGCTCAACGGCGGCGTGACCACCCGGTCGGCATACTGGACAAAGACATTGGTAATACCGGCTTCCTCGACGAAGCGGTGCTGTTCGCTATCGAGCCAAAGCAAATTGTCGTAACCCTCGCGGCGCGCGGCATCGAGCGGCACCAGGCTGCGCCCGTAATTGGCAGCAGTCTTCGCATCCCCCGTACCGCCGGCCACCGTGCGCGCGCAATCCTCGCGGGCCAGGAGTTTGAAAGGCTTGCCGCCCGGCACGAAATAGGGCGGCACGGGCGAGAGCATCACGCACAAAATGTAGCGCGACGCCGCGCGCACGCCCAGCACGGCATCGCTGCCGAACATCAGCGGACGGATGTACAGCGAGGCGCCCGCTTCGGCGGGCACCCAATCCCGCTCGATGTCGACCAACTTGAGCAGCGCGTCCATGAACAGGGCTTCCGGAATTTCCGGCATGGCCATCTTGCGCGCCGATGCGTTCATCCGTCGGATATTCTGCTCGGGCCGGAACAGCGCAATGTGGCCATCAGGCCGCCTGAATGCCTTCAAGCCTTCAAAGATGCTCTGGCCATAATGAAGCACCAGCGCACGCGGTTCCAGGGAAAAACTCTGGTAAGGCTTGATTTCAGGCCGATTCCAGCCCCCTGCATCAGCGTCATAGGTCATGACCAGCATATGGTCGCTGACCTTCTCCCCAAACCCGAACTGCGCGGCCGGCAGTTTCTCCTTGCGCTCTGCGCGCAACTGGACGTCAATTTCCATGCTCTGCAACAAACCCATGCCTGTTATTACAAGGCCACGGGACCGCCTCGGCATGGAACTACGTTCCGCACACCGAAATACACCGGGCAGCCATCAGCCGACATTCAGGGCTGGCACTACCTGCAACTGCCGGCCTCAGGACATGTAAGTATGTGTCACAAGGTTGTAAACACTCTGCGTCCATTGCCGCGAGCACGAAAAACTGGAGTGAGGCGCGACTTATTTAACGGTGCGGCCGTGGTTGGGTTTCCACGGCGCCAGGGCCGCGTCGCCATGCCGCCCTCAGCGGGAGGCTTGTTGCCGACCCGGCCGGTGACGGGCCGGCCGTCGGTGGTGCTGCACGCACCGGCTGGTTTCCACCGGATGGCGCTCAGCGCTCGTCGAAGGACAGGATCACGCGTTCGGTGAGCGGGTGCGCCTGGCAGGTGAGGATGAAGCCGGCCGCGACCTCGTTCTTGTCCAGTGCGAAGTTGCGCTCCATGCGCACCTCGCCCTCCACCACCTTGGCGCGGCAGGTGCCGCACACGCCCGAGGTGCATGAGAAGGGCACTTCCATGCCGCAGGCCGAGGCCGCGTCCAGGATGCTGGGCTGCTGCCTGTGGAACTGGATCTCGCGCCGCAGCCCGTCGCGGATGATGACGATGCGCGCGCTCTCCGCGTCGCCCGGCTGCGCCTCGTGCACCACGGCATCGGCCTTCTGCGCCGTGCTCGGTGCCTG
Source organism: Azohydromonas australica DSM 1124 (assembly GCF_000430725.1). GTDB lineage: Bacteria > Pseudomonadota > Gammaproteobacteria > Burkholderiales > Burkholderiaceae_C > Azohydromonas > Azohydromonas australica. The sequence goes on from NZ_AUMO01000038.1 coordinate 35,114, forward strand.
CGCGATGCCGAAGCGCTCGATATGGATGCGGTCTTCCGGCACGCCCGCAGCCAGCAGCGCCGCTTCGGCCTCGTCGTTCATCTGGAACGGGCCGCACACGTACACGTGCGCGATGGCCTTGGCGGGCACCACGCCGCGCAGGAACTCGCCGATCTTGTCGCGGTCCATGCGCCCCATGTTCAGCGGCGCGTCGGTAGGCTCGTCGGAGAACACGTGGTGCAGCACCAGCCGGGACATGTAGCGGTTCTTCAGGTCTTCCAGCTCTTCCTTGAACATGGTCGACTGCAGCGAGCGGTTGCCGTAGACCAGCGTGAAGCGCGACTTCGGCTCGCGCGCCAGCACCGTCTTCATGATGGACAGGATGGGCGTGATGCCGCTGCCCCCGGCAATGCCCAGGTGATGGCGCTGCGCCTCGGCCTCGATGGGCACGAAGAAGCGGCCCTGCGGCGCCATCACGCTGATCTCGTCGCCGGCCTTGAGCTCGGCGTTGATCCAGTTGGAGAACACGCCGCCCTTGACCTTGCGCACGCCCACGCGCAGCTCGCCGTCGTCCACGCCGGCGCAGATGGAGTAGGAGCGGCGCAGGTCCTGGCCGTCGATGGTCTTGCGCAGCGTGAGGTACTGGCCCTGCGTGAAGCCGAAGGCCTCGCGCAGCCCGGCCGGCACGTCGAAGGAGACGACCACGGCCTCGGCAGTGTCGGGCTCGATGGCGCGCACCCGCAGCGGATGGAACATGACACTCATGGTTCAGCTCGGCTTGAAATGTTCGAGAGGTCCGCGCTCACCAGGCACCGCCCGGGTAGGCACGCTGCAGGTGCTGCATCTCCGCCAGGAGGAAGCCCATGTGCTCGCTGTGCACCCCGCGCCGCCCCGTGCTGCGGAAGGGGCTGCTCGCCGGGATGCGCAAGGTCGCGGCCTGCAACAGCGCGTGGACCTGCGCCTGCCATTCCTCGCGCAGCTCGGCCCAGCGCGGGCCCAGGCCGTCCTCGGCCGCGGCGTCGTCCACCGCATCGGTTTCGAACAGCTCGGCCACGTAGGGCCACAGCTTCTCCAGCGCGGCCTGCATGCGCCGGTTCGATTCTTCCGTGCCGTCACCCAGGCGCAGCACCCAGTCGGCCGAATGCTGCTGGTGGTAGCGCGCCTCCTTGACGGCCTTGGCCGCGATGGCGGCCAGCTCCTCGTCGCTGGAGCCTTGCAGCCGTTGCCACAGCAGCTTGAGCTGCGTGGACACGAAGGCGTTGCGCAGCACCGTGAGCGCGAAGTCGCCCAGGCGGCCCTCGCCGTTGGGCAGCTCCACCAGCGTGGGGTTGAAGTAGTCGCGCTCCTCGCGCAGGAAGGCGATCTGGTCCTCGTCCAGGCCCTGCGGCGCGCCGGCCAGCGTGAGCACCGCGCGCGCCTGGCCCAGCAGGTCCAGCGCCATGTTCGCCAGCGCGATGTCCTCCTCCAGCACCGGCGCGTGGCCGGTCCATTCGCCCAGGCGCTGCGCCAGGATCAGGCAGGTGTCGCCAATGCGCAGCAGGTACTGCTGGCGCGCGTCGCGTTGAAGTGAGATCGAAGCCTGCATGACGGTGCTGCCTTACATGTGGTCCACCGAGTCCGGCAGCTTGTAGAACGTGGGGTGGCGGTAGACCTTGTCTTCCATCGGGTCGAAGAACATGCCCTTGTCGCCCGGGTCGCTGGCGGTGATGTGGTCCGAGCGCACCACCCACACGCTGGAGCCCTCCTGGCGCCGCGTGTAGACGTCGCGCGCCATCTGGATCGCCATGGGCGCGTCCGCGGCGTGCAGGCTGCCGCAATGCTTGTGGTCCAGGCCGGCGCGGCTGCGCACGAACACTTCCCACAGCGGCCATTCGTTCTTTGCTTCGGTGCTCATGATCTCGTCTCCTCGATGCGTCGGGGCTCAGGCGGCCTGCGGCTCGCGCTCGGCCTGCTTGGCGGCGTGGGCCAGCGCGGCCTCGCGCACCCACGCGCCCTCGTCCCAGGCCTTCACGCGCGCGGCCAGGCGCTCGCGGTTGCACGGGCCGTTGCCGTTGACCACGCCCCAGAACTCGTCCCAGTCGATGGCGCCGAAGTCCCAGTGGCCGCGCGCCTCGTTCCACTTCAGCTCGGGGTCGGGCAGCGTCACGCCCAGCACCTTGGCCTGCTCCACCGTGGCGTCCACGAACTTCTGGCGCAGCTCGTCGTTGGAGACGCGCTTGATGCCCCAGCGCATGCCCTGCGCGCTGTTGGGCGACTGGTCGTCGGGCGGGCCGAACATCATCAGGCACGGCCACCACCAGCGGTTCACCGCGTCCTGCACCATCGCCTTCTGCGCCTCGGTGCCTTCCTTCATCATCACCAGCAGCGAGTCGAAGCCCTGGCGCTGGTGGAAGCTCTCCTCGCGGCAGATGCGGATCATCGCCCGCGCATAGGGCGCGTAGGAGCAGCGGCAGATGGGCACCTGGTTCATGATCGCTGCACCATCAACGAGCCAGCCGATGGTGCCCACGTCGGCCCAGGTCAGCGTGGGGTAGTTGAAGATGGAGCTGTACTTGGCCTTGCCCGAGTGCAGCGCCGCCAGCAGCTGGTCGCGGCTGGTGCCCAGCGTCTCGGCCGCGGCGTAGAGGTACAGGCCGTGGCCGCCCTCGTCCTGCACCTTGGCCAGCAGGATCGCCTTGCGCTTGAGCGTGGGCGCGCGCGTGATCCAGTTGCCCTCGGGCAGCATGCCCACGATCTCGGAGTGCGCGTGCTGGCTGATCTGGCGCACCAGCGTCTTGCGGTAGTTCTCCGGCATCCAGTCCTTGGCCTCGATGAAGCCGCCATCGTCGATGTTGGCGTCGAAGCGCTGCTGCAGTTGAAGCTCCTCGACGCTGCGCAGCCCTTTCTCCTCGGCCTCGCGGCCCATGGTGTCCATCGCCTGGGTGTACATGGCTGAATCTCCTTGCTTGCTCGGGAAGCCGGTCCGCGACGCGGCGTGCGGCCACCGCATTCCGGGATCGGTCCACCCGGCGCGAATCGGAAGTCGGTGAAGCGAACCCCGCTCGCGCCAGAAGCCGCGGCAAGGTTTCAACGCTGCCGTTGCGCTGTCGCAATGTTCGACCGACCGTTCGGTAGATGATAAGAGCAAGGAAGAATTTGATCCAGGTCACGCGGATCAGGGGAAACCCTTGGCCGCCGTCAGGACCGGGCGAGGGCGATCAAAGGCAGGCGTCCACGCGGGCGCAGGCGTGCACCCCGAAGCGGCGCGACAGCTGGGCTGGCGTGGTACCGAACAAGGTGTGCGGGAAGAGGTTCACGGCGCACCCTGCCGTCGGGAGGCATGGCCGGGAAAGTGGCGCCGGAGATGGGCCAAGGTGACGCTGGCAGTGCCGGCCAGGGCGGCAGGCACTGCGGGCCGCGGTCCGGCGGCGAACACGCGCGCGGGACCGCGGCGGACGCGGCGTGGCGGGCTTCAGCCAAGCCCGGCCACGCCCGCCCGGATCAGGCTGCCTTGCGCAGCAGCGAGTGCGGATCGAGCACGTACTTGCGCGGCGCGCCGTGGTCGAAGGCCTCGTAGCCCTTGGGCGCATCGTCCAGCGAGATCACTTCCACGCCCACGGTGTCGGCGATCTTGATGCGGTCCCACAGGATGGCCTGCATCAGCGCGCGGTTGTACTTCATGACCGGCGTCTGACCGGTGAAGAAGCTGTGCGACTTGGCCCAGCCCAGGCCCAGCCGCACGCTCAGCGAGCCGCGCCGGGCGGCCTCGTCCACGGCACCGGGATCGTCGGTGACGTAGAGGCCGGGGATGCCGATGGCGCCGGCAGCGCGCGTGATTTCCATCAGCGAGTTCAGCACCGTGGCCGGCGCCTCATGCTGCGCGCCCTCGTGGCCGTGTCCGCGCGCCTCGAAGCCCACCGCGTCCACCGCGCAGTCCACCTCCGGCGTGCCCAGGATCTGCGCCACCTGCTCGGCCAGCGTGGCGTCCAGCGACAGGTCCACCGTCTCGTAGCCCAGCAGGCGCGGATGCTCCAGGCGCACCGGGTTGACGTCGCCGATGATGACGCAGGCTGCGCCCAGCAGCCGCGCCGAGGCCGCCGCCGCCAGGCCCACCGGCCCCGCGCCGGCGATGTAGACCGTACTGCCTGGCCCCACCCCGGCCGTCACGGCGCCGTGGTAGCCCGTGGGCAGGATGTCGGAAAGGCAGGTGAGGTCGCGAATCTTCTCCATCGCCTGCGCGCGGTCCGGGAAGCGCAGCAGGTTGAAGTCCGCGTACGGCACCATGACGTACTCGGCCTGGCCGCCCACCCAGCCGCCCATGTCCACGTAGCCGTAGGCGCCGCCGGCGCGGGCCGGATTGACGCTCAGGCACACGCCGGTGTGCGTCTCCTTGCAGGTGCGGCAGCGTCCGCAGGCCACGTTGAAGGGCACGGACACCACGTCGCCGACCTGCAGCGTCTCCACGTCGCGGCCCTTCTCGATCACTTCCCCGGTGATCTCGTGGCCCAGCACCAGGCCCAGCGGCGCCGTGGTCCGGCCGCGCACCATGTGCTGGTCGGAGCCGCAGATGTTGGTCGAGATCACCCGCAGGATCACGCCGTGTTCGGCCGTGCGCCCGCGCGGGTCCACCAGCTTGGGAAATTCGATGCCCTGGACCTCCACCCTGCCCGGGCCCATGTACACCACGCCCCTATTGCTTGCACTCATGTGTTGTCTCCTGTTGCAAGGTCAGCGTTTGACTGTAGGAAGCGCGGGCAGCGGCGTCTTGTACGGAAACGCCGGAAAATTGTCTGGGATGGACAGCATTCCACCGGGTGAAAAGCCCGCCCGTGCTGCCGCCTCCCGGTTCAGCGCCGGCGTACCGGGGGCGTCTGGCCGAGCTTGAGCAGCTTGAAGCGTCCTTCGGCGACGAAGCCCGCTTCTCCCATCACGCTGATGTCGTACACGCCCTGGGGAAGCTCGTGAACCGGCAACTGCACGCCAAATGCGCCGTCCTCCTGCACGTCCACGGTCATGTCGATCAGCGCCGAGCGCTTGTCATGCTCCGACACCACCACCACGCGAAGAATGGCGCCGGCATGCTGCGGATAGCGGGATTCGAGCTGGATGGACAGCGCGTCGTCCGCACCGTCTTCCCCGGTGCTGCAGCGCACGTCGCTGCAGTAGACGATCTGCACGGGACGAGCGCCGTTCTGGCTCTCCTGTCCAGCCGACAGCCACGTGGGCGTTGCATACAGTCCGCAGGCCACGGAGACCGCGGTGGCGGAGGTCCAGGATTTCATGGCACGCATGGGCGTTGTCTCCAATCGGGAACTGAACGGGTTGCGGCACGCTGCAGGCGCATGGGGCCGTGCAGGTCCCGGTGCTTGGGCATGGCGGATGGCTGAAGAAACGCCCGCGGGCTCACATCTCGGCCAAGGGCACCTTGGCGCCGTGCTCATCGGCGTTGAGCACGGTGACCAGGCCCCCTAGGTCCGCATTCAGGCGCTTGAGCGTCGCGACGTCCAGGGACTGCAAGGCGCTGGGCAACACGCCTTCGAAGGGGCCGGGTACCGCGCGCAGCGCCTTGCCGCCTGCCGGCTGGAGCTTGAGCCGCACGACCCGCTTGTCGGGGCCATCCCGTTCCGCCGAGATCAGGCCTTTCTCGAGGAGCCCCTTGACGAGGTTGCTGGCCGTGGACTGGTGGATGTCCATGGCCTGGGCGAGCTCGCTGACCCGGATGCCCGCCGTGTCGCGGATCACGCTGAGCGCCCACACCTGCGCGCCTCCCAGGCCGACCTTCTTCTCGACCTGCTGGAAATGGGTCTTCACCGCGTTGAAGACCTGCCTGAACTGCCTGAGCACCTCCCCGGCCAGTTCATCTTTATCGGTCGGCTGCGGCGGCTTTGCCGCCGGCTTCTTGCGCGCTGTGGACATCGCCGGATGATATTCAAGCCCGGGGGTGATCCCTCACCGCGGCGCATCCGCGGCGCCGGGCCGTGGCGCTTTCACGACGTGCCGCTTCGGAACTGCTCGATCGCCGCCTCCACCATGCCTTCGGCACTGCCACGCTCGCGGTGCTCGCGGCGCAGGTACGACGCGTCGCCGCCGGCCTGGGCAACGTCGCGGATGTGCTGCAGCGCGGCGTCCGACTCCAGCGCCTCGGCGTGCGGCGCGAGCCCGGACAGCGTGGCCAGGATGTCCTCGCGCACCGTGCGCGACTCGTAGGTCTTGGGGTCCACCACCGTCCCGTCAAGCCCGAAGCGGCAGGCCTGGAAGCGGTTGTAGTTGTAGACCAGGTAGTCGCTCTCGGCCGGTGGCGGCTCGTTGCGCTGCAACAGGCTCAGGCAAAGCGTCTGCAGGTAGCACGCCAGCGCCGCGGCCCGCTCCACCGTCAGCGGCGTGTCGCACACGCGCAGCTCGATCGTTCCGAACTCGGGCTTGGGCCGGATGTCCCAGTAGAAATCCTTCATGCTGCGCACGATGCCGGTGCGCTCCATGTGCGCGAAGTAGTCGCCCTCGAAGTCGCTCCAGCGCAGCACGAAAGGCGCACGGCCGCTGAGCGGAAAGGCGAACACCGAGTTCAGCCGCGCCGAGTTGAACAGCGTGTCGCTGCCCTGCACGAAGGGCGACGAGGCCGACAGCGCGATGAAGTGCGGGATGTAGCGATTCAGCGAGTGCAGCAGGAACAGCGCGTCGTCGCCCGATTCGCAGCCCACGTGCACGTGCTGGCCGAAGATGGTGAACTGCTTGGCGAGGTAGCCGTACAGCGCGGACACCTCCTTGAAGCGCGGCTTGGAGAAGATCCTGCGCTCGGACCACTGCTGGAACGGGTGCGTGCCGCCACCGCACACGCCCACGTTGAGCATGTCGCCCGCGTGCACCAGCGCGTCGCGGATCGCGTGCAGCTGCGACAGCAGGCCGGCATGGCGCGAGTGCACGTCGGTCGAGATCTCGATCATGCTTTCCGTGATCTCGGGCACCACGGTGCCTGGAAACTTGCCCCGCCCAAGCAGCTCCAGCATGTCGGGACTGGCTTCCACGAGATCGAAGTCGCTCAACGACACCAGCTGCAGCTCCAGCTCGACGCCCAGCGTCAGCGGCTTCGAGGCCTTGAAGTTTTCCAGCGGCATCTCAGGCTTCCTCGGATTCATGGCACTCGCCGGCACGGCGCAGCGCGTATTGCGTCACTGCCGGGCCGACCAGCTCCAGCAACAGCGTTGCCGCCGCCAGCGGCGCCAGCTGGTCGAGCAGGTCGATGCCCAGGTAACGGGTCTGGTCCAGCAGCAGGATCACGAACACGGAAATCGGCGTCAGCGCCAGGCCCGTCAGGGCGCCCTTGCGCCACGAGCTGCCGCTGGCCCGCGCGAGCGCCGTGACGCACAGCACCTTGGTCGCCAGGCGCACCGCCACCAGGGCCAGCGCCAGGCCCAGCCCGGCCATCACCCGCGGCCACTCCACGGCCATGGCGGTGTAGGTGAACAGCGCCACCGCGAGCAGCTCGCCCAGCGCGCCGAAGTTGCGCTGGGTCTGCGTGAGCGCCACCCGGCGATGCCGCGCCACGAGCCCGAAGGCCAGCGCCGCCAGCAGCGGCGAGAGCTTGAACGCCTGCGCCATGCCGACCAGCAGGATCACGGCCACCGCGAAGCCCACCGTCGCGTCGCGGCTCAGCGGCCCCAGGCGCCGCAGCAGCGCGGGCATGCCGGTGCCGAACGCGATGCCCAGCGCCGCCGACCCGACCAGCACCAGGCCGCTGCTGGAGACCGCCTGCCACACGTTGCCCGAGCTGTCGAAGGCCCAGAAGCCGACGACCACCTTGAACACGAACACCGAGAGCACGCAGTTGAGCGCCGTGAGGTGCAGCAGCCGCTCCGTCACCTGCCCCGCGCTGCGCTGCTCGTTGACCACGCGCATCACGGCCGCCGGCGAGGTGGACATCGACAGCGACGCCAGCAGCAGCGACGTGAGCATCGAGGCGCCCCATGCCCGCGACAGGAGGTAGACCGCGACGCAGGTCACCGCGGCTTCGAGCACACCGCTGACGCCCAGCCAGGGATTGATGCGCAGCCAGCGCAGGTTGATGCGGTAGCCGAACTCGAAAAGGATCAGCCCGAACGAGATGTTGGCCAGCAGCATGCCCGTGTCGTCGCCCGCCGCGGGCAGCAGCGTGCCGCGCAGCTGCCCGCAAGCGAAGCCCACCAGGGCATACAGGCTGATGCGCGGCAGCTTCGTCCAGCGGTGCCCCAGCTCGCCCACCAGCCATGCCAGCGCCAACAGCAGCAGCCAGCCCAGCTCCGTGGTGGCAAAGAATTGTTCGAAAGTGCTCACCGTGCCTTATCGCTCCCCTGCCCGTTTGACCAGTTCATTGCGGATCTCCCGCAGCTTGCCCTTGAGGCGGCGCTCGTTCACCGGCCCCGTGCGCAGCAGCATCTTCTGGCCGGCCGACAGCGCCTCCAGCGCCGGGTCCGCGAACTCGTAGCGCACCCAGGGCTGCGTGGACGGTATGGGCCCCTTCACCTCGGTCAGCTGCACCGGGATCGGATCGGTGACGTCCGGCGTGGCCAGCAGCTGGTCGATCACCTGCAGCAGCCGGGTGTTGAAGTAGCCCTTCGGATAGCCCAGCTCCTCGTAGCTGCGCTGCAGCAGCGGGTACATCCGCACGTAGAGGTCCACCGCGCGCTCCACGCTCACGGTCTCCGCCAGCAGCACCAGGGGCGTGTAGCGCAGTGCGTTGTCGGCGGAGATGAAGGTGCGCCCCTCGCGCTCCTCCACCGTGAAGCGCCCGCCCGTGGGATTGAGCGGCCACAGGCGGGACGGCGCATGCGTGCGCCCCAGGTTGTCGACGGTCGCGGCGAAACGCCGCGGGAAGTCGTCCGTCTGCAGGAAGGTCAGAACGGCCTTGCGGCCCAGCAGATCGACCAGCGCCGAGGCGATGTCTTCCGGTCCAGCCAGCGGTGCCGTGGCTGCAGGCACCTCGACCTGCACCTCCGGCGCCGGCTGCGACGCTGCCGCGCTCGCCTCGGCGGCGCTGGCTGCTGCTGGCGGCGCGGCCTCTACCGTCTCGGCTTCAGGCTGCACGGGCATCGGCGGCGGAACTTCGTCCTGGCTGCGCCAACGCAAGGCAACCACGGCGACCACCGTGGCGACGGCGCCCACGAACATGGCGCGACCCGTGAGGCTCATGGCTGTTCTCCATAGGTTTCAAGAAATCGACGCGTGCTTTAATGTTTGTGCAAATGTACATCCTGCCGCGCCTCTTCTTCCTGAGCTGGCATTTCACGGCGCCCGGCGTGCCGTCCCCTTTCATGGTTTGATGAGTTTGCAACCGTGCCGCCGTGCGCCTCGGCGCGCAGGCCAGCAGATGACTTCAGCGGTTACGTCATGCGGCTGGACAGCTCTTAGGATCGCGGCCCACGCTCCCGCCGCGGGAGCGCCGAGATCCGCTGTTTTACATGACCCAGGTTGTATTGCCGTCCCTGCTGCTCGGCGGCCTGCTCGCGTTTTCCGCGCAGGCCCGTACCGAGGATGCCGCCATGCCCATGCCTTGCATCGGGCCCGTTTGTGTCGGAGCCAAGCTCCAGTCGATGCTGGAGCTGCCCTGGCTGGAAGTGAAGCCGCCCGCGAGCGATGCGGGGCGCACGCGCGGCCAGCGCCGCGTGGCGGCGGCCTTGCGCGGCCAGCCGCAGGACATCGACACCGTGCTGGCGTACTGGCCGCAGCGCTGGTTCAACGGGCCGGCGCTGCGTGCACTCGCCTCGCTTCGTGCCGTGTGCGTGGACATGGGCTACTCCTGGCGGCCTCGCGCGATGCTCAAGGGCCCGGGCGATTCCCGTTTGACCGTCGCCTTCGAACCCGTGGCCTCGCTGGACGCTCGACAGCATTTCCGCGTGGCGACGATATCGGTCCGGTTCCCGAAGGAGGCGGATGCCGCGCAGGTCGACCGGGCAAGCGACGAGATTCGTGGCCGCTACGCGGCCTACCCCAGCTATCCCACGAACGACCAGCCGGCGGTGCTCTGGCGGCGCGACGTCTCCGGCCAGACGTCGATCAGGCTTTTCGCACCGCTGAAGGTTCCGGAGCAGCCCTTGCCCGCGCTTCGCGAGCAGCCGCCCTGCAGGGCTCAGCCCGTGGACTCCCCGGCCAGGCCGGAGTCCGCGGACGCCGCGCCAGGAACGTAGCGTGCGAGCCGCCCCATGGCGAGCCCGGCGGTGGGGCCGGGTTCTCTGGCCTGTTGAGCCTGCTGCATCAGCACGTGGCGCACCTTGCGTGCCAAGGCTTCGCGCGTGTAGGGCTTGGGCAGCAGCTCCACGCCGGGGTCCAGGCGTCCGCCGTGGTCGATGGCGTTCTGGGTGTAGCCCGAGGTGTAGAGCACGCCCAGGCCCGGCAGCCGCTCGCGCGCCAGCCGGGCCAGCTCCGTGCTGCGCATCGGCCCGGGCATCACCACGTCGGTGAACAGCAGGTCCACCGGCGCGCCACCGTCGAGGAGGCTGGAGGCACTGACGGCGTCGCGGGCCTGGAGCACGCGGTAGCCCAGCTCGGTCAGCAGCGCCACGGCTGCCTCGCGCACGGCATCGTCGTCCTCCACCACCAGGATGGTTTCATGGCCGCCGCGCACCGGCTGCTGCGTCGCGTCCACGACCTCTTCCTCCTCCTGCAGCATGCGGGGCAGGTAGAGCTTCACCGAGGTGCCCTTGCCCTCCTCGCTGTAGATCTGCACGTGGCCGCCGGACTGCTTGACGAAGCCGTACACCATCGACAGCCCCAGTCCCGTGCCCTTGCCCTCGGGCTTGGTGCTGAAGAAGGGCTCGAAAGCGCGCTCCAGCACGTGCGCCGACATGCCGTCGCCGGTATCGGAGACGGCCAGCATCACGTAGGGCCCGGGAGTGACTTCGCCGTGCAGCCGCGCATAGGTGTCGTCGAGCACCACGTTGCCGGCCTCGATGGTGAGGCGGCCATGGCCGTCCATGGCGTCGCGGGCGTTGATGACGAGGTTGAGGATGGCGTTCTCGATCTGGCTCAGGTCGGCCTGGGTGTTCCACAGACCCGGCGCCACCACCGAGCACAGCTCGATCTCCTCGCCCAGCACGCGCCGCAGCATGTCTTCCAGGCCGTGCACGAAGCGCCCGATGTTGACCACACGCGGCTCCAGCGGTTGGCGCCGCCCGAAGGCCAGCAGCTGCGAGGCGAGCTTGGCGCCCCGGCTGACGCCCGACAGGGCACTGCGCACGCACTTCTGTGCCATCGCATGGTCGCCCACGAGGCGCGAGAGCAGGTGCAGGTTGGTGCTGATCACCTGCAGCGAGTTGTTGAAATCGTGCGCGACGCCACCCGTGAGCTGGCCCAGGGACTCCATGCGCTGGGCCTGCCGCAGCGCCGCCTGCGCGGCCTCGCGTTCCTCAGACTCCCGCTTGAGCTGCTCCATGGCCTCGTCGAGGTCGCGGGTCCGCTGCGCCACGCGCTGCTCCAGGGTCTCGTTGAGGCGCTGCAGCGCCGTCTCGGCCTGCACCTGGTGCGTGTTGTCGAAGCCGTCGACGAAGATGCCCACGACCTCGCCGTGCGCGTCGATGATCGGCTGGTACACCAGGTGCACGTGGCGCTGCTCCAGCGGCGCGCCGGGCTGGCGCTGCAGCTGCACCGCCAGGTCGCGGCCGACGTAGGTCTGCTTGCCCTCGTAGACCCGGTCCAGCAGCTCGAAGAAGCCCTGCCCCGCCACCTCGGGCAGCGCCTCGCGCACCGGCAGTCCGACCAGGTCGCGATGCCCGACCAGCTGCAGGTAAGCCTCGTTGACGAGCCTGAAGACGTGCCGCGGGCCTTCGAGCAGGCACATGAAGCTCGGCGCCTGCTGGAACAGCCGCTGCAGCCGGTCGCGCTCCTGGGTGCGCAGCGCCACTTCCGAGCTCAGCCGCTCGTTGGCCGACTCCAGTGCCTGCGCCGCCTCCTGGCGCAGCCGCACGGCCTCGGCCAGCGACTGCGAGCGCCGGCGCTCGTTCTCGTACACCTGGGCACTGGCCAGCCGCGAGGCCAGCTGGTCGGCCAGCAGCCGCAGGAAGCCGCGGTAGTCCTCGTCGAAGGGCCTGTAGGGGTTGAGGCCGACCACCATGGCGCCCAGCGGCCGCTTGGAGCCCTGACCGAGCACGGGCACCAGCGCTGCCTGCACCGGCGAGCGGTCCCAGGCGCCCACGGGCAGGTCCGGCCGCTGCGCCAGGCTCACCACCGCGCCGGCCTCGCCGCTCCAGATGCCGCCCAGGTCCCACACACCGCCCCGGGCGGGCAGCGTCCGCGGCCCATGCGCGCTGTCGCGGGCAATGCCCGTGGCCATGGCCAGCTCGGCTTCGCCCTGCGTGCCGGCGAACAGGTAGACCAGGCAGAACGGCAGGTCCTTGAGGTCGGTGGCGAGCTGGCGCTCACCCGCCGCCAGCACCTCGTCGTGCGTGTCGGCCGCGGCCAGCGCCGAGGCCAGCTCGCGCAGCAGCGCCAGCCGGCGTTCGTTGACGATTCGCTCGGTTTCCTCGGTGACGGCGCAGAACACGCCTTCTACCCGGCCCGTGTCGCCGAACAGCGGGCTGTAGGAGAAGGTGTGGTAGGTCTCCTCCGGATAGCCGTGGCGGTGCACGATCAGCGGCAGCGCACGGTCCCAGGTCGCCTCGCCGCGCTCGTACACCGTGCGCAGCCTCGGCTGGATTTCTTCCCAGATCTCTGCCCACAGCTCATGCGTGGGCATGGCCAGCGAACGCGGATGCTTGGCACCCAGGGTCGGGCGGTAGGCGTCGTTGTAGAGAAAGGCGATGTCCGGCCCCCAGCCCAGCCACATCTCGAAGCGCGAGGTCAGCAGCAGCCGCACCGCCACCTTGAGCGCCTCGGGCCACCGCTCAGGCGCCCCCAGCGATGAAGCTTCCCAATCAAAGGCCCGCATGAGGTGGGCCATCTCGCCTTCGCCCACAAAGATCGACGCCCGTGCATCGTCCCGCGCGGCTCCTGCAACACTCGACATGGATTCATCCATCGGTCAGCAGCGCGGCAGGTCCGGCATGGACAACGGCTCGCGCAATACGGCCGTCCGCATGACAGCCTCGGAGCCTGCCCAGCAAGCACTACACCTGCCCAGACGGGCGAGGACCATTATGGCGGCGCCGGTACAGCCCCCTCGTTGGTGAGCTTCGGACCGGCTCAAGCGGCTTCGGGCGCGGCAGCGCAGTCCATGGAAGGCACCACGCCTCGGCCTTAAAATTTAGCATGCTATTATTTAGCATGCGAAGCAATGACCTGATGCTGCGCCAGCTGACGCTGGGCCTGCTGCGGCTGTCCCGGGCCTACCGCGCGGCGGCGGACCAGGTGGCGGCCGGCTTCGGGCTGTCGCATGCGACGGCCTGGCCGGTGGTGGTGATCGGCCGCAGCCCGGACGGCACGCGCCCCGGGGCGGTGGCCGAGGCGCTGGAGATCGAGCCGTCGTCGCTGGTGCGCGTGATCGACCAGCTTGTGGAAACCGGGCTCGTGCTGCGGGAGGAAGACCCGCAGGACCGCCGTGCGCGCATCCTGCGCCTGACGCCCGCAGGCCAGGCGTGCGCCCAGGGGCTGGAGGACGCGCTGGCCCAGCTGCGGCGGCGGCTGTTCAAGTCGGCCGCCAAGGACGACGTCGAGGCCGCGCTGCGCGTCTTCTCCGCGCTGGAAGCCGCGCTGGCCGACCAGGCCCTGCAAGCCCGATGAGCCCGCTGCGAAACGCTTCCCCGCCGCTGTGGCTGCTGGTGCTCGTGACCTTCGGCGGCACGCTGGCAATGCACATGTTCGTGCCGGCGCTGCCGCTGGTGGCGCGCGAGCTGCACTCCACCGCGGCGGCGGCACAGTCGACCATCAGCCTCTACATCCTGGGGCTGGCTTTCGGCCAGCTGCTCTACGGCCCGCTGTCGGACCGCTTCGGCCGCCGCCCCACGCTGCTGGCCGGGCTGGCGCTCTACACCGCGGCCGGCCTGGTGTGCCTGTGGGCGCCCACCATGCAGGTGCTGCTCGGCGCGCGGCTGCTGCAGGCGGTGGGCGGCTGCGCCGGGCTGCTGCTGGCGCGCGCCATCGTGCGCGACACCTCGGGCGATGCCGAGACGCTGCAGCGGCTGGCGACCCTCGGCCTCATCACGCTGGTCGGCCCGGGCATCGCGCCGCTGCTGGGCTCGGCGGTGGTGAGCACGCTGGGCTGGCGCTGGGTGTGTGCGTGCTTCGTGCTGCTGGGCGGGCTGGCGCTGGCGGCCGTGTGGCTGCGCCTGCCCGAGACCCGGCCGGCGCTGGCGGCGCCCGCGCGGCAGTCCTCGCTGCTCGCGGATGCCCGCACGCTGCTGCGCTCACGCCTGTTCGTGGCCTACACCCTCGGCGGCGGCTGCTCCACCACGGCCTTCTACGCCTTCGTGGCGGCGGCACCCTTCATCTTCGGCGAGCGCCTGCACCGCCCGCTGCACGAGGTGGGCTACTACCTGATGGCGCCCGTGATCGGCATGTCGATCGGCAACCTGCTGGCCGGGCGCCTGGCAGGCCGAGTGCACCAAGCGCGACTCATGCGCCACGCCAGCGCGCTGAGCTTGGCCAGCGCCACCGCGCTGCTGCTGGCCATGCTGTGGATGGCGCAGCCGTCGGCCTGGGGTGTGGCCGTGCTCATGGGGTTCTACGCCATGGGCGCCGGGCTGTGCAGCCCGGCCGTGTCCACCAAGGCCATCAGCGTCGATCCGCGCCTCACCGGCTCCGCCGCGGGCCTCTATGGCTTCACGCAGATGGCCATTGGCGCGCTGTGCAGCGCGCTGGCGGGCCTGGGCAGCGACCACGGCGTTTCCGCCGCGCTGGTGCTGGTCGGTGCCGGCATCGTGGCGCAGGCGGCGTTCCGCTGGGGCGTGAAGATCGAACGTTGAGCGCTTGCGGTCGCCCTGCCCTCACGCCAGCGCCAATGCGAAGCACGCGCATGATCCAGGCCATGCTGCCGCCCGACGACCTCGCTGATTCGATTGCGCCCGCACCCGCGCCGGCGTGCGAGGCCCGTGGGCGGCCTCCGAAAGCGCCCCTGCCGGACATCGACCCGGCCCGCTGCACCGGCTGCGGACGCTGCATCGCGGTGTGTCCGGTGCACGTGCTGGGCTTCCATACCGAGCGGTGGACGAAGTTCGCGGTGCTGGTGGAGGCCGAGCCCTGCACCGGCTGCAGCCGGTGCGAGGTGCGTTGTCCCTTCAACGCGATCACGATGCGTCCCGCCGCGCAGGTCAAGCCGCACGGCACCTGAGCGCCGGCAGCCTTGGGCGCCTTTGCGAACAGCTTGCGGTGGCGGCGTCAACTCATCCCGCGGCAGACCCGTTCAAGCCTTGCACGTCCGAAGAGGCGAGGTGAAACATGGTTGCAGAGGAGTTCACGAGGCGCATGCGCCTGGCCCAGTACATGGGCCATTACGGTGCCGGCTACAGGCATGGCCTGCGGCGCTTTTTCCTTGGAGATACCGACGATCTCGTGCGCCACAGGGCGTTCATGGCGCTGGCCGGCAGCATGGACCTGCAACACGCGGCAGCGGGCCGTGGCTACCGCGACGGCTGCGCCGGCCGGCCTCCCGCCCCCGGCGGCGCGTGAGCCGTCCATGGACAGGGACCGCGAGCACGCCCAGGCCTCGGCGCTGAGCGGAGAAGCGGCACTGTCGCGACCCGCGCGCTTTCCAGCGCGTCCTGCCCGGCGTCCCCAGATCTCCATCCGCGCCGCGCTGACATGGTTGCCACAGCTACTGTACGTTCATACAGTAACGCCACCTTGGACCCACTGATGGAGCGCTACATGGACTATGTCGATGGTTTCGTCGCGGCCGTGCCCACGGCCAACCGGGAGATCTACAGGCAGCACGCCGAGAAGGCAGCCGCCGTGTTCAAGGAGCACGGGGCGCTGTCCGTGGTGGAGTGCTGGGGCGATGACGTGCCGGAAGGGAAGCTGACGTCCTTTCCCATGGCCGTCCAGCGCCAGCCTGACGAGACGGTCGTGTTCTCCTGGATCACCTGGCCGTCGAAACAGGTGCGCGACGAAGGGATGAAGAAGGTCATGGAAGACCCGCGCCTGCAGCCCGACACCAATCCCATGCCTTTCGACGGCAAGCGCCTGATCTACGGCGGCTTCCAGATGATCGTGAACGCCTGAGCGCTGCCGGGCATCACAATTGCCAACGGCCGGGCCTGTTGAATTTCGAAGCCGGCTGCCGTGATGCCCCGTGCTGTACCCCTGCGCACAGCCGCGCGCGCATGCGGCTGTCGGCCTGCCTGACGTGCGGGCCCACGCAATTGCCGTTTCCGTCGTTTATCACCTGATCCGCCGCCTTGGGGCCAGCGCCTGGCGCTGGCGCGCCGGGCTGCGTTGCCTCCTGGTGCTGTCGTGCGTTCTGGTGCTGGGCGCCGCGCGGGCCGAGCCCGACGACAACCCGGATGCCGTCATCGACAGTGCGCGCAAGACCCTGGAAACGCTGCAGCGCCAGCTGCAGGCCCGGGAGCTCAGCGACGCGCAGCTCGTGGACATGCGCCGCACGCTCCTGGCGATGCAGCAGCAGGCCGAAGACGTGATCGAGCAGCAGACGCAGCAGCTCCAGGGTGCGCAGGACCGGCTGGCGGGATTGGGGCCGGCGGCCAGCAGCCCCGCCGCGGAGGCGCCCGACGTTGCGACGCAGCGCAAGGGCCTGGAGCAGTCCACCAGCGAGATCGAGGCCCGGGTGAAGCTGGCCCGGCTGCTGATCGTCGAGAGCGAACAAGTGGCGGACGAGGTGGCCGTCCTGCAGCGCAAGCGCTTCCGCGATGAGCTCTTCGAACGCACCGACTCGCTGCTGAGCGTGGCCTTCTGGACCGACCTGCGCGCCAGCTGGCACCGCGACCGGATCCGCCTCGGACAGCTGGCGGCGCCGCTGCGTGCGCCGCCCCCGGGGCGCGTAGCCTGGGGCGTGGCCGGAGGCCTGGCCTTGGTCGTCCTGGCGGTGGCGCTGCGCAGGGCGCTGGGGCGCTGGCTGGACCGCTTCGTCACGCAGCGCATTCCCCAGGGGCGCCTGCGCCGTTCGTTCTTCGCCCTGGCCCGCTCGCTGCTGGCGATCCTCCTGCCCGGCGCGGTGGCCTACGCGCTGCTGTTCGCCTGCCGCCAGGCCGGGCTGAGGCAGGGCTGGGAAACGCTGCTGGGCGACGCGGTGGGGGCCGTGTGCTTCTCGGCCTACGTCGTCGGGCTGGGCCGCTCCCTGCTCCTGGCCAAGCGACCCTCGTGGCGCCTGCTGCCGCTGCCCGATCACCTCGCGCATGGCCTGCGCGCGTACCCGCTGCTGCTCGGCTGGGCCGTCTTCGCCAGCTGGCTGCTGCAGCGCCTTGGCGCGCTGGTCCAGACCGGGCTGGCCACGGCCGTGGCCATCGACGCGCTGGTGACGCTCGCACTGGGGCTGATCCTGGTGCGGGGCGTGTCGCGGGCGGAGCGGCTGCGCGGCCAGGCGCAGGCGCCCTCGTCCGACGCGACGCCGGCCCGCCCATGGTGGCTGTCCATGCTCATCGTTGCCCTCTGGCTGCTGCTGGTGCTGAGCCTGGCGGCGATCCTGATCGGCTACGTGGCGCTGGGCAGCTTCGTGGTGCGCCAGGCGGTGTGGATCATGGTCCTGGCGG
Organism: Azohydromonas australica DSM 1124; assembly: GCF_000430725.1. Classification (GTDB taxonomy): domain Bacteria; phylum Pseudomonadota; class Gammaproteobacteria; order Burkholderiales; family Burkholderiaceae_C; genus Azohydromonas; species Azohydromonas australica. Next base: position 52,675 of record NZ_AUMO01000038.1, read on the forward strand.
GCTCGGCCTACCTGCTGTGCGCAGTGGTGGACGACGCCGCCGCGGCATGGCAGGTCCGGCCTGCGGTGGACGTGTCCACGGGCGACGCCGCAGGCCACCTGGACGCTGCTCCAGGCCGGCGCGCGCAAGTGGCCGTGCTGGCTTCAGGCGTCCTGCGGCTGCTGGTCGTGCTGGTGCTGCTGATCCTGCTGCTGGCGCCCTTCGGCGAAGGGCCGAGCGAATTGCTGGGCCACACCAGCCGGCTGGGCGCGGGCATCACGGTCGGGGCGCTGGAGCTGCGCCCGGCCTCGGTGCTGCAGGCGGTGCTGGTGTTCATGCTGTCGCTGGGCGCCCTGCGGGTGCTGCAGCACTGGCTGGCCTGCCGCTACCTGCCGACCACCTCGCTGGACGCGGGCATGCGCAGCTCGCTCGTGACGCTGCTGGGCTTCGTCGGCCTGGTGGTGGCCGTGGCGCTGGGGCTCTCGGCCGTGGGCCTGGCGCTGGACAAGGTGGCCTGGATCGCCAGCGCGCTGACGGTGGGCGTCGGCTTCGGCATGCAGGCAGTGGTGTCCAACTTTGTCTCGGGCCTGATCCTGCTGGCCGAGCGGCCCGTGAAGGTCGGCGACTGGGTGGCGCTCGGCGGGGTGGAAGGCGACATCCGGCGCATCAACGTGCGCGCGACCGAGATCCGCATGGGCGACCGCTCCACGGTGATCGTGCCCAACTCGGAATTCATCACCAAGGTCGTTCGCAACGTCACGCACGACAACCCGCTGGGCCTGGTCCAGGTGAAATTGCCGCTGCCCCTGGACGTGGACGTCGAGCGGGTGCGCGAGCTGCTGTTGCGGGCCTTCCAGGCGCACGATGAGGTGCTGCAGGACCCGCCGCCGAACGTGCTGCTCGACGGCGTCGAGGGCGACAAGCTCATCTTCAACGCCACCGGCTTCGTCTCATCCCCCCGCAAGACCGCCGCCACGCGCAGTGCGCTGCTGTTCACGGTGATGGGCGAGCTGCGCCGGATGAGGCAGGCGCCGTGATGAGCTCGCAGCCCCCGGCGGAACCAGGCATCGGCCCCGACGCGGCGCCTGCCGCAGGTAGAAACGCAGTGAATGGAGGGTGACCACGTGACGACACCAGCGCAAACCGCCGCAAGACGCGGCTCGGACCGGGCGCTGCTGGGGGCCGCCCTGCTGTGCGTGTGCGGCCAGGCCGCCGCGGCCGATGACGCGGCCGCCGCGTGCCGCTCCATCGCCGACGACGCGCAGCGCCTGGCTTGCTACGACACGCGCTTCGGGCAGGCACCACAGGCACCAGCGCCCGTTCCAGCTGCCACCGAGCCCGCTGCCGCGGCCCGCCCCGAGGAAGCGACGACCCGGCCCGGCAGCTGGCTCGCCCGGCTGTGGGACCTCGATCCCGAGAGCCGGCGGGGAACCTTCGAGCTGCGTCCACACCAGGCGAGCTACGTGCTGCCCGTGCGCTACTCCACCCACCCCAACTCCCGCCCTTCCAGCCCGGCGCCGAATCACTCGGTGTCCGAGCCGCTGGGGCTGGACCACACCGAGGCCAAGTTCCAGCTGAGCCTCAAGCTCAAGGTGGCCGAGAACCTGATCGGCGACAACGGCGACCTGTGGTTCGGCTACACGCAGCAGTCGAGCTGGCAGCTCTACAACCGGTCCATCTCGTCGCCGGTGCGCGAGACCAACCACGAGCCGGAGCTGATCTTCTCCTGGCGTACCGGCGTGGACGTGCTGGGCTGGCGCTGGCGGCTGCTGAACCTGGGACTGGCGCACCAGTCCAACGGGCGCGGCCAGCCGCTGTCGCGCAGCTGGAACCGCGCCTACGCGATGTTCGGGCTGGAGCGCGGCGACTACGCGCTGCTGGTGCGGCCCTGGAAGCGGCTGCGCGAGGGCAGCAACGACGACAACCCGGACATCGACCGCTACTTGGGCTCCGGCGACGTGCGGCTCGTGTACACGCGCGGCGGCCATGTGCTCTCCGCGCTGGGCCGCTTCGGCGACGGCGGCCGCGGCCTGCTGCAGCTCGATTGGGCCTTTCCCGTGGTGCCGCGGCTCAATGGCTACCTGCAGCTCACCCACGGCCACGGCGAGAGCCTGATCGACTACAACCACCGCCAGACCACACTCGGCGTGGGCATCCTGCTGCTGCCGTGGCAATGACCATGGCCGCCACGCCAGGCCAATGCGGAAACTGCCTGGACAGCACCGCTTCCATCAGCTGCCGCATCGGCGTTGAGCTTGCAACCAGACGGGCCTGATGCGGGTTGCCGGCGGACGGCGCCACGGTGTGGCGTACCACCTGCCGCAACGGGGCTGCACGGGGCCTAGCGCAGTCAGGCCCTGCGGCGCCAGCCCTCATCGCGCATGACTGTCCGAACTTCCATGCGTGTGGTGGCGCGGGGCCCCGCCACACAGAATCGTCCCATCGCAAAGGATGCAGCCGCACAGGAGTGAACGAAGCATGCCCGACATCGACGACATCGCCACGGCACTGGTGAACGCCCGCAGGACTGGTGAAGCCGAGGCCAGCCTGCCGCTGGCCCAGGCGCTGGCCGAGCCCGCACAGGCCTACGCGGTGCAGGAGCGCGTGGCGCGTGCGCTGGGCTGGTTCGGCGACGCGCCGCCGCGCTGGTGGAAGTCGGGCGGCCCCTCGCGGGAGGCCGTGCTGACACACGCGCCGCTGCCGCCCGCAGGGGTGAAGCCATCGCCGGCGGACCTGTCGAAGCAGCCTTTCCACCGGCGCGGCATCGAGGCCGAGATCGCGCTGCGCCTGGGCCGCACGGTGGACGCGGCGCTGGCCGCCACGCTGGACGTGGACAAGGCGCGCTCCCTGCTCGACGCCATGGCGGTGTCGATCGAGATCGTCGATGGCCGCTGGAGCGAGGGCATGCAGGCCCCGGCGCTGCTGCGCCTGGCGGACCTGCAGACCCACGGCGCGCTGGTACTGGGTGAATGGGTGCCGTGGCAACCACGCGACTGGACCGCGCAACGTTGCCGCGTACGCGTCGGCCAGCGCCTGGACGTGCAGCGCACCGGCACCCACTCGTGTAGCGACCCGGCCTGGGTGCTGCCGGCGTGGCTGCGCCATGCCACGCGCGGCGGCCAAGTGGTGCCGGAGGGCACCGTCGTGACCACCGGCACCTGGGTCGGCATCCTGGATGCGCAGCCCGGCGAGCGGGTGGAGGTGGTGTTCGAGGGCATCGGCGAGGCGGCGGTGCAGCTCTGACCGCCACCCCGGGCTGCCGGCGCTACAGCACCGGCCGTCGCCCCGTCTCCGGCGCCTGGGCCTGCCACGCCAAGCCGAGGTCGAGCAGATCGTCGTCGCGGCCGTAGCCGGCCACGAGCTGGATGCCGATGGGCAAGCCCTCGTCCGAGAAGCCCGCGGGCAGCGCCAGCGCCGGCAGCCCGGCCGCGTTGACCCAGCCGGTGAAGACGGCATGCCCGCGCGGGCCCACGGGCTCGCCGTCGATCAGCGGCGGAAAGGACTCGTCGGCGGGCCACGGCAGCGCGGCCGCCGCGGGCATCAGCACCAGATCCACGCGCTCGAACAGCGCCGCGCAGTCGCGACGCAGCTGCTCCACCGCCTCCAGCATTCCCCACAGCGCCGACGCTGGCTGCGCGGCGCCCTGGCGAGCCAGGGCCGCGTAGCGGGCGCCCGCGGCCTCGTGCCAGTGCGGGTGCTGCGCGAACAGCCAGGCCAGCCCGATCTGGCCGACGCGCGGCCAGTCGCGGTTCAGCGCCGCCAGCTCCAGCGGCAGCGCGCCCTCCTCCACCGCGTGGCCCATGCGGGCCAGCCGCGCGGCGGCCTCGGCGGTGCAGCGGCGCACCTGCGCGTCCACCGGCGCGCCGTCGAGCGTGGCCACGTGCAGCACGCGCAACGGCCGTGCGGGGCGCTCGCGGCATGCCGCCGTCGCCGCCAGCGAGCGGCGGTCGCGTGTGTCGGGGCCGCGCAAGGCGTCGAACAGCAGCTGGGCATCCTCCACGTTGCGCGCGATCGGCCCCACCACCTCGAAGTCCAGCAGCAGCGGGGGCAGCGCATCGACGCGCGGCACCATGCCGATGGAGGGTTTCAGGCCCACCAGGTTCGTGTGCGAGGCCGGGCGGCGGATCGACCCGCCGCCGTCGGTGCCCAGCGCCAGCGGCACGCAGCCCGCGGCCACGGCCGCCACCGCTCCGCCGCTGGAGCCGCCGGGCGTGAGCTCGCGGTTCCAGGGATTGCGCGTGGTGCCGAAGGCCCGGTTGGACGTGTAGCCCTCCAGCGTGAACTCGGGCACGTTGGTCTTGCCGACCACGATGGCGCCCGCAGCGCGAGCGCGCGCCACGGCCAGCTCGTCGCGATCGCCACGGAAGCCGGGTGCGCAGCCCCAGGAGGTGGGCAGGTCGGCGGTAGGCAGGTTGTCCTTCACCGCCAGCGGTATGCCGTCCAGCGCGCCCAAGGGCCGGCCTGCGCGCCAGCGCGCGGCGCTGGCCTCGGCCTCCTGCAGCAGTTGCGCCTGCGCGCGCAGCGCCGTGAAGGCGTTGAGCGCGGGCTGTACCTGGGCGATGCGCGCCAGGCACGCGCGCATCGCCGCCGGCGGGTCGAGGCGGCCCTCGGCGTAGCCCGCGCGCAGGGCGCAGGCCCCGAGGGTCCAGAGGTCGTCGGCCATGCGTGCTCCCCCTACATGCGGCCGGGCAGCCAGGTCGCCAGCTGCGGCACGGCGATCAGCAGCAGCGTGAAGCCCAGCATGATCACCACGTAGGGCAGCGCGCCCCACATCACGTCCTGGATGCCGCCCTTGTCCGGACGGATGCCGTGCACCACGAACAGGTTCATGCCCACCGGCGGCGTGATCAGGCCCAGTTCGCACATCAGCACGATGAAGATGCCGAACCAGACCGGGTCCACCCCCAGCGCCACGGCGATCGGGTAGGTGATGGGGATGGTGGCCACCTGCATCGAGAGCACGTCCATGAACATGCCCAGCACCAGGTAGAACACGATCAGCGCCAGCACCAGCCCGGTGGCCGACAGCCCCAGCCCCGCCACCCACTTCGTCATCGCCTCGGCCACGCCGGTGAGGCTGATGGTGAGGTTGAGGATGAAGGCCGCGGTGATGATCAGCAGGATCATCCCGCTCACCCGAGCCGTGGAAATGAAGCAGGTGCGCAGCACCTCCATGCTGAGCTGCCCCGAGCGCCAGACGAAGAACAGCGCTGCCAGCACGCCCAGCGCCGCGCTCTCGGTGGTGGTGGCGATGCCGAAGTAGAGGCTGCCCATGACGGTGCCGAACACCACCAGCGGCGGCACCAGGTGGCGCAGCGTGGCGATGCGCTGGGCCAGCGGCACCCGCTCCTCGCGCTTGACGTCGCCGCTCATCACGCTGGAGATCCAGATCCACAGCATGAAGCAGCCCGTGAGCAGCAGCCCCGGGATGATGCCGGCGACGAAGAGCTTGCCGATCGAGGTGTTGGTCAGCGACCCGTACACGATCATGTTGACGCTGGGCGGGATGAGGATGCCCAGCGTGCCCCCGGCGGCCAGGCTCCCCAGCGAGGCGCGCATCGAGTAGCCGCGCCGCTGCAACGAAGGCAGCGCCACCGTGCCGACGGTGGCGGCGGTGGCCACCGAGGAGCCCGAGGTGGCCGCGAACAGCGCGCAGCTGCCGATGTTGGTGTGCAGCAGCCCGCCGGGCAGCCGGCCCAGCCAGGCCGACAGCGCGATGAACATGCGGTCGGCGATGCCCGAGCGCAGCAGCAGCTCGCCCAGCAGCACGAACAGCGGGATCGAGGTCAGCAGGTTCTCGTTGTGCACGCCCCACACCACCGGGGCGATCGAGTCCATGAAGGGCGCGCCGTAGGCGGCAATGCCGCCGGCGATGCCCACCGCGGCCATCGACACCGCGATCGGGATGCCGGCCAGCATCATCCCGATCATCGCCGCGAAGGCCAGTCCAAAGACGGCGACGCTCATGCCTGCTCTCCCTGTGCCGACTGGCGCTGCGCCAGGTCGTCGAGTTCCTCCTTGAGCTCGTCCTTGGCGCTCTTGGGCTGGAACTCGTGGTTGATCTCGGCCAGGCGTCCATGCGCGAGCAGCAGCGTGGCGCGCAGCGCGTAGCCCACGGCCACCAGCGCGAATACCAGCAGGCCCGCGTACCACACGCTCTGAGGCAGGATCAGCGGCGTGGCCCAGGGCGTCTGCGCGGTGCTGCCGTAGGCCAGCGTGTCGCCGATCACCTTGAACGCCACCCAGGCGATGAAGGCGCCGAAGCCCGCCAGCGAGGCCACGGACAGCCAGTTCAGCGCGGCCTGCACCCCGCGCGGGAAGCGCTCGTGGAACACGTCCACGCGGATGTGCGCGCGCCCCATCAGCGCCAAGCTGAAAGCAATGGTCGAGCCCACGGCCAGCGCGTAGCCGCCAAGCTCGTCGGCACCTTGCAGCGAGACGTTGAACAGCTTGCGGCTGAGGGTCTCGACCGCGACGACGACGGCCAGCACCAGGAAGATGGCGCCGAACAGGGTGGCCAGCGCGGACTCGATGCGCTCCTTCAGCCGGCTCCCGCCGGCCGTGCCCTGCGCGGCGCCCGGGGGCTGCGGGACGGCTGCGGCCTGCATGCGTGCCCCCGTGATCATTTGATCCCCAGCACCGGCGCCACCGTGGCGCTCCACTGCTTGGAGCAGCCGGGGTTGGTCTTGTCGCAGACCTCGGCCCACACCGGCAGGCTGACCTTGCTCACCGCGCTGCGCACGAGCTCGCCGTCGGCGGGCGTGACGACAACCTCCTGCAGCTTGAACTTCTTGCCCGTGGTGCAGGGGTCGCGGCCGGCGTTGCAGTTGAGCGCGTCCTGGTACAGCGACTCCGAGTAGCTCCAGTTCTCCTCGGTGAGCTTGTCGAAGGCCGCCTGCAGCTTGGCCTGCTCCTCGGGCTTGAGCCGGTTCCAGGCCTTGAGCGTGATGGCATAGCCGTTGAGCGCCATCTGCAGCCCCAGCGGCAGCTGGTGCGTCGTCACCTCGGGCCAGCCCGCGGAGTTGGCCGAGCTCGGCCCCGTGACCGCGCAGTCGACCACGCCCAGCGACAGCGACTGGTGCGTGTCGGCAAAGGCCACCGGCACCGGCGTGCCGCCCACCATCTCGATGAACTTGGCCAGGTTCTGGTCGTAGACGCGCACCTTCAGGCCCTTGACATCGGCAAGCTTGGCGATGGGCTTCTTGCAGAACAGGATCTGCGGCCCGAAGGGCCACACGCCCAGCAGCTTGACGCCGAACTGCTTCTGCAGCCGCTGGTCGGCGGTGTCGAACCAGGCCTTGGTGACCTTGCGCCCGGTGGCGTAGTCCGGGCTGGCGCCCACCAAGTCCAGGCCCAGGATGGTCGGCTCGTCGCGCGAGTTCTGCGACACGCGCAGCGACACGATGTCGAACAGCCCGGCCTTCATCACGCGCAGCTGCTCGGTGTCCTTGAGGCCCAGCGTGTCGATGGGCTTGTAGTCGGCGTCGATGGGCAGCCCGGTGCGGGCGGCGAAGTTCTCGAAGAAGGGCTGCTCCTTGTTCTTCTGGATCAGCCCGGTGGCCAGCGGCTGGCCGATCACCTTGAACTTGAGCTTCTCCTCGGCCTGGGCCGGGGCGGCGAGCACCGCGGCGGCCAGCGCGGCGGCGGTCAACAGGGAACGCAGGACGGGTCGGGACATCATCGGCTCCTGGAAGTCGTGGGGTGCTTGGGATGGGAAAAGCTCAGGAATCCATGGAGACCTTGGCGTCCTTGGCGACGCGGGCCCACTTGGCGATCTCGTTGCGCGTGAACTCGGCGTAGCGCTCGGCGCTGCCGCCGCCGTCCTCGACACCGAAGCCATCGAACTGGCGCTGCACCTCGGGCAAGGCCAGCACGGTGTTGACGTCCTGGTTGATGCGCCGCACCAGCGCGGCGTCCATGCGCGCCGGGCCGGAGATGCCGTACCAGTTCATGGTCTCGAAGCCGGCGTAGCCCTGCTCCTGCATCGTGGGCAGGTCCGGGTACGCCTTGGAACGCCGCGCGCGCGTCTGCGCCAGCGCCACCACGCGGCCGTTCTTCAGGTGCGGCGTGGCCGCGGTCATGGTCTCGAAGGTGAACTGCACCTGGCCGCCGATGAGATCGGTGAGCAGCGGGCCGCTGCCCTTGTAGGGCACGTGCAGCGGATCCACGCCGGCCAGCAGCCTGAACTTCTCGATGGCGAAGTGCTGGATCGTCGCCGGCCCGGCCGAGCCGAAGCTCACCTGCCCGGGCTGCGCCTTGCACAGCGCCACCACGTCCTTGACCGACTGGGCCGGCGCGTTGGCGCGCGTGATCAGCAGGTTGGGCGTGACGCCCAGCAGCACGACGGGCGTGAAGTCGCGCTCGGGGTGGTAGCGCAGCCGCGTCTGCACCGCCGGCACCAGCGCCTGGCTGTTGATGGTGCTCAGGAACAGCGTGCTGCCGTCGGCGCTTTGCTGCGCCGCGTACTCCGCGGCCAGCGCGCTGGAGGCGCCGGCGCGGTTCTCGACGATCACCTGCCGGCCCCACAGGGTGCCCAGGTGCTGCGCCACCACGCGCGCCAGCGCATCGGCGCCGCCGCCGGGCGGGAAGCCCACCACCAGCCGCACCGGGCCGTTGGGCAGCGCCTGGGCGAACAGCGCGGGTGAGGTGGCCGCGGCGGCGCCGGCTGCGGCGGCCTGGATGAAACGGCGTCGTTGCATGGGAGGGTTCTCCTGTCGGGGTTTGTGGTGTGAGGAAGAAGCTCAGCGCCGGCGCAGCAGCGCCTCGATGGCCGGGGGCAAGCCGCCATTCGGTTTCTCGGGGGGCAGGGAGAAGCTGCCGCGCAGCGCGCGCCCGGGCTTGAGCGCGGCCAGCGTCTCGGCATGGCGCACGGCGCTGGAGACGCCGTCCACCACCGGCACCGGCAGCCGGCCCGCGAGCGTGCGCGCCAGCCCGGCCAGCGGTGCGCCGGCCAGGATCAGCACGTCGGCGCCGTCCTCGTCCACCGCGCGCTCGGCCAGGTCCTGCAGCGCCTGGGCGTGCTCCTCCTGCACGCTGCCGATGCCCGACAGCGGTCGGTCGAGCGCGCGGATGCCGGCCAGCCGGGAGCCGAAGCCGTAGGACTCGATCACCTCGCGGTACCAGGCGCGGATCCGCTGCGAGATGGCGATGACGCCGATGCGCTGCCCCAGCAGGTGCGCGCTGGCCAGCGCCGCCTCGGTCAGCCCGGTCACGGGCACCGGCAGCACCTCGCGCAGCGCCGTCAGGCCCGGGTCGCCGAAGGCGGCCACCACCACGGCATCGCAGCCGGCGTGGTGCTCGGCGGCCAGCTGCGCCGTGGCCCAGGCGCCCGCGAGCGCCTCGAAGCGGGTCTCGATGTAGGCCACGCCAAAGGGCGCGGTCAGCACCTGGATCTCCGTGCCCGGCGAGGCGCTGCGCCGAGCCTCCGCGCCGATGAGCGCCGACACGCTGTCGGAGATGTTGGGATTGATGAGCAGCAGCCGCATGGCTTCAGTCCTCCGCGAGGTTCTTGTGGGCGGTTTCGGGAGCGGCGAGCACGCACACGACGATGAGCGCCAGGCTGGCCGCGAGGTAGATCGACACCGGCAGGCTGGAGCCGAAGGCCGCCACCAGCGGCACCGCGATCAGCGGCGCCGGCGCGCCGCCGAAGATGCCCGCGAGCTGGAAGCCGATCGAGGAGCCGGTGCAGCGCACTGAGGTCGGGAACATCTCGGGGATGTAGGAGGCCAGCGGCGAGAACATCGCCGCGACGATGAACATCGCCACGAAGGCCGCCAGCAGGATCAGCGGCACCGATTTCGTGTTCACCAGCATGAAGAACACGAAGCTCCAGACGATGCCCGCGACCGCGCCGAACAGCAGCACCGGGCGGCGCCCCAGCTTGTCGGAGAGGTGGCCGAACAGCGGGATGCCGATGCACTGCGCCACCGCCCCCACCAGCACCGCCTGCAGCCCCAGCGACTTGGGCAGGCCGAGCTGCTGCGGCAGGTACACCAGCAGGAACAGCGTGAAGACGTAGAACGCGATGTCGCTGCCGATGCGGCTGCCCAGCGCCAGACCCACCTGCTTCTTGTGGTGGCGCAGCACCTGCACCAGCGGCGCGTGGCCCTGCTTGCCCTGCGCCTCCATCTTCTGGAACAGCGGCGACTCCGACAGGCCCATGCGGATGTAGAACCCCACGGCGACCAGCAGCGCGCTCAGCAGGAAGGGGATGCGCCAGCCCCAGGACATGAAGGCCTGCTCGTCGAGCCACCAGGTGACGCCGGCGAACACCCCGTTGGCCAGCAGCAGCCCGATCGGCGCGGCGATCTGCACCAGGCTGCCGTAGAAGCCGCGGCGTTTGCCGCCCGGGTCGAACTCGTTGACCATCAGCGCCGCGCCGCCCCACTCGCCGCCCAGCGCCAGGCCCTGCACGATGCGCAGCAGCACCAGCAGCGCCGGGGCCAGCAGCCCCGCCGTGGCGGCGCTGGGCAGCAGCCCGATGGCGAAGGTGGACAGCCCCATCATCAGCAGCGTCACCACCAGCACCCACTTGCGGCCGAGCTTGTCGCCGAAGTGGCCGAACAGTGCGGCGCCGAAGGGGCGCGCGACGAAGGCCACGCCGTAGCTCGCCAGCGACAGCAGCGTCGCCATCAGCGGGCTGGCGCTGGAGAAGAACAGCTTGGGGAAGATCAGCGCCGCGGCCGAGCCGTAGACGAAGTGGTCGTAGAACTCCAGCGTGGTGCCGGCCAGGCTGGCGCCGGCCACGCGCTTCATCGAGGGCGCAGGCCGCGCCGGTGGCGTGGCGGCCCCGGCGGTCTGCGGGGTGGAGAGAGTCGTCATGGCGGAACTCCTGGGTCAGGCCAGCGGCCGGGGGGTGACCGGCCTGGAAAAGTCGTGCGGGCACTGCTGCTCGACCAGCGCCGCCAGGGCCAGCACGCGCGCGTCGGAAAAGCGCGGGCCGACGATCTGCAACCCGACGGGCAGGCCCCGGCGGTCCAGGCCGCAGGGCACCGAGCAGGCCGGCAGGTAGCAGTGGTTGAAGATCGGGGTGAACACCGCGTGGCCGCGCGGCCCCACAGCCTGGCCGCCGATGCGCTCGGGGCCGTTGCGGCCGAGTTCCCACGCGGTGCAGGGCGTGGTAGGCGTGACCAGCAGCTCGTGGCTGCCGAAGAAGCGGTCGAGCGCGCGGTACAGCGCCTCACGCGCGAACAGCGCGCGCGCCACCTCCGCGCCCGTGGTGCGCCGCCCGGCCTCGATCTGGGCGGCGATGTCGGGGTCGGCTTCCCACTGCCCCAGCGCGTCGCCGTACAGCGCCGCCAGCCCCGCGAGCTGCAGCGGCATCAGCGCCGCCTCGCCCGCGCCCTCGGGCCAGGCCGGGTCGGCACGCTCGACGCGGCAGCCCGCGTCGGCCAGCCGCCGCACCGCGGCCTCACAGGCGGCGGCCACGTCCTCGTCCACCGGGACGTCCAGCCCCAGGCGCGGGCTCCAGGCCAGGCGCGGCGCGGGTGGCAGCGCCTCATCCAGCGCCGCCGCGCCCGGCCACACGGGCAGCGGCAGGCCCTGCGGGTCCGACAGGCCGGGCTGTGCCAGCGCGTCGAGCATCAGGGCCACGTCGGCCACGCGGCGCGCCATCTGGCCCACCACCGCGTTGCCGAACACCGGCTCGGCGAAGCCGACCGGGTGCGGCACCAGCCCGGCGCTGGGTTTCATGCCCACCAGGCCGCAGTGCGCCGCGGGCCGGCGCGTGGAGCCGCCGCCGTCGGTGCACAGCGCCAGCGGCCCCAGACCCGCGGCCACCGCGGCCGCGGCGCCGCCCGAGGAGCCGCCCGGCGTGCGCGCGAGGTCCCAGGGGTTGCGGGTGGTGCCGTGCAGCGGGTTGGTCGTCACGCCCTTGCAGGCGAACTCCGAGCAGTTGCTCATGCCCAGGACCACGGCGCCGGCGCGGCGCAGTTGCGCCACCGCGAAGGCATCCTGGGGGGCGACGAAGCTCGCGAAGCGGGCGGAACCCTGCGTGACGCGCCGGCCCGCCACCCAGAGGTTGTGCTTGACGCTGAAGGGCACGCCAAGCAGCGGCGCGGTGTCGCCCGCGCGCAGCCGCCGGTCGGCCTCGGCCGCCTCGGCACGGCCCGGGCCGGGATCGAAGCCGGGCAGCGCATTGAGCTGCGGGTCCAGCGCGTGCACGCGCTCGGCCACGGCGTCGAACACCTCCACCGCCGACACCTCGCGCCGGCGCAGCAGCTCGGCCAGCTCGGTGGCCGTGGCTTGGAACAGCGGGTCCATGACGCGTCAGCCCCGGCGCGGCAGCAGCGAGGGCTCGCCGCAGGCCAGGAAGCGGCCACGCCCGGCGCGGCCGTGGAACGTGGCGCCGTCCCACACCACCTCGCCGCGCGACAGCGTCAGCCCCGGCCAGGCGCGCAGCGTCATGCCCTCGTAGGGCGTGTAGTCCACCGCGTGGTGCAGCTGCTCGTTGCGCAGCACGAACTCGCGCTCGTCCCACACCACCAGGTCCGCGTCGGCGCCGATGGCGACGGTGCCCTTGCGCGGGTGCAGCCCGTAGGCCTTGGCCGGGTTGGTCGAGGTCAGCTCGACGAACTTGTGGATCGTCATGCGCCCGCCCAGCACACCCTCGGAGTACAGCAGCGGCAGCCGCGTCTCGATGCCGGGAATGCCGTTGGGAATGTGGCGGAAGGCCACCTGCTCCCCGCCGGGCTGCTTGCCCTCGGTACCCTCGTAGCGGAAGGGCGCGTGATCGGAGGAGAACACGGTGAACAGCCCGTCGTTGAGCCCGGCCCAGATCACCTCCTGGTTGCTCGCGTCGCGCGGCGGCGGGCTGCAGACGCAGCGTGCGCCCAGGTAGCTGTCGTCGATGCCCAGGTCGGCCGCGGTGAGGAACAGGTACTGCGGGCAGGTCTCGGCGAAGACGTTCAGGCCCTGCGCACGCGCCCAGCGGATCTGCTCCACCGCCTCGCGGCCCGAGACGTGGACGATGAGGATCGGCACGTCCACCAGCTGCGACAGCGCGATGGCGCGGTGCGTCGCCTCGCGCTCCACCAGCATCGGCCGCGCATGGGCGTGGAAGCGCGGCGCCGTGCGCCCGGCGGCCTCCAGCTTCTTGGTCAGCCACTCGATGCAGTCGGCGTTCTCGGCATGCACCATGGCCATGGCGCCGTGGCGGCGCGCGACCTCCAGCACGTCCAGCACCTGGCCGTCGTCGAGCTTGAGGTCGTCGTAGGTCATGTAGATCTTGAACGAGGTGTAGCCCTCGCCGATCAGCGCGGGCAGCTCCTCGCCGAGCACCTGCGGCGTGGGGTCGCTCACGATCAGGTGGAAGGCGTAGTCCACGTGGGCGCGGCCCTCGGCGCGGTGGTGGTAGTCCGTGACCGCGGCGCGCAGCGACTGGCCGCGCTCCTGCGCGGCGAACGGGATCACGGTGGTGGTGCCGCCGCAGGCCGCGGCGCGCGTGCCGCTGTCGAAGTCGTCAGCCATGCGCACCGGCGCCGCCATGGGCTGGTCCAGGTGGCAATGCGCGTCCACGCCGCCGGGCGTGACGGTGCGGCCCGCGGCGTCGATCTCGCGCGCCCCGCCGGCCAGGGCATCGCCCAGCGCAGCGATGCGACCGCCGCGGATGCCGATGTCGCAGTCGAAGCTGTCGCTGGCCGTGGCCACGCGGGCGTTGCGCAGCACCAGGTCGAAGGCCGGGGCATTCATGCGCACCACCTCAGGGCGCCATGCACCATTATTGGCGACAAGCTTGTAGACAATAAAGTAGACGCGATGTTCATGACTGGTGCACTTCTGAAGGAAGCGTTTCAGGTTGAGCGAGCGGTTTGCAAGGACTGGGCCAGAGCAAGAACTGCAGTGGCCAAGCTGTCTACATATTCGTCGACAACAAAATTTGCGCGCACCGTGTTTACACTGGTGTCGACAATTTTTTGTCGATGCACAGTGGCGCCACCACCCGGCGCCGGAGGAAAGACTTCATGGACCGACCGCTTCGCCTAGGCGTGCTGACGCCCTCCTCCAACACCGCGCTGGAGCCGCTGACCAGCGCGCTGGTAGCCGAGCTGCCGGGCTGCAGTGCGCACTTCTCGCGCTTCCGGGTGACGGAGATCTCGCTGTCGGCGCAGGCGCTGGGGCAGTTCGACGACGCGCCGATCCTGGCCGCGGCCGAGCTGCTGGCCGACGCGCAGGTGGACGTGATCGGCTGGAGCGGCACCGCAGCGGGCTGGCGCGGCTTCGACACCGACCGCGAGCTGGTGCGGCGCATCCGCGAGCGCACCGGCATCCCGGCCACCACCGCGGTGCTGGCGCTCAACGAGCTGCTGGCCTTGGGCGGCGTCGAGCGGCTGGCGCTGCTGACGCCCTACACCGCCGACGTGCAGGAGCGCATCGTCCGGAACTACGGCGCCATCGGCGTGGAGGTGGTGGCCGAGCAGCACCTGGGCATCAGCGTCAACCACGACTTCGCACTGGTCGAGCCCACAACCTTGCTGGGCTCGATGCGCGAGCTGGCCGCAGCGCGCCCGCAAGCGTTCACGACCTTCTGCACCAACCTGCGTGCCGCGCCGCTGGCGGCGCAGGTGGAGCGCGAGCTGGGGATCCCGCTGCTGGACACCGTCAGCACCACGGTGTGGGGCATGCTGCGCGCGGCCGGCACCGATCCGGCCCGCATCCGCGGCTGGGGCCGGCTTTTCGACTGGAGTTGAGCATGCACCGGCACGGCGACCACTGCGGGCACGCTTCTAGAATCTCGCCGCTGCGGCGCGGCGCCGGTGCATCACCCCGGCCCGACAGCGCGCAGCCGGCGGCGGCCGACCCGCTCTCAGTCCTCACGTCCTGCCCTATGCCCCCCCGCAGCAGCCCGCGCAAGCCCGCCACCGCCTCCCGCCGGCTGGAGCGCGAGAACACCAACGACGACATCTACGAGCGCATCTACGTTGCCATCCTGGAGCACCGGCTGCACCCGGGCACCAAGCTCGGCGAGGAGAAGCTTGCCGAGATCTTCGGCGTCAGCCGTGCGCGCGTGCGCGAGGTGCTGGCGCGGCTGGCGCACGAGCAGATCGTGGAGCTGTACCCGCAGCGCGGCGCCTTCGTGGCCAAGCCCAGTACCGAGCAGGCGCTGGACGTGTTCGAGGCGCGGCGCCTGATCGAGCCCGCGGTGCTGCGCCGGCTCATCGAGACGCTGACGCCGGAAAAGGTGGCGCGGCTGCGCCAGCACCAGGAGCTGGAGCTGGATGCGCGCCGGCGCGACGACAAGCGCGCGGTGGTGCGCCTGTCGGGCGAGTTCCACACCCTGGCCGCGGAGCTGGCGGGCAACTCAGCCCTGGCGCGCACCATGCGCGAGCTCTCCACGCTCACCTGCCTGATCATCGTCCTCTACGACGCGCCCACGGCCAGCAGCTGCCGGGCCGACGAGCACAGCGAGATCGTGGAGGCCATCGCCCGGCGCGACAGCGCGCGCGCCGAGAAGCTGATGCTGGAGCACCTGGACCACATCGAGCAGAGCCTGCGCCTGGACGCCAATGCCGAGGACGTGGACCTGGAGGCGGTGTTCCGCGAGGACTGAGACAGGTGCGCACCATGACCGATCTTTCATTGCCCGCGGGCTTGGTCGCCGTGGTGGGCGACGAGGGCACTGGCAAGACCCGCCTCCTGCGCGAGCTGGCCGGCCAAGCGCAGGAGACGCCGTCCCCCGGGCCGGACCGTGATGCCGTCTGGCTCGATCTCGGCTTGCCGGGACTCGACGGCAGCACGCCGCAAGGCGTGTGGGACGCCTTGCGCACGCGCCATCCGCGCTGGAACGCCGCGCTGCTGCAGGAGCTGGCGCAGGCGCTGGGGCTGCAGCCTCACCTGGAGAAGACCTTGTCGATGCTCTCCACGGGCAGCCGCCGCAAGGTCGCGCTCTCGGGGCTGCTCGCGGCTGGCGCCACGGTGACCTGCCTGGACCAGCCCTATGCGGCGCTTGACATGGCCTCGATCCGTGTGATCCGCGAGTTCCTGCACGCCAACGCCGACCATCCGGCGCGCACCTGGGTCGTGGCCGACTACGAGGCGGACGAGAACCTTCCGTGGCGGCGCATCATCCAGCTGGGGTGAAGCTGCATCCCTGAAGACCGTCCGCACGCGCCGCGCATGCCCGCGCTCCCAGGAAGGCCACCCCTCGTTCCTGGCGCTCCTGGATCGTCTCCTCCTCAACCGTGCGCATGGCCGCCTGGACGGACGCTTGCGTGAGCCGGTCCGCCGATTGCCGTCGGGCCGGCTACCGGGTGTGCCCTGGTGCGGTTCGCCCTGCTGCTGGCCTTCGCCAAGCCGGCGTTCACGCTGCCGGCGCCGCGCGAACGAACGAGGAAGCGACATGGAACGATGCAGACATTCAACGTCCCACCGGCCGCGGGCGAATGCGGTCGCGGCACGAGGCCGCCCCTTGCCACTGGCCGTGGCGATCGCTGCCGCGGCCTTGTGTGCCGCTTGCGCCCAGGTCCCTCCGGCCGGCACGCCGCCGGGCGACGACAAGTCGGGCAAGACCCGGGTGCTGGAAGCCGGCGCACGCCTGCTGCAGGGCCAGGCACCGCTGCGGCCCATGGACATCTACCTGGTCGGGTTCCATCCGATGAAGGACGATCCGTCGCACCAGATGGAAGCGCACCACTACTGCCACCAGGTCAACGAGGACTTCGCGCAGTGCACGCTCTTCGACGGGAACACCGCCCAGGCGCGCCTCAACGGCATCGAATACATCATCTCGGAGAAGCTGTTCGCGACCTTGCCTGAAGCGGAGCGCAAGTACTGGCACCCGCACAACGGCGAGATCCTCTCCGGCCAGCTCGTCGCCCCCGGCATCCCGGAGGTGGCGGAGAAGGCGCTGATGAAGTCCAAGCTCAACAGCTACGGCAAGACCTGGCACGTCTGGGACACGGGCGCGTTCGGCCAGAGCGGCGACCCGCTCCCGCTGGGGCCGTCGATGCTGGCCTGGTCCTTCAACCGCGACGGCGAGGCCATGCCGGGCATGGTGGAGCAGCGCGACCGCCGCATGGGCGTAGACAGCCAGGCCAAGCGCGCGGACCGCGCCGAGCTGACCGGCGTGGCCAGGCCGCAATCCGGCGTGGACGATCTCAAGGGGCGCTTCGGGCGGCCGACCACCGGAATTCCCGGCGTGACCGACGCCGGCGCGGCCGCCGCGGCGCCGTCCCGCGCCCCGGCACGCTGACGCCGCCGCGATCCGCTCCTCCGCCTCGCAAGGCCTCGTTCACACGCCCCAGAAGTGACGCAGCAGGCCGGTGACGGCAATGCCAATGAGCACGGTCGGCAGGATGCCCAGGCGGGTCGCGGCGAGCACGGTCACGGCCAGGGCCGCCAGGTCGGCGGGCCGGTCCGAGACGAAGGCGGGGGCGATCACGGAGATCAGCACGCAGCCGGGCACGTTCTCCAGCACGGACTGCATGCGCGGGCTCAACGTGCGGTTGCGCAGCACCAGGTAGCCCAGGACCCGCGTGAGATAGGTGCTGGCTGCCATTAGCACGATGGTGGCCAGGGTTGCCGAGTCGATCATGAGCGGCGCGCCCACCAGGCCGAGGCGGCGAGGCCCGAGGCCGCGCCGGCAGCGACGTACCAGGCGCCGGGCACGAGCTTGTACGTCAGTGCCGCCACCACCAGGCTCACGAGCCAGGGCCGGCTCGGCCGCACGCCCTTCCACAGGCCGCGCAGCAGCACCAGGAACACCGCGGTGAAGGCCATGTCGAAGCCGTAGCGCTCCACGTCGCCGATGGCCGGCCCAGCCACCGCGCCCAGGGCCGTGAAGACGACCCAGGTGGCATACAGCCCCGCCGACACCCCCAGGTAGTACGGCAAGCTGATGTGCCTGGCGCGCCGCCGCTGCGCGTCGGCCAGCGCCAGCGCCCAGCACTCGTCGCACATGAAGAACAGGGCCGGCAGGGCACGGCGCCGTGGCAGGTGCCGCAGGTAGGGCGCGAGCGCGGCGCTCATGAGGATGTGGCGGCTGTTGACGAGGAAGGACATCGCCACGATCAGCAGCACGTGCGGCGGCGAGGTCCAGAGCCGCACGGCGGTGAACTCCGAGCCGCCGGCAAAGTTCAGCCCCGTCAGCAGCGGCACTTCCAGGGCGCCGAGGCCCTTTTGCGCCGCCTGCGCGCCAAGGACCAGCGCAAAGGGCACGAAGCCCAGCATCACGGGCAGCGAGGCGCGCAAGCCGCGCCAGCCTTCGTTCCAGGCCGTGGACGCCGGGGCGCGAACGGCCGATGGAGAGGAGTCGATCAAGGTATCCATACTAGGGAAGCATTCTGTGCTTCCACGCCTGGAATTTGCTGCTGAAGTTGCCAGCCCGACCATTACGATTGGCATCTGATGCTCAGAAACAGGAATTTTGTGAAGGGAGATGCCAATGGAGCTGGACGCCATCGATCGACGCATCCTCAGGGCCCTGCAGCGCGACGGCCGGCTGCAGAACGTGGACCTGGCGCACGAGGTAGGGCTGTCGCCCTCGCCCTGCCTGCGGCGGGTGCGGCTGCTGGAGGAGGCGGGGGTGATCGAGCGCTACGTGGCCGTGCTCAACCCGGCCAAGGTGGGCAAGGCCATGTCGGTGTTCGCGCGCGTCTGGCTCAAGGGCCAGGACGCCGAGACGGTGGGCCACTTCACCGAGGTCGTGCAGCACCTGCCGCAGGTGGTGGAGTGCCACCTGATGGCCGGTGACTGCGACTTCCTGCTGCGGGTCGTGGCCGCGGACCTGGAGGAGTACCGGCAGTTCCTGTCCACCCACCTGTGCCGCATCCCGGGCGTGCAGAACGTGAAGACCGACATCCCGATGGAGCGGGTGAAGCTGACCTCGGCGCTGCCGGTCTGACGGTTTCCGGGCGCTTGATCACGCCTGCAGCTTGGTCAAGCTGCGGAAGGCTGGCTGCTGCAAAACGGGGCCGGGCAGTCCGGCCGGGGCCGGGGCCCGGGCTGCGGCTTCTACTTCAGCGGCAGCTCGCCCTGCGCGCGCACGGCCGCCACCTTTTTGGCCGCCTTCTTCTGCGCGTCGAGCACATGCTTGCCCAGGGCATGGCGCAGCCGGTCGTTGATCACCAGCTGCTCGTAGGGAACGCTGTGCTTGTCGAGCTGCAGCTGGGAGGCCAGCACGCGGAAGTGGGCCGTCCGGGTGAAGGAGGCCCAAAGGCCCTCGCGCTTCTCGCTGGCGGCGCGCGAATACTGCTTGAACCCTTCCTCGCCGGCGAGCTCGTACTCGCGGCGCTGGGCCTCGGACTCCTGGTGCTCCGCGTCGCGCGGGGTCTTGGCCGGCTTGGCCCGTGCCGGGGCGGGAGCAGCGGCCGGAGCCGGGGCTGGCGCTGGGGTGGAAATGGCCGGCACGACGGTGGCATCTTCCAGCTCGGCCGTGGGCACCGTCCACCCTTCCTCCAGCGCCTTCATCAGCAGCCGTCCTGGGTAGCGGATCTTCTTGCCGCCGGCGGTGGCCATGCGATGCCGGACGAAGTCGATGGCGCCCTGCAGCCGCTCGGGCGTGTACTTGTCCGAGTTGGCCGTGATCGCCTGGATGTCGACCGCGCCGATGCCGAACTCGCCGCGCAAGGTGTCGTAGATGGTCTTGCGGGCCTCGGTCTGGTGCATCACCTGCGCCACCATCGAGCCCTGCTGCTCCCTGAAGACGAAGCGGACGTGCGACACCTTCTTGGAACCCGGCACGTTCTTCGTTTCGTACTCGACGAACAGGTCGGAGAGCTCGTTGATCTGCGCCAGCGCCACCGCGAGTCCGAAGCGGCGGAACTGCTTGAACTCGTCCATGTACTTGGAGCTCTGCGCGCCCATCCAGGCACGCGCTTCCTCCAGCGTCAGCCAGTCGGTGGGCGAGCCGCGGTAGGCGACGGACTTGAGCTTCTCGTACAGGCTGTGGGCGAAGGCGGAAGTGAAGGCCGAGGTGGTGCGCAGAGACAGCAGCGTGTAGCCGCGCGGGTCCTTGTGCAGCTTGCGGATGGCCGGGTCGAACTTGAAGTAGATGCGGCCGTTGGCCACGCCCACCATACCCACCAGCGGGATCGAGACGAAATCCGCGTTGGCGCCGTGATGGCCTTCGGGCCGCTCGCGGGTCACGACGATGCTGGTCTTCTGCGCCTCGCGCAGCGCCTCCTTGAGGTGCTTGTGGTTGCGGCTGGCGTAGTTGATGAGGAACTTGAAGAGATCGATGTCGCAGTCGAACTCCAGCTGATCCACGGGTGCGCTGCACGCCAGGTAGTGCATCACGTTGAGGCCGCGGCGCGTCAGCACGCCGACCTCAGAGATGTCCACGAAGACGTTGTTCTTCGGAAACGCGATGTCGCTCTCGGCATCAGCAATGGTCGCGGTGCGTCCCTTGCGGCCGATGGTCTCTTCGAAAAGAAGCAGGGCGTACTGTTCGCCACCGACCGCCCCAACGGGCTTGATTTCGGCCATGGTCTTCGGTCAGCTGTTGAACGAAGCCGGCAGGCTAGTGGCAAGGTGCGAGCCGGTCAACCGCGTTTATCACTTTGCCTGTGGCCTGCATGCCACTCACCGCGCACCGGGTGAGGAGACACGCCACGAGTTCACCCGGCATCGGATCGCTGGCGTGTGCCGGCAACCAGCACAAAATCTCGCACCTTGATGTGGATAACTACCTAAACGCCTTGACCTGCGGGCACTTGGAGGGCGCAGCACAAAAGTTCACCCCTTGCACAGAAGTTCGCACCGTGGCCCACAGAAGTTCGCACCTTGCCTTGCACAGAAGTTCGCGCTTTGCCCGGTTATCCACCACAAAAACTCGCACCTTGCGTCTGTTCCCGCACAGAAGTTCGCACTTTGCTTCTCATAACTCGTTGATATATATAAGCTTTTTGACCGCCGAAATGCTTGCTGGCTTATTAAAAGGCTTGCTGCAGCATCAACACCTGAGCTTTGCCGAACACGGCGTTCACCGACGGCGTGGGGACCATGACAAGCAGCCCAGCATTTCGCACAAGCGCGCTGACAAGATGGCGCGGTTCAGGTACTGCCTACTTTCAAGGTGCGACCTTTTGTGCAAGCTCGCTGGAATGAACGGCGTGCATCAGGCACAAGGTGCGAACTTTTGTGCTCAGGCAGCCGGTGCGGCCTGGTGCAAGACACGGTTGACGGGCATTGGCGGCTACGGACAGCGAAGCAGACCAGCTTCCGCACAAAACCTCGCACCTTTACGTGCGTTGCCGGCACGCTGAGCAGCACAGAGGCGCGTGCATTGGCGCGGGCCCTGGTCTACCTGCCCGATTGCCATGGGACCCGCTCTTGGCCGGGAGCCCGTGCGCGCTGTCCTCTCGCACAAAAGCTCGCACTTTCGGTGTGGGCGAGGCTTGCACCGGCTTCGCACAAAAGTTCACTCTTTGGGTACCTGCGGAAGTCCTACCGCTTCCCAGCGGCGCGGCACTCCGCTTTTCGGCCTGAGCCCACGCTGGCCTCGTCGCCGCACAAAAGTTCGCGCTTTGGGTCCGTAGCCGCTTGCGCTGTCCCATGCGTCACAAAAGCTCGCACTTTGGGGCGACTCCAGCGCACGCTCCAGTCGGCAGCACAGAGGTTCGCACCTTGACCCCGCTCGGGGACGCCGCGTAGTTGCTGTGTCTGGCAGCCACCGAATCGCCCCTTTGGCATCGCCAGCCGTCCGGGGACACGGCCCATGGACGGGGCCGTGCCTGGCAATGGCAGCGGATCAATGGGGTGCCGGCTCCGTGGCGGCCGAGGTCACTTCCATGCCGGCATCGCGGAGCACCTGGAGCAGCTTCGCGTGCAAGGCAGCGCCGGCTCCGTCACCCGCCTTGTTCGGCTTGAGCCTCAGCACCACCTCGCCGCTGGTCATCAGCTTGACGCCTCCCTTGAGCGGGCCGTCGACCATGGCCAGCGCCAGGGTCTTCTGGCGGCGACCGGCGGCTTCACTCGACGCCGGTGCTTCGCCTGCCTCCAGGCCCTCCGCCAAGGCCTCGGGCGCCTTCCTGACGCGCGTGATCCGGTTGACCAGCTTCAGCGCCTCCTTGAGCCCCTGCCGCTTGAACACGAGCGCCACCTGGTACGCCGAGCCCCGGCCGACGTTGCCGTCGAACAGCAACTGCAGCAGCGACTCGGGCAACCGGCCGATGGCCATGTATTCGCTCACGCGGCTGCCACTGCTGAGCCCGAAGCGGCGCGCGAGCACTTCGCCCGGCGGCGGCTCCCTGCCCTCGGCCCGATGCCGGTCCAGGAACTGGCACAGGCGCACGGCGATGTCGTAGATGGTGATCTCGCTGCGGCGATGGTTCACCTCGCGCGCGAGCACCGCCTCGTCCTCTTCCGACTTGCCCGGTGCCACCACCTCGACGCTCATGGCCTGCTTGCCGAGCTCGCGCAGCAGCCTGCGCCGCGTGTGCCCTTCCCGCAGGGTGAGCTTGGTCTCGCCCGGCCGCGGCATGAGCACCTGCGCGTGCTGCAGCTGCCCGTTCTCGGCAAGCGAGGCCTTCATCTCCTGCAGCCGCTCGGCGTTGAGGAACACCCGGGGCTGCACCGGGCTGTCCTGCAGGTCGTCCAGCAGCACCTCAAGGCGCATCCCGACCTGGAGCGGCATGCCCGGCGTGAACCTGGGCAGCGCGGGAACGGCGTCGGCTGCAGCGCCGGAGGCAGCCGAGCCGACCAGTGCCGCGATCGGATGGCCCTGCAAAAGCGCCGCGTCCTGCGCGCCGCCGGCCGTGAGGGCTGCCTGCACGGTCTTGGCTTCGAGCCGCCTGGCCGCGTCGAACTTGTCGGCGTCCTGGCCGGCAGAAGCCCCTTGCTGGTTCTGGCCGATCTGCGCCATCAGCCGCTCTTGCAGGCTGCTGCGCTTGATGCCCGCGCCTACGGAGGGCGTCGGTGTCTTGTTTGCCATGGTCTGGGTCTCCAAGCGTCCTGCGTGCTCAGTGCCGCGCGGCCGTGGCCGTACCGGCCACACGGCCGGTGGCCGCCTTCTTTGCGGAGGGCTTCTTTCCAGGGGCTTTCCTGGGTCTGGGTTCCGCCTTCTCCGTGGCGGGCTGCTGCGACTCGCCGGCGGGCTCTCCCATGGGCTGCTGACCCATGAGCACAAGCAGCTCGTCGCGCACGTCCCGCATCGCCGACTTCGCGACCTTGTCCGTGAACGCCGTCACCGGCATGCCCGCCGGTGACGCCGTGGGGAACGAGGTGCGCTTGGGCATCACGGTCGCGAGCATCTCCAGGTGCGTGGCGCCGGGCAGCACGGTGCGCACCACCTTGTTGATGGCGAAGTCCTCGTTCACCGTGACCAGCAGCCGCACCAGCGGGGTACGGCCCAGTTCCTCGCAGGTGGCCCGCAGCTCGTCGGCGAACTCCTGTGTGGACTCCATGTCGTCGTAGGCCGGGCGCACCGGCACCACCACCACGTCCGCCGCGGCCATCGTGGCCTTGGTCGCGGGCGAGTGCTTGCTGGGCGGCCCGTCCACCACGATGTAGTCGTACTCGTCGTTGAGCATGCCCAGCACGTCCGACAGCGGCACCTGCATCTCGGAGATGCTCACCGCCTCGGCGGGAAATCCGTTGCGCGCACGACCAATGAATTTCCTTGCGTTGTTCTGCGGGTCTGCGTCCACCACGACGACGCTGGCGCCATGTTCGGCAAGCACCGACGCCAGGTGCACCGACGTCGTCGTCTTGCCGACCCCGCCCTTCTGGTTCAGGACACCGATGACGGTTGCCATGACATCGCTCTCAAAAAGTTATTGCGGGCGCAATTTTATGAACACCTTTTGTAGTTTCAAGAAGACCTGCGGCGAGTCTCGTCGAAGCCAGTGACAGTTGACGCCTGTGCACAACAGTGCTGCTGCAGCCCAGGTATCCAGGGCGCCCAGCGTGTGATGCCGGTGCCCGTGCTTGTACTCGGCTGCCCAGGCCGGCTTGGCACTGGCTTGTCGCGGCGTTGAGGGCCGCAGGCAGGTGGTCCGTCTGCTTTGGGAACATGACATCCGTCGTTTCCCAGCCGCGCAGGGCCGTGCCAGGCAGGTTGCGCATCCCGTTTCCCAGCCTGGGAAACGCCCTCCATTCCCGGCCAGCGTGGATTCCAGGCCTGGTGAGCATGGGCATCCACCCGTGCCGGACAGGCCGGATTTGCTGCGGGTGGGTCTGCTGTCCACCGTGCCGGCGTGGACGTTTCCCAGCCTGGGAAAACGGCTTCAGCGTTCCTGGACTGCGCTTGGTCAAAAGCCACCATCGGCGGATCAGGCGGTTTCCCAACTTGGGAAACGGGCCCATCGCCGACCTCCTGGGAAAGGAACGTTTCCATGGCGCGGTACGGACTCGCCTCGCCGCGCTCCTCTCGCCCGAGAACGAGGGCCGGTGGAAAGTCTGCGTCCGACCGGAGCGGCCGGTGAAGACCAGGACTCTCCTGCCTGGCCTTCCAGCTGTGTTTGCGGACGTCGCTATGGAGGCAGCCGCCGTGTCGTTCCGAAAAGCCCGCATTTCCGTCTTGAGCCCTGGGTCTCCTGGATCAACAAAGGAAAGCCGGTGTCCGTCCGGCAAGCCGAGGATCGGACCGCCTCACCTCCAAACCAGGCGAGCAGCTTCCACGCAGCACCGACGCCAGAAGCCGAGCTCGCAGGGGCCGCGTGAGTCTCGGCGGATAGCGTTTTCCCAGGCTGGGAAACGCGCTGCGAGCATGGATCTGGCTGTGCAAGACATGAGCTTGCACGTCGGAAAGGCGGTGTCAGGAAGAGCATGCAGACACCAGAGCAACAAAAGCTGGCCCACGGTGCCTGAGCTGCACGCGCAGGGCCGTGTCAGCTAAGGTGGTGAAACCCATTTCCCAGGCTGGGAAACACCCTCCGCTATCGGCCGATGTAACTTCCACGCTTGGTGGTTATGGACACCGGCCCGTACTGGCCAGGCCGGATTGCTGCCAGCAGGCCTGGTGTCCGCTGCAGCAGCGTGGAGGTTTCCCAGGCTGGGAAACCGGCTTCGGCGTTCCGGGACTGGGCCGGGTCGAAAGTCGCCGTCGGCGGACTGGACCATTTCCCAGCCTGGGAAAACGGGCTGCCGGCCTGTCGATACAAGCGGTACTCCGCCGGTCTGGAGCGTCGCCAGGCCAGCGCGCACCAGCGCCCGCTGGCCAGCTCAACCCGCGCGCACCCTTTTCCCGGGAGCAATCTTCGGTGGCGCGGCGTTGAGCGCGTCCATCGCGAAGCCCGCAGCCGACTTGTAGCGCGCCATGAAGGCCTCGCGCTCCGCGGCCGGGATCACGCGGTCGATGTCGTCGAACACGCCGCCGCAGCGCTCGTCCACCAGGCCCAGCAGACCGAATGGGCCGGCCTCGCGATTGCGCAGCACCAGCGCCGAGATGTCGGCGCACAGCTGGTCGTCGTAGCTGCGCAGCGCGGCGGGGCTGACACCGTGCTGCACGAAGGCTGCGCCGAGCACGCGCGCATCGACGATGGCCTGGCTGGCGCCGTTGGAGCCCACCGGGTACATCACGTGCGCCGCATCACCCAGCAGCGCCACGCGATGGTCCACCCAGCTGGGCACGGGGTCGCGGTCGATCATCGGGTATTCGAAGGCCTCGCTGGCGCCACGCAGCATCGCCGGCACGTCGATCCAGCCGTGGTTCCAGCCCTCGAAGTGGTGGACGAACTCCGCCACGTCGACACGCCGGTTCCAGTCGCCCTGCGTCCAGCCTCCGGCGTTGTCGACGGTGACCTCGGCGATCCAGTTGATGGTGGCCAGACCGGTGGCCGGATCGGGCTGGGAGATGGGGTAGAAGACCACGCGGTGGCGCAGGCTGCCCAGTCCCACGAAGGAGGCGCCGGTGCGGATGGGCACGCCGGGCGTGGTGCCGCGCCACATGATCGCCCCGCCCCAGTGGATGGGCGGCTGCTCGGGGTACATCTGCGCGCGCACGGCCGAGTGCAGCCCGTCGGCGGCCACCAGCAGCGTCCCGGTAGCTTCCTGCCGGGCGCCGTCCCGGGTTTCGATGAGCGCCGTGACGCCATCGTCGTGGTTGCGGTAGCCGACCACCCGGTGTCCCGGGCGCACGGCATCCGGCCCCAGGCGCTCCAGCACTGTGCGGTAGAGCAGCATTTGCAGTTGCCCTCGGTGCACCGCGTATTGCGGCCAGCGGTAGCCGGCGAGCAGCCCGCGCGGCTCGGCGTAGATGTCCCGGCCGTTGCGGCCCACCAGGGCCCACTCGCGGGCCTGAACACCAATGGTGTCGAGCACCGGTTCGTTCAACCCCAGGTCGTACAGCTCGCGCACGGCGTTGGGCTGCAGGTTGATGCCCACGCCCAGTGGCCGCAGTTCGGCGACGGCCTCGTAGACCACGCAGGGCACGCCGATCTGGTGCAGCGTGAGGGCCAGCGTCAGGCCACCGATGCCGCCACCGGCAATCAACACGGGCCCCACGGAGGTATTGGTCAAGGTTTCAGACATGAGCGGATTGTCGACCGCGCCGATCCGGCCCGTCCGCGAAGCTGGTGCAACCGGCCACGGTGTCCAGCCAGCAGGCCCTGGCCCTGCCGATCGGCGCCCACCTGGATGGTCAGCGCCATGCCCCGATCCGCCTGCCCGGCGGGCCGTTGGCGGTTGCTAGGACGGCCGCGCTTGCGCGGCCAGGCGTGATGTCAAAGCAAGGAGGCGGCCTGGCGTTGGCCGCGCCTTTGCCTGCCAGCTGTTCGCGGTCGTGTGCGACTTCAACGGCCCGTGTCGGCAGTACCGGGTCTGAGTCCAAGAGCCAGCAGGCGATCCCCGGTGCCTACGTAGACCACGCCATCGGCGACGGCCGGTGAAGGGCTCAGCAGCCGCCCGGCCGGTGCGATCGGGCGGCTGTACAGCACGGCCCCGGTCTGGGCATCCAGCGCATACAGCCGGCCGTCGCCTGCGCCCAGGTACACCACGCCGTTGGCCACCGCGGGCGACGTGCGCACGCTGCCTACGGCGCGCTGCTGCCAGCGCACGGCCCCCGTCTTCGCATCGATGGCCGTGATGCCGTCGCTGTCGGAGCCCGCGTAGAGCACGCCACCGGCCAGCGCTGGCGTCGAATGGTTGTAGCGGCCCACGGGCGCCGACCACAGCTCGGCGCCCGTCATGCGGTTGAGCGCATGCACGCGGCCGTCGTGAACGCTGATGTAGACCACGTCGCCTTCCACGACCGGCGCGGTGTTGATGAGGTTGCCGGAGCCGACGAGGCGGGACCAGCGCTGGTGTCCGGTGTTTGCGTCGTAGGCCGCCATGCCACCGGCGGAGTTGGTCACGTAGACGATGCCGTCCCCTGCCGCCAGCGGACCGAAGGGCGAGGCGTAGAGGCAGCTTCCGTCCCCGAAGCGGATGCACACCCTGCGCCTCCACAGCAGCTTGCCGCTGGCCGCGTCGCGCGCGTCCAGGTTGGGCCCGCCGTTGGTGGTGGTGAACAGCTTGCCGTCCACGACAGTGGGCGTTGAAGGGGTGGCGCAGAAGGACTCCCCGACGCGCCAGCGTACGGCGCCGGTGCGGGGGTCGAAAGCCGCCATGCGGCCCAAAGCCGGCGCGTACACCCGGCCTTGCGCCACGGCCGGCGTCGCCCCGCACCCGTGGCTGTAGCCGATGGGCTGAGACCAGCGCCGCGCTCCAGTGGCGGCATCGAGTGCCAGCAGCCGACCTTGCTCGTAGTCCGAGGTAAGGATGTAGACCAAGCCATTGGCCACCACCGGAGAACCCTGCAGGGCCCCGTCGACGTACAGCCCGGTTGGCATGTCCCACAACAGCTGCAGCTGCGCCACGTTGTCCGGACCCAGCACGTTCTCGTGCGGCGTCTCGCCGTGGCGGAAGGGGCCGCGGTGGAACTGCGGCCAGTTGGTGCGCACGAGGAAAGGCACCGTGGCGCGCGTGCCGCTGCTGCGGCCCACCGCGGCCAGGGGCCGGCGCCCGGGCAGGGCGGAAGCGGGAATGGCAACCTCGTCCTGCGCGAACGTCCCGTCCGCATTGGCGCGCGCGGTGGCCAGGGCCACACCGTCGTAGCGCAGAACCACCTCTTCGAATGCCGCCATCCCGCTGCCGCTGACGCTCACCGTCGAGGCGGGCTCGCCGGTCTGGGGCTGCACACGGAGCGTGGCGCCGACGACCGCGGGTGCGGCAACGATCAGCGCCAGCAGGCTCAAGAGCTGGCATGCGGCCTTCACCCAGGTACCGCAGGTTCGAATCGCGCTCATGGCCTGGCTCCGTTGCCGCGCCGTGATCCGGCAGCGGTTTTCAGTCCCAGAACGGCCAGCCCGGCCAACAGCAGGACCACGGAGTCCGGTTCCGGAATGGGCGCCGTGGTCAGTTGCAGGTAGTCCAGGGCGCTGTCGGTCGGGAAGGGTCTGCCGGGCTGGCCCATGGACTGACCAAAGCCCAGGCGTATGCCGCCGGCATAGTCGGCCAGCGTATGGCCCAGGTCCGTGCTGATGAGGCGCGTGTGGCCGTCGTCGGCCAGGATGGAAGCGCGCACGTTGCCGTGTGGCGAGGCCTGCAGGACCATGCGGTACCAGGTGTTGGACTGGAAGTCGAAGTGCGTGTCCAGCCCATCGAGGTTGGGACTGCTCATGGACGTGAAGATGCGGTCGCGGCCGAAGCTGGGCGTGCTCAGACCCACGAAGTCGAAGCGCTGCAGGTCAGTGGCATCGATGAACCAGATTTCCAGCAACTCGTCGATGCCGGTGGTGGGCGACTGCCGCATGGTGTTGAAGCGTGCTTCCAGGCGCAGGCCCTGCGACACGTTGAAGACCTCGGTGGTGCTCCAGCCCTTGCGCTGCTCGTTGCCGATGAGATCGTTCAGGCGCAGGACGCTGGCACCGTCGAGCCTCTGCAGCGAAGCCTGGGAGGGACCCACGTAGGTGGCCGTCGCGCCCAGGGCTTGATAGCGCCACGGCGCGGTCGGCAAGGCAGCCTGGTACGCGTTGTTGCCCGGCAGGGCATCGAAGTCGTCCAGGAACAGCTGCGTGGCCGGCAACGCCGGCATGCACACGGACAGTGCCAGCAGCGCGGCGCAGATGCGGCGAGATGAGGGACAGAGCGTCATGGCAAGCCTCCGGAGATGCACGGTGGTGCCCGGGCCGCAAGGCGTGCTCGGTCTTGCCTGGCCATACGGCGCACCGGCGCAATGCATTGCACTTCTGATGGCGCGGGCGAAGGCGCATCGCCAGGTAAGCGTTGTGGCAGCCTGGTCCCTCGGCGCATCAATGGCAGCAGCCACCCGCCGGCGCGCCCGGTGGGCCACGTGTTTTTTGATGATGGGGCGCTGCCGACGTGGCCTTCGGCTGACGTTGCTTGCAGCGGGTGCTACCGTCCCTTGGCGAAAGCTTGGCAATTGAGCATCGCTGCGAACGACCCCTCGACGTGCCGCGGCATGTCACCAGGCGCCGGTTCGATTCGCGCAGGGCACGAGCTCTGCACAGGGCGCGCTCATCAACGAAGATCGTGCACGGCCCAGTCCTGGGCGCCGAGAACGCTTGGATGTCTGGAAAGGATGTGTTCCATGAACGGCTCGCATGAATCCACCCAGGCCCGGTGGCGTCCCCTGGGGCTGAGTCTGGCGGGGCTCATCGCGGCCTTGATCGGCACGTTGCCGGGACCTGCCCATGCCGCCGTCGCCGGCACGGTGGTCGCCTGGGGCGACAACACTTACGGACAGGCGACTGTGCCTGTGGGGCTGAGCGGCGTGACTGCCATCGCTGCCGGGACCGAGCATACGATGGCGCTCAAGCAAGACGGCACGCTGGTCGCCTGGGGCGGCAACGACTTTGGTCAAACCGTACCGCCCGGGCTGACGGACATCATGGCCGTCGCCACCAATAGATCTCACACGGTGGCGCTCAAGCGCGACGGCACGGTGGTGGGCTGGGGCGGCAACGTTTACGGCCAAGCGGACCCACCTGCCGGGCTGAGCGACGTCATGGCTGTCGCGGTCGGAGGCGCGCACACGGTAGCGCTCAAGCGCGACGGCACGGTGGTGGCATGGGGCTTCAATCGCTACGGGCAGTCGAACGTTCCTGCCGGGCTCAGCGGCGTCATGGCTGTCGCTGCCGGAGGCACACACACGGTGGCACTCAAGCGCGACGGCACGGTGGTGGCCTGGGGCAACAACTACTTCGGCCAGACGCAAGTACCGGCCGGGCTGCGCGACGTCGTGGCCATCGACGGGGGTCTCTACTACACGGTGGCGCTCAAGCGTGACGGTACGGTGGTCGCCTGGGGAGACAACCAGGCGGGCCAGACGGACGTTCCCGCCGGGCTGGGCGGTGTCCGTGCCATCGCGGCAGGGGACTACCACACGGTGGCGCTCAAGCGTGATGGCACGGTGGTCAGCTGGGGCTCTGGCGGCCAGGGTCAGACGAGCGTCCCCCAGCTGCTGCGCGACATCATGGCCATCGACGCCGGGGGTTACCACACCGTGGCGCTCAGGAGCAGCTACCGCTTCGGCGGCTTCCTTGGTCCGGTGAACGTGCTGCCCGTGGTCAACACGCTCAAGGCCGGCGCAGGCGTGCCGGTGAGGTTCAGCCTGGGTGGCAACCAGGGCCTGGGCATCTTCGCCAGCGGTTACCCGGTTTCGCGCACGGTGGCGTGTTCTCCGAACGCCCGCGCCGACGAGATCGAGCGGACGGTGAAGGCAGACGCCAGCAGCCTGCGCTTTGACGCCTCGACCAGCACCTACATCTACGTCTGGAAGACCGCCCCGGCCTGGAGCGGCCAGTGCCGCCGGCTGGTGCTGCGCTTTGCCGATGGCATCGAGCACACCGCCGTCTTCGAATTCCGGTAGACCGTTGCGGCCAGGGGCCGGGAAGAGGATTCTTCCAGCCCTTGGCGTGCTGCCAGAGTGCTGCGCCGCCCGGCGCAGTGTCCGGGGCAGGGCCTTGGCAAGTCATTGCCGTGCCTTGCCAAGCCGCCGAGGTGCCTCTGGCAGTCCCAATTGGCGTGCAAAAATTGGCCTGAGATTAGTGCCCTTATACGTTACAAAGATTGTCCTGGCTCCGGGTTTCGAGTTGGTTTCCCGGGCAAGGGGATGCCCGGCAAGCGGCCCCGCAGCCAGGCGCGCGCACGGGACCGGGGAGAGAGATGAGCAACATGAGCTATTGCCGCCCGCAGCCAGGCGCGCGCACGGGACCTCTGCAACGTGCCGTGTTGCAGATGTAATGCCGGCGCCTGCAAGACGTCATCAAGCCTGCCGGGTGTTGCGACACGCTGAGCCACGTTGCATGGAGGGCAGTTCGCATGCGAAACAAATCCGAGGTGCTGGAGCCGTTGGGCGTGCTCAATGATCTGGTGGCGGCGCTACCGGTGCTGATCGCGCAGGCCTATACGCAGGCTGGGCCGCCGCTGCGCGCGCAGTTGCTGGAATGCCTGCTGCAGCCCTTGGGGCCGCTGGCACTCGTGGCCGTGGCCTCCGGTGTTTTCGGCAGCTTCGCGCATCGGCAGGGTTGGCAACGGCTCAGCGTGCCTGCGGACGATGCGCTGGAGTTCAGCGCCGAGCAGATCCAGGAGCTGGCCGGCTTTGCCTTGGAGACCGATCCCGGCGTCCTGGTGCGGCTCGACAGCCTGCTGACCGATCGGCCACGGCCCGCACCGGCGCTCGATGCGATGGTGACCGATGGCCTGCCGCATTGAGCCGCAAGGCGCGCATCACGCACGGTGTCCCCGGACGGCGGATCACCAAGCACGGCACTGTGGTCTAAAGGAGGCCGCCATGCTGCTCAAAAGACACGTCGCATGGGCTCCGGTGGCTGCCACGGCGCTGGGATTGGCCCTGGTTTCCCTGGCCCTGGCCGCGCCAAGCCGCGAGTTGCTGCTCGCATTCGCCGGCGGCGCCCTGTTCGCCTGGCTGTTCATGCGCCTGGCGGCCCCCTCGGACTCGACACGCGGCGGTGAGAATCCGTGGGCGCATGACTGCGGCCCAGCCGATGCGCAGGCCGAGCGCGCGTGGCAGGACACCGTGCCGGGTCCGTATTCAGAGTGAAGCCGCTGCGGCGCTCAGTACAGCGATTCCACCGGCGCGGCGAACAGGTAGCCCGCGCCCCGCTCGGTCAGGATCAGTGCCGGCTCGGAAGGGTTGACCTCGATCTTGCGGCGCAGCCGCAGGATCTGGACGTCGATGGTGCGGTCGTACACCTCGGCGCTGTGCAGCCGGGACAGCTCCAGCAGCTGGTCCCGGCTCAGCACCCGCTGGGGCGATCCGCACAGTGCCACCAGCAGGCTGAACTCGTGGTTGCTGAGCTCGACCTTGCGGCCATCGGGGGCCGTCAGGCGGCGCGTGCGCAGGTTCAGCTCCCAGCCCGCGAAGCGGTAGGCGCGGCGCTGGTCCTCGCGCGCCGGCGCCTGGGCCTGCACGCGGTAGCGGCGCAGCACGGCGCGGATGCGCGCCAGCAGCTCGCGCGGACTGAAAGGCTTGGTGACGTAGTCGTCCGCACCCCATTCCAGCCCCATGACGCGGTCGGCTTCCTCGATCTTGCCGGTCAGCAGCACGATGGGCACCGGCGCGCGCTCGCGCAGCTGGCGCGCCAGCTGCATGCCGTCCTCGCCCGGCAGCCGCAGGTCGAGCACCACCAGGTCGATGGCCTCGCTGTCGAAGACGTCGAACATGGCGCGGCCGCTGGCGACGGCCGACACGCGCAGCTCGTTTTCTCCAAGATAGCCCTCCAGCAGCTCGCGCAGGGCAGGATCGTCGTCGACGACCAGGATGTGGGGCGGCTGGGCCAGGCCCGTGCTTGGAAGCTCTTGCTCTTGCATCGCATACCTCTGGCGGAGAAAGCTCGCATGGCCATGAATCTTTCTCTTGTCGAGCCGAGCCGGCATCCGTCGGCCGTGGCGCCATGAGTACGGGGCCCGACAGCGCGGCAATGTACGCCAGGCGTGCCGCGGTGCCGCCGCCGCGCTGGCGCGACGTCGCCCGCCAGCGCGGCATGCTGCTGACGCTGGCGGTGTCGCTGCTGATCGCAGCCTGGGTCGCGTTCGGCTTGGTGACGCTGCGCCAGCAGGGCCTGCGCAGCGAGCTGCGCACGCTCGATGCCCTGTCGGCGGCGCTGGCGGCCCAGGCCGACGGGACGCTGGCGGTCGCGGAGACCGCCCTGAGGGCCACGGCCGACGGCCTGGGCAGCGGCGCCCTGGTCCCCGGCAGCAGCCAGGCCCAGGACACGTTGCGCACCCGCGCCTCGGCGCTGCCCATGTTCCGCAAGCTGCTGGTGCTCGATGCCGCGGGGCGCGAGGTGGCCTCGTCCAGCGGCGAGCCCGATGCCTCGGCCAGCCATGCCGCGGCGCCGTACTTCCTGCTGGCCCGCGAGGCGGGCGATGCCGCCTTGCGCGTGGGGCTGCCCCAACGGCTCCCGGGCCTGCGCGAGCCCGTGATCCCGCTGTCCTGGCCCTGGCGCTCGGCGCAGGGCGCCTTCAACGGGCTGGTGGTCCTGCTGGCCGACGCGGAGTTCCTGGACGCCGGCTTCGCACGCAGCGCGCCCACGCCGGACACGGGGATGCAGATCTACCGCAGCGACGGCGGCGTGCTCTCCGACGGGCCGGGCGAGAACAGCGCCAGCCTGCTGGAACCGGCGCTGTCGCGTGCGCTGTGGGTCCGTGCCGACGAGGATGCCGGCGCGGGCATCGTCGACGAGGGCGGCGGGCGGCGGCGCCTGGTGGCGCCCAACCTGCTCAAGCGTGCGCCGCTGCTGCTGGTGGTCATGCGCGATGCGGACGCTGCGCTGGCGGAGTGGCGCAAGCAAGCGCGCCTGGCCGCCGCGTTCGTCACCTCCGCACTGCTGGTGACGCTGGCACTGAGCCTGCGCAACGCGCGCGAGCAGCAGTGGCGCCGTGCCAACGAGGCGGTGCTGGCGACCGAGCGGGAGCGCACGCTGCGTGCGTTCCAGGCGGCGCGCGAGGGCGTGTGGGAGTGGAACGCCGCCACCGGCGAGACCTACATGTCGCCGCGCATGAAGGAGCTGCTGGCGCTGGCGCCCGATGGGGCGCTGGTCCGCGGCGAGGCCCTGGCCGGCGTGGCCAGCGTCCATCCGGAGGACCGCGAGCCGCTGCGCAACGCGATCCGCGCCCATCTCGAAGGGCGCTCGCCCGCCTTCTCCTTCACCTTGCGGGTGGGGGCCGGCGATGGCACCTGGCGCCATGTGCGCTGCCGTGGGCAGGCCTTGGGTGAGGGCCGGGGCGCCCCGCAGCTGTTCGTCGGCACGGCCTACGACGTGAGCGCCGAAGTGGCCGCCGACCAGCAGGCGCAGCGCATGCAGGAGCAGCTGCAGCGCGCCAGCCGGCTCGAAGCCCTGGGCACGCTGGCCGGCGGCGTGGCCCATGACTTCAACAACATCCTGGCTGCGGTGCTGGGCTACGGCGAGCACGCGCGCGCGGCCCTGGCCGACGGCACGGCCGTGGCGCGCTACCTGGACCATGTGCTGCAGGCGGGCCGGCGCGGCAAGGCGCTGGTCGAGCGCGTGCTCTCCTTCGCCCGCGGCGGCGTGCGGATCCGGCAACCGTTTCGCGTCCAGCCCGTGATCGACGAGGTCCTGGCCCTGCTCGGCGCCTGCGTCCCGGCCAACGTGACGGTGTCGCACCGGCTCGACGCGCCGCAGGCCGTGGCGCTGGGCGATTCGACCGCGCTGTTCGAGGCGACGATGAACCTGTGCAACAACGCGCTGCAGGCCATGCCGCGCGGCGGCGAGCTGGCGGTGTCGCTGGCGGTGGAAGACGTGGAGGCGCCCCGCAACCTCTGGCAAGGGCGCCTGGCCCCGGGGGCCTGGCTGCACCTGGGCGTGGCCGACAGCGGCACGGGCATCGCCCCCGAGGCGATGCCGCACCTGTTCGAGCCCTTCTTCACCACCAAGGGCCCGCATCGCGGCACGGGCCTGGGCCTGGCCGTGGTGCATGGCGTGGTGAGCGACATGGGCGGCGCGATCGACGTGAACACTTGGCCCGGGAAGGGCTCCCGCTTCGACCTCTACCTGCCGCTGCACCAGGAGGCCAACGGCATGGCGGCCGTGGCGGACGGCCACATCCCGCGCGGTCGGGGCCAGGTCGTGATGGTGGTCGACGACGAGGCCGCGCTCATCGAGCTGGCCGAGGAGCAACTGGCGGAGCTGGGATACGACCCGCGCGGGTTCACGGACCCGCTGCAGGCGCTGCAGGCCTTCGAGGCCCATCCCGGCGAGTACGACCTGGTGATCACGGACCAGGTCATGCCGCAGCTCACCGGCACGGAGCTGGCTCGCAAGCTGCGCCAGCGGCGACCGGAGCTGCCGGTGCTGATCCTCAGCGGCTTCGGCGGGCCCGGTTTCGACGCGAGCGTCGAGGCCAGCGGGGTGGCGCTCGTCATACACAAGCCGCTGGAGCGCGCCGAGCTGGCACGCGCCATCGACCGGACGCTGCGGCGACCACCGGCCCTGCCGCTGCCGAGCACGGAGACCGTGGCCTGAAAGCGGCCCGCACACGCCTGCCGAAGTTTCAAGCGCCGTACGGTTTCGATTGCAAGTGAAATGGTGGGCCGGGGAGATGCAGCGACGCTGCAACGCCGGTCCCCGATCCTGGGCTCATCGCATTGCAGGAGATTTGCGATGAACCGGATGACACCCCACAGCCTGATGGCGGCTTCGCTGGTGATGCTGTTGGTCGGTGCAATCGCCGCAAACAGCAACGTGCTGCTGCCCCCCGTTCAGCACAGCGGCTCGGTCGAATACCTCAGCGGCGGCATCGGGCACGACGAGGCCCAGGCCCTGCAGAAGGAGGCGCGGCAGTGGCCGCTGGCGCTGGAGTTCGCCGTGAAGGCGGGCCCGAGTGCCGACTACGCCGCCAACGTCGCGGTGCAGATCCATGACGCCCAGGGGCACACCGCGCTGGAGACCACGGCCACCGGGCCCTTCCTGCTCGCTCGGCTGGCCCCGGGGGCCTACAAGATCGACGCCAGCCTGGGCGGCCGGACGCTGCACCGCGAGGTGCAGGTCCAGCCCAACCACCCGGCCAGCGTGCTGTTCCTTTGGCCGCCGAGCCCCGGCGGCGCTGACCTTTGAGGAGATCCGCCATGAAGGCATTTCAAACCGTACTGCTGGGCGCCGCCATGGCCGCGACCGCCGCCGCTGCGCTGGCCCAGACGTCCCCGTCCGGCGTCGTGGACCAGCGCGAGGACCACCAGGAGCAGCGCATCGGCCAGGGCATCGCCAACGGCGATGTCAGTGCCCGCGAGGCCTACCGGCTGGAGCGCCAGCAGGGCCGCATCGATGCGAACGAGGCGGCGGCGCGGGCCGACGGCTCGCTCAACTCTGCCGAGCGGGCCAGGCTCAACCGCATGCAGGACACGGCCAGCCGCGACATCTGGCAGCAGAAGCATGACCAGCCCACGGCCAGCACCCAGATGGCCCCCGCCGCGCCGCCCACGTCCGGCGCCCTCGTGGACCGCCGCGAGTCGATGCAGGACGCCCGGATTCGCCAGGGCATCGGCAGCGGCCAGATCGATGCCCGCGAGGCCTGGCGGCTGGAGCAGCAGCAGTCGCGCATCCAGGCCGCCGAGGCGCGCGCCGACGCGGACGGCCACGTCAGCCGCGCGGAACACGCCCGCCTGGAGCGCATGCAGGACCGTGCCAGCGCCGACATCTGGCACCAGAAGCACGATCGCCAGCGCGCTCGCTGAAGGCCACCGGCCACCGGGCCTTCAAGGCCCGGCCGGCTGCGGCAACGGCCCGCCGGTACCCGCCGGCGTGGCC
Organism: Azohydromonas australica DSM 1124; assembly: GCF_000430725.1. Taxonomy (GTDB): domain Bacteria; phylum Pseudomonadota; class Gammaproteobacteria; order Burkholderiales; family Burkholderiaceae_C; genus Azohydromonas; species Azohydromonas australica. The sequence continues at coordinate 89,319 of NZ_AUMO01000038.1, forward strand.
TGCCGGCGCTCCTGCAGCCGGCGCCTCACGAGCTGGATGTGGCTGCGCAGGGCATACAGCTCGTCGGCATAAGCCAGGGGGATGTGCACCCGGCCCACGCGGGCCTCGATGTCCTCCAGGTCGCGCAGCAGCTCGTCCACGGGGCGGTCGCTGCTGGCGTCCTCGACCGCGCGCAACTGGGCGTACCAGCGAAAGACGCGCGAGCGGATGCGGAACTCATACAGCGGCGGCACGATCCGCGACAGCGGCAGCAGCACCGCGATGATCGCCACCAAGGCGATCCACATGCGATCGAACAGGTTGGCGAGCCAGAACGGCAGGTAGCGCTGCAGCCACGGCGGGCCGTCCTTGTAGAAACGCTGCGCCTCCGGCGCGATCGGGCGCTCGGTGTTGACGGGGTTGGGAAACTCGCCCTTGCGCTGGAACCAGCCCGCCTGCCCGTGCACCTGCTGAGCGGCCTGCACGAACAGCTGCATCAGCGCCGGGTGAAGGGAGCTGCGCGCCACCAGCGTGGCGGTCGGCGCGATGAGGTGGATGTCCTGCGGCGGCACGTCGGCGGCCAGGTCGGCCACCCCGCGCGGCAGCACCACGTGGCTCATGAACGGAAAGCGCCGTGCATACGCTTCGCTCTGCACGAGGTTGGCCAGCGCGATGCCCGGTGTGCGCAGCAGCATCTGCACCATCTGGGACTCGGGCGCCGATGCAATGACGATGGCATCGAGCCGGCCATCGAGCAGATCGACGACGGCCGGCGTGAGCGGCTGGCGCGACAGCGTGACCGAGCCGGGCTCCACCCGGTTGGCCTCCAGCAGGCGCTCCATCAACGGCGGCACGCCGCTGCCGGGCGCCCCGACGTTGAGCCTCCAGCCGGCGAGCTGTGCGAGGCTGGTCAGCCCTGGGGTGGCCGCCGGCGCCCTTGCAACGGCAGGGTCCGGGTTGATACGGCCCGCGGAGCCCGGTGAAGGGGTGCGCTGTCCGAGCAGGCGACGCGCCGAGTCCTGCCGGTAGAAGAGCCAGACCGGTTCGTAGAACACGCTGCCCAGGGACACCAGGTCGTCACCGGTGGTCGCCGTGCCGCCACCTTGCGCGAAGCCGATGTCCACGCCGGAGTCCGCGTCCTGCAGCAGCGCCGCGTTCTCCGCCGCACCCTGGGTCGCGCGCAGCTCGACCGTGATGCCGTGCTGCTTCAGGAGGGCCGCATAGCGGCGGCCGAACTCGGCGTAGGCGCCTTGCTCCACGCCCGTGGCCAGCGTGACGCGGCGCGGGGGCGTGGGCTGCAGGATCCAGTAAGCCAGGGCGAGCAGGAGCAGGCCCAGCAGCAGGAAAGGTCCCGCGGTGACGGCGAGGTCACGCAGCGACAGCAGCGTATTGCGCAGCATGGCAGGCATGGTTCGAACGGGGGGCGGGTGGGCGTGGCGCCAAGGGACGCCTCAACGCGGCGGACAGCCGGCCATTTTCCCCGGGAAACAACCGCTCCCCTGGACCGCCCCGAGGCAGGAAGACGCTGCCGGCCCAGGGCGCGCGTGAGGGCGGCGTGCCGCCGCGGCGACCGCGCGGCTCCCGGCGAGCCGATCGCTGGCCGTGCCGCCAGCCATTGGTTTAGCCGGCGGCTGCGGACCCCGGCCTAATATCTCGGCGGCCCGATCCGTTGTCCTTCGACCGCAGCAGGTGTCCCATGCGCGTCCTGATCGTCGATGACCATCCCCTGTACCGAGAAGGTCTCAAGGCGCTGCTGTCGGGGCTCGATCCCGACGTGGAGACGGTGGATGCGGCGGACGTCGCGGAGGCCGAAGGCCTGGCCGGCGCAGCGCCCGGCTTCGACCTGATCCTGCTGGACATGAACCTGCCCGGCCTCAGCCGGCTGGCCGCCTTGCAGCGGATGAAGGCCGCCTTCGAGGCCGCCTGCCTGGTGGTCGTCTCGGCCGAGGAGGATCCTGCGCTGATCCTGCAGGCCATCGATGCCGGCGCGGCCGGCTACATCCCCAAGAACACCGACGTGGCGGTGACGATCCGCGCCCTGCAGCTGGTGCTGGCCCACGGCATCTTCGTGCCCGCCCACGCCCTGCGCAGCATGGGAGGCCCTTGCGGGTCACCGGCGCCCGCGCCGGAGCGCTTGCCCGAATTCAGCGAGCGCCAGCGCGCCGTGCTGCGGGGGCTGCTCCAGGGCAAGCCCAACAAGGTCATCGCGCGCGAGCTGGACGTGGCGGAGGGCACGGTCAAGGCCCATCTCTGGGCCGTGTACCAGTTGCTGGGCGTGTCCACGCGCACGCAGGCCATGTGCCGCGTGCACGAGCTCGGCCTGCTGGACCAGCTGCTGCCGCGCTGACACGGCCTCACGCGCCATGGACACCGTTGCCCCGCTGACCGGTCCCTCGGAACTCGTCGAGCGCGAGCTGCTCGACCTGTTCGCGCGGCGCAGCTGGCGCGTGCCCCTGGCCGTGATGTTCGCCGCCGTGCTGATCGCGACGCTGGCCTGGGGCAAGGCGCCGCACGGCCTGACGCTGGGCTGGGTGCTGGCCGTGGCGCTGACGCTGGCGCTGCGCGCCGCGGTGCTCTGGCGGCTGCCGCACCTGGAGCGCTGGTCGCTCAAGCTGCGCCTGCGCCTCGTGATGCTCATGTACGGTCTCAGCGGCGTGGCCTACGCCGGGTCCTTCGCCCTGTGGCCCTACCTGGGCGACCTGGAGCGCGCGGTGCAGTCCATGTTCGTCCTGGCCGTGTGCGCCGGCGGGGTGGTGGCCCAGGTGGGCTACCTGCCGGTGTTCACGGCCTACCTGCTGCCGCTGTTCCTGACCATGGGCGTGTACTGGGTCGAGATCCTGGCCACGCCGGGCAAGCCGTGGTGGCGCGGCGCTGCGGGCGTGATGGCCCTGCTGCTGAGCACCTACGGCGTGCTGATGCTGGCGCTGGCGCGTGACACCTACCGCCTGTACCTGCAGAACTTCGACACCCGGCGCGAGCTCAGCGTGGCGCTGGAGCGCGCGGAGGCGGCCAACCGCGCCAAGACCCGCTTCCTGGCCTCGGCCAGCCACGACCTGCGCCAGCCCATGCACACCCTCACGCTGTTCAGCGCGGCGCTGAGCATGCGGCCGCTGGACGAGCGCACGCGCCTCATCGCGCAGCAGATGAACACCGCGCTGCAGGCCCTGGGCACGCAGCTCGATGCGCTGCTCGACGTTTCCAAGCTCGATGCCGGCGTGGTCGCGGTCAAGCCCGTGGCCTTCCCGCTGGCGCAGCTGCTGCGTCGTGTGGCCGACGAGCTGGAGCCGCTGGCACGCCGCAAGGGCCTGCAGCTCGTGGTGGGCGCGCTGCCGGCGGAGGACGGCTTCACCGATCCGGTGCTGCTGGAGCGCGTGCTGCGCAACCTGCTCGACAACGCCCTCAAGTACACCGTGCAGGGCAGCGTGCGCCTGGATCTGCGCTCCACCGCCACCGGGCTGGTGCTGGCCATCGCGGACACGGGGCCCGGCATCCCGCCGGACGAGCGCGAGCGCGTGTTCGAGGAGTTCTACCAGCTCGGCAACGCGGAGCGCGACCACCGCCAGGGGTTGGGACTGGGGCTGTCGATCGTCAGGCGCCTGGCCGGCTTGCTGCAGCTCGACCTGGCGATGCGCTCCGAGCTGGGCCAGGGCACGGAATTCACGCTGCACATTCCCAGGGCGAGCGAGGCCCCGGCCTCAGCGGCGCGCGCAACGGCCGCCGAGGCCGAGGCCCCCGCGGTGCGCGGGCTGCACGTGCTGGTGGTGGACGACGAGGACAGCGTGCGCCAGGGCATGCGCACGCTGCTGGAAGGCATGGGTTGCCAAGTCAGCATCGCGACCGGCACCGCGGCGCTCGCCGAGGACTTGGCGGCTGGCCGCCCGGACATCGTGCTGGCCGACTTCCGGCTGCGCGGTGACGACGATGGCATTGCCGCCGTGCGCTGCGCGCGGCAACGGTGGCCGGGTGTAGCGGCCTTGCTCATCAGCGGCGACACCGCGCCCGCCCGCCTGCGCGAAGCGGACGCCGCCGGCTTGCGGCTGCTGCACAAGCCGGTGGCCGTCGATCAGCTCATGCGCGCCATCGTGGAAGAGGTGACCCGCGACACCGATGCCGCGCCGGCGCACGTGAGCGCGGCATGAGCAGGCCGCTTGAATATGTTTTTCTGAAAATGAATCGACGACTCTAAGTTTTTCAGCGAGACAGCAGCGCCGTATTCATTCCTGTCTGGTCGGAGGATCAAAATGCCGAGCGTGAAAAATCATGCCTATGAGCTCAGCGGCACCTTGCAGCCCGCGCCGGACGCCATGCCGGAGAGATATGGAACCAGTTTGTCCAAGGCGCTTGGCATGCGGCTGGGAGGGCACAAGGGAAATCTGAAAACGCTTGGCGATGGGCTGGTGCGACAGCTTGCCAGTGTTTGCGGCTGGGTCAAGGAATGCTTCGATTCTGATTTTGAATTGTCGCCAATTCCAGCCGCGGGCGAGCCCGTCGATCACGGATTCCGGTGGGCCGAAATCAGCTGGACGCCGATGTCTCAATACCAGTGGGGAAAATATGACATCACCGGCTGGATGGTGGACGAAGTGGTCACGTTCCTGGGGTGGGTCAACGACAGCGGGGACGCGCCGGGCAGCAGGCGCTTTGGCGCGACGGCGAGCTGCGTGTTGCAGCCCGGCCGCATGGCACCCTCGGTTTCAGGCCGCTGGATTTCAGCGCCCGTCGTCAGCCTGTCCGGCACCATCAGCGGCAGAGCGCGCCCATTCAGCGTGTGGCAACCCTTGGCGAACGAAACGGCAGCCCGTTGCTCGATGGTCTGCCGGCAAAGCATTTTTCAGGTCGATCTGGAAAATTCCAATCCCGTCCTGCTGGCTGAAAAAGAGGAGATGCGCATGCTGTTTTCCCATGAAAACGGTGGCATCGCCGAAGTCGTGCTTCCCGGCATCCAGGCCATGCCCGCTGTAGATTTTGAAATCAAGCGCGCCAATGCCGACGTCGTGGTGGAACTGGGCCTCAGCTTCGAGTTGACGGTGAAAGGCGATGACAGCCGCATCAGTTTCAATGACGACCCCGTGAAGCTGGCCTTCAGGCCGTGGGAACCCGTGGCCTATTGAACGCCTGCCGCACGCCAATGCACCTGCTGCCTCGTGCTTCGCCCTCGCACCCCAAGTGCGAAAAGCGCCTGCGCCCTTGCCAGCAGCGCAGATCCGCTTTTGCACCGGGGATTCTGGAACAGCAGCTGCACACTGCTGCTGCTCCGCTTCTCTGAAGGTCAACCCGCCACAACCTCCTCCGCCTTGCGCAGCGCAGCGCCGCCGGCGTTTTCCAGCGAGCGCAGTTGCGTTGCCAGTGCCGACTTCAGTGCCGTGGGCATGGTCGGGTATTGGTTGTCGAGCTGGTACGGGTCCGTGCGCAGGTCGTAGTACTCGCCGAAACCGTAATCCCACAGCACGAAGCTCTTGCCGCTGACGGTGCGCAGCCCGACGTAGGACTGGTAGATGCTGTTGGCTTCCGGCGTCTGGCTTTCCAGCAGCAGCGACTGGCGCCAGCGCGTCGGAGGCGTGCCGCTGAACAGCGGTACCAGCGAGCGGCCGTCCACGAAGGCCGGAGGCGTCACGCCGGCCATGGCGGCGAAGGTGGGTGCCAGGTCCACGTTGCAGCTGAGCTGGCTCACCGTGCGCCCGGCAGGGATGCCCGGGCCCCGAATCAACAGCGGCACGCGGATGCTTTCCTCGTAGGCGCGGCGCTTGTCGCCCGGGATGCGGTGCTCGCCGTGGAAGTAGCCGTTGTCGGAGCTGAACACGATGTAGGTGTTGTCCAGCTGGCCGGTGGCTTCGAGCGTGTTCAGCACGCTCTGCACCGTGTCGTCGATGGCCTGTGCCGCCTGGCGCTGGCGCCGGTAGAAGCCCTGGATGCGCCGGATGACGGTGTCGTCCAGCAGCGGCAGCCGCTGCAGCCAGCGCGGCTTGTCACTCACGTCGGCCTCGTTGAAGGAGGGCGGTCGTGGCAGCGGCAGGCCGCGAAACAGCTTCAGGTAGCGCTCAGGAGCTAGGGAAGGGCCGTGCGGCAGGTACGGCGAGAGGTACAGGAAGAAAGGCCGGCTGGGCGGGTCGGCTGCGGCTGCGCGCAGGAAACTGTTGGCACGCTGCGTCAGCAGATCGTGGAAATGGTCCTCCGGCGCGTTACCGTAGGCCACCGTCTGGCCGTTGTCGTTGACCGTGTAATTGAGCTGCCGGTACTCGTCGCCACCATTGGGTACCAGCCAGGTGTCCCAGCCCTGTGGTATGTGGTTGGGGCCGGGGGCCTTGTGCGGGTAGTTGTTGAGGTATTTGCCGATCAGCGCGGTGCGATAACCCGCGCTTTGCAGCCATACGCCCACGGTCGATGATTCGAGGCCGCGCAGGTAAAACCTCTCGAACCCTCCTGCCGGCGGTCCGTTGTCACGCACGCCATGATTGTGTCCGAACTGGCCGCGCAATATGGTGGCGCGCGAGGCGCAGCAGATGGACAGGCTGACGAAATGATTCTGGAACTCCACGCCGCGCTGGGTGATCAATTGCTTCACCCGGGGCATTTGCTGGAAAATACCGTAATCCATGTCGTCCACGAGAATGAAAAGGATGTTGGGCCTTCCCGACCCGGCCGGTGCGGCGAGCGCGGGAGCGGCCAGTCCGGCGGGCAGGGCCTGTACCAGGCGCCGCCGCGACATGTTGATGGCTTTCATGGGTTCTCCTCCAGGGATCCTGGTGCGCGAAAACTTGCCGGAAGTATTTATCGCCTCCACGCTGGGCTCATGTCGAATTGCATGAGCCTTTGAGGATGTGCCCTTGCACAGGAGCCCTTGGGGTGCCGGAGACTTTTGTGCCGATGGTTTACCACGCTGTCGAATGCGTTATTCGAAATGGACTGAAAGACTTAGATCAAAACGTGAGTGAAATGCCGTGTTCGCGGTGTGTCGATTGGTGTGGCAGGTTTTTTGAACACTATTACCCCGTGTCTTGGGTAGCCAATTCCAGGCGCGAAAATGATATACGCCAGCCGCTGAAGTCAAGGCTAACTCCGCCAATGAAATGCCTTTCATTTGTGGCGTGGACACAAGATTCAAATGACATGCGTGTTTCAGCATGCAGTTGGAAGGTTCTTCTCCAGTCGAGATCCAGGCTCAGCCATCGATACAGCCAAGTCGAGTCTGCACGGCTGACCTGCCGCGGCGGCCGGACCAGCGCGGCGCGCGGGGCTGCACCCTGCAGGCCTGGACTTCAGGCCGTGGGTGCGAGGCCCGCGCCCGAGCGGGCCGGACGCACCGTGGCGAGCAGCCAGTACACGCCGCCGCCGATCACCACGCCGAAGAACCAGCCGTACGTCCCCCACCAGGCCGGCAGCAGCGTCGTGAAGTTGGGCAGGATCGTCGAGAACACGGCGCCCACGCCGGTGGCCACCAGCGCGTTGAGGTTCCATCCGCCTTCGTAGCGGTAGCGGCCGTGCTCGTCGTACAGGGCGGGCACGTCGACGTGGCCCTTGGCCACGAGGTAGTAATCGACCAGGATGATCCCGAGCAGCGGCCCCATGGTGGCGCCGATGGCGTTGACGAAGTGCGCCGCGCCGCTCTCCCAGGGCGAGAACGGGTAGAGCACGAGGGCAATGGCCGCCGCGATGTAGCCGCCCTTCTTGAAGTTGATGCGCCGCGGGAAGACGTTGCTGACGTCGAAGGCGGCGGAGACGAAGTTGGCCACCACGTTGATGCCCAGCGTGGCCACCATGAACGTCAGCGCGGCGATGCCGGCCAGCACCCAGCTGTCGAACTTGGCCGAGATCTGCTCGGGGTGCAGCAGGACCTCGCCGTAGACCTGGAAGGCCGCGATCGTCGTCACGCCGGCCACCAGCGAGAAGGCGATCAGGTTGATGGGCAGCCCCCAGAGGTTGCCCTTGCGCACCGCGGCCTTGTCCTTGGCGTAGCGCGAGAAGTCGCAGAAGTTGAGGTACAGGGCGGCGAAGTAGGTGATCCAGGTGGCGCCCACGGCCATCAGCGCCCAGAAGGAGCCCGGCTCGCCGACGACGCCGGCGTCCTTGGTCTTCTCCAGCAGCACGTCCATGGGAATGCCGTGGCTCATGCTGAAGCCGCCGGCCTTGACGATCAGCCCGACGGCCAGCACCAGCATGGCGATCCACACCGCCGGCCCGGCCCAGTCCTGGAACCTGCGCACGGTCTCCATACCCCGCTGGATGATCAGCAGCTGCAGCGCCCAGACCAGCACGTAGCAGGCGAATTCCAGGCCCGAGTGGCCCAGGACGTGCACGTCACGGTGGAAGGCGAGCATCGACTCGTTGCGCACCAGCAGCGCCACCAGCGCACCGGAGGCCGCGGCCGTCTGCGCGCCGTACCAGAAGCAGGCGACCACGGCACGCACGAGGGCCGCCAGGTTGGCGCCCCAGACGCCGAAGCTCGCGCGCGCCAGCACCGGGTAGGGCACGCCGGTCTTTTCGCCTGCGTAGCCGATGAGATTCATGAGGAAGAAGATCACCAGCGACGACAGCCCGATGGCGAGCAGGAAGTTGGCAAAGCTGCCGCACAGCAGGAACAGGCTGGCCGCGAGGTAGTAGCCCCAGAGGCTGTGCACGTCGGAGGTCCAGACGTTGAAGATCGAGAAGGCGCCCCAGTGCCGCTCCCTGGCGGGGGCAAGGTCCTCGTTGTAGAGATTCGGGCTGGGTGGGCGGACGTCCATCGTGACCTCCTGGTTCGCAAACACCTGCACGACAAGGTAGGCCGAGAAGGCCCGGGTGTCGAAGCGCAGGCCCGCCGGCGCGGGCCTGCGCCTTCAACCGCGCCAGCAGCCGCACGCACGGCTGCTGGCGCGCGAGGGCGCCGGTCAGCGCTCCTTGCCCGCCTTCCACGCGGCCAGCAGCGTGTCGTAGGCGATGGTCTGGCCCTTGGGCTTCTCGTTGGCGAGCTTGGCCCAGGGCGCGGCCTTGGTGCTCAGGTACTTGGCCGGGTCGCCCTTGGGATTGAGCTTGGGCGCGCACTTGGCCATGCCCGCGCGCTCCAGCCGCGCCATCACCTGGTCCATCTCGTCGGCCAGGCTGTCCATCGCCGCCTGCGGCGTCTTCTCGCCGGTGACGGCCGTGGCCACGTTCTTCCACCACAGCTGGGCGAGCTTGGGGTAGTCGGGCACGTTCGTGCCCGTGGGCGACCACGCCACGCGCGCCGGCGAGCGGTAGAACTCCACCAGCCCGCCGAGCTTGGGCGCCATGTCCGTCATGGCCTTGCTCTGGATATCGGACTCTCGGATCGGCGTGAGCCCCACCAGCGTCTTCTTCAGCGAGGTGGTCTTGGCCGTCACGAACTGCGCGTACAGCCACGCCGCGGCGGTCCGGTTCTCGTCGTGGCCGGAGAAGAAGGTCCAGGAGCCCACGTCCTGGTAGCCGTTCTGCATGCCCTGCTTCCAGTACGGGCCGTTGGGTCCGGGCGCCATGCGCCACTTGGGTGTGCCGTCGGCGTTCACCACCGGCAGCCCCGGCTTGGTCATGTCCGCGGTGAAGGCGGTGTACCAGAAGATCTGCTGCGCGATCTGCCCCTGGGCCGGCACCGGCCCGGCCTCGCCGAAGGTCATGCCCATGGCTTCCTTGGGCGCGTACTTCTTCATCCAGTCCACGTACTTGGTCAGCGCGTACACCGCCGCGGGCGAGTTGGCCGCGCCGCCGCGGGCCACGCTGGCGCCCACGGGCGTGCACTTGTCGTCCGCCACCCGGATGCCCCACTCGTCGACGGGCAGGCCGTTGGGCGTGCCGATGTCGGCCGAGCCGGCCATGGACAGCCACGCGTCGGTGAAGCGCCAGCCCAGGCTGGGGTCCTTCTTGCCGTAGTCCATGTGCCCGTAGATCGGCTTGCCGTCGATGGTCTTCACGTCGTTGGTGAAGAAGTCGGCGATGTCCTCGTAGGCGCTCCAGTTCAGCGGCACGCCCAGGTCGTAGCCGTACTTGGCCTTGAACTTGTCCTTGAGGTCCTGGCGGGCGAACAGGTCGGCGCGGAACCAGTAGAGGTTGGCGAACTGCTGGTCGGGCAGCTGGTAGAGCTTGCCGTCCGGGGCGGTGGTGAACTTGGTGCCGATGAAGTCCTTGAGGTCCAGGCCCGGGTTGGTCCACTCGCGCCCCTTGCCCGCCATGTAGTCGGTGAGGTTCATGACCTTGCCGTAGCGGTAATGGGTGCCGATGAGGTCGGAGTCGCTGATCCAGCCGTCGTAGATGCTCTTGCCCGACTGCATCGAGGTCTGCAGCTTCTCGACCACGTCGCCTTCCTGGATCAGGTCGTGCTTGACCTTGATGCCGGTGATCTCCTCGAAGGCCTTGGCCAGCGTCTTGGATTCGTACTCGTGCGTGGTGATGGTTTCCGACACCACGCTGATTTCCTTGACGCCCTTGGCCTTGAGCTTGTTGGCCGCGTCGATGAACCATTTCAGCTCCGCCATCTGCTGGTCCTTGCTCAGCGTGGAGGGCTGGAACTCGCTGTCGATCCATCGCTTGGCCTCGGCCTCGCCGGCCAGCGCCTGGCCCGCCAGCGCGGTGCAGGCCGCCAGAGCCAGTGCGGTGTAGCGCAGTCTCATCGTCGTCTCCTGTTTTCGGTGGCGCCCCTGCTCAGGATCGCTGGCCCTGCCGCCCCGGGGTGCGAAGGGGCCGCAGGACCGTCGCAAAACCGTGCGCGGCCTCAGCCGCGGCGGATGACCAGCACCAGCACCGCCATCGACAGCACGAAGCTGATCCACACGCTGGGCTCGCTGTCGAGCTTGAGCCACTGCTGCAGGCGGCCCGCCACGCCGACGAAGCCCAGGTTGACGTAGGCCGCCGCCAGCAGCCCGATGAAGAGCCGGTCCCCGCGCGTGGTGGCGATGGGCAGGAAGCCCTTGCGCAGCGTGGTGGGCGAGCGGATCTCCCACAGCGTCATGCCGGCCAGCAGCACGGCGATGGCGCCGAAGAAGACGGCCACCGGCGTGGTCCAGACCATCCAGTCGAACATGGGCGGCTCCCGCTTTCAGACCCGGCCCATGGCGAAGCCGCGGGCGATGTAGTGGCGCACGAACCAGATCACGATCGCCCCGGGCACGATGGTGAGCGTGCCCGCGGCGGCCAGCACCGCCCAGTCCATGCCCGAGGCGCTGACGGTGCGCGTCATGGTGGCGACGATGGGCTTGGCGTTGACGCTGGTGAGCGTGCGCGCCAGCAGCAGCTCCACCCAGCTGAACATGAAGCAGAAGAAGGCGGCCACGCCCACGCCGGCCTTGATCAGCGGCAGGAAGATGCTCAGGAAGAAGCGCGGGAACGAGTAGCCGTCGATGTACGCCGTCTCGTCGATCTCGCGCGGGATGCCGCTCATGAAGCCTTCCAGGATCCACACCGCCAGCGGCACGTTGAACACCAGGTGCGCCAGCGCCACCGCCAGGTGCGTGTCCATCAGGCCCAGCGTCGTGTAGAGCTGGAAGAACGGCAGCAGGAACACCGCCGGCGGCGTCATGCGGTTGGTCAGCAACCAGAAGAAGACGTGCTTGTCGCCCAGGAAGCTGTAGCGGCTGAAGGCATACGCCGCGGGCAGCGCCACCGTGACCGCGATGACGGTGTTGAGCGCCACGTAGATCAGGCTGTTGATGTAGCCCGAGTACCACGAGGGGTCGGTGAAGATGGTGCGGTAGTTCTCCAGCGTGAATTCCCGCGGCAGCACCGAGAAGCTGGAGAGGATCTCGGCGTTGGTCTTGAAGCTCATGTTGACCATCCAGTAGATGGGCAGCACGGCGAACACTAGGTAGGCGAGCAGGAACAGGGTGCGCGGCCGCACGCGCAGGCGGCTGACCAGCCGCGCATGGGAGCGCGTGTTGGCGCTCGGTTGCAGGGCATCGACGCTAGCCATGGAAGCCCTCCGCCTTCTCGGCGCTGCCCACGCGCTGCATCCAGTTGTAGAGGACGAAGCACAGCAGCAGGATGATGAGGAAGTAGATCAGCGAGAACGCCGCGGCCGGTCCGAGGTCGAACTGGCCCACGGCCTTCTGCGTGAGGTACTGGCTCAGGAACGTGGTGGCGTTGCCCGGGCCGCCGCCGGTGAGCACGAACGGCTCGGTGTAGATCATGAAGCTGTCCATGAAGCGCAGCAGCACCGCGATCATGAGCACGCCGCGCAGCTTGGGCAGCTGGATGTAGCGGAACACGGCCAGGCGGCTGGCGCCGTCGATCCGCGCGGCCTGGTAGTAGGCCTCGGGAATGGAGCGCAAGCCGGCGAAGCACAGCAGCGCCACCAGCGGCGTCCAGTGCCACACGTCCATCACCAGCACGGTGAGCCACGCGTCGGTGGCGCTGCCGGTGTAGCTGTAGTCCACGCCCAGGCGCGCCAGCGCCGCGCCCAGCAGCCCGATGTCGGAGCGGCCGTAGATCTGCCAGATCGTGCCGACCACGTTCCACGGGATCAGCAGCGACAGCGCCACCACCACCAGCACGGCCGACGCGCGCCAGCCCGTGGCGGGCATGCACAGCGCCAGCAGGATGCCCAGCGGGATCTCCACCAGCAGCACCGCCAGCGAAAACCCCAGCTGGCGCACCAGCGCGCCGTGCAGCTCCTCGTCGCGCATGACGCTGGCGAACCATTCGGTGCCGACGAAGACGCGCCGCTCCGGCGAGATGATGTCCTGCACCGAGTAGTTCACCACCGTCATCAGCGGCAGCACCGCGGAGAAGGCGACGCACACGACCACGGGCAGGATCAGCAGCCACGCCCTCTGGTTGACGGGCTTCATGCGATGAGCTCCTCGTCCTTGTAGAAGCAGGTGTGCGGCCCCAGCAGCTGCAGCCACACCGTCTCGCCGGCGCGCGGCGCGGGAAACTCCCGCGGCAGCCGCACGCGCACCGCGGCGGCGGCCTCGGCCCCAGCCGTCACCAGCCAGGAGGTGCCAAGGTCCTGGACCTGCCGCACTGGCAGCGGCAGGGCGCCGGCAGCGCCGGGCTCCGCCAGGCGCACGTGCTCGGGGCGCACGCCCAGCGTGAACTCGCCCGCCTGCGCCAGTGCGGCGGCCTCGGGCACCCGGCCCAGCCGGTGCCCGCCCACCTCGACCTCGGCCCCGCTCCAGCGTGCGGGCATGAAGTTCATGCCCGGCGAGCCGATGAAGTGCCCCACGAAGCTGTGGCGCGGCCGCTCGAACAGCTCCCGGGCCGTGCCGAGCTGTACCGCGCGGCCGCGTGTCATTACCACCACCTCCTCGGCGAAGGTCAGCGCCTCGACCTGGTCGTGCGTCACGTAGACCAGCGTGAGCTTGAGCTCGCGGTGCACCTGCTTGAGCTTGCGCCGCAGCTGCCACTTCAGCTGAGGATCGATCACGGTGAGCGGTTCGTCGAACAGCACCGCCGAGACGTCCTCGCGCACCAGGCCGCGGCCCAGGGAAATTTTCTGCTTGGCATCGGCCGACAGCCCCGCAGCACGGCGGTCGAGCTGCGCGCTGAGCTCCAGCATCTCCGCGATTTGGCCCACGCGTGCCTGGATGCGCTGCGGCGGCACGCCCCGGTTGCGCAGCGGGAACGCCAGGTTCTGCGCCACGGTCATCGTGTCGTAGATGACAGGGAACTGGAACACCTGCGCGATGTTGCGCTGCTGCGGGCTGGCGTGCGTGACGTCGTGGCCGTCGAAGCGCACGCTGCCGTGCGAGGGCACGAGCAGCCCGGAGATGATGTTGAGCATCGTCGTCTTGCCGCAGCCCGACGGTCCCAGCAGCGCATAGGCCCCGCCATCGCGCAGCGTGAGCTTCAGCGGCAGCAGCGCCCAGTCCTCGTCGGTCTCGGGGTGCGGCCGGTACGAGTGCGCCAGCTCCAGCTCAATGCGTGCCATGTCAGGGCTCCTGCGGCGCGCGCAGCAGCGTGCCGTCGCCGTCGAAGAGGTAGGCCTGCGCCGGCTGCAGGTACAGCACCACCGACTCGCCCAGCGCCAAGGCGTGCACGCCGCTGAGCTGTGCCACCAGCTCGCCCACCGCGGTGTCCACGTGCACGAAGGTGTAGGAACCGGCGATCTCGGCCAGCTCCACGCGCCCGGGCAGCGCCACGTCGCCCTCGCGCGGTTGCAGCCGCAACGCGCCGGCGCGGATGCCCAGCGTGAGCTGGCCCACCAGGCGCGCCGCGGCCTGCGGCGGCAGCGGCACCGACAGCTGCAGCCCGCTGGCCAGCTGCACGCCCAGGTTCGCCGCCTGCGCGGCCATCAGGTTCATCGGGGGATCGCTGAAGGCGCGCGCCACGCGCAGCGAGGCCGGCCGGTGGAACACCTCGGCCGTGGGGCCGTACTGCAGCAGCTCCCCGGCGTCGAGCACCGCCGTCCACCCGCCCAGCAATAGCGCCTCGCCGGGCTCGGTGGTGGCGTACACCACGGTGGCGTCTCCCGTGGAGAACAGCGCGCCCAGCTCCTCGCGCAGGCCCTCGCGCAGCTTGTAGTCCAGGTTCACCAGCGGCTCGTCGAGCAGCATCAGGGGCGCCTGCTTGGCCAGCGCCCGCGCCAGGGCCACGCGCTGCTGCTGGCCGCCCGAGAGCTGCTCGGGCAGGCGCTGCAGGAAGGGCTCGATGTGCAGCCGCCGGGCGATCGCCTGCACGCGGCGCGCCATCTCCTCGCGGGGCGTGCCACGCAGCCGCAGCGGCGAGGCGATGTTGTCGAACACCGTCATCGACGGGTAGTTGATGAACTGCTGGTAGACCATGGCCACGTCGCGCTGGCGCACCGGCACGCCGGTGACGTCGCGCCCGTCCACGTGCACGCGGCCCCGCGTGGGGCGGTCCAGCCCGGCCATGAGCCGCATCAGCGTGGTCTTGCCGGCCTGCGTCGCGCCCAGCAGCACCGTGAGCGTCCTGGGGCGCAGCGCCAGGTCCAGCGGGTACAGGAAGTCCTGTGCCCCCACCCGGTGGGCGACGCCTTCGAGCTTCAGTTCCATGCGCCCTCCGCGCGCGCGACGTCCGATGCGGCCGGCAGCGGGCGCCAGTGCCGCTCGCACCACTGCCGCACCGCCTCGCGCTCGGCCGCGGTGTGGTGCAGGCCGAGCTTGGTGCGCCGCCACAGCACGTCTTCGGCGCTCCGCGCCCATTCATGGCGATGCAGGTACTCCAGCTCCACCTCGTACAGGCCCGCGGCCACCTCGGCGCCGAGCTGCGGCACGGCCGCGCCGTCGTCGAGCAGCAGCGCGATGCGGGCACCGTAGAGCCGTGCCCAGCGCCGGCGCACGGCCGCGGGCAGATCGGGCCAGCGCCGCGCCAAGGCCGCATCGAAGGCGCGCATGTCAGCCTGCGTGTCCCGGCTGTGGAGCGCCTGCGCGCCGATGAACGCCGACAGGTCGCCGCCCGGCAGAAAGGCTCCCGCGGTCCATGCGCCGGCGCGGCAGCCCAGCGCGGGCGCCAGCCGGTCCGCGGCCTCCTGGGCGAGTTTGCGGAACGTGGTGATCTTGCCGCCCCAGACGTTGAGCAGCGGGGCCGCAGCGCCGTCGAGCTCCAGCAGGTAGTCGCGGGTGACGGCCGACGCGTCGGCGGCCTCGTCATCGAGCAGCGGCCGCACCCCGGAGTAGGTCCACACGACCTGCGCCGGCTGCACCGGTTGCGCCAGGTAGCGGCTGGCCTGCGCGCACAGGTACTGGACTTCGGCCGGTTCGATGCGCGCCGGCCCCGGCGGTCCTTCAATCTCGACGTCGGTGGTGCCGATGAGCGTGAAGTCCTCCTCGTAGGGAATGGCGAAGATGATGCGGCGGTCCTCGTTCTGGAGCAGGTAGGCGTGGTCGTGGCTGAAGAGCCGCGGCACGACGATGTGGCTGCCCTTGACCAGTCGCAGCGCCTTGCGCGTGCCGTGTGCCTGCTGCGCCAGGAACGCCGCGGCCCAGGGGCCTGCGGCGTTGACCAGCGCCCGCGCCTGCACCTGCTGCACCGTGCCGTCCGCGGCCTGCAGCGTGGCTTGCCAGCCTTGCGCCTCGCGCCGCGCGTCGGCGCAGCGCCAGCGGGTGAGCACGCGGGCGCCTCGCGCGGCCGCGTCCACCGCGCACAGCGACACCAGCCGCGCGTCGTCCACCCAGCCGTCCGAGTAGACGAAGCCGCGCACGTATTGCGGCTGCAGCGCGGCGCCGGCGGGATGGCGGCGCAGGTCCACCCCCTGCGAAGCGGGCAGCAGCTCGCGCCGCGCCAGGTGGTCGTAAAGGAAAAGCCCGGCGCGGATCAGCCAGGCGGGCCGCATCGCCGGCACGTGCGGCATCACGAAACGCAGCGGCCACATGATGTGTGGCGCCGAGCGCAGCAGCACCTCGCGCTCGGCCAGCGCCTTGCGCACCAGCGCGAATTCCCGGTACTCCAGGTAGCGCAGCCCGCCGTGCACCAGCTTGGTGGAAGCAGACGAGGTGTGCTGTGCCAGGTCGTCCTGCTCGCACAGCAGCACGCGCAAGCCGCGGCCCGCCAGGTCGCGTGCAATGCCCGCGCCGTTGATGCCGCCGCCCACCACCAGCACGTCGCAAGTGGCGTGGTCAGGCAACGCAGCCGACTCGGGCCGGGCGCGGACGTCGTTCAAGCCTTGTCTCCTGGTGAACGATGTTCTGTTGTCTTCGTTTGTATTCCTGTGTTTTCGTTTTAGTTCCGATTTGGTTCGTTTTCAAGCGGACTTGTCCCCTCCGGCCCGAGGCCATGCCGGCCTAAGCTCGACCGCGTGGTGAGCCCGTTCAGCCCCAATCCACGCCAGGCCGCCTTGCTGCAGGAGGTGCAGGGACGCGGCAGCGCCAGCGTCGAGGCGCTGGCCGAGCAGTTCGGCGTGACGCTGCAGACAGTGCGGCGCGACGTGAGGCTGCTGGCCGACGCGGGGCTGGTGGCGCGCTTCCACGGCGGCGTGCGCTTGCCGGGCTCCACCACCGAGAACATCGCCTACCGCCAGCGGCAGCGGCTCAACGAGCAGGCCAAGCAGCGCATCGCGCGGGCCGTGGCGAGCGCGGTGCCCGAAGGCAGTTCACTCATCATCAACATCGGGACCACCACCGAGGCCGTGGCGCGGGAGTTGCGGGCGCACCGGAGCCTGCGCGTGATCACGAACAACCTCAACGTCGCCGCGATCCTGGCCGACAGCCCGGGCTGCGAGCTCATCATCGTGGGCGGGCAGGTGCGCGGCAGCGATCGCGGCATCGTGGGCGAGGCGGCGGTGGACTTCATGCGCCAGTTCCGCGTGGACATCGGCCTGGTCGGCATCTCCGGCATCGAGCCCGACGGCACGCTTCGCGACTACGACTACCGCGAGGTCAAGGTCGCGCGCGCGATCCTGGAGCAGTCGCGCGAGGTCTGGATGGTGGCGGACCACAGCAAGTTCGGCCGTCCCGCCATGGTCGAGCTGGCCCGCCTGTCGCAGCTCGACCGCCTCTACACCGACCGCACGCCCCCGCAGCCCTTTCCTGCGCTGCTGGCCGAGGCCGGGGTACAACTGGTGGTGGCCGCCGCCCTGGAAGCGGCCATGCCGTGAGCTTCGTTCGCCCGTGCGGCACCTTGCCGTATCGGCAATCCAGCCTTCGATATTCGGTGTTTTTCAAGCAGGGCCGGGCTCTCTACGATGGACTGCATCTCCACACCACCATCGACGCCTGCCCATGCATTCCCCAAGCGGTAGCCGACTTCGTCGCCTTCTCATCGTGTCGCCGCTGCTGGCCACGGCGCTTTACGCTGCGCCGGCCTTTGCGCAAGCCTGGCCCTCCAAGCCGATCAAGCTGGTCGTGCCTTTCCCGCCCGGCGGGGCCACCGACGTGGTGGCGCGTGCGCTAGGCGAGCGGCTGCAGGCGCGGCTGGGGCAGACGGTGATCATCGACAACCGGCCCGGCGCCAGCACGGTGATCGGCGCCGCGGCGGTGGCCAAGGCCCCGGCCGACGGCCACACCCTGCTGCTGTCGGGCTCCAGCACCTACAGCGTGGTGCCGGCGCTCAAGGCCCAGCTGCCCTATGACCCGAAGAAGGACCTGGCGCTGGTGGCCATCGTGGCGCGCGCGCCGCTGGTGCTGGTGGCCGGGCCGGCCACGCCGGTGAAGAGCCTGGGCGAGCTCATCGCGCTGGCCAAGAACAAGCCGGGCGACCTGACCTATCCCACCTTCGGCCCGGGCTCGGCGCCCCACCTGGCCGGCGAGATCTTCTCGTACGAGGCCGGCGTGAAGATGATGCCCGTGCCCTACAAGGGCAGCGCCGCGGCGGCGATGGCGGTGGTGGGCGGCGAGGTCAGCGTGGCCTTCGACACCATCGCCTCGGCCGCGCCGCACATCCGCTCGGGTAAGCTGCGCGCGCTGGCGGTGGTGGACTCCGTCCGTGCCAGTTCGCTGCCCGAGGTGCCCACGCTGGCGGAGCTGAAGCTGCCCAAGGCCACCTTCGAGGCCTGGTACGGCGTGGCCGCGCCGGGCGGCACGCCGCAGCCGGTGCTGCAGGCGGTCTCGCGCGAGCTCGCGGCCGTGATGGCGCTGCCCGAGGTGAAGGAGAAGCTGCTGGCCGTGGGCGTGGAACCCGCCTTCGGCGACGCCGGCGCCTTCGCCAGCAAGGTGCAGGCGGAAACGTCGATCTACGCTGCCGTGGGCAAGCGCGTGAACATCACCATGGACTGATGGGGCTTTCCCTGGTTGAGCGCGGTACCCTCCCGCCTGGCTTCGCAGGAGGGGCGCCATGGACGCTTCCGGCACCGATCGGCTTTTCGCCGGCTCGATTCCCGACCTCTACGACCGCTGCGTCGTACCGCTGATCTTCCAGGGCTACGCGGCCGATCTCGCCCGCCGCGTCGCGATGCTGCGGCCGGCCCGGGTGCTGGAGACCGCCGCCGGCACGGGCGTCGTCACCCGGGCCCTGGCCCAGGCGCTGCCCACTGCGGAACTGGTGGCCACGGACCTGAACCCGCCGATGCTCGAGCGCGCCCGGGCCGTCGGAGCGGCTGTTCCGGTGCGATGGCAGCCGGCCGACGCGCAGAGCCTGCCTTTCGACGATGCGAGCTTCGATGCCGTCGTCTGCCAGTTCGGCGCGATGTTCTTTCCCGACAAGGTGCGGGCCTTCTCCGAGGCCAGGCGCGTGCTGCGCCCCGGCGGCATGTTCATGTTCAACGTCTGGGACCGGCTGGAGGAGAACGAGTTCACGTGGGTCGTCACCGAGGCGCTGGCCACGGTGTTCCCCGAAGACCCGCCCCAGTTCATGCGGCGCATTCCGCACGGTTACTTCGACACGGCGCTCATCGAACGCCACCTGCGCGACGCGGGTTTCGAGTCCCCGCGTTTCGAAACCGTGGCGGCGCGCAGCCGTGCCGCCACGGCCAGCGAGCCGGCCATGGCCCTTTGCCAAGGCACCCCGTTGCGCTCCGAGATCGAGGCGCGAGGCGGCGTCGGCCTGGCGCAAGCGACCTCGGCTTGTGCTGACGCCCTCGAGGCGCGCTTCGGCGCCGGACCCGTGGACGGCAGGATCCAGGCGCACGTCGTGTGCGCCTACCGTCTGGAATGAATCCGGGCGATCCGCCCGCTTCGACAGCCGCCGCCAGGCGGCTTTTTCATGCCCGCATGTCGCTCGGGTCCACGCAAGGCAAAACGGGCAGTCCTGGGCCGCCCGCTTCGTTGCTGCAGGCCTCCGGGCCCGCGGGCAGGTGATCAGAACCGGTGGCGGATACCCACGCGCGCCCCGGTCTGGGAGGTGATGCTGGACACCCCGCCCAGCGCCGCGACCACCTGGGCGTTGAACTGCCGGTCGCGCCCGTGCGCAAGCGCCACGTAGGCGTCTGTGCGCTTGGACAGCAGGTAGTCGGCCGTCAGCGTCAGCTGCTCCGCGCCGTGGGTGCCGTTGTTGCGGCGCTGGCCTTGCAGGCCGGCGCCCAGCACCAGGGCCGGCGTCACCAGATAGGTGGCACCCAGCTCGGCCGTGGTGGCGCGGGGTTGCGTGCCGGCGTCGAAGGACACCTGCGACACCATGCCGAAGAGTTTCAATCGCTCGAACTGGTAGGCCGCGCCCGCGGCCAGAATCCGGATGTCGCCCAGCGTGGCGCTGGCATCGTGGCTGACGTAGCCGGCCAGCGAGCCCTGGAAGCCGCCCTGGGCGTAGGTCACCGACAGGGCCTGCGTGCTGCCGTTGTTGGTGGAGGCCGTCGTTTCGCCGAAGCCGTAGAGCGCACGCACGCTGAAGCCGCCCCACGCCGGCGAGACGTAGCGCACAGCGTTGTTCACGCCCGCGCCCCAGACCCGGTTGTTGAGCACGGCGCCGCCCGCGGCATAGGTGGGCAGCGACCAGGCCAGCAGCCCGGCCGGCGTGTTGGAGGCGATGGCGTAGGCGGGGAAGACCTCGCCCAGCGGGTCGTAGATGCGTCCCAGCGACAGGGCGCCCAGGCGCTCGCTGGACAGGCCCACGGAGGCCTGGCGCCCGAACAGCAGCCCGCCCTGGCCCAGGACGCCGGTGTCGAGGCTGAAGCCGTTTTCCAGCACGAAGTTGGCGCGCACCCCGCCGCCCAGGTCCTCGCTGCCGCGGAAGCCGAAGCGGTTGCCCTGGGACGAGCCGGTGTCCAGCGCCCAGAGGTCGCCGCCGCCGGCGGACTTCAGGTGGTTGGTCCAGGTGACGCCGGCATCGACGAGGCCGTAGATCGTGACCGTGGACTGCGCCTGGGCGGCGCTGGAGGCGGCCAGCGCGAGGGCCAGGGCGGCCGGGAGGTGGGCTTTGTTTTTCATGGGCAAGGGCAGGGCATGGGTGCTCGAAGGCACCCGGGGTGGGAAAAGCGAAAAGGGGGCTGCGCGCGCTCGGGCGCGCCGGGGCTACAGGCCGGCGATGGCCTGCGCCACCGTGCCGATGCAGGTGGCGTTCAGCCCGGCCAGGCAGATGCGGCCGGAGCGCACGAGGTAGATGGCGTGCTCCTCGCGCAGCCGGTCCACCTGGGCGGCCGACAGCCCGGTGTAGCTGAACATGCCGCGCTGGCGCAGCAGGTAGGACCAGTCCTGTGCCGGCCGGCGCTGCACCAGCGCGGCGTGCAGCGCGCGGCGCATGGACAGGATGCGTTGCCGCATGCCGTCGAGCTCCTGTGCCCAGGCCGCGCGCAGCTCCGGAGCGCCCAGCACCTGCGCCGCCACCCGGCCGGCGTGCAGCGGCGGGCTGGAATAGCTGCGCCGCACGGCCAGCTTGAGTTGGCCCAGCACATGCTCCGCCTGGCCGGCGTCGCCGCAGACCACGCTGAGCGCGCCGCAGCGCTCGCCGTACAGGCCCATGTTCTTGGACAGCGAGTTGGCGACGAAGCCGGTGATGCCGGCCTCGGCCAGGGCGCGCACCGGCCCGGCATCCGCATCGACGCCCTCGCCGAAGCCCTGGTAGGCCAGGTCCACGAAGGGAATCAGCCCGCGCTGCGCGCACAGCGCGGTCAGCGCGCCCCACTGCGCCGCATCCAGGTCTTCGCCGGTGGGGTTGTGGCAGCAGCCGTGCAGCAGCACCACGCTGCGCGCGGGCAGCGAGCGCAGCGTGTCGAGCATGGCGTCGAAGGCCACGCCGCGCGCCGGGTCGTGGTAGGGGTAGGCATGCACCGCCAAGCCGGCGCTTTCGAAGATGGCCCGGTGGTTGTCCCAGGTCGGGTCGCTCACCCACACCTCGCTGCCGGGCAGCCACTGGCGGATGAACTCGGCGCCCAGCTTCAGCGCGCCGCTGGAGCCGATGGTCTGCACCGTGGCGACGCGGCCCTGCGTGACGGCGGGATGCGCTGCGCCGAAGACCAGCGCGCGCACAGCCTCGCGGAAGGCGGCATCGCCTTCCATGGGGAGGTACGGCCGCGCGTCGCGCCGGGCCGTCAGCCGCGCCTCGGCCTCCAGCACCGCGGCCATGGCGGGCAGCCGCAGCGACTCGTCGGCATACACGCCGATGGACAGGTTGATCTTGTTCGGGCGTGCATCCTGCTGGAAAGCCTCGTTGAGGCTCAGGATCGGGTCGCCGGCGAAGGCGGGAACGTGTTGCAGCATGGGGCGGACTCGGCGGTCAGGAAAGGATGGTGTGGGTCCACCGGGCTCAGGCCCCGGCGCTGTTGCGGCGCGCGGCGATGGCGGCGCCCTGGTCGCCGAGGTCCCAGAACAGCCCGGCCATGAGCTGCAGCGCCTCGCGGCTCACGCTGCCGAGCAGGTGCTCGTCGGGCGCGTGCTGCGCGCAGGCGGGGTAGGAGTGCGGCACCCACAGCGTGGGCAGGCCCAGCACGTCGGCAAAGATGTCGTTGGGCAGCGTCCCGCCCAGGTTGGGCAGCAGCGCGGGCGCCTTGCCGGTGCTGTGCTCGATGGACGCCAGCGCCCACTGCACCCAAGGATCCTCCGGGTCGAGCCGGGTCGCCTCCATGCGCGGGCCGTTGGGCACCACCTCGACGTCGTCGAAGCCGTGCGCGTCCAGGTGCGCGCGCAGGTGCTGCAGAAAGCGCGCGCTGTCGCTGCCGACGACGTGGCGGATCTGGCAATGGGCCTGCGCCCGCGGCGGGATGGCGTTGACCGGCGCCTCGGGGTTGCCGGTCTTGAAAGCCAGCACTTCCAGCGTGTTCCAGGCGAACACGCGCTCGGCCGGCGTGAGGCCCGGCTCGCCCCAGTCCGGGTCGATGTCCGGCTCGCTCGCGCCGCCGCCCACCGTGATGCTCGCCAGCGCCCGGCGCACGCTCTCGGGCACGGCCGGGGGCCGCAGGCCCGGCACCAGGATGCGGCCCTGGGCGTCCACCAGCGAGGCCAGCGCGTGGGCCAGGCGGATGCCAGGGTTGCGCAGCAGCCCGCCCCAGTTGCCCGAGTGCGCGCCCTGGGCACGCAGGTCCACGCGCAGGTCGAAGTTGAGGCCGCCGCGCGAGCCCAGGAACACCGTGGGCCGCTCGGCCGACAGGCGCGGGCCGTCCGAGGCCAGGAACAGGTCGGCCCGCAGCGCCTCACGCTCCTGTTCACACAGCTCGCGCAGGCCCGGCGAGCCGATCTCCTCGCCCATCTCGATCAGCAGCGTCAGGTTGAAGCCCAGGCGGCCCCCGCGCGCCGCGAGGACCTGCTCCAGCGCCATCAGGTTGATGGTGTGCTGGCCCTTGTTGTCGGCGGTGCCGCGGCCGTACCAGCGGTCGCCCTCCACGCGAACCTGCCAGGGGTCGCGCCCCGCGCTCCACTGCGCCGCGCCGCCGCGCACCACGTCGCCGTGGCCGTAGCTCAGCACGGTGATGGGCGCATCGGACTCGGTGCGCGAGGCGATGAGGAAGGGGCTGCCGCCCGGCACCGGGTTGTCCAGGACGCGGCTGCTGAAGCCCAGCCGGCGCAGCGGCGGGCCCAGCACCTCGTCCAGGTAGGCCTGCAGTGCCGGCGCCTGCGCCGGGTCCTGGCTCTCGGTGCGGCAGGCCACGCGCGCAGAAAGTTGATCAAGAAACCGACCGTCGTCGAAGCAGGCGGCGGCGAGGGAAAGGGCGGTGCTGCGGTTCATGGCTGGGCATCGGAAATTTTGCGACGCCTTGCAGGGTAGGCACCCGGCTGCCATCTCACAATCATAGAATTTGCACCTTGCCGTTGCCGTTTTGGCAAGGCAGTGAAAGGCGCCATGAAAGCCCACCTGTTGCAGGACACCGCACTGCGCTATTTCCTGGAGGTCGTGCGCAGCGGTTCGCTGGCCGAGGCCTCGCAGCGCCTGCACGTGGCCACCTCGGCCATCAGCCGCCAGATCGCCGGGCTGGAGGACGCGCTGGGCATGCCGCTGTTCGAGCGGCAGCACCGCGGCATGGTGCCCACTGCTGCCGGCGAGATCCTGGCCGTGCACGCGCGGCGCACGCGGCAGGACGCCGAGCGCACCATGGAGGAAATCGCGGCGCTGCAGGGCCTGCGCTCGGGTCGTGTGCGCATCGCCACGGCGGAAGGCTTCGCGTGGCAGTTCCTGCCCTCGCTGGTCACGTCTTTCCTGGCTGACCACCCGCGCGTGCGCTTCGAGGTGCAGGTGCACGGGCCCGCGGGCGTGACGCAGCGGCTGCGCGACGGCGAGGCCGACATCGGCCTGACCTTCAGCCGGGCGCCGGAGCGCGACATCAACGTCGAGTACCGCCAGCCCGCGCCCGTGCTGGCGCTGATGCGCTCGGACCACCCGCTGGCCGCTGCCGGCGCGGTCACGCTCAAGCGCATGAGCGCCTACCCGCTGGCGCTGCCCTCGCCGGAGACCACGCTGCGCCAGATGATCGACATCGCGTGCAGCCGGCAGCAGCTGGTGCTGGAGCCCCTGCTGACCAGCAACCACCAGGGCGTGCTGCTGGGCTTCGTGCTGCAGGGCGGCGGCATTTCCGTGACGGGAGAGGTGTCGGTGCGGCATCTCATGCAGGAAAAGGAACTCGTGGCGCTGCCCATCCGCGACCGCGGCATGGAGCTGCGCGACATCGAGCTGCAGACGCTGGCCGGGCGCGCGCTGCCGCATGCGGTCCAGGGCTTCCTGGATCACATGAAGCAGGCCCTGCCCGCGGTGGGCCCGGGAGAACACAAGGGGCTTGAAGCAGCGGAAGGCTGAGGCGCCGCGCGCCCTGCTGCGGGACAGGAGGCGCGGCGCCCAGGCCGGCTACAGCCGCCGCCCGCGGCGCCCCTGCATCTGCCGCACCATCGCGTCGAAGAATTTGTGGGCGAAGCCGTCCTCGCGGATGAGCTGCGCCGTGAGGTCGGAGCAGCGCTGGCTGATGGACGCCGGCAGCGCCACGTTGTCGCCGGCCATGGCGCCGGCGGCGCACTGGATCTCCGCTGCGCGCTGCACCGTCCACAGCAGGAAGAAGGCGCGCGGGATGTCCATCTCGCCCACCGCCACGCCGTGGTTGCGCAGCACCAGCACGTGCTTGTCGCCCAGGCTGTCCAGCATGCGGCTCTTCTCGTCGGCGAACAGCGTGATGCCTTCGAAGGTGTGGTACGCCACGCGGCCGAAGAGCTGCGCGCCGTAGAAGTCGTCGTGGCCGAAGCCCGCGCGCTTGAGCGCGATGGCCGACACCGGCGTGGTGTGGGTGTGGATCACGCAGTGGATGTCCTCGCGCGCGCCGTGGATCGCCCCGTGCAGCGCGAAGCCCGCGGGGTTGGCGTCGTAAGGCGAGGGCTCCACCTTGCGGCCTTCCAGGTCCACCTTCAGCAGGTTGGCCGGCGTCACCTCGTCGTAGTTCAGCCCGAAGGGGTTGACCAGGTAGAAGTCGCTGCCGGGCACGCGGGCCGAGATGTGGTTGAAGATGGTCTCGGTCCAGCCGAAGTGGTCCACGAGGTGGTAGCAGTGCGCCAGCTGCACGCGCAGCTGCCATTCCGCGTCGCTCATGTGCGCGGGCTGGATGTGGTCGGGGTGCGGGGTGAGGTCCATGGTGGCTTTAGGCGGGGATGGCCAGGGAAGGGGATCTTTCTTCGGCGGTGCCGCGCGCGTGGCGCCGGCGGGCCTGCTCGACCAGCGCGCGCGTGGCGGCCATCGGCAGCGCATAGCGCTCGCCCAGCTCGACCACGGCGTCGCCGATGGCGGCCAGCTCCAGCGGGCGGCCGCGCTCGTGGTCCTGCAGCATCGAGGTGCGCACGGGGCCCATGGCGGCGCCCAGGCGCAGGAACTCGATCGGGTCGATCTCCAGCCGCGCGCCGTAGCAGCTCGAAGCCAGCATGGCCTCGTGCATCACCTGGCGCACGGTGGCCAGCAGCGCGGGCTCGGTGTAGATGGCCTGCAGCGTGGCGCCGGTCACCACCGACAGCGGGTTGGAGGTGATGTTGGCGATGAGCTTGGTCCAGAGCTTGTCGCGGATGCGCTCCAGCGGCCGCGCCTCGATGCCCGCCGTGGCCACCAGCGCGCATGCCGCCTGCAGCCGCGGCGTGATGCCGCCGCCCGGCTCGCCCAGCATCAGCAGGTGCGGCGTGCGCGAGACGGCGTGGGCCGGCGCCGGCGTCTCGGCCGTGATGAAGACGATGGCGCCCAGCACCTGCTCCAGCGGCAGCAGCGTGCCCAGGCGGCCTGCCGGGTCCACGGCGCGCACCGTCTCGCCCTCGAAGCGGTCGCCGCTGCGATGGAAGTACCAGAAGGGCACGCCGTTGACGCAGGGCACGACCAGCGTGCGCGGCGTGATCAGCGGCTGCACCTGCGCGGCCAGCGCGGGCAGGTCCTGCGACTTGCAGCACAGGAACAGCAAATCTGCCGCTTCGAGCGCCTGTGCATCGGAAGCGGCGTGCACGCGCGCCTGCCAGGCGCCGTCGAGGTCGTCGAGCCGCAGGCCCTGCGCCTGGATGGCCGCCAGCGTGGCGCCGCGCGCCAGCAGGCTCACGCGCTGGCCGGCGGCAGCCAGCCGCGTGGCCAGGCTGCAGCCGATGGCGCCCGCGCCTGCGACGACGATGTGGGGTTCATTGGGCCAGGCCCAGGAATCGGAAGGGGTGCTCATGGAAGTTCGGGGAGGTGAAGGCGGGGCCGGGCGATGCGGCACTCAGGCCGCCGCAGCCAGTGCGTGGTAGCCGCGATTGAAGTACGCGAGGCCGGCCTGCTGCACCGCGTCCTCGGGCACGTGGACGCGGCGCAGCTCGACGATGAACACGCTGTGCGTGCCCACGTCGTGCGTGGCGACGATCTCGCCGTCCAGGTTCACCAGCGCGCCCTCGATGGCGGGCGCGCCGGTGGCCAGCGGCTGCCAGGCGCATTGCTCGAAGCGCTGCGCCATGGTCATGTCGCGATTGGAAAACAACGCCGACAGCGGCTGCTGTGCCGCGGCCAGCACGTTGACGCACAGCACGCGGTTGCCGGTGAAGAACTGGTGCGCGAAGGACGAGCGGTTCATGCACACCAGCACGGTGGGCGGCGCGTCGGTGACGCTGCACACGGCCGAGGCCGTGAAGCCGGCCCGGCCGGCCGGGCCGTCGGTGGTGATGATGGTCACGCCGCCGGGCAGCAGCGACAGCCCGGTGCGGAAGTCGGCGGTGGAGGGCACGCCCGGGGCGTGCGCGAGGCGGAGGTCGGTCATGGCGGCTTCTCCCGGGCTCAAAGGTCCAGCACCAGTCGCGGCGAGCGCGCGCGCGAGCAGCAGACCAGGATCTGGTCGTTGGCGGCGCGCTCCTCGTCCGTGAGGTAGGCGTCGCGGTGCTCCGGCTCGCCTTCGAGCACGGTGCAGGCGCAGGTGCCGCACACGCCCTGCTCGCAGGACACGGGCACCTCGATGCCCAGGCCCTTGAGCGCGTCCAGCAGCGACTGCTGCGGCGCCACGCGCACGGTCTTGCCGCTGCGCTGGGCCACCAGCTCGAAAGCTGGGTCTTCGCCTGTCGAGGCGGTGCCCGCGGTGGGCGCGGCGAAGTACTCGCGGTGGATCTGCGCGCTGTCCAGGCCGGCCTGCGCCGCCTCGCCCATCACCCAGTCCATGAAGCCGCTGGGCCCGCAGACGTAGAGGTGGCGGCCGGCCGGCGCGGCGCGCAGCACCGCGGCGGCGTCCAGCCGCTGCGGCGCCCCGTCGTCGTCGAAGTGCAGGTGCACCCGCTGCGCCCAGGGCGCGGCGGCGATCTCGTCCAGGAAGGCCGCCTGGGTGCGGCTGCGGGCGCAGTAGTGCAGCTCGAAGGCGGTGCCCGCCGCGTGCAGCGTCCACGCCATGGCCAGCATCGGCGTGATGCCGATGCCGCCGCCCACCAGCACGCTGTAGGGCGCCGCCTCGGCCAGCGGGAAGTGGTTGCGCGGCGCGCTGATGCGCAGCCGCGTGCCCTCGCGCAGCTCGCGGTGCACGGCCACGGAGCCGCCGCGCGAGGCCGGGTCCTGCAGCACGCCCAGCCGGTAGGCGCGGCGCTCGCCGGGGTTGCTGCACAGGGAGTAGGGCCGCACCAGCCCGCCGGGCAGGTGCAGGTCCACGTGGGCGCCGGCGCTGAAGGGCGGCAGCGGCGCGCCGGCCGGATCGGCCAGGGTCAGCACCGCCACGGCCTGGCCCTGGAGCTCGCGGTGGCGCACCACCACGTCGATGAGAGATTGCGTGCTCATGGGTGTGGACTCCTGCAGAGCGGTCAGCGCATGAAGATGCCGCCGTTGACGTCCCAGGCCGCGCCGGTGGCGGAGTCGGCCTCGGCCGAGGCCAGCAGCACCACCAGCCGGGCGATGAAGCGCGGGTTGCCCAGGCGCTGCACGGGAATCTGCTTCGTCAACTGCTCCAGCCGCTCGGCCGGCACCGCGGCGCGCACCGAGGGCAGCTCCAGCGGGCCCGGCGCCACGGCGTTGACGGTCACGCCGCGCGAGGCCAGCTCGCGGGCGAAGATCTTGGTCAGCGTCAGGATGCCGGCCTTGGACGAGGCGTAGTGCGCCCCCGAGGCCGTGCCGCCGTTCTGGCCCGCCAGCGAGGCCAGGTTGACGATGCGGCCGAAGCCGGCCTCGGCCATGGCCTGCCCCAGCACCTGGCAGCCCAGGAAGGTGCCGCGCAGGTTGATGTCCAGCACCTGCGAGAACTCCTCCGGCGTGATCTGCATCACCGGCGTCGTGAGCGTGAGCGCGGCGTTGTTGACCAGCACCTGCGGCACGGCCCAGGCGTTGCGCAGCCGGTCCAGCGCGGCCTCGAAGTGGCCGCGCTGCAGCACGTCCAGCGCGAGGCCGCAGGCCGTGGCGCCGGACGGGTCCAGCTCGGCGGCGGCGCGCTGCGCGGCCTCGCCGTCGCGGTCGCTGAGCGCGACGCGGTAGCCCGCGGCATGCAGCTCCTCGGCGATGTGGCGGCCCAGGCCGGCCGCGGCGCCGGTGACCAGCGCGACGGGCAGCGCCGTGGCGTCGGCGTCGCTCATGAAGGCCTTGCGGTTCACAGCAGGTACCCCACGCTGGTGAGCGTGTCGGCCGAGTTGATCAGCCGCACCACCTTGCGGCGGATGCGCCAGCCGCTGCCGTTGCGCTCCAGCTCCCAGGTCACGTCGGCGGTGTGCTGGTGGAAGCAGGCCTTGCGGAAGTCGCGCAGGTCCTGCGCGCCGCGCAGCGTGAGCACGCCGCCCGCGTCGCCGAGCACGCGCAGCCGCGAGACGTTGCGCACGGTGCGCGCGCGCGGCTGGGTGGAGACGGACTCGCCGCTGGTGAGCCGCGCCACGCGCTTGGCGCGCATGTCGGCGTCGTCGTGGGCGTAGTTGAGCGTGTTGGCGAAGTCTTCGGTGGCCGGGTCGATGGGCACGATGTAGAGCCCATCGGGCGTCCAGAGGTCGAGCCAGGCGGCGTACTCGGCATGGTCGAGCATGTCGGCCTCCGCCCAGACGAAGGCGGTGGCGCTGTAGAGAAGGTCGAGGTTCATGGTGCTGGGGATGGGGGGTTGCTCGGGTGCGGGCGGCTCAGGCCGTCATCAGCTTCTTCCACTGCTGGTAGGCGGCGCGCATGCCGGTCTCGGCGCTGACGTCGCCGGCGCGGCCGTCGGCGGTGAGGCGCTCGCCGGGCAGGCCGCGGTTGAGCAGGATCCACAGGTCGCGCCCCGCGCTGGAGCCCTTCTGCACCCGCTCCCACGCCTCGGAGTCGTCGGGCGTGCCGAAGCCCATCGGGCCCTGGAAGTGCTCGTGCAGCCGCAGCCGCGCTTGGTTGGCCACGGCCGGGCCGCCGTCCATGGTGATGACGGCGTGGTGGATCTCGGTCTCGTTCACCGCCACCGGCTGCAGCACGCGGAAGAACGCCATCGAGCAGGCGATGTTGGGGAACAGGTTGAGGTTGAAACCCGAGCCGCCCACGGCGCGCACGATGCGCCGCACCTGCGCCTCCTCATGTCCCTCGTCGCGCAGCGCCTGCGCCAGCTCCTCGAAGCGCGCGGGGACGGGGTCGTCCAGATTGGCTTCCAGGTCCACCAGCTCCGGGATCATCACCATCACGCTGTGCCCGTTGCCCAGGTCCTCGACGTAGCCCGGGCCGCCCACGAAGTCGAGCATGCGCTCGGTCTGCGGGTCCACCGAGCTGAGGAAGCTCTTGTGCACCAGCGGGAAGTGGTAGGCGTCGGTGGTGTTCTCCAGCTGGATCTTCCAGTTGCCGGGGAAGCGGAAGCGGTGCTCGCCGGCGACCTTCACGGGGTAGCCCGCGCCCTGCTTCATGAACAGGTCGATCCACTTCCTGGCCGGGCCCAGCCACTGCTGCAGCGGCTCGATGTCGTCGCGGAAGGTGGCGAAGATCATCCCGGCGTACTGCTCCACGCGCAGGCTCACCAGCGGGAACTCGCCCTTGTCCAGGCAGTCGCCATAGCTCTCGGGGTGCGGCACGCCGCGCAGCGAGCCGTCCAGCGCGTAGGCCCAGCCGTGGTACGGGCACACGAAGCTGGCGGTCTTGCCCTTCTTGTGCTCGCACACGGTAGCGGCGCGGTGGCGGCAGCGGTTGAGCAGCACGTGCACCTGGTTCTTGCGGTCGCGCACCACGATCACCGGCTCGCTGCCGACCCAGTGGGTCTTGAAGCTGCCGGGGTCGGGCAGCTCGCTGGCATGCGCCACCCACACCCAGCAGTTGCGGAAGATGCGGTCCATCTCCTGCTCGAAGATCAGCGGGTCGGTGTAGAGCGAGGTGTGCACGCGGTCCTCGCGCACGAGGTCGGCCAGCGGGCGCTGGAAGGTCAGGGGAGCAATCGGGGCGTTCATCGTGGAGGCGGGGTCTGAAGGTGGATAAATGCTCAGGCGGCTTGCGCGGCGGGCACGGGCAGCGGGGCGTCGCTGTGCCAGTGGCTCACCGGGCGGCTGAACAGGTTCTCGGTCTGGAAGCGCGCGATGCGCCAGCGGCCGTCGGCGCAGCGGGCCATGCCCAGCTGCAGCCGCGCGGCGTTGAGGTGCGAGGCGCCGTCGGCGAAGGTGGAGGTCTGCAACATCACCCACTCGGCGTCGGCGCTGTCCTCGCCGGTGGGCACGATGTGCTCGCTGGTGAGGAAGTGCACGTTGAGCGCGAAGTGCGCCGGCGTGCGCATGTAGCGGCCGAACATGGCGCCGATCGCCTCGCGGCCTTGGTGCCCGCCGAAGCTCGCGCCGTAGCGCGCGCCCTTGCCGGCCCACAGGGCGTCCTCGGTGAAGCAGTCCAGCAGCTCGTGCAGCGACGTGGACGCATCGAGCCGGTCGCACAGCGCCATGTAGCGCGTGACGCAGGCGCGGATGGCGTCGGCGTCCTCGAAGCGGCGCAGCCGGGCTTCCAGCTGCGCCAGGCGGCTCTCTAGGGCCTGCGGCGTGGTCACGGCAGCCTCCCGCCTCAAGCCGCGACGGCCGCGGAAGCCGGCGCCGGCTGCGCCAGCAGCTCCGGCGGCACGACCAGCTCGCGCCCCATGCGGGCCTCGATGCGCGCGTACTTCCAGAGCTTGTAGGGGCCGTCGCCCACGACGATGGTGCGCAGCAGGTTGCACGCGGCGTGCACGGTCTGCACGTCGGGCACGTCGGCCAGCACGTAGCAGGTCCAGGGAGAGGTGGTGGAGGGGCCGACCATGGACTGGTCGTCGTCCATGTTGCCCAGCACCTTCACGCCGGGCAGCGCGCCGATGCCGTTCATCATGCGGCCGAAGGCCAGCCACACGGCCTTGGCCTCCTCGGGGCCGGCGTCGAAGAAGTTCTGGTTGATGCCGATGCAGAACAGCGTGCGCAGCGGTTTCACGGGGGTGGAGCTCATGCGGGTCCTTGAAGGGGGTCGGAAGAAGAAGGGTTAGAGGCGGGGCTCAGAGGTAGCCCGGCAGCGGGGCCTGGCCGAACAACATCGCGCCGGCGTTCTGGTAGGTGATGTCGCCCATGAAGGCGTGCTGGGTCAGCACGTGGCTGTCGCGCACCTGCTGCGAGATGGGGCTGGCGTCGTACACGCCGGTCATGCCGGTGAGCAGCTGCACGCTGCGGGCGACTTCCGCGCCGGTGCGCGCCGCGTGGGTGGATGACAGCCGCAACATGCTGACCTGCTCCGGGCTGAGCGCGTCGCCCTTGAGCAGCACCTCCCAGGCCTCGTCGATGGCGGCATAGAAGAAGGCGCGCGCCGCGCGCAGCTGTGCCTCGGCGCGGCCCAGCTCCAGCTGCACCTGCGGCCGGTCGGCCAGGCGCGGCGCGCCGGTGACGGAGACACGCCCCGCGGCCATCGCGCGCAGCTCCTCGATGGCGCCGCGCGCGATGCCCAGCCCGACGACGGACAGCACCTGCGCCGCGAAGGACAGCGTGGGGTAGCGGAACATCGGCTCCTCGCGCTGCGAGGCGCTGCCGCGCACGAAGGTCCATTCCTCGGGCACCACCACGCGATCGACCACCACGTCGTGGCTGCCCGTGCCCACCAGTCCGGACACCTCCCACGCCAGCTCGATGCGCGCCTTCTCGCGCGGCATCACCGCCATGCGCGGCAGGCCGGACTTCTCGCCCTCCGCCGGCGCGATGCCCACGCCGATGAGCTGCGCGCCCATGCAGCCGCTGGCAAAGCTCCAGCGCCCGCTGACTTCGAACCCCCCCTCAACGCGTGGCGCGCGCTGCGGCGGAAAGATGCCGCCGGCAAACACCACGTCCGGGCCGCCGGCATAGATCTGCGCGAAGGTGGCCGGCGGCAGCGCCGCCAGGTAGGTCACGGCCATGCCGAAGCTCGCCACCCAGCCGGCGGAGCCGTCGGCCTGCGACAGGGTCTCGACCAGCTCGCAGAACTCGCGCGGCGACTTCTGGTCGCCGCCGAAGGCGCGCGGCACCAGCGCGCGGTACACGCCCACCTCAATGAAGCGCTCGATGACGTCCGGCGCGATGTGGCGCAGCCGCGTGAACTCCTGGCGGCGGCGGCGGATGTCGCTGCACAGCAGGTCCAGCGAGGCGGGGCTCTTGGGCTCAGGCCCGGGCGATGCGCTCGTGCGCTCCAGGTTCAGCAAGGTCATCGGGTTCTCCGGTCGCGGCGGAAAAAGTGGTCGTCGGATGGGGCGCAACAATAGAAGCTGATTACGTGAAAAGTCAAGTAAAAAATTGAACGTCCTCAAAAAGCGCCAGTCCGGTGCGCGTTTATTCGCTGGATGCCGCCCAACGGGGCGCGAACGCACGCAATTGGTGAAAACCACGGCGCGACAAGCATCTGCGCTGTGTCGGAGCGATTTGGCGTCTGCACATGGCTTTGCCGGTGCGGTCCGAGGAGGGCGGGCGCGG
This sequence comes from Azohydromonas australica DSM 1124, assembly GCF_000430725.1. GTDB lineage: Bacteria > Pseudomonadota > Gammaproteobacteria > Burkholderiales > Burkholderiaceae_C > Azohydromonas > Azohydromonas australica. Next base: position 122,279 of record NZ_AUMO01000038.1, read on the forward strand.
GCTTGATCTAGGGTAAATGCGGGTTCGGGTAATTACGTGAAAAGTGGCACGATTGCTGCACAGGGGAAGCGGCGCGGCCGTCCTCCCTGGCCGCTCTCGTGTTCCACCCGGCGCCGCGGCGCCACGGAGTCCCCCGATGCCGAAGTCCCTGTCCTTCCGCCCCTTCCTGCTGGCCAGCGTGCTGGTGCTGTCCACCGCCGCGCAGGCGCAGATCAAGGTGGGCGTCGTGTCCTCCTCCACCGGCCCGATCGCGCTGGTGGGCCTGCCGCAGAAGAACACCGTGCCGCTGCTGCCCACGCAGGTGGCCGGGCAGACGGTCGAGTACATCTCGCTGGACGACGCCAGCGACCCGACGGCCTCGGTGGCGGCCGTGAAAAAGCTCATCAACGAGCACAAGGTCGATGCGCTCATCGGCCCCAGCGGCTCGCCCAACGCCATGGGCGTGATCCAGTTCGTGGCCGAGGCCGGCGTGCCCATGTTCGCGCCGGTGGGCACGGCCGCCGTGGTACTGCCCATGAACGAGCAGAAGAAATGGGTCTTCAAGACCACGCAGAACGACGACCTCATCGCCCGCGCCCTGGTGCAGCACATGGTGGCGGCCAAGGTGAAGTCGGTGGGCTTCATCGGCACGGCCGACCCCTACGGCGACAACTGGCTCAAGGTGTTCGGCGCCATGGCGACCGACTCGGGCATCAAGGTCGCCGCCACCGAGCGCTTCCAGCGCCAGGACACCTCGCTCACCGCGCAGAGCCTCAAGGTGCTCTCCGCCGCGCCGGATGCGGTGCTGATCGCCGCGCCGGGCAGCTCCGCGGTGCTGCCGCAGACCACGCTGGTGGACCAGGGCTACCGCGGCAAGGTCTACCAGACCCACGGCGCGGCACTGCCGGACTTCCTCAAGCTCGGCGGCAAGAAGGTGGAGGGCACCATCCTGGCCGCCAGCGCGATGCTGGTGCTGGACCAGGTTCCCGACAGCCATCCGTCCAAGCAGATCGCCGGCGGCTACGTGGCGGCCTACCAGAAGCTGCATGGCACCGTGCCCGCGACCTTCGGCGCCAACGTCTTCGACGCCGGGCTGCTGCTGCAGGCGGCCATTCCCAAGGCGCTCAAGGCCGGCAAGCCCGGCACGCCGGCCTTCCGCAGCGCACTGCGCGACGCCATCGAGCAGGTCAAGGAGCTGCCCGCCACGCAGGGCGTCTACAACCTCAGCGCCTCGGACCACAGCGGCTTCGACGACCGTGGCCGCGAGCTCATCACCGTGAAGAACGGCAAGTGGGCGCTGCTCAAGTAAGCCCCGGGCACCGCAAGCCATGAACCTGCAGATTGCCCTGCTGCTGGGCCAGGACGGCATGACCAACGGCGCGGTGTACGCGCTGCTGGCCCTGTCGATCGTGCTGGTCTTCACCGTCACCCGGGTGCTGCTCGTGCCCCAGGGGGAGTTCGTCACCTTCGGCGCCATGACCATGGCCGCGCTGCAGGCCGGCCAGGCGCCGCGCCTGGCGTGGCTGGTCTTCGGCGTGGCGCTGCTGCACTTCCTGCAGCGCGCCTGGGAGTCCCGCCGCGGCGCCGCCTGCGAGGACGGCCCGCTGCGCTGGCGCGATGCCCGCGGCCTGCTCTACGCGCTGGCGCTGCTGGCGCTCACGCGCTGGGCCGCGCAGGCCTCGCTGCCCCTGCTGGCGCAGGTGGCCCTGACGCTGGCCCTCGTCGTGCCGCTGGGCCCCTGGCTGTACGACCTGTGCTTCCGCCCCATCGCCGCCGCTCACGGGCTGGTGCTGCTGATCGTCTCCATCGCGCTGCACGTGGTGCTGGTGGGTGTGGCGCTGCTGATGTTCGGTGCCGAGGGCGCGCGCACGGAGCCCTTCTCCGAGGTCGGGCTGCAGCTCGGCCCGGTCATGCTCAAGTCGCAGACGCTGTGGGTGCTGGCAGTGACGCTGGCGCTGATCGCGGGGCTGTTCCTCTATTTCGAGCGCAGCCTGCGCGGCAAGGCGCTGCGCGCCACGGCCGTGAGCCGGCTCGGCGCGCAGCTCATGGGCATCTCGCCCGCCCAGGCCGGGCGCAGCTGCTTCGCGCTGGCCGCGCTCATCGGCGCGCTCTCGGGCGTGCTGATCGCGCCGCTGACCACGCTCTATTACGACTCCGGCTTCCTCATCAGCCTCAAGGGCTTCGTGGGCGCCGTGGTCGGCGGCCTGGTGAGCTTCCCGGTGGGCGCGCTGGGGGCGCTGGGCGTGGGCCTGGTGGAAGCTTTCTCAACGTTCTGGGCCAGTGCCTTCAAGGAAGTGATCGTGTTCACGCTGATCCTGCCGTTCCTGTTGTGGCGCTCGCTGTCGGCGGGCCGTGTCGAGGAGGAGCACGCATGAGCGCGGTGCTGTCCAGCCCGGTGACCCGGGCCCCCTGGCGCCAGCGGCTGCGCGCGCGGTCGGCGCTGTGGCTGCTGCTGCCCATGGCGGCCGTGCTGCTGGCGACGCCGTGGCTGCCGGCCTTCCAGGTGACGCTGCTCAACCACGTCGGGCTGGCCGCCATGTCCACGCTGGGCCTGGTGCTGCTCACCGGCGTCTGCGGCATGACCAGCTTCGGCCAAGCCGCGTTCCTGGGCCTGGGCGCCTACACGGCGGCCTGGCTCACCGCGGGCAGCGGCGTGCCCGCGGCGCTGGCGCCGCTGGCCGGCTCGCCCTGGCTGGCGCTGCCGGCGGCACTGCTGCTCACGCTGGCCATCGCCGGCGTGCTGGGGCTGCTGACGCTGCGCCTGTCGGGCCACTACCTGCCGCTGGGCACCATCTGCTGGGCGCTGGCGCTCTATTACCTGTTCGGCACCCTGGAGCCGCTGGGTGGGCACACCGGCATCACCGGCTTGCCGGCGCTGCGCATCGGCGGCTGGACCCTGGACCAGCCGCAGGAGATGGCGGTGCCGATCTGGGCCGCGCTGGGCCTGGCGCTGGTGCTGGCGCACCACCTGCTGGACTCCCGCACCGGCCGCGCCCTGCGCGCGCTCAACGGCGGGCAGGCCATGGCCGAGTCCATGGGCGTGCCGGTGCTGCAGGTGAAACTGACGGCCTTCGTGCTGTCGGCGCTGCTGGCCTGCACGTCGGGCTGGCTGTACGCGATGGAGCAGCGCTTCGTCAGCCCGGCGCCCTTCAGCCTGGGCGCGGGCATCGACGTGCTGTTCATGGCGCTGCTGGGCGGCGTGGGCCACCTGTGGGGCGCCCTGGCCGGCGCCACGCTGGTGACGCTGGCGCGCGACTTCCTGCAGGACTGGCTGCCGCGGCTGCTGGGGCAGGGCGGCAACTACGAGGCCATCGTGTTCGGGCTGCTGATCATCGTGCTGATGCACAAGGCGCCCGAGGGGCTGTGGGGCCGGTTGCGCCAGCATCGGGCTTCGGGTGCCGCGGACGGTGCTGCTGCCGGGCCCGTGCCCTCTGCACCGCCGCTGCCGCGGCGCGCCATGCCGGCGCGCGGCTCGCTGGTGCTGCAGGTACGCGGCCTGACCCGCCGCTTCGGCGGGCTGGTGGCCAACCGCGACGTGGACCTGGAAGTGCGCGCCGGCGAGATCCTGGCCGTGATCGGGCCCAACGGCGCGGGCAAGAGCACGCTGTTCAACCAGCTCTCCTGCGTGGACCGTCCCACTGCCGGCGAGGTGCGCTTCCTGGGCCGGAGCGTGGTGGGCTGGTCGCCGCGGCGCCTGGCCGAGGCGGGCCTGTCGCGCACCTTCCAGCACGTGAAGCTGCTGCCCGGCATGAGCGTGCTGGACAACGTGGCGCTGGGCGCGCACCTGCGCGGCAGCGCGGGGCTGCTGCGCAGCGCGCTGCGGCTGGACCGCGCCGAGGAGGCGCGGCTGCTGGCCGAGGCGCGGCGCCAGCTCGACCGCGTCGGGCTGGGCGCGCTGGCGCAGCAGGAGGCCGGCAGCCTGGCGCTGGGGCAGCAGCGGCTGCTGGAGATCGCGCGCGCACTGTGCGCCGACCCGTCGGTGCTGCTGCTGGACGAGCCGGCCGCGGGCCTGCGGCTGCAGGAGAAGCAGGCGCTGGCCGAGCTGCTGAACCGCCTGCGCGGCGAAGGCCTGGCGGTGGTGCTGGTGGAGCACGACATGGACTTCGTGATGAGCCTGGTGGACCGGGTGGCGGTGATGGTCTTCGGCGAGAAGATCGTCGAAGGTCCGCCGGCCGAGGTGCAGCGCCATCCGAAGGTGCTGGAAGCGTATCTGGGAGCCGAGCTGTGAGCGCAACGACTTCTTCTCAAGCCGAGGTCCTGCTCGACGTGCGGGACCTGAGCGTGGCCTACGGCCGCATCGAGGCGCTGGCCGGCGTGTCGTTGCGCGTGCACGCGGGCGAGATCGTGACCGTCATCGGCCCCAACGGCGCGGGCAAGAGCACGCTGCTCAACGCGCTGATGGGCGCGTTGCCGCCGCGGGGCGGCGAGATCCGCTTCGCGGGCGAAGCCTTGCCCGCGGGCCAGATCGGCGCGCGCGTGGCGCGCGGGCTGGCGCTCGTGCCGGAGCAGCGCGCGCTGTTCGGCAGCATGAGCGTGCTGGACAACCTGGAGCTGGGCGCCTACCGCTTCCTGGCCGACGCCGCGCAGCGGCGCGGCCAGGCGCTGGAGGAGGTCTACGAGCTGTTCCCGCGCCTGAAGGAGCGCCGGCACCAGGCCGCGGCCACACTCTCGGGCGGCGAGCGGCAGATGCTGGCGCTGGGCCGCGCGCTCATGGGCCGGCCGCGCCTGCTGATGCTCGACGAGCCCAGCCTGGGGCTGGCGCCGCTGATCGTGCACGACATCTTCCGCATCATCGACACGCTGCGCCGGCGCGGCGTGGCCATCCTGCTGGTGGAGCAGAACGCCCGCGCGGCGCTGCGGCTGGCGCAGCGCGGCTACGTGCTGGAGCTGGGCCGCGTGGTGGTGGAAGGCGAGGCCCACACGCTGGCCGGCGACCCGCGCATCGTCGAGGCCTACCTGGGCATGGGCGCGCACCAGGACCGGCTGGTGGCATGAGGCGGCGCGTGTTCGTTCCGGGCCGCGTGCCGGCCCTGCCGCCCCGGCCGGACCGCCGGGGGCGGGCGGCTAAGATGCCGCGGGGACGCGCCCGCGTCCCGGCAACCCTTGAACACCATGCCGTCCGTGAGCCGCTACAACCCCGCCAGCCCCGACTTCGCCCGCGAGGAGTACCCGTTCTACTGGCTGGCGCGGGTGTACGGCGTCTACACGCTGGAGATGGAGAAGGCGCTCAAGGCCGTGGCGCTGGACGTGCCCACCTGGCGCATCCTCATGATCCTCAAGGAGCAGGGCACCAGCAGCATGTCCGACATCGCGCTGCACGCGGTGGCCAAGCTCTCCACCGTGACCAAGACGGTCTACCGCATCAAGGACGAAGGGCTGGTCGAGACCTCGACCTCGACGCAGGACGCGCGGGTCACGGTGGTGTCGCTCACGCCGGCCGGCCAGCGTGCCATCGAGCGTGGCCAGATCGCCACGCAGCACATCGTGCTGCGCAGCTTCGAGGGCATGACGCCCGGCCAGGTCAAGCGGCTCAACGAATCGCTGCACATGATCCTGGACAACCTCTCGCCGCGGCACAGCGAGGCCAGTGCCGGCGCGCTGCGCCGGCCAGGGTCCGCGGCCAAGGCCTGAGGCCGCCACACCACGACCTGCGGCACGCGGGTCCTTGGGAGATTCACCGATGATCATTGAGAACGCACCGAGCGCGGTGGATGTTCGCGCGTCCCTGCTCGCCGGAAAGAGCAGCGCCGAGGACGCCGCGCGCGCCGCCATCGAGCGCATCCAGGCCCTGGAGCCCGCACTGCATGCCTGGGAAAGCTTCGACCCCGAGCTGGCGCTGGCGCACGCGCGTGGCGTGGACCGGCGGCTGGCCGGCGGCGAGGCGCCGGGCCTCCTGTCCGGCGTGCCGCTGGCGGTCAAGGACATCTTCGATACCGCCGACCTGCCCACCGGGCACGGCTCGCCCCTCTACCGCGGCCACCGTCCGGCGGCCGATGCGCGCGCGGTACGCCTGGCGCGCGAAGCAGGCGCCGTGGTGATGGGCAAGACGGTGACCACGGAATTCGCCTACTTCACGCCGGGGCCGACGGTGAATCCTTGGCGCGCCGGCCACACGCCCGGCGGCTCGTCCAGCGGCTCCGCGGCCGCGGTGGCGTCGGGCATGGTGCCGCTGGCCTTCGGCTCGCAGACGGCGGGCTCGCTCATCCGTCCGGCCTCCTACTGCGGCGTCTTCGCGCTCAAGCCCACGCACGGCGCCTTCAGCCTGGAAGGCGTGAAACCCTTTGCGCCGTCGCTGGACACGCTGGGCTGGCTGGCGCGCAGTGCCGACGACCTGGAGCTGATGCGCTGCGCGCTGCGGCGGCAACCCTTCGAGCCGCTGCCCCGCCCTGCGCCGGCTTCGCTGCGCCTGGCGGCCTGCCGCACCCACGAATGGCCGGCCATCGATGCCGGCGGCGCCGCTGCATGGGAGGACGGCCTGGCACGCATGGCGGATGCCGGCATGCGCGTGCCCCTGCTGGCGCTGCCCGAAGCCCTGTCGGGCCTGATGCAGGCGCAGAAGACCGTGATGGCCTACGAGGCGGCACGCAGCCTGTCACGCGAGTTCGAAGCGAACCGGGCGCAGCTCAGCGAGGCGCTGCGCACCCTGCTGAGCACGGGGCACGAGGTGACGGAAGCGGCCTACAGCCAGGCGCAAGCGCTGGCGCAGTCCGGCCGGCAGCAGGTGGCGCAGCTCATGCACGGGCTCGATGCGCTCGTCGTGCCCGCGGCTCCGGGCGAGGCGCCCGCAGGACTGGCGGCCACGGGCGACCCTGTGTTCAGCCGCGTGTGGACGCTGCTCGGATGGCCCTGCGTCAACGTGCCCGGCCTGCTCGGACCCACGGGCCTGCCGGTGGGCCTGCAGCTGGTGGGACACCCGGGCCGTGAGCGGGATCTGCTGGTGGCCGCCGCGGGCCTGCACGCGGTGCTCACCCTGTAGAGACCTGCTGCCTTGACGGTGCAGCGCGCTGCAGGGGCCGATCCTTCCTTGCGGCGCGCCACCCGTTGTCTATCCAGCGAAGGTAAACACGAGCCTTCACGGCGCTAAAGATTTTCTTTGGGCAGGAAGAAGATTTTCTCGTTTGCGGGCAGTGCCGGAGACTGGAACAGTGCGGTGCTTCGCCGGACGCCCTAGCGCGCGACTGCCGCGCCCGGGCCTTCCGCCTCCTGATCAACGGCGTCCCTGTGCGCCTGCTCTGAAGCACGAGCCGCCATGCGCATCCATGCGGATTTCTCTCAACCCGTGGTCGTCCTGCCCGACCAGTACCGATGGACGCCCTCGCCGCAGCTCGGCGTCGAGCGCGTGATGCTCGACCGCATCGGCACCGAGAAGGCCCGCGCCACCAGCCTCGTGCGCTACGCGCCGGCTTCCCGCTTTCCGGCGCACGATCATCCCGGTGGCGAAGAAATTCTTGTGCTTTCCGGGACCTTTTCCGACGCGGAGGGGCACTTCCCCGCTGGCTGGTACCTCCGCAATCCGCCGGGGTCGTCCCACCAGCCGTACAGCGACGAAGGCGCGCTCATCTTCGTCAAGCTCTGGCAGATGAAGCCGGGCGAAAACCGCAGCGTGCGCATTGACACCCGCCCCGAGTCCGCCTGGCGGCACGCACAGGACCGGGACGTCTGCCCGCTGTTCTCCGACGGCACCGAGCGCGTTGCCCTGGAACGCCTGGCGCCGGGGACGCCCGTGTTTGAGCATGCCGTGGAGAGCGCCGAGCTGCTGGTGGTCGCCGGCGAGCTGCGTTTCGACGGGCAGCGCTGCCCGCAGGGTTCCTGGATTCGCCTGCCTGCGGGCGCCTATCCGGATCTCGCCGCCAGCGACGCCGGTGCCACGCTGTTCCTCAAGACCGGCCATCTGGCCGGCGTGATGGCGGGGGAGTGAGGCCATGCGGACTGCGCGAGTCGCCATCGTCGGCGGTGGCCTCAGCGGCCTGTATGCCGCCTTCCTGCTGGAGCAGCGGGGCGTCCAGGACTACGTGCTGATCGAGGCCCGCGAGCGCTTCAATGGCCGCATCGCGTCCTTGTCGGCCGGCGGCGCCGCCACACCCGGCAACCTCGACCGCTTCGACCTGGGGCCCACCTGGTACTGGCCCGAGCTGCAGCCCGGGTTCGATCAGCTCGTTCGGGAGCTCGGCCTCCAGGTCTTCGAGCAGCACGAGGCGGGCGACATGGTGGTCGAGCGCTCACCGGGTGCACGTCCCATGCGCATGCGCGGCTATGCCTCCTCGCCGTCGGCCCTGCGCCTGGACGGCGGCATGGAGACGCTGACCGACGCCTTGCGCCGCAAGCTGGACCCCGCGCGCCTGGTCACCGGCCGGCACGTCCGGCGGTTGCGCTGCACCGGGCCACACGTCGAGCTGGAAGCCGAGGACGTGCACGGGATCGTCAGTTCCTGGCGGGTCGAGCACGTGCTGCTGGCCGCGCCGCCGCGCCTGTGCATGGCCACCATGGCGTTCGCGCCGGCGCTGCCGCAAGCCCTGTCCCGGCAGTGGCAGGACACAGCAACCTGGATGGCGCCGCATGCCAAGTACGTCGCCGTCTACGACACCCCGTTCTGGCGCGGGCAGGGCCTGTCGGGTGAGGCCCGCAGCATGGCCGGGCCGTTGGGCGAGATTCACGACGCCTCGATGCCGGGCGGCGCTGCCGCGCTTTTCGGCTTCCTCGGCGTGCCGGCCCAGGCCCGCATGAACATTCCCGAGGACGTGCTGCGCTCGCACTGCCGCGCGCAGCTCGCCCGCTTGTTCGGCCCGCAGGCCGCGACGCCCCGGGCCGACGCCCTCAAGGACTGGGCGCTGGACCCTTGCACGGCGACCGCCGCCGACGTGGACGGCGCCGCCCACCATGCCGCCGCCCCGGACGCTGCTGTGGCCAGCGGCCCCTGGGCCGGCCGCCTGACCGGCATCGCCAGCGAGTGGTCGCCCTCGTTTCCGGGCTACCTCGCCGGTGCCGTGGAAGCTGCGCAGCTCGGCGTGGTGGCGCTGCTGGGTACCGGTTCGGTCATCTCCGGAGAACAGTCATGAAGAAGAGCTACAGGGCGATGCAGGAGAGCGAGCCGGGCCTGCTGGAGCTGGTCGAACGGGACACGCCGCAGCCCGGCGCGGGTGAGGTGCTGATCCAGGTCGAGGCCTGTGGCATCTGCGGCGCGGACGCCGGCGTCATCAAGCGGCGTGAGCCGCTGGCGGTGTTGCCCGGGCAACTGGTGGGCGGCGAGCACATGGTGCAAGGCAGCATCACCGGCACGCCCTTCGAGTCCGAGAAGACGCTGGACTTCAGCGTCCTGGCCGACGTCCGCCCGCTGATCGAAACCATGCCGCTGGAAAACGCGCTGGATGCGTACCGGCGGATGATGTCCGGCCAAGCCAGGTACCGGATGGTCCTGACCATGGGCCCGCAGGCCTGAACCAACCGCCCGCAGACGAGGCACCCAGCCCGGCCTGCGGCAGCACCACTGATCTCTTCCGCATGAACCGCAATCTCTGGACGCTGGTCGTCCTGCAGGGCCTGTTCCTCACGAACAACGTCACCTTCATCGCCATCAACGGGCTGGTGGGCCTGTCGCTCGCGCCCTACGCCTGGATGGCCACGCTGCCGGTCATGGCCTACGTGGTCGGCGGCGCGCTGTGCACCGGCCCGGTCGCCTGGACGCAGGCGCGCTTCGGCCGCAAGCTGAGCTTTCAGCTGGGGCTGCTGACGGCGCTCGGCTCCACGCTGCTGTGCGCGTATGCGGCCAGCACGCGCAACTTCTGGCTCATGTGCTTCGCCACGCTGGTGGCGGGCTACTACCAGGCCAACGGCCAGCTCTACCGCTTCACGGCCGCGGAGTTCGCGGCGCCGGCCGCGCGCGAGAAGGCGGTGTCGCTGGTGATGGCCGGCGGGCTGATGGGCGCCGTGCTGGGCCCGAACCTGGCGTCGCGCACGCGCGAGCTGGCTGCGCTGCCCTTCGTCGGCGCGTACCTCGCGCTGGCGCTCGTCGCCTGCCTGGCGCTGGCGCTGCTGGCCACCATCCGCTTTCCGGCGGTGGCGCCGCGCCAGGCCGGCGCTGATGCCGGTCGCCCGCTGGCCCAGGTCATGCGCCAACCGGTCTTCATCGTGGCCGCGGGTGCCAGCGCGCTGAGCTACGGCGTCATGAACCTGCTGATGTCGGCCACGCCGCTGGCCATGCAGCAGTGCGGCCTGCCGTTCTCCGACGCCGCCTTCGTGCTGGAGTGGCACGTCATCGGCATGTTCGCGCCGGGCTTTGTCACCGGGCACCTGATCCGCCGCTTCGGCGTGCTGAGCGTGATGGGCGCCGGCGTGGCGCTGTACGCGGCCTGCATCGCCATCGCGCTCTCCGGCGTCGAGCTGCACCACTTCTCGGTGGCGCTGTTCCTGCTGGGCGTGGGCTGGAACTTCCTGTTCACCGGCGGCACGACGCTGTCGCTGTCCGCCTACACGGCGCAGGAGAAGGACCGGGCCCAGGGCGCCATCAACTTCATCATGTTCGCCGTCATGGCGCTGAGCTCCTTCAGCTCGGGCGCGCTGGTCAGCGCGAGCCAGGGCTGGAGCTGGCTGAACCTGGGCTCCGTGGTGCCGGTGCTGCTGATGGGCGCGGGCCTGGGCTGGCTGGCACTGCACCGGCGCTCGGCGGCGGCTGCCGCCTGACGGGCCTGGGAGCCGGTCGTCCGGCTCAGGCGTGAGCCCGCCGCAGCGCTTCCACGAAGGTCGTGGACAGCCGGGACGGGCGCGGCGAGCGACGCAGAACGGCCACGAACTGCAGCTCGTACATGCACTCGGGATGCTCGACGCGCCGTATCAGGCCCTCGCGGACGAACGCTGCCGCGTAGTGGTCGGGCAGGAAGCCGATGTAGCAGCCCGACAGGATCAGCGTGAGGACGGCCTCCTGGTCGCTGACGGCCGCCTTCCGCCGCAGCCGGAAACGGTGCGTCGCATCCATGTTGGGCGAGTGGAAGGCCAGGCCCGCGTAGTCGTAATCCTGAAGCTCCTGCCAGCGGAGATCCTGGTGGCGCATGCCGAACAGCGGGTGCTGCCGGCCGCAGTAGAGGTACATCGTCTCGCCGAACAGCTCGATGTACTCCAGGCTCTCCGAGCGGCGGTGCTCCGGCACGATGCCCACCTGCAGCCGCCCGTCGATGACGCCGGACTCGATCTCGTTGAGGGTGCCGGCCCTCACGTCCAGCAGCGCCTCGGGCGCCGCACGCCGGAAATCCCGGATGGCCTCGCCGATGTGGGCCTGCGGGTTGGTGACGGTCTTGTCGAACAGGCCGATGGACAGCGTCCCCACCAGCTCGGCGTGCAGGTCCCGCACGTCGGTGCGGAACGCGTCCATGGCTTCCAGCAGGCGCAGGGCGCCGTCGTAGACGCGCTGCCCGTCGGCCGTCAGCGAGAAGCCGGCCCGGCCGCGGCGGCACAGCACCAGCCCCAGCCGCGCTTCCAGGTCCTTGAGATGGCGGCTGACCGTCGAGAGCCCGATGTTGAGCTCCAGCTCGGCGGCGCCCAGGCCGCCGCACTCGACGACCGCCTTGAAGATGCGCAGCAGCCGGATCTCCGTGTCGCTGACCTGTCCCAGCAATGCTTTCTTGACCATTCACTTTCACTGCAACGCAAGCGAGCTGCGAAAGAATGTAATTTATTGGAACTGATGCGCTTTCCAGAATGAGGCCCAGCAAAACACCAAGGCGGCCTCTGGGCCTCTTCACCATGGATCTCAGCGACCTGTCCCGATCCGCGCTGCTGCCCACGCAAGCGCAGCTCGATGCCCACTGGATGCCCTTCACCGGCAACCGCCAGTTCAAGAAGGACCCGCGCATCCTCGTGGAGGCCAAGGGCTGCCATTACCAAGACGCCCACGGCCGCCAGATCTTCGACGGCCTCTCAGGGCTGTGGACCTGTGGCCTGGGCCACGCCCGCAGCGAGATCGTCGAGGCCGTCTCGCGCCAGGTCGCCAAGCTGGACTACGCGCCGCCGTTCCAGTTCGGCCAGCCGCTGGCCTTCGAGCTGGCCGAGCGCATCACCTCGCTGATGCCAGTCGGGCTGGACCACGTCTTCTTCGTCGGCTCGGGCTCCGAGGCGGCCGACACCTCGCTGAAGATGGCGCGCGCCTACTGGCGGCTCAAGGGCCAGCCCTCCAAGACGCGCCTCATCGGCCGCGCCAAGGGCTACCACGGCGTGAACTTCGGCGGCATCAGCGTGGGCGGCATCGGGGGCAACCGCAAGCTCTTCGGCGAGGCGCTGCAGGCCGACCACCTGCCGCACACCCTGCTGGCGGGCAACGCCTTCAGCCGCGGCCTGCCCAAGAACGGCCGGGAGCTCGCTGACGAACTGCTGGAGCTGATCGCGCTGCACGACGCGTCCAACATCGCCGCTGTCATCGTGGAGCCGTTCTCGGGCTCGGCCGGCGTCATCGTGCCGCCCGAGGGCTACCTGCAGCGGCTGCGTGAGATCTGCACGCAGCACGGCATCCTGCTGATCTTCGACGAGGTGATCACGGGCTTCGGCCGCGCTGGCGCCTGGACGGGCGCGGAGGCCTTCGGCGTGACGCCGGACATCCTCAATTTCGCCAAGCAGGTGACCAACGGCGTCATCCCGATGGGCGGCGTGGTGGCCAAGGCCGAGATCTACCAAGCCTTCATGGACGCCGCGGGCGCCGACTACAACGTCGAGTTCCCGCACGGCTACACCTACTCGGCGCACCCGGTGGCTTGCGCCGCCGCGCTGGCCACGCTGGACGTGCTGCAGAAGGAAGACATGCCCGGCCACGTGCGGAACCTGGCGCCGTACTTCGAGTCGGCGGTGCACAGCCTGCGCGGCTCAAAGCACGTGCTGGACATCCGCAATTTCGGGCTCGCTGCCGGCCTGACCATCGCCGCCCTGCCGGGCGAGCCGGCACGCCGGCCCTTCGAGATCGGCATGCGCTGCTGGGAGAAAGGTTTCTACGTGCGCTTCGGCGGCGACACGATCCAGCTCGCGCCGCCCTTCATCACGAGCACCGCGCAGATCGACGCGCTGGTGGAGGCGCTTTCCGACGCCCTTGCGCAGCAGCCCTGAGCGCGCTCCTGCCCGATGCACCCGGGGCCGGCCACCTGAAGAGGATTCCCGCCCCGGCTGCCGTGGCGGGCGCCAGGCCGTTCAACCTCCTGGCTTTGCCTGGCCCAGCGTGCCCGCTGCTGCAACGCCGCAAGGGCCGTTCAATTCCTGCGACCGCAGGAATTCGTCGGTTCATGCCCTGGCTGCGGTGAAAGATTCCTGCGATCTCAGGAATCAAGGCGCGCCGATACCCCTGAGCCACGGATCGCTGCATGTCGTCGTGGGCGACATGCTGGCTCGCATGTAAAGCGGGGCGCTGCGGCCGTGCCAGCAAATGATGCTGGCCGGTCTTCCAATATTTACATCGCGCAGCGCGCCTGGCCTCAGCGGCCCAGCGAATAAAACTCGGCGTTGGGACGCATGTTGGTCACATTGGCCAGCCGATTGGACATGCCGAAGAAAGCCGAAATGCCGGCGATGTCCCAGATGTCTTCCTCGGTGAAGCCCTGGGCCTTGAGCGTGTCGAAATCGGATTCGCCTACCAGGTGGGCAGATTGCGAAACCTTCATCGCAAAATCCAGCATGGCCTTCTGGCGGTCGGTGATGTCGGCCTTGCGGTAATTCGTCGCAACCTGGTCCGCGATGAGCGGGTTCTTGGCCCGGATGCGCAGTATGGCCCCGTGCGCGATCACGCAATACTGGCATTGGTTGGCGCCACTCGTCGCCACCACGATCATTTCCCGCTCCGCCTTGGACAGGTTGCCGGGCTTGTCCATCAGCGCGTCGTGATAGGCGAAGAATGCGCGGAACTCATCGGGCCGGTGGGCGAGCGTCAGGAACACGTTGGGAATGAACCCGGATTTTTCCTGGACGGCCAGGATACGCGCCCGAATATCGTCCGGAATGTCCTTCAGCTCAGGAACGGGAAAACGGCTCACTGGGGCCTGGTTCGCTTGGGTCATGCCTCTCTCCTGCGTATGAAAAATAGGTTCTGTCGAGGTACTGCCGGTATTTTCGTCATCGATTGACGTCTACGACGATGCGGCCGCGCACTTTGCCCTCGAGCAGTTTGCTGGCCAGCGGAATGGCTTCGTCCAGGCCGACTTCCTGGCTGATGTTGCCGAGTTTCGCCATATCCAGATCGGTTTCCAGCCGCTGCCACGCCTGCAGCCGGTCGGCACGCGGACACATCACGCTGTCGATGCCGGCCAGGGTGACGCCGCGCAGGATGAACGGTGCGACGGTGGCCGGAAGATCCATGCCGGCCGCCAAGCCGCAGGCGGTCACCACGCCCCGGTACTTGGTCGTGGCGCAGACGTTGGCGAGCACGTGGCTGCCGGCGACGTCCACGGCGCCGGCCCAGCGTTCCTTGCCCAATGGTTTGCCGGGGGCGGAAAACTGCGAGCGCTCCAGCACTTCCGTGGCGCCCAGGTCTTTCAGGTATTCGCCATCCTGCGGGCGCCCGGTGAGGGCCACCACCGAGTACCCCAGTTTCGCCAGCACCGCCACGGCGACGCTGCCGACGCCACCCGCGGCGCCGGTGACCAGGATCTCTCCGTCGGCGGGCTTGACGCCGTGCCTTTCCAAGGCGAGCACGCACAGCATGGCGGTATAGCCGGCGGTTCCGATCGCCATCGCCTGCTGCGGCGTGAAGCCGGCGGGCAAAGGAATCAGCCAATCGCCGTTGAGCCGCGCCTTTTGCGCCAGTCCGCCCCAGTGGGTTTCTCCGACACCCCAGCCGTTCAATAAAACACGGTCCCCCGCCTTGTATTGCGCATGAGTGCTTTCCTCGACGGTGCCGACGAGGTCAATGCCGGGCACCATCGGGAATTTACGCACCACCGGCCCTTTGCCGGTAATGGCCAGGCCATCCTTGTAATTGAGCGTCGAGTGGCTGACGCGAACGGTCACGTCGCCGGTGGGCAACTGCGCCTCGTCGATGTCCTTGACGGCGGCGCGATAGCCCGCTTCGTCCTTCTCGATCAGGATTCCCTTGAACATGCAGTTCTCCTTTGGACTTTAGACCGATCGTCTGGTAAAGAACAAAAAATTCAGCTCGATGGCAAGCTGGCGAAGAAAAACCTGGCAAAGACGTCAAGCGGTGCAGCGCTCCGCTCCAGCTTGGCACGCAGCACGGCGCCCTCCCAGCCGATCCAGAAGAAAGCCGCGAGTTGTTTGGCGTCGGCTTCGCGGGCCAGTTCGCCCGCTTCCTGGGCCTCGACCAGGCAGGCGGAGAAACGGGACTGCCAATCCTCGAAGGTTTCCTTGAGCCGGGCGCGGAAGCTTTCAGGCAGTGCGCCCATTTCCTGCCCCAGGTTTCCAATCAGGCAACCGCGGCGGAATTCGAAACGTGCCATGCCCGCCTTCGCATCGTCAACGAAGGCATGCAAACGGTTCAAGGGAGAAAGTGCCGGGTTGCAAAGGTGCCTGTCCAGTTTCCGGGCGAAGAATTGGCCGTAGCGCTCAATCAGATTCAGGCCGAAATCTTCCTTGCTGCCGAAGTAGTGATAGAAAGAGCCTTTGGGAATTCCCACACGGGCCAGAATTTCCTCGATGCCGGTCGCGGAAAACCCCTTTTCGGTCAGCACCTCCAGCCCTGCGCGCAACAGCAGCTCGCGCGTGTCGGTCACGTCGTCGCGCTGCCGCGGCGGCCTGCCACGGCGTCGGGGAACTTGGACTTGGGCTTCCATGACTGGATATTAGACCGATCGTCTAGAAAAAGACAACAAGGCCGCATCAAGGGACGTCAGGCGGTTGTGCGGCTCGGCTCGAAGTGCTGCCGGTCCAGGGAACGGCCGGCCGCGCATCGCGCGGCTAATCGAGCGCGCGCTGCCTCGACTCGATGTCCACCAGCCGGATCGCCAGGGCCGCTGCCGCCAGGAAGGACGACAGCAGCACGAGGGCCAGCGTGAAGTGGCTCGCCATGACCGGTGCGACGATGGAGGGGGCGAACAGGCCGCCGAAGCGCGCCATCGCGCCGGCGGTGCCCATGCCGCTGGCCCGCAGGTCCGTCGGGTAGACCTCGGGCGTGAAGGCGTAAAGCGCTCCCCAGGTGCCCAGCAGCGAGAAGCTCATCAGCAGCGTGGAGCCGATGACGACGGCTGGCGACGGGTCCAGGCTGTAGAGCAGGCAGCCCACCGCGCTCAACAACAGGAAGCCGATCAGCGTGGGCTTGCGGCCCCAGCGCTCGACGCCGTAGGCCGAGAGCGCGAAGCCCGGCAGTTGCACGAGCGCCAGCAGGATCAGGAAGACCTGCCCGCGCATGAAGCCGAAGCCCTCGCCCGCCAGCTTCACGGGGAGGTAGACGAAGACGCCGTAGTACGCAATCGAGATCAGCATCCAGGCGGCCAGCAGGCAGAGGCTGCGGCGCCGGTAGCCGGGCGCGAAGAGCGCCAGCACCGAAGGGCGCTCACGCTGCTGGGGCTGCAGCGGGCCGATGTCCACGGCCACCCGGTTGGTTGCCGCCACGCGCTGAAGCACCGCGCGCGCCTGGGCCGAGCGCCCGGACCGGTTCAGGTAGTGCGGCGATTCCGGGATGAAGAAGCGGCAGACCACGCCCACCAGCGCCGGGATGCCGGTCACGAAGAAGATCAGCCGCCAGGCGTCGTCGCCCCGCGAAACGGCGGCCAGGGCCAGGAGAGCGAGCAGGATCGTGCCGACGGCCCAGAACGACTCCAGCATCACCAGCCAGCGGCCGCGGCGGTCCGCGGGCAGGAACTCGGCCATCATCGTGTAGTCCACGGGCAGGGTGCCGCCGACGCCGATGCCGGTGAGAAAGCGCAGCACCAGCAGCCATTGGAAGCTTGGCGCGAAGGCGGACGCGACACCGCAGGCCGCATCGACGGTCACCGCCATCATCAGCACGGGCCGGCGGCCGATCCGGTCCGCGAGGCGGCCGAACCCGAAGGCGCCAATGAGCATGCCGATGAAGAACAGCGTCCCGGTCTGCAGCGCCGTGGGCACGGCAAGGCCGAAGGTCGCGGCAATGGAGGGCGCGGTGAAGCCGATCGAGAGCACCTGCATCGCATCCGCGAGCCAGACCAGGCCGAAGATGGCGAAGAGCCGGTACTGGAACCGGCCCACGCCGGCCGCCCGGATGCCCTGTTCGACGGTGATGGCCGGCGCCGCGGGCATTGATCTCCCGTCTCTGGAAGGCTGCGGTCGGGCTAGAACGGGCCTCGTGCCATGGCCGTGCGAATCTTCTGGCGCACGTCCTCGGGCTGGCACGCCAGCCATTGACGGAAGGCCCGGTGCACGCGCCAGCGGATGTCGAGCAGGCCGACGAAAGCCGTGAGGAGCAGGAAATCTTGCATTTGCTGCGCCATGGGAGCCGAGGTCCGGCACACGAGGCAACCTGGGTGCCATGCCGGCGTGCTCGTTTCGTCCAGTGAAAACTCAGCCTGCGCAAGCCCTTCACCGGGGGGCCGGGAGTTGCGGAAGGGGTGCCTCAGGAGCCTGAAGCCGCCCGTATCTTTGCCGGCGCGGACTGAGGGGCTGCCTCCACGCCGGACCACGGCGGCGGGCGCCAGCTTCATCGGTTCAGCGTCAACCACTTCGAAGGATGAAGCATGACCAACGATGAGTGGGAGCAGCGCCTGGTGCTGGCGGCCACGTTGCAGGACCAGGGGCGGGACTGTCCGAGCTGCACGGGCACGGGGGGCTGGCCCGGGCTGGGTGGTGGCCGGGGACCGTGGGTCCCGTGCAAAGCCTGCGACGAGACCGGCCTCAAGGCGGGTATCGGAACGCCGCTCGACAGCGACGTTCCTTGACCACCATGCCGCGCCTCGCTCAGGCGCGGGCCAGGCGGGCGCCGCCGCGCGCCACGCGCGCATCCAGGCTCAGCGAGCCGGCGCCGAAGGCCGCGGCCAGGAACAGGCCGCCGGCGATGGCCAGGTTCTTCATGAACATGAGCTGCTGCACGTACGCCTGATCGGCCGGGGCGGACCAGTAGGCGTGGAACAGCACGCCCGCGGCCAGCGTGAAGACGCCCAGCGCCAGCGCCGCCCAGCGCGCCTTGAAGCCCACCGCCAGCGCCAGGCCGCCGCCCAGCTCCAGCAGCCCCGCGCCCAGCGCCAGCAGCAGGGGCAGCGGCAGCCCCGTGCTGGCGATGTAGTCGGCGGTGCCCTGCAGGCCGGTGAGCTTGGCGAAGCCCGAGGTGACGAAGATCAGCGCCAGCAGCACGCGGCCGGCGGGGACGAGGAACTTGTTCAGCGAAGCATCCATGGCGGTTCTCCTGGAAAACGGGTGAATGGGTGGATGAAGGCGCTGGTCAGCGCGCGAGGTCGAACACCAGCACTTCTGCGCCGCGGCCGTGGGTCAGCGCCAGCTGCGTCTCGCCGTCGAGCATCGCGGCGTCGCCGGCGCCCAGGCGCTGGCCGTTGACCTCGATCTCGCCGCGGGCGACGTGCACGTAGGCCAGGCGCTGCGGGTCCAGCGCCTTGGTGGCGCGCTCGTCGCCGTCGAACAGCCCGGCCTCGATCTGCGCATCGGCGTTCATCGACAGCGCGCCCTCGGTGCCGTGGCCGGAGACGACGGGCACCAGCCGGCCACGGCGCTGCGCCGGGTCGAAGTGCTTCTGCTCGTAGCCCGGCGCGATGCCGCGCTGCCGCGGGAGGATCCAGATCTGCAGGAAGTGGGTCGTCCGGTCCTCGGCGTGGTTGAACTCGCTGTGCAGCACGCCCGAGCCCGCGCTCATGCGCTGCACGTCGCCGGGGCGGATGACGCCGCTGGCGCCGCCCGCGCGGCCGTTGCCCATGCTGTCCTGGTGCGCCAGCTCGCCGTCGAGCACGTAGCTGACGATCTCCATGTCGCGGTGGCCGTGCGTGCCGAAGCCCTGGCCGGCGGCAACGCGGTCCTCGTTGATGACGCGCAGGTTGCCAAAGCCCATGTGCGCCGGGTCGTGGTAGTCGGCGAAGGAGAAGCTGTGGTGGCTGTCGAGCCAGCCGTGGTTGGCGTGGCCCCGGTCGGACGACTTGCGCAGCGTGATCATGGCGGATCCTTTCTTTCGATGGTTTCGAATCAGTTTTTGGATGCCGTTTCTCAGCGGCATGGCGTCATTGTGTTGACCCACGTCAAAGCGCGGTACGAGTGTTTTCGACGCTTATGATCGATGGCATCGAAAAAGGAACACCATGGGCAAGCTGACGCTGGAGAGCCTGGAACTGATCGACGCCATTGACCGCCGCGGCTCCTTCAGCGCCGCTGGGGAGGAACTGCACAAGGTGCCGTCCACCATCTCCTATACGGTGGCGAAGATCGAGGAGGACCTGAAGGTGTCGCTCTTCCGCCGCAACGGGCCGCGCATCGAGATCACCGAGGCGGGCCGCGAGCTGCTGCGCGAAGGCCGGCTGCTGCTGCAGGCGGCGGCCGACCTGGAGTGCCGGGTGCAGCGCGTGGCCTCGGGCTGGGAGAGCAGCCTGCAGCTGGCGCTGGATGGATTGATCCCCACGGAGGCGCTGGCGCCGGCCATCGCCGCCTTCCACGAGGCGGCCGACGCCACGCGGCTGCGCGTCGTGGAGGAGGCCATCACCGGCACTTGGGAGTCCCTGCTCGACGTGCGCAGCGACTTGGCACTGGCCGTGGGCCCTGGGCCGGCTGGCGGCGGCTACCTGGCGCGGGAGGTGGCGCAGGTCGAGTTCTGGTTCTGCGTGGCGCCGTTCCATCCCTTGGCCCGGGCGGCCGAGCCGCTGAGCGAGGCGCAGGTCCGCGCGCACCGGGCGGTCGCAGTGGCCGACTCGGCGCGGCGGCTGCCGGTGCGCAGCGCCGGTCTGCTCAGCGGCCAGCGCACGATCACCGTGCCGAACCTGCGCGCCAAGCTGCGGCTGCAGGCCGAGGGCGTCGGCGTGGGCTACCTGCCCGCGATGTGTGCCGAGGGGCTGCTCGATGCCGGCGTGCTGGTGCGCAAGCGCGTGGAGCGTGAACGCGAGCCGGAGAAACTCAGCGTCGCGTGGCGCGTGGGCGCGCAGGGCAAGGCGCTGGCATGGTGGATCGAACGGCTGACCGATTCGTCGGCGCTCGAAGGCCTCCTGGCAAGTGCCCGGCGCCTCTATGCGTCAGGGGCGTCCACGAGCAGCCGCTGAGGCTGTCGGCCTCTGGCAAGCCAAAAACAACATACCGGCTTTGCATGTCCTGTCAGATCAGGTCTTCTGCTGCGGGGTTTGCCCGATGTGAGGAGGGGAGAAGGAGAAAAAGGGCGTTGCAGAAGACGTCCGAGGTAAAAGTGGGCTAGGGAACCACGCGTATGTTGTTGTGGATGTTCAACGTGCGTGCCGATCGGTCCTGTTCCCTTTTGCGGCGCTGCCGTCCGCCACGGTGACTGCCGCGCCGGCCAGAACCTGGCTTCGGATCAGTCTTCCAACAGCCCCTGCGGCGGGTGAAAGGGCATCCCCAGGCTGCTGGCGACCTGGCGGCAAGTGAGCTTGCCGGCGGCGACGTTGAGGCCGTGGAGCAGGTGGACGTCCTCCCGCAGCGCCCGCTGCCAGCCCTTGTCCGCCAGGGCCATCACATAGGGCAGCGTGGCGTGGTTGAGCGCGTGTGCCGAAGTCAGCGGCACGGCGCCGGGCATGTTGGTCACGCAGTAGTGCACGACGCCCTCGACGACGTAGGTCGGGTCGGTATGCGTGGTGGGCCTGGAGGTCTCGAAGCAGCCGCCCTGGTCGATGGCCACGTCAACCACCACCGACCCGGGCTGCATGCCTGCCAGCAGCTCGCGCGACACCAGCCGCGGTGCCGCCGCGCCGGGCACCAGCACGGCGCCGATCACCACGTCCGCCGAGCGCACGTGGGCCTCCACGTTGTCGCGGTTGGAAAACACCGTCAGCACGCGGGCACCGAAGCGCTGCTCGATGCGGCGCAGCGCCTCCAGGCTGCGGTCGATCACCACCACCTGCGCCCCCGAGCCGACGGCCATGAGCGCGGCATTGCTGCCCACCACGCCGGCTCCCAGCACCACCAGCCGGGCGGCAGCCACGCCCGGCACGCCGCCCAGCAGCATGCCCCGGCCGCCCTGGGCGCGTTCCAGGCTGCGGGCAGCCGCCTGTACCGACATGCGCCCGGCCACCTCCGACATCGGCGCCAGCAGGGGCAGGCCGCCGCCCGGCGCCGTGACGGTCTCGTAGGCGATGCAGATGGCGCCGCTGGCCAGCAGTTCCTGGCACTGCTGCGGGTCTGCCGCCAGGTGCAGGTACGTGAAGAGCACCTGGCCCGGCTGCAGACGCGCCCGCTCCGGCGCCAGCGGCTCTTTGACCTTGACGATCATCTCCGCGCTTGCGAAGACCTCCTCGGCCGTCCCGATCCGCGCTCCCGCCTGCCCGTAGGCCGCGTCGCCGGCGCCGATGCCCGCGCCCGCGTCGTGCTCGACGAGAACCTGGTGGCCCGCGGCCACCAGCTCGCGCACCGACGACGGCGTGAGGCCGACGCGGTACTCGTGGTCCTTGATCTCCTTGGGTACGCCGATGAGCATGGTGGTCTCTCCCTTGGGCAAGCGATGGTTCGCACCGAGGCCGCAACGCGTCCTTGGTGGTTGCGCAAGCTCCTCGGAGCTTGTGGCAACCATCTTCCTTGTAGCCCAGGGGCCGAGTCCCTGATACTGCTGAGGGGTGGCAGCGGCACCGCCGTCCTGCGCGCGGTCAGCGGGGCGGGCTGAACGCCGCTCAGCCCGCCTCGGCCCGGTGCGGCCTGAGCGCCTGCAGGACGATCTCCGACAGCCCCGCGCCCTGTTCGAGCTGGATGTGCTCGAAGAGGCCGCGCCGCATGCGCGGCTCCCAGTAGCGCTGGATGTGGGCCGCGAGGTCGCGGCGAGCTTCGTCGGCATCGGGCCACGCGGCGAAGAACTCGCCGATGCTGTTGGCCATCTGGATCAGGCGTTCGGTGTTCATGCGGCAAGTCGCTCCAGGGTCAGTCGTTCGGTGGCGCTGTAGGCGACCCAGTCCAGGCCGCGCGCGAAGCCGATCAGGCACAGGCCGGCCGCCTGCGCCGTGTTCACGGCCAGCGCAGTGGGAGCGGAAATGGCGGCGAGCGCCCCCACGCCGGCCCGCACGGTCTTCTGGACCATCTCGTAGCTCGCGCGGCTGGTCACGGCAAAGAAGCCCTGCGTGGCGTCCGCCTGCTGGCGCGCCAGCGCGCCGATGAGCTTGTCCAGGGCGTTGTGGCGGCCCACGTCCTCGCGCAGCAGCAGGACTTCACCGTCCGTGCCGCACCAGGCCGCCGCGTGCGTCGCCCCGGTCACCGACTGCAGCAGCTGGCGCGAGCGCATGCCGTCCAGCGCCCGCGACAGCGCCGAGGCGCCCAGCATCACCGGCGCCACGCGCTGCTCGCAGCGCGGCAGCGCCTGCTCCAGGCTCTGCAGGCCGCACAGTCCGCAGCCGGTGCGGCCTGCCAGCGTGCGCCGCCGCTCCTTCAGCCGCGCCAGGCAGCGGCTGGCGATCTCGACGTGCAGCACGATGCCCCGTTCGACCTCCTCGACCTCGACGTCGCGCAGGTCCTCGGCCCGGTCGACCAAGCCCTCGCTGAGCGAGAAGCCGTACGCGAAGTCCTCCAGGTCCAGCGGCGTGGCCAGCATCACCGCATGCGAGAGGCCGTTGTACTGCAGCGCCACCGGCACCTCGTCGGCCACGTCGTCGCCGGTTTCGCTCGGCACGCCGCCCAGGCAGCGCAGGGTCTGCAGGCGCCGTGCGCCCGGACGGGCCGTCATCGGCAGGATCTCCATGGTCATTTCCCTTCCACGCCGGCCTCGGCGCCCTCGCGCCGGCGCTCCAGCATGTCGAGCTGGTGGCGATTGAACTGGGTGTAGCCGCGCTGCCACTCCGAAGGCTGGCTGACCTTGGTGACCTGCACCGCCGTCACCTTGTACTCGGGGCAGTTGGTGGCCCAGTCGGAGCTGTCGGTGGTGATCACGTTGGCGCCCGACTCCGGGAAATGGAAGGTGGTGTAGACCACGCCTGGCGCCATGCGCTCGCTCAGGCGGGCGCGCAGCACCGTCTCGCCGGCACGGCTGCCGATGCCGACCCAGTCGCCTTCGGCGATGCCGCGCTCCTCGGCGTCGTGCGGATGGATCTCCAGCCGGTCCTCGTCATGCCAGCGGTTGTTGGCCGTGCGCCGCGTCTGGGCGCCGACGTTGTACTGGCTGAGGATGCGCCCGGTGGTGAGCACCAGCGGGAAGCGCTTCGTGACCTTCTCGGGCGTGGCGACGTACTGGGTGACCATGAAGCGGCCCTTGCCCCGCACGAAGCCGTCGACGTGCATGGTGGGCGTGCCGGCCTCGTCGGTGTCCTCGTTGCACGGCCACTGCACGCTGCCCAGCCGCTCCAGCTTGGCGTAGCTCACGCCGCGGAAGCTGGGCGTGAGCAGCGCGATCTCGTCCATGACGTCCGAGGGATGCCGGTAGTGCATCGGGTAGCCCAGCGCCTCGGCCAGCTTGATCGTCACCTCCCAGTCGGCCAGGCCGCCCAGCGGCTTCATCACCTTGCGCACGCGCGAGATGCGCCGCTCGGCATTGGTGAAGGTGCCGTCCTTCTCCAGGAAGCTGGAGCCGGGCAGGAACACGTGCGCGTACTTGGCCGTCTCGTTCAGGAAGATGTCCTGCACCACCAGGCACTCCAGCCGCGACAGCGCCTCGGTCACGTGCTGTGTGTCGGGGTCGGACTGCACGATGTCCTCGCCCTGCACGTACAGCCCCTTGAAGCTGCCCTCCAGCGCGGCATCGAACATGTTCGGAATGCGCAGCCCCGGCTCGGCCGACAACGTCACGCCCCAGGCGGCCTCGAAGTCGGCGCGCACGCTGCCGTCGGACACGTGCCGGTAGCCCGGCAGCTCGTGCGGGAAGCTGCCCATGTCGCAGGAACCCTGCACGTTGTTCTGCCCGCGCAGCGGGTTCACGCCCACGCCGTCGCGGCCGATGTTGCCGGTGGCCATCGCCAAGTTGGCGATGCCCATCACCATGGTCGAGCCCTGCGCGTGCTCGGTGACGCCCAGCCCGTAGTAGATGGCCGCGTTGCCGCCGGTGGCGTACAGCCGTGCCGCGCCCCGCACCTCGCTTGCCGGCACGCCGGTGACGGCTTCCGTGGCTTCAGGCGAGTTGTCCGCCCACGCCACGAACTCGCGCCACTGCTGGAAGCTGCGCTCCTCGCAGCGCTCGGCGACGAAGCCTTCGTCGAGCAGGCCCTCGGTGACGATCACGTGCGCCAGCGCCGTGACCAGCGCGACGTTGGTGCCCGGGCGCAGCTGCAGGTGGTAATCAGCCGTGACGTGCGGCGAGGCCACGAGGTCGATGCGCCGCGGGTCCACCACGATGAGCCTGGCGCCCTGACGGATGCGCTTCTTCATGCGCGAGGCGAACACCGGGTGCGCGTCCGTCGGGTTGGCGCCGATCACCATGATCACGTCCGACTGTTCGACCGAGCGGAAGGTCTGCGTGCCGGCCGAGGTGCCGAAGGCCTGGCCCAGCCCGTAGCCGGTGGGCGAGTGGCAGACACGGGCGCAGGTATCGACGTTGTTGTTGCCGAAGGCCGCGCGGATGAGCTTCTGCACCAGGTACGTCTCTTCGTTGGTGCAGCGCGAGGAGGTGATGCCGCCCACCGCGTCGCGGCCGTGCGCGGCCTGGATGCGCTTGAAGCCCGCGGCCGCGTGTTGAATGGCCTCGTCCCAGCCCACCTCGCGCCACGGGTCGGTGATGCGCTCACGAACCATGGGCGTGGTGATGCGGTCCTTGTGCGTGGCATAGCCCCAGGCGAAGCGGCCCTTGACGCAGGAGTGGCCGTCATTGGCCTGGCCGTCCTTCCACGGCGTCATGCGCACCACCTGCTCGCCCTTCACCTCGGCCTTGAAGCCGCAGCCCACGCCGCAGTAGGCGCAGGTGGTGACGACGCTCTTGGTGGGCATGCCCAGCGCGACGACGCTCTTGTCCTGCAGCGTCCCGGTGGGGCAGGCCTGCACGCACGAGCCGCAGCTCACGCACTCGCTGTCCATGAAGGACTGGTCCTGCCCGGGCGAGACGCGGCTGTCGAAGCCGCGCCCGGAGATCGTCAGGGCGAAGGTCCCCTGCGTCTCCTCGCAGGCGCGCACGCAGCGGTTGCAGACGATGCACTTGCTCGGGTCGTAGCTGAAGTAAGGGTTGGACTCGTCCTTGCACGCGTCCAGGTGGTTCTTGCCCTCCAGCCCGTAGCGCACGTTGCGCAGCCCGACCGCGCCGGCCATGTCCTGCAGCTCGCAGTCGCCGTTGGCGGCGCAGGTGAGGCAGTCCAGCGGGTGGTCGGAGATGTAGAGCTCCATCACGTCGTGGCGCAGCTTGGAGAGCTTGTCGCTCTGCGTGCGAACCTTCATGCCGGCCTCGGCCGGCGTGGTGCACGAGGCCGGGAAGCCGCGCCGGCCGTCGATCTCCACCAGGCACAGCCGGCAGGAGCCGAAGGGCTCCAGGCTGTCGGTGGCGCACAGCTTGGGCACCGAAATGCCGGCCTCGATGGCTGCGCGCATCAGCGAGGTGCCGGCCGGCACGGTGACGGCCTGGCCGTCGATCTCCAGCGTGAGCTGCTGGTCCGCGGCACGCTTGGGCGTGCCGTAGTCGGTGTCGTCGTAAGGCATCGCTTGGCTCCCAGGATGTTCGGTCGCGTTCAGGCCGCCTGCTCGTCGTCGCCGAGCAGGCCGAAGTCTTGCGGGTAGTGGTTCAGGGCGGACAGCACGGGGTAGGGCGTCATGCCCCCCATGGCGCACAGGCTGCCGGCCAGCATGGTGTCGCACAGGTCGCGCAGCAGCCTTACCTGCTGCGGCCGGTTGTGGTTGAGCACGATACGGTCGATGACCTCCACGCCGCGGGTGGAGCCGATGCGGCAGGGCGTGCACTTGCCGCAGGACTCCAGCGCGCAGAACTCCATGGCGAAGCGTGCCATCTGCGCCATGTCCACCGTGTCGTCGTGCACCACCACGCCGCCGTGGCCCAGCACCAGGCCTTGCGCGGCGTAGGCGTCGTAGTCCAGCGGCAGGTCCCATTGCGCCTCCGGCACGTAGGCCCCCAGCGGGCCGCCGACCTGGATGGCCTTCACCGGCCGGCCACTGGCCGTGCCGCCGCCGATGTCGAACACCAGCTCGCGCAGCGTGAGCCCGAAAGGCAGCTCGAACAGCCCGCCGCGCTTGACGTTGCCCGCGAGCTGGAAGGGCAGCGTGCCGCGCGAGCGGCCGGCGCCGAAGTCGCGGTAGAAGGCTGCACCCTTCTCCATGATGGTGGGCACGGCGGCGAAGGTCAGCACGTTGTTGATGACCGTGGGCTGGCCGAACAGTCCCTGGACAGCGGGCAGCGGCGGTTTCGCGCGCACGATGCCGCGCTTGCCTTCCAGGCTTTCCAGCATCGCCGTCTCCTCGCCGCAGACGTAGGAGCCGCCGCCCACGCGCACCTCGATGTCGAAGGCCGGGCCGGTGCCCAGCAGCGCCGCGCCCAGCACGCCGGCCTGGCGCGCGGCACGCAGCGCCGACTCGAAGGCCGCAACGGCATGCGGGTACTCCGAGCGGATGTAGATGAAGCCCTTGCCGGCGCCCACCGCCAGGGCGGCGATGGCCATGCCTTCGATCAGCAGGTACGGGTCGCCCTCCATCAGCATGCGGTCGGCAAAGGTGCCCGAGTCGCCCTCGTCGGCGTTGCAGACGACGTACTTGCGATCGGCGGATGCCTGCGCCACGGTGCGCCACTTGATGCCGGCCGGGAAGGCCGCGCCGCCACGGCCGCGCAGGCCGGCGTCGAGCACCTGCTGCACGATCGTTTCCGGCGCCAGCGCCAGTGCCGCCCGCAAGCCGTTCCAGGCCACGGGCGCCAGCGGATCGTCCAGGCCGCAGCGCGCGAACGTCAGCCGCTGCTGGCCCTTGAACTGGGCGATGTCCTCCACCGCTCCCAGGCGCAGCGGGTGCGCGCCGCCTTGCAGCCACCCCGCCTCGAACAGCGAACGCACGTCCTGCACGCGCACCGGGCCGTAGGCGATGCGCCCCTGCGAGGTCTGAACTTCCACCAGCGGCTCCAGCCACAGCAGCCCGCGCGAGCCGTTGCGCACGATCCGCACGGGCGCCTGCGCGCCGTCGGCATGGGCCGCAATGGCGGCGGCGACGAGGTCGGCATCGGCGGCCAGCGCCGCGGCGTCCCGGGAGACGTAGACGGTGGTGGTGCTCATCGTGCGCCTCCCACGTCGTCGAGCAGGTCGTCCAGCCGCTGGGCCGTCATGCGCCCGTAGGGCTGGCCTTCCAGCATCACGGCCGGCGCCATGGCGCACAACCCCAGGCAGTACACCGCCTCGACGCCACACCCGCCCGCCGCGTTCGCATGGCGCAGCAGCTGCTCGCCCCCGACGCTGCGGCAGGCCTCGGCGCGGCACACCTGCAGCACCGGGCGTCTGGCGGGCTGGGTGCGGAAGTGGTGGTAGTAGGTCAGCACGCCGTGCACCTCGGCGCGCGACAGGTTCAGGCCCTGCGCGATCTGCGCCACGGCCTGCTCCGGCACATGGCCCAGTGCGTCCTGCACGCCGTGCAGCACCGGCATCAGCGGGCCGTCGAGATGACCTCGCTCGGAGATGACCCGACCGACGGCTTGCCGGTCGTAGGAATCGGTGTGGTTCATGCGATGTCCCCGTGTGGCCTGTGTTGCGGCGGACTATCCGAGGCGTGCTTGAACTTCGCCGTTGACAGCGATCAAGATTTTGAAATCCAGGGAAATCACCGAGATGGCGTTCGACTGGGGTCAACCCTCAGGGTCGTTTCTTATGCAACGTCACCCTGAAAATCCGCTGCCTGGTAATAGGTTTCAGAACCTCGTCGCATCCATCCTGCCTCGTGATACGGCGGACCCGGGCACTTCCAGAAGCTCGTCAAGAGGCCCCTGGAAACCTAGGGAAAGCGCTTATCCGGATTTCTCGGTTATTGACCGCAGTCAATCGTTTTTGAGGGGTGCACGTCCGACATTGAGCCCGCCACCAACGGCCCCAATACCGAGGAGCGCAACCCATGAACCCGCAACACCAGGCTTCAGTAGCCTCTGCCGAAACTCCACGCGGCCCGATGTTCCGATGGGGACAGCTGCTGATAGGCGTCCTGTGCATGGCGATGATCGCCAACCTGCAATACGGATGGACCTTGTTCGTCAACCCGATCTCAGACAAGTACGGCTGGTCCCGGGCAGCCATCCAGATCGCCTTCACCATCTTCGTCCTGACCGAAACCTGGCTGGTACCCGTCGAGGGCTACCTGGTTGACAAGTTCGGCCCCCGGCCGGTCGTGCTGGGCGGCGGCCTGATGTGCGGCCTGGGCTGGGTCATGAACTCCTATGCCGACACCTTGACGATGCTGTACTTCGCAGCGGCGGTCAGCGGCATCGGTGCCGGTGCCGTGTACGGCACCTGCGTCGGCAACGCGCTGAAGTGGTTCCCCGACCGCCGAGGGCTGGCGGCGGGCATCACGGCCGCGGGCTTTGGCGCAGGCTCGGCGCTGACCATCCTGCCCATCACGGCGATGATCAAGTCCAGCGGCTATGAGAACGCCTTCTTCTACTTCGGCATCGGCCAGGGCCTGATCGTGATGCTGGCGGCGCTGGCGCTGCTGGACCCGAACAAGGTCATGAAGACCATGAAGACGGCGGCCACGACGCTGCAGCAGTCGCGCCGCGACTACGCGCCTTCCGAGGTGCTGCGCAAGCCGGTCTTCTGGGTGATGTACCTGATGTTCGTGATGGTGGCGGCCGGCGGCCTGATGGCCACCGCGCAGCTCGCGCCGATCGCCAAGGACTTCAAGATCGCCGACGTATCGGTGAGCATCATGGGTCTGGCGCTGCCGGCGCTGACCTTCGCCATGGCCATCGACCGCGTGCTCAACGGCCTGACGCGTCCGTTCTTCGGCTGGGTCTCGGACAAGATCGGCCGCGAGCAGACCATGTTCGTCGCCTTTGCCGTCGAGGCCGCAAGCATCTACGGCCTGTACCAACTCGGCCACAACCCGCTGGCCTTCGTGCTGCTCACCGGCCTGGTGTTCTTTGCCTGGGGTGAGATCTACAGCCTGTTCCCCTCCACCTGCGCCGACACCTTCGGCTCCAAGTTTGCCGCTTCCAATGCCGGCATGCTCTACACCGCCAAGGGCACTGCCTCGCTGCTGGTGCCCCTGTCCAGCGTGCTGGTGACCTCCAGCGGCAGCTGGGAGACGGTGTTCACCGTGGCTGCCGTGATGAACGCCGTGGCCGCGCTGATGGCCTGGTTCGTGCTGCGCCCGATGCGCCGCACGTTCATCGAGCAGGCCCGCCAGGACGGGGCAGCGCAGCAGGCCAAGGACAGCAAGTCCTACGCCGGCGCGGCCTGACGCTCCAGTCACCACGCCCGTATCCGCCGGCCTTCACGGTCCGGCAAGAGCGGGGCTGCGCCCACGGATGTCCGGGATAACCCGGCATCCGGGGCCGCAATCCTCCCCTGAAGGTTGCAATCACAACGACGCGATCAATTTTTGAAAATTGACCGCAGTCAATGGAACAAAACGGGACACCGGGCGAAAGTTCCCACAAGCCCGGTCCCGATCCCAGACCCACGGCGACATCGCACAGCCACCATCGAAGCACGAGGAACCAAATGTCTATCGTCAGCGAAAAGTCCCCGGCCACCCGCGTGGCAGCCCTGGCCACCGGCGCGGTGGAGCTGAACGAAGCGCCCGGCGGGCAAGAGCAGGAGCAGCAGCTCACCGACGGCTTCCATCTCGTCATCGACGCGCTCAAGCTCAACGGCATCGACACCATCTACGGCCTGCCCGGCATTCCCATCACCGACCTGACCCGCCTGGCCCAGGCCGAGGGCCTGCGCGTCATCTCCTTCCGCCACGAGCAGAACGCCGGCCACGCCGCGGCGGCCGCCGGCTTCCTGACGCAGAAGCCGGGCATCTGCCTCACCGTCTCGGCGCCCGGCTTCCTCAACGGCCTGACCGCGCTGGCCAACGCCACGACCAACTGCTTCCCGATGATCCTGATCAGCGGCTCCAGCGAGCGCGAGATCGTGGACCTGCAGCAGGGCGACTACGAGGAGATGGACCAGCTCAATGCCGCCAAGCCCTTCTGCAAGGCCGCCTTCCGCGTGCTGCACGCCCAGGACATCGGCATCGGCATCGCACGCGCCATCCGCGCCGCGGTGTCCGGCCGTCCCGGCGGCGTGTACCTGGACCTGCCGGCCAAGCTGTTCTCGCAGACCATGGAGGCCGAGGCCGGCCGCCGCTCGCTGGTCGAGGTGCGCGACCCGGCACCGCGCCAGCTGCCCGCGCCCGACACCGTGGCGCGCGCGCTGGACCTGCTCAAGGGCGCCAAGCGGCCGCTGATCCTGCTGGGCAAGGGCGCGGCCTACGCCCAGGCCGACGCCGAGATCCGCCAGCTGATCGAGCGCACCGGCATCCCGTACCTGCCAATGTCCATGGCCAAGGGCCTGCTGCCTGACACGCACGTGCAGTCGGCCGCCGCGGCGCGCTCCTACGTGCTGGCCGAGGCCGACGTGGTGATGCTGGTGGGCGCGCGGCTGAACTGGCTGCTGTCGCACGGCAAGGGCAAGACCTGGGGCGCCGAGCCGAAGAAGTTCATCCAGATCGACATCTCGCCCACCGAGATCGACAGCAACGTGCCCATCAGCGCGCCGCTGATCGGCGACATCGGCTCCTGCGTCTCGGCGCTGCTGGACGGCGTCGGTGCGGGCTGGCAGAAGCCGCCGTCGGAGTGGACCAGCGCCATCGCGCAGCGCAAGGACAAGAACCTGTCCAAGATGGCGCAGACGCTGGAGGCCACCACCACGGGGCCGATGAACTTCCACAGCGCGCTGGGCGTGATCCGCAAGGTGGTGCAGGAGCGCCCGGACGCGATGGTGGTCAACGAGGGCGCCAACACGCTGGACTTCGCCCGCAGCATCGTGGACATGTACGAGCCCCGCAAGCGCCTGGACGTTGGCACCTGGGGCGTGATGGGCATCGGCATGGGCTTCGCCGTCGCGGCGGCGGTGACCACCGGCAAGCCCGTCATCGCCATCGAGGGTGACAGCGCCTTCGGCTTCAGCGGCATGGAGGTCGAAACCATCTGCCGCTACGAGCTGCCCGTGTGCATCGTCGTCTTCAACAACAACGGCGTCTACAAGGGCACGGACGTGAACCAGTCCGGCGGCGCCGACCCGGCACCCACGGTGTTCGTCAAGAACGCCCGCTACGACTTGATGATGACCGCCTTCGGCGGCCACGGCGTCACCGTGGTGACGCCCGACGAGCTCGGCCGCGCCATGCGCGAGGCCGTGGCCTCCGGCCGGCCCACGCTGATCAACGCCGTCATCGACGAGACGGCCGGCACTGAGAGCGGCCGCATCACCAACCTGAATCCGACCCGCGCGGCTACCAAGAAGTAAGCCGCTTCTCTTCACACCTCACTGCACCCATTGGTCAAGGAGCGAATCATGACGACGAAACCTCTCGAAGGCATCCGCATCATCGACTTCACGCACGTGCAGGCCGGCCCGGCGTGCACCCAGCTGCTGGCGTGGTTCGGCGCCGACGTGATCAAGGTCGAGCGCCCGGGCTCGGGCGATGTCACCCGCAACCAGTTGCGCGACATCCCCGATGCCGACGCGCTCTACTTCACCATGCTCAACAGCAACAAGCGCTCGCTGACGCTGGACACCAAGACGGCCGAGGGCAAGGAAGTGTTGGAAAAGCTCATCCGCTGCTCCGACGTGATGGTGGAGAACTTCGGCCCTGGCGCGCTGGACCGCATGGGCTTCACCTGGGAGCGCATCCTGGAGCTGAACCCTAAGATGATCCTGGCGTCCGTGAAGGGCTTCAGCGACGGCCACCACTACTCGGACCTGAAGGTCTACGAGAACGTGGCGCAGTGCGCCGGCGGCGCGGCCTCCACCACCGGCTTCTGGGACGGCCCGCCCACCGTGAGCGCCGCCGCGCTGGGTGACTCCAACACCGGCATGCACCTGGCCATCGGCATCCTCACCGCGCTGCGCGGGCGCGACAAGACCGGCAAGGGACAGAAGGTCGCCGTGTCGATGCAGGACGCCGTGCTCAACCTGTGCCGCGTGAAGCTGCGCGACCAGCAGCGCCTGGAGCGCGTGGGCTACCTCAAGGAGTACCCGCAGTACCCGCACGGTACCTTCACTGACGTGGTGCCGCGCGGCGGCAACGCCGGCGGCGGCGGCCAGCCGGGCTGGGTGCTCAAGTGCAAGGGCTGGGAAACCGACCCCAACGCCTACATCTACTTCACGGTGCAGGACCACGCCTGGCCGCCGATCTGCCGCGCGCTGGGCCGCCCGGAGTGGATCGACGACCCGGCGTACAAGACGCCCGACGCGCGCCAGCCGCACATCTTCGAGATCTTCAAGACCATCGAGGAGTGGCTGTCGGACAAGACCAAGTACGAGGCCGTGGACATCCTGCGCAAGTTCGACATCCCGTGCTCGCCGGTGCTGTCGATGAAGGAGATCGCCAACGACGAGAGCCTGCGCAAGAGCGGCTCCATCGTGGAGGTGGAGCACAAGAAGCGCGGCAAGTACCTCACCGTGGGCAGCCCGATCAAGTTCTCGGACCTCAAGCCCGAGATCACCGGCTCGCCGCTGCTGGGCGAGCACACCGACGAGGTGCTGGCCGAGCTGGGCTACGACGCCGACAAGATCGCCACCTTCCACGCCGTCGGCGTGGTCTGAGGCCCACGGCGGAGACACGACCATGCGCCCCGTCGTCCGTCTTCAATCGCCTGCACCGCAGGGCGCGATAGACCATGCGGCCTATCTCGCCCGAGGGGGCTACCGCCTCCTTAAGCGCTGCATCGCGGGCGAGATCGAGTCCGACATGGTGCTGCAGAGCGTCGGCGACAGCGGGCTGCGCGGCGTGCACGGGCCGGCCGCCGTGGAGTGGGAGCGCGTGCACGGCGCGCCCACGCCGCGGGCGATGGAGGTGTGCGCCGCGGCGGTCGGGCCGGCAGGCCTGGCCGAGCGCGCGCTGCTGGAGCGCGACCCCCACCGCTGCTTCGAGGGCATGCTCATCGCGGCCTGGGCCGTCGGTGCGTCACGCATCCGCCTGCTCGTGCGCGGCGGGCCGGCGGCGCTGCGCGCCATGCTCGCGGCGGAGCTGCTGAAGCTGCGCGATCGCCGGCCCTACCCGGGCATGCCGGAGATCGTGCTGGGCTTCGACGATGCGCCGCCTTCCGACGATGGCCTGCCCACGCTGCGGCAAGGCATCCAGACGCTCTACTGGGTGCCGGACATCCTGGAGCGTGGCGCGGCGTGGTTCGCGTCGCAGGCGCAATGCCGCAGGTGGGCCAGCGCGTGATGCGTTTCCCGCGCCGGCCTCGAACGCCTGGAGCCCGCTCGGACTGAGGTAGCGAAGTCCGGGCGGGCTCTTTGGTCTTTCGGACTCAGCCGTCGGCACCGGGCTTCGGCTTCACTTCGCCATCTCCCCCACATACCGCCGCGCATAGCGCGCGCCCAGGCTGGTGAGGATCTCGTAGCCGATGGTGCCCGCCTGCGTGGCCACGGCGTCCACGCCCTGCCGTTCGCCGATCAGGTCGACCAGGCTGCCGGGCTGCAGCGCCCCGTCGGGCAGCGCGCTGGCGTCCAGCGTGATGGTGTCCATCGACACCTTGCCCACCAGCGGCAGCGCCACGCCGCCCGTCCAAGCGCAGCCCCGGTTGCTCAGGGAACGCAGCCAGCCGTCGGCATAGCCCACCGCCACCGTCGCGATGCGCGTCCGTTGACCGCTGCTGTGCCAGCTGTGGCCGTAGCCCACCGGCGTGCCGGGCTCGATCTCGCGCGTCTGGATCACCTTGCCCTGCAGCCGCACCACCGGCCGCATCGGGTTGTCGGCACCCGCCACCGGCGCCACGCCGTACAGCGCCGCGCCGGGTCGCACCAGGTCGAAGTGGTAGTCCTCGCCCAGGAAGATGCCCGAAGAGTTGGCCAGGCTCGCCGGTGCGGCCGGCAGCAGTCGCCGCGCGGCCAGGAAGCGCTCCAGCTGCGCCCGGTTGGCTGGGTGCGCCTGGTCCTCGGCGCACGCCAGGTGGCTCATCACCCCTGCCACGCGAATGCCTGCCAGGGCCTGCGCGTCGCTGGCCAGGGCGCGCAGTTCCTCGGCCGACAGGCCCAGCCGTGCCATGCCGGTGTCCACCTGCACGAAGGCGGGCAGCTCGCGGTCCAACCGATGCGCCAGCGCACGCCAGGCGGCGATCTGCGCGGCGCTGTTGAGCACCGGCAGCACGCCATGCGCCACGAACTCGGCTTCGGCGCCCGGGGTGGGGCCGTGCAGCACGATGAGCGTCGCGCCGACCGGCAGCACGGGCTTGAGCGCCAGCGCCTCGTCCAGGTGCGCCACGAAGAAGTCGCGGCAGCCGGCGTCGGCCAGCACCGGCGCCACCCGGGCGGCGCCCAGCCCGTAGGCGTCAGCCTTCAGCACCGCCGCGCAACGGGCGCTGCCGGCGCGCTCGCGCAGCTGGCGCCAGTTGTCGCGGATGGCCCCCAGGTCGACGCTCAGCACCGCGCCGGCCGTGTCCTGCCAGAAGGGGCGGCTCATCGCGCCGACCCGGCGGTCCGGCCCGTGAAGCGCGCGGGCACGCCCTGGCGCTCGAAGTAGTCCTGCGTCACCTTGCGCACCACCGGCGCCAGCAGCACCAGCGACACCAGGTTCGGGAAGGCCATGAACGCGTTGAGCGTGTCGGACACCAGCCACACGAAGTCCAGGTGCGTCACCGCGCCCACCAGCACGAAGCCCGTCCACACCAGCCGGTACGGCTTCTCGACCGAGGTGCCGACCAGGTACTCCCAGCATTTCTCGCCGTAGTAGGCCCAGCCCAGGATGGTGGTGTAGGCAAAGATGACGATCGCCACGGCCAGGAAGTGGGCGCCGAAGCCGGGCAGGGCGGTCTCGAAGGCGCTGGAGCTCAGCACCGCGCCCTTGAGCCCGCTGTTCCAGGCGCCGGTGACGATGAGCACCAGACCGGTCATCGTGCAGACGATGAGCGTGTCGATGAAGGTGCCCATCATCCCGATCAGGCCCGATTCGGCGGCGTGGCGCGAGCGGCCCGCGGCCTGCGCGATGCCGGCCGTGCCCAGGCCCGCCTCGTTGGAGAAGATGCCCCGCGCCACGCCGTAGCGCATCGCCATCATCACCGCCGCGCCGGCAAAGCCGCCGGTGGCCGCGGTCGGGTTGAAGGCGTGGTGGAAGATCAGCCCGAAGGCGGCCGGGATCTGCTCGGCATACAGGCCCAGCACCGTCAGCGATACCACCACGTAGCCCACGCACATGAACGGCACGAGCTTTTCGGCCACCGCGCCGATGCGCTTGACGCCGCCCAGCAGCACGAAGCCGGTGAGCACCATCATCACCACGCCGGAGGCCCAGGGCGAGATGCCGAAGCTCGACGACATCACCTCGGCAATGCTGTTGGACTGCACCATGTTGCCGATGCCGAAGCCGGCCAGCCCGCCAAAGATCGCGAAGGCCGTGCCCAGCCAGCGCCAGCGCTTGCCCAGGCCGTTCTTGATGGCGTACATCGGCCCGCCGACCTGCTCGCCGTGGTCGTCGGTCTCGCGGAAATGCACCGCCAGCACCACCTCGGCGTACTTGGTGGCCATGCCCACCAGCGCCGTCATCCACATCCAGAACAGGGCGCCCGGGCCGCCGATGGCGATCGCCGTGGCGACGCCGGCAATGTTGCCGATGCCCACCGTGGCCGCCAGCGCCGTCATCAGCGCCGCGTAGGGGCTGATCTCGCCCGCGGCGCCGTCAGCCGGGCGCCGGCCGCGCCAGACCATCAGGAAGCCGGTGCCGATGCGGCGGATGGGCATCAGCTTCAGGCTCAGCTGCAGGAACAGGCCGGTGCCCAGGATCAGCACCAGCATCGGCGGACCCCAGACGAAATCGTTGATGGCCGTGACGACCGCGGTAATGGTTTCCACAGGATGTCTCCTCTATTGGTATGTGTGGAAGCGGTGGGAAAAGGGGAAGGCCCAGCCGGGTGGGCTGGGCGCTCCTGGGCAGGCCCGGCGGCTGATGGCTGCCGGGCCTTGCCGCGCGCGTACGCGCCCGTGCACGAGGCACGGCTTGAAAAGACTCAGCTCTTGCGAGCCAGTGCCGGCTGCGCCGCCGGCACATGCACGGACCGGGCGCCGCGCCCATAGCGCGCGACGGTCAGCCCGTCCATGCTGATCTCGGGCTCACGCCCGCTGATGAGGTCGGCCATGGCGCGGCCGGTGCCGGCGGCCATGGTCCAGCCGAGCGTGCCGTGGCCGGTGCTCAGGAAGAGGTTGTCGATGTCGGTGCCGCCGACGATGGGCGTGCCGTCCGGCGTCATCGGCCGCAGGCCAGTCCAGAACTCGGCGCGCGCCACGTCGCCGCCGCGCGGGAACAGGTCGCTGACCACGAACTCCAGCGTGCGCCGGCGCGCCTCGGCCAGGTTCAGGTCGAAACCCGAAAGCTGCGCCGTGCCGCCGACGCGGATGCGGTCGCCCAGCCGCGTCACCGCGACCTTGTGCGTCTCGTCCATGACGGTCGATTCCGGCGCGCCGGTAGCGTCGGTGATGGGCACGGTGATGGAGAAGCCCTTGACCGGATAGACCGGCACGTCGATGCCCAGCGGCTTGAGCATCTTCGTGGAGTAGCTGCCCAGCGCCACCACGTAGCGGTCGGCGCGCAGCACGCCGGCGTCGGTGTGCACGCCGGTGATGCGGCTGCCGCTGCGCTCCAGGCCGTGGATGCCCACGCCGAAGCGGAACTTCGCACCGCGCGCCTCGGCCATGCGCGCCAGCGCCTGCGTGAACTTGAAGCAGTCGCCGGTCTCGTCGCCGGGCAGGCGCAGCGCGCCCACGAACTTGTGCTGCGTGTCGGCCAGGCCGGGCTCGACCTGCACGAAGCCGGCGCGGTCCAGCAACTCGAAGGGCACGCCGTACTGCTTGAGGATCTCGATGTCGGAGGCGGTGGCGTCGAGCTGCTTCTGCGTGCGGAACAGTTGCAGCGTGCCCTGGGCGCGGTCGTCGTACTGGATGCCGGTTTCCTCGCGCAGCGCGCGCAGGCAGTCGCGGCTGTACTCGGCCAGGCGCACCATGCGGCTCTTGTTGAGGCGGTAGGCGTCCTCGGTGCAGTTGCGCAGCATCGCCAGCATCCAGCGCCACAGCGCCGGGTCCAGCGAGGGCTTGATGACGAGCGGGCGGTGGTGCATCAGCAACCACTTGATGGCCTTGAGCGGCACGCCCGGCCCCGCCCAGGGCGACGAGTAGCCGGGCGACACCTCGCCGGCATTGGCGAAGCTGGTTTCCAGCGCCGGGCCGGGCTGCCGGTCCACCACCGTCACCTCGTGGCCGGCACGGCTGAGGTAGTACGCCACCGAGGTCCCGATCACACCGCTGCCCAATACCAACACACGCATGGCCGTCCGTCCTGAAGAGAAGAGCGCCCCCGCGGGACGCGTTGCGCTCCCTATCGCAACGCCCATGCCAACTCAGAAAGCTCAATGAAATCAACAGGTTGCGAAAACCGAGCTTGCGCTGAAGGCTTATCTTGTACGCAAATCGATACAGCACACGGCTCCGAGCCGCATGCCACTGGCAAAAAATCCTTTTAAAACAATAGCTTGCTTACTACGTAGCGAATTCAATACACTGTCCGCAATTCAATACGCACCCGAGCATGCGCATCGACGTTTCTTTCGCCGACCGCGTCGGCATCGCCCAGGAAATCCTGTTCAAGCTGGCGCGGCGCTCGCTCGACGTGTCGGCGGTGGAGGTGGAGCCGCCGCATCTCTACATCGAGGCACCGGCACTGGACGCCGCGGGCCTGGAACAGCTGCGCCGCGAGCTGCTGGAGGTCACGGGCGTCGAGTCGGTGGAGGTGCTGGCCATGCTGCCCGGGGTACGCCGGCGGCTGTACCTGGATGCGTTGCTGGCCTCGCAGCAGGACCCGGTGCTGGCCGTCGATGCCGACGGGGTGATCGTGGTGGCCAATGCGGCGGCGGTGGCCGCCAGCCGGCTGCCGGAGCAGCGCCTGATCGGCCTGTCGCTGAGGGAGCTCATCGGCGACGCGGCACTGGCCGAGACGCTGCTGGCCAAGGGCTACCGGCTGGCGCCCACCGAGGTGCACATCGCCGGTGAGCCGTTCATGTTCGACAGCGTGGCGCTGCACGAGCCCGGCGGCTCGGTGGCCGGTGCCGTGCTGACGCTGCACGCGCCGCACCGCATCGGCGAGCGGCTGAGCGCGCTGCAGAACTACAGCGCCGGCGGCTTCGAGTCGATCCTGGGCGAGTCGCCGGCCATCCGCCAGCTCAAGCAGCGCGCGGCGCGCATGGCGCAGGTGGACGCGCCGCTGCTCATCCACGGCGAAACGGGCACCGGCAAGGAGCTGCTGGCGCATGCCTGCCATGCCGGCAGCCGGCGGCGCGGCGAGCCCTTCTTCGCGCTCAACTGCGCGGCGCTGCCCGAGAGCCTTGCCGAGAGCGAGCTGTTCGGCTATGCGCCGGGGGCCTTCACCGGTGCGCTGCGCAGCGGCAAGCCCGGGCTGCTGGAGCTGGCCGACGGCGGCACCGTGTTCCTGGACGAGGTGGGCGAGATGTCGCCCTACCTGCAGGCCAAGCTGCTGCGCTTCCTAAATGACGGCAGCTTCCGGCGCGTCGGCGGCGACCGGGAGCTCAAGGCCGACGTGCGCATCATCAGCGCCACGCACCGCGCGCTGGAGCAGATGGTTGCTGCCGGCAACTTCAGGCAGGACCTGCTGTTCCGCCTGGACGTGCTGCACCTGCAGGTGCCGCCGCTGCGCGAGCGCAGGGAGGACATCGTGCCGCTGGCCGAGGTGTTCGTGGCCCGCGCCTGCGCCCAGACCGGGCGGCCCACGGCGCGGCTGACGCCGGCCGCGCGCGCCGCGCTGCTGGCCAATCCGTGGCCCGGCAACCTGCGCCAGCTGCAGAACGTGATCTTCCGCGCCGTGACCATGAGCGAGGCCGCGATGATCGACGTGGACGACCTGGAGCTGGCCGGCGCCGGGGCCGATCCCGGCACACCGGCGCTCGAAGCCGTCGGCACGCTGGACGAGGCGGTGGCCGGCTACGAAAAGGCGCTGCTGGAGCGGCTGTATCCGCAGTTCCCGTCCACGCGCAAGCTGGCCGAGCGGCTGGGGGCCTCGCACTCGGCCATCGCGCAGCGGCTGCGCCGGTACGGCATCGGCCCGCGCTAGCCGCTCAGATCTTGCCGCGCTGCTTGAGCCGGCTCAGCGTCTCGGCCGTGAGGTTCAGGTGCGCGGCCAGCTCCTTGCGCGGGATCTGCTCGCTGACGTCGGGATGCTTTCGCATGAAACGATGCACGCGGCCGGGCGCGTCTAGCAGGTGCAGCGTGATCGTGTGCGCCATGATCTCGCTCATGATGCGCATCACGTGGTACTCGAACACCGCCTTGAACTTCGGGTGCCGGTCCATGAACTCGACCCACCTGGGCATCGGCAGCTTGGCCACGCGCCCCTTGTTCACGCCGATGATGCTGTAGGGCGTGGGCGTGTTCAGCCGCCACGCGGCGTAGCTGGTCTCGATGTCGTTCTGGCCCGCGAAGCGCAGGATCATCTCCTTGGCATCGGCGTTCGTGACCGCGCGCTTGAGCACGCCGTCGAGGATGAAGTACTGCTCCATCTCGTGCACGCCCTGGTGCAGCAGGTAGTCGCCCTTGTTGAAGTCGCGCACTTCGAGCATCGCCTCCAGCTCGTCGCGCTCACCGTCGCTCATCTCCTTGAGCACGATGTTCTGCTTCAGCTGCACGTGAATGACGTTGCGCTGCCGGTGGTTCTCTACGGAGGAAGTCAGAGCAGTCACTGCTTACCACCCTGGGGTATTTACTGATGGGACCGCTTGACCGCAGTCAACGGCGAAAAGAAGAGCGGATTTCTACCATAGCTCCCAAGTTGGTTGGACAGCCGTCCATCCACACCATAGGAGCGTGACGATGAAGAGACCTCTGGGAAGTAGCTGCATCAGCAACTTCACGCCGGCCCGTGCCGCTGCCGGCAACGTCGCCACCTTCCACGCCGCCGGCGTGGCCTGAGTCTTGAAGGAGACGGCCATGGCTGCAGTCGATTTCGAACAGCTGGTTCGGTCCATGGGTGACGCGGTGGTCGTCACGGACGGCAAGGGCGACATCGTCCTGTGGAACGCGGCGGCCACGCGCATCTTCGGCTTCAGCGAAGCCGAGGCGCTGGGCCGCTCGCTCGACATCATCATTCCCGAGCGCCAGCGCGGCCGCCACTGGGACGGCTACGAGAAGACGATGAGCAGCGGACAGACGCGCTACGGCAGCACGTTGCTGCGCGTGCCGGCGCTGCACAAGGACGGCCACACGCTGTCCATCGCCTTCACGGTGGCGCTGCTCAAGGCAGAGCAGGGCCAGGTCGAAGGCGTGGGCGCCATCATCCGCGACGAGACCTCCCGCTTCCAGGACGAGCGCGCGCTGCGCAAGCGCATCACCGAGCTGGAAGCCCGCCTGGCGCAGCCCGGCGACACCGCATGAGCGCGACGCACGCGCACCACACCGATCAACGCATCAACAGGGGTCACACATGAGCAAGGCTTTGAGCGGCGTCCGCATCCTGGACTTCACGCACGTCCAGTCGGGTCCCACCTGTACCCAGCTCCTGGCTTGGCTGGGCGCCGACGTGATCAAGGTGGAGCGCCCCGGCGAGGGCGACGCCACGCGCGGGCAGCTGCGCGACATCCCGGGCGTGGACAGCCTCTACTTCACGATGCTCAACCACAACAAGCGCTCGGTGACGCTCAACACCAAGAAGCCCAAGGGCAAGCAGGTGCTGGAGACGCTGATCAAGCAGTGCGACGTGCTGGTCGAGAACTTCGCGCCCGGCGCGATGGAGCGCATGGGGCTGAGCTGGGAGCACATCAACAAGCTCAACCCGCGCATGATCGTCGCCTCGGTCAAGGGCTTCGGCCCGGGCCGCTACGAGGACTGCAAGGTCTACGAGAACGTGGCGCAGTGCGCCGGCGGCGCGGCCTCGACCACGGGCTTCGAGGACGGCCCGCCCGTGGTGACCGGTGCGCAGATCGGCGACAGCGGCACCGGGCTGCACCTGGCGCTGGGCATCCTCGCCGCGCTGTACCAGCGCACGCACAGCGGCCGCGGCCAGAAGGTGCTGGCCCCGATGCAGGACGCGGTGCTGAACCTGTGCCGCGTGAAGCTGCGCGACCAGCAGCGCCTGGAGCGCACCGGCTCGCTGCACGAGTACCCGCAGTACCCGGACGGCAAGTTCGGCGAGGCCGTTCCGCGCGCCGGCAATGCCTCGGGCGGCGGGCAGCCGGGGTGGATCCTGCGCTGCAAGGGCTGGGAGACCGACCCCAACGCCTACATCTACTTCATCACGCAGGCGGCGGTGTGGCCGTCGGTGTGCAAGGTGATCGGCGAGGAGGGCTGGATCACCGACGAGGCGTACGCGACGCCGCAGGCGCGGCTGCTGCACCTCAAGCCCATCTTCGCGCGCATCGAACAGTGGACGATGACCAAGACCAAGTTCGAGGCGATGGAGATCCTCAACGAGTACGACATCCCCTGCGGTCCGATCCTGTCCATGAAGGAGATCGCCGAGGACCCGTGGCTGCGCAAGAGCGGCACGGTGGTGGAGGTGGAGCATCCGACGCGGGGCAAGCACCTCACGGTGGGCAACCCGATCAAGCTCTCCGACAGCCCGACCGAAGTCCTGCGCGCGCCGCTGCTGGGCGAGCACACCGAGGAGGTGCTCATGGAGCTGGGCTACGACGCCCACGACCTCGAAGTGCTGCGGGCGGACGGCGCGATCTGAAGCCGGGCCGCCGGCCGACACGCCCCGACCCACTGCTTCGTCATTCCCGTGCAAGGCGCTGCCCATGGCAGCCGCCTGAGCGGGAATGACAAGGTCTATTTGCGTCCGGCCATCGGCGGCGGCAAGAGTTTTTCCTGTTCCTGAATTTGTCCGTGAATGTCCCGCTGCGTTGGACATTCAGGCCCCGTCGCGCCCAGAAAACCATAAACGGCCATTTATCGTCAAACCAAAAACAATTAACTGTCCTATATCCACGCAGCTCCCTACAGTGGTTTTGTCCATCCCGATACTCTCAAGGAGAAGGCCATGTTCAACGACCTGCCGCCGGAATTCCGGACCGAGGAAATCGAGCGCAACGCCTACAACGCGGCGTTCTACGAGCTGGGACTGCGCTGGTTCTGGGACACCGAAACCTATGCCGGCCTGCTGCGCCACAGCCCTGAAGCGGAGACCCGGATCCGCCACTACCTCCAGACCCGCCAGCCGCACCTGCTGACCGCCTATGACGCGGACTTTCTGGCCCGGGCGATCCAGGAGTGCATGCAGCGCCACAAGCCGTGCGCGCTCCCCTCGTGCGACTGGTCCAAGCTGACCGGTTGCGAGCTCGGCATCTGAGACGGAAGGCGGTGCCGCGATGGCCATCCTCGTCAACAAGCACAGCCGCGTGATCCTGCAGGGCGGCGACGACGGCTCCGGGCCGGGTTGCAGCGCCGCCTGGCGCGCCGGCGGCAGCGCGGGCCGCTCCCGCTTCCATGCCGGCGTGGCCTACGGCGACCCGGTGGAGCACCTGCCCGACGGGCTGCCGATGTTCGGCAGCGTGCGGGAGGCCAAGGCCTGGGCCGCGGCCACCGTCTCGGTGATCTGCGTGCCGCCGGCCCATGCCGCCGACGCGATCGAGGAGGCCGTCGAGGCCGGCATCGGCCTGGTGCTGTGCATGACCGAGGGCGTCCCGGCGC
This sequence comes from Azohydromonas australica DSM 1124, assembly GCF_000430725.1. Classification (GTDB taxonomy): domain Bacteria; phylum Pseudomonadota; class Gammaproteobacteria; order Burkholderiales; family Burkholderiaceae_C; genus Azohydromonas; species Azohydromonas australica. The sequence goes on from NZ_AUMO01000038.1 coordinate 165,067, forward strand.
CGGACCTGCAGCGCGTGCAGCGCCGGCTCCGCGGCAGCTCCACGCGGCTGCTGGCCGGCTGCAGCGGCGTGGTCACGCCGGGGGAGATCCACCTCGGCGCGATTCCCGGCCACGGCCTGCAGCGCGGGCGCATCGGCGTGCTGTCCAGCTCGCCCATCCTGATCAGCCTGGCGGCCACCCAGCTCGCCACCTACGGGCTCGGCGAGTCCACGGTGGTGGCGCTGGGCCACGGCGGCGCCGAAGAGGTGGCCGGCCTGCGCCCGGTGGAGCTGCTGCGCCTGTTCGAGGCCGATCCCGGCACGGACGCCGTGCTCGTGGCCGGCAGCCTGGGCGCCGACGCAGACACCGAGTGCGCGCACTGGATCGAGCAGTGGATGCGCAAGCCCGTCGTGATGTTCAAGCCGGGCCTGGGCGTGCGGCCCAAGGGCGTGGCCGTCACGCGCCATCCCGGCGCGATGGGCGAACTCGTCGCCGCGGCCGTACAGCCCGCCTGCCTGCCTTTCGACTGAATCCGAACCGAGCTGCGAGGAGCCTTCATGCACACCCTCTGGATCCGCTACGAATTCGACGGCCGCCCGGGCTTCGGCCGGCTCGACGGCGAACGCGTGCACGAGCACGCCGGCGACCTGTTCACCCGCCACGAGGCCACCGGCCGCAGCTTCAGGCTGGCCGACGTGCGCCTGCTCGCGCCCACGCAGCCGAGCAAGGTGGTCGCGATGTGGAACAACTTCGGCGCGCTGCGCGCCAAGCTGGGCCTGGGGCTGCCCGAGGAGCCGCTGTACCTGCTGAAGTCGCCCAACTCGTGGTCGGCGCACGGGGAGCCCATCGCCGTGCCGCGCTGCGGCGGCAAGGTGGTGTTCGAGGGCGAGCTGGGCATCGTCATCGGCCGCCGCTGCAGCGGCGCGAGCGAGGCGCAGGCCCTGGAGGCCGTCTTTGGCTACACCTGCGCCAACGACGTGACGCAGGCCGAGATCCTCAACCGCGACGCCTCCTTCGCCCAGTGGACGCGCGCCAAGGGCTTCGACACCTTCTGCCCCATGGGGCCGGCCATCGCCACCGGGCTGGATCCGCAGTCGCTGCGCGTGCGGACGCTGCTCGACGGCCAGGTGCGCCAGGACTACCCGATCAGCGACATGACCTTCCCCGTGCCGCGGCTGGTGAGCCTGATCTCGCAGGACATGACCCTGCTGCCCGGCGACGTGATCCTGTGCGGCACCTCGGTGGGCGTGGGCTCCATGAAGCCCGGCAGCCTGGTCGAGGTCGAGATCGAGGGCATCGGCCGCCTCAGCAACCGCCTGGGCTGAAGCCCGGCCCCAGATTTCAACCACAGGAGAGCTTGTCCATGAAGATCGCAATCATCGGCGCCGGCGCGATCGGCGGCCTGGTCGGCGCCAAGCTGGCCCTCGCGGGCGAGGACGTCACCTTCATCGTGCGTGGCCGCAACCTGGAGGCCATCCGCGAGCACGGCATCAAGCTGGTCACCGCCGACGGCTGGGAACACACGGCCAGCGAGGTGCGCGCCACCGACGACTACGCCGAGGCCGGGCCGCAGGACCTGGTGATCCTGGCGATGAAGGCCCACCAGGTGGAGCCCGTGGTCGCCGAGCTGCCCAAGCTGCTCGGCCCCGAGACCGCGATCGTCACGATGCAGAACGGCATCCCCTACTGGTACTTCCAGCGCCACGGCGGCCGCTTCGAGGGCACGCGCGTGAGCAGCGTCGACCCGAACGGCGCCATCGCCGCGGGCATCCCGGCCGAGCGCGTCATCGGCTGCGTGGTCTATCCGGCGTCGGAGCTGGTGGCGCCGGGGGTGATCCGGCATGTGGAGGGCGACCGCTTCCCGCTGGGCGAGCTCGACGGCAGCACCACGCCGCGCGTGCAGGCCATCGCGCGCTGCTTCGAGAACGCCGGCTTCAAGGCGCCGGTGCTCGACAACATCCGGGCCGAGATCTGGCTCAAGCTGTGGGGCAACCTGACCTTCAACCCGATCAGCAGCCTCACGCACTCGACGCTGGAGGACATCTGCCGCTTCCCGCTGTCGCGCGGGCTGGCCGCGTCCATGATGCGCGAGGCCCAGGAGGTGGCGCACAAGCTGGACATCAGCTTCCGCGTGCCGCTGGAAAAGCGCATCGCCGGCGCCGAGAAGGTGGGCAAGCACAAGACCTCGATGCTGCAGGACGTCGAGGCCGGGCGCGAACCGGAGATCGACGCGCTGGTGGGCTCGGTGGTGGAGCTGGCGCGGCTGACGGACACGCCGACACCGCACATCGACGCCGTGCACATCCTGGTCAAGCTCCTGGCCCGGACCATGAGCGAGCAGCGCGGGCAGGTGCGGCTGCTGGAAACGGAGCGGCTGGCGGCCTGAGCCGGACCGGCAGGCGGGCCAACCCAGGGCGCATGGCGGCTGACCAGGACACTGCAACGTGAAGCACGCGACCTTCAGGCAGCTCAAGGTGTTCGAGTCGGTGGCCCGGCACCTGAGCTACTCGCGTGCGGCCGAGGAGCTGTACCTGACGCAGCCCGCCGTCTCCATACAGGTGCGCAAGCTGGAGGAACACGCCGGGCACCCGCTGTTCGAGCAGTTCGGCAAGAAGGTGTACCTGACGCCCGCGGGCACCGAGCTGCTGCACATCAGCCGGTCGATCATCCTGCAGTTCGAAGCCGCCGAGGCCGCGATGGCGCAGTTCAGCGGCGTCTCGGGCGGCAAGCTCAACGTGGGCGTGATCAGCGCGGGGGACTACTTCTTTCCCCGGCTGCTGGTGGACTTCGTGGGCCGGCACCCCGGCGTGCAGCTCAACTTCACGGTGCACAACCGGGACGGCCTGCTGGCGCACATCGCCGAGAACCGGACCGACCTCGCGGTGATGGTGCGGCCCCCGCAGGACCTCGACATCGTGCACGAGGCCTTCGCGCCGCACCCCTACGTGATCGTCGCGCCGCCGGGCCACCCGCTGGCCGGGCGCCCGCGGCTGGAGCTGGGCGAGGTCATGCGCCAGCCCTTTCTGGTGCGCGAGCGCGGCTCGGACACGTGGAAGTCAATGCAGGAGGGTTTTGGTGGCGACCTGTCGGGTCTCAACATCGCGATGGAGATCCGCAGCACCGAGACCATCAAGCAGGCCGTGATGGCCGGCATGGGACTGAGCTTCCTGTCGGCGCACACGATCTCGCGCGAGCTGGCATCGGGCAGCCTGTGTGCGCTCGATGTCCAGGGTTTCCCGCTGATGCTCCACTGGTACGTGGTGCATCGCCAGGGCAAGCGCCTGCCGCCGGTGGCGCAGGCGTTCAAGGAGTTCCTGATCAGCGACGGTGCGCCACTGATCAGGCGGATCGTCCCATTCGGGGAGGGCTGATCAACGCTTGAAGGCTTGCAGCACCAGGCGCTTGTGGTTGCGCTTGTGCAACAGCTCGCGCACCGCGTGATAGACGATGCCGATGGGCATGGCCGCGAAAAGTTCGCTCCAGGCAGCGTTCGGGGAAGCCGTTTGCGTGCGCGAATAAGTGTTCGACGACGAAATGGTGGTGGACTTCATATTCGACTCGGCTTGGTTTTGGAGGGTTGAGAAGAAGTTTAGGGGTAAACCCGATTGGCAAACAAGAGTCCCGCCATTCGCGTTGTGGGTTATTTCGCACTTCAGCCTGTTCCTGGCGGCTGTTGGGTGCTGATGTATTTGTAATCGTAAATGGTTCAGGAGGCTAGCCATGCTGATTGGAGTACCGCTGGAGACGGCGGCTGGAGAAACTCGCGTCGCCGCGACCCCGGAAGCTGCGAAAAAGCTCAAGGCCCAGGGCCACCAGCTTTTCGTGCAGTCCGGCGCCGGCGTGGCCGCCGCCGCACCCGACGCGGCCTACCGCGCCGCGGGGGCCGAGGTGGTGGACGCGAAGGCGGCCCTGGGTTGCGACCTGGTGCTCAAGGTCCGCTCACCCGACCCGGACGAGCTGGCGCTGATGAAGCGCGGCGCCACCGTGGTCGGCATGCTCAACCCCTTCGACCGCGAAGGCCTGGAGCGCCTGGCCGCCGCCGGCGTGACCGGCTTCGCGCTGGAGGCCGCACCGCGCACCACGCGCGCGCAGAGCATGGACGTGCTCTCGTCACAGGCCAACATCGCCGGCTACAAGGCCGTGATCATCGCGGCCGACCGCTATCAAAAATTCTTCCCGATGCTCATGACTGCCGCGGGCACCGTGAAGGCCGCGCGCGTGGTGATCCTGGGTGTGGGCGTGGCGGGGCTGCAGGCCATTGCCACGGCCAAGCGGCTCGGGGCGGTGATCGAGGCTTCCGACGTGCGCCCCTCCGTCAAGGAGCAGGTCGAGTCGCTGGGCGCCAAGTTCATCGACGTGCCCTACGAGACGGCCGAGGAGAAGGAAGCGGCCGAGGGCGTGGGCGGCTATGCGCGCCCGATGCCCGAGAGCTGGCTGGCAAGGCAGCGCGCCGAGGTGGCCAAGCGCGTGGCGGCGGCCGACGTGGTGATCTCCACGGCGCTCATTCCCGGACGCCCGGCGCCGAAGCTGGTGTCGGCGGAGATGGTGCAGTCCATGAAGCCCGGCTCGGTGGTCGTGGACCTCGCGGCGGCCAACGGCGGCAACTGCGCGCTGACGGTGCCCGGGCAGATCGTGCAGGCGCACGGCGTGACGATCGTCGGCGAGACCAACCTGCCCGCGCTCGTGGCGGCGGACGCCTCGGCGCTGTACGCGCGCAACGTGCTGGACTTCCTGAAGCTCGTGCTGCCCAAGGATGCGACCAGCGTCAACGTGCCCATGGATGACGACATCGTGGCCGCGTGCCTGATGACGCAGGACGGCCAAGTCAAGAGGAGCTGAAGCCGTGGAAGTCTCACACACCATCATCAATCTGATCATCTTCGTGCTG